>NZ_JBDUXB010000019.1:0-269976 GCF_039945315.1 Tateyamaria sp. | reverse complement strand
GCCGTCGATCTGGTCATAGGCCTGAAAATCGCCAAAATACTTCGTGATCGCCGCCGTCAGCGTCGTCTTGCCGTGGTCAACGTGACCAATCGTGCCAATGTTAACGTGCGGTTTGGTACGTTCAAACTTTGCCTTTGCCATGGTGTTGGCTCCTCTTTTGTCTTTGTCGGTGCGTGATGCACGCACCCTACGGGGGTGGTCGGCGGGCCCGATGGACCCCCGGGGTTAAGCGAATTTCGCCTGGATTTCGTCGCTGATGTTCTGCGGTACGGCCTGGTAGTGATCGAACTGCATGGTGAAGTTCGCACGGCCCGAAGACATCGAACGCAACGTGTTGATGTAGCCGAACATGTTGGCCAGCGGCACTTGCGCGTCAATCGCGATGGCGTTGCCGCGTGAGTCCTGACCCTGAACCTGACCGCGACGCGATGTCAGATCGCCGATGATGCCGCCTGTATAGTCTTCAGGTGTCACAACTTCGACTTTCATGATCGGCTCGAGCAGTTTCGCACCGGCTTTGCGCATGCCTTCACGCATACACATACGGGCTGCGATTTCGAACGCGAGTACCGAGGAGTCAACATCGTGGAACTTGCCGTCCAGCAATTCAACTTTGAAGTCGATGACGGGGAAGCCCGCCAACGGACCAGAGTCCATGACCGAGTTGATGCCTTTTTCGACGCCCGGAATGTATTCCTTAGGCACAGAACCACCAACGATGCGCGATTCAAAGGAGTAGCCTTCGCCCGGCTCCGTCGGAGTGATCAACAGTTTCACTTCGCCAAACTGACCAGAACCACCCGACTGTTTCTTGTGGGTGTAGGTGTGCTCAACTTCGTGGCCGATGGTCTCACGGTAGGCCACTTGCGGCGCACCGATGTTCGCTTCGACTTTGAATTCGCGCTTCAAACGGTCGATCAGGATATCGAGGTGCAATTCCCCCATTCCACGCATGATCGTCTGACCACTTTCGAGGTCTGTTTCAACGCGGAAGGAAGGATCTTCGGCCGCGAGGCGTTGCAGACCCATCGACATCTTCTCTTGGTCAGCCTTGGTTTTCGGCTCAACCGCGATCTCGATCACCGGATCAGGGAAGGTCATTGTTTCCAGAACAACCTGCGCCTTGTCGTCAGACAAAGTGTCACCCGTTGTCGTGTTCTTCAGGCCCGCAAGCGCAATGATGTCACCCGCATAGGCTTCGGTGATCTCGTCTTGCTTGTTGGAATGCATCATGACCATACGGCCGATGCGTTCCTTGTTGCCCTTGGTTGTGTTCATCAACGTATCGCCCTTGGACAACGTGCCAGAGTAGATGCGTGTGAACGTCAAGGTGCCCATGAAAGGGTCGTTCATGATTTTGAACGCGAGGCCAGAAAACGGCATTTCGTCATCAGCACGACGTGCGATGGTCCGTTCTTCCGTTTCGTCACCTGGTGCAAAGCCCATGTAATCCACAACGTCCAGTGGGGACGGCAGATAGTCGATAACCGCGTTGAGCAACGGCTGAACGCCTTTGTTCTTGAACGCGGATCCACCCAAAACAGGAACGAATTTCAGATCAAGACACCCTTTGCGCAACAGAGCGCGCAATTGTGGAATTTCGGGCTCGACGCCTTCCATCAGATAAGATTCCATCGCCTCGTCGTCCATTTCGACGGCGGCTTCGATCATCTTACCACGCCATTCGTCCGCTTGGGCCTTCAGGCTGTCGCGAATGGGGGCTTTGATCCAGGACGCACCAAGGTCTTCGCCCTGCCACAACCACTCTTCCATGGTCACGAGATCGATAAGGCCTTCAAGCTCTGTCTCAGCGCCGATCGGAATGCCAACTGGGATCGCTGTCGCGCCCGTGCGGTCTTCGATCATGTGCACGCAGTTAAAGAAGTCCGCGCCGATCTTGTCCATTTTGTTGACGAACACGATGCGTGGAACTTTGTAACGGTCAGCCTGACGCCACACGGTTTCTGTCTGCGGCTCAACACCAGCGTTCCCGTCGAGAACGGTCACGGCGCCATCGAGAACAGCCAAAGACCGCTCAACTTCGATGGTGAAGTCCACGTGGCCGGGGGTGTCGATGATGTTCAGGCGGTGCTTGAGAGAGTCGGCGTCTTTACCGTTCTCTGTGCGCTCCCAGAATGTCGTCGTCGCAGCCGAAGTAATGGTGATACCCCGCTCCTGCTCTTGCTCCATCCAATCCATCGTTGCAGCGCCGTCATGGACTTCGCCGATGTTGTGGGATTTTCCGGTGTAAAACAGGATACGCTCGGAACACGTCGTTTTACCCGCATCAATGTGCGCGATAATGCCGAAGTTCCGGTAACGGTCGAGTGGATAGTCGCGTGCCATGGGGCTGCTTCCTCAGAGTGTCTTTGTTACCAACGGTAATGGCTGAACGCTTTGTTGGCGTCGGCCATTTTGTGTGTGTCTTCACGCTTTTTCACGGCGGTACCGCGGGACTGCACTGCGTCCATCAGCTCACCGGCAAGGCGTTCTTCCATCGTGTTTTCGTTGCGCTTGCGCGACGCGATGATCAACCAGCGGATGGCCAGCGCTTCGCGGCGCTCAGGGCGGACTTCAACAGGCACCTGGTAGGTGGCACCACCGACGCGGCGCGAACGCACTTCCACGGATGGTTTGATGTTGTCCAGCGCTTCGTGGAACACTTCCACAGGGGCGCGCTTGATTTTGGATTCAACCCGGTCGAACGCGGAATAAACGATGCGCTCGGCAGTCGATTTCTTTCCGTCAACCATCAGGTTGTTCATAAACTTGGTCAAAACCTTATCGCCATACTTGGCGTCGGGCAGGACTTCTCGTTTTTCGGCGGCGTGACGACGTGACATCTGCTGCTCTCCTTATTTGGGACGCTTGGCGCCGTATTTCGAACGACGCTGCTTACGATCTTTGACGCCTTGGGTATCCAGAACGCCGCGCAGGATGTGGTAACGCACACCGGGAAGGTCTTTGACACGACCACCACGGATCAGAACAACCGAGTGTTCCTGCAGGTTGTGGCTTTCACCGGGAATGTAGCTGATGACCTCAAAGCCGTTTGTCAGGCGCACTTTGGCAACCTTCCGCATGGCCGAGTTCGGCTTTTTCGGTGTCGTCGTGTAGACGCGCGTGCACACGCCACGTTTTTGAGGGTTGCCCTCAAGGTGGAGCGACTTCGAGCGTTTTACTTTTGGCTGCCGCGGTTTGCGGATCAGCTGTTGGATCGTTGGCATTGCAGGTATGTTCCCCGTCTCATCAACATATGTCGTGCGGGTCGACCCCGCGGTTTCAATTCAATCGCCCTCGTGCGTCCACAAAAGCGCAAAAACCGCTATCGCTCCTGCTTGAAAGGGGCGACGCGGTGGGTTTCCAGAGGATCGGGCCAATGCAAGCCGGATCGTGTCCACTTCGGTTCTGATTTCGGTTTCGAGTGTTAACCCGGTCCGAGATAGCGGGCGTATAGGGGGAGTCGCAGGTGCTGTCAACAGCCAGAGGCGGCTTGCACAGCCACAAGCGGCTAAGGCATGGTTGTCCTTGCAACGAGCCGGATTTTCAGGGGGTTTGGACCATGCAGGTCATCGGACTTTGTCGTTTTTCATACCCAGCGGTTGGCGGTTTTCAGGTCGATTTTGACAACCTCGAAGAAAAACTCGCCTACCTCTGTGCTCCCGCCCGCATGGAAGAGCGTTTTGCGACGTTCGAAACCATCACCCTTCCCCCCCTGCGCGTGCAAACCGACCCGGATTTCACCCTTGTCGTGGTCATCGGCGACAGCCTGCCGGATGAATACCGCTCTCGGCTTGAGGCATTGCTGGCCGACATGCCCCAAGCGGTGATTCAATCCCACCCACCTGCAAAACACCGTCCCATGATGAAACGGATCATCAATTCAGTGCGCCGGGATGATGCCGCGCCTTGCCTGCAATTTCGCATGGATGATGATGACGCGGTGGCCATCGATTTTGTGGAGCGGTTGCGCCAAGTCGCAACAGACGTACGCGATCTGGCGGCCCGTGATGCCTTATTGTCCATCGACTTCAACCGCGGATTTATCGCCCGCCCAAGTGCCAAAGGCATCGCCGCGGCCGAGACGACAGCGCCCTTCCAGACAGCGGGACTCGCGATGATGGTGGCCCCATGGTCGAGCCAGACCATCATGAACTTTGCACACAATAAACTGCACCAGAACATGACGACCGTGACGGTCACAGACAGCATCATGATGCTGCGTGGGCACAATGATTTCAACGACTCGCGACAGGGACCATCGGCCAAACCGCATAAACTGACGCTGATGGATGCAGACGCAGAAGCAGTACTGAAGGACCGTTTTGACATTGATGCAGACGCAGTGCGCCGCGCCTTTTCAGCTTTGTGACAACCGCCGCTCGCGGTAGAGGGTAAAGAGACCAGTCGCGACCACGATCGTTGCACCCATCAGGGTCAGGTTGCTGGGCCAATCGCCAAAGACCAGCCACCCCAGTAACAGCGCCCAGACCAATCCGGTATACCGAAACGGCGCGATAAAACTGATGTCACCGACGCGCATCACCTGTACCGAAAACCAGTAACCGCCGATGATGAACACCGAAGACGCCGTGATCAGGGCTGTTAGCCGCAGATCAAGAGGTGCCCAAGGCTCGGCAATCGACGCCAGCCCGGCGCAGCCCATCACCGTCAATGCAGCAAGAAACGTCACCGTCATGGATGGCACGTCCGGCGACAATTTGCGCGTCGCAAGATCACGCATCGTCACAAATACAACCGCCATCAGCGCGTACCCCGACCACAGGCTAAAACCGTCTGGCCCCGGGCGTACGATCAACAACATACCCATAAACCCGATCATGATCGCCGACATACGCCGCCATCCCAAAGGTTCGCGGAAAAACAGGGCCGCACCAATGGCGACGGTCAAAGGCAGCACCTGCAAGATGGCAGTGACATTGGCGAGCGGCATATTGAACAAAGCCGTGAGAAAGAAATAGGCAGCGCCCACCTCAGCCCCAGACCGGATCGCGATCAGCCACCAATCGCGTGATGCAATGCGAAAGTGGATCGCACCGAGCCGCTGCGCAAGGGCGAGGATCAGCAGAGATGAAAGCACACCGCGCAGAAACAATAGCTGCATAAGCGGCACCGCGCCGCCCGTCAGCTTGATCATCGCATCATTGAGAGTGAAGGACGCCATCGACGCCATCATGAGGAGCGCGCCGGTCATATTCGGGGTCATGGGCATGACAAGTGCAATTATCAGCGAAGCCTGCCCTGCACCATGGGTAAACAGGCTTTGCTGCGCCTGCTGGCGGTAGAAAAAATCGGGATGGTCAAAATCTTGATGGGGTGCTTACAAATCCCGATTAGGCCATCATATTGAGATCCACGCGCAACACACCCATGGCGGAACCTAAAACATGAGGAAACAATACCATAGTCGCTGGGTCGGGTCTGACTGGCACACATGGAACGTCCACCGCCTGGCCCGGTTGGCCAAGGGGCAAGTGCCTGTCCTTGTTGCATTATCTGACATCGCGGAACTGGACGAATTGTGGTGGTATCAAACCGAAGACGACGCTCCAACGCCGCGATCGCTGGCGGAACACATGGTTCTGGTTCGGGAAACCGATCTGACACATCCCATAATCTTGTGTCAGGACGGGCGCCTGATGGATGGCATGCACCGGGTTGTCAAAGCCCTTCTGGAAGGGCGCAACAGTATCAAGGCCATCAAGTTGGTTTCCACACCTGCGCCAGACTACGTGAACGTCGATATGAGCACGCTGGACTATACTGACGAAGATGTCTGACGGCGACCATTGCTCAGCCTAAAAAAAAAGCCCCCGACTTGCGGGGGCTTTTTTGAGTATGCTTGGTCGAACGCTTAGTCGCGGCTTTCCTCGGATGTGTCGATGACGGTGTTGAACACATCGCCCCCAACCATATCGTCAGCAGTCGGCGCGGCCAAAGCTGCTGCGGCCTCAGCTTCTTCGCGGCGCGCTTCGATGACAACGTTGTCACGATCTGTTGCGATCTTGCGCACAGCCTGGGTTGCCCCACCGGTGCCCGCAGGGATCAGACGGCCCACGATGACGTTTTCCTTGAGACCCACCAGCTTGTCTTTCTTACCCTGCACAGAGGCTTCGGTAAGAACACGTGTGGTCTCCTGGAAGGACGCAGCAGAGATGAACGAACGTGTCTGCAACGACGCCTTGGTGATGCCCAGCAGGATGGGTGCGCCCTGACATGGACGACCCCCTTTGGACAATGCCTTGGCATTGGCAGCATCGAACTCTTGCTTGTCCACGTGCTCGCCCTTGAGCAACGTGGTGTCGCCGCTGTCGCTGATCTCCCACTTCTGGAGCATCTGACGCACGATGACTTCGATGTGCTTGTCGTTGATCTTCACACCTTGCAAACGGTACACGTCCTGCACTTCGTCAATCATGTAATCCGCCAGCGCCTCGACACCCATGATCGACAGGATGTCGTGTGGGGCCGGGTTGCCGTCCATGATATAGTCACCCTTCTGGACAAAGTCGCCTTCGGCTACTGGGATGTGCTTGCCCTTGGGCACCATGTACTCGACCTTGTCCATCGTCTCATCCGAAGGCTCGATCGCGATGCGGCGCTTGTTCTTATAGTCCTTGCCAAAGCGCACATAACCATCGATTTCGGCGATGATCGCGTGATCCTTTGGACGACGGGCTTCGAACAGTTCAGCCACACGCGGCAGACCACCGGTGATGTCCTTGGTTTTGGCACCTTCGCGCGGAATGCGGGCCACAACGTCACCGGCGGCGACAGCCTGACCTTCTTCCACGGACAGAACCGCATCGACGGACATCGGATAGGTCACCGGGTTGCCCGCATCATTGCGGACCGGCTCGCCATCTTCACCCACCAGAATGATCTCTGGCTTCAGCTCGTTGCCACGGGCAGCCGAGCGCCAGTCGATCACGATCTTCTGGGTCATGCCGGTTGCATCATCGGTTTCGTCGCGCACAGCGATACCGCTGACAAGGTCAACGAATTTCGCTGTACCGGCTTTCTCCGCGATGATCGGCAGGGTGTAGGGATCCCATTCGAACAGCTTGTCGCCACGGTTCACATTCTGGCCTTCAGTGACGAACAGCGCCGTACCATAACCCAGCTTGTGGTTGGCACGTTCTTCGCCATTCTCGTCCTGAATGATCAGCTTCATGTTGCGGCCCATGACCAAGGTCTGGCCACTGGAGTTCTGCAACAACTGCGCGTTCTCAAAGACGATCTTGCCTTCTTGGCTCGCCTCAAGGAACGACTGCTGACCACCCTGAGCAACGCCGCCGATGTGGAAAGTCCGCATCGTCAGCTGTGTACCGGGTTCACCGATGGACTGCGCGGCAATGATGCCGACAGCCTCGCCAGTGTTGACCATAGTACCGCGCGCAAGGTCACGACCATAACATGTCGCGCACACGCCTTCTTCGGCCTCACAAGTCAATGGCGAGCGGATACGCATCGACTGCACCGCGAATTCATCCACCGAATCCGCCATACGTTCGTCGATCAGTGTCCCCTTGGCGATCAGAACTTCGTCCGTGCCCGGTTTCATGATGTCATCCGCCGTGACACGGCCCAGCACACGCTCGGACAACGGCGAAACAACCTCACCGTCGTTCACAGCCGCTTCGGCCGTGATCGCATTCTCCGTGCCGCAATCGCGATCCCGCACAATGCAGTCCTGTGCGACGTCCACCAGACGACGGGTCAGGTAACCCGAGTTCGCCGTTTTCAGAGCGGTGTCAGACAGACCTTTCCGCGCGCCGTGGGTCGAGTTGAAGTATTCAAGAACGGTCAGACCTTCCTTGAAGTTCGAGATGATCGGCGTTTCGATGATGTCGCCATTCGGCTTGGCCATCAGGCCGCGCATGCCGCCCAACTGCTTCATCTGTGTAACCGAACCACGGGCACCAGAGTGGGCCATCATGTAAACCGAGTTTGGTTCACGCTCGGACCCGTCCGCATCAGTCTGCGCCGCCGAGATGGAGCCCATCATAGCGTCAGTGACCTTGTCGTTACACTTCGACCAGGCATCAACAACTTTGTTGTACTTCTCACCTTGGGTGATCAGGCCGTCCATGTACTGCTGTTCAAAGTCCTTCACCTGTTCCCGTGTCTCGTCGACGATGGGCCATTTGGTTTCAGGGATCAGCATGTCGTCCTTGCCGAACGAAATGCCCGCTTTGAAGGCGTGCTTGAAGCCCATGGTCATGATCTGGTCACAGAAGATGACGGACTCTTTTTGCCCGCAATAGCGGTATACGGTGTCGATGACCTGCTGCACTTCTTTCTTGCGCAGCAGACGGTTGACCAGGTCAAAGGGTGCTTTGTTGTTCAGCGGCAAAAGAGCGCCAAGCAGCAGTCGACCGGGGGTCGTCTCAAAGCGTTCGTTGACCTCAAGCCCTTCGGCGTTGATCTGCGGAATACGCGCTGTGATCTTGGTGTGGAGGTGCACAACACCTGCGTCCAGCGCGTGCTGCACTTCCTCGATCGAGCCAAAGACCATGCCTTCGCCCTTCAGGCCTTCACGTTCGAGGGTCACATAGTAGAGACCGAGGATCATATCCTGCGAAGGAACAATGATCGGTGCACCGTTTGCAGGCGACAGAACGTTGTTCGTGGACATCATCAGAACGCGCGCTTCCAGCTGCGCTTCAAGGCTCAGCGGCACGTGAACAGCCATCTGGTCACCGTCGAAGTCGGCGTTAAAAGCTGAACAAACCAGCGGGTGAAGCTGGATCGCCTTACCTTCGATCAGAACCGGTTCGAACGCCTGAATGCCAAGACGGTGCAGCGTAGGCGCACGGTTCAGCATGACGGGGTGTTCGCGGATGACTTCATCCAGAATATCCCACACTTCGGGGCGCTCTTTTTCCACCAGCTTCTTGGCCTGCTTCACAGTGCTGGATAGGCCCTTGGCCTCCAAACGGCTGTAAATGAACGGTTTAAACAGTTCGAGCGCCATCTTCTTGGGCAGACCACATTGGTGCAACTTCAGCTCAGGACCAGTCACAATGACCGAACGACCAGAGAAGTCGACGCGTTTGCCCAAAAGGTTCTGGCGGAAGCGACCTTGCTTGCCCTTCAACATGTCTGACAGCGATTTCAACGGACGCTTGTTGGCGCCGGTGATCACGCGGCCACGACGGCCGTTGTCAAACAGAGCGTCGACAGATTCTTGCAGCATCCGCTTTTCGTTACGAACGATAATGTCAGGCGCTCGCAGTTCGATCAGACGCTTCAGACGGTTGTTCCGGTTGATCACACGACGATAGAGGTCGTTCAGGTCAGACGTCGCAAAACGACCGCCATCCAGTGGAACCAGCGGGCGCAGTTCTGGCGGGATCACGGGGATCACGGTCAGAACCATCCACTCAGGCCGGTTGCCGGATTCAAGGAAGCTCTCAACGACTTTCAGACGCTTGATGATCTTCTTGGGCTTCAACTCGCCTGTGGCCTCTTTGAGGTCAGCACGCAAGGTTTCCGCCTCTTGCTCCAGATCAATCTGGGACAGCATCTCACGGATCGCTTCGGCACCGATATTGGCGGTGAAGGCGTCCATGCCGAACGCATCTTGGGCGTCCATGTACTCTTCTTCGCTCAGCATCTGGCCATAGGACAGGTCCGTCAGGCCGGGCTCGGTCACGACGTAGTTTTCAAAGTACAGCACACGTTCCAGATCGCGTAGCGTCATGTCGAGCATAAGACCGATGCGGGACGGCAGCGATTTCAGGAACCAGATGTGGGCGACGGGGGCCGCCAATTCGATGTGGCCCATCCGCTCGCGGCGGACCTTTTGCAGCGTGACTTCAACGCCGCATTTCTCGCAGACAACGCCGCGATACTTCATGCGTTTGTATTTGCCGCACAGGCATTCGTAATCCTTGATCGGGCCAAAGATACGGGCACAGAACAGGCCATCACGCTCGGGCTTGAAGGTCCGATAGTTGATGGTCTCGGGCTTTTTGATCTCACCGAAAGACCAGCTCAGGATACGCTCTGGCGATGCCAGCGATACCTTGATTTCGTCAAACACCTTTGGGGGTGTGAGCGGGTTAAACGGGTTGTTTGTCAGTTCCTGGTTCATTTTCAAATCCTTGAAAGGGGAGCAAAGGGAGGCAACGGGTAAGGCGGATAGAAATCCGCCTTACTTGGGTTCCGTTATTCGTCTTCCTCAGCGTCCAGGAGTTCCATGTTGAGGCCCAATCCGCGGACCTCTTTGACGAGAACGTTGAACGATTCCGGCACGCCGGCTTCAAAATTGTCCTCACCTTTGACGATGCTTTCATAGACCTTAGTCCGGCCAGCCACGTCGTCCGATTTCACCGTCAGCATTTCCTGCAAGGTGTAAGCGGCGCCGTAAGCTTCAAGGGCCCAGACTTCCATCTCACCAAAGCGCTGACCACCGAACTGCGCCTTACCACCCAGCGGCTGCTGCGTAACAAGCGAGTATGGACCGGTCGAACGGGCGTGGATTTTGTCGTCCACAAGGTGGTGCAGTTTGAGCAGGTACTTGATGCCGACCGTAACGGGGCGGCTGAACTGCTCACCTGTACGGCCGTCAAACAGCACCGACTGACCAGAGGTCGAGAAACCGGCACGTTCCAGAGCGTTGTTTACATCCGCTTCTTTCGCACCATCAAAGACGGGCGTGGCGATTGGAACTCCGCGTGTGACGTTGCCAGCCGCTTCGACCAGCTGATCCTCGTCCATGCCGGTGATGCCTTCTTGATAGACATCATCGCCATAGGCCAGGCTCATCGCCTCGCGCACCGGTGTCAGATCGCCAGAGCGTTTGTACTCTTGCAGCGCTTCGTCCACGTTCAGGCCCAGACCGCGCGCGGCCCAACCCATATGGGTTTCAAGGATCTGACCGACGTTCATACGCGACGGCACGCCCAGCGGGTTCAGACAGAAATCGACCGGGGTTCCATCTGCGAGGAACGGCATGTCCTCCATTGGTACCACTTTCGAAATCACACCCTTGTTGCCGTGACGTCCAGCCATCTTGTCGCCCGGTTGCAGCTTGCGCTTCACCGCGACGAACACTTTGACCATTTTCATGACACCCGGGGGCAGATCGTCACCGCGACGGACTTTTTCGACCTTGTCTTCGAAACGGGCATCCAAAGTACGCTTTTGCGCCTCATATTGCTCGTTCAGTGCTTCGACGACCTGAGCGGATTGCTCGTCTTTCAGGGCAATCTGCCACCATGCAGAGCGTGGGAACGCTTCAAGCAGGTCAGCATCGACATTACTGCCTGTTTTGACGCCTTTCGGCCCCTTGGCGATTTCTTTGCCCAACAGCATGTCGCCCAGACGGGCATAGATGTTGCGGTCCAGAATGGTCAGCTCGTCGTCCCGGTCACGGGCCAGACGTTCGACTTCTTCACGCTCGATCTGCAGCGCACGTTCGTCTTTCTCCACACCGTGACGGTTAAAGACGCGCACCTCAACGACCGTGCCAAAGTCACCCGGTTTCACACGCAACGAAGTATCACGTACATCCGAAGCTTTTTCACCAAAGATGGCGCGCAAAAGCTTTTCCTCCGGCGTCATCGGGCTTTCGCCCTTTGGTGTGATCTTGCCGACCAGAATATCGCCCGGCTCAACGTCCGCACCGATATACACGATACCCGCTTCGTCGAGGTTGCGCAGGGCTTCTTCACCGACGTTCGGGATGTCGCGGGTGATCTCTTCTGGCCCAAGCTTGGTGTCACGTGCGGCGACTTCGAATTCTTCGATGTGGATCGAAGTGAACACGTCATCGCGCGACACACGCTCGGAAATCAGGATCGAGTCTTCGTAGTTGTAGCCATTCCACGGCATGAACGCGACGACCACGTTCTTGCCCAGCGCCAGTTCACCCATGTCGGTGCTTGGCCCATCGGCAATCACTTCGCCCTTCTGAACCGTGTCACCCACCTTCACCAGCGGACGCTGGTTGATG
This sequence comes from Tateyamaria sp., assembly GCF_039945315.1. Lineage (GTDB taxonomy): Bacteria > Pseudomonadota > Alphaproteobacteria > Rhodobacterales > Rhodobacteraceae > Tateyamaria. The sequence goes on along the minus strand of NZ_JBDUXB010000019.1, from coordinate 257,993 downwards.
CAGGTGTTCTGGTTAGAACGCTGGAACTTGCGCATGCGGTAGATGTCCACGCCTGCATCACCCAACTCAAGGTCATGCGTGGCACGGATAACGATCCGTGTGGCGTCCACCTGGTCGATGATACCAGCGCGTTTGGCCATGATGGCCGCACCAGAGTCGCGGGCCACAACTTCTTCGATACCGGTGCCGACCAGCGGCGCCTCGGCTTGAAGCAGCGGAACCGCCTGACGTTGCATGTTCGAGCCCATCAGAGCGCGGTTGGCGTCGTCATTCTCAAGGAACGGGATCAGCGAGGCAGCGACCGAAACCAACTGCTTCGGGCTGACGTCGATCAGGTCCACAGAGTCGACAGGCGACAGTGTATAGTCACCCGATTTCCGGGTGTTGACCATCTCGTTGATGAACTTGCCACCTTCGTCAAGCGTCGCGTTGGCCTGCGCCACAGTGTGACGCATTTCTTCGGTTGCAGACATGTAGTGGACTTCATCCGTCACCTGACCTTCGCTCACGACGCGGTAGGGTGTTTCGATAAAGCCATACTTGTTCACACGTGCGAACGTCGCCAGCGAGTTGATCAGACCGATGTTCGGCCCTTCAGGCGTCTCAATCGGGCACATCCGGCCGTAGTGGGTCGGGTGCACGTCGCGCACCTCAAAACCAGCACGCTCACGGGTCAGACCACCGGGCCCAAGCGCCGAAAGGCGACGCTTGTGCGTCACTTCGGAGAGCGGGTTGGTTTGGTCCATGAACTGAGACAGCTGGGACGAGCCAAAGAATTCACGCACAGCGGCCGCAGCCGGTTTGGCGTTGATCAGGTCTTGCGGCATGACCGTGTCGATCTCGACAGAAGACATACGCTCTTTGATGGCGCGCTCCATACGGAGCAGACCAACGCGGTATTGGTTCTCCATCAGCTCACCGACCGAACGCACACGACGGTTGCCAAGGTGGTCGATGTCGTCGATGTCGCCCTTGCCGTCGCGCAAATGCACGAGGGCCTTGATGCAGGCCACGATGTCTTCGCGGCGCAAAGTGCGCTGCGTGTCTTCGGCATCCAAAGCCAGACGCATGTTCATCTTCACGCGACCAACAGCCGACAGGTCATAACGTTCGCTATCAAAGAACAGCGTATCAAACAGAGCCGACGCCGCATCAACAGTGGGCGGCTCGCCCGGACGCATGACGCGGTAGATGTCCATGAGCGCGGTTTCGCGGTTCATGTTTTTGTCGTTGCTCATGGTGTTACGCATGTACGGGCCGACATTGACGTTATCGATGTCGAGCACGGGGATCTCAGTGATGCCAGCATCAACAAGTTCCTTGGCAGTACCACCAATCAGAGTGCCGTCCTTGTCATACTCAAGGGTCAGCTCATCACCGGCTTCGACATAGATCGCGCCGTTTTCTTCGTTGATGATGTCTTTGGCGACAAACTTGCCGACGATGTGCTCAAACGGCACCAGCAGGTCGTTGACCTTGCCCTCGTCGATCAGTTTCTTGACCGCGCGTGGGGTGACTTTCTTGCCAGCTTCGGCAATCACTTCGCCGGTTTTGGCATCAACCAGATCATATGTTGGACGAGTGCCGCGCACACGATCAGGGAAGAACGGAGTAACCCAACCCTTGTTCTTCTTCAGCTTAAACGTGACCGTTTCATAATACGCGTCCATGATCGCTTCCTGGTCGAGACCAAGAGCGTAAAGCAGCGTTGTCACAGGCAATTTGCGGCGACGGTCGATACGGGCGAACACGATGTCCTTGGCATCGAATTCGAAATCGAGCCACGAGCCGCGATAAGGGATGATGCGGCAGGCAAATAGCAGCTTACCCGAAGAGTGCGTCTTGCCTTTGTCGTGGTCAAAGAACACGCCGGGCGAGCGGTGCATCTGGGACACGATGACACGCTCAGTGCCGTTGACGATGAAGGTGCCGTTGGGCGTCATCAAAGGCATATCGCCCATGAACACGTCCTGTTCCTTGATGTCCTTGACGGACTTGGCACCGGTATCTTCGTCGACATCAAACACGATCAGGCGCAGCGTCACTTTAAGTGGCGCGCTGTAGGTCATGTCACGTTGCTGACATTCCTCAACATCGTATTTGGGCTTTTCCAGCTCGTACTTGACGTACTCCAGAACCGAAGTTTCGTTGAAATCCTTAATCGGAAAGACCGACTGGAAAACACCCTGGATGCCATCGCCATCCGTGGGCGTCTCTGCATCGCCGGAATTCAGGAACAGGTCATAAGAAGACTTCTGGACCTCGATGAGGTTCGGCATATCCAGAACTTCGCGGATTTTGCCGTAATACTTGCGCAGTCGTTTTTGGCCAAGGAACGTATTTGCCATGCGGTTTTCGCACTCCATCTTTGTGGCGGTCACAGTCCGGGGGGGCGGTCCGGTGCGACCTCTCAAAGACCGAAAAGAAGATCTATCCTTGCGCACCTGCCCATGGCGCGCGCCCGATCTCAATCTTTCCTAAAAAACCGCTCTGGGGGGATGCGAGGGCGGCTTTTTGCGAAAGAATGGTGATATGATGTGGTGTGCCTGCTCCTGCCATGTCTAAGACGCAAAAAGCCGGGCGCGAATCGTCGCTCCCAGCGGAAGCTCTCACATAGGCTTTGCTTAACGAAAGCACAACCGGGCGAACGCAGAAATGTCGCAAAACATCGCCACAGGCGGACCATAGGCCGCGAACAGGTTGTGTGGGTACTCTAGTGCAGGAATGTAGTCCGTGGCAACTGCGCTGTTTTAAACGGCAACCGAGGTAAGTGATCGACCAAACCTAGCGCGCGCCATTGGCCCATTCATTGCTGCAACAGAGTAGTTGGCAACTGGTCGCATCCTTGTGGAAAATTCGCCTGTTCGAACAGCTGCCAACTACTCTCTTGCAGCAAGGTTCGGGCTGGTCGAGCAAGATTGCGGTACGGTGGGCGGATGAAAAATCCCTCTTCTGGAGCGGACATTGTTGGACAACGCAACGACCCCCCGCTCAGGGCTCAAACCGAACTTTGGAGTGGGGTGAAACAAATTAGCGATCTGCTGATGCCGGACCCTTTTTGCCATTTGGCTGTGTTGACGTTTCGGCTTGGATTTCAAGTGAAGTCAGCAAGATGATAAACAGCAATCAAACATGATTCAACGTAAGGGCCAGACATGCGAAATGACATGGATGTGGAACAACCGCATTCAATTTGGTTGTGTCCGGACGCAACCACCTACAAGCACCTTCAAAGCACTATTGATGTTATCGCGGAACAGGAAGGAGCGCCTTCCTTTGCACCGCATGTCACGCTTTTGGGCGATATTGTCGGTGCACCACGCAAAACTGAAACCCTTTGTCGTCTGGCGTTTGCGAAACATACGGCCGTGGAGGCCAGAATTGAGGGGATGGCAATGACAAGTCATTTTTTCATGTCCCTATTTGTTGATCTGGATGTGCCATCATACGTACATCATCTGCGCCGTGAATTGGCAGACGGGCTGGAGCTGGACGTCGCACCAGATTTTAGGCCGCATTTGAGTCTGGCCTACGGGCTTGAGAGCAATGCACAGACCCGTCAGTTCACGCGAACTGAGCCCGCAATATCAAACGGGCAGAAACTGATTTTGGACACTGTCGTGGTTGCATCTTCGTCAAGCCAGTTGCCAATCAACCGCTGGAAACCATTGTCTAAAATCAAACTGGCGCGCACTGGATACTGGCGCGTCCAGGACGACCCCTTGCGCGTATGAGTTGACTCATTTTGAAAATGGTGACTTGCTGCGAAAACGCCAGGACCTGAGTTGACGCCATTACTGTCATGTACCCGTTACCGGGTGGTCCTAAAGCAAAACTGTTGATCAACAACAGTTCCAAACTGGGAGTGAACTTTATGAAAAGCCTAGCCTTGCTGACTGCGGGTCTTGCGACCTTTGCAACAGCATCCCTTGCACAAACTGAAATTCAATTCTGGCACGCTATGGGCGGCCGTCTTGGTGAAGTCGTTGAAGAAGTGGCGGAAAAATACAACGCCAGCCAAAGTGACTATGTTTTGGTGCCCACTTACAAAGGTGGTTACGAGGACACGATGACCGCCGGTATCGCGGCGTTTCGTGCGAAACAACAGCCAAACCTCATCCAGATTTTTGACGCCGGCGCAGCAACGATTATCAATGCTCCCGGTGCGACAATCCCAGTTGCGGATTTGCTGACGCAATACGAAGGCGGATTCAACGGAGCGGACTTTATTGAAGGCGTGCGCTATTTCTATGCTGACAGCGACGGCAAGATGATCGGCATGCCTTTCAACTCTTCCACGCCTCTTCTTTATTATAACAAGGATATCCTCGCCGAAGTCGGCATCGATGCTCCACCCAGCACATGGGAAGAGTTCGAAGCCATGGCGCCGAAAATCAAGGAAGCCGGTTATCAAGCTCTGGCGCAAAGCCACAGCCCTTGGATTTTCTCGGAAAACTTCCACAGCCGCCACAACCTTCAGCTTGCCACAGGCAACAATGGGTATGACAGCACCGACGTGGAAATTCTGTACAACAACGACGCCATGAAAATGCACTGGACCAAGGTCAAGGAATGGCTGGATGCTGGTTACTATGGCTTCTACGGCCGTGGTTGGGGTGACAACCAGGATGCGTTTGTTCAGAAGAAAACAGCCATGTGGCTCGGCTCTTCGGGCTCATTCGGAGGTCTGACAGCAAGCACAGACTTCGAATTTGGCACAACATACCTACCGTACTGGTCGTCGCTCATTGAGGAGCCGAAAAGCACATTCATCGGCGGCGCTGCTCTGTTTGCGATGGCAGGCAAGAGCGACGAAGAAAATGAAGCGACAGCTGACTTTCTCAAGTTCCTGAGCAGCTCAGAAATCCAGTACTTCTGGCACAAAGAAACTGGCTATGTCCCGATCACAAACGCCGCTTATGAACTGGCGAAGTCCGATGGTTACTACGGTTCTACGCCGGATGCCGAAATCGGAATCCTGCAGTTGAGCCAACCGGGTGGTGAATGGACGAAGGGCTATCGTTTGGGCTTCTACGTGCAGATCCGCGACGTGATGTATAACGCCTATGACGATATCTTCTCTGGTGAGGCATCTGTTGATGAAGCCTTCGCAGCCATCGAAAAAGGCGCCAATGAGTTGCTGGTTCGCTTTGACGCGACTGTAAAATAAAAATCAAAACTTCAGCCAGCGAGGCAATGGGCTTCGCTGGCTGTCATCATTCGACCAGGGGGTTATATGAAGCGCGTACAATTCGAGCATAGCGCAATTCCGTATATGTTCATCGCGCCACAGATCATCATTATTGTGGTGTTCTTTCTTTGGCCCGCGGCGCAGGCGGTTTATCAGTCTTTCCTGCTTGAGGATGCCTTTGGGCTGTCCTCGCAGTTTGTTTGGTTCCGAAACTACTCTGACACAATTTTCAATGACGCATGGCTGCAGGCCGCGGGATTCACCATTGTGTTCTCGACGCTGGTCACAGCCCTGTCGCTGGGGCTGGCGCTATTGTTGGCGGTCAAAGCCAACGAAGTGATCCGCGGGGCCAGCACATACAAAACCCTGCTGATGTGGGCATACGCGATTGCGCCACCTGTCGCAGGTCTGATGGGCAATCTGATGTTCAACCCGCTGATTGGAGATCTCTACATCTTTATGAACTCGATTGGGTTCGACTTTGACCACAAACTTGACCCCTACGACGCCGGGTTTGTTGTCGTCCTGATCTCGGTCTGGAAACAGGTAAGCGTGAACTTCATCTTCTTCTTGTCTGGCCTTCAGGGCATTCCCAAAGGCGTGCAAGAGGCGGCATTGATGGACTGCAAATCTTCCACGCGCAGGTTCTGGACAATCACGTTCCCGCTTTTGGCGCCGACGACCTTCTTCCTGATGGTGATCAACATCACCTACGCGTTCTTTGAAACCTTCGGGATCATCGACACGACAACGCAAGGCGCGCCGGGTGGGGCGACAACAACGCTTGTCTACAAGGTTTTCCAGGACGGCTTCCGCGGTGCTGACATCGGCGGGTCGTCCGCACAATCGGTTGTTTTGATGATAATGGTTCTGGTCCTGACGGTCATCCAGTTCCGATTTATCGAGAAGAAGGTGCATTACTGATGGAACGTGTCCCAATCAGCACCCACGTCATCCTGATCCTGGGCGCACTTTTCATGACGCTGCCGGTTTGGGTTGCTTTCGCAACATCAACCCATGCACCGGAAACGATCCTGCGCGAAGGGCTTCAGTTCTGGCCGGGGCCGCATTTCTTTGAAACCTACAACGAAGTCCTGTTCGTTGAGGGTGGTGTGATGAAAAAAGTCACGGCCACCACTATGCTGAAAAATTCGATGATCCTCGGGGTCGGCTTTGCCATTGGCAAAGTCATCATTTCGATGCTGGCGGCTTATGCGATTGTCTACTTCCGTTTCCGGCTGGGCGTTCCGCTGTTCTGGGTGATCTTCATGACGCTGTTGCTGCCGTTAGAAGTCCGCATCATTCCGTCATATGAAGTGGTCGCCAATATGGGGCTGCTGGATACCAAAGCAGGCTTGATTATTCCGCTGATTGCCTCTGCGACGGGCACGTTCTTCTTTCGCCAGTTTTTCAAATCGGTGCCAGACGAGTTGCTAGAAGCCGCGCGTCTGGATGGTGCATCCGCATGGGGATTTTTCATTGATATTCTGGTGCCGCTGTCCAAGACGATGATCGCTGCGATCCTTATCATCATGTTTGTTGTCGGATGGAACCAATACCTCTGGCCGCTTATCATGACGACAAAAGAAGAAAACTACACGCTCGTCATTGGCATCAAGCAAATCTATCAGGTGCTCAATGAAGGTGGGGAACTGCCACAATTCCAGAAGGCTTTTGCTCTGACTATTCTGGCTACCCTGCCGCCGGTTCTGGTGGTGCTGATATTCCAAAGATGGTTCGTGAAGGGCCTCGTCGAAAGTGAGAAGTAATGGCTCAGGTTGAACTCAAACAAGTCCGCAAAACCTACCCCAATGGCGCCGAGGCAATCTTTGGTGTGGATATGCAAATTGACGACGGCGAACTCATCGTATTCGTCGGGCCGTCTGGCTGTGGCAAGTCCACGCTCCTGCGCATGGTTGCAGGTCTGGAAAGTGTGACCAGCGGTGATATTCTGATCGGTGACCGCGTGATCAACGACGTGTCTCCATCCGAAAGGGACGTGGCGATGGTGTTCCAGAACTACGCGCTTTACCCACACATGAGCGTGCGCGGGAACATGTCTTACGGGTTGAAAAACCGGAAAATGGACAAAGCAGAGATCGAGCGGCGGATCACGGATGCGGCCAAGATGCTCAAGATCGACAAGTTCCTTGATCGCCAGCCCAACCAGTTATCAGGCGGGCAGCGTCAGCGGGTTGCAATGGGTCGCGCAATTGTGCGCAACCCACAGGTTTTTCTGTTTGATGAGCCACTGTCGAACCTTGATGCAAAGCTTCGTGTGCAGATGCGTATCGAGATCAAGAAACTCCAACGCCGCATGAATGTAACGTCAATCTACGTGACGCACGACCAGACCGAGGCGATGACACTTGCCGACAGGCTTGCCGTTATCAACGAGGGGCGTGTTGAACAGATGGGCGCGCCGATGGAGTTGTATTCCAACCCGCGCACTCTGTTCGTGGCGTCGTTTATCGGCTCGCCTGCGATCAATCTGATCCCCGCGAAGTTCGATGGGACCTCTTTGATCGCTGGGGATATGGCGATTGCAGGGTTCTCTGACTTGCCAACAGACAAAGATCTGGTTCTGGGCGTGCGACCAGACGTATTGACGGTATCTGACGAGGGTCAGTTTTCGATCAATGTAGATCTGGTTGAACAGCATGGCGGCGAGAACCTGATTTACGGGTCTTTGCCGGGCCTGGTTTCGGATGCCGGTGATGTGCAAGAGATTTGCCTCAAGGCCTCGCAATCCTTGCTGCCGGGTCTCGACGAAAAAATGACTCTGGCCTTCAACCCCGAAGATGCATTCGTATTTGAAAAGGATACAGGTGCGCGGCTTAAATGAACGCCGCACCAAGCCTCGTACCCCGTCCTTTTAAATGCGCCTGAACCCCAATCAAAAACTGGCCCGTTCGGCTTGGCTGGATCATGTCGTTTTGATTTTGGGGTCTACGTTTTTAATGCTGCCCATTTTCTTGATGATCGTATCTTCGACACATACGTCAACCGTGATTTCTCAGCAGGGCTTGCAGTTTTGGCCCGGCACTCAGGCCGGTGCTAACTATGCGCAGGTGGCCCGCCTCGAGGCAGGCTTTACCGATCAGATCACGGCTTTGGCGATGCTAAAGAATTCGCTCGTTATTGCCGTATCGATTGCATCGCTAACGACCGTACTTTCGATGATGGCCGCTTATGCGATTGTATTCTTCAAGTTTTCTGTCGCGGGCTTTTTGTTCTGGCTGACCATGCTGACACTATTGCTCCCGCTAGAAAGCCGCTTTGTGACGACCTTTCAGGTGGCAGCCACTTTGGGCTTGGTGAATACCTTTGGGGGAATGGTTTTGCCGGCCTTGGCCATCGCATTGGGAACACTGTTTTTCCGCCAGCTTTTTTTGTCTTTTCCCGATGAATATCTGGAAGCGGCCAAGCTAGATGGGGCAGGCCCCGTACGTTTCTTTTGGGACTTTATCGTACCGTTGGCCTGGCGTCGCGGGGGGGCAATATTCGTGGTGTCCTTTATGGTCGGGTGGAACCAATATCTCTGGCCACTCATGCTCAGTACGGACGAGTCCCGTTATACAGTATTGCGTGGGATCAGATTGATTGGTTTGGAGAGCGCTCCGGGCATGGCCCTGGGTGTCTTAACGATCCTACCGCCTCTGATCCTGGTGATTCTGTTTCAACGGTATTTCTTCAAAGCTTTGGTCGACACAAAAGACTCTTTTTGACAGAGGGTTTTTCAACAAACCAGCCTGCCGTGTTGTGCCTTCATCCGCGCCGCGATCAATGGATGTAGAGAGAGAAGGTCTGGAAACTCTCTTTTTGTCCAAGACTATTGGTCCGTAATTTCCAGCCTTGCGGCAGCAAAATAGGTCCATAGGACCCATCCTTTCTTGCCCTGCCCTATCCCGCATCCGCGCGAGGGAACCTCGGCACTGTCGGCGATACAGCTGTGGCGAAAGCGACGGCAAAACCGTTGAAGTGCTAGGCTAAACGGGACGGCATTGGAAACTTAGAGTCGGGCCAATTATTCGGAAGGGCATCAACTTTGTGATCGATCGCCGAGACAATTAGTCGTTCATAATCACTCACAAAATGGTCGATCCCTGCATTAGGTTCGTTGGACGCCACCACAACCCGATGACCAAGGCACCGCAGTCCGGTGAACCTTAAACCGCGGCTGACGAGATCCTCTTTCCACGCCATGTTAAAGACGTGCCATTGAGGATGCGTCGTGGACCGCAGCGCGCCGGGCTCCAAGTAAGTCCGCTTAACGACTTGTGGAGAGGCCAATCCAATCGTCGGCACCTTGTAATGTGCACCCAGAATCTGCGCTGACGCCGCACCAAGTGAGTGACCAATAATGATGCTTGGTTTGCGATTTCCCAAAAACTGCTTCACACGTGCCGCATGCAACAGAAATCCTTTGTGAAACGCTTTCTTGGGCAAATTTGCTGTGACGATCTCATCAATGTCATTCATTTTGGGCAACCATCGAAACGGACGTAGATTGTATGCTGCATAATCCTTTTTGCCGCGCGATCCCGTAATCACCAAAATCTTGTCACTTGTAATCCCAGCGGCAACTTTTGCCCCTTTAGATGTCACGTCGCTGAGTAGGTCACCCTTTTGGCCACCTTTGATCAATTGTCGTGTTTCCTGCAGGAGTCTTGCGGCCTCCAAAAGGCTGTAAGAACGGAGTGCCATTTTCATATCCTCAAAGCGAACAAGGGAATTCACGTAATGCGATAGTATGCGGGTTGGCAGACAATGGTGTAAACCGAAAACAGGCTCACGCCGCTTAAACAACAAATGTCTGCGACAGGCTGAAAGCAGCCATTGTGCCTCACTCTGGCACCCCAACCGAACAGCGTTCGTCATCAGCACACCCCAATCCTGCTCCCTTCCATTGCAAAGACGCCTTCGCCTGATCTCAAGCGACTTCGCACGTCCCTCTCTCCCCTCCTCACCTCGCTCCTCATCGCAGGATCAGCGGCGTGTCTCTGGACAATTCCCGCACTTTGCCCGACAACGCAGGAGGGTCCAGATTGAGGAACGTCATGGCCATCTTTCCCACTCTCATAGCCGCAGGGCGAAACGCCCTCTTAGTATTCGGGCTCAAGGCCGCATGACCACGACTCTGTTCAAAAGCGCCAAGCTCATCGACCCCGAAGCGGGCACTGTTACTACTGGCGCCCTGCTTGTCCGCGACGGGAAGATTGCCGAAGTCTTTACGCAAAGCACTGATACAGATGAAGAAAAGTTGACAGCCGTCAACGTTGCTCAGGTCATCGACTGCAACCGCAAACACCTCGCCCCCGGCATCGTCGACATCGGGGTCAAGGTTTGCGAACCCGGTGAGCGTCACAAGGAAAGCTTTGGCTCGGCCGGTTTGGCCGCTGCCGCCGGAGGCGTCACCACTATGGTCACCCGCCCCGACACCGATCCAGTGATCGACAATCCCGAAGCCCTCGAATTCGTCATCCGCCGAGCTCGCGAAGCCGCGCCCGTCAATGTCCTTCCAATGGCCGCACTGACCAAAGGACGGGCGGGCCGCGAGATGACAGAGATCGGGTTTCTGCTGGATGCGGGCGCCGTCGCCTTCACCGATTGCGACCATGTTGTCGCCGATACCAAGGTGTTCGGTCGTGCGCTGACCTATGCCCACAGCCTTGGCGCATTGGTATTAGGGCATCCTCAGGATCCAGGGCTTTCGACTGGTGCCGCCGCGACCTCAGGCAAGTTCGCTAGTTTGCGGGGTCTCTCCGGCGTTTCGCCCATGGCCGAACGGATGGGGCTCGACCGTGACATCGCCATGATCGAAATGACCGGCGCAAAGTATCATGCAGATCAGATTACCACGGCGCGCGCGCTGCCCCCGCTGGAACGGGCCAAGCAGAATGGGTTCAACATCACTGCGGGAACGTCTATCCACCACCTCACACTGAATGCGCTGGATGTCGCGGACTACCGCACCTTCTTCAAGATCAAGCCGCCGCTGAGGGACGAAGAAGACCGCCTCGCCATCGCCGATGCGGTGGCCTCCGGTCTGATCGATGTAATCTCGTCCATGCACACCCCGCAAGACGAAGAAAGCAAACGCCTGCCCTTCGAGGCCGCGGCCTCCGGCGCTGTTGCGCTGGAAACTCTGCTTCCCGCAGCCATGCGCCTGTTCCACAGTGACCACATCACCCTGCCGCAGTTGTGGCGGGCAATGTCGCTGAACCCGGCCAGGCGGTTGGGGTTAGACTGCGGGCGCCTTGCACCCGGAGCCCCAGCAGACCTTGTCCTGTTTGACCCGCACGCACCCTTTGTAATGGATCGGGCCACACTGCAGTCCAAATCGCGCAACACCCCCTTTGACGGGGCGCGGATGCAGGGTAGGGTTCTCGCCACCTATGTGGCGGGCAAATCCGTCTATCAAAAACAATAAATATCAAAGGCTTGACGCATGCCGCTGATTGAAACCCCGACGACCATCCTGCTGCTCTGGGCCGTCATCGGCTATGTGCTTGGCTCCATACCGTTCGGTATGGTGCTGGCGCGCATCATGGGCCTTGGCAACCTGCGCGAGATCGGGTCCGGCAATATCGGGGCCACAAACGTCCTGCGTACAGGCAACAAACTTGCCGCTGCCCTCACCCTGCTGCTGGACGCGGCCAAGGGTGCGGCGGCGCTGCTGCTGGCGCGCTACGCCACCGGTGCAGAGGATGCCGCACAATTGGCGGGCCTGGCAGCGATGATCGGGCACTGCTATCCTGTCTGGCTGAAGTTTCAGGGCGGCAAAGGCGTCGCGACCTTTCTGGGCCTTCTTTTGGCACTGGCATGGCCTGTGGGAGTTGGCGCCTGCATCGCGTGGCTGATCGGAGCCGGCCTGTTCCGCATCTCGTCGATGGGAGCCCTGGTGGCAGCAGCGGCGTCGACCTTTCTGATGATGTTTCTGGGTCTGCCGGAGGGATTACTCCTTGGCGTGATCCTCACATTGCTGATCTTTTGGCGTCACCGCGCCAACATCGCAAGGATCAAGGCCGGCACTGAACCGAAGATCGGCCAAAAGAGCAAGTGACGCCCTTTGCGACCGCATTGCACGCTCTGCCTATGGGTACGTTTTCGGCGTGCTCGGCGGGGCGGCGGTACGTCGTGACGAAATCAGCATTCTCTGGCGGGCGCGCCATCAAGCTGGTGGCCGAGGAGTTGGGTGGTGCGGACTACATTAGCCACAACTGGTATGATCTGGCGTCTGGCGGCCTGCTGAAACCCTGCGAAATGCCAGAGGCGAAGGTTGTCGCGTTCTTGCTCGGATTGTCGATTGACCAAAGGCCATCGAATCTGACCGAACGTTCTTGGGATCGGCCCCTTCAGTCATAGCTGTAAGCTTGGAAAGCCCGTTCCAAATAACGTTTATCCCGACTAGGCACGGCCCCAGACACCAGCGCAGACATGGCTCATTCTTTTCAAAATCATCTCAAAGTCTCGGTAAATTCCGGCGCCCAGACCCGGGCAAACCAACCTCTGCTTAAACCTGCCCGAATACACACGCAGCTGTAGTCCAATTTTACGGATCAGGATCGTGAGCGGGATACTGCAGAAACAAAGTGCATGGGTCCCGGCAGGCAAAGCGCGCTAGCGCCTGAACATGCCCGACCCCGACCCAATGGTGCCACCCGCACAGCGGACCACGAATTTCGAGAGGAGAGTCTGATGGGCACAATGAACGACACGCTGGGCGGTCCCAGCGGCTTTGGCGAAAACAGTTTTAAGACAAGTGGAGTTGATGAAGCATCACCGTGGGGCGAGTTTGATGACAGCGCCGTCAAAGTCGACCTCACGCCGGTGTTTGGAGACGATGGCCTCAAGTTCTTTGGCGAGCAATATACCGAGATGTGGGTCAATTCGAATGGTCTTCTGACCTTTGAAAGTCCGAATACATCCTATCAACCCGAAGGTCTGAGTGGGTTGGATCAGCCCGCAATTGCGCCCTTTTGGTCGGATGTCGACATCGACAAAGGCGGCGACATACATTGGGATGTCGACCCGGATGCAGGCACGGTCACGATCACTTGGGAAGACGTCACCCCATACACCGGATCGACCGACACCAACTCGTTTCAGGTGGTGCTGAGTTCAGATGGCGGTTCGGACTTCAGTATCGAGTTCATTTATGAAGAGCTGTCCTGGGTCGATGGTGGGTTTGGTGTTGCAACCGCAGGCGTGACCGATGGCGGGATCGAGGATTTCGATGTGCCCGGCGTGGGGGATGCGGATGCTGTTGCAGGCTGGGTCGATGGCGTTCTTGGTGGCGGCAGCGAAGACGCAGGCATCTTTTCGATCAGCGTCACGGACGGCACGCCAAGCATGCCCATTGACGGCACCGCCCATGATGACGTTATCGGGGTGGGGTATGAGGACGCGGACGGCTCCGAGGTTTCAATCACCAACGATGAAATCAACGCGGGCGCCGGGCATGACCATGTCGATGGCGGGGCTGGGTCGGACACCATTTCGGGTGGAACGGGCAACGATATCCTGTCCGGCGGGACGACCGAGGCGATCGAATGGGTCACCGTAGAAGATCGCGGCAACGTCACCGGGGTCAGCGGATCGGATTACTTCTCTGTCGAGGCGGGTAGCAGGGACAAGGCGACCATCCGCCTGAATGCGTCATCGGGATCTGATGAAGGTGACGGCGAGGTCGACTATGTCCTGATTGAAACCACGAACGAGACCGGTCGGATCAACATATCTGACTTTGACATGGGCGTGGATCAGATTGTGCTGCAAGAGATGTATGACGGCATCTCGGTTGATACCCGCCCGAACTTCTTCGAGGTCACGATCACTTATGCAAACGGGAACGAGCAGGATTTTCGCATATATTCGAATGCTGACGCGTTTGACCCTGAGACTGTGTTCACCATCGATACGCCCACAGTTTACGTGGACGAGGATGTTCTGGATGGCGGCGATGATGCCGACACGTTTCTTGTCGGCGACGGATTTGGGTCGGACACGATCATCGGCGGTGAAGGTACCAGCACGGGGCTGGATGAGGACACGGTTGATGCTTCGGGGCTGACGGAGGGCGTGCACGTCACTTATGAGGCTGATGGTGCGGGTGCGTTGAGTGACGGCTCCGATACGCTGGTGTTCACCAAGATTGAGGCGCTGACCCTGACGGATGAGGCCGACGTCGTGGATGCATCCGCTGATAGTGCGGGCGTTACGGTTGTGGCCGGGGACGGCGGTGACACAGTTCAGGGCGGGGCAGGCGACGACCTGATCGATGGCGGCGCGGGCGACGACCTGTTGCGCAGTGGCATGGGCGAAGACACGTTGTTGGGTGGTGACGGCGCTGACACGCTGATGAACTCAATCGGCGACGACAGCCTAGACGGAGGTGCGGGTGACGACAGCATTGTCGCCACTGAAGGCGAGGATACGCTGCGCGGCGGTACTGGGTCGGACACCATGGAAGGTGGCGAAGACGCCGACACCTTCATCATCGAAGACGGGTTTGGCAACGACGTGATCACCGGCGGCGAGGGCGTAACAGACCCCGGCGATCGGGATTACGACACCATTGATCTGAGCGCCCTGAGCGGCCCAGTTACTGTCACATATACCGGCGACGAGGCCGGTACGATCACAGATGGCTCCGACACTATCACTTTCGGCGAGGTTGAGCGGCTGATCCTGACCGACGCAGCTGACGTTGTAGATGCAAGCGACGACAGTGCGGGCGTCGACATCCTTATGGGCGACGGGGATGACTCGATCCTTGGTGGAAGCGGCGATGATACTGTGACCGCCGGGACGGGAGACGACACCATTACCGGTGGCGCGGGCGATGATACGTTCACCTACTCCGTCGGTGACGGTGCGGACACGATCACTGACTTCAACACAGGCAACTCGGGCGCCTTGCGTGATGGGGACATCACCAACAACGACTTTGTCGATCTGTCTGGCTTCTATGACAGCATCAGCGAAGTGCGCTGCGATTTTGACGATGACGGCGTATTGAACCAGTCCAATTCGACCGACTATGGGGGCACCGTTGACTATTCCGACAACGATCAGATGCAGTCAGGCGATGGAATCACGCTCAGCGGTGCGGACCGGTCAAGCCTGACCACGGACAACACGGGTGTTATGTGCTTTACCACCGGTACCCGGATCCTGACACCAGCGGGGCCGGTCGCTATCGAAACCCTGCGCCCCGGCGATTTGGTGGTGACGCGCGACAATGGCCCTCTACCTCTGCTGTGGAGCGGCGCGCGACGGATTGACCGCGCGACTCTGGAGGTCGCCCCGCATCTGCGTCCCATCCTGATCGCGCCGCAGATCATCGGCGCCCAGACACACCTGATCGTGTCGCCCCAACATGGCATGTTGCTGCGTGACGCGAGCGGAGAAGAACGCCTGTTCCGCGCCAAACATCTTGCGCAGATGCAGGGTGGGCAGGCCCGGTTTCTGAACGGGTGCCGGTCAGTGACCTATATCCACTTGCTTTTTGAAACGCACCAAATCGTATTTGCGAACGGAGCGCCGGCCGAGAGCTTTTATCCCGGTCCAATGGCCTTGAATGCTCTGACCACTGCCGCAAATGCTGAGGTCCTAGGGCTATTGCCTGACCTTGCCCAAGAGCGTGCCCATCAAACATATGGACCCACCGCTCGCATTTTTGCACGGCGCCGCACTCTACCTGCGCATGTGCAGGCACTGTCCGCCGCTGCCTGAATAGATTGTGCCAAGTGCGGTCGGGACCGGAGAGCATTCGACCCAGCGCAATGGCAGGCGAGCCCCATCAGCCAACACTCAACCGGCTACCCATTGCGTGGATCAACGTCCGCCGCCACGACATCGCACAAAAACCGTCACAGTCGCGCCTCAAAGCACACCCATAACGTGCATGAACAGCCAATGGCGACAGGACGAGGGCAGTACCACCATGGGTTTCTTTGAAGCGATCAACTCGGTTTTTGCAGGTTATTTCAAGTTTTCAGGCCGCGCGACGCGCCCGGAATTCTGGTGGTTTTTCCTGTTTGAAATCCTCGTGGGCGGCGCCGCCTTTGCGATCGACGCCTATCTTGTCGTCAGTACTCTCAACGCTGCGGCCTGGAACGAGACGGCATTACTCGCATTGAGCCCGCTCGACTTTATGCTGACGTACTACATGCTGATCACGTTCTTTCCCCGCATGGCCGTGACGATACGTCGTTTGCACGATGTCGGCCTGTCGGGGTTCTTTTACCTGATGTATTTCGTGCCGTTCGTAGGTGGCTTGATCGTATTCGTTCTGACGCTACTGCCGTCAGAGGCGGACACCAACATTCACGGCCCCGGTCCGTTTCAACGTGGTGGCGGCATGCCCTCACCCACCCCGAGTATGGGTGGCGGTGGCGGCATTGCACCAAAGCGCAAGCATGACCCGATGCAGGGCTATGCCGTGCTCGACAAGATCAAGGAAGAACCGACGCCCGAGATGCTGGCCGCACGCAAGGCCGAGGTGCGCGCCCTCTACGAGCAGCGCGTGCTGGGCAAGACACCGGTCGTCGCCGAGTAGTTCGTTAGTACGAATAGGCCCCGAACACGCGCGTGACGTCACCGTCCCAGTCGTTGTGGTAATGCGCGATCAGCTCATCCGCCAGCGTTTGGCCGGACTCGACGCTTGCCTCAAGTTCGTTGAGAAAGTGGGTTTCGTCCGGGATCAAGCCTGCGGCTCCGGGCTGCGCGCGCGATACCAGACCCGCACGAGAGATCGCAACCGCCTCGCGAGCCAGATCCAACATCTTGACCCCGTTCGCCTCGCCCTGCAGCCCATCGACTGACGCGGCAACACGCAGGCCTTCACGCGTTTCTGCGTCGAACCCTTTGACCAGATCCCATGCCGCATCAAGCGACGTCTGATCATACATCAGGCCGACCCAGAACGCGGGCAACGCGCAAAGTCTCCGCCACGGACCGCCGTCTGCACCGCGCATCTCAATGAATTTTTTCACCCGCGCCTCGGGAAAAGCCGTCGTCATGTGATCGGCCCAGTCGCTGAGCGTCGGGGTTTCACCTGGCAATGCGGGCAGTTTCCCGGCCATAAAATCGCGAAAGGACATGCCCAGCGCGTCAATGTATTTGCCATCGCGGTAAACAAAGTACATCGGCACATCGAGCGCGTATTGCACCCAACGTTCGAACCCAAAATCTTCGTCGAACACAAACGGAACCATGCCTGTGCGCGCCGGGTCCAGATCCCGCCAAACACGGCTGCGCCAGGATTTGTGCCCGTTTAGCTTCCCCTCAAAAAACGGAGAACTTGCGAACAGCGCGGTCGCCACAGGTTGCAACGCGATGGCGACGCGCATTTTTTGCACCATGTCGGCTTCGGTCGCGAAATCAAGGTTCACTTGCACCGTGCAGGTCCGCCGCATCATGGTCCGTCCCATGGTGCCGACGCGGCCCATATAGGCGTCCATCAGCTTGTAGCGGCCCTTGGGCATCAATGGCATGTCTTCATGGAGCCAGTGCGGTGCGGCTCCGAGACCGATAAAGCCGGCTCCAAGACTTTCACAAACGTCCTTAACCTCGCTGAGGTGTTGGTTCACCTCGTCACAGGTCTCATGGATCGTCTCAAGTGGTGCCCCGGCCAGTTCCAGCGCGCCACCGGGTTCGAGGCTGATATTGCACATCCCCTTTTCGAGCCCGGTGAGTTTGCCGCCTTCGCGCAACTCGCTCCATCCATGTCGGTCGCGCAAGCCGCCAAGGATCGCCTCGATGGATCGTGGCCCCTCGAAGGGCAGTGGTTTCAGAGTGTCGGTGCAATAGCCAAACTTTTCGTGCTCGGTGCCGATGCGCCAGTCTGCTTTTGGCTTGCAGCCGCTTTCCATGAAACCGGCAAGTTGGTCGTGGTGTTCGATGGGCCCACCGCCGGACTGAGGAATGGACATGGGGCGTGCTCCACAAATGCCTGAAAGTCGAACCTAAGGGATGGTGCGAATTGGCCGGGGTGTCAATGTATGGGGACAGTGCGCTGGGTCACGAGATGTTGCGCATATCCGCGCAGCACATGTGTGCATTTCGGTAAGGCGGACGTGTCGTCCAACCCGCCTGCCCTCAGGCGCGCCCAAGCGGTTGCATCTGCGCAAGGCCTGGAGCACTGCGTTGCCAGATCACCACCGGCTTTGCGGGCGCTGCGCGCATTTGCGACAGCATGTGCTCAGTCTTGAGCCCCGGCAGGCTTGCAAACGCGTCAAACAGAGCATCCGCTCCATCTGCATCAATCGGGATCATAAGTGCGGGCTGCCCCTGCTGCTCCAACCGCCAGTGCGCAGGCCGTTGCGCCCCGTCCAGTGTCAGTCGCGCCATCTCCCGCAGAGCAACGGCGCCGCCTGTGAGTGGCCCAAAATAGGTCACCTGCCCTTCGTCCACCTGCACCGTGCCAAGGCCTCCGCCCGCAGAGCGAAAGCGACCGCGTTGCAGCCCCACCATGATCAACGCACCTGCCCCGACCAGCAGCACCGGCGCGAGATAGCCCAAGAGCCCGCCCGGTCCGGCCAGCCACCACAGAGCGAGAACAGCCAAGGCTATGCCAAAAAGCACTTCACGCCAGCGCCATAGTGCCGCCGTGGCTTCGGGTCGGAAGAACGTCATTTGAACCACTTTCTTAGATACATGTTGCAAACATAGGCATTCGAGTCCCGTCTGAGCAGTCCCTTTTGCTGCGCAAGGCAAAAAATCCACTTTTTCCATTGGAAATCAAAGGACAAAGCGACGCGCCTAGTTGGTATGCGGACATCGCCCGACAGATGGAGATCTGACAGCGCCGCCACCCGCCTTTACTGGTCTAATCCAGAGCACCGACCACACGCGGAGTGGTTAAAAGTGCCACGCGGTACTCTCCCACGTGTTGGAAACCCAGCGCCTCGTAGGCCCTCGCGGCAACTGCGTTGTGGGCAAAAAGCACCGATTGCGTCACCCCTTGGGCTCTGCACTGCCGAAGCAACCCCGCTGTGGCGCGCCGTGCATAGCCGTTTCCGCGCATCCCATCGGGCGTAAAGACGCCGCCCACTTGCACGATATCAGGCAGGCGGGCGTTGATCCCGGCCATGGCGAGCGGCGTGCCGTTCTCTTCAAGGATCACCACATCATCGCTGCCTATGGCGGCACCTGCGCGCGCTTTGGCCCACTCTGTCGGTCCATCACCCGGCTCTGCCTGCCCGGTGTCCAACGCATAGGTCGTGAACCACGCCTCAAGCAACGCCCGGTCTGTTTCGGCGGGTGTGCGCACTTTCCCGGGCACGTCTGCCAAGTCCGCCAGAGTCAGGTGGTATAGAGGCTCGTCCGCCAACACCGCCCACGGCCCAAGCGTCTGTCCGGTCGCGGAAAGGCAGGCCGCCACCTGAATGGGTCGACCCGTCATGCCAGCAACTGTCCGCCCTTTGATTGCGGCGGCAAATGCATCCCAGTCTTCGGGCGGCGCGTCCGGGGCTTGCGCCATAAGGTAGCCGCCATTGCTGATCCCGAAAATGCCGGTGATCTCTAGTCCTTCTGTCGTCAGAAAGAAGGTCGTGCCATGCGGGTGCGTGTGTTCGTCAGTGCCATGCGCGGCAAGGTTGCTGCGCAAGAACATGGATGTGGCCGCGTATTGCGCCAGAAACACTTCCATCGCCTCTGCGTCCTGAGGCATAGCGCGCCGCAGGCCGGTCATTGCCAATCCCCAAGTTGGCGTTGCCACAGGGTCATTGCAGCAACCGCGGCTGTGTCCGCGCGCAATATGCGCGGCCCGAGGGCGACGGCGTGGGCAGATTCCAGCGCATGCAGTCGGGCGCGTTCCTTGTCCGAAAAACCGCCCTCCGGACCAATCAGGATCGCCCAAGGCCCCGGAATATCCGGCAAGGCCAAGCGGTCCTCGGACCCAGCCAAACCCTCGTCACAGAACATCAGAGCACGATCACCCAGATCGGCCAATGCACGATCCAGTTTGATCATCTCTGCCACTTGCGGAACGTATGTCCCACCGCATTGTTCGGCAGCCTCAACCGCGTGGGCTTGGAGCCGGTCACGCTGAACCCGGCCTGCATTGGTGAAATCCGTTTGCACCGGCACAATCCGCTGCGCGCCCATTTCAGCGGCTTTTTCCACGATGAAGTCGGTGCGCGCCTTCTTGATCGGGGCAAAGAGCAGCCAAAGGTCAGGCGGCATCTGCAAGGCCCGTGTCTGTGCGACACATGTGAGCACACCGCCACGCTTGCCCGCCTCGGTCACATCCGCGTGCCATTCGCCATCTTGCCCGTTGAACAGGGCCACCGCCCCCCCGACGGCCAACCGCATTACCCCGAACAAGTAGTGCGCCTGCTCCCGCGACAACGGCACGGATTGCCCCTGCCCCAAAGGGTGCTCTACATAAAGGCGGATTTTCGGCGTAACCATAAGGCCTTCATATGACCAACACGTCCCCTGTACCAGATGGTCAGGTTGCTGACGCGGAAGACCGCAACTGGGTGGACCTTTATGCCCCGGCTTCAACGCGCCCCTACTTGCGCCTATCGCGCGCAGATCGCCCCATTGGCACGTGGCTGTTGTTGCTGCCGTGTTGGTGGGGACTGGCCCTTGCCATCATCCACGACCAGCAGATGGGTTGGCAAGACGCATGGATCGCCATTGGCTGTGCATCGGGCGCGTGGCTGATGCGTGGGGCGGGATGCACGTGGAACGACATTACAGACCGCGACTTTGACGGGCAGGTCGAACGCACGCGGTCGCGGCCCATCCCTGCGGGTCAGGTCAGTGTCAAAGGGGCCGTGGTTTGGATGTGCGTGCAGTCACTGTTGGCGTTTGGCATCCTGCTGACGTTCCATGTGAACGCAATCCTCTTGGGTATCCTCGCCCTGCTGCCAGTCGCCGTCTACCCCTTTGCCAAAAGGTTTACGTGGTGGCCACAAGTATTCCTTGGGCTTGCATTCAACTGGGGCGCTCTGCTCGCATGGACGGCCCATACCGGCGCGCTGGAGGCTCCGGCCGTCGTTCTGTACCTCGCAGGAATCGCCTGGACGCTATTTTACGACACTATCTATGCCCACCAGGACACCGAGGATGACGCGCTGATCGGGGTTAAATCCACCGCGCGGCTGTTTGGAGATCGGACTGCTGCGTGGTTGCGACGTTTTCTGATGGCCACTGTAGGCCTCATGGGAATTGCAGTAATCTTTGCCGCCATTGATGATGCATCGGTCATGGCCATGGTTCTTGCCCTTGGGGGGCCATGGGCGATGGGCTGGCACATGGCGTGGCAACTGCGCGGGCTTGATATCGAAAACCCCGGCAAATGCCTGCAACTCTTCCGGTCCAATCGAGACACCGGCATCATCCCGCTGTTGTTTTTCTGCGCAGCCCTCTTCGTGTGATTGAAACGCGCGCCCGACAGGCTTAAATCTGTCGGGCACGTCCCCAAGCAAAGGCCCGCAAATGCGCCTCTCCTCGCTGCTCACTATTGTCGGCACCTTTTTTGTCGCGGCACTTTTGTCGCTGATTGCGGCGAACATGTCCGTGAAACTGATCGAGGAAAGCTCGGAAATCGGCGTGCGCCAAGCGCTGGATGAACGCGAACTGACATGGGCCGAGGTTCAGGCGGACGGTCTTCAAGTCACTCTGGCCGGGACCGCACCAACCGAGGCGGTGCGCTTTGCCGCCCTTTCCGCTGCTGGCACGGTGGTCGATGCGGCCCGGGTGATCGACGATATGGAGGTCGAGGCCGCCGCTGCCATCGCACCCCCGCGCTTTTCCGCCGAAATTCTGCGCAACGATGCCGGCCTGTCGATCATCGGGCTGTTGCCGACCTCAACAGACCGAGAAGCTTTGTTGGGTCGAGTGCGCGGCATCAGCGCTCGCCTGCCGGTTACGGACTTGCTTGAGGCGGCAGATTACCCCGCGCCGCAGGGATGGGAAGACGCCATTGGGTTTGCCCTGACCGCGATGGAACAACTGCCCCGCGCCAAAGTGTCGGTTGAAGCTGGGCGCGTCACCATCACCGCCATCACCGACAGTATTGAAGAAAAAGAACGGCTTGAACGCAGTCTGCAACGCGCCAGCCCGCCGGGGCTGCAGGTGGCGATGGATGTGGCTGCCCCGCGGCCCGTGATCACGCCCTTTACCCTACGGCTGGTTAAGGACGAAACCAGCACCCGTTTTGACGCCTGCTCAGCAGACACGGAGTCCACCCGCGAGCGCATCATCGCCGCCGCCGAAGCCGCCGGGCTGCAAGGCAGCGCAAAATGCACCGTCGGCATGGGCGTCCCCAGCCCAAACTGGGGCCGTGCCGTGGGGCAAGCGATATCGGCCTTGAATGAATTGGGTGCTGGCTCGGTCACATTTTCGGATGCGGATGTGACCCTTGTGGCTGCCGAGGGCACCGCCCAAGGCGAATTCGACCGGGTGATCGGTGAACTGGAAAACCGCCTGCCGGCCGTCTTTTCTCTGACAGCGGTTCTGCCTGAGACAGTGGATCCAAACCAGGGACCGCCAGAATTTGTCGCGACACTCAGTCCAGAGGGCCTTGTGCAACTGCGTGGGCGGTTGTCGGATGAGAACCTGCGCAACGTGACCGACAGCTATGCCAAGGCCGCCTTTGGCTCTGACAACGTCTATACCGCGACGCGCCTTGTTGACGATCTACCAACCACTTGGCCCGTGCGCGTTCTGACCGGGCTTGAGGCGCTGGCGCAACTTTCCAACGGGGCGGTGACCGTGACACCCGAAACGCTGGTCGTGGCTGGAAACACCGGCAACCCCGAAGCGAGCACGAACATTGCCTCTCTTTTGGCCTCAAAACTGGGGGATACTACGACATTCGACATCCGCGTAGTTTACAAGGAAAAGCTGGATCCCGTGGACGCTATCCCCACACCAGATCAATGTGAGGCCGAAATTGCTGAAATTGTGGCAGTCTCCAAGATCACCTTCGAACCCGGCAATGCGACAATTGACGCCAGTGCTCTTGGTACGATGGACGACATCGCCGAAATCCTGAAACTGTGCGGCAGCATCCCGTTGGAGATACAGGGGCACACCGATAGTCAGGGGCGCGAAGAGATGAACCTGAACCTCAGTCAGACTCGGGCGCAATCGGTTTTGAACGAACTGCGCGCACGCCGCGTGTTGACGGCGTCATTTAATGCCGTGGGCTACGGCGAAACCGTCCCAATCGCCGACAATGACAGCGAAGAGGGGCGCGAGGCCAACCGGCGTATCGAATTCAAATTGATCCGCCCGAAACCCAGCCTGCCCGAGGGCGAAACAACGCTGGAATCTGTGGCCAGTTCGGGCGATACAGAAGTCCCGAGTGAAGACGAGTCAGGACAGAGTGATGAGTAGAGCCGAGTTTGTCATTGCGACAGCCATCGTTCTGTTCGTGGCTTTTTGTCTGGGCTGGTTTGCCAACTGGCTGATCCACCGCTTTACCCGCGTTGCAGCAGGCGATGTGGCCGAACTGGATCGGATGAGCCAGGAGTTACACGAAGCCGAAGAGACTCGGGATCAGGCGATCACCTACCTGCAACAGCGTGAAGCGGAACTGACCAACCAGCTTGCACAGACCGAAGCCGAATTGCGTGCAGCAATGGACGGATTGCGCGACGCGCGCCACGAAGCAGAAGAGCTTCGCGCATGGATCGAACGGCAGCAAGCCAGCTGAGGCGCCGGGCCGGACGATACGTCTGCCTAACAAGACAAACGGCACCCATCAAATCAACGTCTCTGATTTGAAAAACCCTAGGGGAGTCGCACAGAGACGGGGGTAAAGCCACCTCGCCCTGTTGTCGGTAAAATGGCGTTGCGCGCAGCGCGTCCCTTAGATCACGCTACCACCGTTTCAGCGCGTCTTCGTCTGCATCTTTGGCAGCGACCCATTCCGCGCCCTCTGACGTCAACTCCCGTTTCCAGAACGGCGCTCGGGATTTGAGGTAGTCCATCAGGAACTCCGCCGCCTCGAACGCATCCTTTCGGTGCGGAGCGGCGGTGGCAACCATCATAATCATCTCGTGTGGCGCCAACGGGCCGTGGCGGTGAATGACCAGTGCATCTTCCAACGCCCAGCGTGTGACAGCTTCCTGAGCGATATCCGCAAGCGCGGCTTCTGTCATGCCCGGGTAGTGCTCGATCTCCATGGCCTCAAGCCCGCCTGCCACATCGCGCACAATGCCGGTGAAGGTCACGATGGCACCCGACTCCTTGCAGTTCTTGGTAAACAGAGTCGCCTCGGCCCCCAGATCAAAGGGGGCCTCTTGCACAACGATACGCACGCCCCTCTACCCCCCTGTCATTGGCGGAAAGAATGCCACTTCGCGCACGCCTTTCAGAGGGGCGTCGAATTCGGACAACTCTTGATCCACCGCCACACGCAACGCTGAAATATCTGCAAAAGCAGCTGCATAGCGATCCTCTCGGGTCCGCAATTCTTCCACAAGCTCCATCACAGTGGCCGCATCACTGGACACTGTTTCGCGCGGCAGACCGATGCGCTCGCGCACCCAGGCAAAATAGAGGACATCCATCGCAATTATCCTTTCAGGTATGGCGTCGCTTTGCGGAAATAATCCCACCCAGTGATCAGGGTCAAAAGGGCTGCAATCCACAAAAGCCACAAACCAACGCGTCCCGCCCACTGCGCGCCCGCCAGTTTCCAACCCAGACCGTGCAGATCCGGCTCGTCCCCGTTCAGGATGGCGGACACCATCGTCTCGTCCATGCCCCATATGGACATGCCAAAGTAATGTTCAAAGACGCCTTGGGAAAACAAAACGGCTATAGCGACCATCTGCAGCGTCGTCTTCCACTTGGCCAATTGGGTCACCTTCAGAGTGCCTGCCGTATCACCCAGAAACTCGCGCAAGCCTGACACAAACACCTCGCGAAACAGGATCATCGTGGCGGGCAAGACCAGCCATGGGGACCACGAGGAAAAGGCCACGATCACCATTAGTGCGATCACCACCATCGCCTTGTCCGCGATCGGATCCAACATTGTACCCAGCCGCGTCTGCTGGCCCCAGGCGCGGGCCAGATAGCCATCAAACCAATCTGTAATGGCCGCCCCAACAAACAGGACCACGGCAAAAATGTCTGCATAGGGCCGCGTGAAATAAAGGAACATCACGGCCACTAGCGGGGCCGCGAGCAAGCGCAAAACGGTGAGGATATTCGGAATGGTCCACGTCATAGGCTACCTCTACCGCGTTCCGCAAAGCGCAGGAAGAGGGTGCAGGAATACGAGCGCCTTACGAGCAGGTTCAGGTGTCATGGAAAAAGTCATAAACCTTCTGCGCGAGCCCCTCGGAAACTCCCTCAACCGCCTTAAGGTCGGCCAGGTTTGCACGCCCCACCGCCTTGGCTGAGCCGAAATGCGCCAGCAGCGCGCGTTTTCGTGCAGCACCTACACCCGGAATGTCATCCAGCGGGTTCTTCATATTGGACTTTGCGCGCTTGGCGCGGTGCGTGCCAATTGCAAAGCGGTGCGCCTCGTCCCGCATCCGCTGCACGAAGTACAAAACCGGATCGTTGTGGCGCAGCGCAAACGGACGTTTGCCGGTACGGTAGAATTCTTCTTTACCTGCATCGCGGTCCACGCCTTTGGCGACGCCTACCATCGGGATGTCTTCCACGCCGTGCTCGGCCATGATCTCGCGCACCGCACTCACCTGCCCGGCCCCGCCGTCAATCAGCAAGAGGTCGGGCCACATACCTTTTTCGCGGTCCGGATCCTCGTTCAGTAGTCGTTTGAAGCGACGGTGCAGAACCTCTTTCATCATGCCAAAGTCATCACCGGGCGTCAGATCGTCGCCCTTGATGTTGAACTTGCGGTAGTTGTTTTTCATGAAGCCTTCCGGGCCAGCCACGATCATCGCGCCCACCGCATTGGTGCCCTGAATATGCGAGTTGTCATAGACCTCAATCCGCTCCGGTGGTGCCGACAGATCAAACGCGTCTGCCAACCCTTTCAGCAGCTTCGTCTGTGTCGCGCTTTCGGTCATTTTTCGGGCCAGACTTTCGCGGGCGTTGCGCAGGGCGCTGTCCACCAGTTCCAGCTTTTCACCGCGTTTCGGCACGAGCAATTCCACCTTGCGGCCCAGCTTGCCACTGAGTGCCTCGGCCATCAGGTCAGGGTTCTCAATCTCATTGGACAGGATCAACTGTCGGGGCGGTTCCTTGGTGTCATAGAACTGGCCTAGAAACGCCTCGAGCACCTCAGCGGCGTCCACATCTGCACCCACACGGGGGTAAAAGTCGCGGTTGCCCCAGTTCTGGCCCGCTCGGATGAAAAACACCTGCACGCAGGCCTGTCCTTGTTCCAGATGCAGCGCCACGATGTCGGCCTCATCCACATTGCGCGGGTTGATGCCCTGAGCGCTCTGCACCTGCGTCATTGCGCGGATACGGTCGCGCAGGGCAGCAGCGCGTTCGAACTCCATCTCTTCGGAGGCCTTCTGCATTTGCCCGGCCAGCTCTGCCTGAATGTCCGTGCTGCGGCCTGACAAAAAGCGTTCTGCGTCCTTGACCGTCTTGGCATAGTCTTCTTCAGAGATCAGCCCAACACATGGCCCCGAACACCGCTTAATTTGGTATTGCAGGCAGGGCCGTGTGCGGGTCGAGAACATCGAATCCGAACAATTGCGCAGCAGGAACACGCGCTGCAACTGATTCAGTGTCCGGTTGACTGCGCCTGCACTGGCGAAGGGGCCGTAATATGCACCCTTTTCCTTTTTTGCGCCGCGATGCTTTTTGATCATGGCAAAAGGGTGATCGCCGGTGACCAGAATGTTGGGAAAGCTCTTGTCGTCGCGCAACAGCACGTTGAACTTGGGCTTGAGCTGCTTGATTAGGTTTTGTTCAAGCAGCAACGCTTCAGTCTCTGTCCGTGTGGTCAGGAACATCATAGAGGCAGTCATCGAGATCATGCGGGTGATACGCGGGCTGTGCCCTGCGGGCCGGGCATAGTTCGAGACACGTGCGCGCAGATTACGCGCCTTGCCGACATACAAGACTCGGCTTTCCCGGTCGAGCATGCGATACACACCGGGTGAAGAATCGAGCGTTTTGAGGTAGCCTTGTACCACCTCATGGCCCACTGGCGCGGGCGGCTCTACTTTGGGCTGTTGGGTATCGGGCTTTTGGTCCATTCGATTCGGCATTCGCTGCAATGATTGACGTGCGGTTTCAAGCTATCTTGCATCCACGGATACTGTGGATAAGTCTGGAGACAAGTTCTGAGCCTTCGCAATTTTTTGTTGTTTTTTGGGCGCTTCTCCGATCTGCCTATTTTTTGAGCAGCATATTAAGTCATTGATCTCAATCAATTTAATTTTAAAGCCTTGTCAAGTGCTTGAACTTAAAGACAATTTTGTAACGCGTTTGCAACGCTTTTGTAACGAAGATTAAGCCGGTGCAAAACTTGTCCGCAAGTTAGCTATTCCACCCCCACAACGTCCGGGGTTTCCCACGCCAGATGCTGACCGCCATCCACGCACAAAAGCTGTCCAGTAATCCCCGGCGCGTCGAGGAAGTATCCGAGCGCTGCGACGATATCAGCAGGATTTGATCCCCGCTCAAGCACGGTCGCGGCGCGTTGAGCGGCGAAGTGTTCCGCGCTTTGCCGTCCTCCTTGCAGGGTGGGTCCCGGGCCAACCGCGTTGACGCGGATCGCTGGGGCCAACGCACGTGCACTGGTTTGGGTCAGTGCCCACAATCCCATTTTGGCCAGCGTGTAGGTCATGAACTCTGGCGTGAGTTTACGCACCCGCTGATCGACCATGTTGAGGATCAGCCCCGCAGCGACGGGTTCGCCCATATCGTCGCGGGTCGGATCCAATCCTTGGGCGGCCATGGCTTGGGTCAGCACAAAAGGCGCGCGCAGGTTGCTGTCCATGTGGCGATCCCAGGACGCTCGTGTCGCGGTTTCAACTGTGTCGTGTTCAAAGATCGAGGCATTGTTGATGAGGCACGTAATTGGCCCGCCAAGGGCCTCAACGGCGCGCCCAAACAGGCCTTGGGTTGCGCCTTCGTCCAGTAGATCGGCCTG
The DNA here is from genome assembly GCF_039945315.1 of Tateyamaria sp. Taxonomy (GTDB): domain Bacteria; phylum Pseudomonadota; class Alphaproteobacteria; order Rhodobacterales; family Rhodobacteraceae; genus Tateyamaria. The sequence goes on along the minus strand of NZ_JBDUXB010000019.1, from coordinate 229,740 downwards.
CAATGCAACACCGTGTTGCCCCTTGGCGTTGATCTGTGCGACCGTTTCTAGCGCCCCTTTGTCCGAACTGGCGTAGTGCACGGCCACATCATAGCCGCGACTGGCCAGATAGACCGCCATGGCCTGCCCCAAACGGTGCCCGGCCCCTGTCACAAGTGCGCGCATCCTCGCACCCTCCCTCTGCTTTGATCTCAGATCAGTACTATGACCAGATAGGTCACATAAAGGGCTGACAACACCACCCCCCACGTCCGCGTGATATCGCGTCTCACGTAAACAAATGGCACCAGCAGGATCGACGCCCCAAGCATGACCCACAGATCGAACGTCAAAAAGGCGCGATCAACCGGGATCGGCCCCACAAGGGACGCAATTCCGATGATGGCCAGCAGGTTGAACATGTTCGACCCGATCACGTTGCCCAGCGCGACGTCTGCCTGACGCCGCAAGGCCGCCATAACGGTAGTGGCCAGTTCCGGCAGCGACGTGCCGACGGCCACCAGTGTCAGGCCGATGACCGTGTCGCTGACGCCGTAGGTCTTGGCGATGATACTGGCGTTTTCGACCAGCAGGCTTGCGCCCAATGGCAGACCGATCAGACCGAGGACCAGAAAGACGGCGATGCGCCAACCGGGCAAATCGGGATCGACACCCTCAATCTCTTCTTCGTCAACCGCACCAGCGGCACAGGCGGATCGGTGCCCCATCGCCTCTTTGGCCTGATCAAACAGGACAAAGGCTAGCGCTGCGAGCAACACAATCGCCGAGATCCAGTCGAACACTCCGCGAAAGGCAAGGGCAATAAACAGGATCGAGGCCGCGATCATGTAGTTATAGGTCTTGCGCGTCTCGCATTCGGACGTGTGCATGGTCGCCAGTAAGGCCGGAATACCGAGCACCAAAAGGATATTGGCGGTGTTTGATCCTACAACATTACCCATGGCGATGCCGGGGGCGTCGTCCAGTATCGCTTCGATTGCGATAAGCAGTTCGGGGGCTGACGTGCCAAAGGCCACAATGGTCAGACTCACGATCAACGCGGGAACGCCAAGGCGCAGGGACAAGTTCACTGCCCCTTTGACCAACGAGTCCCCAGCCAGCAGCAGGATCAACAGACCCAACCCGCTTAACAGCCAAGGAAGCATTTCATGCATCAGGATTTACCCCGACCGCAGGCACACGGGCCTTTGCCAATACGGTAGCGTCCGCATTCGCACTTGGCCTTGGTTAGTCGCTTTCCCCCCAGCCAATGCAATTTCCCGAACATGGCCAGCACACCCATGAAGACCAGAAACAGTATCACGATCTTCGAGAGCATAAATTACAGTCCAAACTGGGCGAAGGCTGCCCGTTCTTCGACCGAAGCAATTGCATCGTCAACCATTTGGGTTCCGAAACGCGCCAGAAACGGTTTGCGCACCCCGTAGCGGCGGAACCGAACCTTTTCGCCGAACCGCTCTTTGAGAAACGGTTTGATATGGCCGATCCCGTCAATCAGGCCCAAGGTTTGAGCCTTCTTGGCCAGCCACACTTCGCCAGTGAACAACTCGGTCTCGCTGTCCAGTTTGCCCGCGCGCCGCGCACTCACATGGTCGATGAAATTGGCGTGGATGTCGTTCAGCAACCCTTTGAGCCGCTCGACATCTTCCGGCTTTTCCGGACGGAACGGATCCAGCATAGATTTGGATTTGCCGGCCGTGTAAACCCTCCGCTCAATCCCCTGACGGGCGAGCAGTTCATGTGCACCGAACCCTGCTGAAATCACCCCGATCGAACCAACAATCGAGCTTTCGTCAGCGTAAATTTCGTCCGCAGCCGCAGCCAGCCAATAGCCCCCAGAGGCGGCCACGTCTTCGACAAAGGCTATCACGGGGATTTCTTTTTCCTCGGCCAGACGACGGATGCGCGCGCCGATCAGCGAGGATTGTACGGGGCTGCCACCGGGCGAATTCACTTCTAGCGCGACTGCGGCAGGTTTGCCCTTTGAGAACGCTTTTTCGATGACTGGGCCAAGGCTTGCATCATTAAGCGTTCCGCGCCCGCCACCTGCAATGACTCCCTGGAGCCGGATCACTGCCACAGTGGGGTTGGACTTCATGAAGGGGATAATTCGTTTCATCATGCCCCATGTAGAATGCTGCATAGGTGCAAACAAGGTCGCACAGCAAACGAGTTGCGCACCGCGCCCTTATTGTCGAATGCGCCACCCGGTTTTGAAGATAAAGGCCACGACCCCGAGACAGGCGGCGGTAAATGCTCCGATCGCCAGCAGCGACAGCCCAATGGGCACATCCGCCACCCCAAAGAACGCCCAGCGAAAGCCCGAGATCAGATAAACCACCGGATTGAACATCGAAATTGTCTGCCAGACCGGCGGCAACATTGAGATTGAGTAGAAAGACCCACCAAGGAATACCAGCGGCGTGATGACCAACAGCGGGATCAGTTGTAATTGTTCGAAGTTTCCAGCCCAGATGCCGATGATAAAACCGAACAGCGCAAAGCTGACGCAGGTCAGAACCAGAAAGGCCAGCATAGCCATTGGGTGCGCAATCTGAAGATCAACAAAGAAGAAAGAGGTGATCAGGATGATGATCCCGATAAACATGGACTTAGTTGCCGCAGCCCCCGCATAGCCGATGACGATCTCAAGGAAGTTCAGCGGGGCAGAGAGCAACTCATTAAATGTGCCAATAAACTTCGGGAAATAAATGCCAAAGGACGCGTTCGAGATCGCCTGGGTCATCACCGTCAGCATGATCAGGCCGGGCACGATGAACGCGCCATAGCTGACGCCTTCAACCTCATCGATGCGGCTACCGATGGCGGCTCCGAATACAACGAAATACAGCGACGCGGACAACACTGGTGAGATGAAAGATTGCGCCAGCGTGCGGAAAAAGCGCGCCATTTCGTTGCGATAGATGGCGGCAATGGCAGTCCCGTTCATTGGTCCCCCTCCCCTTTCTCGCTGACAAGAGTGACAAAGATGTCTTCGAGGCTGGATTGCCGCGTGACCACATCGCGTAACGACAGGCCCGCATCTGCGACGTCCTTGAGCAGTCTGGTGATCCCGGTGCGCTCGCTCTTGGTGTCGTAGCTGTAGATCAGGGTGTTTCCGCCGTCCCCCAGCGCCAGGTCATAGCCCGACAGCGCGTCAGGAATTACGTCAAGCTGCGCCGTCAATTGCACCTCTAGCTGCTTCTTACCCATACGGGCCATCAACTTGTCCTTGTCCTCAACCAACAGGATTTCACCCTTGTTGATGACGCCGACCCGATCGGCGATGGCTTCGGCTTCTTCGATGTAATGTGTTGTCAAAACTGTAGTCACGCCATCTGCACGCAACTGTTCGACGATGCCCCACATGTCCTTGCGCAGCTCCACGTCGACGCCGGCGGTGGGTTCGTCCAGAAACAACACGCGCGGTTCGTGGGCCAGCGCCTTGGCAATCAGCACACGCCGTTTCATGCCGCCCGACAATTCGAGAATCTGCGCGTTGCGTTTGTCCCAGAGAGACAGCCGTTTCAGCACGTCTTCGACAACGCCGTCCATTCGCGGCTTGCCAAACAGGCCGCGCGAGAACCTTACCGAGTTGATGACTTTTTCGAATTGTTCCAGCGCGATTTCCTGCGGGACAAGTCCGATCATGCTGCGCGCTGCGCGAAAGCCTGAAATGATGTCGTGCCCGGCCACGGTAACCGTCCCCGAGGTGGGCATAGTGATCCCACAGATTGTCGAAATCAGTGTTGTCTTGCCTGCACCATTCGGTCCCAAAAGGGCGATGATCTCGCCCTCTTCGATGTCAAGCGACACGTCTTTGAGAGCCTCAAAGCCACCCTTGTAGGATTTGCGCAGGTTCTTGATGCTCAGGATAGTCGGCATGGGGCCCTCTTCACCGCGAATGGCGCAGGGTTAACGCGCACAGGCGCCCATCGCCAGCGCATACGCGCACAAACGGATGTGCGAGGCGTTCAGGTCTTGCCAGTCAGTCGGCCCAACCACCCCTTCTTCTGCTCACCTTCTGCGGCGTCTGGTTCGGCAGGTCCTTCAAGGGTTTCTTGAAGGTTGGTGAAAAACTGATCCGCCATTTTCTTGGCAAAGCCGTCGATGATGCGGCTGCCTAGTTGAGCCAGCTTGCCGCCAACTTTGGCTTCGACGTCGTAACTGAGCGCGGTGCCGCCGTCGACGGCCTCCATACGCACTTCGGCCCCGCCCTTGGCAAAGCCTGCGGCACCACCCTTGCCCTCGCCCGTGATGGTGAGGCTTTGGTTTTCGATCATATCAGACAGGGTCACCTGCCCTTTGAACGTCGCCTTTACGGGGCCGACTTTCTGAGTGACCGAGGCTTCAAACCCATCCTCGGGGCTGCCCGTGACTTCGGTGGCGCCCGGCACGCAGGCCTTCAACACCTCGGGGTTGAGCAAGGCGGCATAGACCTCAGCCGGCGTAGCTGCGATCTGGCGGGTGTCGGACATTTGCATTTTAGGGCACTCCCTCAGGGGTCATGATGTTTGAGAGCCAGCATAGCGCAGGGAAGCAGGACTCACCACGTCGGAATACGCCCCTTTTTTTCGTCCGATGTCGCGCCTGAGACAGAGTTGCCCATCACGCATAATACGGCTGGAGGCATGGACAGCACACGTCAGAACATCGCAGGCCTTGGCATACTCTCGGTCCTGATCGGGATGGTTTGCATCTCGGTTAACGACATGCTCGTCAAACAGTTGTCAGGCGGCTACCCGCTGCACCAGATCGTTTTTGCCCGGTCTGGCATTGGGATCATGCTGAGCCTGCTGATCGTTCAATACGAAGGGGGATGGCAAATCCTGCGCACCTCCCATCCGTGGGCGCATGCCTTGCGGGGACTGTTGATCGTGGTGGCCAACATGACCTTTTTTGTTGCCCTGTCTGTACTGCCGCTGGCCGATGTCACCGCGCTGTTTTTCGTTGCCCCATTGTTCATCACCCTGTTGTCGATCCCAATGCTGGGGGAACGGGTCGGGCCGATGCGGTTGGGGGCTGTGGCGTTTGGTTTTGCAGGTGTGGTCGTCATGCAGCGCCCTTGGGCCGATGCCGGTGATCTGGAAGTCAGCCGTATCATGCTTTTGCTACCGGTTGTGGCAGCACTGACCTATGCGCTCAATCAGGTGATGACTCGCAGGCTGGGCGTGACCAGTAAGGCAAGTGCGATGTCCGTCTACATCCAGGCCGCCTTCATCGTGGTATCAGTTGGCTTTTTCGTAGTGGCAGGGGACGGACGGCTGGCCCAAGGAAGCACCAACCCGTCCGTTCTGTTCTTGCTGCGGGCATGGGTGTGGCCGCCAGCGCAGGACATGTGGGTTTTTCTGGGCCTTGGGATAAACGTCGCGATCGTTGGTTATTGCCTCAGCCAAGCCTACCGGCTGGCTGATGCGGCGACAGTGGCACCGTTCGAATATATCGGCCTGCCGCTCGCCGTCTTTTGGGGGTATGTCGTGTTCGGCGAGTTTCCGGCATTCGAGGTTTGGGTGGGGATTTTCATGATCCTCGGCGCGGGCCTGTTCGTTTTTCTGCGCGAACGGCACAAATCCAGAATGCTCGGCCACGCACAACCCAAGCGGCGCTATTGACGCTTCAGACCCCTGTTTCGATAACAACTTTGCCCGTGGCTTTACGACTGCGCAGCAACTCCAGCCCCTCATTGGCCCGCTCCAACGGCAACATGTGGCTCACGTGCGGTTTCAGCTTTCCTTCTGCGTACCAACCAAACAGCACTTCAAAGCTGTCGGTCAGAACCTTGGGGTTCACCCGCATATAGCCGCCCCAATAGTACCCGATCACGGTGAGGTTTTTGACCAGCAGAATATTGGCCGGGATTTGCGGCACCGTCCCGCTGGCAAAGCCAAGCGGCAGCAGACGCGCTTCAGGATTACAGGCTCTGAGTGCTGCGTTAAACAAATCCCCCCCCACCGGGTCATAAACGACATCCGCACCACCCAGTGCTTTGACATCTGTGCGCAGATCACAGGTATCACTGTCCAGCACATGATCTGCGCCGGCAGCCTTTGCCACCTCCAGCTTGGCCGCACCGCGTGCAACAGCAATGACCTCAGCTCCCATCAGTTTGCCAAGCTCGATCGCCGTCAAACCAACACCGCCCGAGGCACCCAACACCAACAACCGCTCGCCGGGTTTCAGGCCCGCCTTGTAGTCAAGACCAACATGGCTTGTCCCATAGGCGATCAAAAAGGCCGCCGCGTCTTTGGCGGACATTTCATCGGGAATAGGCACGCAGATATTGGCAGGCAGCGCCGCGTATTCGGCAAGCCCACCAAACCCGGAATAGGCGGCCACACGCTGGCCTACGGCCAGATGGGTCACACCAGTCCCCACAGCCTCGACCGTGCCGCACATCTCCATTCCAACGGTCGCCGGCAGGGGTGGTTTTTCCTGGTAGGTGCCTTTGACAATCAGAATGTCGCCAAAGTTCAGACCGCAGGTATGGATGCGCAACAACACTTCACCCGCTGCGGGGGTCGGCACATCGATATCACGCAGCTCAAGCGGCTGGCCAAGGCTGGTAAGTTGCATGGCACGCATAGGCGGTTCTCCTTGGAAGTTCAGGAGCCGTCAGTCATCGCTGCGCCCCATTTGCCAGACCACATAGCTGATTTGCACCGCGCCAAACAACAGCCCGTTAAAGAACCACAGAATGAAAAGGAGCAGGAACGCGTCTTTGCTGCCTTGGGCACGGGTTGCAATCTCAAGCGTGTCAGTCAGCCACAGGATCGTAACAAAGGCCGCGGACAGGGCAAAACCGACAGCAGTCCCGTTGAGGAACAACCGGATGAGCGGGTTAGGATCGTTTGTCATACCTATGAGCTAGGGCAGCATTGGGTGCCTGTCGAGAGCATGCGCGCCGACCCCGTCCCAAGTTCACCTTGGAGGCGGCGGAAGCACGTCTTTTGACTGGAGCACTTCGAGGATATCAATAATCGTCTGTGTGCTTGCGTCTACGGAACCTTCGAAAAACACTCCAACCCCGCCTTCTCCCAGTTCCTGTGTGCCACCGGCATCATAAGTCGGTGCAAGGGAGGAAAGTTCCGCGGGCAGTTCTGGACATATCGGATGATTTGTCAGGATCGCATCGGTGGCCTTGAAGAAGATTTCTCTGACCTGCTTGATGGACTCTTTCGCCTCGGACGATGTGGGCAACCGATCTGGCGTAAGCCTCAGATCCACAACGCGGAAGAAAAGGCAGTCATCCCTGAACATCGCAGAGGCAGTGACCCCAACGGTCAGACCGCCCGTAAAAATCTCCTCGCCGCGTTCGCGATCGCTGCCAAGTTGGCCTTCGCAGCGGAAAAGTTTGGCGTCGATTTTCCCGCCCAGCGTAAGTGCGATATTGTCGGTCCGGGCGACGGCCTCTGTCACGCCGATTTGAGCGTCGCAGATATCGACGAGTGCTTTTCCTGTGAGCTCGTTCACCAAAATTTCCTGCGCCCGTCGTAGATCCAGTACGCTTTGGATGGCAATCCGTGTTGCACTCACGTCCATGAGGTTGAGCGACAAGTCCACTGGAACTTCGCGCTCTCCCAGCATTACGGTCGGGCTTGCATCGAAGGTGACTTCCTCGGCAAGCGCCGCACTCGCGACAAGACCAGTCATCGCAAAAGCAAGAAGTGCAATCCGACCTCTCATTGTTCACCTCCTACGATACCGCGGGCCTGCGTGAGTGCCAGCAGTTCCATCAGCGTGGCCGCACTGGTATCCACGGAACCGCGCAGAGCAACGCCGATGCCACCGTCACCGATTTCGCGTGTGCCCCCGGTTTCGAGGGTCGGCGCCAACGAAGAAAGTTCAGGTGGCATCTTGGGGCAAATGACGTTCTCCTGTGCAAATGCCTCGGCCTTCGTCAGGATCACCTCTTCGACACGCTCCGTGAGCCCGAACAAGTTGACCAACCCGCCCAAAAAACCAGTGGGCTGGAGCACAACGTCGGCGAGGTCGAAACGGACGCATTGTCCGCTGACATTGGCGCGCGCCGCGGCTGCGACTCCGATGGTCGTCGAGATCAGCCTCGCGCCACGCCCCTCAACGCCTTGTGTCTTTTCACCGCGGCACCGATAGAGCTCTACGTCTACCGTGCCGACCAGCCCGATCAGGTCGCCTGTAGCGCCCATCTCGTCGAGATTGGCAACGACGTTCAGCGCGCAGCCTTCCTCGATTGGCCCGGACAGCAGTTCCGGCGCCCGGGCCTGAAACGCGCGCAAATCCAAAAGCCCCCGAAAGCCGAGGCGCGTTGGTGTGACGCTGCTCAGGCCCGCGTTGAGTGTAAAAGGTACTGCTTTTCCACGCGCGTTGATCTCATCAGTGATACCGAACCGAATGTCACCGGAGTAATCAGCCGGAGTCGCTCGAACAGCAGCAGGTTGGGCGTCCAATTCGGTTTTCAAACGCTCTGTGCTGGTGCTAGCGCAAGAAACGAGGAGAATGAGGCTAGAAAGAACAATCAGTGCACCACCGCGCGCTCTCGTTCTTTTCGATTGATGTTTCATGCGTTTCTTCCGCGGCACTGCAGTCCAACTGCGTGTATACAGCCTGTGGCAGCGGGTCAAATTCTTGTGCCGCGTCAGACAGATGTCTCACAAGCGCTGCGTTAAGCAAGTCGCGGCTTTGCAACGCGATCAATCGTGCATAATCTGGGACTATGATGGAATTTCGTACTGCCCAACCTTCCGATAACTTACGCTGCTTTGAAATCGAGACTGCTGCATATGAAGGCGACGAAGCCGCGACCCTCGAAAAGATATCAAGGCGGATCGAGATTTACCCCGAAGGTTTCCTCATTCTCGAATTAGAAGGAGCGATTGTTGGCTTCGTAAACTGTGGATGTGCGCATGAGGTCGAAATGTCCGATGAGGAATTCAAAGAGCTGATTGGGCATGACCCCGACGCACCCAACGTCATCATCATGTCTGTCGTTGTCGATCCCGCTCAACAGGGAAAAGGCCTGTCACGAGCGTTGATGGAGGAGTTCGTCCAGCGCATGAGGCGGATGAACAAGACAACGTTACATCTGATGTGCAAAGATCATCACGTGCCGCTTTATGAGAAGTTTGGGTACCGATATTTACAGCCATCCACGTCTGATCATGGCGGAATGGCCTGGCATGAAATGTCTATGCCTCTTTGACCGCAGCTGCGAGCCGCGCGATCCTTAAAACGCCTCAGGCCGCGCCTCTCGCGCCATATGATCCAGAACCGCATTCACAAAGCTCGGCTCTTTCCCATCCGGGAAAAAGGCCCGTGCGACATCCACGTATTCCGTGATGACCACCTTTGGTGGGGTGGACGTATCGCGCAGTTCCGCACCCGCAGCACGAAACAGCGCCCGGATCGTCGGATCAATCCGCGCGATTGGCCATTTGGCGACCAGCCCCCGGTCCGTCATCTGATCAATCGGCGCCTGATAGTTCACTGCATCATCCATCACGCGGGCAAAGTGGTCCGGATCACCTTCGGTCATCTCGTCGCCCTCATAGGACGCGCCAAAGCGGTGATCCATAAATTCGACCTTGATTTGATCGACGGTCTGCGCGCTTTGCTCCATCTGGAACAGCGCCTGCACAGCATACAACCGCGCCGCTGAACGCATCTTGCGTTTCTGGTTGCCCGAAAGGGTCATGTGGTGGTGGACCTCGTGTTGCCGGCCAACTGATACTCGGACGCGGGTTTGAACCCGACACCCTTGCCTTGGCGGACCCACTTACGGCTGAGCGCGATCAGGTGCAAGGCCGCAGCGGCCGCACCGCCACCTTTGTTTTGGCCCGCAGGGTCAGCGCGCACCTCGGCCTGCGTCACGTTTTCGACCGTAAGGATGCCGTTGCCGATGCACAGCCCCTGCAAACCCAGCACTTGCAGTGCCCGAGAACTATCATTGCAGACCGTTTCGTAATGCGTCGTCTCCCCTCGGATCACGCAGCCAAGGGCGACATAGCCATCAAAATTCGACATCCGTTCCGATATCCCGATGGCCGTCGGGATTTCCAAGGCACCGGGCATCTCGACCAAATCCCACGTGGCGCCTGCGGCCTCGATCTCGGCCTTGGCCCCTGACACCATGTTTTCGGCAATCGCCTTGTAATAGGGTGACACCACAATCAGCAGTTTTGTCGGCTGGTCGAATTCTGGGCGGTCCAGCACGTTATGTTCGATTGAAGCCATGTCTACTCTCCCAAAATCGGACGGGTACCGACGATCTCAAGACCGTAGGCGTCAATGCCCATATAGGTCGTGCGCGGGCTGTCCGTCAGCAGGATCAGGCGCGTGAGCCCCATGTTGGACAGCATCTGTGCGCCGAGCCCCGTGTTCTTGACGATGCGCGGACCGGCCTCTTCTTCGTCGAACAGCGCCTTGCGGGGCTGGCGGAACAGGCAGACGACACCGCGCCCTTCCTCGGCAATGATCTCCATCGCGCGGGGCAATTCACCGACAGGTTTGTCGGACAGACCCAAAATATCAGTGACTTCGGCCAGCGCATGGGTACGCACAAGTACCGGTTCGTCAGTGCTGAGATCGCCCTTGGACAGCGTCACATGTTCGATGCCGTGGGTCTGATCAGTAAAAATGCGCATGTGCCAGTCCCCACCATGCTGCGAGGTCACAGTGCTGCTGGCCGTCTCGACCACCAGATTGTCATGACGGCGGCGATAGCTGATCAGGTCGCTGATGGTCCCAATTTTCAGCCCATGGCGCTCAGCATATTCGACAAGGTCGGGCAAGCGGGCCATGGACCCGTCTTCGTTCATGATCTCGCAAATCACAGAGGATGGGTAATGCCCCGCCAACCGGGCAACATCGCACCCTGCTTCGGTATGCCCTGCGCGCACCAAAACGCCACCCTTGCGCGCGCGCAATGGAAAGACATGCCCAGGGGTCGCAAGCTCGGCTGCAGTGGCCTGCGGATTTACCAACGTGGAAATCGTAAGCGCACGGTCAGCCGCAGAAATGCCTGTGGACACACCCTCACGCGCCTCGACAGACACGGTGAACGCGGTCTCGTGTCGGGATGAGTTGTGCATCGCCATCATCGGCAAACCCAACGCATCCACCCGTTCAGACGGCAATGTCACGCAGATCAGCCCACGACCATGGGTGGCCATGAAATTGACCGCCTCGGGCGTCGCGAAATTGGCTGGGATCACCAAATCGCCTTCATTTTCGCGATCCTCGTGATCGACCAGAATGAACATCTGTCCCGCGCGCGCGGCTTCGATGATCTCTTCGATGGGCGAGATGGCAGCAACAAGGTCTGTCTCGACCGGACCGGGGGTTTCAAAGCTCATGTTTCACCTTAAACAGCACGTGCACGCGACATAAAGGAAGGCCAGAGACTTTGCCAGTGGGACGCGGCGCACAATCACCCTGCGCCCAACACTTCTCTGAACTCAGAAAATCCTCCCCGAAGGATCGGGCAGCCCAAAGCGCAACTGCACATGATGCGAGCACGCCCACCAAAAGCGCCAGATTGTCGTCAGGCCCCTGGGCCTGTCCGCAAGATCACCCAGCCTCAGCCAGACGGGCGACGTAACGGGCAAGCGTGTCAATCTCGAGGTTTACCATATCCCCCACGGCCACATCGCCCCATGTGGTGACATCTTTGGTGTGCGGGATGAAATTGATGCCAAAGACCGCCCCCTGCACCTCATTCACAGTCAGAGATGTGCCATTCAAGGCGACGGACCCTTTGGGCGCGATAAAACGGGCCAGATCCTCGGGTGCGCGCAACTGCACCCGGGTGCTGTCACCGTCATCGACTACAGATACGACCTCGGCCACCCCGTCTACATGGCCCGATACGATGTGCCCGCCCAACTCGTCGCCAACTTTCAAAGCCCGTTCAAGATTGACCCGTTTGCCGACCTCCCAACCTGCAAGGTTGGTCTTTGAAACCGTCTCGGCACTGATCTGCACGTCATACCAATCGGGGCCCAAGTCCACCACGGTCAGACACACCCCATCCGAGGCGATGGATGCGCCCATATCGATGCGGGCCGTGTCATAGCCTGTGGAGATGCGCGCGCGCAGATCGCCCTCTTGCTTGAGGTCAACCAAAGTGCCGATATCGGTGATGATGCCAGTGAACATACGCAGCTCGCCTTTATTGTCAGTAAAGCTCAGGTAGCGGTGCAGACGCCGCAGGGCAAGGGTACCAAGCATTGCGCGCACGCACTGACTGGGCCATAAAATCGCCCCAGTCCCGTGTTCACCTCAGGGAAAGAAATGCCGAGTATCAAAGACCAGATGACACCGCACGCCCCTGATGCCCGGGTGTTCCTGTTCTTGCAGGGGCCACACGGGCCGTTTTTCAACCGTCTTGGTGCCATGTTGCGCAAGGCGGGCACGACGGTGTGGCGCGTCGGGTTCAATGCCGGCGATCGCGCCTTCTGGTTTCATCCGGACAGTTATGTTCCTTTTCGCGGTACGACAGGCGATTGGGGCGAAACATTTTGCAGGCTGGTCGACGAAAAAGGCATCACCGATATCGTCCTTTACGGGGATGTGCGCCCCATCCACGCCGAAGCGGTCGCCGAGGCCAAGCGGCGCGGCATTACCGTTCATGTCTTTGAAGAAGGGTATATGCGCCCTTACTGGGTGACCTATGAGCGTGGCGGCACCAATGGTCATTCCCGACTGATGGATATGAGTGTAGCGCAAATGCAAGATGCGCTTGCACTCTCGGATATGGAAGCGCCCCTTCCGCCAGGCCATTGGGGCGACATGCGCCAGCACGTATTTTACGGCGCGCTCTATCATTGGTTTGTGATGTTTCGGAGTGGCGACTACCGCAATTTTCAACCCCATCGCGCACTAACCGTGGGCCAGGAATTTAGGCTCTACATTCGGCGGTTGCTGCTGATGCCCGTGCACACTTTGGACCGGATACAAGCCACGCTGCGCATCCGTTATGGCGGCTTTCCATACCATCTGGCCTTGCTGCAGCTCGAACATGACAGCAGCTTTCAGGAGCATTCCCCATTCGCATCGATGACGGAATTCCTGGATGTGGTGATCCGCGGTTTTGCCGCTGGTGCTCCTGGCCACCATCATCTGGTGATCAAGGCACACCCACTGGAAGACGGGCGCGCACCAATTCGCCGCCACATTAAAGCACTGATGACTGAGTTGGACCTTAAGGGTCGCGTCCACTACGTGCGTGGCGGAAAACTGGCCCAATTGCTCAACGATGCCCGCAGCGCGGTCACGGTAAACTCAACGGCGGCTCAGCAAGTGCTCTGGCGCGGTATTCCGCTAAAGGTTTTTGGGCGGGCGGTCTTTGCCAAACCCGAATTTGTCAGCGATCAGTCCATGCCCGAATTTTTCGCCGGGGCCACCCGTCCTGACAACAAAGCCTACAAGGATTATCGCCGCTATTTGCTTGAAACCAGCCAATTACCTGGCGGGTTTTACTCTGCGCGTGGGCGACGGCAGTTATTGCGGCAAGTCGTCGATATGATGCTATCTGGCGAAGATCCGTACGATGCGCTGGCCTCTGGCACCGCGGCCCCAAGGCAACAGTTGCGTTTGGTGACCTAAGGCACACTATCCCTATGGCTAGATTTTATCGCCAGACTCCGGTAACTTGCACCCAAATCAGGAGCACAAAAACCGCTCCGCTACAAAAACGTGATGTGGGCCAACCCACGTCCTGAGGCAGAACAAAAACAGGTCGAGGAGACCGAGCAGTGATTTTCCAGTCTTTACGCTGGGCGCGCACCGTCGCGCTACTTGCTATTGTGGGCATCGTTTCATCGTGCGGTTTGCCGAATGTCGGTCCTAACAAGCGCGAAATCTTCTCGGGATCAGTTCAGAAACAGGGCGACGCCTTTGTTGTGGAAGTCAATGATCGGGTCACACGCGCAACTGCAGTCGCGCCAGCGTTGGGGTTCAACGATGGGTTTACCAGTGCTGGTGTCGTTGGGTCTGACACAATCCAGCCTGGCGACATTTTGGGCCTAACAATTTGGGAAAACGTCGACGAAGGCTTGCTGGTGGGACAAGGCCAAAACGCCACCGCGCTCGAAGAGGTGCAGGTCGACGGATCCGGGTTCATCTTTGTGCCCTATGCCGGACGTATCCGGGCTGCGGGCAACACCCCCGAAGCAATACGTCGCATTATCACCACCAAGCTCGAAGAGCAGACGCCGGACCCCCAAGTGCAGGTTCGCCGCCTTGCTGGTGATGGATCGACAGTGTCGCTGACCGGTGCAGTTGGTGCACAGGGCGTGTATCCCATCGAAAGGCCAACCCGCACTTTGTCCACCATGCTCGCCCGCGCCGGTGGTGTGACGATCGTGCCTGAGATCGCTCAGATCACTGTCATTCGCGGCAACCAGCGCAGCCGCATCTGGTTCCAGGACCTGTTTGACCATCCCGAACGTGACATTGCGTTGCGCGGTGGTGACCGCATTCTTGTCGAAGAAGACACCCGCGCATTTACCGCGCTCGGCGCCACAGGCGGACAGGCGCGCGTTCCGTTTTTCTCGCAGGATCTGAGTGCGCTTGAAGCCATTGCACAGGTCGGAGGTCTGCAATCGGCAACCGCTGACCCAACGGGCATCTTTGTCCTGCGCAATGAGCCAGAAGAGATATCCAATGCTGTTCTGGGTCGAAATGATTTGGTTGGTGCCCAGCGCCTTATTTATGTACTGGACCTGACCAAGCCCAACGGATTGTTTCAGGCCCGCGACTTCGTCATCCGGGATGACGACACAATCTACGTCACCGAAGCCCCATATGCTCAGTTCAGCAAGATCCTTGGTGCTCTTACTGGTCCGGCTGTTTCGTTGGATGCTTTGTCGAGCCTTGGTCAATAACCATCGCCAAGGGCACACTGCGTGGCACAAACTCTCATTCCCACCGCCGGACCTGAAAAGGCCCGGCGGCTTTACGTTTATAACGGCGGCTTTCTGACCCAGACTCGTGTGCGTCGTATTCTGAGCCTTTCGGGGTACCGTGTATCCCTTGGCCTGCCCGGCGCTGATGATCTGGTCGGGATCTGGGGCAATTCTCCGACCGCCCATCGCGGTCTGTCCGTGGCCGCAAAACGCAACACGCCCGTGCTGAGGATTGAGGACGCTTTCTTGCGTTCATTGTTCCCCGGGCGTGCCGGTGCCCCACCTCTTGGGTTACTCATGGACAGCAAGGGCGCACATTTCAACGCGGCGCGCCCCTCCGATCTGGAGGATATACTGGCCAAACATCCGCTGGATGACACGGCGCTGCTGGACCGGGCCCGCGGCTGCATCGCACGCATCCAAGAGGCCCATCTAAGCAAATACACAGCCTTTGAACCCGACACCCCTGTGCCCGCACCCGGCTATGTTCTGGTCATCGATCAGACGCGCGGAGACGCGTCCGTCACGGCCTCTGGCGCGGATCGCAACCGTTTCCTTGAGATGCTGTTTGTTGCCCGCGACGAACACCCCGGTGCGCGGATTGTGATAAAGACGCACCCAGAAACCGAGCAAGGCTATCGTGAGGGCTATTTCAGCGCTGATGACGCCAGGGATGGGGTGGAAATTCTGCGCGATCCAGTCAGCCCGTGGGCCCTGTTTGAGGGGGCAATCGCGGTTTACACGGTCTCTTCCGGCCTTGGGTTTGAGGCGATGCTAACGGGACATAAACCGCGGGTCTTTGGTCAGCCGTTTTACGCCGGGTGGGGTCTGAGCGTTGATGAATTTCCGGTGCAGCGCCGCCAACGCAAGCTGACACGGGCGCAGCTGTTTGCCGGCGCGATGATGCTTTACCCCAAGTGGTACGATCCGTTTCGCGACAGTTTGTGCGAGATTGAGACAGCGATCGAGACGCTCGCGGCCGAGACCCGCGCATGGCGCGAAGATCACAAAGGCTGGGTCGCAAGCGGCATGCGCATGTGGAAACGCAAACCCATGCAGAAGGTGTTTGGTCGCTACAAGGCGATGACATTCATTGATGACCCCGCTGCCGCCCGCGCCAGCGCGCGCCCATGGATGGTTTGGGCGGGCAAGGCCGAGGTGGGCCATCAGGCCGCACTTCGGGTTGAGGACGGGTTTCTGCGCTCAAAAGGTTTGGGCGCAGAACTTGTGCCGCCCCTGTCACTGGTGACCGACGATCTGGGCATCTACTATGATCCGTCCCGCCCAAGCCGCCTTGAAAAGCTGATCCAAATGCGCAGCACTCTGCGTCCCGATCAGGCGCGACGGGCAGAGGCGTTGATAAGAGCGCTCACGCGTGACCAGATCAGCAAGTACAATCTGGACGGTGCACTCCCCGAATTGCCGGAAGGTCCGCGTGTTTTGGTGGTTGGTCAGGTCGAAGACGATGCGTCGATCCGGACCGGCACCGGTCAGATCAAAACCAATAGCGCACTGCTGGAGGCGGCACGTACGGCACATCCAAACGCTACGCTGATCTACAAACCCCACCCGGACGTAGAGGCAGGCCTGCGCGCCGGGGCGTTTGATGCAAGCGAATTGGCAGATGTGGTGGCCGATCAAAGTGACATCACGGCCCTTCTGGGCGCTGTGGATACGCTGTGGACCATGACCTCTCTGGCCGGTTTCGAGGCTCTGTTGCGCGGTGTTTCGGTCGTCACAGTGGGCGTTCCATTTTATGCAGGCTGGGGCCTCAGCACCGATCACGGCGACGTTCCCCCGCGGAGACGCGAGAATGTCACACTGACAGGCTTGGTTCATGCCGCATTGATCGATTACCCACGCTACTTTGATCCAGTGACCGGTCTACCCTGCCCTGTTGAGGTTGTCGCCGAGCGTCTGGCAAGTGGCGCGGTGCCCCATCCGGGGTGGTCAAATCGTGCATTGTCAAAGCTGCAAGGGCTGCTGGCCAGTCGCGCGCATTTGTGGCGCTAGAGCGCGCGACGCCATTCGTGGCAGATATCCGGGCCGATGCGCCGCACCGTGTCCAGATCGAACCGCGCAGCCTCTGACAGCTTGCCAAGACCAAGCGCCCCGATATTGGGCAGACCCTCAGCCCCAATCGCGACACCCGCAGTAAAGCCCACCAGTCGGTCCACAAGATCCGCCTCGATCAGCGCGGCGGCCAGCGCGCTGCCACCTTCGCAAAATACCCGCGTGAGCCCATAGGCACCCAGTTGTTTCAGCACGTCCTGCGGATCAAGCTGGCTGCCCCGCGCAGCACATGAAACCAAGTGCGCGCCTAGATCAGCCCATGTCTTTTGCAACATCGGGTTGGCGTCCCGTCCGTGACACAACAAGACAGGGATTTCGCGCGCCGTGCGGGCCAGATTGCCAAGCAGCGGGACATCAAGACGACGCGATACCACCACACGCGCAGGCTGATGATCCACCCCGAGCCCACGTACCGTCAGCGAAGGATCGTCATGGCGTGCCGTGCCTCCGCCCACCATGACAGCGTCATGGCGCGCGCGCATGGCGTGCACAACGCGCCGCGCTTCGGATCCCGTGATCCACTGGCTTTCACCGGTACCTGTTGCGATCCGACCGTCAAAGCTGCTGGCAAGTTTAAGTGTGACAAGCGGACGGCCCTGTTCCGTGCGCAAAAGAAACCCGGTCAGATCTGCCTCGGCCTCGTCCGCGCAAACGCCTGTTTCGACGTCGATCCCGGCCTTTTCCAGCCGCGCAATGCCAGCCCCATCCACGCGTGGATCACTGTCCTGCAAAGCGACGACAACGCGCGCAACTTTTGCGTCAATCAACGCCTCCGCACAGGGAGGTGTCTTGCCATGGTGCGCGCAAGGTTCAAGGGTGACATAGGCGGTGGCGCCTTGGGCCGCCGAACCCGCCTGCGCCAAAGCTTGGGTTTCGGCATGGGGTCTTCCACCCGGCTGAGTCCAGCCGCGTCCAACAATCCGACCCGCTTTGACGATCACACAGCCAACAGCAGGATTGGAACCCGTGTTCCCCTGCCCGCGCCGCCCCAAGCTTAGGGCGAGCGCCATGAAGCGAGTGTCGCTGCGCGCGCTCACTCGTCTGATTGGCTGTCGGGTCGCAGTTCCTGTACGAATTTGTCGAAGTCATCCGCAGCCTGGAAGTTCTTGTAAACGCTGGCAAAGCGCACATAGGCGACCGTGTCGATCCGATGCAGGGCTTCCATTACAATCTCACCGATGGTCTTGGACGGGATGTCGGTTTCCCCCATGGATTCCAAGCGGCGGACAATCCCCGAGATCATCTGATCAATCCGCTCGGGATCGATGGGACGTTTCTGCATTGAGATGCGGATGGAGCGTTCGAGCTTGTCGCGGTCGAAGTCCTCACGCTTGCCATTGGATTTGATCACAACAAGGTCACGCAACTGCACGCGTTCATAGGTGGTAAAGCGCCCACCACAGGCTGGACAAAAGCGACGACGCCGGATGGATACGTGATCCTCTGCGGGACGGCTGTCTTTCACCTGAGTGTCTATATTTCCGCAAAACGGACAGCGCATCGCCCATCCCCCTCTTACAAATCCTGCCAGTGGTAGGGGTTTGCCCCCTATTCCACGAAACTATACGAGGTTGCCTAGGTTTTGGGTAGTCCAGAAATTGCACCGCTAGATAAGCGGTACTGGTCCAGTGTCATCGATGGACAATCTGCCCATTTGGCAAGCGGATGCGCACAGCACGAAGATCGCTCCCGAAGCAAAGCGAATGGGCGTGACCCGCAGAAAACGACTTGCCAGTGGTTTGCACGCCCTGTGAATAGGATTTGGACGCATTCGGCACTTCTAGCGTTGTGAATAAGACACCCTTTCGACCCTGAACAGCGACAGACGGTCCACGGGCTTGTTTTATGTAAATTTCGCCGTTGGTCATTCCGAGGACTCGCGTGGCGAATATTCCAGCTGCGCACCACATTTGCGTCCCGCCCGCACCGTCCGCTTCGATCGCTTCGAATGTCGTCTTATCAAGCGGCACAATTGGGACTGTAAAGGTTTCTAGAATCCCAAATCCAAAAGCATTGACGTTCAGCGGTGTCAGAACGGCAAGCATCGCGGCAACGGCCAAAGGCTTTGACATGAAACTACTCCTCTTGTTGTGCCCAGAATAAGCCTTTTGCGGCACATTGATAGTCGTACTGGTGTCGATGCGAACGCTTTGGTGCATGGGCGGTCACTGCAAATGCGCCACAACACGGCGGGTTTTGGGGGCATCGCGGTGTTCGAAAAGGTAAATGCCCTGCCATGTGCCCAGTGCAAGCCGTCCGCCCGAAACCGGAATGTTCAGGCTAACGGGCAGCATGGCCGCCTTGATATGCGCGGGCATATCGTCGGGACCCTCGTAGGTATGCGTCAGGTAAGACATCGAAGGATCTGTGCTGCGCGGCACGAGCTTGCCAAAAAATGCGGCGAGGTCGGTTTGCACCTCGGGGTCCGCGTTTTCCTGAATGAGCAGCGAGCAAGAGGTGTGTTGGACAAACAGGGTGAGCAGACCCGTACCCGTTGCCCACTGGGCCACGTCCCGGGTGAATTCGTAAAGGCCCTGACCGCTGGTTTGGAGTGTGAAGGTCGTTTGCATATAGCGCCCCTTTTTAGCGGAACACCCTATCACCCTGTTCGTCGATCATCTGTTTGGCCTTGGCGATTGAGGCCGCCGCGGCCTCGTCCGGATCGCCAATTGTGTCGGCGCGGATCAGCGTGTGGCTCAGTGTCTCGCCATCGACCTCTTTTTCGATGCGGGCGCAGATACGGTATTGTGTGCCGTCGCGCTGTGGCGTCGGTGTGATTTGAAACTCTTTATAGGTCTCACCCGCTGCTTCGTTCGGGCCGTCGCGGCCACCGCCAAATAGCTTTTTCAAAAAGGACATTTGGTTACCTCATCGCATCGCAATTGCAGTTGGAACGAAAAAGGCCACAGACGGGGATACCCGTCCGTGGCCTTGGATCTTTTAGGCGTGCATCACTGATCCAAGAACGAACGCAGCTTGCGACTTCTGCTCGGGTGCTTGAGCTTGCGCAGCGCTTTCGCCTCGATCTGGCGAATACGTTCGCGGGTCACGCTGAACTGCTGGCCAACCTCTTCGAGAGTGTGGTCTGTGTTCATCCCGATACCAAAGCGCATGCGCAGCACGCGTTCTTCACGTGGGGTAAGCGAAGCAAGTACGCGTGTCGTGGTTTCCTTCAGGTTTTCCTGGATTGCGGAATCCAGCGGCAGGACCGCGTTTTTGTCTTCGATGAAATCGCCAAGCTGGCTGTCTTCCTCGTCCCCAATTGGGGTTTCGAGCGAAATCGGTTCCTTGGCGATCTTCATCACCTTGCGGACCTTTTCAAGCGGCATTTGAAGCTTTTCGGCCAGTTCTTCTGGCGTAGGTTCGCGTCCGATCTCGTGCAGCATCTGGCGGCCAGTCCGGACCAATTTGTTGATTGTTTCGATCATGTGCACGGGGATACGGATGGTGCGCGCCTGATCTGCGATAGACCGTGTGATCGCTTGCCGGATCCACCATGTGGCGTAGGTGCTGAACTTGTAACCGCGACGATACTCGAATTTATCGACGGCCTTCATCAAGCCAATGTTGCCTTCCTGGATGAGATCAAGGAATTGCAAGCCACGGTTAGTATATTTTTTGGCGATGGAGATGACGAGACGCAGGTTGGCCTCCACCATTTCTTTCTTCGCCTGACGGGCTTCTTTTTCGCCCTTCTGAACCTGTTGCACGATGCGGCGGAATTCAGAAATATCGAGGCCGACATACTGACCAACTTGCGCCATGTCGTTGCGCAGCTCTTCAACTTTACCGGCTGAGCGTTCAATGAACATCTGCCAGCCGCGGCCAGATTTTTCGCCCATTTCTTCCAGCCAGTTGGGGTCCAATTCGCGACCACGATAGGAATCAACAAATTCCTTACGGTTGATGCGGGCTTGGTCGGCCAGTTTTACGATGGCGGAGTCGATCTGCATGATACGGCGGTTGATGCCGTAAAGCTGGTCGATCAAAGCCTCGATACGATTGTTGTGCAGGTGCAGTTCATTGACCAGCAGCACGATTTCGGCCCGCAGCTTTTGGTAGGTCGCTTCGTTCTTGTCAGAGAATGAGCCGTCTTCGTTCAGAGTCGCCGAAATCCGGCTGTCCTGCATTTCGGACAGCATGGCGTAGTCGTTGGCGATGATGTCGAGGGCCTCAAGCACTTGCGGCTTAAGTGCCGCCTCCATCGCAGCAAGCGACATGTTGGCCTGTTCGTCTTCATCGTCATCGTCGTCTTTGGCAATCGGGTTGCCGTCGGCATCAAGTTCGGGGCTGTCGTCGGTTTTGGCCTCGGGTGCGCCGGCGGTTGGCACCACAGGTTCTGCAGTCTCCTCGCCTTCTTCGCCCATCTGGTTGCCGAATGTCGCCTCAAGGTCGATCACATCGCGCAGCAGGATCTCTTCGGACAAAAGTTCGTCGCGCCAGATGGTAATCGCCTGAAAGGTGAGTGGGCTTTCGCACAAGCCCGCGATCATCGTGTTGCGACCGGCCTCGATTCGCTTGGCGATCGCAATCTCGCCCTCGCGGCTCAAAAGCTCAACGCTACCCATTTCCCGCAGATACATGCGGACTGGGTCGTCAGTACGATCGAGTTTTTCCTGACCCGTGGCGCCCAGCGTCAAATCGCGGGTGCCTTCGGTGGTGGTCACATCGGTCGAACCTTTTTGCTCTTCCTCTTCGGCCTCTTCATCTTCGATAATGTTGATGCCCATTTCAGACAACATAGACATCACATCTTCGATCTGTTCGGAGCTTACCTGATCAGGTGGCAACACCGTGTTGAGCTGATCATAGGTGATGTAGCCCTTCTCGCGGGCCTCGCCGATCATCTTTTTGACGGCGGCCTGGCTCATATCGAGCGAATGCTCGTTGTCCTGATCGTCGGTCTTTGAGTCTTCGTTCGTGTCTTTTGCGGCCATGCTGGGCTCCTTCGTCGGGGCTCATAGGCGATTCGCTTAACCGAATCGCTAAAGAATCATTTCGTGGTCTGGGTGATTCGGCCACCCTCTTACCGTTATTTTCCTAATGCTTTGAGGCCAAAAGGCATCACCGCCTTGGTTTGGAAAAGCTGATTTGGTCCATCAATGAGGCAAACGCGTCACGTTCGCTTTTACTGATTCGCGCGCCGTTTGCGCTGACGTCGTATTCGGCGTTGTCCTCTTTGCCCGTACGGGTTGCATGGTCGGCAGCAGCTGCAGCTTGTCCCAGCCTCCAGGTCACCCCTTCATCTGCGACCCCTTCAAGGTCCTGCATCGCATCCGCGATTTCGGCGTCCAATCCCTTCGCCGCGCTGAGTTTTGCGAGCTCTTCGGCCACGGTCATGCGGGCCATATCGCTGTCGCCTGGTGTGCGGATACAAGGTATCAGTGCCACATGGCGCGATGACATCAGGTTATCAAGGGTTTGTGGGCCCAGTGCGTCTAAAATATTTTCTCGCAACGCATCTTTGCCGCTGTGCGCGTGACGCAAAATCATATCCCGCAGGGTGGCGTGGTCTGGATCGGCGCAATTGAGGCTCTCTAATCCGCCTTCGAACTCATCCGCCACATCCGGTGTCGCGATCAGTGCTGCCAGAATGACCGCTTCACGCAAGTGGACGCCCACTTGATCGCCGCCCGCGACAAGTGCGGACGACTTAGTGCTGGGCATTGGCGTCGGTGGGGCTTGCCAGCCACGCTTGCCTTTTCCGCCCTGCCAGCCGCCACCTGTCTGAGGAGAAGCTCCACGTTTGGCGCGGAAAAGATCCCAGCGTAAGTCTTTGATTTCCTGCCCGTAGTGCTGACGGATTGAAGGATCCTGGATCAGTTTAATCTTTTCACGCAGTGCCTTGTCGAGCGCGGCCTTGCGTTCGGGGCTGTCAAAGACTTTGCCCTCAGTCTCGCGTTGCCACAGCAGGCGGACCATCGGGATCGCGTCATCCAGCAGCTTTTGCAGTGCGCCGGTCCCTTGAGCCTTGAGCAGATCGTCCGGGTCCTGCCCCTCGGGCATCAGCGCAAAGCGCAAGGACTTGCCTGCTTCAAGCGCCGGAAGGGCCAGATCGATCAACCGCATGGCCGCACGCAAACCCGCGGTATCGCCATCCAAAGCGATGATCGGTTCGTCTGCAATACGCCACAGCATGGCCAGTTGGTGTTCCGTGATGGCCGTCCCAAGCGGGGCAACGGATGCGCCAAACCCGTGTTCAGCCAGCGCGATAACATCCATATAGCCTTCGGCCACGATCAATGGCTGGCCTTTCCCTGCAGCGGTTCGGGCAGGCCCGTGGTTATAAAGACTGCGCCCCTTGTCAAACAATTCGGTCTCGGGCGAATTCAGGTATTTGGCATTGTCGTTTGGGTCCATCGCACGCCCACCAAAGGCCGTGCAGCGCCCGCGCGCATCGCGGATCGGGAACATAATGCGCCCGCGGAAAGTGTCATAGGGTTTGCCGCCCTTCTGGCTGGGTTTGGCCAGTCCGGCGCCAAGGATCAGATCATCTTCGACTCCTTTGGCCTTGAGCGCATCCCAAAGCCCTTGCCAAGCATCCGGAGCAAATCCGATTTCCCAGCGATCCTGAGCACTTGCATCAAGCCCGCGCCGTTCAAGGTAGTCGCGAGCCTCAGAGGCCACGCCCGTTTTCAGCTGCAGGCGAAAATGCTGAACCGCTTGTTCCATGACATCCGCCAGCAGCGTACGGCGATCCTGCTTTTCCTGTGCGCGCGGATCCCGTTCCGGCATCGGCATTCCGGCCTCACCAGCCAATATTTCGACCGCTTCCATGAAGCCCACATTCTCAGTTTCGCGCACAAAGCTGATCGCATCCCCTTTGGCGTGGCAACCAAAGCAGTAGTAGTAACCCTTGCGATCATCGACGTGAAAGCTGGCGGTCTTTTCGTGGTGGAACGGGCACGGCGCCCACAGATCGCCCTTGCCCTGATTAGACTTGCGCGCATCCCACATGACTTTGCGCCCGACCACCTGCCCAAGCGACAGTCGCGTGCGCAGTTCGTCCAGAAATCCAGGGGGCAGGCTCATGCTTTACAATATTGGGGCGCACAGGGTCAGAGTCGAGTCCGAAACCCTATTGTTGCAGGCACAACTCGTTCCAACCGGCTCCCAGGTCTTCGTTGCGGATCACCTTCCGCTTTTGCTCGTAGACCCAAGGTGTGATCAAGGGGATGACGTTGTTGTATTTTTCGGGCCATGTGGGCGACTGAGCAAGGATGTGATCCTGTACATCGCGCTCTGCTACCCGTTCCAAACGCGCGGTCTGGATCGCTTTGACGACTTGGGCCTGATAAGCACAGGTCTCTTTCTTGTCTTCCGCAAAAGCGGGCGTCGCAAAGGCAGCGGTGGCAAGGATCAGTGCAAAGCGGGTCATGGCGGGCTCCGGAATATTAGAATCGTTCCTGAGGTTTTAGCTGCGCGACGCGACGCTTTCCATGGCCCTTTCCAGATCGTGAAGCAGAGTGCCAGCCATGGACCGGAACACCATCAGCAAGAAACTGTCTGCGGCAATCCGGGTCACCGATCCGTTCATGTGCTGAATTTGAGTGCGCGCCGTGTGCCCCCGCTTGAAATGGGCGGCGGAGACATCGACAGGGACAACCCGCGCCAGAACCGCCTCCACATCCGCACCCGTCAGGGTCACGCTCGTCCAGGCATCGCTTTGCAGATTCATCGCGGCATACGCGTTAAGGGCTGCATCCGGTTCCGGCCCAGCGAGCATTACCGTGTCTTTACCAAACCAGATCGCCCGCGCACCAGCTTTGCCAGTGGCACGCAGCAGGGCGGGCCATGCGATTCCGTGGGCTGCCTTGAACGCACCGCCCAATGCCTTGGCCTGCCCGGCAAAGGGCGCAATCGAGGTGAGCACGCCCAAATCAACTTCGACCAACGCCACCGTGCCGATAGTCTTTGCCTCCATGCTGTCCAGAGGCGTTTTTGCAATCAGATCAGCCACGGGTGCGCCCTCCTTCCGGGTCAAAGAACACCGGGTCGCACAGTTCCACCCGGGTTTGAATGCCACGCAAATGATCGACCATGTTCAAAACCTCGCCATGCCGGGACAGCCCACTCTGAACAAAGCCAAGCCCAAGGTAGTGCCCAAAGGTCGGTGAGAACGCGACAGATGTCACATAGCCTTGATCATGCGCGCGCACCGGTTCTTCTCCATCGCTGTAGATATGCGCGCCTGCCGTCAGTTGCTTGACTGCACCGACGGGTTTCATGCCGACCAATTGCTCTCGCCCGTCTTCAAGGAAGCCAGGGCGATGTGCCATGGTTTTCCCGATGAAGTCCTTCTTCTGCGACAGCATCCGGCCCATGCCAATATCTTGAGCGCTGATCCGGCCATGGATTTCGGAATGGGTAATAAAGCCCTTTTCAATCCGAAGCACATTGAGCGCCTCCATCCCATACGCGCCACCATTCATCGCCTCGGCCTGCGCAACCAACTGCCGGAACAGCGCATCACCATAGCGCGATGGTACCGCAAGTTCATAAGCGTGTTCTCCCGAGAATGAGATGCGGAACAGACGCCCCCTCACCCCCTGAACGCTGACCGGGCCACAGGCCATGAACGGCCAAGCCTCGCCATCAAGTGTCTCGTCCAATAAACCATTCAGTAGATCGCGTGCCTTTGGTCCGGCTACCGCAAACTGCGCCCACTGCTCGGTCACGGACATAATCCGCACGTCCCATTCCGGATGCAGCGCCTGCGTCACGAATTCGAGGTGCCGCATGACCTGACCAGCCGCCGCCGTCGTGGTGGTCATCACGTAGTGGTTTGGGCCCAGCCGCGCCGTGGTCCCGTCATCCATGACGAAACCGTCCTCACGCAGCATCAGACCATAGCGCACTCGGTTCTCTTTGAGCGTCGAAAACATGTTGGTGTAGACAAAATCGAGCAACTTGGCAGCATCTGGGCCCTGAATGTCGATCTTGCCAAGGGTCGAAACATCACAGACCCCCACTGCCTCGCGAACATAGCCAACTTCCCGGTCACACGACTGGCGCCATGTGGTTTCTCCGGCGGTGGGGAAATAGGAAGGGCGATACCACAAGCCCACCGCGATCATCGGGGCACCCATGCCAACGCTGGCCCGGTGGCTGGTCGTCTTGCGCTCAGGCGCGAACCCGGCACCCTGCGCGCCTGCGCCAAGCGCGGCAAGCGCCACCGGGCTAAAGGGCGGGCGGAAGGTCGTTGTGCCAGTCTCGGGGATACCGCGCCCAGTCGCGTCTGCCAGTAAGGCAAGCGCGGTCACGTTTGAGTTCTTGCCTTGATCCGTCGCCATGCCTTGAGTGGTATAGCGCTTCATATGTTCGACTGAGGTGAAGTTTTCCACTGCCGCCTGTTTGACATCCTTGACGCTGACGTCGTTCTGGAAATCAAGCCATGCCCGCCCTTTGCCCGGTACAGCCCAAAGAGGAGAGACCACATAAGGCGTGTCCTCTGCGGATGGCAAAGCAACGTCCGCGATCGTTATGCCAATTGCTTTCAGGCTCGCTTTGGCGGCCGCTGCCCCTTCGGACAGGCACGCCGCCGTTGAAAACGCACCATTGCACGCGCCCGCCACTTCCATTCCAGGAATGGAGCCCGGGGTCGGGACGAAGCTGGCGATGTCGGCATTCCAAGTGGGCCACCCGTTCATATGACAGGTCATATGCACCGTCGGGTTCCAACCACCTGAGACGGCCAGACAGTCAGTCATGATGTTCTCGACGCCCGCGTTCGTCTGCACGCTGACAGCTTCAAGTCGCTTGCGCCCGGAACTGCCAGACACCATGGCACCAGCAATCACGCGGTAGTCGCCCAGCGCTTTGGCATCCGCACGGCTGTCGATGACGGCTGCGACATGTACACCCGCATCAACCATATCCAGAGCAGTGCGGTGCGCATCGTCGTTGTTGGCAAAGACCGTGACTGCTTTGCCCGGAGCCACGCCCCAACGGTTAAGGTACGCGCGCACAGCGCCCGCGCCCATGATCCCGGGGCGGTCGTTGTTCTGGAAGGCGATGTGGCGTTCGATCGCGCCTGCCGCCAGAACCGAACGCTTGGCGACCATGCGCCAGAAGGTTTCCTTGACCCCGCCCTTGGGCATGTCGGCGACGTGATGACCAACCCGCTCCAACGCGCCAAACGTGCCGCCGTCATAAGCACCCGTGACGGTGGTGCGTGTCATCAGTCGTACATTTTCCATGGCGGACAGGGCCTTTATGGTCTCGGCGGCCCAAAGCGATCCAGGCTTGCCATCCACCTCAAGCGTCTCGGCATTCAAGCGCCCGCCCATCAAGCTGTCTTCATCCGCCAGGATAACCTGTGCCCCGGACTTTGCGGCCACCAAGGCTACCATCAAGCCTGCAGGCCCAGCCCCGATCACCAGCAGGTCACAGAACGCGTAAGCCTTTTCATAGTGATCTTCGTCTTTGACCGGGCCAAGCGCACCCAAGCCTGCCGCGCGGCGGATCGCAGGTTCATAGACCTTTTCCCAGAACGCACGGGGCCACATGAAAGTCTTGTAATAAAAACCAGCTCCCAAAAATGGCGCGGCCAGGTCGTTGACACTCAGCAGATCGAAACCAAGCGAGGGCCAAGCATTCTGCGGACGCGCCTCAAGCCCCTCGTAAACCTCTTGCACCGTAGCGCGCACATTAGGGTCAGTGGCCTCGCCTTTGCCAACGGTGACCAATGCGTTTGGCTCTTCGGACCCGGCGGTCAGAATGCCGCGTGGACGATGGTATTTGAACGACCGTCCCACCATGCACACATCATTGGCCAGCAACGCCGAAGCCAGTGTATCCCCGGCAAACCCGCGATAGGTATTGCCATCAAAGCGAAATGACAGCGACGTGTTGCGGTCTATCAGACCCTTGCCAGCAACCCTCATCCCTTGCCCCCTGCGGCAAGAACCGCGCTCTTCACTTCGTGTGTGACCGTGTTGCGCACCACCTTAAACCACGCGCCGCATCCCGCATCATGGCTCCACAACTCTTCAAAATCGCCGGGCTGATTTTCGCGCAGGTGCAAATAGTCATCCCAAGCCGCTTCGCTCGCATCTGGGGCGGGGCGTTCCAGCATCACGGCCGCCCCCTGATAGTAAAACTCACGCACATCGCGCTCGCCGCAAATCGGACATCGCAGCCGCATCAGACGTCTCCTTGATGGCACTGAGTCCATCTCTTCTCTGATTTATAAAAATCCCCGCCGGAGGCTCCCGTCATCTCAACCATCCTTCAATGCAGGTTATGTTGCGAACCGGTGGACTCTTCGTCCATGATCCCGGCCCCTGTACGGAAACGATCCAGACGGTGTCGCACGGTTGTCTCATGTGGTGTGCCCGTCGCCAACAGGTGTGCAAAAGTGTGGCCCGAAGCAGGAGTCGCCTTGAACCCGCCGTAGCACCAGCCTGTGTTTACGAACAAACCATCGATGTCGGTCTTGTCCATGATGAACGAACCATCCGGAGACATATCCATGACCCCCCCCCAACTGCGCAGCATCCGCGCCTTGCCGATCTGGGGCATGAGGGTCATCGCGGCCTCGGTCACGTGTTCGACCAAAGGCAGGTTCCCACGCGCGGCATAGCTGGAATACATGTCCAGATCGCCGCCAAAGACGAGACCGCCCTTATCGGACTGGCTGATATAGAAGTGGCCCATGCCGTAGGTGACCACGTGATCGAGACACGGTTTCAACCCTTCGGTTACAAAAGCCTGCAGCACATGAGATTCTATGGGCAAACGCATACCCGCCATTGCCGCCACCTGAGACGAGCGTCCTGCGGCCACCATGCCAACCTTCTTGGCGCGGATGGGACCGCGCGTGGTTTGCACGCCTTTGACCACGCCACCCTCGACATCGATGCCTGTCACTTCGCATTGCTGGATCAGGTCCACACCGCGATCAGATGCAGAGCGGGCGAAACCCCATGCCACCGCATCGTGTCGCGCTGTTCCCCCACGCTTGTGATAGAGGCCGCCAAAGATCGGAAAGCGGGTCTGCTCAAAATCGATCATCGGCAGCAGCTTTTTCACACCGGCTTCATCCAGCATCTCGGCATCGTCACCCTGCCCGACCATCATGTTGCCGCGCCGCACAAATGCATCGCGCTGGCCATCCGAGTGCACCAGATTGATGATGCCGCGCTGCGAATGCATGACGTTGTAGTTCAGGTCTTCTTCCAGACCTTCCCACAGTTTGAGCGAGTGAGAGTAGAATTCGGAGTTGCCGGGGAGCATGTAATTGGCGCGCACAATGGTAGTATTTCGCCCGACATTGCCCCCGCCGAGATATCCCTTTTCCAGAACGGCCACATTGGTCAGCCCATGCACTTTCGCCAGATAGTGCGCTGTGGCCAGACCATGCCCACCGCCCCCAATAAGAACAATGTCGTATTCGGCTTTTGGTTCAGGGCTGCGCCAGTGCGGGCCCCATCCCTTGTTTCCTGTCAGCCCCTCGGCAAGGACCTTCAGTCCTGAAAAGCGCATGCGCACCTCCGCTCATGTCATGGCCCTACACCATCAACATCCTTGCAGGTGTAGCAAGAGGGTGCGCGCCGTGCCCGCCCGCTTTTCGACATCGTTGGGTCCATCAGCGACGGTTTGACGCGTATTGCGTACCCTGAGAACACACCGAGCAAAGGCACACGGCCAACCTGATCAAATCGCCTGGCGTTTCTGCGCTGGAATTGGGTCCGGATCGCACCTAAAGTTCGCACAATGACGACCCCAGCACCGCCTCAAACCTCGCGCAAGCTTGCCGCCATTCTGGCAGCAGATGTTGTGGGCTATTCGCGCATGATCGGTGAGGATGAGGCGGCTACGCTTGCAGCTCTGCACGCCTTGCGCAACGAAGTCTTTGGGCCCGTGTTCGCTGACTTCCACGGTCAGGTGGTCAAGAGCATGGGTGATGGTTGGCTAGTAGATTTTGCCAGCGCGGTCGAAGCGGTCAGTGCTGCGATGCAGGTACAAGACCGCCTCAAAGGGCACCCGATGATTTCCCTGAGGATGGGCATTCACATCGGCGACGTGACCCGCAGCGACGGCGAATTGTATGGTGATGGCATCAACGTCGCCGCTCGGCTTGAGGCGCTGGCACCTGAGGCTGGCATTCTGATCTCAGACGCGGTCTTTTCAAGCCTTGATGGAACATTGTCGCCCTCCTTCGAGGCGGCGGGCGCGCAGACCCTGAAAAACATTGCCCGCCCTGTGACCACATGGCTGCGCGCACCGGATGGCGCTGGCGACTTGGCGGCGTCGGAAATGACAGTGCAAACCACCTCGACCCTGCTGGTGCTGAACCTGAGGCCCACTAAGAACAGCGATACGCGCGCAGAAGTGCAGGACATTGCGGATGCGCTAACGGCGGACGTTGGCACGTATTTTGGCAGCATCAACTGGCTGACCACGCAGATCACCAGCGCAGACACGTCCACAGGCTATTTGCTGGTACCAACCTTGCGGGCCCGCGGCGACAGGCTGCGGTTAGAGACGCGTTTGCAAAGTCCGGAGGGTCTGGTGATCTGGACCCACAAGTCCGACAGCACTCTGGACGATGCATTTGACTGGCAGGACGCTGTCGTCTCAGAAATCGCCGACCACAGCATCGGGATGATCCTCGAGGCGGAAACGTCACGGATCATGGCCATTCCGGACGACAAGCTCACGGCTGAACAATGCATGTTGATGGGGATCATGGCGTGGCGTGACTTTTCGCTCGATTCCTTTGTTCACTCCGCTGCGTTTCACGACCGCGCGATCAAGACCAAACCGGATTTGGCAGATGCCCATGCCGAAGGGTTGATCGTACTGATGGCCGCACGGACCATGACCAGCAATCCGGCCATCCTGCCTTATCTTGCAAAAGTGCCTGATTGGGTCGAAGCGGGCCGGCCACTGGCAGCAGGTCACGCCATGCTGACCCTAGCCATCGCCATCACGACCTATGTCGAGGATCAGCGCGTGATACCGTTAAAAGACGCGGTTGCCCAAACGCTAAGGTTTGCCCCGTTTGACGCCCGTATTCTCAGCTTTTGTGGGTGGGCAAATCTTTGGTGTGGACAGGCGCAAGATGCCTATGACTGCTTTATCAAATCATTGGAGTTTGGGCGGCTTGGCGCATTTTATGTGGCCTCGATTGGCGGGGCTGCATCCGCCAGTCTGCAATTGGGGCGCGACGACGAAGCATTGGACCATGTCGAAAAGGGTCTGAAACTGTCGGACACCTATCCGACCTTTTACGGAGTCAAAGCTGCAGCTCTCGCCAATCTGGGGCGGATTGACGAAGCGCGCGAGGTTTTGGCCCAGTACCGCAAGCTGGAGCCGGACCGGACAATCAAGAATTGGCAGGCGACCAACAATTACGCCAACTCAGAGGGCGGCAAGCGATACTTTGCAGGATTGCGGTTGGCTGGGTTACCCGAAGGGTGAGGCCGGTGAAACAACTGGCCCCTTCAATGTTCAGAGCCCTTTGGCGCGGTAGCTATCCGCAACCTTGCTAATGGCGACCAGATAAGCAGCCGTGCGCAAGTCATCCACGTCTCCGCGTTCGTGCCAAACGCTTGCCATCGACTGATAGGCCGTGCGCATCGTGTCATCTAGGCCTGAGCGAACCAGTTCCAATTCACCCGCACCGCGCAGGTACTTCGTTTTGAAGTTGGGACTCAACTCCCAACCGATACCGCTGTCAGAACTCAGCCGTTCGAGTTCGTCGATGATCAACTGGTGGCGGGCCTCTTCCTGACGGCGTTGCATCCGGCCAAAACGGATATGGGACAGGTTCTTGACCCACTCGAAGTATGACACGGTGACACCACCGGCGTTGGCGTACATGTCCGGAATTATCACTGTGCCCTTGCTGCGCAAAATTTCATCCGCGCCTGCCGTCACTGGGCCATTGGCTGCCTCGATGATCAAAGGCGCGGTCACCCGTTCCGCGTTTGTGCGGTTGATCACCCCTTCAAGGGCCGCCGGGATCAGGATGTCACAGTCCAGTTCGAGGACCGACGCGCCATCTTCCACATATGTGGCCCCCGGATAGCTCGCCACTCCTCCGTGCCCGGCGATCCAATGGCGAATGGCATCTACATCTAGTCCATTGCGATCGGTCAGCGCGCCGTCCCTTTCGATTATGCCAACAACTTTGCAGCCATCTTCTTCGCTTAGGAACTTGGCCGCGTGATAGCCAACGTTACCGAGGCCCTGCACCACAACCGATTTACCGTCGAGTGTGCCGGTCATCCCGGCTTTTTTGACGCCATCTGCATCACGGAAGAACTCTTGCAGTGCGTATTGCACGCCACGCCCGGTCGCTTCTGTCCGGCCCTGAATACCGCCCGCATTTGTTGGCTTGCCCGTGACACAAGCGGTGCCATTTATGTCGGTGGTGTTCATCCGCTTATACTGGTCTGCGATCCACGACATCTCCCGCTCACCAGTGCCCATGTCCGGCGCAGGTACGTTTTGAGACGGGTTGATCAAGTCTCGTTTTATCAGTTCATAGGCAAAGCGGCGAGTGATCAGCTCCAACTCAGTCTCGTCATATTCGCGCGGGTCGATGCACAGCCCACCTTTTGAGCCGCCAAAAGGGGCCTCCACCAGTGCGCATTTGTAGGTCATCAGTGCAGCAAGCGCCTCAACTTCGTCTTGATTGACGCCAGTTGCGTAGCGAATACCGCCTTTGACTGGTTCCATGTGTTCTGAGTGAACGGACCTGTATCCGGTGAACGTCTTTAACTCGCCCCTCAGACGGACCCCAAAGCGCACAGTATAGGTTGCATTACAAACACGTATTTTTTCCTCGAGTCCTGGGGACAGGTCCATCAGCGCAACAGCCCGATTGTACATGATATCCACGCTTTCGCGAAACGTCGGCTCTTTGGGGGTGTTCATGGAAGTATTCCTTGTTTGAGCACAAAATGGCCAGAAATGCGGCCTATCATCAGACTATGACGGTTCCGCATCTTACTGCCAACTTTTTGTGCAAATTGTGTAAGCACCCGCATAGGTTGGGCCGCAAGACCAATAGGTTAACACTTCGTAAACAATGCCTTGCTGTCGACCCGATTACACACGGTCGCACCCTAAAGATCACACAGCTTTCGCCCTTTTGCCCGAATTCGGACACATTCCGAGCGCACACCCGATGTTGGACGACCACGCCCTGGGGGCGACAGATCGTATAACAGGTAAGGTGTATCATGCGTATGGACACGACTTCGAGATCAGCATCCATGGCCGCGCTTAAAGGCAGCGCCACACGGTTTGCGCGCGATGAGAGCGGTACGATGACGATGTTCGCCATCATGATGTTGATGATGATGCTGCTCGTCGGCGGGATTGGTGTTGACCTTATGCGCAACGAAATGGAACGCACACGGGTGCAAGCTACTGTCGATCGGGCCGTGCTGGCCGCTGCCGACCTTGACCAGACGCTGGAACCAGAAGCGGTTGTAAACGACTATTTCGAAAAGGCGGGGATGTCCGAATACCTGACATCTGTGACCGTTGATCAAGGACTGAACTACCGCACGGTGACCGTGCAAGCCAGAACCACAACTCCCACCCAGTTCATGCGCCTGATGGGCGTCGACGAACTCACCGTACCCGCCAAGGGCCAGGCCGAAGAAAAAGTTGCAAACGTCGAAATCTCAATGGTGCTCGACATCTCCGGCTCGATGGGGCGCAACAGCAAAATGGAGAACCTGCAGGACGCAGCGAAGACGTTCGTCGATACGGTGATCCGTGACGAAACTGAAAACCTGATTTCTATGTCGCTGATTCCTTACACCGCACAAGTGAACGCTGGCTTCCCGATTTTCGACGAATTGCTGACAAACCACGTGCATGACTTTTCGTACTGCGTGGACTTCGAGATCGAAGACTTTGACTCGACCACTCTGGATTTTGGCAAGACATACGAGCAGATGCAGCACTTTGAGGCGAGCTCTGGCTATTCATACCCGATCGACAACCCTGGTTGCCCCGAACAGGATTTTGAAGAAATCCTAGCCTATACGCAGGATGCCGACTTGCTTAAGGGCCGGATCGACCAATATCGCGCACGCGCGAACACCTCGATCCACCTTGGTATGAAATGGGGCGTCGCTTTGCTCGACCCCAGCTTCAAGCCAATCACACAGGCGCTGTCGCTGGATAACCGGATCGATGCGAACTTTTCCAACCGCCCGGCCGCCTATGACGACGATGAGACGCTCAAGACGCTCATTCTGATGACGGATGGTGAGAACGTTAATACAGTCCGCATCCAGCCCTGGTACTACGCCCAGCCAAGCCACTATGTGCACTGGTCGCGCTACCCTCTGTACTGGTACCTCAACAACTATGTGGGGGGCAGCTGGAACAACTGGCGCTACACCAAATACACGTCTTCTCAGGCCGACGATATGCTGGAAAACATCTGCGATGCCGCCAAGGATCAAGGGATTGTCGTCTGGTCAATAGGCTTCGAGGTCACGAACCATTCCGCCGGTGTTATGGAAGACTGCGCCTCTTCACCAAGCCACTTCTTCCGTGTCGAAGGTGTGGAGATCAGCGATGCCTTTGAATCCATCGCCAAACAAATCAACCAACTGAGGCTGACACAATGATCCGCAACGCCACAAAATTCCTGCGCCATTTCGGGCGCAAGGAAGACGGGCAGATGATGGTCGAATTCGCCCTCGCCGTGCCTCTTCTCTTTACGCTCTTCATGACGTCGGTCGAAATGGGCATATATTCGCTGCGCCAGAACTTTCTGGACCGGGGGTTGGACATGGCCGTGCGCAATGTGCGCCTGAACACTGGGGCCAACTATACGCACAGCGATGTAAAACAGATGGTCTGTGACTTTGCGGGTTTCCTGACGGATTGCGACAACGCACTCAAGCTGGAGATGAACCCGATCAACCCACGTTCGTTCACTGGCTTTGCAGGCTCCGCCGATTGCGTGGACGTTTCCCAACCGGTCACACCATCCCGTTCGTTTGTACACGGTGCTGAACACCAGCTGATGCTGTTGCGCGCATGCTATGTATTTGAACCCGTCTTCCCGACCACTGGAATGGGCTACGCCTTTACCAAAGACGGAACCGGCCGCGCCAAAATGGTGTCGCTGTCCGGATTTGTACAGGAGCCAGGATAATGACCCTCATGCGCGACTTTTTTCGCTCGTTCCGTAAGGACGAACAGGGCAGCATCTCGGTCGAACTCGTACTGATCTTGCCCGTTCTGTTCTGGGGTTATCTGTCGATGTTCTCGATATTTGACGCCTATCGCCAACACTCGCTAAATCAAAAAGCGGCCTACACGCTCGGCGACGTTATCTCGCGCGAAACAGCCCCCATTGATGACGGGTATCTCAATGGATCTCGGGAGATGTTGGCGTACTTGACGGCAAACGAAGACACTGACGTGGCCTTACGCGTCACCAGTGTGACCTATGACGCCGACACAGACGAGTACAAGAAATACTGGTCAAAGAACAAAGGCTGGATGCCAGCGTTGAGCGACGAAGCCATTCAGGCTTTGAGTGAGGATCTCCCGGTGATGCCTGACAATGAAACCGTTGTGGTTGTTGAGACGTTCGTGAAATACGACCCGCCGTTCAACACAGGTCTGCA
Source organism: Tateyamaria sp. (assembly GCF_039945315.1). Classification (GTDB taxonomy): domain Bacteria; phylum Pseudomonadota; class Alphaproteobacteria; order Rhodobacterales; family Rhodobacteraceae; genus Tateyamaria. The sequence goes on along the minus strand of NZ_JBDUXB010000019.1, from coordinate 194,168 downwards.
AACGCGCGAAATCCACAACTTTGTTTTCACGCGGCCACGCTATGCACCACAAGTCCTGTGGGATGACGGATCATCCTAACCTACGGGTCAGTCTATACCGCGCTCAGCTAGCAGATTGGCGATAATCTCGGCCATGAATTTGGCCTCATGTGCTGGGGTCATTCCGCCCACACCGATCCGCGAGCCCAAAGACCACCAAAGCCCGGGGCGCCATGCTCTGGGTTTTCTTTTGTTCAGGCGCATCAGGAACCCGTTTGAAGGCTTAAAGGCGAACATACCTCGGTCGAGACCCGTAACCTCGTCGATGCGCGCCAGAACCACCCCGGCCGTGTCGCGCAACTCGTCCCGGGTCAATTCTAACGAAACGGCCGTCGCGCGCCGCATTAGCTCGGCGATCCAGATCGCCCCTCCACCCAGCGCAAGCAGGAAAATCTGCCAGCCCAGTTCAGGGGGCTGCACGATGGCGACATAGATCACCATCAACGACAGGATCCACAAAGAACCTATACCTAGTATGCGCCGCCCGGGAGAGGCTGTGATCGTCGCAAGGACTGTGTTTGGGTCTTGATCGTTCAGCATCTGACGCACCTAGCCCGCAGTTTGCCTGCTCACAAGGGCTATCATTGAGGCCTTCACCGCCGCACGATGACTTCGCCACCCACTTCTTCGGGTTCGTCGTCGAACATTTCCGACGGAAAGCCCGGCGCGGTGACATCAAGGCCGGTCGCCTCTTCGAGCCGTTTGATGATGTTTGGCGACAATTCACGCGGTCCAAATCGCGCAATTCCATCCTGAAAGATATCGATCAGCAGGGGGTTAAGCTCCAGCGGCACCCCGGCCCGGTCTGCCACGTCCTGAAACAGACCAATGTCTTTGGCCACCAGATCCATGGTGAAAGAGATATCGCGGCTGCCGTTTAGGATCACCTGTCCTTCGGTTTCGTGCACAAACGAAGTGCCCGAACTGATCGCCATCGCCTCATAGGCCACTCCAAGGTCCATGCCTGCGCCCTTGGCGACGGTCAGGGCCTCAGCCACGCTGACCAGATTGGCGGTGGCAAGGAAGTTCGTCAGTACCTTCAACACCGACGCGCTGCCCAAATCACCGGTGTGCAGCACGCGGCGGCCCATGGTTGTCAGCAACGGTAGGATGCGTTCGAATGTGGGACGGTCACAGCCTGCAAAAATCGCGATGTTGCCGGTGTCTGCGCGGTGACACCCGCCAGAAACAGGGCAATCGACCGCAGCCCCGCCTGCTGCGATGACTTGGGCAGCGATGCGTTTGACTTCAGCCTCGTCTGTCGTGGACATTTCCATCCAGATTTTCCCGGGACCAATATGAGGTAGCATTTCCTCCATCACTGCAGCCGACGCAGCTGGGCTGGGCAGGCAGGTGATGACTGCATCGCAGGTCTGCATCAGATGGGCCGGGCTTTGGCCGTCTGTGGCACCATCCGAAACTTTTTGCGCGACAAAGTCCGCATTGAGGTCATGCACAGCGACGTCGTGCCCGTTGCGCAGTAGACTGCCCGACAGTTTGCCACCAACGTTGCCGAGCCCAATAAATCCGATTTTCATGGGTGTGTTCCTTTGTGTCTTTTCGCCAGACAACTGAGACAGGCTTCCTTTGTCCGTTCTGTTTACGACGTCGCTCATGGGCGCGGCGAAAAATTCTCGGAATAAAAGCGATACCAGTTGCCACCCATGATCCCGGCAACGTCTTCAGCATCCATACCTACAGCGCGCAGCCCGTCTTCAATGTTGCCAAAGTCGCGGTTGTCGCGGAACCAATCTGGTTGGGGCGGGAAGCCCGGCGCACTGGCAGAGCCCTCACCATAGTCGATCTCTTTGCTCCATCGACCCACACGCATCCATTCAACGACGCTGTCAGGTTGATCCAGGCAAAGGTCTGAACCAATGCCGATCTTATCCGTCCCATATCGTTCCGCCGTGCGCGCGACCGCCTCGCAAAACGATTGCAATGTGCAGTTCGATCCATCCTTGAGATGATGCGGGTACAACGAAAAACCCAACATACCACCATTTTCAGTAACGGCACGGATCACATCGTCGCGCTTGTTGCGCAAGGCTGGGTGCCAGTCGTGGGGATTGGCGTGGGTGATGGCGATAGGACGTTCCGAGATGTCCGCTGCCTCAATGGTAGACCGGTCTGCCGAATGGCTCATGTCCACCACCAAGCCGACCCGGTTCATTTCCTTGATCACCTGTCGGCCCATACGTGTGATGCCTGTGTCCTCTGCCTCGTAACACCCGGTCGCGAGCAAGGACTGATTGTTGTAGGTCAGCTGCATAAACCGCGCACCCAATGTGTGTACGATTTCGACTAAGCCAATATCGTCTTCAATTGGGCTGGGGTTTTGAAAGCCAAAGAAGATCGCTGTTTTTCCAGCCGCTTTGGCCGCATCTATGTCGGTGGCCACCAAACCCTTGGTGATCAGGTCAGGGTAGAGTTCAAACCAGCGGTTCCATGCCTCAAAGTTTAGCACGGTTTCACGGAAATTCTCATGATAGGCGATGGTGACGTGAACAGCGTCTACGCCCCCTTCACGCATCTGGCGAAACACCTTTTCCGACCAGTTGCAGTATTGCAGGTTGTCGATCCGCATCAGTCGTCTTTTTTCAGGTTCAGTGCGGACATCGCACTTTTGCCGAGCTCGATCCCAGCAAACGGGCCGCCGTGGCGGTAGTGCGAGGGGTTTTGTGGATCAAGCGGTTCGCAGTTTGCATAGATTTCTTCGGCAAACTGTTCAGCGTTGTCTTGCGGACGGTAGCCAAGATGTGCGGCTCCAGAGTTATCTACAGGCGCGCGGTCGTTATCGGAGATGCCATAGATGATTGAAAACCCGGTGATCGGAGTATCGATAGCCCGTTTCACAAGGCGGATCATATCAGGATAGCTGAGCCAGCTGCCCACGGCACGCGGGTTGGTGACGTCGGCGCAGGAATATATGCGCAGGCAGACGGATTCGAGTCCGCGCTTTTCCCAGTACATGCGTCCCAGATCCTCGGCAAAGCATTTGGCCAACCCATAGAAAGTGTCGGGGCGGTGTGGCACATCGATGCCGATGTGTTCGTTTTTGGGGTACATGCCCACCGCGTGTATCGACGACGCATAAACGACGCGGCGCACTCCGTGGCGATATGCTGCCTCCCAAACATTGTAGGCCCCGACGAAGTTCGGGCCGAGCAATTCTTCGAAAGGTTTTTCATCCACGACGGCGCCAAAATGAATGACCATGTCGGCCCCTTCCAGAAGGGGACTGACGGCGGCCATATCGGCGATGTCGGCCTTTACATAGGCTTCGTTGGCGGCCAGTTCCTCGACGCTGTCCACGATATCCGTCGATACCAACTCATCGCACATTGCAGCCAACACCGGACGCAGACGCGACCCAAGGCTGCCTGCTGCACCCGTCAGAACCAGTTTCTTCATTTGTACGCCCTTTTTCTCAGATCACTGCTTTTTCAAGGATCGGACGGCTTTGCACAACCCGGTCATAATGGAATGGAGTCAGATCCAGCGTGCGGTAGGCGCCATGAGTCAGCCATTCGGCCGTCCCTCGCCCCATCGCCGGAGACTGCTGTAGCCCATGCCCGGAGAAACCGTTCAGAAAGAAGAAATTGCTTATTTCGGGATGTGGGCCAGTGATCGCGTTGTGATCCAGCGTGTTGGTGGCGTAGTGCCCGGCCCATTCACTGGTCACCTTAATCGCCTCAAACTGGGGGATGCGCATGGCGAGGATCGGCCAGACATGCGTTTCAAACAGGCTGTGGTCCATCGCAAAGTCATCCGGATCAACAGCAGGATCAACACTCGCGTGCCCACCACATTGATAGGTGCCCCCGCCATTCTCACGGACATGCACGCCCGAAGGATCAATGGTCAGTGGTAGGTCGCGGTCCAGCGGATTCTGGGCCGAGAATACCCAGCTGAACCGTTTGCGCGGTTCTACGGGAACACTAATACCCGCCATTTGAGCGGTCCGCGCGGCCCTTGGCCCCGAGGCGTTGACCACTTGCCCGCACGCGATCACTTCGCCACTGGCCAGCGTAACGCTGTCCACACGGGTGCCCGCGGCGTTCACAGTGATGTCGACGACTTCGTTCTCTACATATTCCACGCCCCGCTCGCGCGCTTGCCTGCGCCACGAGTCAAAGATCGCGGCGCCATCAAAATACCCTTCATTATGGGTGTTGATCGACCCCAACACGATGTCGTCGACATTATAGAAGGGATAGGCAGCCTTGATCTCGTCCGGTGACAGCAGCTGCGTCTGCGTGCCTGCGGCATGCTGCACCTCGGCATTGCTGCGCAGGGTGTCGGCAAAGGTGTCCGTATCGGCCAGATACATATAGCCAAAATTGCGGATTTTGAGGTCCGGCATGCGGTCATCCCCGCCCATATGTTGTCGTGCGTTCTGAATGAACTCCGCTCCGAATTGGCTAATCCGCACGTTGAGTTCAGTTGAAAACTGCTGACGGATGCAACTGTTGGTGTGGGCGGTGGAGCAGTTCGCATAACTCATGTCCCGCTCGATCACGAGAACGGAACCGTCAAAGTCAGTTGTATTGGTCAAAAACCATGCTGTTGATGAGCCCATCATTGCACCGCCAATGATGATGACATCGTAAGTGTCGTTTTTTGGTATTGCCATCTGCATCAGTTCGCCCAACGTTTTGTTCGCCCTGCTCACCTTGGGGGCAAAAAGCGACCGATACCAGATACGATTTTTAAGGCGCCCAACAATCAGGCAGCGCGCCTGAAGTTGCATCTTTTGGTGAGCGGCACGCAGCCAAACATGATCCAAAGTGTCATCGCGACGTTGGCAGCACACGCCGTCTGTCGGACCGACGGTTGTGGCCAGTGATATGAAAATAGCAGTTGTTGAACCCGACCCGGAGCGCGCGCGAGAGATCATTGATGCGCTCACGGAAGACGGCTGGGAAGATGTCGTCGTTTTGGGCGATGTGATTGGGCTGGCGCGAAAGTTGAGCGCATTGAACCCTGACCTCGTCTTGATTGATCTGGCCAACCCCAGTCGGGATGCGCTTGAACAGGTCAGCGCAGCTTCGGATGCGCAAAGCCGACCCGTCGCGATGTTTGTTGACCATTCCGATGACGAGATGACCCAAGCCGCCGTGACAGCGGGCCTGTCAGCCTATGTGGTTGGCGAATTGCAGCCCGAGCGTATCAGGCCTGTGCTGAAAACCGCCATCGCCCGGTTCCAGATGATGAACCAGATGCGGCTGGAACTGGAGGCCGCGAAACAGGCATTGGTAGACCGCAAAACGGTCGACCGGGCCAAAGGTATGATTATGCGCGCGCGCGGAATTGGCGAGGAAGAGGCATATGCACTGCTGCGCAAGACGGCGATGTCTCAAAATCGCAAAGTCATAGATGTCGCTCAGGCGTTGCTGACGGCGTCGGACCTTCTGTCATGAGCACGACCTTATTGAATTGCGGCTATGTCCCGCTGGTGGACAGCGCCCCGCTGATCGTTGCGCAAGAACTGCGCTTTGCTGCGGATGAGGGGATCGAGCTGAACCTCTTGCCGCAACCCTCCTGGGCGGCGCTCCGCGATTTGCTGGCGCTGGGGCATCTAAATGTCGCGCATATGTTGTCGCCGATGCCGACGGCCATGTCGCTGGGTCTGAGTGGACCACCGGCGCAAGTAGACGCACTGATGGTGCTGTCGGCCAATGGGACGGTGATTGGTGTGTCGTCCATGATGGCCGACGCGATGCGTGCAAAAGGATGGCATGGGGGCTTTACCGATCCCGAAGCAACTGCTCCACCCATGCTCGAAGCCTTGAACCGACCCTTGCGGGTGGGCGTGCCCTTTCCCTTTTCGATGCACCGGTTGCTGTTTGAATACTGGATCAGGCATTCAGGCGGGGCCCCGGACATGCAGATCATTACGACTCCGCCGCCTTTGATGGCGGACGCCGTTTCCTCTGGCGAGTTGGATGTGTTTTGCGTCGGAGAACCCTGGGGGTCTGTGGCTGTCAGCGCTGGTGTAGGCGAATTGATCCTACCTGGCGTGGCCATCTGGGCGCAGGCCCCCGAAAAGGTCCTCGCTGCCCGGCGCGTTTGGATCGACGACAATGCCACCTCGGTATCTTGCCTGATGCGGGCAGTGTCACGTGCTGCGCGCTGGCTGGATCAGCCAGAAAACCGGGTGCTGGCCATCGAAATCCTTGCACGGAGTGCGCATCTGAATCTCCCAGTCTCTGCGGTGGAGCATGCTCTGGCCGGTCGGTTTGCAACGCGAGCTGGTGGCCCGCCGGTGCACGTGCCAGACTTTGTCCGGTTCTTTGACCGCGCCACCAACTTCCCATGGCGAAGTCAGGCGGCGTGGATCGGCGAACAGATCAGCCACCTGACTGGCATTGACCGTTCTCACGCTATTGAAGTGGCCCAAGGAACGATGAGGCCTGATTCTTACCGGATGCATTTGGGGCCATTGGGCGTCGATATGCCGGGTGCGTCAGCCAAAGTTGAGGGAGCGTTGGCCCACTCCACCGCAGTCGCGTCCACTAAAGGGCAGATGATTCTTGGGCCGGATGCTTTCTTTGACGGCAAAACCTATGATTTTACGCCCGTAAAATGATGAATTCTTGAGCATTCGCTGCATTGCAGAATAAAAACGCAGTGAATCACCAAAACCTTGTTGTCCGGTAACTTCAGCGAACGCTACATTGAATTCAACGAAGCAAGGATGCTTCCCACCGCCTCCACAGTAGGAGGCTCTTAAATCAAGAGCAAAGCCGCTAGATCCGGGTCACGCGTTCCTCCTCCCTCGCGTCCGGTTCGGGCGGTTTTTTTCGTTTTCAACAAGGAAAAAACCATGACACGACTACTGACTGCTGTTGGAACTGTTGCTGCCCTGATGGGGTCGGTGGCGCATGCCGAACTGCTGGATCTGGAAAAGGATGAGCTGACGTTTGGATTTATCAAACTGACGGACATGGCCCCGCTCGCCATCGCTTATGAGAACGGATACTTCGAAGATGAGGGGCTGTTTGTTACCCTTGAGGCGCAAGCCAACTGGAAGGTTCTGCTGGACGGTGTAATTGACGGCCAATTGGACGGCGCGCACATGCTGGCGGGACAACCGCTGGCGGCAACCATCGGATATGGCACCGAAGCGCACATCATCACGCCCTTCTCCATGGACTTGAACGGCAACGGCATCACCGTTTCCAACGAAATTTGGGAAGAGATGAAACCCCATGTGCCGCTGATGGATGATGGCCGTCCACAGCACCCGATCAGTGCCGAAGCGCTGGCGCCTGTTGTTGAAGACTACAAAGACCAGGGCCTGCCGTTCAACATGGGCATGGTGTACCCGGTCTCTACACACAACTACGAAATTCGCTACTGGCTGGCCGCCGGTGGACTAGAGCCCGGCTTTTACAGCCCCGAAGATGTGTCTGGTCAGATCGGCGCAGACGTGTTGCTGAGCGTGACACCACCCCCACAAATGCCAGCTACAATGTAAGCGGGCACAATATATGGTTATGCTGTGGGTGAGCCTTGGAACCAGCAGGCCGTATTCAAAGGCATCGGCGTGCCCGTTATCACCGACTATGACATGTGGAAGAATAACCCGGAGAAGGTGTTTGGCATCAACGCAGATTTCGCCGAAGAGAACCCAAACACCACGCTGGCCATTACCAAAGCACTGATCCGGGCTGCCATCTGGCTCGACGAAAACGACAACGCCAACCGTGAGGAAGCTGTCGAAATTCTATCCCGCTCAGAATATGTCGGTGCGGATTACGAAGTTATCGCAAACTCGATGACAGGTTTTTTTGAGTTCGAAAAAGGCGATCGTCGCCCTGCCCCGGACTTCAACGTGTTTTTCCGCTACAACGCGACCTACCCGTTCTATTCGGACGCCATCTGGTACCTGACGCAGATGCGTCGATGGGGCCAGATCGCCGAAGCGAAATCCGATCAGTGGTATTTCGACACGGCGGCCGAAGTATACAAACCCGCCATCTACCTAGAAGCCGCGCGCATGCTGGTAGACGAAGGTCTGGCCAACGAGGCGGACTTCCCCTGGGACAGCGATGGGTTCAAAGCGGCCACTCCAGCCGAGGATATCATCGACGGCATCGGCTATGACGGAAAAGCGCCCAACGCCTATCTGGAAAGCCTGCCGATCGGCTTGAAAGGTGACCAGAAGGTCGTCGGCAATCAGGTCGAAGGTTAATCCAAGGCAAAGGGAGGTGAGCACCATGCTCACCCTTCGCTGCAACGCAGCAAAACCGTTCCAAAACAAAGCGGCTTGCCCAAAAACTGGGCACGCCACACCGCCGCAAGATAGCCCGTCACACCAGATGTACTGCGCGTGCACAACCTGTGCACAGAACGTGCACCGCCGCAGCGCAGCATCACCAATTTTCCCGGCTTTCCCCCGCCGGACCGCGCCATACATCAGAGCCAGGAGAGACCTGACATGACCGCCATAGATCCATCCGACCTTCAGGACGACGCCCGCGAGGCCAGCCGCCAGCGGCTCTTCACCCGCATCAATACGGCGGACAAATGGTTTCAGGTTCTGGGCCTCGCATGGCTGACGCCCGTCCTGCGCGCTGTAGCTGGTGACAATCCCCGCGCCCAAGGCAAGGAGATCTGGCGCTTGCTGGGTGTACCACTGCTTGCCATCGCGATGTTTTTGGCCGCATGGGCGGCGCTTGCCCCCACGGTTCAGACTTCACTGGGTGCAATCCCCGGCCCTGTGCAGGTCTGGGAGCAGGTCGGCAACCTTAACGACGATGCCATCCGAGAACGCGAGAAAGAGGCGGCATTTTATGTCCGTCAGGATGAACGCAACGCCAAGCTGATTGCCGAGGGCCGTGAAGACCGGGTCAAGGAGCGTGTCTATACCGGCAAGCCAACCTATTACGACCAGATCTGGACATCCATCAAGACCGTGTTCTTTGGCTTTCTTCTGGCCTCGGTGATCGCGATCCCACTGGGCATTGCCGCGGGCCTGAGCCCGATTGTGAGCGCGGCCATCAACCCGCTGATCCAGATTTTCAAACCCGTCTCGCCGCTAGCATGGCTGCCAATTGTGACCATGGTGGTGTCCGCCACGTATGCTAGCGACGGCTGGTTCGCCAAATCCTTCCTCAACTCGGCCATTACCGTAACCCTATGCTCACTCTGGCCCACTCTGGTCAACACTACCTTGGGTGTGTCTAGCATCGACAAAGACCTCGTCAGTGTCTCCAAAGTTCTGAAAATGAACACTTGGACGAAGGTGACCAAACTGGTGCTGTCGTCGGCCCTGCCGCTAATCTTTACAGGTCTACGTCTTTCCTTGGGTGTCGGCTGGATGGTTCTGATTGCGGCTGAGATGCTGGCGCAGAACCCGGGCCTAGGCAAATTCGTCTGGGACGAGTTCCAGAACGGGTCTTCTCAGAGCCTCGCAAAGATCATGGTGGCCGTCTTTACCATCGGCATCATCGGCTTCCTTCTGGACCGTCTGATGTACGCCATCCAGTCCATGTTCACCTTCACGAACAACCGGTGATCGACATGATTGTTTTCGACAACGTTTCCAAATCCTACGGCTCGGGCACCCACCGCACGGACGTGCTGAAGAACATCAGCCTTGAAGTTCAAGAGGGCGAGTTTCTGGTCCTGCTGGGCTTTTCCGGATCGGGCAAAACGACACTGATCAACCTGATGGCCGGCCTTGATATGCCGACCACTGGTACGGTCACCTTCAAAGGTGCCCCCGTCACTGGCCCCGGCCCTGAGCGCGGTGTGATCTTCCAAAGCTATTCGCTGATGCCGTGGTTGACGGTGAACGGCAATGTGCGCCTGGCCGTGGACACTGTGCACGCAGAACTGAGCAAGGAAGAACGCGCCGCAAAGGTTGATCACTACGTCAAAATGGTTGGTCTGTCCCACGCGGCAACGCGCCGGCCGGCGGAACTCTCGGGTGGCATGCGCCAGCGTGTGAATGTTGCCCGTGCTTTGGCCATGAGCCCGGAGATGTTGCTGCTGGACGAGCCGCTCTCGGCACTGGACGCGCTGACCCGCGCCAATCTGGCGGACGAGATCGAGCATATCTGGGAAGCGGACAAGAAGACCTGTGTGCTCATCACCAATGATGTGGATGAGGCGATCATTCTGGCTGACCGCATCATTGCGCTGAACCCAGACGGGACGCTGGGTCAGGAGTTCAAGGTGACCATCCCGCGAACCCGCGACCGGATGGAGATGAACCACAACGAAGAGTTCAAACGCCTGCGCGCAGATGTGACTAAGTACCTGATGGATGTCGGCATCGAGGCCAAGATCGAAGGCAGCAAGACATTGCCTGACGTGACCCCGATCCACGGTGTGCCCACGGCAGTGGCTGATGCGCAGAAGGGCATGATCGAAAACCGGTTTCTGGATTTCAGCCAACTTCACAAGGTGTATCCAACACCCAAGGGACCGCTGACAGTGGTCGAGGACTTCGACCTCAAGATCAACAAGGGCGAGTTCATTTCCCTGATTGGCCATTCGGGCTGCGGCAAGTCCACGGTGTTGACCATGGCCGCCGGTCTGAACGAGATTTCCAAGGGCGCGATCAAGCTGGATGGCCGCCACGTCGAAGGTGCGGACCCCGAACGCGCCGTTGTATTCCAGTCACCCAACCTGTTCCCGTGGCTGTCAGCCCGCGAGAACGTGGCCATCGGGGTGGACAAGGTTTACCCGTCTGCCTCACGCGCCGAGCGGCAGGATGTCGTCGACTACTATCTTGAGCGCGTTGGATTGGCTGACGCGATGGACAAGCAGGCTGACAGCCTGTCCAACGGGATGAAACAGAGGGTGGGCATCGCCCGTGCCTTTGCATTGTCCCCCAAGCTCCTCCTTCTGGATGAACCGTTCGGCATGCTCGACAGCCTCACCCGCTGGGAGTTGCAAGAGGTGCTGATGGAGGTGTGGAGCCGCACCAAAGTTACCGCCATTTGTGTGACCCATGATGTGGATGAGGCAATCCTGCTGGCGGACCGCGTGGTGATGATGACCAACGGGCCGCAGGCAACCATCGGCAAGATTGTCGACGTTGACCTGCCGCGCCCGCGCACACGCAAGGCGCTGCTCGAGCATCCGGATTACTACAACTATCGCCAGGATGTGCTCGATTTCCTCGAGGAGTACGAGCACGGGGCGAAACCCAAATCGCCCAACTCGGGCGGGGCACCCAAGACCCCTGCCCCTCAAAAACCCAAGATTGCTGCGGAGTAAGCTCATGACCCCTGATCAGATTGACAGAGTCCAGGAAAGCTTTGCCCAGGTGCTGCCGATCAAGGATGCGGCGGCAGAGATGTTTTATGCCCGCCTGTTCGAGATCGCGCCTCAAGTTCGCCCGATTTTCAAGGGCGATATGAGCGAACAGGGGGCCAAGTTGATGGCGACCCTTGGTGCGGTTGTAAACGGATTGAAGTCGCTTGAAGCCATTGTGCCGGTCGCCGAAAAACTGGCCGTCGGTCATGTCGCCTATGGTGTGAAAGCCGAACACTATCCTTTTGTCGGCGAAGCGTTGATCGACACGTTGAAAAAGGGTCTGGGCGAGGCGCTCACGCCGGACGTCCAAGCATCTTGGGAAACCGCTTATGCCACCCTTTCCGGCGTCATGATTGCCGCCGCTTACCCCGAAGTGGAGGCTGCAGAATGACACAGAATATCATCATAATCGGTGCCGGAATGGCCACAGGCCGCGCGTTGGAGCATCTGTTTGACGCAGGCGCAGACGTGAACGTGAACGTGACCCTGTTCAACGCAGAGCCGCGCGGCAACTACAACCGCATCATGCTCTCGCCCGTTCTGGCCGGCGACAAAACATACGAAGAGATCGTAACCCATGACGCCGGCTGGTACGCCGCCAACGGTGTCACCTGTCGCTTTGGCGAACGGGTGGCTGGGATTGACCGGGCGGCCAAGACCGTCACTGCTGAGAACGGCGATGTGCTGCCTTACGACAAGTTGATCTTTGGCACCGGGTCCAACCCCTTCATGATCCCCCTGCCCGGTCACGATCTGGAAGGCGTCATTGCCTACCGCGATCTGGAAAATACCGAGCGGATGATGAGCCTGGGCGCAGGCAACAAAGTCGTCGTGATCGGTGGCGGCCTGCTGGGCCTGGAAGCCGCTGCGGGCATGGCCGCGCGCGGTGTGGACGTCACGGTGGTGCACATCATGGGCCACCTGATGGAACGCCAATTGGACGAAGCTGCTGGATATCTGCTGCGCAAAGCGCTGGTGGACAAGGGCATCACCGTCATGTGTCAGGCGAATTCCAGCGAGATCCTTGGCGCGGACGGCAAGGTGCGCGCCCTGCTGCTGGATGACGGCACCGAACTGCCCTGTGATCTGCTTGTGATGGCCGTCGGCATTCGCCCAAACGTCGCTCTGGCCAAGGAGGCCGGGCTGGCCGTTGGGCGTGGCATTCATGTTGATGATCAGATGATCACCTCAGACGAAAACATTCTGGCCGTTGGCGAATGCGTCGAACATGATGGTGCGCTCTTTGGCCTTGTCGCTCCACTATATGATCAGGCGAAAGTGGCCGCTCAAACGCTGATGGGTCAGGAGGCCGCGTTCGTTCATAAAGAGCTGAGTACGAAGCTGAAAGTGACGGGTTGTGATCTGTTCAGTGCCGGGGATTTTGCCGATGGCGAAGGGCGCGAAGACATCGTGTTCCGCGACCCCGGGCGCGGCGTCTACCGGCGCCTCGTCATCGAGAACGACGTGGTGATCGGCGCGGTGATGTATGGCGACACAGCTGACAGCAATTGGTTCTTTGGCCTCATCCGCGACAAGACCGACATCATCGAGATGCGCGACACGCTGATCTTTGGCCCGGCCTATCAGGGAGGTGCCCCCCTGGACCCGTTGGCGGCCGTTGCAGCCTTACCGCGTGACGCGGAAATCTGTGGCTGTAACGGCATTTGCAAAGGGACGATTGAAGACGCGATTGCCGAAGGCGCGACCGATCTGGGCGCAGTACGCTCTGTGACAAAAGCGTCCGGGTCCTGCGGGACCTGCACGGGGCTTGTGGAACAGGTGCTGGCCGTCACCTTGGGTGATGCCTTCGTCATGCCCACGGCACAACCGATCTGTGGCTGTTGCGATCTGTCTCACGAGGACGTGCGACGGATGATCAAGTCACAGGAGCTCAAGTCAATGGCTGCGGTCTGGCAGGAGTGCGCGTGGAAGACAGTGGATGGGTGCCATGTGTGTCGCCCGGCGCTGAACTACTACCTGATTGCGGATTGGCCGCTGGAATATCTGGATGATCCGCAAAGTCGTTTCATCAACGAACGCAAACACGCAAATATCCAGAAAGACGGCACTTTTTCTGTCGTTCCACGCATGTGGGGTGGTATCACGACACCGAATGAGTTGCGCGCGATCGCCGATGCAGCGGACAAGTTCAACGTGCCCACCGTCAAAGTGACCGGCGGACAGCGGATCGATCTGCTCGGCGTGAAGGGCGAGGATCTCCCCGCCATATGGTCCGATCTGAACGACGCTGGCATGGTGTCAGGGCATGCCTATTCCAAAGGCCTTCGCACGGTCAAAACATGTGTAGGCACGGATCACTGCCGATTTGGCACGCAGGATTCAACCGGGCTTGGCATCAAGTTGGAAAAAGCACTGTGGGGCGCCTGGACGCCGCACAAGCTGAAGCTGGGGGTGTCTGGCTGTCCGCGCAATTGTGCTGAAGCCACCTGTAAGGACATCGGTGTCGTTTGCGTCGACAGTGGCTATCAGATCGGAATCGGCGGTGCGGCGGGCATGGATGTGCGCGAAGTGGAGCGTCTGATTGACGTGCCAAACGAAGAGGAAACCATCGCCGTGATCAAGGCGATGTCACAGCTGTATCGTGAGATACGCCAAGTATCTCGACCGCATCTACAAGTGGATGAACAAGGTCGGGCTGGAATGGATACGTGAGCGTATTGCCGACCCTGATGAACGCGCAGCACTGGTGGCACGGTTCGACCTGTCTCAGACCGTCTACCAAAAAGATCCTTGGGCCGAACATGCTATAAAAAAGGCGGCGACGTATCAACCGTTGGCCAACCTCACTCTGGAGGCAGCGGAATGAGCGACTGGATTGATATTGCAGCCCTTTCTGACATTCCATTGCGGGGTGCGCGTGTTGTCAAAACGCGCGCGGGATGTGTTGCGGTGTTTCGCACCGCCTCTGATCAGGTCTTTGCGCTAGACAACACTTGCCCACACAAGGCCGGGCCATTGGCCGAGGGTATTGTGCACGGGGCTGCGGTGACATGCCCGCTCCACAATTGGGTCATTTCACTGGAGACGGGTCGTGTTCAGGGCGCGGATGAGGGCGAGGTTGCGACCTATCCGGCCCGTGTCGAGGCCGGACGCATCCTACTGGATGCCACCCGTCTGCGTGGTGAGCGTGCCGCATGAGCACTTGCACAACCTGTCCATACTGTGGCGTAGGGTGCGGGGTAATCGCCTCGCCAGATGGGACGATAAAAGGTGATCCGGACCATCCAGCGAACTATGGGCGGCTGTGTTCCAAAGGGTCCGCGCTGGGAGAGACGATCGACCTTGAAGGCCGGCTGCTAACCCCGCGCATCGGTGGTGAAGAGGCGGACTGGGACAGTGCGACCAAGCTTGTCGCGCGCCGGTTTTCAGACACCATTCATAATCATGGACCCGACAGCGTGGCCTTTTACGTCTCGGGCCAGTTACTGACCGAAGATTACTATGTTGCCAACAAGCTGATGAAAGGGTTCATCGGATCTGCAAATATCGACACGAATTCAAGGCTTTGCATGGCGTCCTCTGTTGCGGGCCACAAGCGCGCCTTTGGCAGTGATACGGTGCCCGGCACCTACGAAGACTTGGAAGAGGCCGACCTGATCGTGTTGGTCGGATCGAACCTCGCATGGTGTCATCCCGTTCTCCACCAGCGCATCGCGGCAGCCAAAGCCGCCCGTCCCGGCATGCGTGTGGTCAACGTTGACCCGCGCCGCACAGCCACGTCGCAACTGGCCGATTTGCATCTGCAGATCGCCCCGGATGGCGACATTGCGCTGTTCAATGGGTTACTTGCGCACATTGCGGCGGAAGGGCATGTGAACAACGCCTACGTGAATGCCCATGTGAATGGCTTCGCGGCAGCTGTCGTAGCAGCGGAGTGCACCAATCCGCGTGGCAGCGGGCTGAGTGCAGAGGCCCTTGCGCAGTTTTACAGTTTGTGGGCGGGCACCGAAAAAGTCGTCACCATCTACTCACAGGGCGTAAATCAATCCGCCTGCGGGTCTGACAAGGTCAATACGATCCTGAACTGCCATCTGGCGACGGGCCGCATCGGGCGTCCTGGAATGGGACCGTTTTCGGTCACTGGACAGCCAAACGCGATGGGTGGCCGCGAGGTGGGTGGGCTCGCCAATATGCTGGCAAACCACCTGGACATCGAAAACGCCGAGCATCGTGACGCGGTGCAGACGTTTTGGCAAAGCCCGACCATGTGCACAGCTCCGGGTCTGAAGGCAGTGGACCTGTACGAGGCCTGTGCGGACGGAAAAATCAAGGCCTTGTGGGTCATGTCAACGAACCCGGCCGCAAGCATGCCGGATGCAGCCGGCGTGGCCGAGGCTTTTGCAAATGTTCCCTTTACCGTGGTGTCGGACATCATGGAACGCACCGACACCTGCGATCTAGCAGACGTGCTGCTGCCTGCCGCGGGATGGGGTGAAAAAGACGGGACTGTCACCAACTCGGAACGCCGCATTTCGCGCCAGCGCGCGTTTCTGCCTGTGCCGGGTGCGGCCCGTCCAGATTGGCAAATCATCTGCGATGTGGCCCGCGAGATGGGGTACGGCACTGCCTTTGACTTTGACAGTCCAGCCTCCGTGTTTCGGGAATATGCGGCGCTGTCTGCATCACTGACGCGCTTTGGGCGTGACTTTGATATCAGTGGGTTGACTGAAATTTCTGATCAGGACTACGCGGCTTTTGCCCCCACACAGTGGCCCATTCCAAAGCAGAAAAGCGCCGGTGGACGCTTCTTTGAGGGCGGTGGGTTTTTCCATCCAGATGGACGCGCGCGCATGTTGCCAGTTTCGGCACCTTTGGCTCAGGTCGCCAACGGGTATCAGTTGAACACCGGGCGTATTCGCGACCAGTGGCACACCATGACCCGCACCGGGAAATCTGCGCGCCTTGGGGCGCATATGGCCGAACCCTACGTCGAATTGTACCCTGATGATGCAGCCGAACTGGGCGTCGGCATCGCAGAGTTGCTCGAGATTGAAGCCGGTGGCCAGCGCAGTCTGCTGCGTGCCCTGCCGACGGATCGTGTGGCCAAAGGTGCGTTGTTTGCACCGATGCACTGGACGCGTCAGCGCAACGCGTCCGGGCCCGTCAACGCCGTCGTCCACACCCGCGTCGATCCGATTTCGGGACAACCCGCTCTCAAGTCTGGGCGGGTGTCGGCGCGCAAGTTTGATGCGGCGTGGTATGGGTTTGTCGCCTCTGCCCATCCCATCCGGCAGTACGGCGCATATTGTGCCATTGCACGTACCACCACGGGCTGGCAGGCGGAAGTGGCAGACGCCGGGCCGCTCAATGATGCGCGCGCAGCATTCACTGTCCTCACATCAGCGCGAGGCGGCGAAATCAGCGAAATGCGCGATGATACGGCGGGACTTGTGCGCATTGCATACCGCGTTGAGGGCACATTGAGCGCTGTTATGTTCTGTGCCCGTGCCCCAGTGGCCGTATCGCGTGTCCATGCCATTGCATTGATCGGAACTGGCGCACTGATTTCGGACGCGCTGTCGGGTCGCGCACGGGGCGATGCTCCGGACCCCGGCGCGACAGTTTGTGCTTGCATGGGCGTTGGGTTGAATGACCTGCGCCGCGCTGTTGCGGCTGGGGCCAGCAGTATCGAGGCGTTGGGTGCAGTTACAGGTGCGGGCACGAATTGCGGAGCGTGCAGACCTGAACTCGCCGGGCTTTTGCCCCCGGCCACAGACGCCATCGCCGCTGAGTAGAACAGGAGCTTAAGCCTATGAAAACCTTTCCGATGTTCCTGACGATGACGGGTCGCCGCGTAGTGATTGTGGGTGGTGGCGAACAGGCGGCGCAAAAGTGTCGCTTGATGTTAAAGACAGAGGCTCAGATCGAGGTGTTGGCCGACGGGTTGGATGTCGAATTGCACAGCTTGGCGAAGTCCGGACGCATCGTGTGGACGCGTGCACCAATCACACCAGCGCAGTTTGAAGGCGCAGCTCTGGTTTTTGTCGCCACGGGCTGTCCGGGGCAAGATGCGTGTTTGCACATGCTGGCCAAGGCCGGTGGTGCTGTGGTGAATGTGGTGGACCAGCCCGATTTGTGCGATGCCATCACACCGTCGATCATTGATCGCGATCCGGTTGTCGTCGCCATCGGCACTGAAGGCACCGCCCCTGTTCTTGCCCGCCAGATCAAGACCCGTTTGGAGGAGACGCTGGAACCCCGCCTGGGCGATCTGGCCGCCCTTGCCGGTCGCTTGCGCGGATTTGCAGCCGACCGCCTCGGCCCACGCCAGCGTCGCGATCTGTGGGCGTGGGTCTTTAACGGCCCGGTACGTGATCAGCATGCCCAAGACGGTGACGCGCCCGTCGCTGCCGCGATCAAAGCCGTCATTACCTCTGGCAAAGTGCCCGAAAAGGGCCCTGCCCCCGTAGCCCTTGTGGGGGCAGGTCCCGGCAGCAGTGACCTGATCACCTTGCGCGGCGTGCAGCGTCTGCAAGAAGCGGATGTCATTTTCTATGATCGGTTGGTTGATCCCGGCGTTCTGGAGCTGGCCCGCAGGGATGCTGAACGGGTCTATGTTGGGAAAGAGCCGGGGTGCCACACATGGCCGCAAGATCGGATCAATAACCTTGTCGTGTCCGCCGCCTTGCGCGGACAACGTGTTGTCCGATTGAAATGTGGTGATCCGGGTGTGTTTGCGCGAGGTGCC
Source organism: Tateyamaria sp. (assembly GCF_039945315.1). Lineage (GTDB taxonomy): Bacteria > Pseudomonadota > Alphaproteobacteria > Rhodobacterales > Rhodobacteraceae > Tateyamaria. The sequence continues at coordinate 176,143 of NZ_JBDUXB010000019.1, read as the reverse complement.
GAAGAAGCTGAGGCGCTTGCCGAGGCCGGGCTTGCTTACGAAATCGTGCCCGGCGTGACGGCAGCCAGCGGGGCTGCCGCCGCCGTGGGCGGTTTCCTGACCGAACGGGGCAAGACCGACACACTGGTGCTGACCACAGGACGAAAGGCAGATGCGAATGAACGTCCCGACTGGATTCAACACCTAAGCGCGCGCAGCAATGTCGCAGTCTACATGGGCGTACAAAGTGCGGCGCAGATCACAGAAGTCCTGCGCGAGGCTGGTTTGGTCGATGTCGTGCAGGTGACTGCGGTCAGCAACGCCCAGCGCGCAAACCAAAAGGTGCTGGAATGTGCCGCCCCCGACTTGGTGGAACAGATTGCGCAGGCAGGCCTTGCCAGTCCGGCGATCCTGTTTCTACGCCGCACGGATGACGCACATGTGGCCGCGCGCTCGGCCCCTGTGGCACTGCGGGCTGTGTAGCGACAGACATTCTGGGACTCAGGCCCAATCTGGCTGGCAGAGAGTCGCCAATCGCTTGAAGGCGATCCGCGCTAAAACCCCTCCGGACATTGTCGTTCAAGCAACGTTCCACATTCGATCGTGTTAGCGCCTTCGCAGTATGCAAATGTATGCCCAAAAACCTGTGACAGAACTGCATCGCTTGGCTGTCTGGTGGTTGTCTTGAATCACTTTGTTGCATATTGATAGCGCTAACAAAGGGCCCTGCTGCGGGGCCTTTCACTGTTTCAGGAGACTCAGGATGCGCGAATGGTGGCGAGACGCGGTGATCTATCAGATCTACCCTCGGTCCTTTCAGGATGACAATGGTGACGGGATCGGCGATCTGCCCGGGATCACGCGCCGCTTGGATCACGTCGCCTCGCTGGGCGTGGATGCGATCTGGCTGTCTCCGTTCTTTACCTCGCCCGATAAGGACATGGGCTATGACGTGTCCGACTACACCGGGGTCAACCCTCTGTTCGGCACGGTCGAGGACTTTGACGCATTAACTGCGCGCGCTCATGAGCTTGGCCTGAAGGTCATCATCGATCAGGTGCTGTCACACAGTTCCGACCAGCACCCGTGGTTCGAAGAAAGCCGCCAGAACCAAACCAACCCCAAGGCGGACTGGTACGTGTGGGCCGACCCCAAGAAGGATGGTAGCGCGCCTAACAATTGGCCATCGGTCTTTGGCGGCTCGGCCTGGATGTTCGACCCGCGTCGTCGCCAGTATTATATGCACAACTTCCTCGTCTCGCAGCCGGATTTAAACTTTCACAATCCAGAGGTGGTCGAGGCGCTCTTGGAAGCGATGGATTTCTGGTTGCAGCGCGGGGTGGACGGGTTCCGTCTGGATACGGTGAACTTTTATGTGCACGACAAGCAGCTGCGCAACAATCCGGCATCGCGCTACAAGGAGTTTCCGGGCAACCCGTATGGTGCGCAACGGCATATCCATTCCAAGACACAGCCTGAAAACCTTGAGGTGCTCAAGAAATTGCGCACGCTTTTGGACAAATACGACGACCGGATGATGATCGGCGAAGTGGGCGAAGATGGCCTGCGCCAGATCGAGATCATGGGCGAATACACATCCGGCAATGACAAGCTGCACATGGCCTATTCTTTCGCCATGCTCAGCCACGACCATTCGCCAAAGCATTTCCGCAACTGCATCGAAGGATTTATGCGGGACGCCCCTGATGGCTGGCCCTGCTGGTCGTTCTCCAACCACGATGTACAGCGCCATGTGACCCGCTGGGCCAAGACGCCCGAAATGGAAGACGCCGTCGCGCGCCAGTCGATCAACATGCTGGTCAGCTTTCCCGGCACGCTTGGTATTTATCAGGGCGAAGAGCTGGGTCAGACAGAGACCGACATCGAGTTTCACGAGCTTCAGGACCTCGGCAACATCGACTTCTGGCCCGACAACAAGGGCCGCGATGGCTGCCGCACGCCAATGGTTTGGGACGAAAGCCAACCCAATGCCGGATTTTCGACGGGTGAGCCTTGGCTTCCGGTCAAACCACCGCAAGCGGCCCATGCAACTGCTGGCCAAGAGGCCAAGAATGACTCGGTTCTGGGCACCTATCGCGCCGCCTTGGCGTTCCGCAAATCCCGGCCCGAATTGAGCTTTGGCGAAACAACGTTTCCGAAGGTGCGCAACCCCTTGCTGGCGGTGTCCCGCACCTGTGAAGGTGTCAGCCTCACTGGCATATTCAACCTGTCTGACCAGCCTCAGTCTGTACGTGTGAGCGCCGATGCAGTTCTGGTTGGAGCACCCGCTGGTACCATGGAAAAAAGTCGCCTGAAACTACCGCCCTATGGATACGCATATCTTGAGACAGGGTCAGATCAAAGCGCGGTCGGCTAGGCACCCCGCCCCCGCCAAAGAAGCGCTGTGTCATCTTAAGCGCTTTCGGCTAGGGTAGCATGAAACACTGAAGCAGCTCGACCAATTTTAGGTCGGGCGCAAAGGATCGGAAAGACCGCATTCGCATGGCCAAACTTCTGACACGCGACATGGCCCTCAAGGCCGCCCCGCCTCGAGACGTGGTTGCAGCCCTTTTGGGCGGGCTTCTGGTCGATCCGTTCCAGTTTCTGGGCCTGCGCATGCATCCGGACGGCTTTGCGCTCAACGTCTTTGTGCCCGGCGCGGATACCGTCACCTGCATCACGGGCAAGGCGATAAAGACGCCGCTGGAACCTGTTGAAGGCGCACCGGGGCTATTCTGCACTCTGTTAAAAAAAAATCAGCCCTACCGCCTGAATGCCACGGTCGGCAACCACAGCTGGACGTTTGACGATCCTTATCGCTTTGGTCGGGTGTTGAGCGATGACGATCTTTACTATCTGGGCGAAGGCTCGATGCATCGTCTGTGGAAGACGCTGGGCGCGCATGTCACCGAGATCGACGGGGTGGCTGGCGTGCATTTTGCTGTCTGGGCCCCGAATGCTGAACGGGTCGCGGTCGTTGGTGATTTCAACGTTTGGGATGCGCGACGTCATGGGATGCGGCGATTAGGGGCTTCGGGTGTTTGGGAGATTTTTGTTCCTGGCGTGATGCCTGGTGACGTCTACAAATACGCAATCCGAGCAAATGGTCACGACCTGCCACTCAAGTCCGATCCGGTCGGGTTTGGCGCGGAGCATCCGCCCAGAACCGGATCCGTTGTCCGGGACATTACAGGCCATGACTGGTCTGACGGTGAGTGGATGAAGGGGCGCGCCGCGCATCACAACACCGACGTGCCGATCAGCATCTACGAGGTGAACCTCGCCAGTTGGAAGCGAGCCGACGGCAACCGCCCACTTTCATACGAGGAACTGGCCACAGATCTGGTCGAATACGTCGCCGACATGGGCTTTACCCATATCGAGATGATGCCAATCACCGAGCACCCCTTTGACGGCTCATGGGGATACCAACCCATCGGGATGTATGCCCCGACCATTCGGCACGGAACACCTGATGAGTTCCGCGCGTTGGTTACGGCGGCACACAACAAGGGCCTCGGCGTTCTGCTCGATTGGGTGCCTGCGCATTTTCCGACCGACGAGCATGGCCTCGCGCAGTTTGACGGCACGCACCTGTATGAACACGCCGACCCGCGCGAAGGATTTCATCAGGACTGGAACACGCTGATCTTCAACTTTGGACGGCGTGAAGTGGTGAACTTCATGCGCTCCAATGCGCTGTATTGGATGGAAGAATATCATCTGGACGGCATTCGCGTGGATGCTGTCGCCTCGATGCTGTACCGGGACTATTCGCGCAAAGACGGCGAATGGGTGCCCAATGCGCATGGCGGCCGCGAAAACCTTGAGGCTATCGCCTTCCTGCAAGAGACCAATACTTTCGTCTACGGCGAAGACGCCAGTATCATGACCGTGGCTGAGGAAAGCACAGCCTTTCCCGGTGTCTCCCGCCCCGTTTATCACGGTGGCCTCGGGTTTGGGTTCAAGTGGAACATGGGGTGGATGAACGACACCCTGCGGTACATGGAAGAGGAACCCATCAACCGCAAATACCATCATCATCTGATGACCTTTGGCATCGCCTATGCGTTTTCTGAAAACTTCGTGCTGCCGATCAGCCATGACGAGGTTGTGCATGGCAAAGGGTCAATGCTTGAGAAAATGCCGGGATCAGATTGGGAAAAATTTGCCAACCTCCGGGCCTACTATGGGTTCATGTGGTCCCATCCGGGCAAGAAGTTGCTGTTCATGGGACAGGAATTTGCGCAGCGCGACGAGTGGAACCACGACCAGAGCCTCGATTGGCATTTGCTGGATGCATCTGCCCATACGGGCATTCAAACTTTGGTACGGGACCTCAATTCTCTTTATCGCTCGACACCTGCGCTCTACCTCAATGACTGCCGACCAAGCGGATTTGGCTGGATCGACGGCGGCGATATGGAAAACTCAATCTATGTCTATCAGCGCATTGGCGGGCCAGATGACCCACGCGCAATCATCGTGCTGAACATGACGCCGGTAGAACGCTCAGATCACCGGATCGGCCTGCCGGGCCAAGGGTTCTGGCGCGAGGCACTGAATACAGACGCAGTCGAATATGGCGGCGGCGGGCGTGGCAATCTGGGAGGAGTGCACGCCGAGGCCGTTGAGTGGATGGGACAATCCTATTCGGCCAATGTCACATTGCCGCCCCTGTCGGCGGTTATCCTGATAGAAGGGGAGGACGACACATGAAACCAACACCCAACCAACGCCTGTCAAATCGCGCCATGGCCTTTGTGCTTGCAGGTGGGCGGGGCAGTCGCCTCAAGGAGCTGACAGACAGTCGCGCCAAACCAGCGGTCTATTTCGGCGGAAAGACACGGATCGTGGATTTCGCACTTTCCAATGCGCTCAACTCCGGCATTCGGAAAATGGCCATCGCCACGCAATACAAGGCCCACAGCCTGATCCGTCACTGCCAGCGCGGGTGGGGTTTTCTGCGGGCTGAGCGGAACGAATACCTTGATATTCTGCCAGCCAGCCAGCGGACATCCGAAGACAAGTGGTATCTTGGCACCGCTGATGCCGTTGCCCAGAACATCGACATCATCGACAGCTATGACGTTGATTACATTGTCGTTCTGGCCGGGGATCATATCTACAAGATGGATTACGAGATCATGCTGCAACAGCATGTGGACACCGACGCTGACGTCACCATTGGCTGTTTGACCGTGCCCCGGATGGAGGCAACTGCCTTTGGTGTCATGCATTGCGACGCAGCCGACCGCATCACTGACTTTCTGGAAAAGCCTGCCAATCCCCCCGCCATTCCCGGAGATCCGGATCACGCGCTCGCCTCGATGGGCATCTACGTGTTCAAATGGTCCTTCCTGCGTGATCTGCTGATCCAGGACATGGAAGACCCCAATTCGGCCCATGATTTCGGCAACGACATTATTCCGCAGGTGGTCAATGGCGGCAAGGCGCAGGCCCACAGGTTCTCGGATAGCTGTGTGCAGTCCGGCCTTGAAGCCGAGCCTTATTGGCGTGACGTCGGCACGATTGACGCGTTCTGGCGCGCCAATATCGACCTGACCGAGTTCACTCCGCCACTGGACCTGTATGACAATTCCTGGCCGATCTGGACCTATGCCGAAAGCGTGCCGCCGGCCAAGTTCATCCATAACGAAGAAAACCGCCGCGGCATGGCGGTGTCTTCCATGGTGTCTGGCGGGTGCATCATTTCGGGCTCTGAAATCCTTGAATCCCTGCTGTTCACAGGCGTGCGCAGCCATTCGTTTTCTTCGCTGAACCAAGTGGTGGCCCTGCCCTATGTTGAGGTCGGGCGCGAAGCGAAACTGACCAAATGTGTGGTCGACAGGGGGGTGCACATCCCGGACGGTCTGGTGGTCGGAGAAGATCCGGTTGAGGACGCCAAATGGTTCCGCGTGTCGGATGGGGGCGTTGTGTTAATTACCAAACCTATGATCGCGGCCCGCGCGGCGGCACTTGGATAGATCCATGCGTTGCGTTTTGTCCGTCACCTCCGAATGTGTGCCCCTGATCAAAACCGGGGGCCTCGCGGATGTGGCGGGCGCGTTGCCCGCAGGGTTGGCGCAGACAGGGTGGCAGATGCGCACCTTGATGCCTGCCTATCCCGGTCTTGTAGTTAAAACTGCCGCCAAGAAGACAGTTTTTGCGTTCAAGGATCTGATGGGGGGACCTGCGCGCGTATTGGCGGGGGCTGCTAGCGGGGTTGATGTGCTCTTGCTGGATGCGCCGCACCTTTATGACCGCCCCGGCGGCCCCTATGGCAATCCAACGGATTTCCCGGACAACCCTATCCGTTTTGCCGCCCTGTCTTATGCTGCGGCATGCATCGCGCGCGACGGGTTAAGCGATGGATGGCGTCCCGAAGTGTTGCATGCCCATGACTGGCAAGCTGGGCTGGCACCGACCTATCTGAAGTTGAGTGGTGACAATGATGTCGCCACGGTGATGACGGTGCACAACATCGCCTTTCAGGGATTGGCTCCGGCGGCGATGCTGGGAGCGATGGAATTGCCAATTTCCGAATTCACATCGGAGGGGCTGGAATACTGGGGCCAGATCAGCACGTTGAAGGCCGGGCTGGTCGATGCCGGTGCGATCACGACCGTCAGCCCGACCTATGCGGCCGAGCTGATGCGGCCGGAATTTGGCATGGGTCTGGATGGATTGATTGCCCACCGTGCAGGCGATTTAAGCGGCATTCTGAACGGGATCGACATGGACGTTTGGAACCCAGAGACAGACCCCGAGATCACGTCTTATTCTGCGACATCGCTCAAGGGGAAGGCCAAGAACCGCAAGGCGCTGATGGCTGAATTCGGCTTGTCGGATATCACCGGCCCGCTTGCCATCATCGTGAGCCGACTGACCTCCCAAAAGGGGATGGACCTGATCGCGGATTGCGCAGGGCAGTTTGTGGCCTCGGGTGGTGGCATCGCGATCCTAGGAAGTGGTGACCCGGTCATCGAGGACCAGATGCGCCTGCTTGCGCGCAATCACCCCGGCAAGATCGGTTTGCGCATCGGCTATGATGAGGCGCTGTCGCATCGTATGTTCGGGGGCGGGGACGCAGTGTTGGTGCCCTCGCGATTTGAACCCTGCGGGCTGACCCAACTTTATGGTTTGCGTTATGGCACAGTGCCCGTTGTGGCCGCTACAGGTGGGCTGGCTGACAGCGTAATCAACGCCAACGTCATGGCGCAATCGTCGAATGCATCAACGGGTTTTCAGTTTCATCCGGTGGATTCTTTGGCCTTTGGTCACTGTTTGCGTCGCGTTACAGACATGTTTGCCGATAAATCAGGCTGGACCCGCCTGCAAAAACGGGGAATGAAGCAGCATCTGGGGTGGGAGGCCTCGTCCGCAGCTTATGCTGCACTGTATGAAAGGCTTACCGAGTGAATGTCTCCGCACAGCATGATCTGCCGAAGGTCCTGAAACATCATTCGATGTCGGCGGGCCGTCCCTACCCAATTGGGGCCACCTTTGACGGCGAAGGCGTCAACTTTGCTGTCTTTTCCGAACATGCTGAGCGGGTGGAATTGTGCCTGTTTGACCATGACGGCTGGATCGAGATTGCGCGAATTCCGCTGATGGAGCGGGACGGAGACGTCTGGCACATCTATGTCGCCGGGCTGACACCGGGAACGTCCTATGGCTACCGTGTGCATGGACCTTACGACCCTGAAAACGGGCATCGGTTCAACCCCAACAAGCTACTGTTGGATCCTTATGCCAAGCGCATCATTGGCGAGGTGGCGTGGAACGACGCGGTCATGGGCTACAGTATCGGCGCCAAAGCCGCAGACCTCAGCTATGATCGCCGCGACAGCGCGGCCTATGTCCCGCGTTCTGTCGTGGTGGATCCAAGCTTTGAGTGGGGCAAAGATACCCCCCCGGAAGTCAGCGGATCGGAAACCCTGATCTACGAGGCACACGTCAAAGGCATGACCGCCGAATTCCCCGGCCTGCGCCGCGGCCAACGAGGTCACTTTCTTGGTATGGCCAGCGAGCCGGTGCTGGAACACCTGACCAAGCTGGGCGTAACGACTGTGCAGTTGCTCCCCGTGCATGCCTTTCTGGACGACAAGTTTCTCGTTGATGCAAACTTATCGAACTATTGGGGTTATCAATCCATAGGCTTTTTTGCGCCCGAGCCTCGATACATGGACCAGGCAGGTATTTGGGAATTCCAGACGATGGTCCGCCGGGTCCATGCAGCCGGGATCGAGGTGATCCTCGACGTCGTCTACAACCACTCGGGCGAAGGCAACCATCTGGGGCCAACCCTGTCTTTCCGTGGTCTCGACAACAAATCCTATTACCGCTTGCAGGACGACGAGCGCTACTACGTCAATGACACCGGCACCGGGAATACACTGAACGTGCGTCACCCAATGGTGCTGCGTATGATCATGGATTCATTGCGTTATTGGGTCGAAGTTATGCATGTGGATGGCTTTCGCTTTGATCTCGCCACGGTGCTGGGGCGCGAAACCGAAGGCTTCAACCGCAATGGCGGCTTTCTGGACGCACTCGGCCAAGATCCGGTGCTGAGCCGGGTCAAACTGATAGCCGAGCCTTGGGACCTTGGCCCCGGCGGCTATCAGCTCGGCAACTGGCCGCATCCGTTTCTGGAATACAACGACAAATTCCGAGATGGGATTCGCAAATTCTGGCGTGGGGATGCTGGCCTGACGGGAAAGCTGGGCCGGTGCCTGACAGGCAGTGCAGATACATTTGACCACTCCGGTCGGGCTGCCACGTCCTCGATCAACTTCATCACTTGCCACGACGGCATGACCCTGCGTGACGTGGTGAGCTATGACAAAAAGAACAACCATGCCAATGGCGAAGCCAACCGCGACGGCACGGATGCGAACTGGTCAGACAATATGGGCGTCAAAGGCCTGACCGACGATGCCAAGATCAATGCCGCCCGTTCACAGCGCCAACGCAATCTTCTGGCAACCGGTTTTCTGTCTCAAGGCACACCGATGCTGCTGGCCGGTGACGAAATCGGCAACACCCAGAACGGCAACAACAACACCTTTGGTCAGGACAATCCGCTTGGTTGGGTGAATTGGGGCAGCGCGGATCAGGACATGCTGAACTTTGTCAAACGGCTCAGCGCCCTGCGCCGGGACAACAAAGTGTTGCGTCAGACCCGGTTCCTGCACTCGCGCCCACGCAGTGCGGATGGCAAGCCGGACGTATTCTGGCGCCTGCCCGACGGCACGGTCCCGACCCGCGAAGACTGGGAAGACCCCAAGACCAAGACCATCGGCGTCGAGCTACGCACATCTTCGACCACGCCCTACTACGCGGCTTCGGATGATGTGATCTTTCTTGTCTTCAACAACGATGAGGATCAGGACGTGGTCCTGCCCCCCTGCGCCCCAGACAAGACGTGGGAACGGATTTTGAACACGGCCGCACCAGATGAAGGCCCTTACTGCCTTGTTGGCAATACTGTGCATGTCAGCGCCTTGTCCGTCTCAGTCTTTACGCTGGCGCCCGTACATTAAGAAGGACGACCCTATGAGCAAAGCGAGCATTGCGACCATTCCGTTCGAGGGACAAAAGCCCGGCACTTCGGGACTGCGCAAAAAGTGCCGCGTGTTCATGGGCGAGCATTACCTCGAGAACTTTGTGCAGGCGATGTTTGACGGGATTGGCGGCGTGGCTGGCAAGACGCTGGTCGTTGGCGGAGATGGCCGTTTTCACAACGATGTCGCGACGCAGACCATCTTGGCTATGGCTGCGGCCAATGGCGCGGCGCGCGCGATTGTTGGGCAAAATGCCCTTCTATCTACCCCCGCAGCATCCCACCTAATCCGCACGATGCAAACAGATGGCGGGGTAATACTGTCAGCCAGCCACAACCCCGGCGGCATCGACGAGGATTTCGGGATCAAGTTCAACATGCCCAATGGTGGCCCCGCCCCCGAGGCGGTCACAAACGCAATCTTTGAACACACGCAAACCATCGATACCTATCACATCTGGCAAGGTGACTCTGTCGATCTGTCGACCATCGGTGTCAGCTCATTGGGCGGCATGACGGTCGAAATCGTTGATCCAGTCGCGGCCTATGTCGACCTGATGCGGAGCCTCTTTGATTTCCCTGCCATCGCCAAGATGATTTTGGGCGGCTTGTCGATCCGGTTCGATGCCATGTGCGCCATCACCGGCCCCTATGCCCGCGCGATCCTTGAGGATGCACTGGGCGCACCCAAAGGCACAGTGACCCACGGCACTCCCCTTCCCGATTTTGGCGGCATGCACCCGGACCCCAATCCAACCTGGGCGCACGAGCTGATGGACGAAATGATGGGACCGGATGCTCCAGGCTTTGGCTGTGCATCTGACGGCGACGGCGATCGCAATATGATTGTCGGTCCCGGTTGTTACGTCAGCCCATCAGATTCCTTGGCCGTGATTGCGGCCAATGCGCATATGGCACCCGGATATGCGGATGGCCTGAAAGGCGTCGCTCGCTCCATGCCGACTTCTGCTGCTGTGGACCGCGTGGCCGGGGCGCTTGGTCTAGATTGCTACGAAACGCCGACCGGCTGGAAATTTTTTGGCAATCTCATGGATGATGGGCGGGTCAGCCTGTGTGGTGAGGAGAGCTTTGGCACCGGGTCGGACCATGTGCGCGAAAAGGATGGCGTCTGGGCTGTTCTGATGTGGCTGAACATTATGGCTGCGACCGGCAAATCCGTCCCACAGATCATGGCCGATCACTGGGCGCGCTTTGGTCGCAACTACTATTCCCGCCACGATTTCGAGGCTATTGAGACGGCCAAGGCCGACGCACTGATGTCGGAGTTGCGCGACGCGTTGAGCGGGCTGGCGGGCCGTAGCGAAGGGCCTTTGACCGTAGCACATGCAGATGATTACACCTATCTTGATCCAGTCGATGGCAGTACGTCTGCGCAGCAAGGCGTGCGGGTTGTGTTTGAAGGTGGTGCGCGGTTCGTGGTGCGCCTGTCGGGCACTGGAACCAGCGGGGCAACACTTCGTCTCTACCTCGAAACGCTCGAGACAAATCAACTGGACCTTGAGCCACAAGAAGCCCTTGCCTCGGTGATCGCAGCCGCCCACAGCATCATCGGCATTGAGAGCCACACAGGCCGTACCGCGCCTGACGTTATCACCTAACCACCAGCTATGACTTTTGCCACTTGCTGTCGATGGCGGTTTTGCCTGATCCAATTTGTCGGACGACCCGAACAGATGATCCGTCCGGACGGCGAAAGCGTGGTTTACTGCCGGTTCATGCGTCTTGAGTGGCTGCCAAGTCAGCCATGCTCGCGCGGCCTGACCTGCTAAAAACGCCGTTCTGACGGCATGTTATTTGCCAAAACCGTTGCTTGTTTCCGGTTCAAAGGGGAGAGTGTTCGGTATGAGAGTAAAAGCCGAATTAGAAACTGCCAGAGGTCATATCACGGGCCGACAAAGAGGCCAGCTCCATATTCGGGCGGATGCTGTTGAGGTGGTGGTACATACAAATACCTCCCGGGCCGTCAACTTTACGCAATCCCATTTTTGGACCGGCGCAGCATGAGCGCTTGGTCTGATATATTCCAGATCACAGATCCAGGTTATGTCGCATTGGTGGGACTGATTTTCCTCGGAGCGGCCATCATCAAAGGGTTCCTTGGCATCGGCCTTCCGGCCGCTGCGATGGCGTTCCTTACCCTTCTTATGCCACCAACCGAAGCCATCCCGTTGCTTTGGCTGTCCATCCTTGGCACCAACTCACTCCAATTCGCGCGCGCGCCGAAAAAGTGGGATATCGCCAAGGAATACTGGCTTTTCGCGCTGGCCATCGTCGTCTGCATATTCGTCACGTCGATGTTCATCGCAGACTATCCGACCGCTCTTTTGACGGTAGCTATTGGCATAGCGATGGTTCTGTTCTCTCTGAACTTACTGCTGGGCATCAAATTGCGCATCGGACCGGGTCGAGGATGGCAAGCCGTGTTTGGCGTCATATCCGGCACGCTTGGCGGAATAAGTTCGATCTGGTCACCGACTGTCGCAATGTACATGGTGGCGCGGGATGTTGATAAAGAACGCTTTATCGGCGCAACCGGATTTTTGTTCCTTTGCGGAGTTCTGCCGCTGGGTGCAGGTCAGATTGTGGCCGGGGTCCTGACCTTTCCGGTATTCCTGCAGTCCGTTTTTGTGCTGATGGTCGTTCTGGTTGGGTATCGTATTGGAGAGCTTTTGCGCTCCCATGTTTCGCAGAAACTTTTCAGAAAGGCCGTGCTGATCGCATTCCTGCTGATGGGGATCAGGCTGATTTTTAATGGATTGGCCGCTTAAACGCGCTCGAACTACCCTTTGCCGTACAGCAATTCGTTCAGGTACAGCCGCTGGATTTTGCCGGAAGGCCCTTTGGGTAGCTCGTCCATCAAATGCACGTGGTCCGGGGCCTTGAACTTGCCAACACGCGCGATGCACAGTGCCAGCAAGTCATCCGCCGTAGCCGACGAGCCCTCGCTCAGGCGCACGGCCGCTTCGACCCTTTCGCCATACTCCGGGTTTGGACGGGCAAAAGCTGCCGCCTCAACAACGTCGCCATGTTCATAGAGCGCCTCGTCAATCTCGCGCGGGGCGATGTTCTCACCGCCCTTGATGATCAACTCTTTCAATCGACCAGTCACGAAAATGAACCCATCTGCGTCGATGCGGCCCAGATCGCCTGTGCGCAGCCAGTCTCCGATGAAAGTCTCACGCGTCGCTTCGGGGTTCTTGAGGTATTCCTTCATGACATTCGGGCCACGAATTTGAATCTCTCCTTCCTCGCCAACAGCACAAAGCTGCCCTTTCTCATCTGCAATACGTCCATCGTTGCCGATGCCGTAGCCGGGAGAGCCAATTTTCTGCTGTGCCGGATCAAGGGGATTGGACAGGCATTGCGCGGCTGTTTCGGTGAGGCCCATGGTTTCGACAATCGAAATGCCAAACCGCTTCTGAAAAGCGTTTTGCGTCTCGACCGCAAGCGCCGAGGACGCGGAGCGCCCGAAACGCAATCGCGATTTGAGCGCGTCCGAGGGATCCGCTTCGCCGTGCAACAGGTGGCTGATGATGGTCGGTACAACAGAGAACCATGTGATCCCGCCTTTCTCTGCCTGATCCCAGAACTGGCTGGCAGAGAAGCGCGATACCATCGCAAGCGAACCGCCGGACACGAGGCTGCCCATCACGGAAACGCAGAGCCCGTTGATGTGGTAGAACGGCAGCACACCAAAGGCGCGATCGTCGGGTGTAAGGTGATGGGCTTTACTGACGGTCCAGCCGCCAGCGAGTAGACTGGAATGGGTATGAACTACGCCCTTGGGGCGACCCGTGGTCCCGGACGTATACATCAAAAGTGCGTCGTCGTTTGCTCTCAGATCATGCAACGCTGCTGAGCCGCCTGTCGGTGCATAAAGCGACATCCGCTCTGGCCGGGCCGCATTGAACATCTCGATTTGGGCCTTATGCACGAAGGCAACGCGCGCCCCGGAATGATCGAGCGCATAGCCAATGGCGTCCGGACCAGCAGCAAGGTTGATCATGGTGACACGAAAGCCGCCATACAGAGCCGCGTAGAGCGCCTTGACCCCCTGCAGCCCGTTGGGATGCACCACAGCGATGCTTTCGCCCTTTTCAATGCCCTGGGACGTCAGATCGGCCGCTGTTTCGGCAGCAGTTGCTCTTAGCTCAGCCCAGCTCAACTCTTGCCCTGTTTCGGGAAGGGTGATCGCTGTTCCGCCAGCATCGGCGCGGGCATTCAGCCAATCACGAACTGTGCCCTCAGGCGGCGAGGCCGTGCTCAACTTCATTTGCCTGTTTCTTCCCAATAGGTCCCAAAAATGTCTTCCAAAGCGGGTTCATTGGCTGGGATCTCGCGCACAATCTTTGTTGATTGCAGGAAATTGCGGTAGTTGACGTTGTCATTCACCGAATTGCCGCCCCACGTCCCGCACCCCATCGACAGTGAAAACGGCATCCCGTTGGTGAACGAACCGCCCGTAGCAAAGGTGTGCGCCTGATTGACGATGACCCGGCTGGTTGGGATCGCGTTGGCCAAAATCATTGGTCGATCTGTATTGGTTGAATGCAAGCCAACGGAATGGCCTGCGCCCTGATGCAGCTGGATGTCGCGCGCGACCTTGACCGCCTCGTCAAAATCAGAGGCGCGATAGAGCGCCAGAACCCGGCTCAATTTCTCACCTGACAACGGGTGGTCCGGGCCAATGCCAGACGTCGGCACCGCGATGTAGTCGGTGTCAGCTGGAACATCGAGGTCGAGTGCAGCAATCATCTTGTCTGCGTCTTGCGCAATGACTTCGCGGTTCAGATGTCCACCGGGCCAAAGTTTGGTGACAATGCCGGCTTCATCCTCGACCAGCGCGCCGCCTGCCTTTGCCATGGCGGCCACGAAAGCGTCATAGATGGCATCGACCACGACCACCGAATTCTCCGAAGAACAGGATGTCGCGTTGTCAAAACACTTCGATGCGCGGATTTTTTCGGCTGCGGCGGTCAGGTCTGCGGTTTCGTCGACGATCACCGAGACATTGCCTGCACCGACGGCCACCGACGGAGTCCCCGCCGTTTGTGCTCGGTGGACGTTGTTCTGGCTACCGGTGGCCACAATCATGTCGCACAATTCCATAAGCGATTGAGTTTTTTCCTTTGATCCGGGCGCCGGGACCATTTGCACGAGATCTGGGTCTTCGCCAATCTTTGCAAATTCAGCATGGATAAAGCCAAGAAGCCGCTCAGCGCTCGCCACGCCCTTTGGCGATGGCGCGACAATAATCGAGTTTCCACACTTTAGCGCGTTGATGATATTGTTGGCCGGCGTTGCCGCTGGGTTGGTCGACGGCACAATCGCCCCAACAACACCCTTGGCGCGGGCAATTTCAGTGATGCCTGTAGCCGCATCGTCCGACACTACGCCAAAGGTCTTGGCGTTTTGAATGTCACGCATAAGGCCCAACGTCTTGCGATGGTTTTTGGTAATCTTGTCCGGCACGTTTCCAAGGCCCGTGGTTGTAACAGCAAGTTCTGCAAGCTCTTTGTTACGCGCGGGTTCCATGATGGCCCAAGCCACTGCCTGTGCTGCACGATCGTAGCGAGCTTGCGATCCGTTTGCCTCGTAACGTGCTTGGGCCGCGCGGGAACGGGCAACGATTGCCTGAATACTGTCATCAATCATACGGCGGGCTCCTTTGTTTTATTGGCCCCCTACACCGAAGGCTTGGTCGGTGCAAAGGCCCGGTAGACGCTGGCGCCAAGGGTAAGGAACCCAGCCACGATCAGCAAAGTGCAGATGGGACGAGAGAAATAGGTCCACAGGTCATAATGCACCATCTGCATGCCTTGGGCAAAGTTCTGCTCTCCAATCTTGCCGAGGATCAGGCCCAGCACGATACCGGGGATGGAGAAACCGGAACGGCGCAGGACGTAACCGATGATGCCCGCGATGAACATGACCATGACATCCAACACGAGACCACGACCGGAATAGGCTCCGACTGTGGCTAGCATTAGGATCAACGGAGCCAGGAACTGGAACGGAATCTTCAGCAGGTTGAGGATTGTTTTGGTCTCGATCACGCCAATGATGAGGATCGAAAGGTTGGCGTAGAACATGGCTGCGAACACGATCCAGATGAGGTCTGGTGAAAGCATGAACACCAGCGGGCCGGGTTGCAGGTCGTGCATTTGAAAAACAGCGACCATCATCGCCGTCAGCGCTCCGCCCGGCAGACCAAGCGCCAACAGCGGGATCATCGCCGCGCCTGTGGCCGCATTGTTCGCTGTCTCGGACGAAATCACGCCCTCAAGCTTGCCCTTGCCGAACTCTTCTTTGTTCTTGGACCAACGCACCGCCTCGCCGTAACCCATAAAGGCCGCAAGTGTGGCCCCGATGCCGGGCAGGATTCCGCAAAAGAAGCCCACGAGGATCGAGCGGAGGACAGCAACCTTGTGCCGCCACAGCTCAAGTGCGCTGGGGAACGTCATGGATACAGCAGGAGCGTTGTATTTGCCCGTCGCCTTCTTTTCCGCCTGTACGAAAATCTCGGAGACGGCAAAAAAGCCCAGAATTGCCGGGACGAAGGCGATGCCAGCGGCAAGATCAACCAGCCCGAAATTGTATCGGTTGATGCCGCCCACTGGGTCTTGGCCGATCGTGGCGATCAGCAGTCCGATCAGGACCGACATCCAACCTTTCCAGATCGTCCGCGCGCCAACGGACGAGGCAACCGCAAGACCAAAGAAAACAAGTGCAAAAATCTCTGGTGGCCCAATGTTGCGGATGGCCCAGTTGGCCAGCGGCTCGGTTGCGGCCATCATCACAAGGGCCGAGGCCACACCACCAATGGCAGAGCACAAGACTGCGGCACCCACCGCTTTGCCCGCCTGACCCTTTTGCGTCATCGGGTAGCCGTCAAACGCCGTTGGCGCGTTTTCGGGAGAGCCGGGGATGTTGAACAAAATGGCCGTGATCGCCCCGCCATAGGTGCCGGTGCAATACAGTACGGCGAACAGCATCACGCCCTGTGCGGGCTCCAGCCCCGCAGTGAAGGGCAGCAGGATGGCGGCCAGAGTCAGCATGCTGACCCCCGGGATCGCACCAAAAAGCATGCCGCCGATCACGCCAAAGAGGAAAATACCGATTGTGACCGGATCTCCGAAAAGGGCAGAAGTCCCAGCCAGAAAGTTCTCAAGCATCGCTTACCAAAGCCCCCGGAGTTGCGTGTTCATCTTCAGCATCCACGCACTGAAATCGTAGAAAGGGGACATGTTGCCTTGAGGCAAAGGTGCATTCAGCACCACAAGGAACAGTCCGATGAAAGTCACGTAAATGATCGCTGTCATTATCAGGATCGCTTTCCACCGGCGTTCGCCAAACATGATCATCACCGAAGCGATAAAAAACGGGGCACTGAAATAGATGCCAACCGGGCGGAGTAGGAAGGCAAACACGAAAGGCGTGAGCAACACGAGTATCATGCGGAGCAAGGCCGTCTTGTCGGCCATAAGGGATTCGCTGTCTTGTTGCGCGGCAGCGCCCAGAATGCCGCCCTGTGACTCTGAGCCGTTGCAGTACTGGTGATACAGGTTCCCCGCTGCTGCGAGCAGCAGAAGAAACAGTACGACACGCGGCCATGCCGTTGCGCCAAAAATGTAGATCTCGATCGTTTGGTTAAACTCAAACGAATAGGCGTAGAAGATCGCGACGATCCCCACGAATATCGCTGCTTCGATCAGGTGGCCCTTGGTCAGCCGTCCCATGCCTGCGTCTCCCCTACCCGCATGAAAAACGTGGCGCCCGAAGGCGCCACGTCAAAGCATCGCTGACGCGACTTATTTAACGTCCAGACCCATGGCCTTGTAGACGTCGCGGTATTGGCCAACCGTGGAGGTGATCAGTTCTTTGGAGCCGTCCGTGTCACGGTAGCTATCGATCACGGTCATGAACTTGCTTTCATTGAACGCCTGATAGCTGTCTTCGCAATAGCCGCGCTGGAAGGCCCATTGCAGCCACTCGACGCGGTCTGCTGGCGCATCAGCATGCACGTAGAAGCCACGGAAGCGCAGCAGTGGATCGAAATCCATGCCCATTTCGCGGTGCGTCGGAGTGTCGGCAAATACGCCCGGACGTTCATCAAAGATCGTCAGGATCGGCTTGAACTGATCCGCGTCTAGGAAGTTGCGGACATCCCCCGGCTGTTCAAAGAGTGCGTCCACCTGGCCACCCAGAAGGGCACCGTAGCGCGGCGCGCCCTTGTCGAACGAGATTTGCTGGATCGTCATGCCGGTGGCGTCGGTGATGAATTTCATCGTCACACGTTCCATCGAGCCTTCTTTGGACACGTTGGCGATGGTTGCCTTTCCGTCTTGGGCCTTGACCCATTCGACAAACGACGGCCAGTCGGAGAAGCGCGTTTCGTTGGTGCGAATGTAGATCTGGCTAAACGTGACCTGGCTAGTCACCAGCGGAATGAGATTTTCAGCCGGGTTCGGCATGGACGAATCCAGCGCATGGGCCGAGGACGCATCGTCGATGTGTTCGAGCACGTTATAGCCATCTGCGGGCGACGCCATATAAGCCGTCATGCCGACAACACCCGAACCACCTGGTTTGTGGTCGCGGTTGATTGCGACACCTGTCAATTCGGTCACAGCCTCAGCCATTGCAGCAGCGACTTGCCCCGAACCACCTGCGGGTCCGTATGGAACCACCATGGTGAGGGCCCTTTCCGGGAACCCATCAGGCTTGTCGAACGACGCTTCTGGTCGCACACATTCAAATGCAAGAGCGGCCGTTCCCGTCGCCAAAAAAACGGAAACAATCGATGTTCCGAGCAGTCTATTCATAATCGTCCTCCCTGACGCGCCTTGTTTGGTTTATTTTTGTACAAGGCTTCTTTTGTCTCTCGACACAGAGATCAATGACACGTCAATGATCTCCTATGTAACGACATTAGGGCCGATGGGGCTTTCTGTCCAGAATTCAAGTTATTGTGGTTTAAGGTCGTATCACCAGCAACTCTGAAGGCCTAGAGCGGGACGCAAGAAAAGAAGCAAACAACTGATAAGTATAATAATTTTTGAGCCGAATAGTGCAAACGACGGTCGTTAAAAAGGGCGAACCGGATTATGTTCTCACAATCGAAAGTATCGCCTCGGGATGTATCTGGGCTTGCTCCGGTATCGACGGGATTGGTTTTACCAAGCGCGATTCAAAACCTCTGACCCACTGAAACGTACAGGATGCTTTCTTGAGCCTCGTTGTAGGACAGGTCAATTGCGTAATCGACAGGGAAAGTCTTGGACAGACGGATGCGTGCGCCTAAGCCAACCGCAACCTTAAGATCATTTCCTAAAGCGTCCCCGAAGTCATCGCCTACGCTACCGATGCCCGCGAAGGCAACAAATCCCAATCGGTTAGTCAATCGACCTCGATACTCTACTTGAGCAGATAGCAGTGCGTTATCGATGAATTCAGTCGCGACATACCCGCGAAAGGCATCCACCCCACCAAGAGCGCAACTGTCAAAAAAAGGAGCTTCGTCCGTCGAGGCACAGACCGATCCACGGACGGCGAGGACCCCTTTTTCGGTAACTGGCCAGTAGTAATTGGATGTGAGCACAAGCTTTCCGTAATGCAGCTCACCATTGTCCACTGCACGCCCGTAGATCAGTGAGCCCGTGGAAAGCGACCCGGTGGTCGGATAGAAATTATCATCTCGAAAGTCGCGTTCGACATCAAACGTAAGTCGCGCGAGCTTTAGCCTGGTGTCCTCTTCAAATATTGGCGGCAGAGCGCCACCTCCGCGCAATTGCACATCCGACTCGCCGTAACCAATCCCAATTCCAATCTCAACTTGTTCTGAAATGGAGCGGGCAAATCCAATCGTGTATCCTTGCAAGGATTGCGAGACCGGAATTGGAATACCAGCAACATAGAGGTCATAGTTCAAGTTCGCGTCAGCCAAGAGAAAGCTGGTCGTCCATTCTCCATTGCCAAAATTTACATCCCAGCCAAGGGCATAGCCTTCGCTATCATTGTCGGACTTAAATGCGCCGAACCCGACTGTGGAAGAATTTGACCCTTCATCCGCGCGAAATAGATAAGCACCACCCAAGGCCAGCCCCGCGCCGAGGGATGGGCTGGAAAACGGAATCGGAGCGACAATGAACGAGCCGTTGCGAACGCCGACAGCTTCGGCCGTTTCGGTTTCAGGAACGGCAGCACCATTTTTGAAAGGCCCAGATTGGGCGGTGCACTGACCACCAATGCAGGCGAGAACGGTCGCCAAAGCGGCGAGGTGCCGGCCGCGGCGTCCGACACTGTCTTTCAGAAAGTCCAGTTTTTGGTTCGGCATTACTTCTGTCATCTCAATCACATTAGTCACATCAGGTTTTATGCCTTTTGTCCAATGCCGTGGACGAGGCCATATCCAAACTGACAACCTCAAAATGTCTACATCCAGCGAGCAGGGCAGCCTAGCTGGACGGACTTTAAGCGCCCGTACGGTTCATTGGATTGTTTAGGGAAACCATGGCATCTTCTCGCTGCTAGTCTGGGCTATAATGCTCGCGAAGACATCCCCCTCGTAGCTGACTGTTCAACACGATTGGTTCCGTGCGCCATTGATCATCACGAAGACGTTTTCCAGACTCCGCGACTAGTTTTGGTGCGAACGCATCCGCCTCACCCGGTTTCTGCGGATCTAGGATGCAGACATCACACCAATTCTGTTTCACCGGAACCAAACTGTATCATGTATAAATTCAATGCCACTCTCACGCAGCAAGCCTTCTGCATGGCACAACGTGGCGGGGAAACTGCAATACCGCATCGGATTGCGAGACAGTATTGCGAAAACACTAGTTGCGGTTTGCTAAATGCCGCCTAGTGTAATGGGAGTTCATCTAGGAACGGTTATTCGACGTGAATATTTCGCCCCCCATTGGCTTGCCAGAATTACGGGCCGCACGCGCACAGGGCATTTGGCTCTTGTGGTCTGTTTTTCTCTTCAGCATTTTCGTTAACATTCTGATGCTGACTGGCCCCTTGTTCATGCTGCAGATCTATGACCGAGTTTTGGGGTCAAGATCCGAGGAAACGCTTGTGGCATTGTCCATACTCGTCGCCGCACTTTATGGGCTGATGGGCTGTCTTGATTATGCCCGCGGTAGGGTTTTGGCGCGGTTTGGGGCACGGTTCCAATCCAGGCTGGATGACCGGGTGTTTGATGCGGTTCTTCAACGAGCCCTTTTGCCAAGGGAGCGCGGAGCACCAGCAAATGGATTGCGGGATCTGGAAATGGTCCAGTCACTGTTCACATCGCCCGTCATGCTTGCCGTTTTTGATGTGCCATGGACGCCATTTTTTATCGCCGCGATCTTCATTTTCCACCCCGTGTTGGGCTGGTTGGCCGTCTTTGGCGGCGCGCTGCTAATCGTCATCACATTGTTGAACGCACTGCTGACGCGCAATAAGACCCTCGAGGCACAGATGGCTTCCGGGCAGGCCAATGCCTTTGCAGAGCAGGTTCGGCGCTCTGCTGAGGTGGTGCGCTCGCAAGGCATGGGGACCGCCGTCTCCGCTCGCTGGCACCTGATGCGTGACAAGGCGTTGAACGACACGGTCAAATCAAGTGACTGGACCGGTTTGTTTTCAGCAATGACAAAGACATTCCGTCTGTTCTTGCAATCGGCCATGCTGGGCGTCGGTGCATACTTGGTTTTGCAGGGTGAAATGACGGCCGGGGCAATGATAGCAGGCTCGATCCTGCTTGGTCGCGCACTGGCCCCTATCGAACAAACCATCGGCCAATGGGCGGCCGTCCAGCGCGCCCGTGCGG
This sequence comes from Tateyamaria sp., assembly GCF_039945315.1. Taxonomy (GTDB): domain Bacteria; phylum Pseudomonadota; class Alphaproteobacteria; order Rhodobacterales; family Rhodobacteraceae; genus Tateyamaria. The sequence goes on along the minus strand of NZ_JBDUXB010000019.1, from coordinate 154,754 downwards.
CGTGGTCGGCACTGGCGGATCTGCTTCGGACGACACCGCCCGAACCTGAGACGCATGCGCTTCCGACTCCTGCCGCCAACGTAATGTTCAGTGGCGTTTCAGTGATGTCACAGGGCGCCAAAGCGCCAACGATTTCGGGCGTCAGTTTCTACATCTCTGAAGGGGAGATTCTGGGCGTCATCGGCAAAAGTGGATCAGGCAAGTCAACGCTGGCCAAGTCAATTCTAGGGCTGACCCGAGTGGTATCGGGCGAGGTCCGCTTTGGGGGTGCCACGATTGATCAATACGGTGCGGACGCCTTGGGCGCTTACATCGGGTATCTGCCGCAAAACGTCGTGCTGTTTAACGGGACAATCGCTGAAAACATCGCGCGGATGGCGACGACGCCGGATGATACCAAGATCGTTGAGGCCGCAAAGCGGGCGAATGCTCACGAAATGATCCTATCTCTGCCGGATGGTTACAAGACGGTCATCATGAGCGAAGACAGTCAGTTGTCAGGCGGGCAAAAACAACGGATTGCATTGGCGAGGGCATTCTATGGCGATCCTGTGCTGCTTGTTCTGGACGAGCCAAACTCAGCGTTGGACCATGACGGGTCGATGGCGTTAAACGTTGCCGTGCGAGAGTTCAAAGCGACAAATCGGTCGGTTATTATTCTGACTCATCGCCCTTCCGCCATCACCGAATGTGACCGCCTGCTGGTCATCGAAGACGGAAAGATCAAAGCAGAAGGCCCCCGCGATGAAGTTTTGAAGTCGACGGTAAACAATGTGCGAGACATTCAGCGCACGCTGACAAAGGTATCGCAGACATGAGCACGGATGAGAGCCCCAATCGAAAATGGAAAGCAACCGGGCCCCTGTTAGTCGGCGCGGTCGCATTGGTCGTTCTCGTCGGGGTACTTGGTTATTGGAGCGTGAATGCCCGTATCGCCGGTGCTGTCATCGCGTCAGGAATGATCCAGGTCGAATCCAATCGGCAGGTTTTGCAACACCCACAGGGCGGCGTGGTCGGGGAGCTGCTTGTCAAAGACGGGGATATAGTCTCTTCCGGAGACGTCGTTCTGCGTTTCGACGACAAGCAATTGCGCTCGGAACTGGCCATTATCGAGGGGCAACTTTTTGAGCTGCTCGCACGAAAGGCGCGATTGCAAGCCGAACGCGATGGTCTGGATGCGTTGCCTGCCCCGGATCCCTTACTGGCTGAAGCGACAGCTGACCCTGACGTACAGGCACTGATTGACGGCCAAGAGAGATTGTTCGGAGCGCGCGCAGACACCTTGCGTCAAAGCGCGGAACAGATCGCCGAACAAATCGCACAGGCGGAAAACCAGATTGATGGCGCTGGCGCGCAGTTGGATGCGCTCGAAACGCAGCGAGACCTGATTGTAACAGAATTGGTGGACACTCAAAGTCTGTTTGAAAAAGGCCTGACACCTGCCTCGCGCGTTTCGGCCTTGCAGCGCGAACAAGCCCGCCTCTTGGGCGAAATTGGAAGCCTGACGGCCAACGTCGCGCAGCTGCGCGGACAAATTGCAGCACTGAATATAGAACGCATCGCACTGACGACACGCCTGCGCGAAGAGGCAATCTCGACCCTACGCGACCAGCAATTTCAGGAAGTCGAACTGGTTCAGCGCCGACTGAGTACGATTGAAACACTGTCGCGCACCGAATTGCGCGCGCCGGTCGGAGGCGTGATCTACGACTCTCGTGTCTTTGCCCTGCAAGCCGTCATTTCGCCAGCAGAACCTATCATGTATATCATTCCGCAAGATCAACCGATGATCGTGTCCGCCCGTATCGACCCGATCCACGTAGATCAGGTTCATGTGGGACAAGAGGCGTCCTTACGCTTTGCCGCCTTTGATCAACGCATGACCCCAGAAGTATTTGGCCACGTGACAAAGCTGTCCGCCGATGTCTTCACCGATCAGGCAACCGGCGTATCATATTACCAAGTGGAACTCATACCCTTGCCGGACGAGATGCAAAAACTGGGCGGCCAGACTCTGTTGCCTGGCATGCCTGTCGAGGCCTTCATCAAGACGGCTGAGCGTTCGCCCCTTAACTACCTTGCGAAACCTTTGACGGACTACTTTGCAAGGGCGTTCCGCGAGAGTTGAAGCGACTTGCAGCGACTGAAAATCGAAGCTTCAGGGCTTCCCCAGTTCCACATTCTTTCTATTCCGTCCTAAACCGGGTCCTATGTAAACAAGGCCGGAGCCGCGGGGCAAAAGAAAAGACCTGACGTAAAATACCTCAGCGAATCTACATGCCACTGGAGCAAAAAATGGATGCCGGCAGGGCCGGCATCGCAGACGTCGGTCCAAACGGAAGAGAAGCATCGCATCGTGGCAAACGTTCACGATTCAACTTCCTTTCCAATGGACTTCTCCCGACGTGTACACGTGATCGAATGCGACTGTATTCTCGTTCTTTTCAAACGATACTTAGTCGATCAAGGCGTCACCCCGGTGTCCACTTCTTTCGTGATGAATTGGGAGCGTCTTGCCGTACAACTGCCGCGTACGTTCCACACTACCCACCATCCCGCCGTTCGACATACGTAAATATGGCAACATAGCGCGGCGTTGCTCCCTCGAGCGGGGCTACTCGGTGCAGGGAATACCGCCCTTTGAACAGTTGTAGATCGCCCGGTTCGAGCTGAAGGGAGACCACTTTATCCGAGGTTCCGTCCAAGACCTTCGAAACCTCTTCGAAGTTCTCGTCCTGACCGTCACGTATCATAGGGGCATATTCAAAAGCGCCTCCGCGATCCGCGTTTTGAAGCGCAAGCGTGACTGTGAAGTTGTTAGTGTCAAAGTGCCAGGGAAACCCATTTCCTTCGGCTGCTGCGTTTACGATGACGTCGGCCAACGGGTCCGCATATCGAAAGAAACGATCTGCCGGTTCGTGAAGACAATCTCGTATAAAATCATCGAAACCATGGCTATCAAAAACGGTACGCAACACGCCATCTGATGAGAAATTGTCCGCAGGAATGAAAGCGTTAGATCGATCAAAAAACCTGCGTCTGGGGTCCTCAAGAGCGAGGTCAGGATCGTCAGCGGTGAAATATGCATTTGTTCTGGAGTAACTTCTGTGACCCTTGTCAGAAACAGCTTCAGCTTCTTCGACTGCTGCACCAACCCCGGTCGGCGTCAAAAAGCCTTTCAGAACTGCGCATCCATCCTCTTCGAGAGCCGACCGCACCTCACCGACGATTTTGGATCCCGCCAAACCTGCCGCTGCAATTGGGTACCTGTTGTAATCAATTAAGTCTGATGCAAGATTTGGCATTCGCTCATCCGTGCAGTGATGTGACTCTTCAAAATACACATCCTTCCCCGCTAGCGCGCAATTGAAATCGCGACACGATCACGTCGGTTACGCGCAAAAAGTCAAGACCGCGTTCACGTCGGTCCAAGGGTGCACTCGCGCCGGAAAGGCGATCACTCCGAAGGAACTGGAGGCGTCAGCACAAAGTTCCCAAAGTGTTTTTTCTGCAGAAATTCGGCCTGAGCCAAAGCAATGTCTCTGAGCGGAAAGGACTTTGCCAGAAGAGGAAGAATTTCCCCATGCTCAATGTAGGAAATCAAATTCGGGAAAACAGGCTCATCCCAGCCAGTGCATCCAATCAGCGTGATGTCCTTCAGATACAAGTCGCGCATGTCCAACTCGACAACGGGACCGGCAATCGCACCGGATGACACATAGCGCCCGCCAGGCTTCATCACCTTCAGCAGTTGGGGAAAGCCCGGACCAGCCACGTTATCGACGACGACATCGACGCTCTTCTCTCCAAGATTTGAGACGATATCACTGCCGCGCTCAAGGACGACATCCACACCCAGTTTGCTCAGCTGGTCTGCCTTGTCGGGGCTTGTAACACCGGCCACAGTCGCGCCCCGTCGCTTGGCGAGCTGGATCGTCGCAGAGCCGACGCCACCTGACGCGCCTGTCACCAGAACGAAATCTTTCGATCCAACATTCGCACGATGCAGCATATTTTCAGAAGTTCCATAGACACACGGAATCGTTGCCAGTTCTTCATCCGACCAATCGCATTCAACCGGGAAAACTTCCTTCGACGGCACTTTGACGTATTGCGCGAACGCGCCATCAAAGTCGGACGCCATCCAGACATTATCGGCAACGTCGTAGCCGTTAGGCCGCATGCAAGCGCGCACCAGTACACGCCTGCCCAGTAGCGCGTCATCACCGGCGTCTACTGTTTGCACAACGATACCGCAGCAATCCGTACCCTGTATCAACGGAAATGGGGTCGCCTCGTTCCACCCGCCATCGGCTTTGTGCTCCGCACGTGTTTCCTGGGTTGTGGCGGTCGAGGCGGTGTCTCCTTTCACACTGGACGAATACCATCCTAGCCGGGTGTTGATCTCTGTATTGTTAATACCCGCGGCCAGCACACGCAGCAAAACCTCCCCCGGTTCTGGCACGGGCATTGGGACCGAGCGGTATTCTAATTTGTCGTAGCCACCGTTTCCTGTAGTTACGACGGCCATCATTTCTTTTGCTCTCATGTCATTCGCCTCAGTAAACATCGTTCAAGTTCGGCGTGAGAGTAAACTACGAGACACGAAGGCAACACCTGTTCCAAGCCGTTTCCATATTCCGTCTGATCCATGCAGCGATTTGGGTCTCGGGACTGGATCTGTGGCAATTTTCAAAACCTGACAGTTCCACGAAACTGCTTTTGTCTCGCGCTAAACGTTCTACATTTAGACGAAGTGTGGCTTTGCCATATATTGCGTCCGTGTAGCCCATCAAGCCATTGAAAGATGCTTGAATGTTCCCTCTGTGAAGGAGTTGGAATTTCGACAGCGCGAGTTTCCTCAATGGTCGGAAAACACAAACTCAGTAGCAATTTTCCAATGCTCATTCTGTCCCGCATAAGGTACCCAACTGGCTGTGCACTAACGGCGGTGATGGGCAGTGCTGAACTCACGCATCAACACTCCTTGTACCCTGACGCGATGCAAATTTGAGCCCGCTCGCGGCTGTGAGTGAAAACTTCGGCCGGCGTGTCGCGCTTACGATGTTTCAATTGGGCGGTCGCATCACGAAAATCGTTGATGCTGGCAATGTGCAGCCACATGAGCTCTTGCAACGTATCATGCTCAAGACCGAACCCATTGTAATACATATAGGCCATCGAGTATTGCGCGCGGGGATATCCCTGCGTCGCGGCCAGGCGGTACCATTGCACAGCTGCTGAATGGTCCTGACGCACCCCTTTGCCGTCTCTGTACATCTCGCCCAGACTGGTTTGCGCGACAGGAAGACCTTGATCTGCAGCGCGACGATACCACCGTGCTGCTTCGGCATAATCCACCGACGAACTACAGCTGCATTCATAACTGCCGCCAAGAAAATATTGCGCCGTAGGATTGCCCCTCTCTGCCTCCTCACGCCAGATCCGGCGGGCCTCTGAGACATCGCCGGCCTGAAAAGCAAGCGATCCGCGCTGGATGGCGGCCTCGGCCCCTGCTTTCGGCTCGATGCCGTTCCCGCGCCCAGCTCCAACCGCTTCCGTACAGGCCATTACGCCTACAAACAGAACGGGCAAAAGAAAGAGTGGCCGCACACTCCTTTTGAAATTTTTGCGGACGAAGGTTAAGTGCCGGCGAGTAAAAGTCATGCTGCTCTCCAAAAATTGAACAATGTTCATTATTTTTTGCATGATTTTGAACGATGGTCAATAACATTATGGACAGCGTTCAAAAACCCTGATAAACTTTTGATCTGCAGAACTTGAATCCATCGGAAAAACCTTTCAGGACCATAGTCGGCTTATACGGCGCGAACGCTGTCTTCCGGCTTGCAAAACGGGATGTGAACACTGGCCAGACGATCAGATCATACACGCGAAGAGCTGACTGAACTCATACTGGAGGCTAGTGAGAAGATCATCGCCACAAAAGGGCTTCGAGAACTGACGGCGCGCCAAATCGGGGTAGCCATCGGGTATTCCGCAGGCTCGGTCTACAACGTCTTTCGCAACCTCGACGACCTTATTTCGCAAATCAACGCCCGCACACTGCGCGCCTTGGAAACCGAAATTGCAGAAATTCAGGAAACCGGGGATGTCCATGCGGATGCCAAATCTGTTTTGCAGGTCTATTCCCGATTTCAGGCTGAACACTCAAAGCTTTGGGCTGCGAACAATGTGCACGCAATGCGTCAGGATATTGAACAAGCTCAAAGTTATGGCGACGCCCTCGAAGCGGTTGTCGATTGTGTCGTACGGATCGTTTCGCCCGGCCTTCCAAACCGAAGCGAGAAAGAAGTCAGAAAGTCGGTCCGGGTCCTCTGGGCTTCCCTGCTTGGCATCGCGTCGGTTCCTGCTTCTGCGCGATTCCTCAAAGAAGGAGGCTATAGTGTGGACCTGATGGCTGAGGATCTGGTCGAACACTACCTTCGTGGCCTTATCGCCGCGCAGGACGACTCAAAACCTCATCAATGACCCATAGCGCCCAGCCAGAGCCGCGGATTGGGGGTGACCCGCCGCGGCCCTTTATGGACTCACTTTTGCGCGGTTTGGGCAGGCTCGTTTTGCAAGCCTATTATCGCCAGATCGAAGTGACGGGTTCAAATCACCTTCCAGAATCCGGGCCGGTCATAGTTGTCGCCAACCACTTCAACAGCCTTGTCGATGGAGTGGTCATCACCTCGTTTTTGCCACGAATGCCAAGGTTTCTTGCTGCGAGTACGATATGGGACTTTACCCCGATCAGGCCAATTCTGAATGCGGCGGGTGTAGTGCCGCTGTTCCGGGCACAGGATGGGCGCAAGGTAAAAGGTTCTCTGCCGGCGACATTTGCCAAAGCCGCTGAATTGCTTCGGTCTGGAGGTGTTCTGGCCATCTTTCCCGAGGGCAAAAGCCACAATGAGCCCAGTCTTCTGCCATTGAAAACAGGCACAGCTCGGATTGCTCTTGAGGCGGATTCAACGACGGATCTGCTTTGCGTACAGATTGTTCCGGTCGCCCTTACATTTGAGGCCAAGAACAGATTCCGCTCCCGAACACTTGTCGAAATCGGACCACCGATTACCGCAAGTCCAGAACAGATCGAAGCCTATTATTCGAAGAATCCTGCAGTTCGGTCCGGGGCAGTAAAGCAACTGACCTCGCAAATCAGCGAATGCCTGCAGGCTTTAGCACCTCGGCATGAGACATGGGACGAGGCCCGCCTGATTGGTCGAGCTGCAGAAATAATTAGCCAGCCGGGCCCGAACGATGCTCAGCACGATGGCTGGGCGACTTTGAACACCACCCGGAGAGATCTGAGCCGGGGCTATGCAGTTGTGCGCGAAACTCACCCGGAACAAACCGCGGCGCTAGGCCAAGATCTTGCGGAGTATGACAACCTGCTCCGGGCAACCGCCTTACGCGATGGTCAGGTCGTGAACACTCCGCCTGCAAGTGTGGCACCGTTTATTGCAAAAGCATCAGTGCGCTTTCTTTTCGGCTTGCCCATAGTCTTCATCGGTTTTGTTCTGAACTGGCCACCTTACCGGGTCTTGCTGGCATTGAGCCATTGGAGGGATCTGGACAAACGATCAACGTGGTCGATCTTTGCGGGGTTTTTTCTTTTCCCCATATTTTGGACAGTTGCAGCCATTATCTCGGGATATATAGGCGCCAATCTTTGGGGTGGGTCTGCTTTTTGGATCAGCAGCTTTTCAGTATTGATTGCTGGCCCGGTGTCGGGGAAGTTGATGCTCGGATATCTCGACCTTTATTCAGAGACTTTGGCCGAAGCCCGCGCCTGGACGCGATTGCGGGGAGCCAACAATCTGAGCGATAGCCTGATTGAAAAACGAAGGGTCATACTAGAGAAGCTTCGCGCTTTAGTGGAAGCCTATCGCGCAGACGAAGCACTCCAAGAGCCTGACTAGAGTTTTTGCCCGCGTCGATGCGAAGAAGTGCTATGCGGCGCCGCCAAGCGCTGCACCGTACTGGTCCCCTTTTTTCTTTGCACCGCTTCGATTCTCTCAACGGGCTCCTCACATGTGCAGCGCTCGACTTTCTAGACGAGTCCCTCGGTCCAACCGACCATTGCAAGGCCCCCAATAACACTCAAGTAGTTGATTAATATGCATTTCACTCAAATTTCATAAATTTTTGATCATCGTTCAATAAAGTGCAAATAAATGAACATCGTTCAATTAATGGAGAAACCCATGTCTATTCAAACTCAAACCTTTTCCAAAACTCGCAATGCCATTCGGTCCACGCCGAAGGCCGTTTTGCTCATGTCAGCCCTTTGTTTTGGGCCCATTGCATGCACCGCCCCAGATATTCCCGGCGTATCGTCTGCCGCTAAAAGCCTGTCGCTCGCCGTCGGAGATGCTGTCGATCTGCGCAATCTCAATGGTTTGGCCCCAAGCGTTCCCGGTCTGTAAAGCACCCCACACAAGAACGGCTCCCAGTGAAGAAGAACGAACCGCCGAAGATTGAGGCTCAAACACTAAGGAATTTGCGAAATGTCTGATATCTCCATACGGAAACGGATTTGGGGGTGGTTCTTCTTTGACTGGGTTCGCCAGCCTTACTACGCAGACAGCGAAATTGACGTGCCCACAAAGTAGGCCCCTCCAGGGAAGCAAGACCCAGAAATTGGCACCACGCTTCAAGAAGTAGGTGACAGCAACGTCCCATCATACAGAACTTGGGCGTAAGTGGCCGGGAAGTTAGATTTAGTCTCTGGATAGCGAATACTGGATGAGGCCTGACCAACTGGGAATAGCTCGCAAGTCGAGCCCCCATTTCCTGACTAAATTTGTCGGATTGACATATCCGACTTTTTCACTCAACCTTAACCAACAAGCCAGCCCCCGAATCTGAGGCGAGCCAAGCACCCAAAACGCACAAGGGACTGGGTAGATGAAACTCGCCTGCGAAAACGCCAAAAATACTGATCCAAACTGGAGAGATGTCTTGTCCAGTTCCTTTGAGATGGGCCTTCCAACTCTCTTCAACTTCGAATGGATTATCGACAGAACCGAGCGCGACGAATGTAGCGGGCTATGGTGGTGAACGTCGCCCGAGAAACCACGGACCGCCCCAAGGATACACTGCCGGTCTATGAAGCGAGTGACCTCACAAACGGCGGTGACCTCGCCCGGATCAAACTTAAGGATCAGCTTTACACACTCCGCATTACTCGTGCGGGCAAGCTGATACTTACGAAATGAACGCCATGTCCCCCCCAAATCGCGGCGGTGCCCCTGTCGGATACATCACAGAGCTTGGGCCAGTCGAAGCTGGTGCAGTTTTTTACCTGCGCCTTTGGTGCGATGGACCCGATGCGCAAGCCCAAGTGTGGAATGACTTTGCAACCGCCCTCGGCGCGGAAAAAGGGCGCAAAGTCCTAAAGTCTTTCGAGACACTCTGTGATTTGTGCGTGCGGCATGGGCGCCGCCCCCTGATGCGGCACCACGTGACATGCAAATGCCTCGGGGCAGATGAATCATGTTTTGCCAATTTCGTTGGATATGCCAGCGACGGCGAACGCGAAGACGCGATGCTTATCGCCATAAACATCGTGCGCCCGGACATTGCGCCGGTTCTTGTCAGCGTCGCGCAAGACTTCGGCTTTGCTCTCAAACAGATGGCAATCAAAGCCAGCCGCCCCATCACAAAACCCAAAACCCTTCACTAACAAGGACAGTCCCTGATGAAAGCCCTCACCCTTGCCACAAGTGCCCTGGCGCTCAGCGTCGGCACCGCAGCCATGGCCGCTGGACCAGCAACCAATGCGGCGGTGCTCGATACCTACGCGGACATTGCCGCCGCGAATTACACCGACAGCCTGGTCACGGCTCAGCGGCTGTCGGCGGCGGTTGATACGCTGATTTCCGACCCGTCGGCAGAAGCGCTCGAAGCCGCCAAAGCCGCCTGGTTGGCAGCACGCGTGCCATACCAGCAATCCGAGGTGTTCCGTTTTGGCCACGCCATCGTCGATGACTGGGAAGGCAAGGTGAATGCCTGGCCGCTCGATGAGGGCCTGATAGACTACGTAGACGCCTCGTACGGCGGGCCAACCGTTTGATCGCAACTTGAGACAAGCCGGAACGCTGCTTCTTTGGCCAAAAGCATGCCTATTTGCAAGTTAAGTGCGTCTGGTTATTGCTCAATGCGCACCGTTGCGACGGCGCATTGGCATCAATCTTCGCTGTGAGACTTTCGATGCTGCGCGCGATACTTGGAAGGCGATGTCCCGGCAACTTTTGCAAACGCGCGGGAAAAATTGGATGGGTCCGAATACCCAAGATCAAAGGCGATCTCCTCAGCGCTGCGATTGGATTTCTCCAATGCATTCCGAGCGTATTCAATTTTCGCGGCCAACACTTCTTTCGTTGTTGTTGTGCCAAATTTTGCAAGCCGCCGAGACAGCGTTCTGGTGTTCAAATGAACCAATTGGGCGGCTTGTTCAGCACTTATGCCACCCATCGGAACTTGCTGGCGCAACAGCGTACGAAAACTCGCCAAAAAGCTTGAATCGGAAACTTTATGCTGAATGGTCTCTGGTTTCTTAGTTGATGGATGTGTGGAAAGCGGGGTATTTAACCACTCCGACGGAAACTGGATCTTTGAGCCCATTTCATCGCCTTTTAAGACCTGAAAACGCGTCATCGGCTTCGGTAGAACGCTTGGATCGCTCACAACAAGCGAAACATTGGTGCCATCCAACTGCTCCCCCACAGCAATTTCGATCATTGAAAGCTTTAGACTGATCATGAACCCGTCGTTTTGAGCCGGTAAGACCAGAGGTTTGAACCTTCGGCGCTCCCCAAACACAGCCATGTCACCTCTGATATCCAAGAATGGCGTCACTGAGGACGCCACTTGCGAGGCAAGCGTCACATAAATGGTGAGCAATTCGCCAAGAGTTCTCGCGTCAGCCATCGCTTTTTGAATCATCGGCCAGCCTGTTGTGTCCAGACTGGTGCCTACCGTGGCGCAAAATGACTTGTCATTGGCGAAAGTGGCACAGTTTTCAAGGAATTGGTGGATGACCATCACATGCACCGTCGACCCCGGCTGCTCGACCGCAGACACCGTCAGACCGACGCTTTCGAGAACGGTTTCCGGATCAATGCCCCGCGCAGTCAGGGCAGTCAGAATTGGCGCAATGAGTTGCAATTGAACCAGAGGAAGCGAGTCGGACACTTGTTACAAAACTCCGTTGATGGGCAACTTGAGCAGCGACCTTGTCTTCAGGTCAATAAAAACTTCTCAAAATCGATCATAAGGCGTCACATTGTTTAATGGATGTCTGAAAATGACCGGAAGATTTGAGGTTTATGTGTTTAAATTGGGCATCCGTCTTTAGAGACAAATGACTAACCGGGGGTTTTCACATGAAAAACAGCATCTTTCTTGCTGGCGTAGTCGCCAGCTTTGTACTGGCGTTCGCGCCGCAGTCGGGCATGGCGCAAGACGATGAAGCCTTGCCGCAAACGCTTTTCATCAACGTGAATGTCTTTGACGGCACCAGCGATACTCTTGCAATGAATCAACGTGTTCTGGTCGAAGGCAATCTCATCAAGACAATCGGAGACGAAACTCTGAAAGCCGCCAGTGGCGCCACTGTTGTTGATGGCGGTGGCCGGACGTTGACCCCCGGATTTATCGACAATCACGTGCACCTGATGCTGCCGGGTCCGACGCTGCCTTCGATGGAAGCGAACAGCACTTGGGAAGACCTCGCCATTGCGGGCGTCGCTTCGGCCGAGATGTATCTCATGCAAGGTTTCACTACAGTGCGGGACGCCGGTGGCCAGAATGGTGGCTTGCAACGCGCAATTAACGCGGGAACGGTTGTCGGACCACGCATTTATCCGTCCGGCGCGTTCCTTGGGTCCCGCGGCGGGCATGCAGATTTTGCCAACTATACCGCTCCCGTCGGCGCACAGTCCAACTTCAGCCGCCTGAATATGGCGCAGGAAGTCGACAATGCAGCCGACATGCATAAATACGGCCGCAACAATTTCCGCATGGGTGCGAGCCAGCTAAAATACATGCAATCAGGTGGCGTCGTGTCTGCCTTTGATCCATGGCAACTACTCGCTGGATCGCAGTCCGAGCTTGATGCCGTTGTACAAGTCGCAAGTGAATACGGTAGCTATGTGATGGCGCACTCATATCGAAAAGAAGCGATCATGAATGCCTTGGAATCCGGTGTGATGTCGATTGAGCATGGCTTCGAATTTGATTGCGAGATCTCCGCATTGATGGAAGAAAAAGGCGCATACATCACGACGAATTTGACCGCCTTCGATCCCAACCTGTTCGATATTCCAGCAATCCGCGACGTTCCGGCCAGCTTGCGAAAAGCGCAATCGGCGACCGCTGCCTTTGGTGCATATCTCGACAACATGCGTGAATGCCCAGCGAAACGTGGCCACCATACAGACTGCGTGGGAACTGTTGATGCCTGTAACATCCAGATTGCGTATGAAAAGAATCTCGCAAACGAGTTCTTTGGCGCTTACACCTCTCTGGTTGCTTTGACGTCAGTCGGCGGAGAGATTGCCGCGTTGACTGGCGATTTCATGAACCCGTATCCGGAAGGCAAGCTCGGCGTGATCGAAGAAGGAGCCTACGCGGATATTTTGCTGATTGACGGCAACCCGCTCGAAGACTTCTCGGTTGTCGGCACCGGAGACAAATGGTTCGGCGCAGACCCCCGCCCCGACAGCCCGGAAACCATCCTTATCATCATGAAGGACGGCGTGATTTACAAAAACACGCTGAACTGATGAAACTGTGGGGCGGTTCAATACCTCGTCCGTCCCGCACATTTTCCGCACAGGTTTCAGAATTACCAAAAGTTCCGAAAATTCTGTGGTTTAATAAGGCAGCATTCTAGAGGGACAAATGACTAAACGGGAGTTTCACATGAAAAATAGTAGCTTCATCGCTGGCGCGGTTGCCAGCCTTGTACTGGCGTTCGCGCCCCACACGGGTGCCGCACAGGAAGGTGACTCTCCGCGTCAGGTTTTGTTCACCAACGTCAACATCTTCAATGGCGTTGATGGCGAGCTGATGGAAAACGGTTCAGTGCTGGTTGAGGGTAACCTGATCAAGACTGTATCTGCTGAAACAATTGACGCGCCAGATGCATTTACCGTTGATGGTGAAGGGCGCACCCTGATGCCTGGCCTGATTGATATGCACTCGCATCTCTGTCTGCGCGACGGCATTCCCTGGGCCCGCACTGACTATGATCAGATGCTGGCAGGAGCCTACACGGCGCACGTCCTGCTCGAATACCTTGATCAGGGGTTCACCACGGCGCGGGACACTGGGTGCAACGTGCTGGGGGTCGCCAAGGGCGTGAACAATGGCATTATTCCTGGGCCGCGCATCTTTCCCAGTGGCGGCGTCCTTAGCCAGACCGGCGGGCACGGCGACATCGGTTTCTTTAATGACCGCCCCGGCGACGTGGACGCTCTCGAGAGAAATGGTTGGGGCTATATCGTGGATGGGGTGACTGAGGCGCGGCGGGCGGCTCGGCACAATTTCCGCGGGGGGGCCACGCAGATCAAGGTCATGGCCGGCGGCGGCGTGGCGAGTGAATTTGATCCACTTCACATGACGCAAATGTCTGTTGAAGAAATGGAGGCCATTGTCGAAGTCGCAAAAGACTATGGCAGCTATGTTACGGTGCATGCCTATCACGATCGGTCCGTCAACCGGGCGATCGACGCTGGTGTTCGAACAATCGAACACAATTTCCTCGTTTCGGAAGACACCATCATTCGGATGAAGGAAGAGGGCGTTGCCCTTTCAGTTCAGGCAGTTATGTCTTTGCAAGCATTCGGCGATCCTGAAAGCATCACCTTCTTCAGCGCCGATCAAAAGGCTAAAGCGACGCAGGTGAACACTGGCGCTAGACAGATGATGGAATGGGCCGTGAAGCACGACCTGATCATGGTGACTGGTGGTGATATGTTTGGCCCTGATGTCGTGCGCCAGGCCGACAACATCATCTGGTTCAATGATGAAATTGCCAAAAATCCTCACCTGTCACTCAAGACAGCGACGGGCAACGCGGGCGAAGTTCTGACCTGGTCGGGAGGCATGAATCCCTACAAGGAAGGCACCTTGGGTACAATCACCGAAGGCGGCTATGCCGACATCATCCTGATCGACGGAAATCCACTTGAGGATATCCACGCCCTAAAACGCGACAGCGTCGATTTCGTGATGAAAGACGGCCTTGTCTACAAGAACTGGCTTCCAACCGAAGGCGCACCTGCCTTCCAGCCCGCCGGGCCTGCCCGTGACGAATACCTGGGCAATCTCTAAGTCACTACGGTCCAGCGGGTTATCTCGCTGGGCCTCGCGTGGGGCGGTTTGATACCTCGGCCGCCCCACACACTTCTTTGAACAAGGGTCAGATCGAAATGAGCATTGTGTCCAGCGCCATTCGGATAGTCGCCGCCCTCGCGATTTCCACCACATTGGCGTCAGCAACTGAAAATCAGCCGGTGAATTGGGGCGATTTGATCGACCAATCCGCCCTAACGTTTGAGGACCCTTTCAAAGACCTCAGTTACGAACAGATTTTCGATGTAAGAACAGTTTTCCAAAGCCGAGCAGAATTGGAAAACTCTTCTATAACTAACGACGCTCGCGCAGGCACTGAACGCGCCCTGAACGAAGCGCTTGCGCGTCTGGACGAGGCGGACCTTGATGCCGATTGGCTGATCTCGCAGCGCTGGATTGTCGCCGAACGGCGCGAAAAGGCAGCAACCGCGGCCAACCCGGAGCTTGATGGGAAAACCGTGACATTGGCAGGTTTTGCCATACCGGCGCCACAAGAAGACGACGGGACGCGGATTGTCTATCTCGTGCCAGAACGGGGCATGTGCAGCCATATGCCGCCACCAAACGCCAACCAGATGGTACGTGCGGTGGTCCATGGTGACTGGAGCCCAAAAACGTTGCACGAACCTGTGCGACTGACAGGAAAACTGAGCATCGAAGAGACGCAGCAGAGTTTCCACATTGTCGATGGTTCGGTGCAAATGAACGCCAGCTATGTCCTTGACGTTACTCAGGTCGAAACGACCGAAGACATGCGGAAAAGCCAACAGGCGAATGACTGGGCGACATCCCACGCCGAACGTCTGCGCGCAACTGGGAAGCTCTATGGTCCGAAACAAGGAGTTTCGGAATGAGACACCTCATCGCGACCGCCTTGCCGCTGATGCTGGCAACACCAGCCTTTGCGCAGGTGGGCCCAAACATTGATGATCTTGCAAAAGAGCTTTCAAATCCGGGGGCTGCAAACGCGACCCTGAATTTCAAGCTGGAGTACCGCACCTTTGACGGTGATCTGCCCGGTGCAGATGATCAGGACAGTTTGACAGCGACATTCCAACCCGTCTTTCCGTTCATATTGGAGAACGGAAACAACCTGATCATCCGTCCGGCATTTTCGTATGTCTTGGATCAACCGATTGCCTCGCCTACTGGGTTCTCGGATCTAAGCCAATTCGGCGATATCCCGTATGATCTGCTGTATTCTTGGAACAACAATGGCTGGACCTTTGGGGCCGGTTTGGTTGGTTTGATCCCAACCGGCAGTGGCATTTCGTCAGATAACTGGCTGCTGGGCCCAAGTGCGCTGGCAGTAAAGACTCAAGACTGGGGCGTCTGGGGCTTCTTTCCCTTTCACAACGAAAAAGTCGGTGGAAGCGGGCCTGATGTGTCCATCACTTCGCTTCAGTATTTCTTGTTCTACGGGCTGGGCAACGGATGGCAAATCGGAACCGGGCCCACGATTACCTACGATTGGAACGCGGACAGTGATGACGCCTGGACAGTTCCATTCGGCATTCAAGTCGCCAAAACAACGGCGATTGGGAACCAGCTGATTAAACTGAACGCAGGCATCGAGAAAAACGTCATAGCCCCTGATGCCTTTGCTTCGGACTGGAAATACACGTTCACGTTCAGCCCTGTCATAAGCAACCCGTTTCAACCCAATCCACCGTCACCACCCGTGGACGAGGTCACACGCGCCGCGGTTCTGGCGCCCATCAGATAAGGTTCACATGCTCTGCAGATCGCTCTCCGCCGCTTCAGTTCTCATCTGTCTTGCGTGTTCTGCATTTGCTCAGGGCCTTGGCGGACCATCTTCGGTCGAGGCAGATTTGCAACCCGGCGACGGTCTGACTGATCCGCAGTTCCGGTCGGACTTTCCGGTGAACGTCGCGCCGAGCTATTTTGAGTGGAAGGAAGGCCTTGCAGAACAAGGTTTTCGCTTCAATTTGGACTATTTGGCGTTGGGTCAGACAACGAACTCTGATTTGGGCGAAGGAAACGCGTCGGGCGGGATTTTCCGACTCTATGGGTCCTGGCAGGCGACCGATCGCGGAAGTCTGACATTCAAACTGGAAGATCGGCACGCTTACGGAGACGTGGCGCCTCAAAACTTAGGGTTTGATGCGGGCGCGCTGTCAATCACTGGCACAGCTTTCAATGACAATGGTACGCTTCTGACCAACCTGTTCTGGACCCAGCGTGCGGCAGATGGCTCATGGACGCTACAATTCGGCATTCTGGATGTAACGGACTTTCTGGACATCTATGGGTTGGTAAGCCCCTACACCGCCTTCCAAAACCTGGCCTTCAACACGAACCCCACGATCAACGCACCAAACCCGGGCTTTGGGATTGCGGGGGGCGTTAAACTGGGAGCGAACTACTATTTGACGGCTTCGGTTGCCGATGCAAACGCTGACCCCTCCAGTCCTGACCTGGATGTCTTCTCTGACGGCGAACTCTTCAAGAGTGTGGAAATTGGCTATACTAGCGGGTTTGATCGCATCTATTTCGACAACATTCACTTCACATTCTGGCATGCGGACGCGGCGGATGACGGCAGCCGCCTCGAAGATTATGGTGCCAGCTTTTCGGCGGCATGGTTTGTAGGGAACAAGTGGATGCCATTCTTTCGTGCTGGTGCGTCCAAGGGTCGGGCAGCGCTTTATGAAAAATCGGTGTCGATGGGTCTTGGGTACTTCGCCCGGAACACAGATTTGGCAGGGATCGGATTTAATTGGGCGGAAGCAAACGGTATCTCCGGCGACCAGAAAACCATTGAGGCGTTTTACAGGTTCTCCATTTCACCCAATCTACAGATCACACCTTCGATTCAGTACATCATAGATCCGCTGTTGGCCGCTGATAAATCGAGCCTCACGGTATTTGGGCTGCGCGCGCGGATTGTCTTCTAGTTCAACCATTCGCATTGGCCGTTTCAAAGAGAACCCGCCGTCACTTCCGACGACTTTGATCGATTGCCTTCGGCTCTGAGCTGACCTTCTGTGCTGCCTGCTTGAAGTTTCGCTGTTTTAACAGGAGTAAACTTTGCAAATCCATTTCCGGCGAATGGCTTCCATCGACCATGCAAAAACCTGAACTGCGGCCAAAGAGAATATTTCCCTGCTGATCCGCCAAGCAAACTGTTGGTCTATTTTGGGGTTCTGGGTGTTCCCTGCTGAAGAGTTTTCAAGGAACCTGTGGTGACACGGCCTAAGTACACGTCCGCGTGAACCCGAAAACGTCAACCAGTGCGACTCAAATTTGGCGCGTCTCGTCTTTCCAGTACTGCTCTCGAAGCCTTGGTTTAAACACTTTTCCACTATCCTCGCGCGGCAATGCTTCGTGGAAATCAATAATCCGGGGAAACTTGAAGCGGGCGAGCTTCCCGTCAAGAAACTCCAACACGTCGCGTGAGTTTGGAGACCAACCTTGCGCAGGCTGGATTGCCGCGACAACTTGCTCACCGAATTCTGCGTCCGGGGCGCCAAAGACCGCCGCATCGTAGATAAAGGGCGCCCTCAGAAGCACACCTTCGATTTCAGCAGGAAAAATATTGGCGCCTCCTGAAATGATCATGTCCTTCTTGCGGTCGGTGATGAAGAGGTATCCATCTTCGTCCAGCCAGCCGAGGTCACCGACCGAGTAATGCCCATGTTTTTCGACGTCCGCGCGTGCTTCCGGATCGTTGGAATAGTCAAACCCACCGAATGCATCCAGGCGGGCATAAATTTCGCCAACCTCGCCGGGCGGGAGTTCTTGGCCGTCTGAATCAAGTATCAACACCGACCCGCCCAATTGCATCCGACCTGCTGTTCCCGGCCTTTCGAGCGCTTCCTGAGAGGAAACCATCGTCATAAACCCGATCTCAGTCGCGCCATAGCTTTCCCAAAAAACTGGCCCCCACCAGCCAATCATCGCGACTTTCAGATCATGGGACCACGGGGACCCTGTCGAAACACAGAATTCTACTGAAGACACGTCGTATCTGTTGCGCACCTCCTCGGGCAGCTTGAGCATCCGGTTCATCATTGTTGGAACAAGGTAAATGTGGGTCACCCGTTCGGCTTCAATCGCAGCCAGAAAATCCTCTGGGTCAAATCGGGGTGCCACAAGAGTTGAGACCTCCGGGGTCACCAACGCTGCACTCGTCAACGTTGAAGGCGCCGAATGATAGATCGGCGCAGCTGTGAAGAACTTTGCGCCAGGTTTTAGCTGTAGCATTTCGTCTGCAACCCGATGCAGCACATCCTCAAAATTCTTGCGCACGCCAGGTTGCAGACGGCGCACGCCTTTAGGTTTGCCGGTTGAGCCTGACGTATAGCGCAACAGTGGGCGCATCGCGGCCCGTTGTGTTATCGGAACCCGCGCATGCAGAAGCGTATCCCATTCCGGAAACTGCTCGCCACAACTCGCTTGCGCGGGATCAATCCCAAACGCACGGCACAGACTGTCATTTGGTCGAACACCAATGACTAGGCGACCTTCTAGAGCGGGGCGCAAGTTCTCAATAAGATCGCGATGGATGATGACGACATCAGCCCCACTGTCGCCACATATATCTGCAACTTCGTCAACTGCGGCATGCCAGTTTAATGCAACGATCACTGTTCCGGCCAAAGCCGCAGAGCGCATAATCTCAAGTTGAGTCAGGTCGTTGCGCATGATGATAGCAACAGGAACATCCTCTCCGGCTCCGAGCTCTTTCAAAGCGGCCGCTCCCTGAGAAACGCGGACTTCGAAATCCTCGCAGCTAACACGTGTTTCAAAGTCTGTGATGAAAGCTGGTTCGAAACTGTCGGTTAGGCTCATTTGGACTCCCTGGCGCCAGATCGTAGCGTCACCGACAAGCTAACAGATAGCTTTTTACTTGTCGCCGGACCTTCGGTCTCCGGTTGTTCCAACGCCGGGACAACTAAGTAGAAAACGCCTAAGCGTCTACTTGTATGGTATCTGGCTGCTAGGTTCCGCTGGAGAGCGTTTGGCGCGCCAAAAACGCAGCACGAGATATGATTGTGCAACTAGGGAAGCGGGATGGTTTAACTGCAGTCACCCTGAACGAAGGGCTGCGTGCTATGCGGGGTGTTAGGTGCTCGGTATGCTTCACCGATCTGGTACACGCCCGGTGGATGCCGCGGCCACGCTGCAAGGTCGATGGGATTGGGGCTGCTCACCGCTCACTTACTTCTGGCCAAGCACGGAATGCCAGAACTCCATGCCCGTGATCTCAGTGCAGTTCCTGCCCGCCATTCTGCGGGCGTCTGGTGTCAAAACCCCGACAGGCGGTCAATGAACCAATAGGAAGATATGCCTCCGATCGCATAAGCACTGATCAGGCCGCCTCGGGTGTCTACTGCAATCAGCTTGGCGGCCCAAGGTGCCAGCCTTCGAATCGTGAAAGCCGCGATCAGAACTGCGACAACGAACAGCAACTGCCCGATCTCCACCCCGATGTTGAACGACAAGAGCGCCAACGGAACATCGGTCTGCGGCAGACCGATCTCGCGCAGGGCGCCCGCAAATCCAAACCCGTGCAGCAAGCCGAAAGAGAACGAAACGGTCCAAGGGTATCTTTCCGACAATCGCTGATTGCTGCCGTCCCGCTGTACCAGTTCCGAGGCTAGAAACATTATCGACAACGCGATGATCGCTTCGACCGGCGGTCCGGGCAAGGCCACCCAGCCCAGCGTGGCAACCGCCATCGTGATACTGTGGGCCACCGTAAACGCAGTAATCGCGCCCACCAGCCGCCAACGATCCGGTATAAGCAATAAGAGCGCAAAGACAAAAAGCAGATGGTCAATCCCGGCCAGAATGTGCTCGATACCCAGAGGCAGATAACTGCGGATCACGTCGAACGCTCCGGGGTCATCGGGCACAGTGAACGATGTGCGTTCCAGGGTCAGCCGTTCTGATCGCGGATGATCCGGCACAGCTTCGTAGCGCACCAATACGTCTGTCTTTTGGGTGTCCAAGCCTTCGATCGTGATTGTCCCATCGGTGAGGCCGCCGGGACATTCGGCCACCCAGACCGAAACCCAGGCTGACCCGTCCGATTGCGCCTCTGGCCCACGGATCGGGGCGCAGTTCTCTGGCAGGCGCGCGTCTATGGACATCACTGCCCCCTGCACATCCGGTCGTCGCCAGAATACTCGATAACTGTCGCCAGCAAGCGGTTTGATTTCGAGATAGCCCGGTTGCAGTGCATGAGCATTGGCGCCTGCGGGAGCGAAAACCGCAAAGGCGAGGATCGCAAGAAAAGCGCGAATGGCAGTCATTGCAATAGCCCGTCGATTTCGGCGGTTTCAGGCAACGTGACCTCGTAACCTGCGCGCATTTCGACGTACATCGAACGCGACAGTTCTTCGGCGATAAAAGCCTTATAGTCTGCAGTAACCCGTTCGCGAACGACCTCAAATTCCGGAACTGTCCCTTCAATGTGTTCGATGACCCTCAGGGCATGGACGCCGAAACCCGACCGCACGGGCGCGATCCATTTGCCCGCCTCGAGGTCCACCAGACTGCCAAAGAAGCCACGCCCAAACGCGCCATCGACAGCAACATCCCGTGATAGCGGCATTAACTGAGGCAAGAGTGTCCTATGCCCAACCGAAGCCGGGTCGGCGCCGCCCTCAAGCTCCAACAAAACCTGGTCAAGCATGCTCTGATCGGCAGCCTCGCCAAAATAGACCTGCTCAAACGCGATCATCGGTGCAGACGCATAGGCCGCTTTGTTCTCTTCAAAATACGCCATTAGATCGCCATCAGTCGGCGCCACCGCTCCTGCCGCGGATTCCAGTAAGAAAGCCATCTTCTGCGACAACCGGCGCTCAATGACTGCGTCGCCTTTGTCCATGGACAGCGCAAGTGCCTCTTGTACCATGATGTTTTCGCGCACATGCGCGTCGATCAGGCCACCCAATTCTTCACGGTTCGGCGCGCGCCTCCACGCGGTCCGAAACTGTGCGATCATTTGGTTGATGTCGCCGACGGTCACCTCGATCCGCTTTTCCGACTCCGCCTCAAACGACGGTTCGTTAAGGACAGAATAGGCCAAAAATATCGCGACGCCGATCAACAGAAAGTGGAACAGAGGTTCGCGGATAATACGGACGACCAACTTCAATTCGATACCTCCAGAGTGTAAGAACAAGCGGCTTGGGCCACAGGGAAATTCACCATTTTGCTCCGCAAGTTGCAATTCGGAAATCAATTTAGACGCACGGTTGAGTCAGCCGGAACGGCACAAAAAAATTACTGCCACATATGTGAAGGTTTTCAGCCCGATACAGCCTATGGTGATATTCGGAAGAGTGCTATGTTTCGGTCTAAACTAAGCATTTTTTTGGGTGGGCGATTCTTGTGGGACCGCAGCCCAATGCGCAAGGAACCAGAAAGGTCGATCTATGCTAGTGTCAACGCTTCTGCCCATGCTCCGCACACACAAACTCTTGCGACAGCGGTCAATCGCCTTGAGCGTCACAGTCGTTGCGGCTCTTGGTGTGGCCCCGTTGGCGATGGCCTGTGCATTTGACCTGGTAAAGCCGGAGCGCACGGCTATTGACTGGATCGTAGACACCGAAACACTGGTCCTGGCGCACGCAAAGCCCGGCAACCGTTTTGCCTTCGAGATCGCAACTGTCCTTGTCGGGCCTCCGGATCCGAGCCCGATCCCCCATCTTGTTAACAGCACCCTACGCCGCAAACTGGCGAACGACCCGGAAGGCAAGGTCCTATTCGCGCAATCTGCCGACGGGCAATGGCGTCGGGTTGCTTATGTGGATGTTATTTTCCGAGACGTCTTGAGTACTGCCCTCGCCAATCGCGACAACTGGCGTTCTGGTATGACTCAGGACCGCGTCGACTTCGTCGCGGGATTGCAAGGTAGCCCAGACCCTCGCCACAGAGCGCTTTTGATAGGAGAGCTCGACAAGGTTCCCTACGCACAACTCCGCGACCTTGATCTACGCTTGTCCGACACCGAGCTGATCGCGGATCTGTGGTCGCCGGAGGGTTATGCGTTTCAGGCGATCCGTGCCCTGTTGCTCGGAATGACCGGGACTGACGAGGCGCGATCTGCCGTATCCGGAGTCGTCGAAAGGGCCATGGACGGTGGAACGACCAAAAATCTCGGCGCCTTTGCCGCCGCCTATATTGAGCTTGGAGGCACCGCAGCCGTCAGGTCGCTCTCAAACGGTTTTTTTGGTGACGCGTCCACCTCGCCGTTGGTGTTGGAACAAATAGTAACGGCGATGTCCGTACACCGCGCCTTGGCGGACGACGAAGGGCAGCGCGAAATCGATGCCGCGATCCTTGACCTCGTTCAATCGCGACCTGATGCAGCTTCAATCGTCGCACAGCAATTCGGGAAGCGCTCCGACTGGACTCAGGTTGATGCACTCGAGCCTTTGATGCGGAACCACAAAATGACGACCAAAGAGGCTCTTTGGACCGTGTCCGGATATGTGGTAAATGCGCGATCTACCTCGCGAGAGATTTCAGTCGGCTCGAAAAAGACCAAAACCTTCTCGCAAGATCCTGCGTCTTCAAGCTCCAATGTCACAACGGTCGGGAACTAATCTGCGCGGCGCTATCCCACACCGAGCATGAACCGGTGCGTGTTTGATATTTGTTTTGATGCTTTTCCTGACCGAACCCTATCCGTGCCCGGCTAGGTTTTAGTGCTTGCACATCCGGATCGAGTGAACCCACGACCTCGGCTAAGGCATTGCCAGAGCGGTCAGTTTGACGCGGATCCGAATTCTGAATTAATTCAAAAATCCCAAAATTTTACCCAAAACATGCAGGACTACTCATGAATGCCCAGCGGACAAATATGATCCTCAGAAATCAATAGGAGCGATTGTTCTTTGACTGTAAGTTTGTTTGAAATCAGAGGGACATGTTGGCCATGGCACTTGCAGACGGATACGGAAACTCGATTGCTACAATGAGCCAGGATGCCCGAGACCACTATGAACGTGGTGTTCAGGTGTTCCTCGGAGCGGACTATGGAGCAACTCAGGCCTTTGCGGACACGGTGGCTGCTGATCCGGAATTTGCTTTGGGGCATGCGGGATTGGCACGAGCTCTCATGATGGAAGGGCGAGTGCCAGAAGCCAAGGAGGCGATCCACCGCGCCCAAGGCTTGGCTGACCCAACAGACGCCAGAGAGCAAAGCCATGTAGCTGCATTTGCGTACCTGCTAAGTGGCCAACCCCAGCAGGCGCGCAAAACAATCAAGAACCATGTCATTGATTATCCCCGCGATGCGATGGCTGCACAACTGTGTACGAACGTTTTTGGATTGATCGGCTTTTCTGGAGAGGTTGGACGCGAGGCAGAGCTCCTTGCTTACACCGAAGCACTTCTTCCCCACTACAAGGACGACTGGTGGATGATGTCGATGCACGCCCTGTCGCTTTGTGAGACAGGACAGATCGCTGCGTCGCAGGCTCTCATGGAAAAGTCACTGGCGATTAACCCCAGAAATGCGAACGGCGCTCACTTTCGGGCTCATGTGCAGTACGAGGCCGGGGAGATCACCGGTGGGCGCAGCTATCTGAGCGGCTGGATGGTGGGGTATGACAAAAGAGCCGTCTTGCACGGCCACCTCAGTTGGCACGTCGCACTTTGGGCGTTGCATGACGGGGATGAAGAGGCGATGTGGACGGCCGTAAACTCTGGTGTACGGCCGGGAAGCACAGAAAGCCTGCCCATCAATGTCCTGACTGATACAGCTGCAATTCTCTATCGCGCAGAAATGGCCGGCATCCAAGTCGCGCCGGAGCGGTGGAAGGAGTTGAGCGAATTCGCGTCAAAGTACTTCCCCGCTACAGGCCAGAGCTTTGCTGATATTCACGCCGCACTTTGCCATGCGATGGCGGGAGACGGAGAACGATTGGCGCATATCGCTGAGACGGCAACCGGTTTTGCAGGCGATCTTGTCCGCCCTGTCGCAAAGGGATGGGGACAGATCGCTCGTGAGAACTGGGAAGGTGCCTTACAAAGCTTGTCTGAGGTGATGGCGACAACAGAACGCCTCGGAGGGAGCCGCGCACAACGCGACCTGATTGAGCTCGCCTATGTAAGCGTGTTGATGAAACTCGGACTCAAAGACGAGGCGCACCGGACCCTTAGACTGCGCCGACCTATTTTGAGCAATTCAACACCTGTAGTGGGCATGCACTGAACAAGTACTTCAGTGCATGAGCATACATCTCCAAACAGTCGTCCAATTCAGGGTTTCGAAAGCCAGACCAATCCCTCGAAACCGACCCCGAAGATGGGTCGGGATGAGTGCACTCTTTCAGTTTCAGCCTAAGAATTGTTCTCTGCGTTATAGGTGAGAATGTACCACTTTGAGTGCATGCCCAAAGGATGCTTCCGCAAACATACGGTTTGCCTCAGGTGAGGTTGGAGGGATCAGTGAAGCTTTCTTTTCGGTAGCTTCGACAGGTTGCACGCGACCCTCCATTACAGTTCCCCATACCTTGACGTCCCGGATAGTCGTTGGGTCGACTTTGAGAGGGTTGCTCTCGAGTATTGTGAAATTCGCGCGTTTCCCCGTTTCAATACTCCCAATCTCGTCTTCCAGTTGGAGAGAGTATGCTGCCTCAATCGTGACACCACGCAGGGCGTCTTCAGCGCTCACACGTTGCTCGGGGCCGGCCACCCGGCCAGAAGCGGTTATCCGGTTTACTGCGCTCCACATCAAAAACAGCGGATCACCGGGAGCCATTGGCATGTCTGAATGCAACGACCAGGAAATGCCCGCCCGCGACACATCGCCGATCCGCACCATTGAATCTGCACGATCAGGGCCCAGACCAACCATGGAATACTGATCGGCCAGAGCAGTCACGTAGTACGGGTTTGCGCTGACGATGGCACCAAGATCTGCAATCCGTTGCACCTGATCTTCTGCACTGACCGCAAAGTGGACAAGAACCGTCCTGTGATCATACCGGGGATTGCGACGCAGGTTCGTCTCAAGTGCATCAAGTACACGATCCAGACCGGCGTCACCGTTCACATGCACATGGATTTGATAACCGGCATCCCAATAAATCCGGAACGCCCGGTCGAAATCTCTCTTGTCCATCATCCACTCGCCGTCATGCCCGTCCAAAAACGGATCCCTGACTTGCATCAACAGTGAATAGATTGCGCCGTCGGCAAACAACTTTGCCTGCTTGGGCGCAAGGCTCGTCATACCGCCATACCAGCTGCTCAGGTTTTCTGTTTCAGCGATCACCTGAACATCGTCTGGGTATGTTTGCACCAGTGTTTTTGCATCCGGCATGAAGGACCAGCGGAACGGCATATCTGGGCTGGAAAAGACTGCATTTATGCCATCCTGCACTGGCTTTGACAGAATGCCGCCGGGTTCGTTTCCAAAGGTAACGCCCTTGGCATGCATGTAGTCCCGCGTGAGCTCAAGCCCGGCTTGCAACCGCTCGGGCGAGGCCGCCAGAGGTGCAATATTGGGCAGTACGGCAAACAATCCTTGCTCCCAAAAACGACCCTCGGCAAAGCTCGATTGCATCTTCTCGGTCTGGGAAAACCCGTCGACCAATTCTTGGGTGACCCCACCGATTTCAAGTGCAGCACTGTTCAGGATCATCTCATGGCAGGACCGCGCCCACACCAGTATGGGCTGTGTCGCACTAATTGCATCAAGGTCATCGCGGGTAAGCGCGCCATAAAATGCCGGATGGTATCCCCAGGTCACAACGGGTTCCCTGGGATCTGTTCTTGCTGCGACCGCCTGTGTCAGACGGTCTGTGAAATCCTGTTTGTCCCGAACAGCCGGGACTGTTCCGAACGGCAGCGCCCAGTCTTCAATCGACAGGATCTCCGAAGACATGGTAAGTGCGGCCAAAAGCGGGTGGTCATGTTGAGCGATGAAACCCGGCACAATCACTTTGTCAGCAAACCGGTCGTCGATCTGGTGGCGTTGTCCCTTGAGGGTATCCACGACGTCTTCGAGATCACCGGTCAGAAGAATGCGCCCGTCGACCACTGCCACGGCATTCACAACAGGTTTTGCTGGATCAAGTGTGAGTATCTCCCGCGCCGTGTACACTGTCACTATTGGGAGCGGGACAACTTTTGAACCAATGTCAGACAGTGAATTTGTTTGCCCGATTGCCGCGCTGAATGGCGATAGAATTGCAAGAGCAGATGCACCTGCTCGCAGAAGGTTTCGACGGCTGAGAGAGCTCATTTGTTTTCCAATCTGATTTTGGGAATTTAACAATGTCAGCGGAGCAAAACTCAACAAAAAAATGTAGGAAGCCCGATGTGGTCTGAAGCAACTGACCCTGACTGACCAGCGACCCTTTATGAATTGCCGTGCCGGAAAACGAAGGCTGCTTTTGAGAACTCAGTTAACGGATATTGCGAAAATAGGTGCGGCCTGGCGGCGTCACTGCCTTACCCCTCGGCACATGGCGCAAGGGTGACGAGAGGCGCTGTTCGCATTAGCTGGTTTGTTGTCTGGTAGGCATGTTTGGTCGATGGCGATCGCCAAAGCGTTTGCCGCGCCTTAGAGCGACCCCGGGGCAGTCAGAGATTAGCAGAATTGAACCATCAAGTGTGGTGGCGCATCACGAGCCTTCTTTAGCGAACATTCCTCCGGTGGGATTGGCGCAGCGACACAGGAACACAGAGCTGTGTTTTATGCTGGCCTTGGCGACGGCCTGCATGAGCTACAAAAAGAACTTCAAGCCCGACGAGCGCTTTTGCGCGCTAACCCTAACGACGCCGATAAATGGTGATCTCGAACATTTTTGCAACCGATTGCAAAAATCTGTTGACGTGGGCCGTGCGTTGAACGCAGTCTGACAGCGCAAGAAGACTCGCAGGACAAACCAGCGGAAAGACAGGGAGAGAGATGCTCGACTTTGGGTTGAACCAAGTCACGATGGCCAACGCTTCAATCGATGAGTTCATCGAGAGTGCGGCGCGTTTGGGCATGGTTGGAGTCGAGCTGCGCAATGACCTCGGACGCCCGATCTTTGATGGACGTCCTGCCGAAAGCGTCAGGCAAATGCTGCAGGATCACGGGATGCGCTTGTTGGGTCTGTCACAGGTCTATCCCTTCAACCGCTGGACAGACGACATTGCAGCCGACGTGAAGGCGCTGGTCGATTTTGCGAGTGAGGTCGGGGCGGAAACCATCAGCCTGATCCCGTGCAACGACGGCACAGGTATTGATATCGCAACCCGCCAGAATGATCTGTTTCCGGCGCTTGAGGGATGCCTGCCAATACTGGAGGCCGCCAACATAGTGGCGCTGGTCGAACCGCTTGGATTTACGCGATCGTCTTTACGAAGCAAGGCAGAGCTGGTTGCTGCAATCGAAACGCTCGGCGCGCCTTCCCATGTCCGATTGGTGCATGACACGTTCCATCACACCTTGTCTGGCGGAGGTCCGTTTTATCAGGATCGCACCGGGATAGTGCATATCTCAGGCGTGACCGACGCCGATGTGCCTGTGGACCAGATGGAAGACGCGCATCGCGTTTTGGTTGATGCCAATGATCGCCTGGGAAACGTCGATCAGATCACTGCGTTGCGGGATGCCGGTTATCAGGGAGCATATTCGTTCGAGTGCTTTTCACCCGACATACATCGTCACCCATCGGTCGAAGACGCCATCAGGACATCAATGAATTTCATTTCCTCGCAATTGCAGAAGGAGATTGCTGCATAGCTGGGATGAAGTGCCCCGTAAGGGGCGATCCGGTGAGTTAATAGGTGTGCCGGACACCAACCTTGGGAGGAAACCAAATGAAGAATACTCTGATTGGCGCCAGCTTGGTGGCGCTGACTGCGACAGGTGCAATGGCACAGGAAATCGGCGCAACCTTTTCACGGTTCGACGACAACTGGCTGACCGTTCTGCGGACTGGCATGGTAGAATATGCGGGCACAATTGACGGCCTGTCCTACCAGCAAGTCGATGCAAGCGATGACCTTGCCAAACAAATCGACCAGGTAAAAGATTTCGTTGCCAATGGTGTGGATGCGATCATCGTAAACATCGTTGATACATCTGCCGGCGCTGCCGTTTCTGCGGCTGCAGGAAATGTCCCGCTGGTCTACGTGAACCGTGAACCAGACAACGTGAACGAACTGCCGCCAACCCAGGCGTTTGTGGCATCGAACGAAATCGAATCAGGCACTTTGTCTGCCTTCGAAGTGTGCAAAAATCTGCGCGCAGAGGGCAAAGGCAACAGCGCGCGTGGCTACCTGATGAACGGCCAGTTGTCGAACCAAGCCGCGGTTCAACGTTCCAAGGACGTCCGCGATGTCATCGGAATGGACATGTGTAACTTCATGGAAATCATCGACGAGCAGCCTGCAAACTGGTCGCGCGATGAAGCACAGGACCTTATGACCAACTGGATGTCGTCCGGCGAGCCATTTGACTTCGTTCTGGCCAACAACGACGAAATGGCGATTGGTGCGATCCAGGCAATGAAAGCTGCCGGTATGGACATGGCAAGCGTTCAGGTCGGAGGTGTTGATGCATCTCAGGACGCGCTCGTTGTGATGGCGGCAGGTGACTATGACGTCACCGTGTTCCAGGATTCCGTGGGTCAGGGCACCGGTTCAATCGATGCCGCGCTCAAACTGATCGCGGGCGAAGATGTGGACAGCAAAGTCTACATTCCGTTCGTTCTGGTTACGCCTGACAACATGGGCGATTTCCTGGAGAAAAACTAAGTGCCTAAACGGCACTGATTTTGAGCGGTGCGGCGACGCACCGCTCTTCTTACCTAACATAAACGGGAGGCGAACATGGCAGATACCAGCCACGGAACCGGCGGTCTGACCTTCGACAAGTCCAAACGGTCATGGCCGAATGAACTAAACATTCTTCTGGCGCTGGTCATCATTATCGTCGTCTTCGAGATTATCGGCCAGACAGCCCCCTACATGCGCGGCCAAAGCTTCTTGTTTGATACGAAAGACCGCTTTGACAGCATATTCAACGAGGCCCGATTGCAGATCATCATTCTGCAGGTGGCGATCATCGGAATTATTGCTCTTGGTGTGACGCAGGTGATCATTACAGCCGGTATTGACTTGTCTTCAGGTCCACTGGTGGCCGCAACGGCAATGGTTGCGATGAGTTTTGGTCA
The DNA here is from genome assembly GCF_039945315.1 of Tateyamaria sp. GTDB lineage: Bacteria > Pseudomonadota > Alphaproteobacteria > Rhodobacterales > Rhodobacteraceae > Tateyamaria. The sequence goes on along the minus strand of NZ_JBDUXB010000019.1, from coordinate 125,226 downwards.
AACCGAACTGGTCAACGGACAACCCAACCCCAAAGCACTCTTTGGTCCATGGGCTATGGACCTTCCGGTGATGATACCCGTGGTGGTCGGTTTAGCGTTTGGCGCCTGTATCGGGGCCATTAATGGCACGTTTATTGCCTACCTACGCATACCGCCCTTCATCGCCACGCTCGGCATGTTTCTCATTTGCCGCGGGATCGCCCTGTGGTGGTCGGGCGGCAACCCGATTTCCTTCCCCACTGAGCAATTTGCGTCCATCGGATCGGGTATGATGCCCGTGGTCTGGTTCATTGTGTTGGCCATCATCTTCCAAATAATCATGAGCTATACAGTCTATGGCAAGCACACATACGCCATCGGCTCGAACGAAGAAGCGGCCCGCATGTCTGGGATCAACGTCAAGCGTCACAAAGTGATGGTTTACATGATCGCGTCGATGCTGGCGGCATTTGCTGGTATCGTTCTCAGCTCCAAGGCCTCAACTGCGCAGGCGGGGATGGGTGAGTTTTACGAGCTGTTTGCGATTGCCATGGCCGTGATCGGCGGGATCAGCCTGCAAGGTGGGCGCGGGTCCATCATTGGTACAGTGCTGGGCGCAATGGTGCTGGGGGTGATCCGGTCTGGCTTTACCTACATCAAACTTGATGGCTCTTATCAGCTTATGGCGATGGGCGGCATCATCATAGCGGCGGTTGTACTCGACCAGTACCGACAGAGAAACCGAGCTTGAGGAGGACCTGACATGAGTGACATCGTTCTGAAAACAGAAGACCTGACCAAACACTACGGCGGCGTGCACGCACTGGAAGGCGCGAACTTCGAGCTCAAGCGCGGCGAACATGTTGCGATCATGGGCGACAACGGCGCGGGGAAATCCACGTTTGTGCGCCAAATCACCGGGGTTGAGCAACGTACGCGCGGCAAGGTCTGGCTCTATGGCGAAGAGGTGGATTTCGCGGGCCCTTTGGACGCGCGAGAAGCTGGTATTGAAACCGTGTTCCAGACGCTTGCGCTGGCCGATCACCTGGACGTGCCCGACAACCTGTTCCTTGGCCGAGAAAAGACCAAGTGGGACTGGCTCGGTCCGTTCCGGGTTCTGGACTACAAAGCGATGCGGCAAGACACGATGGATGCGCTGGAGCGGACTGGGGTCAAAATCCCCAACATCCGCAACACCATCGAACGCATGTCCGGTGGGCAGCGTCAGTGCGTGGCGATTGCGCGCACTGCGTCTTTCAGTTCTAAACTGACAATCATGGATGAACCTACCGCAGCCCTAGGGGTGCAGGAAACAGCGCAAGTAGAAAACATCGTTCGCACGCTGAAGGAAGCAGGCGAGCCTTTGATATTGGTGTCCCACAACATGCGTCAGGTCTTTGACCTTGTGGACCGGATCATCGTGTTCCGTAGGGGTCGTATTTGTGCCAATCTTGATATCAAGACAGGCGATTTTTCGGGTGAAGATGTGGTGTCCTACATCACTGGCGCCAAGACTGGTGAAGAATACATGGAAACTGCAACCTGATGGCCCTGAGGCTGGCCATACTTGGCGCGGGCCGGATCGGACAGGTCCATGCCAAAGCCGTCGCTTCTGTCCCGGGGGCGGAACTCGTCGCCGTGGCAGAACCCTTTGCCGAGATGGCCGATCAGATGCGTACCCAATATGGCTGCGATATCCGAGAGATCGACCAGATTGCCGCTTCGGACGACGTGGATGCAGTCGTGATCTGTACACCCACTGACACCCATGCGGATTTGATCGAGCAATTCACCGCTGCGGGCAAAGCTGTCTTCTGCGAAAAGCCAATCGACCTGAACGTGGAACGGGTTCGCGCCTGCTTGACACAGGTCGACGAGGTTGGTGGCCGCCTGATGCTCGGGTTCAATCGCCGTTTCGATCCTGACTTCATGGCGGTGAAGGCGGCGATTGATGATGGGAAGATCGGTGAGGTTGAGATGATCAACCTCACTTCGCGCGATCCCGGGCCGCCACCTTACGACTACATCACCCGGTCAGGCGGCATTTTTCGCGATATGATGATCCATGACTTTGATGTGGCGCGGTGGTTGCTGGGCGAAGAGGTCACGTCGGTCTATGCTGCTGCATCTGTCCTGACGGATGCGGAAATAGGCAAGTTGGGCGATTTTGACAGTGCCAATGTGATCCTGACCACGGCCTCGGGCAAGCAGTGCACAATCACCAACTCGCGCAGGGCGACTTATGGCTATGACCAAAGGATCGAGGTACATGGATCGGGCGGGTCTGTTTCGGCGCGCAACCAGCACGAAGCGAATATCGAGATTGCGGATGCAACGGGTTATCATCGCCCGCCTCTGCTGAATTTCTTCATGACCCGCTACGTAGCTGCTTACGCCAACGAAATTGCTGCATTTGTACAGGCATTGGCTGATGAAAGCCCAATGCCAACTACGGGTCTTGATGGGTTGAAAGCGCTGGAACTGGCCGAAGCCGCGGTGACGTCGGTCGAGACGAAACAAGCTGTGCTGCCCGGATAGAGACGAAATATGTTGAGATACTACACCGAAGCCGACTGCCAGATTGATGAATTCAATGAGCTGATTGCAGAACCATTGGACGCGTCCAAACTACACTTTGCCTCTGAAATTGTGAACAACCTGCCCGTCTACTCCTCCGTAGACACGAACGCTGCGCTGGGCAATCCGGCCGATCGGGCCGCGTTGATGGCGGAATGGGCGCAGGTCATCGACGATCTGTCCGGGGCTGTCGTGATCAAGGGGGCCGTTCCGGATCTAGAGGCCGTCGACCAGGCAACCACTGTTTTCGAGCAGATCATTGCAGATGAAAGAGCCTCCAATAGCGGCGGGGACCATTTCGGCGAACGCGGCGCGAATGACCGGATCTGGAATTCGCTTCAGAAATTGTGCCTGCGTGCGCCCGACGTCTTTGCCCGCTACTTTGCTGCGCCATCCGTCGCGGCCGTCAGCGAGGCGTGGCTTGGCCCGTGGTATCAGATGACCACGCAAGTAAACCTCGTTCGCCGCGGTGGGAAGGCGCAGACCTGTCACCGCGACTATCACCTTGGCTTCATGACTGCAGATCAGGCAAAATCTTTTCCGGTTCACGCCCATCACTTGTCACCGGCACTGACCCTTCAGGGGGCCATCGCCCATTGCGATATGCCCGTTGAAAGCGGTCCGACAAAACTGCTGCCCAATTCGCAGCGCTATGGGCCGGGTTACATTGCGATGCAATTGCCCGAATTCCGGGACGCCTTCGAAAAATGCCACGTGCAGTTTCCGCTCGAAAAAGGCGACGGACTGTTCTTTAACCCGGCGCTTTTTCACGCGGCAGGCGACAATCGGTCTGCGGATATCGAGCGCATGGCGAACCTGATGCAGATCGGTTCTCCTATGGGGCGCACGTTGGAACGGATTGATCGTACCGCTATGGCCCGCGCCCTGTTCCCTGCCCTGCGGGATCTGGGGCTCACAGGCTTGGCACGCACGGCTGCGATCGGTGCTGCGGCCGAGGGATACCCATTCCCAACCAACCTTGATACCGACCCACCCATTGGCGGGCTGGCCTCAGAAAGTCAGGCAGAGCTTCTGGCCCGCGCAGTTGATGAAGGCATGAGCGAAGCCGAGTTCGAAACTGCCCTTGTTGAGAACCATACCAGACGACTGCCATAGCCAAGAGAGCCCATGACCGACCTTTTGAAAAAACCCTTTGGCACACGCGGCAAGGTGCATGACATCACTCCAGCGTCCGCCGGGTGGCGCTATGTCGGATTTGGCCTGTATCGCCTGCGGGCGGGGGACACAGCCAGCGAAGTGACTGGCGCGCGCGAAGTGATCCTAGTCATGGTGGAGGGCAAGGCTCAGATCACAGGTGCTGGGCAGGATTGGGGCGTGCTGGGCGACCGGATGGATGTGTTCGAAAAAACCCCGCCCCATTGCCTATATTTGCCGAACGGCACCGACTGGCAGGCCGTGGCAGAGACCGATTGCGTGATCGCCGTGTGCTCAGCCCCCGGCAAAGGCGGGCACAAGGCACGCCGCATTGGTCCCGACGGCATCACCCTGACTGAACGCGGCAAGGGCGCGAACACCCGCCATATCAACAATATCGCCATGGAGGCCGAAGACTACGCCGACAGCCTTCTGGTCACTGAGGTCTTTACGCCCAACGGCCACTGGTCCAGCTTTCCAAGCCACCGGCATGATGAAGACGACTTTCCCTGCATCACCTATCTTGAGGAAACCTATTATCACCGGCTGAACCCTGCCAACGGATTTGGCATCCAGCGTGTCTATACGGATGATGGCAGTCTGGATGAAACCATGGCCGTGCACGATGGTGACGTGGTCTGCGTTCCGCGCGGGCACCACCCATGTGGTGCGCCATACGGCTTTGATATGTACTACCTCAATGTGATGGCAGGCCCTTTACGAAAATGGCGGTTCGTTCCCGCGCCTGAGGTCGAATGGATCATGGAACGTGACGGGTGACGTGCGTTCGACTGTTAAGACGGCAGCAGGGGAAAAATTAAGGCACGCCAGGCCGTTGTGGGCTGAAAGACTGTTTGCTGTGCCGCTGGCATGCTGACAATATTGGCCGGCATGGAAGGGGCAGAATGGCAATAACGTTGAAGGAAGTGGCCGAGCGCGCGGGAGTTTCCCGTTCAGCTGTGTCGCGGGCGTTCACGCCTGGCGCGTCGGTATCCCGCAAAATGCGCGAACGGGTTGAGAAGGCCGCGACTGACCTTGGCTATCATCCCAATGCGTTGGCCTCGTCCCTGACCACGGGCCGGACCAAGATGATTGGTCTTATATCCAACAATTTCCACAACCCGTTTTTCCTTGAGGTCTTCGATCTCTTCACAAGGGGCCTGCAGGAACGCGGCTTACGCCCTCTACTGGTCAACCTGTCAGACGAAACAGATCCACAGAATTCGGTCCGCATGCTGCGGGCCTATTCGGTGGATGGTGTCATCGTGGCCTCATCAACATTGCCGTCGGGCTTTTCGCGGGCTTTTCGTGACGCAGGTATGCCGGTTGTGCACAGCTTTGGGCGTTACTTGGCAACGCCCCACGTGGACATCATTGGGATCGATAATATTGAATGTGGTCGCATCGCCGCACGTGAACTGATCGCGCGGGGGTATAGGTCGGTTGCATTCATGGGAGGGCCGGAAAGTGCCACGTCGACCCAAGACCGCATGAGCGGATTTCTTGAAGCACTGGCCGAGCATTCCGAGGTCACGGTCAGCTATTCTTTTGCCAAGGACTACACCTTTGATGCAGGACGGAATCAGATGCAGGAGCTTCTCAATGGCACCCCCGCCGAAGCCTATTTCTGCGGTGACGACGTTCTATCCATCGGAGCCTTGTCCGCCATTGCAGAAGCTGGCCTGTCAGTACCTGACGACATAGGGATCGTCGGCCTGAATGACATGGAAATGGCGCGTTGGGAAAACATCAATCTGACGACGATCCACCAGCCCATCGCCGACATCATTGATGCGTCCATAGAAAAGGTCACAAGCGCATTGGGTGATATGGTACAAGAGCCCGAAGCGCGCCTGTTTCCGTGCCGCGTCATCGAACGCGGCACGTTGCGCCCAAAGCGCTAACCCGACGGGTTTAGCGGAACATCGGTGGCCGTGCGTCCATCCATTCACCGCCCGCGCGGGCCGAGGCCACAGCAGTGTGAACGGCCGCCATCGACCGGACGCCCGCATTTGCGCCGGGGAGCCCGTCACGGGTCTCTCCTCGGATTGCGTCGGCAAGGTCGCAATAGATGTTGGCGACGGCCAGCGGGAAGCCTTCGGGATGGGCAATGGCGACACGGGAAAGGCGTGCGGCGTCTTCGAACAATCCGCCTTCGCCCTTTTCCATGATCTGCGTGCGCCCGGCGAGCGGTGTATAGATCAGCTGGTTTGGCTGTTCGGCATGCCACTTCACCCCGCCGGTCTCGCCAAAGACCTGAATTTCGAACCCATGCTGGCGACCAATGGCAACCGATGACGTCCACAACCGCCCAACCGTGCCGCCGGTCATACGGAAGTTGACCATCGCGTCATCTTCCAGTTCACGGCTGGAAATGGTCGACGCGAAGTCGGCAGACAGCTTTTCCACCTCGTCATCGCAGATAAAGCTGGCCATGTGCATCGCATGGATGCCGCAATCTGCGAACTGGCCAGACACACCTGCCATGACCGGATCATAACGCCAGCGCACACGGGGGTTGTCCGCATCGCCTGCGTCGCCATGGTGCCCGTGGCTGAAATTGGTGACCACAAGACGGACCTTGCCAATTTCACCTGCACGCACCATGGCACGCGCCTGCCGCACCATCGGATAGGCAGAATAGGCGTAATTGACGGCCATGACCTTGCCGGTCTTTTCGGCCACACGCACAATTTCTTCACCCTCTTCGACCGTCATGGTCATGGGCTTTTCGCACAGCACATTGAACCCGGCTTCAAGGAAGCCCTTGGTGATCTCAAAATGCGTCGCATTGGGGGTTGCGATGGTCACTAGGTCGACCCTGTCGTCGCGGCTTTTTTCGCCCTCCAGCATCTCTTGCCAGTCACCATAGGCGCGATCATCCGCGATGCCCAACTGGCGGGCATAGGCGCGCCCAGCCTCTGGGCGGTGATCCAATGCGCCAGCGGTGAATTCGAACAGGCCGTCAGCTTGTGCGCCCAAACGGTGTGCTGGTCCGATCTGGCTGCCTTCGCCGCCGCCGATCATGCCCCATTTCAGTTTTGCCATAGTCTTTCGTCCTTATTCGAAGCCGATGCTTTCGAGGTATTCGCGGTTCTTGCGAGCATCGCCCAGCGGGTCAGGGTCCAGTGTCGGATCGCAATCCTGCTCAATGGTGCACCAGCCCTCAAACCCGCTGTCCAACAGCAGTTGGCGCACGGCCGGCAGGTCGACCTCGCCTTCAGAGAGATTGCAGAAAATGCCCTGCCCACAGGCGTCATAGAAACCAGTACGATTGGCGATAGCGTCGGCCTTCACCTGTGCGCTCGTGGATTTGAAATGCACATAGGTGATCCGGTCCATGTGTCGCTTCATGAAGGCCACGGGATCAAAGCCTGCATAGGTGCAATGGCCGGTGTCGATACACAGCTTCAGGGTCTCTGGGCCCACCTCAGCAAGGATACGCTCGACCTCGGGATCGAAATCCATAAAGCCTCCTGCATGCGGATGCAGTTCGGGTATCAGTCCATACTCTTCGGCGCCCAGTTTGGCGACCGTCACGATCCGATCACGGTAGGCGGCCCACTCAGCATCGTCCATCTGCTCGGCTTCGCTTGCGCGGCCAGCGGTCGGGGCGCGGCGGGGCGAAATGCTATCGATCAGAACGAAGTGTTCAGCGCCGTGCGCTTTTAATGCCTCGCAGGTCCGTTTGGCCCCATCCAGAACGTCATCCCATTGTGCGGGGTCATGAAAGGCGCGGAATACCACGCCACCGATCAGCTCAAGCCCATATTCGTCCAGCGCTTCGCTCAACACAGCAGGGTCCTCGGGCATGAAACCAACAGGCCCCAATTCAATGCCCTTATATCCCGCCTCAGCACACTCTTTCAGCACGGTGCGCCATGTGGGGTTGCGGTCATCCTGAGCAAACTCGACACCCCAGGAACAGGGGGCATTTCCGATGCGAATGGTCATTTGGATATGTCTCCTTACACCTGAGAAACTGGGGTCCAAACCCCGTTTTGAGCCGAAATCAATGCGGCCTCGACGACTTCGGCCACAGCCAGCCCGTCGCGGAAAGTTGGCCAGTTGGACTGTCCGGCTTCGATAGCAGTCAAAAAATCTTTGGCCTCAATGATGATCTGGTCCTGATAGCCAGTACCGTGACCCGGGCCAAGACAGAAAGGTTTATAATCTGGGTGCGCCGGGCCAGTCAGGATCTTGGCAAACCCACGTGTCGCCTCTGGCCCCTCGGCTCGATAGAGCCAAACTGCGTTCTGGTCTTCCTGATCAAAGCGGATCGCGCCCTTGGTGCCATGTATTTCGTAGGCATAGCCCATCTTGCGACCTGTCGCGACACGGCTAGAATAGATGTGCCCTTTCACCCCACTGGCAAAGCGGCACATGATCTGGGCATGATCGTCATTGGTGACCGCGCCACCGGGGCGGGTGCGATGTACAGTCTCGATCTCGGCCATGACTTCGGCAATGGGACCCATCAGCGCCAGGGCTGCATTGATTGGATGGGGGGCCAAGTCGCCCATGTTGCCATTGGCCATGCCATCGCAGCGCCAGTTGTGAGGGGCTTGGGGGTCGGACAGGAAATCTTCTGTATGCTCGCCGCGAAACCATGTGACATCGCCAATGACACCATCGGCCAACAGCTTGCGCACGAACTGACTGGCAGGTGTGCGAATGTAGTTAAAGCCGACCATGTTGACCACCCCGGATGCCTCTGCCGTCGCTACCATGGCACGTGCATCCTCCAGCGTATCTGCCAATGGCTTTTCACACAGAACAGGCTTGCCAAGTGCCATCGCAGCCTCGGCAATTGCGCGGTGCGTTTCCTGCGGAGAGGCGATGACTATTGCCTTAACTGCTGGGTCTGCGACCAAGGCCTGCCAATTTTGCGCCGCGCGCGAAAACCCGAACTGCTGGCGATACCGCTCAGCGCTTTCGGGCGAGGACGCGGCAATCATCTCGAGTTCGGGGCGCAATTTGGTGTTAAAGATCGCGGCAACCGAAGACATGGCAACAGAGTGCGCTTTGCCCATATAGCCGCCGCCAACAACGCCAATTCCGATCTTGACCATATTGCCTCCCTGGCGCCGGCGCCGATTGTATTTGCAACCGATTGCAAAATCTGTAACTTGGGAGACGAACGCGCGCAAGCGACAATTCGCGTTGCGCAAAATCAGCGCATTCTGGGGGGAGCGACCAAGTGGCTGACAAGACCGTAAAACTGACCACGGCCCAGGCGATCATTCGTTGGCTGGCCAACCAGTACATAGAAATAGACGGGACCGAATGGCGGTTGTGTGGTGGGGGTTTTGGGATCTTTGGCCACGGAAATGTCACCTGTCTGGGCGAGGCGCTTTATGATCATCGCGACGAGCTGCCTTTGTATCGCGGACAGAATGAACAAAGCATGGGGTTCGCAGCGGCCGCTTATTCCAAACAGTGGTTGCGCCAGCGCTTCATGTTCTGCACGGCAAGCGCTGGGCCGGGCACGCTGAACCTTGTGACGGCATCTGCATTGGCGCACGCGAACCGTTTGCCGATGCTGATGCTGTGCGGTGATACGTTCCTGACACGGTTACCTGACCCTGTCTTGCAGCAGATGGAAAATTTCAACGACCCGACCTTTGGCGCCAATGATGCGTTCAAACCAATCACGCGCTATTGGGATCGGATCACTCATCCCGCTCAGATCATTCAGTCTTTGCCTGCCGCCATTACCACGATGATCGACCCCGCAGATTGTGGGCCTGCTTTCCTTGGCCTGCCCCAAGACGTGCAGGGCTGGACCTACGACTACCCCGAAGTTTTCTTTGAAAAGAAAGTCCATCGCATTCGCCGCCAGACACCCGATGCGAACGAGATCGCGGACGCAACGGCCCTGTTAAAATCTGCAAAACGCCCAATGATCATCGCGGGTGGCGGGGTGCAGTATTCGCGCGCAGTGACGGAGCTGACCCGTTTCGCAGAAGACCATCAGATCCCGGTCGTGGAAACGATCGCGGGCCGTGCCAATATGCTGAACGACCACCCGCTTAACATAGGCCCCATTGGCGTGACCGGGTCTGACAGCGCAAATACCATCGCCGAACAAGCCGATGTGATCCTTGCCGTTGGTACGCGGTTGCAAGACTTTACCACCGGGTCATGGACCGCCTTTGCCAAGGACGCGCGTTTCATCTCGATCAACGCAGCGCGCCATGACGCGGGCAAGCACATGTCTTTGCCGGTGGTTGGCGACGCCAAGCTGTCTCTTGCAGCGTTGGATACTGAATTGAGCGACCACAAAGGTTCTTCTGACTGGGTTGCCACGGCGCAGGACGAGCGCAAGAAATGGGATGCCTACGTGGCCGACAATGTGTCCTACGGTGACAACCGGCCCAACTCCTACGCGCAAGCGATCGGTGTGGTGAACGCGATGTGCGATGGACGTGATCGTGTTGTCGCTGCCGCGGGTGGTTTGCCCGCCGAAGTCACCGCAAACTGGCGTACGCTGGATATCGGAACCGTGGACGTTGAGTTTGGGTTTTCCTGCATGGGCTACGAGATTGCGGGCGCATGGGGCGCGCGGATTGCGCAATCCGAACGCGAACCGCAGCAAGACACAATCAGCTTTTGTGGCGATGGCTCTTACCTGATGCTCAATTCGGACATCTATTCCTCCGTTCTGACACAGAAAAAGATGATCCTGCTTGTGCTGGACAACGGCGGATTTGCCGTCATCAACAAGTTGCAAAACAACACCGGCAACGAAAGCTTTAACAATCTGATCGCAGATGCCCCGACAGTTCCCGAGGCGTTTGGAGTAGATTTTGAGGCCCATGCCGCATCGCAAGGGGCTGCTGCTGAAACTGTGGCCAACCCTGCAGAACTGGCCGAGGCATTCAAACGCGCCAAGGCGTCGGACAAAACCTACGTCATCGTCATGAAAGTCGATCCTTATGAGGGCTGGACCACCGAGGGCCATACGTGGTGGGAGGTTGGTACACCTCACGTGACCGACAATGCTAAAGTGCGTGCGGCTCATGTCGATTGGGAATCCAGCCGCGACAAACAGCGAAAGGGCGTCTGATGTCTGCGCTGTTGGATGGGATCAAGGGCAACCGTTTCGCCGTTTTTGGCCGTGCCGGGATGGATATGTTTGCGGACCCCGTAGGCACCAAGAGCGAGCATGCCGAAACGTTTCGCGCTGATTTGGGCGGTTCCTCCGCCAATATCTGCGCTGGTCTGGTCAAGCTGGGCAGTGCCGCATCTCTGATCACCTCGGTCTCGGACGACGCCGTCGGGCGGTTTGCGCTCAACCGGTTGGCCCACTACGGCGTGGACACTTCGTTTATCCGGGTTCTGGGCGGAGAATACCGCTTGTCGCTCGCGGTTTATGAAAGCTGCATCGAAGACTTTCAGAACGTGATCTACCGCAATGGTGCCGTGGATTTTCAGGTGACCGAAGACGATATGGACGCCGTCGACTACACCCGGTTCAGCGCCCTGATCACTGCAGGCACCGTCTTTGCTTCCGAGCCATCGCGCAGCGCAACCTTTCGCGCTTTTGAAAACGCCCGCAAAGCCGGTTTGCCAGTGATTTTCGACATCGACTATCGCCCCTACAGCTGGCCATCCGCCGATGTGGCGTCTGATGTGCTGTCTCGGGCCGGTGATGAAAGCGATCTGATCGTCGGCAATGACGAAGAGTTCGGCTTTATGGCTGGCGGGATCGAGCATGGGTTGGACAAGGCCCGTGAACTGGCGGCAAAAGGGAAAATGGTGATTTACAAAATGGGCGAAGGCGGTGCCGTAACGTTTGCAGATGGCCAAGAAATCCGAACCGGGATCTACCCCGTGACTGCCGTGAAACCCAATGGAGCTGGCGACAGCTTTATGGCCGGGTTGCTGTCTTCCATCGCGGACGGACATTCTCTGCGCGACGCAGTGCTGCGCGGCTCTGCCTGTGCCTCAATTGTTGTCAGCCAACCCGGTTGCGCCCCCGCAATGCCAACAACCGCACAGCTGGACGACTTTCTCTCTAATCACTCTGGCCCAACCGAGGCCTGAAAGGACCGAACATGCATATCGCTCCGTTTGACAACCAAAACAAACCCATCGTCGATATCGACAACCCGACGGTGCCGTTGAACTATTTCAACATCGTCAAACTGAAAAAGGGCGAAGCGTTCGAATACCAGGTACCCGGATACGAGACCTGCATTGTCCCCGCCACCGGCAGTTTGGATGTTGAGATTGAGGGTGTGAAGTTCGACGCTGTTGGCAACCGTGGAGAAGATGTTTGGGACGGTGAGCCAGAAGGTGTTTACGTCCCTGTCGGGGCCAAAGTGACGCTCGTTTGTGTATCGGAAAACAGCGAAACATTCATCGCCGGGGCGCGCTATGACGAAGTGCTCGAACCTTTTGATGTGCGTTCGCATGACCTCGTGCAATACGGTTCGGACGACACCAAAACCCACCGCAAGATCAAGCATATCTTGGGCCAGAAACAGCATGACAAAGTGGGACGGCTTTTGGTGAGTGAGTTGTTCACCGTCGGCCAAGGCGGCTGGTCCGGGTTCCCCTCGCACAAGCACGACACAAACCGTCTGCCCGACGAAACCCGCCATGACGAAACATACAACTTTCGCTTCAAACCCAATCATGGATCGGGCCTGCAGATGTTGCAGCGCGAGGATGGCAAATCCGGGGATGCGTACCACATCGTCGATGGCTCCACGATTTGCATCGACAATGGATATCACCCCTGCGCGGTGCTGCCGGGTTACGAGATGTACTACTTCACGATCCTCGGCGGCCTGACCCAACGCAGTTTGGTGCAATATTTTCAGCCGACGCATGCCTATCAGATCGAAACGATCCCGGGCATCAAGGACATGATCGCGAAGTTCAAATAACCCGATCCCGAACGGCACTCTGATCAGCCCGCAAGACGCCGGATCGGGCGCGGGACGCGCAGGAGAAAACCAATGACACTCGTGACCCTCAGGGACGTTTTGCAGCCCGCTTATACAAATGGTTATGCCGTGGCCGGGCTGGTCACGCTGGGCTGGGAAGACATGCGGGCCTATGTGGCCGCTGCCGAGGCCGAGAACGCCCCAGTTATCCTTCAGGCCGGGCCATCCTGCCGCGAACACACCCCACTGCCGATCCTAGGCAAGATGTTTCGGCATCTGGCGGAACACGCCTCGGTCCCGGTCGTAGCGCATCTGGACCACGGGTATACGTTTGATGAATGCAAGGAAGCGTTGGACAGCGGTTTTACGTCTCTCATGTTCGACGGGTCCCGCAAGCCTTTGACACAGAACATCGATGAGACTGCCGCTATTGCTGAAATGGCCCATGCCGCCGGTATTTCCTGTGAAGGTGAAATCGGGTTCGTCGGCTATTCCGGAGGCGAGGGATCAAATGGAACCGACCCTGAAGAAGCCGCCATCTTTGCCCGCGAAAGCGGGGTGGATGCGATGGCAATCTCTGTCGGCAACGTTCATTTGCAGCAGCATAAAGAAGGCGGGCTCGATGAGGCTCGCATTGCTGCGATTGAGGCAGTCACGGATGTGCCGTTGGTGATCCACGGCGGATCAGGCGTACCCGTCGAGCAGCGCCAGAAGCTGGCGCGCAACACTGCCATCTGCAAGTTCAACATTGGAACTGAATTACGTTTGGCCTTTGGCGCCGCCATGCGCGAGGCTGTCAATCGCGATCCGGATCGTTTTGACCGTGTTACGATTCTTAAGGAAACGATCGATCCCGTCGAAAAAGCGGCTCGAGCTGTGATCAGGGCATTTGGAAACCAGAGCAGTAAGCTCACCTAGCCCATTTCTAGTCCTTTTGTGGCCAAGAATTCCCCAAACGGCCTGTCAGCCGAAAGCGATCGAGACGCCACCAAACGGCCCGAAATCCGCGTGAATACGTGTCTCGCTTGGGCACTCTACGGGCCGAATGAAACTGCCGGATAAAATGACATTGCCCGGCTCAATCTTCTGCCCGTATTGCGCCATGCGTTGCGCCAACCAGACCACGCTTTGAATAGGGTCGTTCAGTACGCCCGCACCGAGTCCGGTTTCCTCGACCTCGCCGTCCCGGGAAGTTATCGCTCCAACCCATCGCAGATCAAACGCGTCCACTGCATGCTTTTGCGGGCCGAGAACGATCCCGGCATTCGCCGCATTGTCGCTGATCGTATCAAAAACGGAGCGCGTTTTTCCTGTCTCGGGGTCGACGCGCAAAATTCGGGTATCGAGTATCTCGATTGATGGCGCGACATACTCAGTTGCCGCGATCACATCCGCTCTGGTCACTTCATCGCCGCCAATGGCGTCTTTCATCACAAAGGCGATCTCTGCCTCGATGCGCGGCTGAATGAACCGTCCTTTGGGTACTGTGCTGTCGTGATCAAACACCATGTCGTCAAATAGGATACCGCTGTCCGGGATGTCGATGTTCAAGGCGTACTGCATAGCCTTTGACGTCAACCCAATCTTCCAGCCAACAACTTTGCGACCTTCGGCTAACTTTGCTTTGTAGATCGCATTCTGAATTTCATAGGCGTCTTGCATACCTATTTCGGGGTGCCGGCGTGTCAGCAGGTCGATCTGTTGCCCGGTCTTTTCTGCATTGAGCAAATCGGCGGCGGCGCGGGCATGATCTTGCGGTGTCACAGAACTTCGTCCGCAATTGTGTTGCGCAGTGTTCCGATTGTACTTGCTTCAACCTCAACCACATCACCCGGCACCAAATACTTCGGCGGATCGAGGCGTGCGCCCGACCCTGTGGGCGTACCTGTAATGATGATGTCACCAGGTTGCAGCGTCATGAAAGTCGAGATGTATTCGATCTGCCGCCGGATCGGATGCATCATACGAGAGACCACGTCGTCCTGCCGCACTTCTCCGTTGACCCGTGTGATGATACGACAGTCATCCAGTTGTGTCGGGTCAGTGAATGGGACCAGCCATGGGCCAATTGCGCCTGATTTGTCCCAGTTTTTACCTTGAGTCACGTTGAATTTAGCATGGCGCACCCAGTCGCGGATCGTGCCTTCGTTGCAGATGGTCAGAGCCGCGATGTGGTCATATGCATCGCTTTGCGCAATACGCCGCCCGCCTTTGCCGATCACGATGGCAACCTCACCCTCGTAGTCCAATTGTGGGCTTTCAGGCGGGCGGATAAGCGGCTGGTTGTGGCCGGTAAATCCGGAGGCAAAACGCGGAAACAGAGACATGTATTTGGGCTGGTCACTACCGTCCTTATACTCGGCGTTGCGGTCTGGGAAATTAACACCAACGCACAGGATGCGAGGCGCATTTGGCAGCACCATTTCATAGGTGAGGTCAGTGTGCGTGACCGATTGGCCAGCAGCCAAAGCCTCGAGCGTGTCGCCCCCCCCTGCACGCACCGCATCCAGCAGCGTGGGCCACTGCGGCGCCTGACCATTCAGCGCAATGCCGCCAGCATCGGTGATGGCGCCGTAGACGCTCTGTCCGTTGTCAGACCACGTTCCAAATCTCATATGATACCCTTCCCAATGGCGCGCTGGCCTGTGATTTCGACCATCTCAAAACTCACTATGGCGCAATGATCGGGCTGGCTTTCATGTCGCTCTCAATTGGCTCAACGTCAACAAAGGTCGTTCCATGTTCAAACCAGCTGCGCGGCGCGGCAGCCCCCCAAAGTGTCTGCCTTTGCGGATCCTTCAGGTCCCATTTAATCGGCTCCAAATCCGGGTCGACGGTCTGGTAGTCCGAACAATAGATTTCGATGCGATGCCTGTCGGGATCAAGAATATACAAGAAGAACGCGTTCGAAATACCGTGGCGTCCCGGGCCACGCTCGATGCTGTCGACATATCCTGTTGTTGCCATCAGATCGAGCAGGTCGATGATGTTGAGCGGTGTTGGCACCCAAAACGCAACGTGGTGCATCCGAGGCCCTGTGCCATTGGTAAAGGCCATGTCATGCACCCCGCCCTTGCGGTGCATCCATGCGGCCCACAGTTTTTTACTCTCGTCGTCTTCCGTGTACTCGGTCACGCGAAACCCGAACTCGGAGTAAAACGCAACAGAAGCGTCCACGTCATGGCTGAACACATTGAAATGGTCGATCCGCAGCGGTTTCACTCCGCGATAGAGAGCGTATTTCTGGTGGATGGGCGCCAGCCTGTCCATCTTGTGATAAAATTCGAGTGGGATACCCATATTGTCTGAGGTCAGCAGAGTGCGGCCCTGATGCGGGCGTTCCACCCATTCGGTTGGCCGTCCCTTGCTTTCAAAAAACGTCTTGGCACGGTCAAGGTCATCTTCTTCAAATGTTTTGAAACCCATGACTTCCACGGTGCCGGGCGTGTCAGACTTTTGCAGAATGAGGCAATGATGGCCTCGTTCTTCCATGGCCCGAAGGTAGATGTGACTGTCGCTTTCATCCGTCACCTGAAGACCGAGGATATCACAGTAAAACATCTTGGATGCGGCCAAATCTTTGACGTTCAAACAGGCGTGGCTCAGCCGAATGGTGTTGAAGTCCGGAAAAAGGTTAGGGGCTGGGACAGGCATGCGGGCCTCCTATTGACCAGGCACGACGGCGCTTGACCGGTGTGTACCTGGGGAGATTTCACTTTTGGCGAAACAGGCGTGGCTTTCCATCACCCTGTTCCCAATTTGGTAATTTTATGTTGGCCAGTGGCAAAGCCAATATGCTTTTGCTCCATGTAAAACTCAAACGACCAGTTGCCTCCGTCGCGACCAATGCCAGATGCTTTGACACCGCCGAAGGGCGTTGGCAGGTGCCGCACGTTCTCGGAGTTCACCCATATCATGCCTGCTTCGAGCTTGTCGGTGAACCGCAAGGCGCGTGTTAGGTCGTTGGTCCAGACATAACCAGTTAACCCGTAGGCAGTGTCGTTTGCGATCTGCAATGCCTCTTCCTCGGTCGAAAACGGGATCGAAGTCAGAACCGGGCCAAATATCTCTTCTTGTGCGATCCGCATATGGTTGGTCGCGCCCGTGAACAGGGTCGGGCGGACGAAGTAACCCGCATCGCCGATGGTTTCGCCACCTGCCGCAACAGTAGCCCCGTCTTGCCGTGCAATCTCAAAATAGCTGGTGACCTTGTTGAAATGCTCTTCTGTGACCAGCGGGCCAATCTCACTGGCCGGGTCAAGCGGGTGGCCGACCTTGATCTTGTTCACCCGCTCCACAAGATTGGCTTCAAACGCGTCCCGGATGGTGTCCTGAACCAACAGCCGAGACGACGATGTGCAGCGCTCGCCATTGATCGAATAGATCATGAAAATCACCGCATCCAGCGCACGTTCCAGATCAGCATCATCAAAGACAATCACCGGGTTTTTGCCGCCCAACTCGAGGTGGTTACGCTTCAGCGTATCTGCGCCTTGCTTGGTGATCAGGCTGCCCGTCCTGCTTTCTCCGACAAAGGCGATCGCCTTGATCTTGGGGTGCTCACACAGCGCTTTTCCGGCGCCTTCGCCGAACCCGTTTACTGTGTTAAGAACCCCGGCGGGTAGCCCCGCCTCTTCTGCGATTTCGACCAGCAACCGCGCCGTGATCGGGGACGCCTCGGCAGGTTTGTGCACAACGGTGCATCCTGCGGCCAGAGCAGGCGCAATCTTCCATGTTGACAACATAAAGGGGGTGTTCCACGGCGTGATAACGCCTACTGGTCCAATTGGAACCCGCGTTGTGACGTTCATCAGCGTTGGGGATTTAAGGTGCTGACCATCGCGCGCCTGGATCACCTGATCTGCGAAATATCGAAAGTTTTCAGCCCCGCGCAAGGCAGCCTTGGACATAAACTTGTAGACTTGGCCGGTGTCCCAGCATTCACACAGCGCGATTTCCTCGGCCCGGGCCTCAATCCCATCGGCAACACGGTACAGGATCTTGCGGCGCTCCGTTGCTGGCATATCGCGCCATTCCGCAAACGCGTCATGTGCCGCCTTCGCTGCTGCATCAATATCCACTTCGGTCCCGTGTGCGACCTCGCAAATCGTGCTTTTGTCGACGGGAGAGACCGTTTCAAAAACGCCCCCGTGCCCTTGGGTATCTTGCCCGCCAATCCGGTTGAGAACGCCGGTTTGGGTAAAACGCGCCAAGTGGCCACTCAGTTTTGCGATGTTGTCTTCAAGCAAACCCATGGTCTCTCCCCCTAGATGATCGCTCGCCCTTCTGAGGTGAGAGTGTCGAACATCAGTCTCGCATATTATATTAACATGTTAATTGTTGTTGAGTTAAGTAATAAATAGAACTTGAATGAGTCAACCGAATTCCTTCGGACCTTGCGGCAGAGGAGCGACCAGCCGATGACCAACAGCCTGCCACCCACCACCCGCTCGCTCCCGATTGCCTTGATGCGCGCACGCGAAAGCGTCATGGCTCCAATTCGCGATATGCTATCCGAAACAGGGCTGAGCGAGCAGCAATGGCGGGTTCTTCGTGTGCTTGCAGAACAGGGCGAGATGGATTCGCATTCGCTGGCAGAACGGGCCTGTCTCTTATTCCCCAGCCTAACGCGCATGGCCGCAACGATGAACGCCAAGGAGCTGATCACGCAGACCCGTGACCCCAACGATCGCCGACGCCAATTGATCGCTATTGCGCCGGCGGGTTTGACCATCATCGCGTCTCGTGTTGAAGCGGCATCCACAATCGCAAAAAGCTTCCGCAACAAGATCGGCGATGAAGATTTTGAAACACTCCTCGACCTTTTGGGACGCCTAAGCGCCGACACAGACACAGACACAGACACAGACACGGAAGAAACTGTGTAAGGGCCATCCGCACAACTTCCTCGGATAACGCATCGAAAAAACGAAAATCAGGTTAAACAGAACGCCCGTAAAACCCGATACGTTCTTCGTCTGAGAACATCACTCCCGGCCTTTCGAAATAGGAAAAGACGGCAATCATTCGATGCCTCAGCCCTTTGGTTGGTGTTACCCGGTGAGCAGTGTTCTTACCTTTGAAAACGTTAAGCGTGCCCGGTTCCAACTGTAGCCTCGTCGGGGTCCGCCGCCCCTCAAGAAGGTCGGCGACACCGCCGTAGTTGGGGTCCACGTCAGTGCGCAAGTCCTGATCATATTCGAAATCCCCACCATGCTCGGGGGCTTGCAGCAGCAGAGTTGTGGTGAATTCTGATCGATCAAAGTGCCAATTCAGCGCCTCACCATCCCCATAAGACATCGCATTCACCCGGGCGAGCGAGTCTGCCATGGTAAACAGCCGATCCTTGCCCATCACTTTGGCAAGGAAGTCTGCAAAGGGGGGCCATTCATAAAGCTGGATCACCACCGCTTGCTCCATCTGGTCTGCGCATACTGTGCGATTGGTGGTCTCAAACTCCTGCAGCGCCGGGTGTGCCGCGTCCAAATCCTCAACATTTTTGCGGAAATAGATATTGTGCCGGCGGGCATGCACGAAGGCGTGGTTTTCAAACAGCGGGACAAGCTCGCGCACCGCCTGTTCCAATGCCACCTGCCGCACAAAACCCGGCAAGTTGAACAATCCGTCCTTGGCCAGAGCCGCCCTACATGTTTCGACGAGGTTCTGAAAACCACCGCTGTCCGGATTATCCAGAGGATAGAGATCCAGACTAATCAGATCGCGCATAAGTCTCACTCCGGTTTGGTGAGGCGACTGTGCTTTGACCACAAGATCCAATCAACCCAGTGAATTGCGCCCACGGATTGCTTCGACCACCGCGTCCGTGACCTCTTGCGTAGTGGCCGTTCCACCCACATCCGGCGTCAAAATCCCCGCTGCGCAGACCCGATCAACGGCCGCCATCAAATGCGCGCTCGCCGTGCCCTCGCCCAGATGGTCGAGCATTTGCGCCGCCGTCCAGAACGTCGCGACCGGGTTGGCGATCCCCTTGCCGGCGATGTCAAAGGCCGATCCGTGAATGGGCTCAAACATAGAAGGAAAACGGCCCTCGGGATCAATATTGGCGGTCGGGGCCACGCCAAGACTGCCGGCCAGTGCCCCGGCAAGGTCAGACAGGATGTCGGCATGAAGATTTGTGGCGACAATGGTGTCCAGGCTTTGCGGATCCAGCGTCATACGCACTGTCATCGCATCCACCAGCATCTTGTCCCATGTCACGTCTGGAAACTCAGGCGCCACCTCGGCGGCGATTTCATCCCACATCACCATTCCGAAACGTTGGGCATTGGATTTCGTCACTACAGTCAGCAGCTTACGAGGGCGGGACTGGGCCAGTGCAAACGCAAATCGCATAATCCGTGTCACGCCGACGCGGGTAAAAATAGAAACTTCGGTCCCTACCTCCTCAGGCAATCCCCTGTGGATGCGCCCCCCATTTCCGGAGTACTCCCCCTCGGAATTTTCACGCACAATCACCCAGTCCAGATCGCCGACGCCAACGTCTTTCAGGGGCGTGTTCACACCGGGAATGATCCGTGTCGGACGCACATTGGCGTATTGGTCAAACCCCTGACAAATTGGCAGGCGCAGGCCCCAAAGGGTGATGTGGTCAGGCACATCGGGCGCACCAACAGCCCCAAAGTAAATGGCATCAAATGACTTTAGTTGATCCAGTCCATCCTCCGGCATCATCACACCGTGCGCCTTGTAATGGTCCGACCCCCAATCAAAATGCGTGATGTCGAATGACAAAGTGTCAAGGTGGTCACTCAGTGCATCGAGCACTTGGGTCCCAGCGTCAATGACCTCCGGGCCAATACCATCTGCCGGGATCGCTGCGATTTTGTGGATTCTCATTTTGATCTTTCGAGCGGAATTCTTCTGTTGAAAGGCAAGTTGATACTGAAGTGGCTCAATACAGCCATAATATCCAGTCATCCATCCGTCAGCCCCAATCCCATCAGTTCAAATGGCGTCCGCATGCGATAGTCGCTTTCTGCGATCAATGACGCACCGGGATGGACGTGACGCGCACCAGAACTCAGATCATCGTGCATCAAACTGGCTTTGCTCCTTGAGAACCCGGCGCACCTTCAACAGTGGCACTGGCTGGCACAAGAGATTGAATACAAGCCAAAATCTCCCCGCATAAGTGCCAAGTAATACATTTTCAGGGAGGAAGACACCGAACGACGCTTTTTACCAAAATGACAGCCCTTGTGGCGACCGCTACAATCTGCGCCTCGGCTGCGCAGGCGGACGGACATGTCGATCGCACGAGATGGCCAGACAGCTTTACAGTTGGCATCGCGTCTCAGGGCGGGATCTATTTTGCGTGCGGTTCGGACTGGGCCACCCTCTTGGACGGGCAGCTTGGTATTTCAGGCAGTGGCGAAGTGACTGTTGGCCCCATGCAGAACATGGCACTCGTCCACTCCGGCGAAGCGCAATTCGACATGACCACAATGGGCCCGGTCTCGTGCAAAAGGTCATTGCGCCACCCGCCGATGCACAAATCGCGGTCAAGGGTCTGGACTAGGAAAACAGCCACACTCCAAAGGTGAGGTGCGACATTGGCGCACCTCGGTATGCAGCGGTATACTGTAGACGAGCGTGACGTCATCGGGTAACGAGGCCGCAACTTTGACCCTCAGGAGGCCGCCATGTCCGATATCATGTACACCAAAGTGGACGAAGCACCGGAACTCGCGTCTGGATCCTTTCTTCCAATCATTCAAAAATTTGCAGCCGCAGCGGGTGTGTCCGTCGGCACCAAGGACATCAGCCTTGCAGGCCGCATCCTCGCCACGTTCCCAGAAAGCCTGACAGAGGCACAGCGTCAATCCGACGACCTCGCCGAATTGGGACAACTGGTGAAGACGCCTGAAGCGAATGTCATCAAGCTTCCCAACATCTCGGCCTCTGTGCCGCAACTGGTAGGCGCAATCACTGAATTGCAGTCACAGGGCTACGCCCTGCCCGACTATCCTGACGCCCCAGAGACGGCAGAAGAAAAAGCCATTCGAGCCAAGTATGACACCATCAAGGGATCTGCTGTGAACCCCGTGCTGCGTGAAGGGAACTCGGACCGACGCGCGGCCAAGGCCGTCAAAAGCTTTGCCCAAAAGAACCCACACCGCATGGGCGACTGGTCGGCGGACAGCAAAACCAAAGTGTCCTCGATGAGTGGCGGCGATTTCTTTTCCAACGAAGTTTCCGCGACGCTGCCTGCGGCGACGACAGCCAAGATCGTGCTGCAAACAGCGTCCGGCGAGACGGTTTTAAAGGACGGCATCGACTATCCAGCAGGCACCGTCGTTGACGCGACATTTATGAGCGCTGCCGCGCTCAAAACCTTCCTCGCGGAGCAAATCGAAGAAACCAAAGCAGACGGCACACTGTTCTCTCTGCACCTCAAGGCGACAATGATGAAAGTGTCCGACCCGATCCTGTTTGGTCACGCTGTCAAAGCATTCCTTGCTCCGGTGTTCGAAAAGCACGGGGCCGCAATGGACGACCTTGGCGTGAACCCGAACTCCGGTCTTGGCGATCTGCTGGCGCGTGTTGAAGGCAATGCCGACATTATGGCGGATATCGATGCCTGCATGGCCGCCCGCCCGCCGATGTACATGGTGGATTCCGACAAAAGGCTCACCAACCTGCATGTCTCGTCTGACGTTATCATCGACGCGTCCATGCCCGCGCTGATCCGCGCAGGCGGCAAGGGCTGGGGTCCTGACGGGAAAGAGGCGGATGCCAACTGCGTCATCCCCGACAACTCCTATGCGTCCGTTTATGATGAAACGATCAAGTTCTTCAAAGAGAACGGCAAGATGAACCCGGCCACGGCTGGAACCGTACAGAACATCGGTCTGATGGCACAAAAAGCCGAAGAGTACGGCTCGCATCCGACCACTTTCGAGATACCAGAAGCGGGCACGGTCAAGATGGTCCTCGCCGACGGCACTGTCTTGCACCAGCACACCGTTGAAGCAGGTGACATCTGGCGCTCGGCCTCAACCCGCAAGGCACCGATTGAGGATTGGGTGAGCCTCGCCATTGATCGCCAGCGTGCCGAAGGGTGCCGCGCGATCTTCTGGCTTGATGCGAACCGTGCACACGACTCGCAACTGATCACCTATGTGAAACCCATCCTTGAGGCCAAGGGCGTAGCGGACAAGTTTGAAATCATGGCGCCACGCGAAGCGACACGCGCCTCGTTCGAGACAATCACAAAGGGTGAAAATGCCATCGCGATCACTGGCAACGTGCTGCGCGACTACCTGACTGATCTGTTCCCCATTCTGGAACTCGCAACGTCGGCCAAGATGCTGTCCATCGTCAAGTTGATGAATGGCGGCGGCCTGTTTGAAACTGGTGCAGGCGGGTCGGCTCCAAAGCACGTTCAGCAGTTGGTCGAACAAAACCACCTGCGCTGGGACAGTCTGGGCGAATTCTGCGCGCTGGGTGAAAGCCTCACCTTTTTGGCCGACACTAAAGGCAATGAAAAAGCGCGCGTGTTGGGTGCTGCGGTCGATGCGGCCACTCAAGGCATTCTCGATCACGGCCGTTCACCCTCGCGCAAAGTGGGTGAGCCGGACAATCGCGACAGCCACTATTGGTTCGCGCGCTACTGGGCAGAGGCCCTGGCTGCTCAAGGTGACGACGCTGAACTGGCCGCACATTTCGCTCCCATCGCCGAGGCCCTGCAATCAGGTGAAGAGGCGATCTTGGCCGAATTGACAGCGGCCCAAGGCCCGGCGGCAGATTTGGGCGGATACTACCGCACCGATCCGGCAAAGACGGCGGCGATCATGCGTCCGTCACCGACGCTGAACGCCATCATCGGATAAACGTCAAAGGGGCGCAGTCACCAAGGCTGCGCCCTTTCAACTGCCATAGGTTTCACGCAGTACGTTCTTTTGCACTTTGCCCATCGTGTTACGCGGCAAAGCATCCATCGCGATGTACCGTCTTGGGTGCTTGAAGCGTGCAAGGAGCGGTTCGACCTTTGCCGCGATATCCAGATCGGTTGAGCTGGCGCTTTCCAGCACCACAGCCGCAAGAACGCTCTCCCCAAAGTCCGGGTGAGCGATGCCAAAGACGGCGCTTTCGACCACGCCATCGACATCGTTGATCACGTCCTCAATCTCTTTGGGGTAGATGTTGTAACCGCCCGAGATGATCAGATCCTTTTGGCGACCGACGATGCTGATCCGTCCATCTTGAGAAGCGACACCCAGGTCGCCGGTTATAAAGAAACCGCTGTCGCGCAGCTCTTCGGCCGTCTTTTCAGGCATGTTCCAATAGCCCTGAAACACATTGTCTCCGCGCACCTCGATCATGCCGACCTCTCCGGCCTGAACAGGCGCACCATCATTGGTCAGCACCACTTCGGTACCCGGCAGCGGGTAGCCTACCGTGCCTGCCACACGTTCACCCTCATAAGGGTTCGAAGTGATCATGTTCGTTTCAGTCATCCCATAACGCTCAAGGATACGATGGCCTGTACGCTGCTCAAAGGCCGTGTGCGTTTCTGCAAGCAAAGGAGCCGAGCCGGAAATGAACAGTCGCATGTTTGCCACCTGATCGCGGGTGAGGCGGTCATCATCCAACAAGCGGGTGTAAAACGTCGGCACACCCATGAGCATCGTGGATTTAGGCAGCTCTTCGATCACTGCATCCACGTTGAACGCCTGCATGAACCGCACCTGAGCGCCAGCCAATAGAGCGGTGTTCATGGCGACAAACAGCCCGTGGGTGTGGAAGATCGGCAGCGCATGGATCAAACGGTCTTGGTCAGTGATCTGCCACAGATCGGTCAGAGACACCGCGTTGGACAGCAGGTTCTTGTGGCTGAGCATCGCGCCTTTCGAACGCCCCGTAGTGCCCGACGTATAAAGCAGCGCGGCCAGATCATCAGGACCGCGCACCGCCGTCTCAAATGTCTTGGGATGATCATCCGCGGCACGGCTCAGTGTGCCCGTACCATCTGCCGCAAGAGTCATAACCCGGGCGTTCGAACTTGCACAAATCTCCGTCATTGCGGTCACGCTGGATGGGGCACACACCACCAGAGACGGTGCGGCATCATCAACAAAATAGCGCACTTCGCTTTGGGTGTAGGCCGTGTTGAGCGGCAAATAGATCGCGCCCACCTGTACGGCAGCTCCATAGAGCGCAATCGCGTCTGCGCATTTTGGTGCCTGCACCACCACTCGGTCACCTACTGCGACCCCAGCGCCGCTCAGTACGTGGGCCAATTGTGCAACCCGTCCAACAAAGTCGGCATAGGACCAGCGCGACCCGTCATCAAGATCAAGGAAAGGAGTCGGGTTGTTGGCATGTGGTGCAATCAGTGCATCGTAAAGGGTATTGGTCACGATGAGAGTTCCTTGGGTCTTGTTGAAAACGGGGCAGAAGCCATTGAGGTTACGGCCTTGGACGCCGCGACGCCAGCATTGAGGGCAAAGTTCTCGTGATTACGCTCGGTTTGAGAGAGGTCATAAAGATAGTTCACCATTGCCCCACCCGACTGTGCCAAGCCCGCGTCTGAACTGTCTGCTCCGGCATGTATGTCATGGATTTCGGCCCCATTACCCATGTGGAATCGGGCCACAGGATCGATAGGCAAGCCGTCTTCGCGCTTGGCATGGACAAGGTATCGGGCGGCCAGAGCCTGCACGTCTTCAGACGGCGCGTCCCCTTCCAGCATAGCCTTGGCCACATCGGCGCAATCCGGGTCATCTAATTGGTTTTTCAGCCAGCGGGTCAGGCCCGGAATGGGCGACAAAGTCACAAAATGGGTGAGTTGAGGAAACTCAAGCGCCAGTTCGGCGACGACCTGTTTGATCAGCAGGTTGCCGAAACTGATGCCAGCCAACCCTTTCTGGCAGTTTGAAATGGAATAAAACACCGCGACTTTGGCCTCGTGCGCCTCGAGTGGTTCGCGAGTTTCAGACAGAACAGCATCGATTGATGTGGGGATGTCCGCGCTTAGCGCAACTTCGACAAAGATGAGCGGTTCGTCCGGCATGGCCGGGTGAAAGAATGCAAAGCAACGACGATCAGGCGGGTACAACCTACGACGCAAATCGTCCAAATCGCTGATTTGGTGTACGGCCTCATAGGCGACGATTTTGTCAAGGATGCGGGCTGGGGTGTCCCAGTTGATTTGCTTTAGAACCAAAAAACCACGATTGAACCAACTGCGCAGCAAATGAACAAAGTCTAGGTTCGTGCGTTCCAGATCGGGTGCGTTCTTCAACACTCGCAGCAGATCGGTGCGCATTCCCACAAGGTCAGCCGTCGCACCCGGTGTTTGGTTCAAACGGCGCAATAGCTCTTGGCGTTTGGGTTCGGCAGCGCGTGACAGGTGTTTGAAAACATCAACACTGGGCGCATCCGCATAGTGCAGAGCAAGGTTCGCCAAGGCCTGTGCGTCAATGTCCAGCGCATCATTTAGCATCTGGAAAAAGGCCTCTTTCCCCTCATCTGTCAACGCACGGTAGCGTTCCAGAATGCCTGCAGCGAGCTTTTGGCCAGAAACCTCCCCCTCTTCCGACAACAAGGCTCGGCACAGCGCATAGATGTCGCGTGTGTCATCCGCTTTGAGGGACGTGTCCCGACGCTCAAATAAGGTGGACAAGATATCGCCCAAGAATCGATTACGCTGCATCGGCTGTCTCCTGCCTGTATACAAACATCGTTAAATGTCGGCGCATTTGCCTATCTCACAGAGTTTATAGCTCGCTCAATGGTACTGTCAGGTACTCACCAGTGAGACGATAATGGTTGATCAACGCACTCGATGCCTCGTCGGCATCGCCGCGCACAGCCGCATCCAGGATCTCGTCATGCTCGGCGCCGACATCTCTCTTGCGATAGTCCGTGCCAGCCGCAGCAAGATACCGATACCGGATATTTAGATCGTAAAGCTGACCACAATAGCGGATGAGGATCGGTGAATCCGCATTGCTCAACAACGCCATATGAAATGCTTTGTGCGCTGCTTCGAAGACCGGAATATCGTTCTGACTACCTGCACGTTTCATCCGGTGGTGCACCAAAACAAGCTGCTCTTCCCATTCGGAATTTGCCCGCGCGATGGACTTGCGCAACGCCATATCCTCAAGCGCGCAGCGCAGTCCGAGGATTTCCTGAAAGTTCGCGAGGTTAGCAGGTGCCGCACGAAACCCGCGCTGATCCAGACGTTCAACCAACATGTCCGACGTCAGCAAGCTAAGTGCCTCGCGCACTGGCGACGCGCCAGTGTCCAGCATCGTGCGCAACTGTTCGATCTTGAGCTTTTCGCCCGCTGCCAATTTGCCCGTAAGGATCATCTCGCGCAAAGAGACGTAGGCTGATCGTGTGGCTGAGCTTTCTTTGCCTTCAGCGTTTTGCATCACGTTCATGTGGCCGGCTCCCTTTATTGTCTACGACAAGACGACGCTTTTGGTCGAAAGCCCCACGTTCAGCGAAACCGACCCTTCATTAATCATCCAGCGACGCAGTATGAACGTGCGTGCGCCGCTTTGATGCATAGGGTCTGCCGCAGCCAGCGCGCGGGCGGCCTCAAGGCTGTCGGCCCTATAAATGATCAGGCCCATGCCTTGCATATCTTCGCCCGTTTCGTCTGACATGGGCCCGGCAAATGCCAGCGCGCCCTTGGCCTCAAGCCCGGCTTGATACTCCAGATGCGCAGGCAATGCGGCCTTCACGTCTTCAGGGCCTTTGGCTGGAACGCTTTGCGCCACATAGAGCTCCAGCGCCAGCGCACCGCGCGCTTTTGCCTGTTGTTTATAGTCGGACCATTTCATCGCTGATTCTCCGTTGCATCAAAAAATATCGATATTCATTGACAATTGATGTGATTGTAGGCAAAAAAATCCAAACTGACAAGGATGTGCTGCAATGAAATATATGGTTGGGACAACGGCACACGGGCCAGCTGTCTATGGTGTTGAGGGCGAAAAAGCCATTAATTTAACGGCGTTGGACGCATCTGTCGGCACCGACTTGATGGGCCTCATCAACGATCCGGCGTTGGCGGAATCAGTGACAGCCAAAATGGCTAGCGGGCCGTCGGTACCGGTGTCGTCGATTACCCCTGTCCTGCCCGTTGCGCAGCCAGGCACGATCATTTGCCTTGGCCTCAACTATACCGACCACATCAAAGAAGGCGGGTATGAAATCCCAGACTACCCTGCTCTGTTCATGCGTGGAAAGAACTCGATCATGGCCGCGGGCAGTCCCTTGGTGCGCCCCGCCTGCTCAATTCAGCTGGACTATGAGGCTGAGTTGATGCTGATCATCGGCAAAGGCGGACGCCATATCTCGGAAGAAGACGCGCTTGATCACGTCTTTGGCTACACCGTTTTCAACGACGGATCGGTGCGCGACTATCAACGAAAAACGCATCAATGGACCCCGGGCAAGAACTTTGACCAGACAGGCGCAATCGGCCCGTTTGTTGTCACTCCGGATGACCTGCCTGCCGGTGCAAGCGGCCTTAAAATCGAAAGCCGCGTGGGGACTGAGATTTTGCAATCCTCCAATACAGGCAACATGATCTGGTCCGCGGCCAAGACCATTGCCACGATTTCTGAATACACCACCCTCGAACCCGGCGATCACATCGCCCTTGGCACTCCTCCCGGCGTGGGACACGCCAAAAAACCAAACCCGCGCTGGCTGGTTCCGGGAGAAGTCGTCGACATTGAAATCGAAGGGATCGGAATTTGTTCGAACCCTATCTTGGACGAGGCTGACTTTGCCCGCGGGGTAGCGGCAGAATGAACGCGCCTACAGGCACCGAATTAGCCGCACTGCGCGCCAAGGCTCAGGAAAACCATCGCGACCTTCGGGCTCGGATTGGTCGCCTCTCTGACGATGCAATTGATCTGATCCTGCGCGATGCCCGTTCTCACTATAAATGGACCGACAAACCGATCCCGGACGGGTTGCTTGAAGAGATATTCGAGATCACGATCAACGGCGCCACTTCGATGAATACGCTGCCTGCGCGTTTTGTTTTTGTGAAGTCGCCCGAGGGCAAAGATCGGTTGGCCAAATCGCTTAAGCCAGCGAACGTTGCCAAGATGATGGGCGCGCCAGTCACTGCAATCATCGCGTACGATATGGATTTCTGGCACCATCTGCCCGAACTGTTTCCGCATGAAGACCGTCGCCACCTGTTTGATGGCAAGGACGACTATGTGGCCGATACGGCATACCGAAATGGAACCCTGCAGGGCGCATATTTCATGATCGCCGCACGAGCGGTCGGGCTGGACGTTGGGGCGATGTCCGGTTTTTCCAACGCCATTGTGGACGAAGAATTTTTTGCGGGCACCAACCTCAAATCGAATTTTTTATGCAACATTGGATACGCCGACGAAACAGCGCTGTTCCAAAAGCTGCCGCGCTTTGAGTTTGACCAAGTCTGCGCATACGCCTGAGGGAGATTACTATGGCTGTGAAAATGAAAACTGTGGTCACTTATCGGGCGACTGCCGCTTGTCCTACCCACGCCAGGACCGAGATTCCGGTGCGCGACCTGAACGTCGTGATTGACGAACCAGTTGAGCGGGGCGGCACTAATCTGGGTCCTTCCCCGACAGAGACGGCCATGACAGCACTGATCGCTTGTACAAACGTGATCGGCCACAAGAACGCCAAGCGGCTGGGCATAGATCTGGGCGATGTCACAATCGATGCAAACGCGAAATTCGACCGCCGCGGCGTTCTGATGGAAGAAGAGATCGACGTGCCATTCCCGGCCATCACCCTGACAGTCAATTGTACGACATCGGCAAGTCAGGCCGATCTGGACACCGTAGGTCAGCAGACATCCAAGTATTGCGCCATCGCGAAACTGTTCGAGGCGGCGGGAACAGATCTGACCGTTAACTGGGTGAAAACACCCTAATCAAGACCAACGAGGCACCCGCCTCATTCTTTGTGAGGAGAAGACATGATCAACTGGACAAAAAACACCCTGATGGGGGCCACACTTGCGGCAATGACGGCACTGCCCGTCGCTGCGCAAGAAACCGTTTCAGCGGTAGTGATCGACGGTTATCCGGATCGCGCGCTTTGGGTCAAGGAGTTCACAAACTTCTTTATCCCTGAAGTAGACAAGCGGTTGGCAGAGACCGGCGCTTACAAGATGAACTGGCAGGAAAACTACGGCGGCTCCATCGTCAAACCCAAAGGCGTGCTGGAAGGCGTGCAGCTGGGTCTTGGCGATATCGGCATCGTGACCACGATTTTCCACTCTTCCAAGCTGCCCAGCCAAGGTATCTCCGGCTCGACCCCGTTTGTGGCCACAGATGCCCGTGCGGTTGCCAAGGCGGTTGATGAAATTGCCCGCGAATTTCCTGCGATGAACAACGAATTCGCAGCGCAAAACCAAGTCTATCTCGCGACAGGCGTGGTTCTGGATACCTATCAGGTGTTCTGCTCTTCCGAGGTATCCTCGGTCTCTGATCTCGAAGGTAAAAAGATCGCAGGCGCCGGTCTGAACCTGCGTTACCTTGAAGGGATCAAGGATGCCGCCGGTGTCCGGGGCGGTCTGACCGACTTCTACAACATGGTACAAACCGGTCTTGTGGACTGCGCGATGCTGTGGCCCGAAGCTGCCAAGACTTTCAAAATCGCCGAAGTGGCCCCCTATATGCTGCGCGTCGATCTGGGCGCTGTGAACTCCAAAACAATTACAGTGAATGCGGACTATTGGGCCAAGTTGCCTGACGCGGTCAAAGAAGCGCTGCAAGCGGTCGCCATCGAATATCGCGACCACGTTGCTGGCATCGCGATGGATCGGGCAGAAGCGTCCCGTGCCGCCTATGAGGAACAAGGTGGTACGATCGTTGAAGTGTCCGCCGAGGACCGTGCTGCATGGGCCAACGCCATGCCTAACGTCGCTCAGGAATGGGCTACCAACCTCAACGAACGGGGTGAAGCAGGCACAGAGATGCTGGCCGCCTATATGGGCAAGCTGGCTGACGCGGGCTTTACTCCCGTGCGTGACTGGACGGCGAATTAAGCCAACTGCGACCTGAAAAGGGGCCCAATTATGCTCAAGTCTGCTTTTGCGGGCCTCTCACGGGTCGCCAACGCCCTTGCGATCACCACCAACACGCTTGGCACGCTTGTCGTGCTGGCCCTGGTGGTGGTCCTCAACGTCGACGTCATTGCGCGCGGGCTGTTTGATGCCCCGCTCAAAGGCACCTACGAAATGGTGCAATTTTCGGTGGTCCTGATCGTGTTCCTTCAACTGCCTGACGTGGTGCGAGTAGATCGGCTGACCCGCTCGGACGGGTTTTTGAGCCTGATTGGATCAAAGCGACCTAGTGTTGCAGCAAACATGCGTCGGATCATCAACGCGGTATCAGCCATTCTGATGGGCCTGATCGCCTACATCACATTCCCCGAATTCCTGCACATGTGGGAAACCCAAGACTATTTTGGCGTGCCTGGCCTGTTCACTCTGCCCTGGTGGCCGGTCAAGCTGGTCATCACCGTCGGCACCGCCCTGTCTTGCCTGATCTTTCTGATCAAAGTGGTCTCGGCCCAGGACCGCCCCGACCTTGAAGAGGCCCGTTCATGACCCCTATTGAGATTGGCCTGATCTCGGTCATTGCTATCGTTTTCTTGATTTATGCGGGCGTCTACATTCCCATCGCCTTGGGCATGGTGTCCTTCGTATCCATCTGGCTGATGCGGGACAACTTCACGCTGGCGCTAAACCTGCTGAAAATCGCGGTCGGCGATTCAGCCATGGAGTACAGTTTCGCCACCATTCCACTATTTACCTTTATGGGGCTCATAGTCTCCAAGGCGGGGCTGGGGCGTGACATTTACGAAGTCATGACGATGCGGTTCCGCAAAGTAAAAGGTGGAATCGGGATGGCGACAGTGGGTGCAAACGCCGTCTTCGCCGCTGTAACCGGGTCCTCCATTGCTTCGGCTTCGGTGTTCACAAAGGTATCCGTGCCACAAATGATCGCGCAGGATTACAACCCGCGCTTTGCAGTAGGCGTCGTCGCCGGATCGTCGGTTCTGGGGATGATCATCCCACCTTCAGCCATGCTGATCATTTATTCCTTTGTGGCCGAACAATCAGTGGGCGACATGTTCCTTGCAGGTGTGATCCCGGGGATCATGCTGGCCATCGCCTATGTTGGTGCGATCTGGGTCATGGGGCGCTACACTCCCAACTTTGTCGGCGGGCGCGTAGTGGAAGACACCGAGTGGATGAGCCCAGGCGAGATCGCATCAAAGACGTTGCCGACCGTTGGTCTGATCATCA
The DNA here is from genome assembly GCF_039945315.1 of Tateyamaria sp. Classification (GTDB taxonomy): domain Bacteria; phylum Pseudomonadota; class Alphaproteobacteria; order Rhodobacterales; family Rhodobacteraceae; genus Tateyamaria. The sequence goes on along the minus strand of NZ_JBDUXB010000019.1, from coordinate 93,303 downwards.
TCGTATTGGGTGGCATCTACACAGGCTGGCTCACTGCGGTTGAGGCCGGAGCCGCCGGTGCCATGGTCGCACTAATCATCGCGCTGGTACGCCGGTCCATGGACGCACGTACGTTCTGGGATGCGCTGCTTGAAACTGGCCATATCACTGCCGCCATTCTGTTCCTGATCACCGCCGCCTCAATCTACAGCCGGATGTTGGGGCTGGCCGGTTTGCCCAATCAACTCCAGGACCTGCTTGCAGGCAGCGAGGCCTCGTTCTGGGCCATCATGTTGCTCTACGTCTTGTTGATGCTGTTCCTGGGAACGTTGCTCGACACGGCCTCGATCATTCTGATCGTTGTTCCGCTGTTTCTGCCGCTGGCCGAGGCGCTGGATATGTCCCTGATCTGGTTTGGGATCATCACCGTGGTTGGCGCCGAAATTGGCCTGCTCACACCGCCCCTGGGCATCTCGTGTTTCGTGATCAAATCGACGCTCAATGATGACCGTATCAGCCTCAAGGACGTGTTCATGGGCGCCCTGCCCTTTGCTTTCGTGATGCTGATCGTGTTGTTTATTCTCATCGAGTTCCCGATCCTCAGCCTCGCCCTCATCTAAGGAGTTCTGACATGCGCACCGTCACCAAGGACAACATCACCGACGTCTTCAAAGGCTACATGTCTGATAAAATGGATCCGCGCATGCGGGAAGTCATGGGCTCACTCGTCACGCACCTTCACGACTTTGCACGCGAAACCAACCTGACCCACGAAGAATGGCGCGCAGGCATAGCGTTTCTTGAAGGTTGCGCCGCAATTGAAACCGAGGACCGCCACGAATTCATTCTGACCTCGGATGTACTGGGCCTGTCGTCTTTGGTGGACATGCTGCATTCCAACCCATCAGCGACATCCTCGTCGGTGCTCGGGCCTTTCCACGTATCGGGCGCTCCACCTCTGCCCGTTGGCGGCGATATGAAACGCGACTTCGGCGGACCCATTCTGCTTGCCGAAGGGGTGGTCAAAGACACCCATGGCAACCCGATCCCGGGCGCGACCATCGACATCTGGCAAACAGCCCCCAATGGTCTCTACGCCAGCCAGGATGACGCACAGGACACCTATTCCTTCCACGGTCTGCAAACTGTCGGCGTGGATGGGCGTTACGCGTTCACAACCGTCAAACCTGTGGAATACACCGTACCTACAGACGGGCCCGTCGGAGACATCCTGAATGCCTGCGGTCGCCACCCCTGGCGCCCCTCGCACCTGCACTACATCGTTGAGGCCGAAGGCTTCAGCCCGCTCGTCACCGAAATCTTCCCAGACGATGACCCCTACCTTGACGAAGACACAGTCTTTGGCGTGCGATCAGATCTGGTGATGACTTACAAGGAACGCCCCGCTGACGAGTTTCCCGACGGTATGGTGATCTCAGACAAGGTCAATGAGCCGTTCCTTTACGTCGAATTTGACGTGATCCTTTCGCGCAAGGACTGACGCAGAGCGCTCATATTGAACCGCTTAAGCGGATCACCGTTGCTCATGATCAGATGAGTGCGCAAAAGCTCAACAATTTGGAGCAGGAAGCCTTCGGGTTCTCCGGCGTCTGAGCGCAAAGGCTCTAATAGCATAGAGTCCGTGCCATTCATTTCCGACTTTCGGTCAATCTTGCAACGGGATGTGGGTGGCGCACTCTGCGAAGGACAAAATGGATTTCACAGAGTGCCACGCCGGCAGGACGGCAGGACGGCAGGATCTGCAACCTTAGCAACGTCTTCAACCTAAATCTGCCTGAACAAATGGCACTCAGCCCCTTCGTGCCATCCTCTTGGGCGTCTTGCGTGACCGCGGTGAAAATCAACCGCTAACCCTTAGGCGCGTGCCCCTTAAGGTGCTCTTCTTGACGCATAATATGGAACCAAAGGCGGCAAGCTATGAAGACCATTGGCGTCGATGTCGGGGGCACGTTCACCGATCTTATCTATCTGAATTCTGAAACCGGTGACTTGGGCATCCACAAAGTCGCGACCACCCCGGATGATCCATCGCTCGCCGTAATGGATGGGATCAAAACCTTGTGCGCGCTGAACAGCATCGCGCCTGGTGCCATTGATCAGGTCTTTCACGGAACAACGACCGCAACAAATGCCGTACTTGAGGGCAAAGGATCCCGAGCCGGCATGATCACCAATGAAGGCTTTCGAGATGTGTTGCACATAGGGCGGCACCAACGGGTCGAACACTACTCCATCATGCAGGAACTGCCCTGGCAAAATCGCCCGCTCATCGAGCGGCGATATCGCAAAACGGTTGGTGGTCGCCTGACCCCGCCCGCCGGAGAAGAGCTGGAGCCGTTGGATGAAGACGCAGTACGCGCGGCCGCCCGCGCCTTGCTGGCCGATGGGGTCGACGCCGTTGCTATCTGCTTTCTCTTTTCCTACCTGAACCCGGTGCATGAGGCACGCGCCAAGACCATCGTCGAGGAGGAAATGCCCGACGCATTCGTCACAACATCCGCGTCGATCTCTCCCCAGTTTCGCGAATTCGAACGCTTCACCACCGCCGCATTGGCTACCTTCGTCGGCCCCAAGGTTGGGACGTATATCGCCGATCTGGGCGCGGCGATCGCCGGATTGGGGGTCAAGGGCGATCTGCGGATCATGGCCTCAAACGGAGGAGTCGCAACAGCGCGCATGGTGTCTGAGAACCCGGCCCTAACTTTGATGTCCGGACTCGCCGCCGGAGTACTTGGCGGTGGCTGGGTCGGAGCGCAATGTGGTCGCGATCGGCTGATCACATTTGATATTGGCGGGACATCAGCGGATATTGGAATCGCCATGGACGGCACATTCGCGGAAACAGATGCGCGCTCCACCTCAATTGCCGGCTTTCCTTTGCTCACCCCGATGCTCGACATTCATACGATCGGCGCCGGGGGAGGATCCATTGCCCATGTAGACAAGGGCGGGGCGTTTCGCGTCGGCCCGCAAAGCGCTGGCGCAGTACCGGGCCCCGCCGCCTATGGAAAAGGCGGCACTCAGCCCACAGTCACAGATGCAAACCTTGTGCTGGGGCGGCTTGAACCCGGCGATTTTTTGGGGGGCGACATGGGCCTGGACGTTGGATCCGCCAATGATGTGATGGATGATCTGGCAAAGAAACTGGCTCTGGACACGCTTGAGGCCGCCGAAGGTGCTTTGACCATCCTTAACGCCAACATGGCCAACGCAATCCGGTCGCGCACCGTTCAAAAGGGCATTGACCCGCGCAGTTTTGCGCTGGTCGCGATGGGCGGTGCCGGTCCTCTGCACGGGGCCGAAGTGGCAGCCATGCTCGACATCCCAGAGGTGATAGTGCCGCCTTACCCCGGAATTACCTCGGCCATGGGGTTGCTGACTGCTGACCTCAAATACGACGCCATCCGCACCCAGTTTCAACTGTCATCGGCGATTGACCTCAAGCGGATCAATACAGACTTTGCCACCGTGGAGGCAAACCTTGCCGCGCGATTTGGTGACGACAAGGTCCCATTGGATCAGATCACCTTCACCCGCTCCGGAGATCTGCGATATGTCGGGCAAGGCTATGAACTGAAAGTACCCATTAGCGGCGGTGATCTGGACGATGCAGATCTAGCGGCCGTTTGGAACCAGTTCCACGATATTCATGCGGCTGAGTATGGTCATGCCTTCAAGGCCAGCCCGATTGAAGTGGTCAACCTGCGCGTTACCGCAGTCGCCGCTCAGAGCAGACTGGATCAGTTGCCCCCCGCTGTAGGTGGCTCTCTGCAAGAAGCATTGCTGCATACGCGTTCCAGTGTGTTCAGAAAGGCTGGCAGGCTGAAAAAATTTGACACAACCGTCTACCGGCGCGACCGCCTGCCTGTGGATGAGCCTTTTTCGGGGCCTGCGATCCTTTTGCAAAAAGACAGCACAACGCTGGTCCCGCCCGGAGCTACGGCCTGCGTACATCCCTCGGGCAGCATCGTCATTGCATTGGAAAAAAGCACATGAACCGGATCGATCCCGTAACAGCCGCCGTTATTCAAGGTGGCCTGGAAAACATCGCGATCGAAATGGGGCATAAGCTGATGCGCATGTCCTATTCCTCGATCATCCGTGAGTCCGAGGATTTTGGGGCGGCGCTGACCGATGCGCGTGGCTTGCAGATGTGTGAATGCAAGATGTCGACGCCGCTGCAATCAGGTCCGATCCCCGGTTATGTACGCAATGTGCTGGAAGTGTTGGAGGCGCGAGGCGACGGGATTCACCCCGGCGACGTGATCATGCACAACGACCCCTACGGTGGGGCGAGCCATGGCCCAGACGTCGCCTTTTGCGTGCCGGTCTTTAGCAGCGAAACTCTGATCGGATGGTCCGTCACAACGGCTCACCATCTGGATATTGGCGCACTCTCGCCGGGCAGTTGCGGCATTGTAGACGCCGTAGATACCTATGCTGAAGGGCTGCAGTTCAAGGCTATCAAGGTGTACGATAAGGGCATCAAGAACGAGGCTGTCTGGCATATCCTACGGGCCAACATCCGCGCGCAAGACTTGGTTGTCGGTGATATGGAGGCGCAGATAGAATCCGCGCGTATCGGTGCCGCACGCCTTCTCGAACTCGTCGATACCTACGGGCAAGAGGCGATGACGGCCGCCTTCCACGATCTCATGGACTACTCTGAGCGGCTGATGCGCGACGCAATCCGCGACCTGCCGGACGGAGACTATAGCGCAACGACATATCTGGATGGCTATCTGGATGACCCGGATCCGTCCCGCCGCGAGTTACCTTTGGTCGTGACTCTGAAAGTCCGCGGTGACGCGCTGACTGTGGATTTGTCCGGCACTGCCCCGCAACTGCCGGACAAGCCGATTAACATGCCGCTGGTTGGTACCGTCGATTGCTCGGTCTGGCTGACGATCCGCTCGATCCTGCTGGACACAGTATCTTACGGAAACATCCCACAGAACTCAGGACTGACGCGACCAATCGACATCGTCGCGCCCAAAGGCTGCCTTGCCAACCCGATCTTTCCTGCGCCCGTGATTGCACGGTTCTGCCCCGGCAACCAGCTTGCCGATACGGTCATGAAGGCCTTTGCCCAGATCGTTCCGCATCAAGTGTCCGCAGGGATCGGAAACCTGCGTGTCGTGGCTATTTCCGGTCTCAAGGACGGCAATCATTGGGTCCATATGGAGATCATGGAAGGCAGTTACGGCGGGCGCTTTGGCATGGACGGGATGGACGCAGTGGATACGCTTTATGCCAACACCCGTAACAACCCGATTGAAGATATCGAGTCCCATATTCCGTTGCGCGTCGAACGCTATGAGTTGCGCGAAGATGCAATGGCGGCTGGTCAATGGCGCGGCGGCCTTGGCGCGATCCGGGAATTCCGTTTTCTGGACGAGGCGGGGTTTTCGCTGGAGGGTGAAGGCCACAGCTTTGAACCATGGGGGTTTGATGGTGGAGCAGATGGTCATGTCGCCTCGTTGGCTCTTGTACATCCTGACGGAACAGAACGCGCGTTGCCGTCCAAAGTGCCTTATCTGAAGGTGCATGCAGGGGATCGTCTGGTGTCTTACGGACCTTGCGGAGGAGGATATGGAGACGCCGCGCTGCGCAGTGCAGAAGCCATCGCGGCCGATGTTTCAAATGGTCTGATCAGCGAAGAAAACGCGCGCGCGATGTTTGCTCAGGCCGAAAACTGAGCCAACGAAGCGCTCAACTGCTGTTGCGTGAACCCCCGTCCAATGACGGCAATTGAGTTGTCGGTTGCCACTTCCGTCCTGCTCTCCGGCAGAATCTCAGGCGATTGAACTGACTTGCGCACCGTCTGCACCAGCAGACGGCCAGCAGGGGTCCGCACCACGCCCTTGACCCGCACGATCTGATCACCGCGCGCAAAAAGAAGGGCCGACAACCAAACCGTGAATGCAGTCCAGTCCGCGGTGGCCCCAAGTTCGATTTGGCTCGCGTGAATTGGCGTATCCGGCCGTTCCGCAATGCTATATGGTTTGGTCGTCGTGACATCATAGTCCGGCAAACTGGCTCCGCTTCCAAACAGGGCGCCGGATTGTTGAGCGGCGGGCGCCAGACTGGCTAGCGTTGCGCGCAAGCGCGCGACTTGATCGGGCTGCGCCGCGTCCGTCTTGGTCAGGATTAACCGGTCTGCAGCCTCGATCTGCTTTCGGCTCAGCGGCTCTTGCTGCACTTGGTCACCGCCGTTCAGGGTGTCCACAATCACAACAATCTCGGCAACAACAATCTGGCGGGCGAGGATCGGATGTCCCTGGATCAGAGACAAGATGGCATCTGGGTCAGCCAAACCACTGGTTTCGAGCACGATATGCTCAAGCCGCGTCGTGGGATCACCCTCTCCACTGCGCCTGTTGCAGATATCGAGAAGTGCCGCGATCAGCCCACCTTGCCCAGCGCAACATGCGCATGCTCCTGCCAGCAAAGTCATCTGGTCTGCGCGCGCCAACAGGGCATCATCCACGGGCGCGTCTGCCGCCTCGTTCACGATCACATGCACACGCCCAAATGCTCTGGTGTGCAACTGATGGCGCAGCCACGTAGTTTTTCCGGATCCCAGAAAACCGCCAAGGATCGTAAGCCGAAGCCGCCCTTCGCTCATTCCAGATCAAGCGGATCAAACGGACGCCCGCGATACCCTTCGACCTCGGCCCACAGTGCTTCGAGGTCCGGAACAATGGTTTGGGCACCGCTGAGCGACATCACCTGAATACCGGGCACCATGCCGCCGTCGTGGGCTGTCACTCCGCTGCCTTTCAACACCTTTTGCAACACCTGCACCCGACGAAAACGCTCGCGCAACCGATCGTGGGGGGTCGCGGCCCCGGCCTCAGTCCAGTGTCCCAAAGCGGCCGGGTACCCGCAGGCCGAACACATCAGATCACCTCTGGCCGCGCGGAACCCTCAAACGGATAGCGGGCGCGGAAGTCATTGGCGATGGAGTCAAATGTCATCCACTCACATCCTGCATGGCCGTTGATGTATTCGATCAACCGTTCCAGCATCAACAGCACCTGAGGGCGACCGGACACATCCGGGTGGATGGTAATGGCAAAAACACCGTAATCCATCTCGCGATAGACCCAGTCGAACTGGTCTTTCCAAAGCTGTTCGATCACGCGCGGATCCACAAAACCGTGGCTGTTGGGCGCTTTCTTGATGAACATCATGGGGGGCAGGTCATCCACATACCAGTTGGCATCGATCTCAACCAAATCAATCTCGGGCCCGCGTTTGAGCGGATGCATCCACTCTCCAGCCGTCTTGGTGTAGTCGATGACGTTCCACTCATCGCCGGTGCGGGCGTAATGCACCTGAAAATCGCGATAGCTTTGGCTGTGATCGTAGGAAAAGCCGTGCTTGAGCAAAAGATCAGCGGTAGAGGCCGACATTTCCCACCAGGGCGCCACATAGCCGCGCGGCGCCTCTCCCGTCAGATCCTTGATCAACTCGATGGATTTGACTAGCACGTCTTCTTCCTGCGTTGGCGTCATCGCCACCGGGTTTTCGTGCATATAGCCATGCGCCCCGATTTCATGACCGGCTTTGACGATCATCTCCATTTCCTTGGGAAAACTCTCGATGGAGTGGCCGGGTGCGAAGAAGCTTGTCTTCATATCGAATTTGTCGAACAGACGCAGCAGACGGGGCACGCCAACTTCGGTCGCAAAGATTCCGCGTTGAATATCGTTGGGGCTGTCGCCCCCGCCGTAGGAACCGATCCAACCAGCGACAGAGTCGATGTCCGTCCCAATGGCACACATGATTTTTTTGGTCATACTATCCTCCTAATGGCCCGGCGCGATGGCACCAGTGCGTTCAACGATCAGTCCGTAATGTTCGGGGCGCCGATGCGCGGCGAAATCAAACACCGTTTCCTTGTAGCGTTTACCAAGGTCGAGATCGCAGGCCGCTGTAATCACCTCGTCCTCGACACTGACGGCTTGGGCCACGATTTCTCCGGAGGGGGCAATGATCACGCTTTGCCCGCCCATTTTTGATCCCTCTTCGTCGCCACACTTGGCCGTGCCGACCACCCAAGTGGCGTTCTGATAGGCCCCGGCCTGCATGGACAAGTGGTTGTGAAACAGGGTCAGGCTGTCCATCGCCTGTTCGCCAACGTGACCGAACGGGGTGTTGTAGCCCAGCATGACCATTTCGACATCCTGCAGGCCCATCACACGGTAAGTTTCCGGCCAGCGACGATCATTGCAGATCGCCATCCCCATGTTGCCACCGAACCCTTTGACCACCGGAAAGCCCAGATCGCCGGGTTCAAAGTACCGTTTTTCAAGGTGTTGAAAGTCGCGCCCGGGCTGCGGTTCGCTATGTCCGGGCAGATGCACCTTGCGATAGGTGCTGATGATCTCAGCGTTTTGGTTCACTAGGATCGACGTGTTGTATCGCCGTTTGACCCCGTTTTCGATCATGAGTTCCGCGTATCCCAGATAGAAACCGATCCCGAGCTTCTTTGCTTCATCAAAAAGAGGTTGGGTGTCAGGCCCGGGCATCTCTGCCTCGTAGTAGCTGTCCAGTTCGTTTTCGTCCTCGATCATCCAGCGGGGAAAGAAAGTGGTGAGCGCCAGTTCGGTAAAAACGACCAGTTCACATCCCCGCCCTTTGGCCTCACGCATCATCTCGAGCAGCCGTTTAACGGCATCTTCGCGGCTTTCAGATTTCGAAATCGGTCCCATTTGCGCCGCAGCGGTGATCAGTTTCCGGGTCATGAAGCGCTCCTTTCTGGTTGGCTGACTTGGGAGGCAAAACTGTTGGCGATCGCGCCGGCGGTCGTCATCCAAATCGCCTCGCGCGCTGCAGAAATGTGAGTCAGCGCCCGGCGGAGGTGACGTAGGCGCGCAGGCTGACCGACGATGTAAGGGTGCAGCGCGATCCCCATTACCAGAGATTGTCCGGCGGCCTGTTCCATCATCTCGTCAAAGGTATCAATGATCAGATCGGCAAAACCTTCGGCTGTCTCTTTGCGCGAGATCACAGCTGGAATGTCATTGACTTCCTGAGGGTAAGGCACGGCCAATAGCGGCCCTGACCGTGTGCGCATCCAGATCGGCTGATCATCCATGCACCAGTTGAGGGTGTAACTGTATCCTGCCTCTTTGAGCAGGTCAGGAGTGGTTGTGGACTCAGCGATCCATGGACTGAGCCAGCCGTCGGGCGGGCGGCCTTCGGCTTGTGATATCGCGGCGGTCACCTGCGCAATAAGTGCGGTTTCCTCGGCTTCAGCTAACGTGCTTTGGCGTTTGGAGTTTGTGACACCATGGCCTGCGATCTCGTCGTGCCGGTCCCGGTGGGCGGCAACAAGTGAAGGCGCTAAGTCATACATCGCTGAATTCAGCAAAACGGTCGCCGGTAGATCGAGAGCGTCGAGCATTTCGATCATCCGCCACGCTCCGACGCGGTTCCCGTAGTCGCGCCACGCGTAATTCAGCACATCCGGTTGCGGTCCGCCCGGAGCAAGTTGTGCACCCAACCCCTCACCAAACGCAAAGTGTTCGAGATTTATGGCCACATACACCGCCAATCCGTTGCCTTCGGGCCAGGTAAAAGCCCGCCGCTGTGTGATCGGCGCATAATCGTAGCGGTCATGTTGCGAGAGGCTCACAACGGAGCCTCGGACAGCCCTGCCCGGTCCAGCAACCATTCAGCGCTGTCGTTCCAGACCTGAGTTTCAACGATCATCCCCTCGCGCACAACGAAGGTATCGATATAACGATTGCCGTCGAATGCAGTGCCATCAGGCCATGCGCCATATAGGTGACCGGTATTGAATACGTGTATGTCTCCGCTCGCGGCATCGACAGCAGCGTGCATCTGACCCAGACTCTTTTTCACCCACCTGTAGCGTTTGGCGTTAAATGCTGCGGTATCTGCCGGAGCGGTAAAGTCACGCCCACCCGTGAAGATGATCTTGACGCCGTCCGCGACATAGGCCGCCGCTCCTTCAGGGTCAGGCACCATAGAGCGTTCTAGGTAGGCCGCGACGACAGCGCAGGCTTTGGTCACGGCATCTGCACTCATAGCAACGCGCCGATCTGTACGGCGGCCTGCACCCCATCAATCAGGCGCACCTTGATGTCAGGACCAGCATGGGCCGGAATTTGCGTCATACCGGCACACCCCAGCACGACCGTTTGGATGTCATCCTCGGCTTGCGCCTCGTCAATTTCTGCCAGCACTTTGAGCGCCGATTCCTCCGGGGCCTGCTCGAGCGCCAAAACCGGCACACCCGATGCGCGTACGCGCACCAGCTGTCCGGACAGCCCATAGGAATCGATGTTTTGCGCTAGGATGGGGACGGACACGGGCAAGGTGGTCACAACCGAAAAACGCCTGCCAGCAAGTGCAGCCAGATGATAGGCCGCCTGCCCGATCCCGATGACAGGACACGGCGCCAGTTCACGGGCTTCGGCCAAACCAGTGTCATCAGAACAGCCGATGATTATGACTCGTGCGCCGGAACGCGACGCCTTTTCCACCAAAGCTAAAAGGGGCGGCACGCACGCCTCCCCGTCCTCCGGGCCTTCTATGGCGGGTGGGCCGTCATGAGAAGTCCAGGCCTCAATCTGTAACTCTGGCGCGGCCCGTTTGGCCGTGGCCAGCATCGCTTCTGTCATCGCGACAGTGCTGTTGGGGTTGATTATGATAATCATACCATACCTTTGCCCGCGTCATTCCCGCGAGCAGGGCGGCGTCGGTTTGACCAGACGGCGATCCCCAGAAAGAACCCGATAATGATCAGCGAAAACACCGTGGTCAGTGTGCCAAGCGCATAAAGCACGGGCGAGGTGACGTTTGTCGTCATGCCGTAGATTTCAAGCGGCAGCGTGTTCTTGCTGCCCGACGTCAAAAGCGTGCGCGCGAACTCGTCATAGCTGAGCGTAAAGCCAAACAGAGCCACCCCGATCAGCGAGGGGGCGATGATGGGCAGCACCACATGGCGGATCGTTTGCCATGCAGTCGCGCCCTGATCGCGCGCCGCTTCTTCATAGCTTTTGTCAAAGCGGTTGAAGACAGCAAACATGATCAGCAGACCAAAGGGCAGAGTCCATGTCAGTTGCGCCCCGAAACCGGATGTCGCCCAGTGCACGTTGATCCCGGCCTGGGAAAACAGCAAACCCACGCCAAGTGAGATCAGGATCGACGGGATCACCAGCGCGGTCACGATCAGGTAAAACAGGACCGTCGAACCGGGGAACTTCTTGCGAAAGGCCAACCCGCCCATCACCGAAACGACAATTGTCGTTATCATGACCATAAAGCCAAGCGTGATCGAGCGACGGAAACTGCCCCAGATGTCGCCCACGGCCTGCTGTTCAAACAGATCGTAAAACCAGTACATCGACACACCCCGCATCGGAAACGTCAGGCCACCACCCGGCCCCTGAAAGGACAGAATACCAATGGTCAGCGTCGGTCCGTAAAGGAACAGTATGAACAGCACGAAGAAGGCTGTGAGGGCGTAAAAGGAACGGGGGCGCGGTTCCATTTCACAACTCCTTTCGGATGTCGACAAAACGCAGGAGGATGCCGATGGTGATGAGGACCGTAACCAGAAGCACGATCGCCGTTGCTGAGGCTGAAGGGTATTGCAACAGCGAGATATCGTTGGAAATCAGGCGCCCGACATTGGCCGACTGGCTGCCAGACATGATGCGCACTGTAAAGAAATCGCCCATCACAAGGGTCACTACAAAAATTGTGCCAATCATAATGCCGGGCTTGGTCAGCGGCAGGACAACGTTCCACAGAATTTGTGCGCCACTTGCGCCAGCGTCCCGGGCGGCCTCAATCAGAGACTTGTCGATCCGCATCATGGTGTTGAAAATCGGCACCACCATGAACAGCGTGTAGATGTGCACAAAGGCCAGCACGACGGAAAAATCAGAGAACAAAAGCCACTCCAGTGGCTCATCAATGACCCCCCAGGAGATCAGTGTTGAATTGGCAATCCCGTTACGTCCCAGAAACGGAATCCAACTGATCATGCGGATGATATTAGAGGTCCAGAACGGGATTGTGCAGAGCAGGAACAGGGCAATCTGCCATGTCAGGCTGCGAATATGAAAAGCGAGGTAGTAGGCGACTGTGAACCCAATGAGGAACGTGAAAATCCACGTGATGATCGCGTATTTAAACGTGTTGATGAAGACCGTGTAGGTGACCGGTGAGCTGAACAGAAACTCGTAATTGTCGAACTCAAATGCCGGGATGATCGAAAATTCAGTTGCGCGCCAGAAGCTGACGACGACGATCATGACGATCGGCAACACAAGAAACAAAAACAGGACTGCAGCAAGAGGGGATACCATCATCCATCCAGTTACTGCTTTGTTTTTTATTATTTTTTGCATGTTGTGTGGATCGCCGCGCCAGAAAGGGTTGGGGCGCGCAGCACTGCGCGCCCCCAAAGTTTGATCAAGCGGCGATAAATTCGTTCCACTTGCGTACCATGTACTGGTTTTCGTCCATCACGGAGTTCCAGCAAGCAACAGCACCCATCCGATCAAGGAAGGATCCACCGTCGCGGATCACGCCGGCGCCTTCCAGTTTCTGACCACTTGGGCTTACGATGTCGCCAACGGACTCTTTGCCTTCGTACCAGAAGCCCCATTCGTCATCAGACATGAACAGCTTGGACGTCTCAGGCACAGCCGAGTAGTAACCCTGTCGCATCAGGAAGCCACCGACCCAGCCAGAGAGGTACCAGTTGATGTACTCATAGGCTGCGTCCAGTTTGGCCCCTTCAAGGCTGGCTGCAAGACCCATACCGCCACCCCAGGAACGATAACCTTCCTCCAAGGGTTGATAAACACATGGGATGCCCTGACCGCGCACGGCAGTGATCGCCGGCGACCACATCGACTGGATTACCACTTCGCCCGACGCCATGAGGTTGATGCTTTCGTCGAACGACTTCCAGAAGGCGCGGAACTGGCCGTTCTGCTTGGCCTCGGTAAAAATCGCCATGGTCTTGTCGATCTCTTCCTTGGTCATGTTGCCCTTGTCGGCATAGGTGATCTCACCCATCGACTCGCAAACCATCGCCATATCCATGATCCCGATGGACGAGATGTCGAGGATCGACGCTTTGCCCTTAAATTCTGGGTTCAAGAGTTCAGACCAGTTGCTGATCGGGCGACCGATCAGGTCGGGGCGGATGCCCAGCGTGTCAGCGTTATAAATGGTCGGGATCAGGGTCATGTACCCGGATTCTTCTTGCACAAATTCGGTGCCGTTGACGCCAGTGGTGAAGCCGACCGTGTGAGGTGCAGTACCTTGAGCAATCTCAGAGGTAGGGGTCAGTTTACCGGATCGGAAAGTACCAGCGATCTTGTCGTAGTTGGCGATTTTGGATGTATCCATCGCCTGCAGGTTGCCCGTTGGCCAGACCTTTTTACAAATCCAGTATTCGATGTCGGCAATGTCAAAGCTGTCTGGCTGGGTAGCCACACGCTGCGTAACGCTATCGGAATCAAGCGCTGTCATTTCCATCGTGATGCCAAGGTCTTCCTTTGCTTTGGCAGCGATTTCGTTGAAGGCAGACACGCCTGTACCCGCTTGACGCAGCACGATGTTGGACTGCGCCCAAACCATCGGGGCAGCCAGTGTTCCGGCAGCGGCAGCCACACCGGTCTTCAGCATGGTGCGGCGACTTAATCCGTTTCGTTTGGTGTATTTGGTCATCTTTCTCTCTCCTTGTCGGTCGTAGGTTGGGTGCCGCGTTTTAGGCGGTCAGTTGGTGTTGGTTTGCTTGGTCCCAGGTCAGACCGATCTGGTCGCCCGGGGTGTGGGGTTTGGCGAAAAAGGCGGCGTCCGGTATCAGTGCGGTCACCTCCTGATCGCCAGTGATACGGGTCAGTACGGACACGTGTGTTCCCTGGTACTCGACCGCCAATACGTTTGCCTGAATGCGCCCTTCCTCCACCGCAGTGGTGGTGACCGCATCTGTTCGAACGGCCACGGGGCCTTCCGGCAAGGCGATCACGTTATGTCCGCCCATGAACTGGGCCACGAACTTGGTTTTGGGGGCGTTGAACACTTCACGCGCAGGGCCGGCCTGTTCGATGACAGCGTTGTTCATCACGACCACTTCGTCAGCCAGCGCCAACGCTTCGTCCTGCCCGTGGGTCACGTGAAGGAAACTAATGCCCAATTCGCTCTGCAACTTGCGCAATTCGGCGCGCATACGAATGCGAAGGAACGGGTCAAGGGCAGAAAGCGGTTCATCCAGCAGCAAGACCTGCGGCCGTGTGATCAATGCGCGGGCCAAGGCGACCCGTTGTTGCTGCCCACCGGACAGCTGTGCAGGCAAACGATCCGACAAAGAGGTCAGATCAACCAGCTCCAACATTTCACCCGCCTTCTTGTGCCGTTCGGCCTTGTCGACACCTTTCATCTTGAGGCTGAACGCCACGTTATCGAGCACGCTAAGATGCGGAAAAAGCGCATAATTCTGGAACATCATCGCCGTGCCACGCTTGGCTGGCGGCAGGGCGGAGATATCGCGCCCCTTCAGCAGGATCGATCCTTCGCTGACCACCTCATGCCCCGCAATCATGCGCAGCGTCGAAGATTTACCGCATCCCGATGGACCCAACAGGCAGGTGTAGCTCGATGGAGCAAAGATGTGACTAATACCGTCCACAGCCACAGTAGGGCCATAGCGTTTGGTCAGAGACACCAGTTCCAGATCTGAATTGTTCGCGCTCATGTGCACTCCTCGATGACTATCGATCGTGCCGAGGGCATGAGTCGCAAAGAATAACGGGTCAGAAATCGAACTGAGAAGCCGAAATGCCTCGCAATTAGACACTCCTACCTATCCTTGCATAAATTTTGAGCACAATATTGTATACAAAACGTGATGCGCTTTGCATTTAATCAGAGCGACTCTTGTTGCGACTTCGGATTCTTGTCATGAGAAGAAACGAGAGGCGGTTGCGATGTATGGGCCACGGACAATTGAACGTACACACAACTCCAAACCACCCAATGGTGAGTTGGTAAGCGCCGACCTATCTCGTGCAATCCATGAACATCGCCTCGCACCGGGCACCAAGCTAGGCGAGGATGAGCTCGCCGACATATACGGCGTCTCACGCACAATCATTCGCACAGCCCTGCAACGGCTTGCCCACGGCCAGTTGGTCGAGATCCACCGCAACAGAGGGGCATTTGTGGCCAAGCCAACCCCCAAAGAGGCGTTGGAAATATTTGAAGCGCGTGAATTGCTTGAACCCCGCACCGCTCATTCTGCAGCTCTCAGGGCCACAGCAGAGGATATCACCGCGCTGAATGCCCACATCACCAAAGAGCACGAGGCAGTCGCCAGCAATGACCGGGGCCTTGCCCTGTATCTGTCCGGGCAGTTGCACGTGCAGATTGCCAAGATTGCAGGCCAATCCACGATCGCCGACTTCGTTGAGACCCTAATATCTCGCTCATCGCTTATCGTTGCGCTCTATTGGAAGCGCGAAAGCGCTCTATGCGAAAGCCACGCACATCACTCGCTGGTTTCAGCGATCGAAGCGAATGACGCCACTCTGGCCGAAGAGTTGATGGTCAGCCACCTAGTTGATTTACACTCAGCACTGGATTTGCGGGACGTACCCGAAGTCGCAACTTCGCTCAAAGACATCCTGGGCTGAAGGCGTGTCTACGCTCATGGGCGTGGTTTTCTTGTTTTCCGATAGGCGGTGCATCCTTCAGTCAAGTCCAGTCTAAAAGAACGCGGAAACCGCGCTTGACGAAAAGGCCAGCAACGCTGACACCTTGTGCAAAGCACATCACCGTCACCCAAAGGATGCCGCCATGACCCGCTACAGCCTGCTTTATGCATCCGTTGCCCTGACACTGCTAAGCTTGATTGCCCTGTTCTGGTCCGGATGGATGATCCTGTTCGTGGCACTGTTTGCTGCGCTAACAGCCCTTGGCATTTACGATTTGACGCAACCCAGCCATTCGATCCTGCGCAACTATCCAATCATGGGTCATCTGCGCTTCCTCTTCGAAGGCATCCGCCCCGAAATCCGCCAATACCTAATGGAAAGCGATCAGGACGAAGAGCCGTTTTCGCGCGACCAACGTTCTCTGATCTATCAGCGCGCCAAAGGGGTCGAAGACAAACGTCCCTTCGGCACCCAGCAGCGTGTGTACGATTCCGGCTACGAATGGATCACCCACTCTATTGTCCCCAAGCACCTGACGGATCATGATTTCCGGGTGCGGGTTGGTGGCCCGGACTGCAAAGCGCCCTATGAGGCGTCGATCTACAACATCTCAGCCATGAGTTTTGGCTCCATATCGGCCAACGCAATCCTTGCGCTCAACACCGGGGCACAAAAAGGCGGTTTCGCCCATGATACGGGTGAAGGAGGCATCAGCCGCTATCATCGCGAAGGCGGAGGCGATCTGATCTGGCAATTGGGATCAGGGTATTTCGGTTGTCGCACCCATGAGGGCGCGTTTGACGTTGATAAGTTCACCCAACAAGCAAGCAACCCGCAGGTCAAAATGATCGAGGTCAAACTGAGCCAAGGTGCCAAACCTGGCCATGGTGGCGTGCTGCCTGCCTCAAAGATCACGCCCGAGATTGCAGAGGCCCGCGATATTCCCATGGGTCAGGATTGCGTATCGCCCGCTGCACATCCGGAGTTTTCAACCCCTATCGAGATGATGCAGTTCCTCGGAAGGTTACGCGAAAATTCCCACGGTAAGCCTGTGGGATTCAAACTGTGCATCGGGCACCGCCGCGAATTCATGTGCATCGTAAAGGCAATGCTAGAGACCAAGATCGTCCCTGACTTCATCGTGATTGACGGCAAGGAAGGCGGCACAGGCGCGGCGCCGTTGGAATTTGCCAACCACGTCGGTATGCCGCTGGTCGAGGGGCTGACCTTTGCCCACAACACATTGCGCGGAGCAGGTCTGCGCGATCAGATCAAGATTGGGGCGTCGGGCAAGATCGTATCTTCGTTCGATATCTCGAAAATGCTCGCCCTTGGGGCGGATTGGGCGAATTCGGCGCGCGGTTACATGTTTGCGATCGGCTGCATTCAGGCA
Organism: Tateyamaria sp.; assembly: GCF_039945315.1. Taxonomy (GTDB): domain Bacteria; phylum Pseudomonadota; class Alphaproteobacteria; order Rhodobacterales; family Rhodobacteraceae; genus Tateyamaria. Next base: position 76,197 of record NZ_JBDUXB010000019.1, on the reverse strand, counting down.
CAGGCTTGTCACACCAATCACTGCCCCGTCGGGGTCGCAACACAGGACCCAATGCGCCAACGCGCACTGGTCGTGCCCGACAAAGCCGAGCGGGTCTACAGGTTCCACACAAACACCCTCAAGGCTCTTGCAGAAATGACGGGTGCAGCCGGTCTGTCCCATCCCAACGATTTACGTCCGCACCACCTGCTCATGCGCGAAGGGGATCGCAACATGGTCACCGGACAAGAAGTCTACCCCTATCTCGCCGAAGGGTTTTTGCTACGGGATGAAGAAGACGAGTACGGCTATTTGATGCGGTGGAACCGAGCGCGGCCTGACAGTTTTGACCCCATCGACGTAGAGTAGCACTGGCCTGCCAGCCCTATGACGTCCCGCTTGGCGGAAAAACATTCGCAACTGACTTGTGCGGTGTCGGATTTGCCATGGCGCGCGCGTCAAAGCTGGGCTTAGGTGCACATCGAACATACGCGAACAGGAGCCCGCGATGCACTTTGGCCTCAGTGACGAACAAGAGATGATCGTCTCGACCGTGCGCAGTTTTGTTGAGCACGAAATCTACCCGCATGAGGCAGAAGTCGAGCGGACAGGCGAAGTGCCGCATGGGCTAGGCGAGGCGATCAAACAAAAGGTCATTGATCTGGGATTCTACGCCTGCAACTTCCCCGAAGAGGTTGGGGGCGCTGGCCTGAGCCATCTGGATTTCACCCTTGTGGAACGCGAGTTGGGCCGTGGCTCTATGGCGCTCACTCACTTCTTTGGCCGACCGCAAAATATCCTGATGGCCTGCGAGGGCGAACAACGCGAGCGCTATTTGCTGCCAGCAGTGCGCGGCGAACGAATGGACGCGCTGGCCATGACCGAACCGGGCGCAGGCTCGGATGTGCGCAGCATGAAATGCAGCGCGGTGCGGGATGGTGGCGATTGGGTCATCAACGGGTCCAAGCACTTTATCTCGGGTGCGGACCATGCTGATTTCTTCATCGTGTTCATCGCCACGGGCGAGGATGACACGCCCAAAGGTCCCAAGAAACGGATTACGACATTCCTTGTGGACCGTGGCACGCCGGGGTTCGAAGTCCGCGACGGCTACAACTCTGTGAGCCATCGGGGGTACAAGAACTGTATTCTGGACTTTGACGATTGTCGCTTGCCTGATGCTCAAGTTCTGGGCGAAGTCGATGGCGGGTTTGCAGTGATGAACGAATGGCTCTACGCCACGCGGATCACGGTCGCCGCCTTTTCCGTAGGCCGTGCGCGCAGATGCTTTGACTATGCTCTGAACTACGCCGCCGAGCGCAAACAGTTTGGCCAGCAAATCGGCAAGTTTCAGGGTGTCGGGTTTCAGATTGCCGACATGATCACCGAAATCGACGCGGCCGACTGGCTGACGCTGGCAGCAGCATGGCGACTGGATCAGGGCTTGCCTGCAAACCGCGAGATTGCGAGCGCGAAAGTCTACGCCTCCGAAACACTCGCGCGGGTCACGGATGCGACCTTGCAGATTTACGGCGGAATGGGCTTGATGGATGACTTCCCGATCGAGCGGTTCTGGCGAGATGCGCGCGTCGAACGGATCTGGGACGGCACAAGCGAGATCCAGCGTCACATCATCGCGCGCGATCTGTTGCGCCCCCTCGGGGCCTGAGATGAATTCCGTCTGGGCTGGACCCACCCAGCGAGATGAAGCCGGACCAACATGAGGGCGTGGCGTGCGTGATCTAACCCGCTTGTTGCGCCCAAAGTCCATTGCCGTGGTCGGCGGTGGCGCGTGGTGCGCACAGGTCGTCGAACAGTCAGAAAAAATGCGATATGATGGCGCAATCTGGCCAGTGCATCCGCGTGCGGCCATGGTCGCGGGTCACGGCGCGTTTCCATCCCTTGCTGATCTGCCAGAGGTTCCGGACGCTGTCTTTGTCGGCGTCAACCGCAAGACCACGGTGGACATCGTCAAAGAGTTGTCCGCAATGGGTGCAGGTGGTGCCGTGTGCTTTGCCTCCGGCTTTGCAGAGGCTTTGGCCGAAGATGGCACCGCCGCCGATTTGCAGACGCAATTGGTTGCGGCGGCGGGTGATATGCCGATCCTCGGGCCGAATTGCTATGGCTTTATCAACGCTCTGGATGGCGCGCTATTGTGGCCTGATCAACATGGGTGCAGCCCGGTTGCGCGCGGCGTCGCGATCCTGACCCAAAGCTCCAACATCGCCATAAACCTGACCATGCAACAGCGCGGGCTGCCGATTGCCTATATGTTCACCTGTGGGAACATGGCACAAACCTCGCAAGCGCAGATCGCGATGGCATTGTTGGACGACGCCCGTGTCACCGCAATCGGACTGCATATCGAAGGGTTTGGTGATCTGCACCATTGGGAAGCGTTGGCGGCAAAGGCGCACGAGAAAGGCATTCCCTTGATCGCCCTGAAAGTTGGCGCGTCGGATCAGGCAAAACATGCCACCGTGTCCCACACCGCATCCCTTGCCGGCAGCGATGCGGGGGCGCAGGCGTTGCTCGATCGCCTCGGCATTGCGCGCCTGCACGACCTACCTGCGTTTCTGGAAACGCTAAAGCTGTTGCATGTCTACGGACGGCTGGACGGGACGCGCCTCGCCTCGATCAGTTGCTCGGGGGGTGAAGCGAGCCTGATTGCCGACATGGCCTTAGGCACGGGGCTAACCTTTCCCGCGCTTGACGAGCAGGCCCGCGATGCACTTCGCGAAGCCCTTGGGCCAATGGTCGCGCTCAGCAACCCGCTGGACTACAACACCTACATCTGGCGCGATGCAGACGCGATGGCGCAAGCATGGTCGGGTATGACGGGTGAGACCTTCGACATGACCGTGTCCGTGGTCGACTACCCCGTGACAGACGCGTCTGACTGGATATGCGCAACCGAAGCAGCCCTAAAAGTACGCGCCGAAACAGGCAGGCCCTTTGGCGTCGTGGCAAGCCTGCCCGAACTGATGCCGCCGAATGTCGCGGATCAACTGATGGCAGGTGGCGTGATCCCGTTTCACGGTATGGGCGAAGCCTTATCCGCCATCACCGCCGCAGGCCCCCGCGCAGCACCACACAGCTTGCCTTTGTGCACGCCCGGCACCGGAACACCGACGCAAACCTTGGCAGAAGATCAAGCCAAAGCTGTTCTGTCGTCTTACGGTCTGGATTGCCCCAAAGGCATCAGCGGCCCACAAGGTGATATTGCAGGTCTGGCGCAGTCTCTGCGCGCTCCGCTGGCAGTCAAAGGTGTGGGACTGGCCCACAAGAGCGACACGGGCGCCGTGCTGCTGGGTATTGATCATGAGGGCGTCGCTTCGGCCGCCGCCCAGATCGGCGCCCCCGAGATACTTGTGGAAGAAATGGTTCCCGATGGCGTTGCCGAACTGCTGGTCGGCGTCACACGCGATCAAGCGCATGGGTTTGTCCTGACACTCGGCGCCGGAGGAGTTTTGACCGAACTGCTGCGCGACACCGCGCACCTGCTGCTGCCGGTGGACGAAAATGACATCCTCGCAGCCCTCGATACACTCGCCATCGGGCGCGTCTTGCATGGATACCGCGGCAAACCTGCTGCAAACATTGGCGCGATTGCCTCAGCCGTACTGGCCATTCAGGCCTATGTCCTTGCGCATTCCAGCACACTCAGCGAAGTTGAGATCAACCCGCTGATCTGCACGCCGGACCGTGCGGTGGCCGTGGATGCTCTGATTCAACTGGCCGAAGAGGTGACATGATGCGCACGCTTGCAGCGGTCCTATTTCCCGACTTTGAGATGCTGGACATTTATGGACCGCTTGAGATGTTCTCGTTTTTCCGGGACGACTTTGAAATCCGCACAGTCGCCTTGGAAAAAGGACCGGTAAAATCCTCTGGCGGTCCCAGTACCTTGGCCGAAGACGCGATGGATGATGGACGACAATACGATATTCTGCTGGTTCCGGGTGGTCGCGGCACGCGGAATATCCACGATGATGCAACGTTCCTGAACTGGCTGAAATCACAATCTGAAGGCGCCGAGTACACCACATCTGTGTGCACCGGTTCGCTACTGCTGGCCAAGGCGGGCATACTCGAGGACCGACGCGCCACGACCAACAAGCTGGCCTTTGATTGGGTGGCAGACCAGACCAGCGGAGTAGACTGGCAACGGCATGCGCGCTGGGTTCAGGATGGGTCCATCTACACGTCCTCAGGCGTCTCCGCAGGCATGGACATGGCACTTGCCGTGATCGAAGACTGTCTTGGTCCCAAAGCCGCCGCAGATGCCGCCAACTACGCCGAATATGTCCGCAACCCCGATCCTAATAACGATCCCTTTGCAGCCCCCGGAGACAAGACATGACCGACAGCCCGGTGAAAACACGGCGCGAGGGCGCCATTCTCGAAGTGACCCTTGACCGGCCCAAGGCAAACGCCATTGATCTGGCCACAAGCGTCGTGATGGGCGACACGTTCCTCGAATTTCGAGATGATCCTGACTTGCGGGTTGCGATCATCACCGGGGCGGGTGCAAAATTCTTCTGCCCCGGCTGGGATCTGAAAGCGGCAGCGGACGGAGACGCCGTCGACGGCGATTATGGTGTCGGCGGTTTTGGTGGCCTTCAGGAAATGCGCGACATGAACAAGCCAGTCATCGCGGCGGTGAACGGGATTGCCTGCGGCGGTGGCCTCGAACTGGCGCTGAGCGCGGACATCATCCTTGCCGCCGATCATGCCAGTTTTGCATTGCCCGAAATCCGGTCTGGCACCGTCGCGGACGCGGCCTCGGTCAAGCTGCCCAAGCGCATTCCTTACCACATCGCAATGGAGTTGCTGCTGACCGGGCGCTGGTTTGACGTCCAAGAGGCACACCGCTGGGGTCTCGTGAACGAAATTGTACCCGGTGACGCGCTGATGGAGCGGGCATGGGACCTTGCCCGCCTGCTCGCCTCTGGTCCACCTCTGGTTTACGCCGCCATCAAGGAAATCGTGCGCGACGCGGAAGACGCCAAGTTTCAGGACGCAATGAACCGGATCACCAAAAGCCAACTTGCCTCGGTCGAAACGCTTTACCGCTCAGAAGATCAGCTTGAAGGGGCCAAAGCCTTTGCCGAAAAGCGTGATCCGGTCTGGAAAGGGCGGTAGCAATCGGCTTAGTCGCTGATCCGGCCATCTACCGGTAACCCGCTGGGCACGCTTGTAGGGATGCCCAAATGGCCAGTCATTGCTTTCTCACCTGTCAAAGCTTCGAGGAACGCCACAATCGCTGCGACTTCCGTGTCTTGCAAAGTGGGCGTCACTTGCGTGGCCGCTGCGCGTTGACGTGCCATCTCGCGGCTGTCTTGCCAAACCGCAAAATCAATAGCCGCAAGCCACGGGACTTCGGGTAAGGCTGCCTGCTTGGGTGTCCACGCTTCAAGAGCTTCGGCAAGGTTCATGTGATGGCGCACGATCCCTTCAAGGGTCGGATAGGCCCCGTTGTGACCGTAGGGTGCCGTCAGCGCCACGTTGCGCAGCATAGGCGTGCGGAAGGCATAGGCATCCTCAAGCCGGTTGCTTTCCCCCATATGGCCTACGTCGCGCACCATCGGGTCCCATTGACGGGTGCGTCCCGGACCAAAGGGGGGAAGCCCAAGGGCATGAAACTCCTGATCCGTCATCAGTGGCCCGCTGTGGCAGTCGCTGCACCCGGCCGCTCCATAGAACAAGTCCATCCCATCAACCTGAATCGAGGTCATCGCCGAGGTATCACCTTCCAGATAGGCATCAAATGGAGTGTCAAAACTGGTCCACTCGGCGATCATGAAGGCGCTCAGCGCATTGGCAATATCCGCGATGGTGATATCAGCGGACACCTCGATATGCGGATAAGCGTCTGCAAACATGCCCGCGTAATCCGCGTTGTGACGCACCCGGTCAGTCAGGATCGGCCACGCGTAATCGATACGATCATGCACCGCCCCGGCGACTTCATTCTCCTTGGGGTTACCCGCCATCTCGAACTGCGCAACGAGGGGAAAGATGGCCTGCGCCGCCAGCAGGTTCTCAAGGCCTTTAGGTAACCGTTCCTCTGCCGGAGAATTGAACCCGTTCTCGTAGGTGTCAGAGACACTCAGGCGTCCGTCATGGAACATCACGCTCAGTTCCTGTGCGCCGAGGTTCCACAACCCCGGTGCGTTGCGCGGGATACGCTTGCGGATGCGATCCTCGCCCACGCCTGGTTTGCGTTGCGGGCCAAGACCTACTCCGCCCTCACCAATCCCAAGGCTTAGACCATCGCCAGTACCCAAATCCGGGTGGTGGCAGGTTGAACAGGAGATGTTCTGGTTGCCCGACAGGATGCGGTCATAAAACAGCAGCTGGCCCAGTTTGGCTTGTGCTGCCTCTACGGGGATGAAATCATCCTGCGTCAAAGGGCGCGGCAACTCCGTCGCCCAGACCGGCGTCGCGCTCAGGAGGATGACATGCGCAAACTTGCCATAGCCCTGGTGTTTCTCGCCGCCCCGGCCTTTGCCGAACTCGAAGAGGCGCGCGACCTGATGGAGGCCGGCGCTTACGAAGCGGCCTATGAGGCACTGTGGCCAGCGGCGCGGTCGGGCAATGCGGAAGCCGAAGAGTTGATCGGGGTCCTCTACGCGCTTGGCCTCGGCGTCGAACGGGACGATGAGCGTGCGTTCGAATGGTATCTGCGCGCCTCGATGAAGGGGCATCCCGGCGCGCAATCCGGCGTCGGCTGGTACTACGAAGTCGGACGCGGCATGCCGGCCCCGGACCTTGTGCGGGCCTATATGTGGTACACCCTGTCGGCCATCGGCGGCGACCCGGACGCGGCGATCAGCCTCGAAGAGGTGGTCAAGAAAATGACCAGGGATGAGATTGATCGCGCGCATATTCTGGTCGCTGATTACAAGGTCTGGATGTATCCGTTCCGTTAGAGTTTGGCAGGGGGTCGCCCGGATGGGAAGGGTGCCGGCGCAATTACGGTCTTTCATCGATCGTGTTTGAGAACCTCAACGACGGGTCTGAGCCCAGAGTGGACGATGCTTTGTTACGCATATTTTGAGGTCAGTTCAAAAAATTCCAAAAGACATTACAACGGAAAGCATTCTGCCCATCGCTAGCTATGGGCGATCATGAGACGCGCCTAATTTTCTCCTTGTTTGATAATCGAAGGATTTGATCTAATTTCGCAAGCCTTAGAAGCGGAAGGAGTGAGCCTAGTGTCTGGACAAACCCGTAGAGCATTTTTGATGAGATCCGCCGCTGCGACGGCTGTCTTAGGCTTGAAGCCGGTTGCAGGTCTTACTCAGACACGTCGCATGGACGAGCTAATTGACGAAGATGCAACGGGACTGGCAATTCGGTTGCGCGCCCGTGAGTTTACTCAATCAGAATTGGTTGAGATAATCATCCGCCGGATCGAGGTGATGAATCCCGCGCTGAATTTTATGACGAACTCAGCGTTCGACAGAGCTCGCTTGAAGGCCGACACGATCCCGCTCGACGCGCCCTTTGCCGGTGTCCCAATCCTGATGAAGGACATGATCGACATTGGTGGGATGCCTAGAACGGACGGTTCTCGGTTGATGTTGAATAACGTCCCGGAGCGTAGCGTCGAGTATGTAGAAGCTGTCGAGAGGGCTGGTTTGAACATTCTTGGCCAGACCAACGTGCCCGAGATGGCCAGCTTTGTCATAACGAACAACGATGTTTTTGGTGCCACCAGAAACCCATGGAACCCTGATTATTCCGTTTTTTCATCCAGTGGAGGATCCGCCGTTGCAGTGGCCTCAGGGGTCGTTCCGATGGCGCATGGAACGGATGGTGCAGGTTCAAATCGGCTACCACCGTCTGCTACAGGCATCTTCGGTATGAAGCCTAGTCGGCGCCGAATGCTATCGGGCGAAGCTGACGGCGGGCATGATGTGGCGAAAACAAACCAGATGCTGTCTCGCACAGTTCGCGACAGTGCACTTGCTTTTTCTCTTACTGAAGACTTCGCAGGCGACCCATTCCCGCCAGAGGGCTTTGTTGAGGGACCGTCGCCCCGGCGTCTCAGAATTGGCTTGGCAATAGATGATGGGAAGTTGATTTCAACAGACCCAGAGGTTGCCGATGCGCAGCGCAAAGCAGCGCTATTGCTAGAGTCTCTTGGCCACGTCGTAGAAGAGACAGATTGGCCCGTTGACGCTGATGCTATGGCCGACGCCTATGTGAAATTTTTTGCAGGAAAGGTGGGGCCTTTAAAGCAAGCTGTAGAAGCGGCTTCTGGCAAGCCACTTATGGAAGCCGGGCTGCTGACTCCTTTGTTGGCTTCCAACATTGAGGCTTCGGCTGCCTATTCTGCAGAAGATATTGGCAAGGGCCGCGAATTCTTAGACAACCTGGTGCCTCTCTTCGATGGCGTCTTCCAACGCTACGATATTCTTTTGGCACCAGTTGCTCCGGTCGTGGCACCGCCGTTGTATGAGCATACGCCCGACGAGTTGTGGACAGATGAAATGGCGCAGTATGCAGCGGCACGGCTGAAGTTTACTTCGCCTATCAATTTCGCCGGATGCCCGGCTATGTCAGTACCGCTATTCTGGAGCGCTTCTCTTGGGCTACCCATCGGTTCACATTTCATTGCGGCAGAAGGCCATGACCGAATGCTGTACGAGTTGGCCTATGAACTGGAAAGCGCACGTCCTTGGAAAAACATTTGGGCACCGTTTTCTCTAAAATACGTGCCTGTCTAAATTCTCATGGTATCTTCGTGAAAATGGGCGTTCATCTCGTTGGTTCCAAAGGCAGCTTCGTCCCGCTCACCAGACGTCCCTGCCCTACTCCGCCAGCATCGCTTTGAACGCGTGCCAACTGGCTTTGGGCGTCCGTTCCAGCGTCTCAAAATCCACGTGCACCATGCCGAACCGCTTTTCATAGCCCAGCGCCCATTCGTAATTGTCCAGCAGCGACCACGCCATGTAACCTTTGACAGGGACGCCCTTGCCGATGGCATTGCGCACAGCCGACAGGTGGCTGTTGAAATAGGCGATGCGGGGGGCGTCATCGACCGCGTCATCCACCACCGAATCCGCATTGGACATGCCATTTTCGGTCACATAAAGCGGCAGATCGCCCGTGTACTCGCGGGCCGTGCGCACAAGGAAATCGCGCAAACCTTGCGGATAAATTTCCCACCCCATCTGGGTCTTTTCCAGCGGCCCCTCGACCGCGCGAAGGTGCGGCCATGGGCCAGCGTCCGCGGCCAGAAGGGATCGCGTGTAATAGTTGATCCCCGCCCAGTCCAAAGGCGCAGAGATTGTCGCCATGTCGTCCTGCCAGCCCTCTGGAAAGTGCTCGCCCAGCGCAGCGACAAGGCGGCGAGGATACGTGCTTTTGAACGCGCCGGACACAAAGAAATGGTTGTAGATATCGTCATATAAGGCCGCCGCCTCAGCCGCTTCTGGGCTGTCGTCCGCAGGTGCCGCCCATTCCATGTTGAACACAGCCCCAAGGTTCCGCACCCCAAGGCCGCGCATGCGTTCGATGGACGTGCCATGCGCCAGCAACACATGGTGCATCGCACGCGCTGTGGCCCGGATGTCGCGCAGTCCTGGCGCGTGATGGCCTAGAAAATGCGATAGCCACGACACGCACCAGAATTCGTTGATCGTGGCGACGGAGAACATCCTGTCTCCCAGACGCGCCATCACAGCTTCGGTGAAATCCCCGAACCAGCCTGCGATGTCGCGGTTGCGCCACCCGCCCTGATCAGCCAGCCCAGAGGGCAGTTCCCAATGATAAAGCGTCGCGCAAGGCTTTAGCCCACGTTCCAGCATTGCATCCGTCAGCCGGTCATAGAAATCGAGGCCTTCGGGGTTCACGTTTCTGCCGTCCGGCATCACCCGCGCCCAACTGGTTGAAAACCGGTACGCGTCAAAGCCAGCGTCCTTGAGCAGATCCAGATCGGCCTCGTAGCGATGATAGTGATCGCAGGCCAAGGCACCGTCTTCGGCCCTCACCACGTTCCCCGGCGTTACTGCGAAATCATCCCACATAGCGCGGCCGGCACCGCCGAATTTGTGTCCTTCGATCTGGTAGGCGGAAGTTGCGGCCCCGAACAGGAAACCGTCGGGGAAATCAGAGCGTTTATGCGTCAGCATGGTTTAGTCCTTGTTCGGCCCGGTAGAGGCGCCAGCGACAAATTCGGCTTCCCAAAGGGTTTGCGTATGTGGCGCTGTAGGGTCGTTGATCCGGTCAATCAGCATCTGGGCAAGGGTCGCCCCTGCCGCGCGCACCGACGATTGCATCGCCGTAAAGACGGGTTGTGCAGCACTGTTGCGGAAATAGCTGAGGCAGTCGTCAAAGGTAGCAATCGACACATCTTCGCCGGGCCGCAGGTTGCGATCATCAAGCGCACGGCGCACGCCGGCGGCACAGATAATTGAAGATACCAGAAACGCTGTGGGCGGTTCGGGCAGGTCCAACATGGTCATAGCATTCTGGTACCCATAGTCCTCGGTCATCTCGCCTTGGGTCATCACTGTCGGGTCCACCTGCAGACCAGCTTCTTCCATTGCCTGTTCGTAGCCCTGTCGGCGGCGTATGGCGAAATCCAGCTGTTCTTGACCGTTGAGTAGGGCAATCCGCCGGTGGCCGAGAGATGTGAGATGTTGGGTCACTTCATGAAAGGCGCTCCGGTTGTTCACATCCAGATAGGAATAGGTCGTGTTTGCTCCGCTGGAGCGTCCGTGGACCACGAATGGCAGGCCCAGTTCCGTCAGCACAGGCAGTCGCGAATCGTCAAAGCGTGGCGCGTGCATTACCAGCCCATCCACCGCACCGCGCGCCTTGAGACGACGATAGATGTCTGCCTCGTCGCGTTGGCCGACGCGGGTGACCATCATGTCATAGCCGTGCGCAGCATAAGTTTCGCCCGCGCCAGCCATGAAATCCCCAAAGATCGGGTTCACCATTTCGCCCGAATCACCCACCGATATCACGTGGCCGATACAGCGGCTCAGACCCGTTGCGAGACCCTGGGCGCGGGTATTTGGGCTGTAGCCGTGTTCATTGGCCGCAGCGATCACTCGGGCGCGTGTTGCCTCAGAAACCTCGGGATATCCGTTCAGCGCGCGACTGACTGTCGTCTGGCTGATCCCCAAATGTTTCGAGAGTTCCTTAAGATTCACGGTTTTCCGATCCAAAGCGCTTTAAACTCAGGCGACGCTATAGAATGACAGCACCTTCGTCAAAACCTCTCATGTTTCCACCTTCACGTGGTACGATGTCTTCAGTCCCATGACGCAGAACGTTTGACAGCTACGCATTTTTCAGCAACGGTCCGCCCATTCCAAAGCGCTTTGGCAAGCTGTCATTGCGCGGACGGGCCGTTCAACAGACGGTGCGGCTTGGGTATGAAATGGGAGGATAACCACGATGACCAGAACTCTACTGGCCAGTGCTGCGGCATTGGCAATTACGGCGGCGAGCGTACATGCGGACGGCCACATTGCTTTCCCGATTGGCGAAGGCCCCTTTAGCTGGGACAGCTACAACGCATGGGCCGAAAATGCGCCCGACCTGAGCGGACAGACCGTCACTGTGTTTGGCCCCTGGTTGACACCCGAAGACGGGTTCCTGGACAACGCACTGGCCTATTTCGAAGAGGCGACAGGTGCGGACGTGATCTACACGGGTTCGGATTCCTTCGAACAGCAGATCGTAATTGACGCCGAAGCGGGGTCTGCCCCCAACATTTCCGTCTTCCCCCAACCCGGTCTGGCGGCCGTGATGGCGGGCAAGGGTCAGTTGACACCACTGGGTGACGACATGGCATCCTGGGTTGCAGACAACTATGCGGCGGGGCCTTCCTGGGTTGATCTGGGCACCTATGCGGATGCCGATGGCAACGACCAGATGTATGGCTTTTTCTACAACGTGAACGTCAAATCGCTGGTCTGGTACAACCCGGAAAACTTCGAAGACGCCGATTACGAAGTGCCCACGACCATGGAAGACCTCAAGGCTTTGACCGAACAGATCGTGGCCGATGGCGAAGTGCCATGGTGTATTGGTCTGGGAAGTGGTGCCGCCACGGGTTGGCCAGCGACCGACTGGGTCGAAGACATGATGCTGCGCACAGTTGATCCTTCGGTCTATGACCAGTGGACAACTAACGAGATCCCGTTTGACGATCCACGCGTGATCGCTGCGATCGAAGAGTTCGGCTATTTCGCACGTGACGATGCCAAAGTGTCCGGCGGTGCCGGTGCGGTGGCTTCCACTGACTTCCGCGACAGCCCCAAAGGCCTCTTCACCTCACCTCCACAGTGCTACATGCACCGTCAGGCATCGTTTGTTCCGGCCTTCTTCCCTGAAGATGTAGAGTTTGGTGTCGACACCAACTTCTTCTACTTCCCGTCCTATGCGGACAAGGATCTGGGCAACCCGGTTTTGGGTGGCGGTACGCTGATGGCGATCACCGATCCGTCCGATGGCGCGTCAGCGTTGATGGAGTACTTCAAACTGCCCCTCAGCCACGAGATCATGATGGCGCAAACCGGCTTTCTCACACCCCACAAGGGCGTGAACACCGAAGCCTACAAGGACGACACGCTGCGCGCGCTGGGTGACGTTCTGTTGGGCGCGACCACGTTCCGCTTTGACGGTTCTGACCTGATGCCCGGTGGTGTTGGTGCAGGCTCGTTCTGGACCGGCATGGTTGACTACACGGGTGGCAAAGACGCCGCCGCGGTTGCCTCCGACATTCAGGACAGCTGGGACGCGCTGAAGTAAGCGCTTTGACCACTCACGAGATCGATCAGTCCGCGCAAGCGGGCTGATCACACAACCGGACACGTGCTGGTTGCGAGAGACCCCACGCGAAAACGGGGCCTCGCCATAGGGAGGATGCCAGATGAACCCCGCAATTTTGGGACTTTTTACAATCGTTGCCGGCGTCGGCGGGTGCTTGTTGTATTTTTGGGGATCGAACCAGTTCCTCGATAAGGTTGTCTTTCCGGCCAAAGGGCCAAAAGCGGGCGACAACATCAACAAGGCCAATATGGTCCGTCCATGGTTGTTCCTGTTTCCGGCGATGTTCGCGCTTGGTCTTTACCTTGCCTATCCGGTGTTCGAGACACTGCGGCTGTCGCTGACTGACCGCGATCAGGGCGGCGCCTTCGTTGGCCTTGCCAACTACAATCAGATGTTTGGCGAACCCAAATTCTGGGAGGCGCTGCGCAACAACCTTCTGTGGTTGATCGTCGTACCTGCCGCCTCCACCGCCTTTGGCCTCTTGGCCGCGCAACTTACTGACCGGATCAAATGGGGATCGATTGCGAAATCCCTGATCTTTATGCCGATGGCGATCTCCTTCGTTGGTGCGGGCGTTATCTTTAAGTTGGTTTACGAAACCCGCCCCGCAGATCAGAACCAGATCGGCATCCTGAACGCGGTATGGCTACAGTTTGACGGCGGCTTTGGGTCATTCCTGATGTTGCAGGCGCTGCCGACCCTTATCCTTTTGTCCTTTGGTGCCATTGTCGCCTATGTCGGTTGGATCTTTGTGCGTCCTATCGCCGAAAGCCGTCAGAATGGCGGGGGTGCAGGCTTTGTGCCGCTGCGCCTCTTTGTTGGGGCCGCTGCGCTGTACCTTGTGTATCTGTCGATTTCCTCGCTGATCAGCGTGTTCACTTTCGATTATCCATATGGTGAGCCGCAGACATGGCTGACAATCCCCTTCTGGAACAGTTTCCTGCTGATGGTGGTGTTGATCTGGATCCAGACCGGCTTTGCCATGGTGATCCTGTCCGCTGCCCTGCGTGGCATCCCCGAAGAAACGATCGAGGCCGCTATCGTGGACGGCGCCAACCCGTTTCAGGTCTTCTTCAAGATCAAGGTGCCGCAGATCATGGGCACTATCGTGGTGGTCTGGACGACTATCACAATTACCGTACTCAAGGTCTTTGATATCGTGTTCGCGATGACCAACGGGCAGTGGGAAACGCAGGTTCTGGCCAACTACATGTTCGACAAGCTGTTCCGCGCCAATGACTGGGGCGTGGGGTCGGCAGCAGCCATTGTGATCATGATCATGGTGTCACCGATCCTCGTCTGGAACGTCTACAACGCCCGTAAGGAGATGAAATAATGGACAATATCGCAGGTTCCAAATCGTCCCTTGGATGGCTCGTCAATATTTCAGTTGTTTTGCTTGTGGCGCTGTGGGTCTTCCCGACCTTCGGGCTGCTGGTGTCGTCCTTTCGCACCGCTGACCAGATTTCCGGTTCCGGCTGGTGGGCGGCGCTGTTCCCTTCGGAACAGACCGAACGCTACCGTGTCGCTGATCCCGACGAAAATCGGATCGAACGGGGTGATCTGTTTGTAGTCGAGGGCAACCTGTTCGAAGAAGGCAGCGCCATCGGCGAAATCCAAAGCTGGGGCACCTCGTCGCGCGCCGTTGATGCCTATCAGGCTGGCGATGTTGCCGATCTGGGAGAGGGTGAAACGTTCACCATCGACGCGGCGGGGAACTATGTCTGGTCGGGCAATGACGAACAGATCAGCGGGCGGGGGCAACGGGCTTTTGTCACCGCTGTATCTCCGCCAGAGTTCACCACGGACAACTACGTGAACATCATGACCAGTGGGGATTCCAACGACAATATGGCCAAGGCGTTCTTTAACACGCTGACGGTCACAATCCCGGCGACGATCATTCCCATCGTGGTGGCGGCCTTTGCGGCCTATGCGCTGGCTTGGATGGACTTTCCGGGGCGCGCGATCTTGATTGCCTGCGTTGTCGGCCTGTTGGTCGTGCCGCTGCAACTGGCCCTGATCCCGCTGCTGAAACTCCATGTGGGGATTGGCATCGGCAAAGGATATCTGGGGGCCTGGCTTGCCCATACCGGGTTCGGGCTACCGCTCGCGATATATCTGTTGCGCAACTACATGGTCGGATTGCCGCGCGACATCATCGAAAACGCCAAGGTGGACGGGGCGACGGATTTTCAGATCTTTACCAAGATTATCCTCCCACTTTCGTTCCCTGCCTTGGCGTCGTTTGCGATCTTCCAGTTCCTGTGGACGTGGAATGACCTGCTTGTGGCCAAGGTGTTCCTGATCGATGCCACGGGTCAGACCACTGTCATGACCGACCAGATCGTGAACCTGCTGGGCACGCGCGGAGGCAATTGGGAAATCCTTGCGACGGCGGCCTTTGTGTCGATCGCAGTCCCACTTGGCGTCTTCTTTGCGATGCAAAAATATCTTGTGCGCGGTCTGCTGGCCGGGTCGGTGAAATAAGAGAGTGATATGAACGACAGGGCTAACATCGATATGAGCAGCGCACTGGTGGTAGACAAAGACTGGTGGCGCGGGGCGGTGATCTATCAGATCTATCCGCGCAGCTTTCAGGACAGCAATGGCGATGGGATCGGTGACCTCAACGGGATCACCCAGCGTCTGCCCTACATCGCCTCGTTGGGCGTGGATGCGATCTGGATTTCGCCGTTCTTTACGTCGCCGATGAAGGACTTTGGCTATGACGTGTCGGACTATCGCGGGGTTGACCCGATGTTTGGCACCATGTCCGACTTTGACGTCCTGACCGAGACCGCGCACGCGCTGGGGCTGCGTGTGATGATCGATCTCGTCCTGTCGCACACCTCGGACGAACACCCCTGGTTTATCGAAAGCCGTGCCTCACGCGACAACCCCAAGGCCAACTGGTTCGTTTGGTCCGAACCCAAAGAGGACGGCACGCCGCCCAACAACTGGCTGTCGATCTTTGGCGGGTCGGCCTGGCAATGGGATGGGCGACGCGAGCAGTACTACCTGCACAACTTCCTGACCTCGCAACCGGATCTGAACTTTCACGAGCCAGAGGTGCAAGATGCCCTTCTGGACGTGGTGCGGTTCTGGCTGGATCGGGGCGTGGACGGGTTCCGGCTCGACACCATCAACTTCTATTTCCACGACAAGGAATTGCGCTCTAACCCTGCCCTGCCCAAGGACCAGCGCGATGCCTCCATCGCGCCGTCGGTCAACCCGTATAACCATCAGCTGCACCTCTATTCCAAAAACCAGCCGGAGAACCTCGCTTTTCTCGAACGGTTCCGCGCGGTGCTGGAACAATATGATGCCGCTGCCGCCGTCGGCGAAGTTGGCGATGCCCAGATGGGGCTTGAGATCATGGGCGAATACACCACGGGCGATGACCGTGTGCACATGTGCTACAGCTTTGAATTGCTTTCTCCCACCATGCCAACAGCCGCACGCGTGGAAAAGGTGATGGGCGATGTGGACCGTGTGGCCAGCGACGGCTGGGCCTGCTGGGCGTTTTCCAACCACGATGTGATCCGGCACATGACGCGCTGGAACTTGTCACCGGCAGCGGCACGGGCCTTTACCACTTTAATGATGTGCCTGCGCGGATCGACCTGCATTTATCAGGGCGAAGAGCTGGGGCTGCACGAAGCCGACGTGGCCTTCGAAGATTTGCAGGACCCATACGGCATCGAATTCTGGCCCGAGTTCAAGGGGCGCGACGGCTGCCGCACGCCAATGGCGTGGGAAGCAAGCAACCGGAACGCCGGGTTCACAACAGGCGATCCGTGGCTGCCCGTCAGCCCAGAGCACGCGCATAACTCGGTTGCCGCGCAAGAGGCCGATCCGGGATCACTGCTGCACCACTATCGCAAGGCCATCGGTTTTCGCAAATCACACCGTGCGTTGCAAAAGGGCGACCATGACGGCGTGAAAGCGGCAGGCGACGTGGTTTATTTCACGCGGCATCTCGACGGCGAAACCATCTTTTGCGCGATCAACCTGAGCGACACAACCGCGGCTCACGACCTGCCACCCGGCAACTGGGCCACCATCGGCGCAGAACTGGGCAGCATCGGCCCGGGCGCGGATAATCAACTGCACCTCGGGCCCTGGCAAGTGGCCCTAGCCTGCAAAACTTAGACGCATACCAACAAGCGCCCGATCCAGCGGGCGCGCCAAAGGGAGGGGACGACCATGGCTGATTTGAAACTCACGGATGTTGCCAAGACATACGGCGGCACGGTCGACGTGCTCAAAGACATCAACCTCGACATCGAAAAGGGCGAGCTGATCGTCTTTGTTGGCCCCTCTGGCTGTGGCAAGTCGACGCTCTTACGGATGATCGCAGGGCTTGAGAAGATTTCTGGCGGCACACTCGAAATCGACGGCACGGTCGTCAACGACGTACCCCCGGCCCAGCGCGGCATCGCGATGGTGTTCCAGTCCTACGCGCTTTATCCGCACATGACCGTGCGCGACAACATGACGTTCGCCCTGAAACTGGCCAAGAAGAGCAACGAAGAGATCAACGCCGCCGTCGAAAAGGCCGCGCGCATTCTGCAACTGGACGAATATCTCGATCGCCTGCCCAAGGCTCTGTCCGGCGGGCAACGCCAACGGGTCGCCATTGGCCGTTCCATCGTACGCGACCCCAAGGTGTATCTGTTTGACGAACCTCTTTCGAATCTGGACGCCGCACTTCGTGTCGCCACACGGATCGAGATTGCGCAACTCAAAGAGTCGATGCCCGACAGCACGATGATCTACGTCACGCACGATCAGGTCGAGGCGATGACACTGGCCACACGCATCGTGGTGCTGGCCAACAAAGGTATCGCTCAGGTCGGCACGCCACTGGAGCTTTATGAGCGTCCCGAGAACGAATTTGTGGCTCAGTTTATCGGCTCTCCTGCGATGAACCTGCTGCCCGGCGAGGTGATCGAGACCGGCGTTCAAACCAAAATCAAAATGGCGACCGGCTACGTCGTAACTTCTGACGTACCCACCACGGACGCGGACAAGGGCCTCAAGGTCAATATCGGCGTACGGCCAGAGGACATGACAGTGACGACGGGCGACGATGCAGTTTACGAAGGGGTCGTGGATTTCACCGAGGCATTGGGAGAGGTTACAATCCTCTACTTCCACAGCGAAGGCGGCGCGGACCCTGTGTTGGCCAAGATGCCCGGCATCCATCAGGGCCTGCGCGGCACAACTGTCAAAGTGTCGGCGGTTCCATCCAAGGTGCAACTGTTCGCCAATGGCCAGTCCCTGCACTACCGCTAGAATCCAGGCGGGCGACCCGCCCGGATTTGCTATCCGTGACCAAGCATCGCCGCTGATCGGTCGAGCATCAACTGACTGATGATTGGGCCCGCAGCTGCACCGATACCACGCGCGTTTGCGCCGATTTGTCCTTCGGCCGTGACGGGTGCGATCAACCCACGCATGTCCTTGGTCGCAAGGTGCATACGCGTGAGGTAGGTCAACCGTTTGTGTACGGCAGCCGGCATCGCGCCATCAATGACCATTGCCTCAAAGTCGATGATGGCGCAGGCCGCCGTCATGGCCGTGGCCAGTGCACGCGCTGCCTGATCCAGCCACGGTTCCACATATTGATCCAGATGCGCCCAATCCTGCGGTTGCTGCCAAAGCTGGCGGGAGTCCTCACTTGCTTCAACAAGGCGCGATTCGAGGGTGCTGATCGAAGCAAGTTCGATCAACTGCCGCTCAACCCCATCTTTGTCGGCAACAGGCAACGGGCCAAAGGCCCCTGCATTGCGCTGATTGCCCTCGAAAACCGCATGGTCCAGCACGATGCCGCCACCGATGAAGGCACCGACAAAGAAATAGACATAGTCGCGAAACTCGCGGCCGATCCCCAAAACATGTTCCGCCCGACAGGCCGCGGTTGCGTCGTTGACCATGTAGACCGGCAGGCCGGTGATTTGGGCGGCTTCAGCGGCAAAATCTGCGTCATGCCATGCGGCAAAGTCGGCTTCTGGTGCGCCGACCAATTCGTTCCAGTTCCACATCTCGAACGGAGCCGCGACACCAATGCCGCATAGCCGGCTGCTCATTTCTTCGGGCATCTCCTTGATAAGGCTGGAATATCCGTTGCGCAGGAACCCGAACACCGTATCCGGCAACGGATAGTCATAGGTTTCGCGCAACTGGTGACGCACGACGCCCTCCAGATCCAGAACCAGCAAATCGGCACTGCGCCGTCCTACCTTGAGCCCAAGAGAAAATACACCATCCGGGTTCAGCGCAAACGGGACGGAGGGCTTGCCGACCTTGCCTTTGACCGAGGTCCCTTTGCGCAACAAACCGTCTTGTTCCAGCTTGCGTAGGATCACCGAAGCCGTTTGCGGCGACAGGCCGGTACGGCGCGCCAACTCGCTGCCGGGCAACGCCCCGTTGCGCTGCAAAATCGACAGCAACAGTCGCTCGTTATAGGCGCGCACTCCAGTCTGGTTGATCCCGCCAGACAGACTGCGCACGTGATCCAAAGTCATGACACATCTTCTCCCTGCTCAATATTCAGACTCATGCGAGTTATTAAATCAAGTTTATTTATTAATTGACACGCAGCGAGAATCGCGTTTCCCTTAGTTCAGTCAATGTTGGGCGGAAGTCCGGCGTGACATATCATCTGGGAGGATATCATGAAGAAACTTTTACTGGGCACAGTCTGTGCCATGACCGCGATGGCGGGTGCCGCCTTTGCTGACGGCCACGGCATCTCTGCTTGCCTCATCACCAAAACGGACACGAACCCGTTCTTTGTCAAAATGCGCGAAGGTGCGACTGCCAAAGCCGAAGAGCTGGGCATCACGCTGAATTCATATGCCGGTAAGGTCGATGGCGACCACGAGACCCAAGTACAGGCGATTGAAACCTGCATCGCGAATGGCGCAAAGGGCATCCTGCTGACCGCGTCCGACACGTCCTCGATCACGCCGGTTGTACAGCAAGCGCGCGATGCGGGCCTGCTGGTCATCGCACTCGACACCCCGCTCGAGCCGATTGATGCAGCCGACATGACCTTCGCGACGGACAACTTCCTTGCCGGCGAGCTGATCGGTGCATGGGCTGCGGCCACACTGGGCGATGCAGCGGCAGACGCCAAGATCGGCATGCTCGACCTGGCCATCAGTCAGCCAACCGTGGGCGTTCTGCGCGACCAAGGCTTCCTGACTGGCTTTGGCATCGACGTCAAAGACCCCAACAAATGGGGTGATGAGGATGATGCGCGCATCGTCGGCAACGACGTAACCTCCGGCAACGAAGAAGGTGGCCGTCGCGCGATGGAGAACTTGCTAGCCAAGGATCCGTCCATCAACGTGGTCTATACAATCAACGAACCTGCCGCTGCGGGGGCCTATGAGGCGCTCAAAGCCATTGGTCGTGAAAATGACGTGCTGATCGTATCCGTCGATGGCGGCTGCCCCGGCGTGCAAAACGTGGCCGATGGCGTGATCGGTGCCACATCGCAGCAGTACCCACTGCTGATGGCCTCGCTCGGGATCGAGGCCATCGCTCAATGGGCTAAGGACGGCACTAAGCCTGCAGCGACAGAAGGTAAAGCGTTCTTTGACACAGGCGTTTCACTGGTCACTGACAAGCCTGCTGACGGCGTAGACAGCATCTCGGTCGCTGAAGGCACCGACCGCTGCTGGGGATAGAATCCTGCACCCGGGGCCAACGGCCCCGGGCAACCGCTCCTGTGGAGCATTTGAGGGTTTTACGGACAAAGCCTCGGCGGTCATACTCTGAGGCGCAAATCATAACCCAATCACCATGATCGGGGCGGGCCCCACGCCTGCCCCCAATCCTGAACCACCCAGCGTAAAGGGAAAGCGATGTCAACTTCTGACAATCACGAAGCGGCCGTCAGCGGCGCCGACGACACCATCGCCCAGTTCGAAGACACCCGCACCGGTCTTGTCGGGCGTATACAAAACAGGCTCCACCAGACGCCGTCCCTTGTACCGCTCATTGTGCTTCTCTTTTCAGTGATCCTGTTCGGAATCCTGCTGGGATCACGCTTTTGCTCGCCTTTCGCCCTGACACTCATCCTGCAACAGGTTCAGATCGTCGGCGTTCTGGCCGCCGCGCAAACGCTCATCATCCTGACTGCTGGCATCGACCTGAGCGTCGGGGCCATCGCGGTCCTGTGCACCGTTGTCATGGGAAAGGCCACGTTCAGCTATGGGATACCGCCAGCCATCTCGGTGTCCATCGGCATCACCGTGGGCACGACCCTCGGGGCCATCAGCGGTTGGTTGGTCAGCCGTATGAAACTGCCGCCCTTCATCGTCACTCTTGGTATGTGGCAGATCGTGCTGGCGGCCAACTACCTCTATTCATCCAATGAAACGATCCGGTCTCAGGACATTGAGGCTGAGGCCGCATTTCTGCAATTCCTTGGAACCAAGCTGCAGCTCGGAGGAGCGACCTTTACGCTCGGCGTTGTGCTGATGATCGTCCTGTTCATCGGACTGGCTTATGCGTTGCGATCCACCGCTTGGGGGCGGCACGTGTACGCGGTCGGGGACGACCCGGAAGCCGCGCAGCTGTCAGGTGTCGATGTGCACAAGACCTATATGTCCGTCTACATGGCCGCCGGATGCATTTGCGGTCTGGCGGGTTGGGTGATGATCGGGCGGTTTGGCTCTATCTCTCCTTCCGCGACAACCGGCGTGATCGGAAACATTCAGGCCATCACCGCCGTGGTGATCGGGGGCATATCGCTCTTTGGGGGGCGCGGCTCGATTGCCGGAGCGCTGTTCGGAGCCCTCATCGTGGGTGTATTCGAACTGGGCCTGCGCATGGCGGGCGCTGACCCGCAGTGGACGTTCATGCTGATCGGATTGCTGATCATCGCAGCCGTCGCAGTTGACCAATGGATCCGGGAGGTCGCAGCATAATGGAACCCATTCTCAAAGCACGCGGGCTGGTCAAACGCTATGGCAAGGTCACCGCACTGGATCACGCCGACTTTGACCTGATGCCCGGCGAAATCCTTGCAGTCATCGGCGATAACGGGGCTGGCAAATCTTCGATGATCAAGGCGGTGTCGGGGGCGACCATTCCGGACGAAGGTCAGGTCTGGCTGGAGGGGCGCGAGATCAACTTCCGCACGCCCATTGAGGCGCGCGAAGAGGGCATCGAGACCGTCTATCAGCAACTGGCCATGTCCCCCGCACTGTCGATCGCCGACAACATGTTTATGGGACGCGAATTGCGCAAACCGGGGATCATGGGGTCACTCTTTCGCCAACTGGACAAACCGGCCATGGAAAAGTTCGCCCGTGAAAAGCTGTCTGAACTGGGGCTGGCCACAATTCAGAACATCAATCAGGCCGTGGAATCTCTGTCGGGTGGGCAACGTCAAGGCGTGGCGGTGGCCCGTGCAGCCGCCTTTGGGTCCAAAGTTGTCATCCTCGACGAACCCACCGCCGCGCTGGGGGTCAAGGAAAGCCGCAAGGTGCTGGAACTGATTCAGGACGTGCGCGCGCGCGGCATTCCAATCATTTTGATCAGCCACAACATGCCCCACGTCTTTGAGATCGCGGATCGCATTCACGTGCACCGGCTGGGGCGGAGGCTTTGCGTCATCGACCCCAAGGAACATTCGATGTCAGACGCTGTGGCCTACATGACCGGTGCCGCCGAACCCGAGATTGCGGCCTGAGATGACGCTCGACGAGGTTTGCGCACAGGTTCTTGCGCGCGCGCCCTCCCCAAATCGGCGCCTCATCGCTGTCGTCGGTCCGCCCGCAAGTGGCAAAAGCACAGTGGCACACGCGCTGTCCTTGCGCCTAACAGCACAAGGCGAAGAGAGTGCAGTCGTGCCTATGGACGGCTTTCACCTCGACGACCGCCTTTTACAAGCAGACGGGACACAAAATCGCAAAGGGGCACCCAACACTTTCGACGCATATGGGTTCGTCCGGATGATCAAGGCCCTGCAGTCCCCTGAGCCGGTTATCTACCCGATTTTTGACCGCAGCCGCGAAATTGCGATCGCTGGTGCGGGTCGGGTTCCGGCCACGTGCAAAACCGTTGTCGTGGAAGGCAACTACCTTCTGTTGCAGCAGCCTCCATGGACCCAGCTGCACGACCTTTGGACCCTATCCATTGCGTTGAACCCTCCGATGGATCTGTTGATCAAACGGCTAAAAGCCCGCTGGGTCGAACATAGCAAACCAGATGCGCAAGCATGGATTGACACCAACGACGTACCGAATATCACGACGGTAATGACCAAGTCGGCCCCGGCTGACATTATCTGGACGGAGACATCCACATGATCCTCTGCTGCGGCGAAGCCTTAATCGACATGATCCCGAACGAGGCCGGGGCCTATGTGCCCCATGTGGGCGGCGCAGTTCTGAACACGGCCGTGGCGCTGGGGCGTTTGGGCGTCACAACGGGGCTGATCACTGGCCTGTCGTCGGACCCGTTCGGCGCAATGATCGCCGAACATATGTCGGCCAGCCACGTCTCGACCGCCTACGCAGTGCGCAGTGCGCGCAACACGACGCTGGCCTTTGTGCATCTGGACGAGGGGCAGGCCACTTACACATTCTATGACGAAGACACCGCGACCCGCGAGATTCAGCCTGACGATATCGATCCCGTGCCTTCCGACATCAAGGCAATGTTCTTTGGCGGCATCAGCCTGTGCAACCCGCCTGTGGCGGACAGCCTGCTGACCCTTGCGCTGGCCCAACCTGAGCGTCGGCTGGTAATGGCAGACCCCAACATCCGCCCCAGCTTTGTCTCTGATCACGAAGGGTATCGCGCGCGCCTGAACGCTCTGATCGCGCGCGCTGACATCATCAAACTGTCCGATGACGATCTGAACTGGGTGATCCCGGGTGAGGCGTCACTGGAAGAAAAGGCCAAAGAGATCCTGACCCGCGGTCCCAAGATGTTCCTGCTGACCGAAGGGGGCGACGGAGCCACCGCCTATCTGCAAAGCGGACGGCACCTGCACGTTCCCGCACAAAAGGCGACCGTCGTGGATACGGTTGGCGCAGGCGATACGTTCAACGCCGGATGCCTGGCCGCTCTGCGCAGTGAGGGCGCGCTACACCCTGGCGCGCTCGCCGATCTGCCAGAGTCCACCCTGCACCATATGCTGACAGTCGCCGCGCGCGCAGCTGCGATCACCGTGTCGCGTGCGGGCGCAAATCCGCCTTGGACGATGGAATTGAGCGAAGACTGAGGCGAACTGTTGCCTGTAGTGCCGATACCACGTGCGATCCGTTAACCTGACGTCTTTGGTGCATGTCCGGTGCACAGGTTGTGCACTGCTTGTGCACGGGTGTGCCCCCCAAATGGAGCCGTAAACCATTCTGAATACCGGCTTAATCTGGCCAAACCCGCGGTATCAGACAAAAGGTAAATAGTAGTCCCGCACCTCGTCCACCGATTTATCTTGTAACCGCTTCCATTCGTCCTGTTTCAGGAAGATGAGGGCATCACAAATCTCCTCACCCACGGCCATCCGCAAAGGCTTGTCTGCATCAAGCGCGTCCAGAGCGCGATCCAGCGCCGAGGGCACATGTCGCGTCGCCCGTACGTTTTCCAACCCATCCAGATCCTCGGCCTCAGGGACAGCATAGCTGTTCTCGATCCCCAGCAAAGCGGCCCGCAAAACAGCGGTCACAGCAAGGTATGGATTGGTCGCGCAATCGGCCATGCGATGCTCAAGTCGGGCCGATTTGGGCGACGTCACGCAGGACCGCACGGTCACAAGGCGGTGGTCATCCGCCCAGTTTGCCCAATACCCGGCCATCGACGCAGGCCCCAGCCGGTCATAGCTGTTCACAGTTGTCGCAAGCAGCCCGGCAAGCCCCTCGTGATGATGGATCATACCTGCGATGCAGCCCTTGGCCACGTCGGACAGCGCCCCATCCGGCGCGATCACATTGGCCCCGCTTTCGTCCGAGAAGCTGAAGTTGATGTGCATGCCCGACCCGCCCCGATCCGGGATCGGCTTGGGCAGGAAGGTCAGCAAAAGACCCAGACCGGCAGCCACTTCACGCGCCATGGTTTTGAACAGGAAGGCAGCGTCGCAAGCGGCAACTGCATCGTCGAACTGCAACGTCAATTCGAACTGACCGTTGTCATATTCCCCGTTCATTGAATCGATACACAGGCCCGCCTCTGCGGCGGTGCTCCACAGGGCATTCATCAACCCGGCCGGATCGTTCTGTGGGCCTGTGCCATAGACAAATGCGCCTGGCGTGTCATAGGGCCCCCACACGCCGTCGGCATCTTGCTGAAAGACGTAAGCCTCTAACTCCAAACCGATTTTTGGAGACAGCCCGCGCGCTTGCCACGCTGCCACAGCCGCCTGCAAACGTCCGCGCCCGCACAGGCCAAAGGGGGCGTCATGGGTTTGCAGCGTGCCCAGCGCGATCTCGGTATCGGCTTGCCAACCCGAATGACGTGCGCCGTCCAGCGCCAATTCCATATCCGGGAGGCCGTCAAAAACCCCTGCCCCCGGCACCGGGATCAAATCCCGGTCAAATGTGGTGCCAAAAACACCCCGGGCAAAGCCAACCTTGCCCCCTGCCGCCACGTCCGAAGGGATGTATTTGCCACGCGGCAGGTTCAAAAGATCACAAAACAGAACACGGGTGCGATGGGTCATGGGCGTCCCTTCAATGTTGGGCGCAAGGTCAGCGATTTGACCCCACAGATGAAATTCGAACGGGTCCAGGTGGGGGCGGCAGTGGCCTCCAGCCCGGTGATGCGGCCTGCCAACTCTTGCAGGACAACTTTCAGTTCCAGCTTGGCCAGCCACATGCCCAGACAAACGTGCGGACCGCCCTGACCAAAGGCCATATGGCGGTTCGGGCTGCGGTCCAGATGGGCCGTGTGAGGATCTTTGAACATGGCCTCGTCCCGATTGCCGGATACAAACCACATCAGCACCTTGTCGCCTTCCTTGATGGTTTCTCCGTGCATCTTAACGTCCCGCGTTGCTGTGCGGCGAAAGTGCAGGGTGGGCGAGGCAAGGCGGATGAATTCATCCGCGCAGCTTTCCCAAACCGCACCCGTTTGGAGTTGAGGCAGCAGCCCCTTGTTCTGTGTCAGCAGCCACAGCGCCATCGCGATGGAATAGCGTGTCGTGTCATTGCCCGCCGCGACCAGAAGACAAAAGAAATTCTTGAAATCCTGCCCTTGCACCGCCCCTCCTTCGGCACGCAGCACGCGGGCCAGAATGCCCTCATCGTCGACACTGCGCGCGCCATTAAGGATCTCTTCAGCGTAATCGTATAACTCTACGCCCGCCGGAGAGCGGAAGGGCATCATCGCGTAGGCATCCGTATTAACCTTGTCGATCACAGTTTCGGTGAAATCCGGGTCCGTATTGCCGATCAGTGCGTCACCCCGTTCGACCAGCCAATCAAGGTCAACGTCCGGCACCCCAAGGATGCGGCCCAGCATCAACATCGGCAGGCGCTTTGCGATCAGGTCGATTCCATCGAATTCGCTGTGTTGCAGGGCCTGATCTACGATGTCGCTGGCAAGCTCTCGGATTACCGGTTCAAACCCCGCCATCACTGGCTTTGCAAATGCCGGATTGACCACGCGCCTAGTGGTCGAATGCTCAGGCGGATCGGTTTCCTGAAAAGTGCGACGGGCCATGTATTCGGCATAACTCTGGTCTTCGATCCGAATGCCTTGGGCGCTGGAAAAGGTGGTTGGTTCCTTTTGCGCAGCCATGATGTCAGTGTATCGGGTCAGCGACCAAAAGCCCTTGTCAGCCCCATGATCCGGCGTCCAATGCACCGGTGCCTCACTGCGCATCTGCTCAAAGGTGTCGTGGGGCACCCCGTCGACAAAGCTGTCGTGGTCGGCCAGATTTTTCATGGAGTACCTCCGAAAAAGCGGGTGGCCCATTGTCCAAAGACCGGGCCATCGTTGCGCTTGTCCAACGTGGCCTCTGTCTCGACGATCTCAGTCGGTGACAAGATCGGGCGGGTGTAGTCCAACACGCAGCGCATGAACGGGTCGGTGAATTCCGGATGCGTTTGGGTGGTGAAGATGTGGCTGCCCTTGGTGAATCCTGCGACAGCGCATTTGGCTGAATGCGCATAAGGAACCGTGCCTTCAGGCAGTTGGGTCACCGCATCATGATGAAACTGATAAAGGTTCAGCATGGACTCATCCGGGGTCATCCATGGCAGCAATTGCGTGATATCGACCTGATCGATCCCGATGTTCCAGTCCTGACGCGTCACTTGACCACCAAGGGCAACAGCGATGGCCTGATGACCAAAACAGGCCCCCAGAAGTGGCTTTTGCGCCGTATCACAGGCGCGGATAAAGTCATAAAGGGCAGGCAGAAACGCCAGATCGTCTAGCACGCTTAGCGGCGAACCGGTGATCAGAAACGCATCCTGTTCATCCACACTCGCGGGCACTTCGTCGCCAATGGTCATGTAGACGCGATAATTAAAACGTTGATCTTGCGCATCAAAAAGATCGCGAAAGCGATGTGCATCATCCGGGAACGCATCGCCAACCTCGACCGAACGGTCGTGGTTCACCTGCAAGATGCCAAGTTTCAGACGGGTCATGTCTTTCCTTTTGTCAAAAAGGGCGACGCTACGCGCCGCCCCCTTGTTTTAACGGCCCAAGATCTCGTTGATCTCTGCCGATTTGGTGCGGTCTGCGGTGATCCGCGCCTCGGCTTCGGCCTGACCCTGCCAGTAAACGGCGGCCCCGGTTTCAGCCATCAGCGTCTGCGCGGCCTCGGACGCCATCGTCTTGGCGGCGACTGCGGCGATGGTGTCGATCACCTCTTGGGGCGTACCCTTGGTCACGAACAACCCGTTCCACAACTCGACGTCATTGACGCCGGATTGCGCAGCAATCGTTTCGACCCCGTCCAGTTTGGCGATTGGGTTTTCGCCAATGTTTGCCAGCACGTTGATCTCACCCAGACAGGGTTCGATCAGCGCAAGCGTGGTGTTGATCACATCCGCATCGCCCGAAGACAGCGTGTTGCAATCCAGAAGGTCAAAGGCACTGTCGTCGGCAAATTCAAAATCCATCTTGACGGCTGCTGCCATGGAAACCGCTGTCGGCGTCAGACCAGCGCCAAAGTGGCCCAGCACGACGTCATTGTCCTGCGCGTATTCCGCCAGTTCCGCCATGTTGGAATAGGGCGCATCGCCGGATGCGGCCAACACAAACGGGTAGGTCAGAAAGATGCCGACGGGGACAAAGCTGTCTTCTTCAATGCCGATGTCGATCTTGGGACCAACAATCGGAACACCGATCACAAAGGACCCGATGACCGATCCGTCATTGGGCGCCTCAAGCACTTCAAGCGCGCCGGGGAACGGGCCATCGCCGCCACCGGGGCGGTTCACAACCGATGCAGGTTGCCCTGTCGCTTCGGCCATATCGGCGGCAATCATGCGCGTCAGGATGTCTTCAAAATCACCGGGAGGCCACGGCACGATGAACTGTACGGGGCCGGTTGGGTACTCTGCCAGCGCGGGACTGGCCAAGGTTGCGACCGCAAAGGCCGCCGTAGTCAAAAGCTTTTTCATTTTCACTCTCCCTGAGTTTGTTTTGCTTTTGGTTAATGTTCGAACCTTCGGGTGCGAAGGCTGGTGAAGATCGTGACACCAATCACGATCAGGATGACGACAAAAAGAGTGCCCGACACAGGCCGGTTCACCAGATCAACCACGGTTTTGATCTGCCCCGATCCGGCTGTCAGTTTTTCGATCATGATTGATCCCAAAACGAGCCCAAGAACGATAGGCACCAGCGGCCAGTCCAGACGGCGCAGAATGAAGCCAAGGAAACCAAACCCGGCGGCAAACATGCAATCGGTGAACGAATTGCGGATCGAAAAGACCCCGACAAAGGCGAGGATCAGGATAAATGCACCCAGCAGGCGGTTGGGAATATAGATGATCCGCGCGATATGGCGGGTCGAGATCAACAGCGTGATGACGACAAGCACGTTGATGATCAGCAGCGCAAAGAACAGCGAGAACAAGAAGTCGGGGTTGTTGTCAAAGATGTCCGGACCCGGTTTGATACCTGCATCAAAGAAGACGACCATCATCATTGCTGTGAGCGCCTCGCCCGGAACACCAAGCGCGAGCAATGGCACCATAGCCGCCGCAGGCACAGCGTTGTTAGAGGCCTCCGATGCGATCAGACCATCCGGCGCACCGCGCCCGAACTTGCCCGGATCGCGCGACATGGCCCGTGCGGTTGAGTAGCTGAAGAACTGCGCGACAAACTCTCCCACGCCGGGAATGATCCCCATTATGGTGCCATAGCCGGCGCTGATCAGGGCCACCGGTTTGAACCGGTTCAACTCACCAAACCCGCGCAGCAACCCACCCTTCAGGCGCGCGTGGGGCGGGTCTGTGTCCTTGCCCGTTAGCAGGAACAGCGCTTGGGAAATCGCAAAGATGCCCACGATGACGACGATCAAGTTGAACCCCGGATAGAGGTATTCGATGTCAAATGTATAGCGGTCGATCTGGCGCGTGGTCTGCCGCCCGATGATCGCAATGAGAAAGCCAAGGCCAAAGAGCAGCGCCGCGATGCCCATGGTCTTGCGGTGCGCAGCCACCAACAGAACAGCGCCGAGAGCCGCGGCCATAAAGATGTCGCGTTGCCCAAACAGCGCCCCAAGATCACGCAAGTATGGGCCAAACAGCATCAGCGCGGACAGACCCAGAATGATCGAAAAGCAGCCCCCGAAAAACGATGCCGCATAGGCGAGCGATAAGGCTCGCGCGGCCTCTCCTCGTCGGGTCATGGCGTATCCGTCATAGGTGGTCAGCGCATTGACCGGCGTGCCGGGCGTATTGATCAGGATCGCGGGGATTGCACCGCCATACATGGATGAGCCGTAAACGCCGAGAAGCAGCACTAGGCTGACCAGATCGTCGAGGAAGACGGTCGCAGGCAGCAGGATCGCAATGGCAATCGCGGGGCCAATCCCGGGCACAGCACCGATGGCCAGCCCCCCGACCGACCCGATCAGGATCGCCGCCAAAACGGGCCAGCTGGCAAGATTGTCGATACCTGCCCACAGTGCCTCCATCTCAGAACCAGACCTGCATGAAGGTTTCCAACCCTTGAGGCAGTTGGTCATAAAGCCAGATGTTCACAGGCGTGCGGATTTGCAGGCCCGAGCGGAACACGAGCACGATGGCAAAGCTGGCCGCAAAGCAAATGCCGAACCATCGCAGACCGCGATACCCCAGCCGCCATGGCAGGGCCGTCCCCAAGATCAGTGTGGCCACCAAGTAGCCCAGCACCGGCACCAGCAATGTGTAAGCCACGAACCAGGCGACAAATTCCAACGCGCGCAGCCATTGCAGCAATTCATGCCCAACAGCAGTGGGTTGTTTGAATCGCGCACGCCACGCGTGGGCACGCCACGCCCATTGCAGGTTCCAGAGGGCGGCGGGCACAAGGATGCACACACACACCAGTGGCGCAAACCACCCCTGTTTGATGATACGGCCCAGACGCGACAACCGCCCTTCAGGGGCCGTCACCCCGAACTGATCCATCCAATAGCGGGCCATATTGGCGGGCAGCTTGCGATCCTCCCAGCCTGTTTGGGTAAAGAAAAAAGCGAAGAAAAACAGCGCAACACAGACCATGAAGATCGAAAACACCAAGTCTCCGCGCGTGCGGCGAAAATCGTTCACATCCTCGACATTGATCCTCCGCGCCGGTGGGCAGGCGCTGACAAAGGAACGCGTGGCGACTCCTGTCCGCATCGGGGCGTCCCGCACCGCACTCTTAAGTGCCTTGGCGGACGCCCTGCTTTTCATCAGGCGCTGACCGCTTTCAGGCCTGTCTCAACAGCAGATAGGATTTTGTCCACGTGATCTGCCTCCAGTATCAAGGGCGGAGACATGATCGCGTTGTTGGCCGAAACCCTTATCATCACGCCGTCCTCATAAGCCGCTTTCTGAAAGTCGAGGGGCACCGATTTGCCCACCGGCGCTTTGGTGGCCCGGTCACTGACAAGCTCGATGGCGCACATCAGCCCCTCACCGCGCACATCGCCAATCACGTCATAGCGGGTGGCAAACTCTTCTAATCCCGCCTTGAGTTTTGGACCCAAGAGCGCCGCGTTTTCCCAAGGTCGGATGCGCATGGTTTCTGTCATGCACGCCACGGCTGCGGCAGCACCAACGGGATGCCCGGAATAAGTATAGCCCATGTCGACTGACGCCATCCCCGTTTCGTCGTCCTCAAATACGGAAACCACCCGCTCAGAGATCATCACGGCTCCAAACGGGAAATAGCCATTGGTGATGGCCTTGGCGGTGCACATCAGATCGGGCTGTACCCCCCAATGACGTGACCCCGTGGCCGATCCGGCGCGTCCGAACCCAGTGATCACCTCATCCGCGATCAGCAGGACCCCATGTTTGTCGCAAATGTCGCGCACCATTGGCATGAACGACGGATGCGGCGGCAGCACGCCACCTGCGCCCAAAACCGGCTCCATAATGAAGGCGGCCACGGTGTTGGCCCCCTGAAACGCAATCTCGCGCTCCAGCATCGCGGCAGACAGCTTGGCCAGTTCTTCGTCGGTCTCGGCCCCAAACGGGTTGCGATAAAGGTAGGGGCCCGGAATGTGGTAGCAGCCCGGCAAAAGCGGTTCATAGCTATTGCGGAACTTGGAATTTCCGTTGATCGAAGCGCCGCCAAAGTGCGTACCGTGATACCCTTTTTCGAGGCTGATATACTTGGTCCGCGTGCCCTCGCC
Organism: Tateyamaria sp.; assembly: GCF_039945315.1. Classification (GTDB taxonomy): domain Bacteria; phylum Pseudomonadota; class Alphaproteobacteria; order Rhodobacterales; family Rhodobacteraceae; genus Tateyamaria. The sequence goes on along the minus strand of NZ_JBDUXB010000019.1, from coordinate 44,600 downwards.
CCGGATGCGGTGATATTGTCGCGCGAATTTCAGCGCCACTTCGATGCTGTCAGACCCACCAGATGTGAAAAAACTGCGCGTCATTCCGTCTGGCGCAAAAAGGTCGGCCAGCAAATATCCCAGCTCGATCGCCTTATCGTTCGTGGTGCCTCGGAAGAGCGAATAGTAAGGCAGTGCCTCAAGCTGTTCTGAGATGGCTGCCTTGATCGGGTCGCATGAGTAGCCAAGGTTGACGTTCCACAGCCCACCGACAGCGTCGATGGTACGGTGACCGTCCACATCGGTGATATACACGCCCTCACCTTCAGTGAGTATTGTTGGTGGATTGGCGACACTGTCTGCTGGGTGGGCCATAGGTTGCCAGACTTGGCGGGCATTGTTTTCCTTTAGGAAATTGCTGTCTTTCATGACGCGGCCCTTTCACGGCTCGGTGTCCAGATGGATTGAACGTCGGGCGGCACGGCACCACCCATAGCTTCGGTAATGTCGCGCCCATGGGCCATCAGCAAGCGGGCGAGGTGATCCTCGGCAGCAGCCCCGCCACGACTTGTTGGATAGGCGATGGAACAGGTGGCTGTCGCCCGGGCCGCCGCATCAAACACCGGGATGGCGACCGACGACACGCCAAGGCGCAATGCATCGCGGTTGCGCGCATAGCCGCGTTTCGCGATGGACTCGAGTTCTGTGAGCAACGTACCCTTGTCGGGGGCATCTGATCCCGGCAGCCAGGTGCGCGGGTCTGCCAGGGCGAGGTCCAGCACACCGCCAGGTGAAAAGGCGAGATAGGCCTTGCCCGAGGACGTCGCAAACAACGGCGGCAGACCATAGGCGTCAAAGCTGACACGCACCGGATGATCGTGCTGTTCAGCGTGATAGACATCAACCAGATCAAAGCCTTGCAAGCGGCTGACATGGACCAACTCACCTGCCGTTCGGCTGAGCTTGTCGATGACTGTGCGCACCATTTCGACCTCTGGGACGGTGCGGGCTCGCATCCCCGCCAACCGGGTCAAAGCAGGGCCAAGACGGTAAGCGCGTGTCGAAGGGTCCTGTTCCAAGTACCCAGCCTCTTCCAGTGCACTGAGGTGTCTGTGCACGGTGGCCTTGTCTCGCCCTGTCAGGCGTTGCGCATCTGACAGGCCCATTTGCGGCTGCGAATCCGAGAACAGGTCCAAGAGTTGAAGCGCTTTAGAAATCGTCGACATTTGCAAAGCTTGACGCACCTCGCTTCAGCTTGCAATATATTTTTGCGTCCACTGGTTCATTATATGAACCTCGTTTGAGTTTTAGGCATATGACCAAGCTACACCACAACCTTGCCGCTCTGGCTCCGCATCTGGCGGAGGTTGGACGCCGTGGCATCCTCAACCACATTGGAGGCAAACCCATTCCAGCAGCAAGCGGGGTGTGGTTCGACAAGACGTCGCCGGTTGATGACAGTCATATTGCGCAAGTCGCGCGCAGTGGTGCAGCCGATGTTGATAATGCTGCCCAAGCTGCCAAAGCAGCCTTTCCGGCATGGCGTGATATGGGCGCAACTGAGCGTAAGGCGATCCTGCACGCCATTGCCGACGGGATCGAGGCGCGAGCCGAGGAAATTGCATTATGCGAGTGCTGGGATACAGGCCAGGCGCTGCGGTTCATGTCCAAAGCAGCCCTGCGCGGCGCGGACAATTTCCGCTTTTTCGCTGACCGCGCACCTAGTGCTCGCGATGGGCAATCCCTGCCCTCGCCCACGTTGATGAACATTACGACCCGCGTACCACTGGGGCCTGTAGGCGTCATTACGCCATGGAACACCCCCTTTATGCTGTCGACGTGGAAAATCGCACCTGCACTAGCAGCAGGTTGCACAGTGGTTCACAAACCGGCCGAGTTCAGCCCGTGGACCGCCCGCATCCTGATGGACATTGCCGAAAAGGCAGGTCTGCCCCCCGGTGTCTGGAACCTGATAAACGGGCTGGGCGAAGAGGCAGGAAAGGCCCTCACCCAACATCCTGCGATCCGGGCCATTGCATTTGTCGGCGAGTCCGCCACCGGGTCAGAGATTATGGCGCAAGGTGCGGCGACTTTGAAGCGGGTGCATTTTGAGCTGGGCGGCAAGAACCCCATCATCGTGTTTGACGACGCCGATCTGGAAGCCGCACTGGATGCCGTGATTTTCATGATCTACTCGCTCAATGGTGAACGGTGCACATCGTCTTCACGCCTGTTGGTTCAAGACACCATCGCGGATGAATTCGAACGCAAATTGGCGACCCGCGCCAAGGCCATAAAGGTCGGGCACCCGCTGGACCCGGCGACAGAAGTCGGCCCGCTGATCCACGAGGCGCACCGCGCCAAAGTTATGGCCAGTTTTGATACCGGGCGCGCCGAAGGGGCCAAGATTGCCGCAGGCGGTGTGCGCATCGGCGACACCGGCCAGTTTGTGGCCCCTACCCTGTTCACGGGTGCCACAAATGAGATGGCAATCGCCCAGAATGAGATTTTTGGCCCTGTCCTGACATCCATCCGTTTTGCAACCGAAGACGACGCGCTGAAGATCGCGAATGATACGCCCTACGGGCTGGCAGGCTATGTCTGGACTTCGGATATTGCGCGCGCCATGCGCTTTACCGAAGAGCTTGAGGCCGGGATGATCTGGGTGAATTCAGCCAATGTTCGCCACTTGCCCACCCCCTTTGGCGGCATGAAAGCCAGCGGGATTGGACGAGATGGCGGGGATTGGTCATTCGAGTTCTACATGGAACAAAAACATATCGGCATCGCAACCGGGGACCCGAAAATCCCACGACTGGGGGTGTGACAATGCCAGTTCGGCCAAACGCCATCCCCGATCACCTGCAGGCCATTTCCCAATGCCCCAGTAACTGTGGCACTCTATCATCGCCAGAGGACACCTCTGCCTGACAAATATCTGCGTAAGGCGCACTGTGGTGCGCCGCCCGCCAGAAAGGACGCCCATGAGCTGGAATGATTTCGCCAAACACGCCAAAGACGCCGCAGACTGGGGCGCCGCCTATCATACAACCTTGCGCGACCGGCCCGTGCGCGCCCAGACTGCTCCGGGAGACACTGCGCGCCAACTGGACGACACCCCGCCAGAAGACGGATGCGATCTTGGCGCGATCATGGCGGATTTTGAGAAGGTCGTGATGCCCGGCATCACCCATTGGCAGCACCCCCGTTTCTTTGCCTATTTCAGCTCCAATGCCGCGCCCGCCTCGGTGCTTGCCGAATTCCTCGCATCGATCATCGCGCCACAATGCATGCTGTGGCAGACCTCACCGGCAGCGACCGAGATGGAAACGCGCATGATGGAGTGGCTGTGCCATGGACTTGGCCTGCCGGACATCTATCAGGGCGTTATTCAGGACAGCGCGTCTTCAGCCACACTTGCCGCTGTGCTGACCATGCGCGAGCGGGCGTTGAATTTCCGTGGCAACATCGAAGGGCTGCACGGCGCGCCCCAGCTGCGCATCTATTGTTCGGATCAGGTACATTCCTCAATCGACCGCGCCATCTGGGTGGCGGGCATCGGTTCGGACAATCTGGTCAAGATCCGCACCACGGGCGATTTGCGCAGCATGGATCCGCTGGACCTTGAGACAGCTATCGCCGAGGACAAAGCGGCGGGTAGGATTCCCGCCGGTATCATTGCAGCGATCGGGGCCACTGGCATGGGCGCCTGCGATGATCTGGAGGCAGTTGCCGCCATCGCCAAGGAGCACGACATCTACACACATCTGGATGCCGCTTGGGCGGGATCAGCCATGATCTGCCCTGAATTTCGAACCCTCTGGGCAGGGGCTGATCAGTTCGACAGCATCGTCTTTAATCCCCACAAGTGGTTGGGTGCACAGTTTGACTGTGCTGCCCATTTCCTGCGTGATCCGGACCTGTTGCGACAGACACTCGCCATTCGCCCAGAGTACTTGAAAACCCACGGGACCGAGGACGTCACTGACTATTCTGAATGGTCGATCCCGCTGGGTCGCCGCTTCCGTGCTTTGAAACTTTGGTTTCTGATGCGCCATTACGGAATGGAAGGTCTGCGTACCCGTATCCGAAATCACGTAAAGTGGTCCCAAGCCCTGTGCGAGCGGCTGCGCAGCCAAAGTGAATTTGAGATCGTAACCGAACCAATCCTGTCGCTTTGGACCTTCAAGGTGCGGGACGCTTCAGATGACCAGACACAGGCACTTGTAGATGCGATCAACGATGACGGCCGTATCTACCTCACCCAAACGCTTGTGGACGGGCAAAAGGTGATCCGGTTCACCGCTGGTCAGTTTGATTGCGAGGAACGGGATTTCGACACGGCCTTTGACACGATCACAGAACTCGCAGGTGCGACTTAATATCTATATCGCGTTAAGTTGTTCCTACAGTCAGAAAGCGTGCGCACCCGTGCAACGCTGACGCATCATCGTTCAGAAGATAGGTCGGAATGCGCGCCATCCGCCCATCAAAAGCTTGTTCACCTTGCAAAGGCTCCAAAGCGAGTGCCCGGGTTTCTTGGCCAAGCAATGTGCGGGCCAGACTGCCATTGAAGTAAATACCGCCCTCCGGGAGATAGATGTAGGCAATCTCACGCACCAAAGCGCCAAGCGCACGGGCAGCGACCGCCAGCGTTTCGCACCCGCCTTCAGCCGCTTCGACATGTTCGGGATCACAACTGTGCCCGGTGCGCGCCTTATGCAGCTTGGCAAGCCCTCTGCCGGCCAGCAAATGCTCGACCGTGTCAAAAACATCGGCATCGCCAACAGCCTCAGCCACGATCGCCTCAACCGAATGGGGCAACCGTGCGTGTCCCATCTCGGCAGAAAAGACGATTCCAGAGGGACGATGGGTCAGCGCGACGTTAAAGCCGGTGCCAAGTCCAACAACGAGCGCCTGCGGTTCTTCAGGCGTCGGCTTGCCACCCAAATGGGTCAACGAGGAGTCGGGCAACACACAGATCGCATGCCCCAGCGCCTCAAGGTCGTTGAGCAGATGCACACGTGGCAGGTACAACTCGCTTTCCAGGCCCGCTGCGTCAAAGTGCCAGTTCCGGTTTGTTAGCCGCCCCTCGCCTTTGCCCACAGGTCCGGCGATGGCAATTGCCGCTGATTCCAACAACGGCTGATCCGCGACGTAGCCACGAGCGAGGTCGGCAAAGCTTGAAAAATCATCGTTTCGAAAACGGCGTACCGTTTCGGCACGCACGCCACCCGCGTCTGCCAATGCGAGACGGCAGTTGGTGCCTCCCACATCGGCGACAAGGTGCGGCATGGCTGACCCTTCACGCATCCACCGTCTCTCCGGGCTTTTTGCCCATGATGATCATGGACAAGACATCGTCTTCGGTCACATCTTCAACCCGTTCGGTGCCGATCAACTGACCGTTCTTCATCACAGAAACACGGTCACAAAGCTCCATCATTTCACGCGTGTCGTGGCTGATCAGGAAGATGCCGAGGCCCTGGGCTTTCAGCTCTTTGATCAGGTCCGCAACCATGGCCGTCTCATGCACCCCGAGCGCCGCCGTGGGTTCGTCCATGATGAGGATCCGGGCATTGAAATAGACCGCGCGCGCGATGGCCACCGACTGGCGTTGACCACCCGACAGCGATCGCACCGGCTCAGAGAACCGTTGAAAGTTGGGGTTGAGCCGCGCCATGATCTTGCGGCTTTCGGCCTCCATCTTGGTGTCATCCACCAACCCGAACGCAGTCGTGATTTCACGCCCCAGAAACAGGTTCGAAGCTGCATCCAGATTGTCGGACAACGCGAGCGTCTGATAGATCGTCTCGATGTTCAGATCGCGCGCATCGCGGGGATTGTTGATTTCAACCTTTTTGCCATCCACATAAATTTCGCCGCTGTCTTTGGCGTAGGCGCCGGCAAGGATTTTGATCAGTGTGGATTTTCCCGCACCGTTGTGACCCAGAAGGCCCACAACTTCGCCCGGCATCACGTCGATGGACACGTCGTCCACGGCCTTGATCCCACCAAAGTGGATGGAGATATTGCGCATTTCAAGAAGTGGGGTGCTCATTAGCTGTCTCCCGTTCTGCGACGATAAAGAATGTCAATCCAGACGGCGAGAATGAGAACGCCCCCCACGATCATGTTCTGCAACGGCGAATCCACGCCCACCATACCCATGCCAGAGACAAGGGCCTGCATGATAAAGGCGCCAAGGATTGCGCCGTAAATCGTACCGACACCCCCTGCAAGGGCCGTGCCACCGATCACAGCGGCCGCGATCACCCGTAATTCGTCCAACTCACCCAGCGAACTGCCGGCCGAACCCAAACGAGCCGAGGCAATCACACCGGCAATAGCCGTCAGCGCACCCATCAAGGCAAACACTTTGACCGTCAGCAAGCGCGTATTGATACCAGACAACTCTGCCGCATCCGGGTTGCCACCCATTGCAAAGATGTAGCGACCAAAGCGGGTCTTCTTAGCTACGATGGTCATCGTTATGGCAACGAACAGCACGATCAGAACCGAAATCGGGAAACCGTAGGCTTCTGTGTAACCCTCGGGCATTTCCAGCCCTTCGCGCTCAAAGCGGCGTTGCAGAATGCGCGTAGGCACCAGATAGGCGTTCATAATTGCGGTGATCCCGCAAATTGCGCCGACGAGGATCGCGCCCAACGCATATTCCGCCCAGACGGGTTTAACCGCAAAACCATGGCCAATGTGCTTGCGCCGCGTGTTGATCAGGAACCAGACAGTGAGGGCGGAACCGACCAGCGCCAGTATCCAACTCGCTGTGACCCCAATAGTACCGGTTGCGCCTCCGAGCATTACAAAGTTCGGATCAAGCGGAGAAATTGTCGTACCGCGCGATACCCACCAAGCGCCACCGCGCCAGATTAGCAGACCGCCCAATGTGACGATAAAGGACGGGATCGCAAGATAACCGATCAACCAGCCTTGAAAGCCACCAATCGCGGCCCCCATCAGGATACCGATGGTTACGGTAATTATCCAGATCGCAGGGCTGCCAAAGCCTACGATGTCAGGCAGGATTTGCACCTGAATGACGCCCATCACCATACCAATGATGCCCAGCAACGAGCCGATCGACAGATCGATGTTGCGGGTGACGATGACAAACACCATGCCCGTCGCCATCACGGCAACCGACGCGGTCTGCAACGTCAGTGTAAATAGGTTGCGCGGTGTCAGGAACGTCCCGCCCGTCGCAATGTGAAAGACCAACGCGATCAGCACAAAGGCACCAACCATGCCCAAAAGCCGCGTATCGATCTGTAGTGTTTTGATTAGATTCCCAAGTCCGCCAGACATGAGCGCCCCTCCCCGTCACACCTGGCATCAGGTGCGGTGATTAAAAAAGCCCCACCCGCGCACGGCGGATGGAGCTATTGGTCGTTCAGATCAGCTTACTCGCAGACTGCCAGACCCGTGACGCCCTGACAAAGAACGTCTTTGGGGATCCACTTGGCATCAACAACGATATTCAGGTTGTCCTGAGTGATCGGCTGAGGTGCCAGCAGCAACGAGTTGACTGTGACGTCACCGGATTTGAACGGACGCTGGCCTTTGATTTCATCCATCGAAGTTCCGCTCGCCAGAGCTACGGCAATTCGGCCGGCGTTGATGCCCAGGTCACGGCTGTCCTTCCAGACAGACACAGTTTGGGTGCCGAGTGCGACGCGGTTCAGAGCGGCATGGTCACCGTCCTGGCCGGACACAGGAATACCGTCCATACCTTGAGCGGCAAGTGCTGCGACAACGCCGCCCGCCATGCCGTCGTTGGAAACGATCACGGCATCAACTTCGTTGTTGGTCTGTGTCAGGATCTGTTCCATGTTGCGCTGCGCGTTCGCAGGCTGCCAACCATCGGTGTATGTTTCACCCACGATGGTGATATCACCGGCCTTGATGGCGCCCGCGATAATTTCTTGCTGGCCGCCACGCAGGAAGTCAGAGTTAGGATCCGTTGGCGAACCCTTAATCATAACGTAGTTGCCAGATGGCTTCGCTTTGAACACTTCGCGCGCCTGCATGCGACCCACTTCAACGTTGTCGAATGTGAGGTAGAAGGCACGAGGGTCTGCGATGAGGCGGTCATAACCGATAACCGGAATACCCGCAGCTTCGGCTGCATCAAGGGCTGGGCCAATAGCGCTGCCGTCTTGGGCTAGAATGATCAAGGCGTCGACGCCTTGTGTGATCAGGCTTTCAACATCAGCAAGCTGTTTTGTCGCCGAAGACTGTGCATCCGCAGACAGATATTTCGCGCCTTCCGCTTCAAGTGCGGCCAGCATTGCAGCTTCGTCTGTTTTCCAGCGCTCTTCCTGAAAGTCGGACCAGCTGACACCAACCGTTACGGAGTGTCCGTCGGCGAATGCAGGCGTGGTGAGCATCGTGGCAGCCGCGAGGGCGCCAAGTAGATTACGTCGTTTCATTAAGTGTCCTCCCAAAGACATTAACCGCCCATCATGCGTTTGCGTGGCCGGTGGTGCATTGTTAGCGGTTTAAATTCGAAAAGCAAATTAAATTGGACAGTCTCGTAAAAACCAGCCATCATCTCATCCGAGGGGCCTGTGGTTTTTCCATGGGTGGGAGGAAAAAAGGGCGTGTTTTCATGGTCTTCCGGTACCAAAAAGTGGAGAGCAGGCGGCTGCTGCTGCGCGAGATTTCCCAGCGCGGCCCGCTGCCACGCATCGATCTGGCACACCGAACGGGAATCAGTCGGGCCACTGTAACCTCCATAACGGCCGAACTTTTGCGCGGCGGATTGATCGAAGAAGTCCCACGTGATTCGAGCGGGGATGAGGCCACGCGCGGACGGCCACGGATTGACCTGAAGATTTCGGGAGCGGCCCATTTGATCGCCGGATTGAAAGTGTCCGACACAACGATATCGATGGTTTTGATGGATTTTGAGGGCGCAGATGTCGCCCAGCATGAGCACGAGATTTTGACGACGCGCTACACGCCCGATGCACTGGCGCAAGAAGTGCATCACGGGCTGACCCGTTTGGCAAAAAAGGCAGGCTATACTCTTTCAGACATTTCCGGCGTGGGTGTGGGCCTTACCGGCATTGTGGATGCGGGCAATGGGTTGGTCTATTGGTCTCCTTCCCTCGATCGGCGCAACGTGCCCTTTGCCAAGGTCCTGCGCGAGCGACTTGGCATCGCGGCCTATGTGGACAACGACGCAAACCTTGTGGCCATGGCCGAACTGACCTTTGGCATCGGCAAAGATCACTCCGATTTTATCGTCATCACCATCGAAAGCGGTGTCGGCATGGGCATGGTTTTGGGCGGGCAGCTTTATCGGGGCACGCGCGGGTGCGGGGCGGAATTTGGACATACCAAAGTGCATTTGGATGGCGCGCTGTGTCGATGCGGACAGCGCGGATGCCTTGAGGCTTACGTGGCGGACTATGCGCTGGTCCGCGAGGCAAACAGTGTCGGCAATGTTGCGCAGATGGCTCAGACCTCCAAGGCCGTTACGGCAGTGTTGACCGCTGCCAAGGAAGGCGATCCCGTGGCTCGCACCGTGCTGGAACGCGCAAGCAAGATGTTTGCGCTTGGTCTGGCCAACCTCGTCAACATTTTTGACCCGGAACGCGTTATCCTTGCCGGAGAGCAAATTCAGTTCGACGACATCTATGCTGGCAACGTTATCGAGGAGATGCGCAAGAGCATCGTGGACGTGGACAAACCCCCGCCCGAGGTCGTGGTGCACCAATGGGACGCCTTTATGTGGGCGCGGGGTGGTGCAGCCTATGCCCTTGAATTTGTTCAGGATACCGCTGTCGAGGCGTTGCAGGATGTATAGGCTGTTGCTGGTTGCGGCAGTTCTGATGGGTCAACCTTTGGCAGCCGAAAGCCCGCTATTTGAACCCGTCGAAATACCCGAGCATATCTATGATGGCGGGTGGGAGCATTTTGTCGGTGGAGGCCTTGCTGTGTTTGACTGCAACGGTGACACCCGGCCCGACCTTGTAGCGGCAGGTGGGAGCAACAGCCCCATGTTGCTGCGCAATGTGTCGTCAGCCGCCGGTCTGGTGCAGCTTGAAGAGGCCACGCCCAAGGCGCTCGATCTGACCGGAACTGTGGGCGCCTATCCAATCGATATGGACAATGACGGTCTGCTTGATCTGGTTCTGCTGCGGGTAGGGCCTGACGTCGTTCTGAAGGGAACGGGGAATTGTGACTTCGAACCCATGTTCTTTGAGACTGGGGATCATTGGTCAACCGCCTTTTCGGCCACTTGGGAAGAGGGGAGATCTAAGCCCACCCTTGCCTTCGGGCACTATGTGGACCGTTCGAACCCGGATGGGCCGTTCGAAGCCTGTGATGTGAACCACCTCTGGCGGCCTGTAGGCACGGGCTACACTCGCCATGACCTTGTCCCCGGCTACTGCGCGCTGTCGGTCCTCTTTACGGACTGGGACCGTACCGGGCGTGCCGACCTACGGGTGTCCAACGACCGCCATTACTACGTGCGCGACGGCGAGGAACAGCTTTGGGCTATGGAAGATACGCCCCGATTATTTACTGAAGATGAAGGCTGGGCGCGCCACATGCTTTGGGGCATGGGCATTGCCACCCGCGATCTGGATCGGGATGGACGGGATGAGGTGTTTCTGAGCTCAATGGGCGATCAACGCCTGATGCGCAGAACCGGGGACGGGCCTGCCTTTGCTGATGTGCCTTTCGCAACGGGCACCGCCGCGCAGCGCCCCTATATTGGTGATGATGGCCGCCCATCGACCGGGTGGCATATCTCGTTTGGCGATGTGAACAACGACGGGCGCGATGATGTATTTATCGCCAAGGGCAATGTGCAGCAGATGCCCGGAAATGCGATGGAGGACCCCAATAACCTGTTGATGTCGCAAGATGACGGTAGCTTTTCTGAAGCGGGAGATGTGGCTGGTGTCGCCTCGGTGCATCGCGGACGCGGGGCTGCACTGGTGGATTTGAACGCTGACGGGTTGCTGGATCTGGTAGTGGTCAATCGCCGCGCCCCGCTCGAGGTCTGGAAGAACGTAAGCACGGGCACAGGCCACTGGTTGAGCGTTGAACTGCGTCGGACCGGAGTAAACACGCAAGGTGTCGGGGCGTGGATTGAGGTGGATGACGGCGCGTCGGTGCAGGCCCGTGAAATCACGGTCGGTGGCGGGCATGCCGGTGGCGTGGCAGGGCCGCAGCACTTTGGGCTGGGCGATGTTGAGACGGTGCGCCTGCGCGTGCGCTGGCCCCACGCAGACTGGTCGGACTGGCGCGACGTGGGCGTCGATCAGGTGGTGATTGTTAACGAATAGTCGATCTGGATCCCGGCGCCGCGTTAACCACTATTTTATAGAGGTTACCGGCGTGAAACGGGGATGCACGGGGCCTACGCAGACTGTGCACACCCTGTGCACCGTTCATATACCGATTGCTAAATATGAACGCGGCGTACGGCGCCTTTGCATGATCCTGCGGACGCCTTGAGGCGATATCATCTTTTGGGGGCTTTGCCCCGTCCTTCGGACTCCCCAGGATTTTTTTCAATCAGAGAAGAAAGCCGCGATTGTCTAACGATCTATCGGTAGCCCGCTGGGCACCGTGTCTGGAACGCCGAGTGCGCCACGCACGCTTTGCGGATCGGTAAGCGCATTGAGGAAGGCGATGATGTCCATCACTTCGCCGTCGCTGAGCGACTGAGGCGCCAGCACATTGGCAGAGGCGATTGCGGCCAGTTCTGTGGGATCGTTCAAAACGCGCAGATCATCGGCTTTTAATCCCGGCAGGATCGCCTCGTTGATATCGTAGGATCTGAGGCTCGCCACCGGATCAAGATGATGGCGCACCACCCCTTCGAGTGTCGCATAGGCACCCGTATGTCCGTAGGGAGCCGTTTGCGCCACGTTGCGCAATGGCGGCGTGCGGAAGGCATAGGCATCTGCGGGATCACCCGTCACCCGCATCCGACCGGTGTCCTGAGCATGGCTTTCAAACCGTGCGGCCTTGCCCGGCCCGATCTGCGGCATCGCGATAGCGTGAAAGTCGTGATCCGTCTGGAACCTGCCGGAATGGCAGGCCGCGCAGTCGGCTTTGCCGTAAAATAGGTCCATCCCGCGCATCGCGGCGGGCTCCATTTCAGTGCCATTGCGCAGGTAGAGGTCAAAGGGGCTGGCCACGCCGCGCCATTCGAAATCGAGGAAGGCTGCAAGCGCATCGGAGATGTCGGTGAAGGCAATTGTCTCTGTCCCAATGACCGCATCAAAGCGCGTGCGGTACTCCGGGATCACCTCGACCCGTTTGGACAGAATATCCCATGCGCCGCCTTCACCGGTGAGTAACCCCTGCCGCACGGCCTGAGCGACATCGTTTTCTGCGTAATGCCCAGCCATTTCGTCCGGAGACAGGACCGGAAACATGGATTGCGCAGAAAGGGCAGAGGCAAAGCCCGCTTCCATTTCAGACCCCAACGGCGTGCGGATGCCGGAAGGGCGATTGGCGTCTTCCTCCAACCGTCCGTCGTGGAAAAAGACTGTGAATTCCGCAGCGCCAAGGTTGAACAAGGGTGGTGCATTCCGTGGAATGCGTTGTTCGGGCAGGTTGTCCGCATCCACAGTGCGGTCCGGGCCAAGCCCGCTGCCGCCATCGCCCAAGCCCAAGGAAACCCCATCGCCTGTGGCGTGCTTGGGGTGGTGGCAGGTGGCGCAGCTGACCGTTTTCGACCCCGACAGAATGGGGTCGTAAAACAGCAGTTGTCCCAACTCGATCTGGGCGCTGGGGTGGTCAGGAAAGACAGGCTCTTCATAGGGCAAATCAGCAGCCCAAAGCGGGCCGGCGATCAGGCCGAGCGCAACTGCCTTAAACGAAACGCGAGACATAGTTCTCCAATATCTCCTGCCGTCCGGAACGTGGTTGCGGCTCGATCCCGCCGCCCAGCACCCGTTCGGAGATCGAGGCAAGATCGCTTTTCAACATCGCTTGCGCCTCGGCTCCGTCCCAGCCTGCGTAACGTTCGGCCAATGCATCCTCTAGCCCACCATCTTCTATCATTGCCGCTGCAGCTTTGAGGCCGCGCGCGCAGATGTCCATGCCGCCCACGTGGGCTGCTATCAAATCCTCGGCATCCAAAGACTGGCGGCGCAGTTTAGCGTCAAAGTTTGTGCCCCCAAGGCCCAGACCGCCTGCTTTCAGGATGTGGTAGTAGCACAAGGCCACCTCCGGCACATTGTTGGGGAACTGATCTGTATCCCAACCAGACTGGTAGTCGTTACGGTTCATGTCGATAGAGCCGAGCATACCTTCGGACGTGGCGACAGCGATTTCATGTTCAAAGCTGTGACCAGCAAGGATTGCGTGGCCCTGTTCGAGGTTCAGCTTCACTTCGTTTTCAAGCCCGTACTTGCGCAGGAAACCGATGCAAGTGGCCGCGTCGTAGTCATACTGGTGTTTGGACGGTTCCTGCGGCTTGGGTTCGACCAGAATCTGCCCCTTGAACCCAATCTTGTGCTTGTACTCAACCACCATGTTCAGGAACGCGCCCATGTGATCCAGTTCGCGCCCCATATCGGTGTTCAGCAGGGTTTCGTACCCTTCGCGCCCGCCCCACAGGACGTAGTTTTCGCCGCCCAGTTTTTGTGTCGCGTCCATGCAGGATTTGACCGTTGCGGCGGCATAAGCGAACACGTCCGGGTCCGGGTTGGTCGAGGCGCCAGACATCCAGCGTCGGTGGCTGAACATGTTGGCGGTGCCCCAGAGGCAGCCGACTTTGGCCCCTTCCATCTTTTCCGCGAAGTAGTCGGTGATCTCGTTCAAACGGTCGATGGACTCTGACAGGTTTGCGCCTTCGGGACGCACATCCGCGTCGTGCCAACAGAAATAAGGAACGCCGAGCCGTTCGAACATTTCAAAGGCCACATCCGCCTTCATCTTTGCGCGGCCCATGTCGTCTTGCGGGTGCCAGGGGCGAATGAATGTCTGTCCGCCAAAGGGGTCGCCGCCTTCCCACGCGAAGGAATGCCAATAGGCCACGGCAAAACGCAGATGGTCTTCCATCCGTTTGCCCATCACCATTTCATCTGGGTTGTAGTGGCGGAACGCCATTGGGTTGGTGCTGTCTGGCCCTTCAAATGTGGCGGGAGCAACGGCGTCAAAAAATCCTGAGGTCATGGCATGGCTTTCAAAGTTGGATAGGCAGCAGCGAAGGCGCGGTATGCGTCATCATAGGCCGCAATGAGGTCAAGGTTTGGGGAAACAACATCCGCGATTGGCGGTTTTGTCATGATCTGGTCCGGGTCGGCGCCGGTGACCCCGCACATGGCGAGGCGCGCCGCGCCCAAGGCAGCGCCAAATGCGCCCTCCTGAGGTCTCTCAAGCGGGATGTTCAGGGTTGTGGCCAGCATGCTGCACCACAGGTCTGACCGGCTGCCGCCCCCGATGGCGAGCGCAGACGGAAGATTGGCCCCGGTGGCCTTGAGCGCTTCAAAACTGTCGCGCAAGGCAAAGGTCACACCTGCCATCACCGCTTGGGTAAGGTCGGCAGGGCCAGTGGCCACGTCCAGTCCAGTCAGGCCGCCACGCACATGGGCGTCATTGTGTGGTGTGCGTTCGCCGGACAGGTAGGGATAGAATTTGACCGCGCCTGGGGCGAGCAGAACGTCGCCCGCACCCTCTGACAGGGCCTGCGCCGATTGTCCTGTGACGCGCGACAGCCAGTTCAGGCTGTCCGTGGCCGCCAGCACAACGCCCATCTGGTACCAGCGCGCAGGAACGGCATGGCAAAACGTGTGTACAGCGCTGGCAGGCAAAGGGGCATAAGTATCGCGCCCCGCCAGAACGACGCCCGATGTTCCGAGAGAGACAAAGCCCTGCCCTTCGCCCAACGCCCCTACACCGCAGGCCGCAACCGCATTGTCGGCCCCACCTGCGATCACTTTGCAAGTTGAAGGCAGGCCAAGGTCCGCGCGTGCAGATTGTATCTCGCCGACCACGTCGCTGCCTTCCAAGAGATCTGGCATCTGGTCGCGGCGCATCCCGCCAAGGGCAATCAGGTCGTCAGACCAGGCGCGCGCTCCGACATCCAGCCAGGCTGTGCCGGCGGCGTCCGACATTTCGGTGACATAGCGCCCGGTCAGCCACCAAACCACGTAGTCCTTGGGCAGCATGACGCGGGCGACCTTGGCAAAAACATCCGGTTCGTTGGCTGCGACCCAGGCCAGTTTCGGCGCAGTAAAACCGGGAAAGACAATGTTGCCACTGATGGTCCGCGCCTTTGCGTCGGAATCGATATCTGCGGCCTGCTCAAAACTGCGGGTGTCGTTCCACAGGATACAGGGGCGCAACACGTCGCCCGCAGCATCCACCAGAACCGCACCATGCATGTGCCCGGACAAGGCCAGACCCTGCACTGCGCCAAAGGCGTCAGGATGTGCGGATTTCAGCTCTGAAAGCGCCGCGCTGACGCCAGCCGTCCAATCTGCAGGGGCCTGCTCGCTCCAGCCTTGAGCGGGGTTGGAGACGTCATAAGACGCATCAGCACTGCCAATCGCACGGCCTTCACCGTCCACCAGCAACGCCTTGACACCCGAGGTGCCCAGATCAAGCCCCAGAAACATGAAATTCCTCCCTGAGCACACACAGTCGTTCTCATTAATTCAAATGTCAAATTAAATGTGCAACTAAGGAAAGCGCCCATCTTTGATGCCCATGGCACCTGTCCGAATTCTCTGATTTGAAAAAATCCTCCCAGAAGGGCCCCTTTCCACAGGCGCATCAGGCAGATATAGCGCGGCGACGCCACCACGGAGCCTGCCCATGACCTTCGATCGCTCGATCAAGATTGCACCTTCCATCCTCGCCGCCGATTTCGCCAACTTCGGGGCGGAATGCGCCGCTGTTGAAGCGCAGGGCGCTGACTGGATCCATGTGGATGTCATGGACGGGCATTTCGTGCCCAACATCACCTTTGGGCCAGCGACCTGCGCCGCCATCCGCCCCCACATCAAGGGTGTGATGGACGTGCATCTGATGATCGCACCAGTTGATCCCTACATCGACGCCTTTGCACAGGCGAGAGCCGACGTTCTGACGGCACACGTCGAGGCTGGTCCGCACATCCATCGCACGCTTCAAGCGATCCGAGCCGCAGGCATGAAGGCGGGTGTCGCGCTCAACCCCGGCACACCGGCAGAGGCTGTCTCGGAACTGATGGACATGGTCGATCTGATCTGCGTGATGACGGTCAACCCGGGCTTTGGCGGGCAGAAATTCATCGACATGAGCACCAAGATCACCGCTTTGCGGCGTATGATCGGCGACCGGCCTGTCCATATCGAAATTGATGGCGGCGTTGATCCGAACACGGCCCCGATTGTCGCACAAGCGGGCGCAGATGTTCTGGTTGCAGGCTCGGCCGTGTTCCGCGGAGGGTCTGTCAGCGACCCTGCACCTTACGGAGACAACATCCGCGCCATTCGTGCCGCAGCCGAAGGCGTCTGGGCCTGAGATCAGGCTGCGGAGAGGGCGATAAACCGCTCCAGATGATAGTCTGTGTCGCCGAAACGATGGTCAGCCATGATGATCCGCTTGGCGATATGCGCGAGTTCATATTCTTGCGTCATCGCGATACCGCCGTGCATTTGGATCGCTTCTTCGGCGACGAGCCGACCTGCGCGGCCAATCAAGTTCTTTGTCGCTGACAGGTGCAGGTCTCGATCAGATGCGTCGAGGTTCCCGGCAGCATTGATCACCGCACTGCGTACCTGTTCCAGTTCGATCAGCACATCGGACATGCGATGCGCAAGCGCTTGGAACGTCCCAATGGGCCGCCCGAACTGCCTGCGGGTCATCAGGTAATCCTTGGTCAGCGCCGTGGCGCTTTCCATCGCACCCAGCGCCTCTGCACTGATGGCCACAAGGGCAAGCGCATTGATCCACTCGTATTCTGCCAGACCCAGCCCAAGTGGAATTCCCGGCGCCTTGTCCAGTGTCACCTCCGCCGCACGCCCGCCTGCCAGCAAGGGATAGCCTTGAATATCAACACCGGGCGCATCGCTGGCCACAAGGTAAAATGCAATGTCGTCCCCATCGCGCGCTGAGACAATCAGGTGCTCCGCACTTTCTGCATTCATCACAACGGCCTTGCGCCCGGTGAGCACATCGTCCTCCGCACGCGACAGCACATGGTCCAAATCATAGCGCCCGCCGGGTTCACCGTGGGCAACAGCCAGTTGCAAAGTGCCCGCGATAATGTTTTCGACCATGTCCGTCTTGCCAGCCTCGGCCAGCAGGCGCCCACCCATCAATGCGCTGTCGAGCACAGGTTCCACCACTCCCGCGCGCCCCAGTTCCTTAAACACCACCGCAATATCGAAACCGGCGCCGCCATATCCGCCCTGATCTTCGGTAAAGAGCGCGCCTAGCACGCCAAGCTCGGCCAGTTCCGCCCAGATATCGACCGACATGCCCATTTCAGAATTCAGAATGTCGTTGCGTACTGAGGTGGTGTATTTGTCCCGGAGATACCGGCGCAGGGTGTCCTGCAGCATTTTCCGTTCTTCGGTGAGAACAAAATTCATGCGCCACCTCCCAGTGTAACCTTAGCGATAATACCACGCTGAATTTCGTTGGACCCGCCAAAGATCGAAAGTTTGCGATTATTGAAATACTGCGCTGCCACCGGGCCAGCGCCCAACGGATCGGGGATCAGATCGTTGGCGCCTTCCACCGCTTCTGAGGCGAAGGGCATGGCGTATGGGCCCACTGCGCGACGGGCCAAGTCATTGATCTCCTGACGGATCACCGATCCTTTGACTTTTAGCATGGATGCTTCCAGCCCCGGTGCGCCTCCGGCTGCGGCCTGCGATACGATCCGCAAGTTCGACGTGGCCATAGCCCGCATATCAATTTCCACCTGCGCGACTCGCGCGGCAAAATGCGGGTTCTGCATCAGTGGTTTGCCGTTGTGAGTTTCTGCCCGTGCAACCCGTTTGACCGACGCAAGCGCAGCCTGACTGGCTCCGATCCCGCCAAGGCCCGTGCGTTCATGGGTCAGCAGATACTTGGCATAGGTCCAGCCCTTGTTCTCTTCTCCGACAAGGTTTTCTGCTGGCACGCGCACGTCTGTGAACCAGACTTCATTCACCTCGGGGCTGCCATCGAGCAGGATGATTGGTCGCACTTCGACGCCGGGCGTGTTCATGTCGATCAACAGAAAGGATATCCCTTCCTGTTGCTTTACCTCCGGGTCCGTCCGCACAAGGCAGAAGATCATGTTGGCGTGCTGGCCCAGCGTCGTCCACGTCTTTTGCCCGTTGACGATATAGTGGTTACCATCCCGCACCGCGCGGGTTTTAAGGGAGGCCAGATCAGACCCGGCACCAGGTTCGGAATAGCCCTGACACCACCAGTCCGATCCGTCCAGAATGCCCGGCAGCCAATGGTCCTGCTGCGCCTTGGAGCCGAATTTCTGCAACACAGGTCCCAGCATCGACAGACCAAAAGGAACAATGCGTGGCGCACCTGCTGCTGCGGCCTCGACGTCGTAGATGTGGCGCTGCACAGCACTCCATTCAGCGCCGCCAAAGGCCTTGGGCCAGTTCTGGGCCAGCCAGCCGCGGGCGTTCAGAATCGCATGCCAGCGCTCCATGTCCGCCTTTTCCAACTCGCGCCCCTGACGCACCTTTTCTGAGATTTCTGCGGGCAGTTCGTTGCGCAGGAACGCGCGCAATTCGTCCTGAAAGGCCAGTTCCTCGGGGGTATAGCTCAGGTCCATGTCTCAACCCTCCTTGTTCAGGTCATCAAAGGTGCGGCCCTCGGCCACCAGCTTCTCTAAAAGTGGCGCGGGCGCCCAAAAATACGGATCAGCCTCTGCGTAGCCTTTGATATCGCTCAGCAAACTCTCAAGCCCGACGATGTCCGCCCATTTCAAAGGCCCGCCGCGATAGCGCGGAAAACCATAGCCAAAGAGCAGCGTCATATCCACGTCCAGCGGGCGCCGCGCGATCCCTTCGCCGACAACCTTGGCCGCCTCATTGACCATTGAGGCCATGTACCGGCGCACGATCTCTTCGTCATCAAAGTCGCGCGGTGTGATCCCCTGCGCGGCCCTCTCCGCCTCGATCAACGGCATCACATCCGGGTTCGGAACGCGGGCTTTGGGACCGGCGGCATAGTCGTAATAGCCTTTGCCGGTCTTTTGTCCGAAATGCCCGTCTTCGCACAACTTATCCGCATAAGCGGCGTCGCGCGCGCGTGGATCAAGCCCCTCGGTCCGTTTGCGTTTGCGCACGGCCCAGCCGATATCAAGCCCGGCAAGGTCGGCCACGGCAAAAGGCCCCATGGCAAATCCAAACGCCTCAAGGGCTGCATCAATCTGATAGGGTGAGGCGCCGTCCAAAATCATGTGGTCTGCACACGTGCGATAAGTCGACAGGATGCGGTTCCCGATGAACCCATCACAGACACCCGCACGCACAGAAGTCTTGCCCAACGCCTTGCCCAAGGCAAAACCGGTTGCAGCAACGTCTGGCGCCGTCGCATCGGCCACCACCACTTCCAGCAGCTTCATGACATGCGCCGGAGAAAAGAAGTGCAGTCCCAGCACATCGCCGGGCCGCGAAGTAGTCGCCGCAATCTCGTTGATATCAAGGTATGAGGTGTTGGAGGCCAGCACCGCGCCCGGTTTGCAGACCCGGTCCAGTTCGGCAAAAACCACCTTTTTCACGGCCATGTCTTCGAAAACGGCTTCGATCACCAGATCAGCCTCGGCCAGCGCGTCATAATCCGTCACCACCTGCAAGGCGTCGCCAAGGATGGCCGCATGCTGGTCTGCACTGATCTTGCCGCGCCTCAACGCCCCGGACAGGTTGCTTTCAATACGACCACGCGCAACTTCTCCAGCCTCGGGCGACATCTCGAGCAGATGGACGCGTAGCCCGGCCAGAAGGGCTGCCGTGGCAATGCCAGCCCCCATGGTGCCGCCTCCGATCACACCGATCCGGCTCACCTCACGTGGCGCAACCCCCTTCAGTTCTGGCAGATTGCCCACCGCACGTTCCGAGAAAAAGGCGTGAATCATGCCTTTGCGCTGATCAGTCTGCATGAGGTCAAAGAAAATCTGGCGCTCAGCTTTCATCCCGGCCTCGAAATCGCCGGCATAGGCGGCTTCGATCGCTCTGACACACCACGCGGGTGAGATCTGACCTTTGGACCGGGCCAGCGTGGCATCAAACGTTGCATCCCAGTCGATCGCCGCGGGCAACGGCAATTCGCTCACCGCGCGCCGTATGGCCCCAGCGTCCAGGAGCTCTTGTGCATAGGCCAGCCCGTTTTCCGCCGGATCGCCGTCTTTGATCACATCAATGATGCCCAGATCATGGGCCTGCGCCGCGCCGATCGGGCGGCCGGTCGTCATAACATCCAGTGCCGCATCCACCCCGGTGAGACGGGGCAGACGTTGCGTACCTCCGGCACCCGGAATCAAACCCAAATGCACTTCGGGCAGACCCACCCGGGCCGACGGCACCGCAATACGGTAGTGACAGCCCAAAGCGACCTCAAGCCCGCCACCAAGGGACACACCATGCATAGACGCCACAACAATCAGGGGCGATGCCTCTATCCGGCGGATCAGGTCGGGCAGGTGCGGGTCCAGCGGAGGCTTGCCAAACTCCTTAATGTCGGCTCCTGCAAAAAACGCACGCCCCTCGCCAACGATGAGGACCGCGCGCACGCCGGTGTCGGCTTCGGCCTTGTTCATGCCATCCCAAAGGCCCTGACGCACGGCCTGGCTCAGCGCATTTACAGGTGGGTTCTTTACGGTAAGCACGGCGATATCGCCGTGCCGTGCATAGGCAATCTTGTCGCTCATGAATTTCTCCCTTGGCGCACAGCCTAGGCGCGCCGCGCAAAAGGGCAAGCGTTTCTCAAAAGGCCGCAGCGTCACCAGTCATAGGGCACGCTCACCCTTTTCTGTTTTAGAAAACTCCTGGCGACCGCGCCCCTAAAACATGTCTCCGCGCGTCAGCGCGCCCACCAGATCATGCCTCGCGCTTGTAGATAAAACACCGTCCAGGCACGGCATCTGTCGGCAATGGCTGTTCCACCAAACCTTCAAAATACATCCGATCCGACGCCACCATCAGCCCGCCGACCGCCAACAGGGGCTCAACAAAGGGCGAGACGTTGCGTGCGAAGATATCGTTCTTGACCCGATTATGGCCACCAAGATCCGCGTGGATCAGCGCCGCAGTGGGCCCAAAACGCTCCAATGCCTGAGGCAACGTGTCATATACATCGCCAAGCAGGACCTGACCCTCGGGCGGTGTGCTGTCAGGGTGGGACGCAATTGCGCGTTCGAAGACGAAAATATCGCGGGTCGGCATGATATGGCACATGTGGTGATAGGTGCGACCATTGCCCAGGCCCAACTCGAACACAGGGCCCGGCACATCCGCAATCGCGGCGGCGGCATAATCCAGACAGGCACGCTGGGAAACCATACGGTCGACAAACAGATCAAGACGGCTTTGGCTCATGCGCGCATTCCTTTGGCTTTTCCTCTAGATGCGCCAGAACGACAAAAATGTGTAGCAACAATTCCGGCATAACCAGTGTATGGACCTGAGTGTCGGAATCGGGTTGACTGAACTCTGGCACGCACGCGCAACAAAGGACGCCCTATGGCCCCCCTGCTGGACGTAAAAAACCTCTCTATCGGCTTTGGCGAAGCACCGCCTGTCGTGGCAGGTGTAAATTTTTCCGTTCATGCGGGTGAAACGCTGGCCCTCGTCGGGGAAAGCGGGTCGGGTAAAACGCTCACTTGCCGTTCGGTCCTGCGTATCCTTCCGGGCGCCGCGCAATTGCGCAGCGGGTCTATTGAATTTGGGACCGGCGCGTCGCGCGCTGACCTGCTCGGCCTCAGCAATTCAGACATCAGAGCCGTTCGTGGCGATGCCATTTCGATGATTTTTCAAGAACCCATGCGCTCTCTTTCCCCGCTCCACCGCATCGGCAATCAGGTAAGCGAGGTGCTGACACTGCACCGTGACATGAGCCTTTCAGAGGCCAAGCGCGATGTGCTGGCCACCTTCGAGAGGGTCGGGTTTGCCGATGCCGAACGCGCCTACCGCGCCTATCCATTCGAGATGTCCGGTGGCATGCGCCAACGCGCGATGATCGCTATGGCGATGGTGGCCAAACCGGAATTACTGATCGCCGACGAACCGACCACTGCGTTGGATGTGACCACGCAGGCGCAAGTTCTTGGCCTGATGAAAAACCTGCAACGCGACACAGGTATGGCAATGATCCTTGTCACCCACGATCTGGGAGTCGTCGCCAATATGGCCGACAGCGTCGTGGTGATGAACAAAGGCCACATAATGGAAAGCGGCCCGGCTGCGGCTGTCCTTGGAGCACCGGGTCACGGCTATACAAAAAAACTGTTCGCCGCGGCGCCGATGATCCCGGAGGTTGCCGAGCCTTCGCCGCCGGTGGTCGAAGATGATCTGATCCTCGAACTTAAATCCGTCTCCAAAACCTACTCCGTCCGCGCAGGCGGATGGCGCGAACGCAAGCTGGTGCATGCGTGCAGCGACGTTTCTCTCAAACTGCCGCGCGGCAAAACACTGGCTGTGGTGGGCGAAAGCGGGTCGGGCAAGACCACCTGCGCCCGGATCGCACTGGGAGCCGAAGTGCCGGACGAAGGGTCGCGGGTTCTGTTTCGCCCAGGAGCAGGCGCAGAGCCCATCAATATCGGCGCTCTGACCCGCGCTCAAAAGGTCGCCTTCCAACGTCAGGCACAGATGGTGTTTCAGGACCCCTACTCGTCCCTGTCCCCCCGCATGCGGGTGCAAGAGGCGCTGACCGAGCCAATGGAAATCCACAAGATCGGGTCCAAACAGGAGCGGCGTGACAAGGCCGCCGAAATGCTGCGCTGGGTGGGTCTCAATCCGG
Source organism: Tateyamaria sp. (assembly GCF_039945315.1). Taxonomy (GTDB): domain Bacteria; phylum Pseudomonadota; class Alphaproteobacteria; order Rhodobacterales; family Rhodobacteraceae; genus Tateyamaria. The sequence continues at coordinate 21,662 of NZ_JBDUXB010000019.1, read as the reverse complement.
ATATGCTCAAACGCTATCCGCATGCTTTTTCCGGCGGACAACGCCAGCGACTGTCTATTGCGCGCGCGCTCACGCTCGATCCGGTTCTGCTGGTCTGTGATGAACCGACCTCGGCGCTCGATGTGTCCGTTCAGGAACAGATACTTACGCTGCTAGAACGCATACAGGACGGTATGGGCCTGAGTTACCTGTTCATCAGTCACGATCTGGCCGTTGTCGCGCGCATCGCGGACGAAGTTGCCGTGATGCGTCAGGGCGTTGTGGTCGAACAGGCCCCGCCGGACACTCTGTTTTACAACCCCCGCCACCCCTATACCAAGGCACTGATCGCGGCGCAGCCCGAACCAGACCTGGACCGTCCTATTGACCTTGAAGAAGTGTCGCGTGGGGCGGGGTCCCCTGATGGGTGGTCTGAAGAATTCCGTTTTGAAGGGATCGATGCCCCTGACCTCATTCAAGTCCAACCCGGACACAAGGTACGTTGCCATGTTTAACCGTTTTGCCGCTCTCATCCTTGCCACTTGCCTGGCCCTGCCCGCCACGGCACAGACCCTCATCAATGAAAGCCCATTCTGGGAAAGCGAAGTTGCCAAAGGCCAGATGGACCCCGCAGCTCAGCGCATTCCCGAAACCCCGCTGATCGTCGATCTCGAAGCCAAGGGTCGCACATTCGGAACACAGGGCGGCACATTGCGCACTATGGTCACGCGGTCCAAAGACGTCCGCCAAATGGTTGTTTACGGATACGCGCGCCTTGTGGGTTATGACGAAAAATACCGACTAAAGGCGGATATTCTGCGGGATTATGAGGTCGAAGACCGGCGCGTCTTTACCCTTCACCTGCGCCCCGGCCACCGCTGGTCAGATGGTGCGCCCTTCACCTCTGCCGACTTTGAATACTGGTGGGAACACGTCGCCCAAAACCCGGAACTCAGCCCCAATGGCCCGCCCGAAGTCATGCGTGTGGGCGAAGAATTTGGAACCATGTCTTTTCCCGACCCTTACACGGTTGTCGTCACTTTCCCGCGCCCCAATCCAAACTTCCTGCAAATGCTGGCGCAGGCCGCGCCGCCTTTCATCTTTCGCCCGTCCCATTACCTCAAACAGTTCCATGTGAACTTCAACACCGTCGAAGAGATGGAGGCGATGATCGACGCCAAGCGCGTGCGCAGCTGGGCGCCACTGCACAACAAGATGGACAACATGTACCAGTTCGACAACGCCGCCCTGCCCACGTTGCAGCCGTGGGTGGTGGCGAGCGGAACTTCGTCGCGCCAGTTGTTCATTCGCAATCCATACTTTCACCGCGTCGACGCGCGCGGCACGCAACTGCCCTACATTGATGTGGTCGAAATGGGCATCGTCGGCTCAGGCCTGGTGGCTGCAAAATCCAACGCTGGCGAATCCGATCTGCAAGCACGCGGCCTTGATTTCCGCGACGTATCGATCCTCAAGAAAGGCGAACAGGATGGCGCCCCATACCGCACGTACTTGTGGTCCAACGGTGCAGCCAGCCAGATCGCGATCTACCCCAACCTCAACTTTGCTGATCCGGTTTGGAGCAAAGTGATCCGCGATGCGCGCTTCCGCCGCGCACTGTCCTTGGGCATCGATCGGCGCATGATCAACCGCGCGCTTTACTTTGGGCTTGGGAAAGAGGGCGGCATGACCGCGCTGGCCGCCAGCCCGTTCTTTGAGCCTGACAATCTCACCAAATGGGCAATCTACAACCCGGAACTTGCCAACAATATGCTCGATGAAATGGGGCTGACCGAACGCACGGCGTCCGGCATCCGCCTGCTGCCCGATGGGCGACCGATGGAGTTCGTGATTGAGACTGCGGGCGAGCGCCAAGAAGTCGAAAATGCGCTGGCCATCATCACCGACACATGGCGCGATCTGGGTATCAAGCTGATCATGCGCCCACTGGATCGTGACATCCTGCGCAACCGCGTCTTTTCCGGAGTGACCATGGCCGCGGTTTGGTTCGGATGGGACAATGGTATCCCCCAACCTTTCACGCCACCAAGCTACCTTGCGCCCACCGATCAGGTGTTCTTTGCCTGGCCTAAATGGGGGCAACATTACCAGACACACGGCGCGGCAGGCGAACCAATCGACTTGCCTGCGGCCCAACGCCTGATGGATCTCAGCAAGGCATGGCAGGGCACGAGCATCGAAGCGGAACGCACCAAAATCTGGCGCGAAATGCTGGATATTCACGCCGACCAGCAGTTTGGCATCGGCATCCTGTCCGAGGCCCCGCAACCGGTCGTGGTATCAGACAGGCTGCGCAATGTGCCCGAGAAAGGCAAATGGGCATGGGACCCCGGCGCCCATTTCGGCGTGCACAGGGTCGACGAATTCTACTTCTCGGATGATGAACAAATCGCGCAGGTCAGCAAATGATGTTTGTGCGCTACGCGGCGTGGCGACTGGTCACGATGTTGCTGACGCTGGCCGTTGTGTCGGTGCTGGTGTTCATCATTATCAACCTGCCCCCCGGTGACTACCTGTCCAACCAGATCGCCGAACTGCGCGCCACTGGGCAGGCCGAAGGGGTCGCAAAGGCCGAGTTTCTGCGCACCGAATACGCGCTCGACCGACCATTGTGGGAACAATATCTGATCTGGGTTGGCGTCTGGGACGGTCCCAATGGGTTTTCCGGCCTGTTACAGGGTGATTTCGGCTGGTCCTTTGAATTTGATGCGCCTGTTGCGGACATCGTAGGCGACGCGCTTTGGCTGACGGTTCTTGTGAACCTTGCGGCGGTTCTGTTTGTCTACCTCGTTGCCCTGCCACTTGGTGTTCTGGCCGCTGCCCGCTCGGCTACATGGGTCGACTACACCACTGCCTTTGTCGGTTATCTGGGCCTTGCGACGCCGAACTTTCTGCTGGCGCTGATCTTGTTCTACTACGGCCACAAATACCTTGGCCTGCCAATTGGCGGGCTGATGAGCCCGGAGTTCGAGGGCGAACCGATGTCGCTGGCCAAGGTACAGTCCATCCTTGTGCACCTGATCGTTCCGACCTTTGTGATCGGCACCTCTGGCGCGGCTGGGATGATGCAACGCCTGCGCGCCAATATGCTGGACGAGCTGAGCAAACCTTACGTTGAAACCGCGCAAGCCAAGGGGCTTGGCCCCACCAAGTTGTTGACGAAGTACCCACTGCGCATGGCCTTCAACCCCTTCGTGGCCGACATCGGCAACCTGCTGCCTGCCATGGTGTCTGGTTCGGTTCTGGTGTCGGTGGTGTTGGGCCTGCAAACCATCGGGCCCGCGCTGCTGACCGCGCTCAAATCGCAGGACCAGTTCCTTGCAGCGTTCGTTTTGATGTTTGTCGCCCTGCTGACCCTGATCGGCACCATGATTTCCGACCTTTTGCTGGTGCTGCTTGATCCGCGCATCCGCTATGGCGCCCGAGAAGGATAACAGAACATGAGCACCCTTCCCGACGGCCGCTTTATCGACGACGCCCCATACGATCCGAATGTGGACCTTTCGGCCCTTGATCGGACGGACATGGACGCCCCCAACTGGGTGCTGGTCTGGCGCAAGTTCAAGAAACACCGGCTGGGGCTGCTGTCCGGCATTTTCCTGTTTCTGGCCTATATGGCGATCCCTTTTGCAGGGTTCTTCTCGCCTTACACGCCCAATGAACGCAGCGCCGAGTACCTTTACCACCCACCCCAGGCCATCCGTCTTTGGCACGAGGATGAATTCATCGGCCCCTTCGTCTATCCGACGGAGGCGGTTGCAGACCTCGAAAATTACCGATGGACCTACATCACTGACACAACGCGACCCATGCCGCTCAAGTTCTTCTGTGAAAAGTCGGAATACAATCTGTTTGGGTTCATCCCCAGCACAACCCATCTGTTCTGCGCGCCCGAAGGGGCGACGATATTCATCTTTGGCTCAGATCGGCTGGGGCGTGACGTGTTCTCGCGCATCTCTTACGGGGCGCAACTGTCGCTGACCGTGGGTCTGATCGGGATTACGGTGTCCTTTATCCTTGGCATCGGGTTCGGGGCCATTGCGGGCTATTTCGGTGGCTGGGTCGACTGGGTGGTGAATCGGGCCATCGAAATCCTGCGAAGTTTGCCTGAACTGCCGCTCTGGCTGGCACTGTCGGCTGCGGTGCCGTCGAATTGGGGGCCCGTGTCCGTCTTCTTCATTATCAGTATCATACTCGGGCTTCTCGATTGGCCCGGCCTCGCGAGGGCGGTGCGAAGTAAGTTCCTCTCGTTGAGAGAGGAGGAATATGTACGTGCGGCAGAAATGATGGGGGCCAAGCCCGGTCGGGTCATTCGACGCCATTTGCTGCCGAACTTCATGTCCCACCTGATCGCGTCCGCCACCCTGTCGATCCCGGCGATGATCCTTGGAGAGACGGCACTCAGCTTCTTAGGCCTTGGCTTGCGGGCGCCGGCGGTGTCATGGGGTGTGATGCTGAACGACGCGCAGAACCTTGCGAGTATTGAGATCTATCCGTGGACGGCGATCCCGATGCTGCCCATCATCATCGTGGTGCTGGCATTCAACTTCCTCGGCGACGGTCTGCGCGACAGTCTGGACCCTTACACAAGCTAAAGCGCAGAGCTTAGAAAACCCCGCTTACCCTTTGCGTTTGGGGGGCTGCGCACCACCTTGGCCGGCAGCCGCGCGGCGGGCCTGGTTTTTCTTGCTGTTCCATTTCGCCTTTTTTGGCGCGCCCGGCGCACTATCTGGTTTGTGGCGCGGTTTTTTCGGTGCGCTCACGCTGCCGTCCTGCATGGCTTTTTCAAGCGTGCTGGGCGCTTTTGCGAATGGCTTTTTCCCGCCCGGTTTGCCTTTGGGCTTTGCGCCCGGTTTGGGCTTGCGCGGTTTAGGGGTCGATGTGTCGTTCCAGTCGATGGGGGCCGCATCGTTACGCGGTTTGGGCGCAGGCGCGGTGTCGGGGTTCCAAACTTTTTTGGCCGAAGGTTTGCCCGTCGGTCTCGGCGCATCGGCAAAGCCGCGTTTGGGCTTGTCGCCAAAGTCCCGCTTGGGTTTGTCACCAAAGTCGCGCTTGGGCTTATCGCCATAGTCACGTTTCGGCTTGTCGCCAAAATCCCGCTTGGGACGACCACCCGGCTTGCCCTCGAACCGTGGCTTGGGTTGGCTGGCCGCATCGGGCACACCGTCTAGCTGCGTGACGCTCGCCCCGCCTTCGACTTGCATCGCAGGTCCAAGGTTCTGCACGAACCCGGCCACTGCTTCTGTCTTCAACTCGACATAAGACATGTCATCGACGATGCGGATCGCGCCTATGTCGTCTTTGGTGATGTCACCTGCATTGCATACGATGGGCAGCAGGCGGCGCACCTCAACCCCCTGATCGCGACCACCCGCAACAGAAAACCACGTGCTTGGCCCGAAGGGCGCCCGCGCCTTGGGCGCGGCCTTGTCGCCTTTGACTTCGGACAGGTGCTCGGGCGCGGAATGGCGCAGACCGTGAATACGCAGAACCGCGGTGGCCAGTTGCTCGGGGCTAAAGGCCTCGACGAACTTGGCGACCATATCGCCTTCGCCTTCGGTGATCGCATCCGTCCACATTGGATCGTCCAGCAGGCGGGTTTCATCAGCTGCGCGGACGTCATCCGCTGATGGTGCGTCGATCCACTCCGCCTCTACCTTGGCGCCGCGCAGGATGCGGTTGGCCTTGGCGCGGACCTTAGCCGTGACGATCAATGCGGACGTGCCCTTGCGACCCGCGCGGCCCGTCCGGCCTGAACGGTGCAGCAGCGTTTCATGGTTGGACGGCAGCTCAGCGTGCACCACCAGATCCAGGTTGGGCAGGTCGATCCCGCGTGCGGCCACGTCCGTCGCCACACAGACACGCGCGCGCCCATCGCGCATCGCTTGCAGTGCATTGGTCCGCTCGGATTGGGTCAATTCGCCCGACAGTGCCACGACGGGAAATCCCCTGTTGGACAGTCGCGTGGTGACCCGATTCACCATCGCACGTGTGTTACAGAACACGATGGCATTGGGGGCTTCGTGAAACCGCAGGATATTGATGATCGCGTTTTCGGCGTCATGATTGGCCACGGTCATGGCCTGATAGGTGATGTCGGCGTGCTGTTTTTCACCGCTGGTTGTCGCGATGCGGATCGCATCCTTTTGATAGGTCTTGGCCAGTTTCGCGATTTGCGCAGGCACAGTGGCCGAGAACATCAGGGTGCGGCGGCTGTCAGGGCATTCGCCGAGAATAAACTCAAGATCCTCGCGAAAGCCAAGGTCCAGCATCTCGTCCGCTTCATCCAGCACAACGCCGCGGATCGCGGTCAGGTCGATCGAGCCGCGCATGATGTGGTCGCGCAACCGGCCCGGCGTGGCGACAACAATATGCGCGCCGCGCCCCAAAGCACGCCGTTCGTCGCGCATGTCCATGCCACCAACGCAGGACGCCATGACCACGCCGGTCTCGCCGTAAAGCCAGCCCAACTCGCGTTTGACCTGCATTGCCAGTTCGCGGGTGGGCGCGATCACCAACGCCAATGGCGCATCCGCCATCTGAAACAGCGGTTCATCGCCCAGCAGTGTCGGGCCCAGCGCAAGACCAAAGCCGACTGTCTTACCTGATCCCGTCTGTGCGGAAACCAGCAGGTCAGCACCGACCAGTTCCGGGTCAGTGACCGCCTCTTGCACAGGGGTCAGGTCTGTATATCCACGGGCGGTTAATGCGGTCTGGAGGGGCGTAATCACGGGGTTCGGTCCTATCAAAGCAAAGGGGCCGGGCGATCCCGGCCACCAAGCGTTGAGCGCCTATGCCCTTTCAGGCCCCATGTCGAGAGGGATTATCGGTCGTCCCCATCCGCGACACCGCCCTCAAGCATGTCTTCCTCAATAGAAGCCTGCGCCGCAGCCGTGATCGCCTTGCGATCCTCGTCTGACAATTCTTCGACTTTCTTTTCGCCATCGGCGAGCCGAACAGTGACCTCGCGATGGGCAAACCGAATACCCTCCCGGGCGAACAACTCACGGATGTCTTCGTAGACCTTTTTGCGCACCAGCCACTGATCGCCGGGTTTAGTCATGAACTTGACCCGGATGATCATCGCTGAATCCTGCATCTCGATCACACCCTGTGATTTCAAGGGTTGGATAAAGTTGTCGCCGATCACTGGATCATCCAGCAATTCCACACCCAGCTTCTTGATCAGTTTTCTGACCTTTTCCACATCCGTGTCGTAGGTCACCCGCAAGGGCAGCTTCATGATCACCCAGTCACGCGAATAGTTGGTCAGCACCTGAATTTCGCCAAAGGGCATGGTGTGCAGCGCCCCCAGATGGTGACGCAACTGGAACGAACGAACTGAGATTTTCTCGACCGTTCCTTTGACGCCTCCCACATCGATATATTCTCCGCGGCGGAACGCGTCATCGAACAGAAAGAACGCTCCGGAAAAGATGTCACGCACGAGGCTTTGGCTGCCAAAACCGATAGCGACGCCAAGAATACCAGCACCGGCAAAGAGCGGGCCAACATTCACCCCGACTTCCATCAGAATAATCAGACCGATGGTCAGGACAATCAGGATCAGTATGAAATTGCGGAACAACGGCAATAGAGTCGCAAGGCGTGACGCGCTGGTGCCGCCTCCTTCGTCGCCTAACTCGCCCTCACCCATGTCGCCCTGTTCGTCCGCGATCTTGCGGTCGATCCAGATGCGAAAGGCATAATAGCCAATGTAGCCCAAAAAAATGATGACGATGACGTCCAGCAGACGGGCGGAGACACTGCCCCCGACGAATCCTGCTCCCGGACTCCACATGCCCAGAAATGCATAACTGCCTGCGACAAAGGCGATAATACCGGCGATCCGGCGGGCAAGACCTTCAAAAGATGTCAGGGCCGCGCCGCGGGGCGGACCGGAGAGGACCTTGTCCTCCGAGTTATCATCGCGATCATCCTGAGCATGCTCACGCATATATCGGCGGCGCGCAAAACCACGCTCAATATAGAAATTCAGCACACCATAGACGACGATGATGGTGGTCAGGATGAACCAGCCTCCGACCAAAAGCGGGAAACTGTTCGGATCACCCAAGACAAGGCGGAAGGTCTGCTCGCCCCATGCGAACAAAAAGAACAAGATGCTGATAGGGGCCCATGCGCGCGACAGCATGCGCAGGATCCAGCTTGCGGCGATGGGGGGCGTTCCGTTCAGAATGGCATTGGTCACCGCGCGCCAGTTGAACACAACGATCATCACGCTCTGAACCAGCACAAAAAACGACAGCAGGGAATAGAGGAACACGAAGACGTCCATATTCAAGCCAAGCTCGCGAATCCACGCGCCAAACAGAATGGTGGAAATGCCCATGATCGTGCCCACACACAACCAGTAATAAAGCTTCTTTGCGTCCCGGTCAGAAAAAAGCGGGATACGATACTGGGACAGGAACGGGGACAGGATCATGCGCCAGATGCTGGTCACAACCCGGATCACAAAATAGGCCACGTTGATCAGGGTGGCGGTGAACTGCAGGGCCGAATTTTCCAGCGGCCCAAAGACCACAGTCCCGACAATCCACGCCACAACCATCGAAATCACGATTCCGATCAGGCCCACAAAGAAACGAAACATAAGGAAAGGCATCTTTTGCCCGTAGCCCACAGGCTTTTCCAGAATGCGGCCCACCACGTAATTCTTGACGATGCGCTTGCCGTAAATCTCGTTCTGAAACAGGATTCCGATGCCCAGAAACACAAGGCTCCAGAAAAGCACTTCGACATAGCTGAAGATAGCGCCGCTGGGGCTTGTTGCCCTGAGAATATACAGCACCTCGTTGAACGAGGCGGGCAGGTTCAGCAACCCTTCGGACAGCGCTGTGCGAAAAGCCGCCGCATCGTCCTGCATGGACATTAAAGCCCCGCCCATGTCCTGACTTTCGTCGGTTTGAGCCGGGCCCTCGATATCCGTCAGAACGCGCCCGTTGGTGTCGATCACAATGACGCTGACGCCGTTTTCAGCCGCTGCAGCCATCACCGCGTCAATATCCAATGGCGCTTCGGTCTCTGAGCCTGACAGCAAATTGCTCAGCCCTTGGGCGGCCACGGGTATGGGGAACAGGCTGGCAACCCAAACAAAGGCAAGCACCACTACCATCGAGATCACATTGGTTTTCATCGCAGGCCTATCCTATCCACGGCAGACAGCACGCTAGTGTTGCACACTGGCAAAAACAATTCCCTCATTGGCGTTTTGTGGCCCTGCTTGTTTTGCAAAAGAGATATTTCCATGCCATAGCGCTATATCGAGGCGTCCCTGTCGGGTGGCAGGATTATGACTCGCGCGATGGGTGAGAAAACGCAACAGCTTGAAACGGCTGGGCAGCTTGCCTACCAGAGGGAACAAGGGGTCTGATCAGCGCGCGCGCTGGCAGAACAGTACGGCAAAAAGAAGAGCACGATGGTCACTTCGAAACCTGAAACGCTGACCCAGCCCGGTTCACGCCCCCGACGTGTGGTTCTTTACAGTCATGACACTTTTGGCCTTGGGCATCTGCGACGCAGCCGGGCGCTGGCCTCGGCGCTGACCCAGTCCGGCACTGCCGGTTCCGCAATCATCCTCACCGGCAGCCCGGTAGCAGGGCGATTTACTTTCCCACGCGCCGTTGATCACGTGCGTCTGCCAGGGGTCAAGAAACTGGCCGATGGCAGTTACGTCAGCCAGAACTCGGGCATGGATCTGGAGGCCACAACCTCCTTGCGTGAAGGTCTGATCAATTCCACCATCGTGCAGTACGACCCGGACCTGCTGATCGTGGATAAGGAACCCACCGGCTTTCGTGGTGAGTTGTTGCCCACTCTCGAAACGCTGACCAACTCTGGCCGCACTCGCATCGTGCTGGGGCTGCGCGACGTTCTGGACGAACCCGAAGTGCTCGCCTCTGAATGGGAACGCAAAGGCGCGCTGGACGCCGCCGAAGCGTATTACGACGAATTCTGGGTCTATGGACCGAAGTCTGTCTATGACCCAACTGTCGGCTTGCCTCTGTCAGATTCGGTACGCGCGCGCACCCATTGGACAGGCTATTTGCGTCGGGCCGTTATCGACCCGGCCGAGGTCCCCGATACACCCTACATCCTCGTCACCCCCGGCGGTGGCGGCGACGGCGAAGCAATGGTCGATCTCGTCCTTCAAGCATACGAGCAGGACCCGGAACTCTCCCCTCACGCTGTGCTGGTCTACGGGCCGTTCCTGTCCGGTGATCGGCGCGAGGCATTTGAATCCCGCGTGGCCGCCCTTGATGGCCGCGTGACAGCCACTGGGTTTGACAGCCGCATTGAATCGCTTTTTGCCAATGCTGAGGGTGTGATTTGCATGGGCGGGTACAACACATTCTGCGAGGTGCTGTCCTTTGATCAGCGCGCCGTCATCGTGCCACGCACCAAACCAAGGTTGGAACAATGGATCCGCGCCCACCGCGCCGAAGAGTTGGGCCTTGTGCGCAACCTCGATGAATTCCGCGATGGCCTTACCGCCGCCTCCATGATCTCGGCCATCCGAGGGCTACCGCATCAGCAACGCCCCTCTCAGGCAGGCGCTGACGGTCTGCTGGATGGTCTGGATTTGGTGATCGAACGCGCCAGTGCGCTTATGCGCTCGACGTTGGTCGACGCTGCGGAATGAGCAACGCCCAGCCGCGTCTGGCCGTCGCCGTAAAAGGCTGGCCGCGCCTCTCAGAGACGTTCATTGCACAAGAACTGGTAGCGCTGGAGCGTGCCGGGATCGATTTCGCCATCTGGTCCTTGCGCCATCCCACAGACACCAAGACGCATCCTCTGCATGACCAGTTGCGCGCGCCTGTCTACTACCTGCCCGAATACCTGCACCAAGAGCCATTGCGTGTGTTGCGCGGGCTGGGAGCGGCCATTCTGCGCCGCGGGTTTTGGTGCACCTGCGCGCAATTCCTGCGCGATTTGCGGCGCGATGTAACCCGCAACCGCGTGCGCCGGTTCGGACAGGCCTGCGTGATGGCGCGCGAGTTGCCGCGTGACACGCAAGCCATTTACGCCCATTTTCTGCATACCCCCTCTTCCGTCGCCCGCTACACAGCCGGTTTGCGCGGGCTTCCATGGGCGTTCTCGGCGCATGCCAAGGATATCTGGACGTCCCCCGAATGGGAGTTACGGGAAAAGCTGGCTGCGGACACAAATGGTGCAGGCTTTGGAGCAACCTGCACTGCGTTTGGAGCCGAGCATCTGAATGCGCTCGCGGCCACAACCCCGGTCGATCTAGTTTACCACGGCCTCGACCTTTCACGCTTTCCCGATCCGCCTGCACGCACACCGCGGAGCCCGGATGCGCCCTTCTCCATGCTCTCTGTCGGGCGATTGGTTGAGAAAAAGGGGTTTGACAGGCTGATCGACGCCCTTGCGCTGCTGCAGCGAAACATCGACTGGCACTGGATCCATATCGGCGGCGGCACGCTTGATGCCGACATGCGCGCCCGGGCCGAGGCTCACGGGATCAGCGCGCGTATCACATGGTGCGGCGCCTGCGATCAGCCCGAAGTGATTGCCGCCATGCGCGCTGCTGACCTTTTTGTCCTGCCCAGCCGCATCGCAAAGGACGGCGACCGTGACGGCCTGCCCAACGTGTTAATGGAGGCGGCCAGCCAAAAGTTGCCCATCCTCTCCACACCTGTGTCCGCCATCCCCGAATTCATCGACACCGGCGTGCATGGGATTTTATGCGCGGACGACCCTGTCACGCTCGCCAACGAAATGACGCGGCTGGCCGAAACGCCGGACCTCGGGCCCAAACTAGCTGAAGCCGCCCACGCGCGGTTGCATTCCGAATTCACCATGCAGCCGGGCATCGACCATCTTGCCGAACGCCTGCGCGGGATGATGCAGCCATGAATGTCGCCTTTTTCGCGCCCCTCAAACCACCCGGCCACCCGACGCCGTCCGGCGACCGAGCACTGGCCCGCGCGCTGATCAGCGCTCTTGACGCAGGTGGCCACGCCGTCACCCTCGCCAGCGATCTGCGCATTTACGAACCTCGCGGAGATATAGCCGCGCAGGACGCGTTATTTGCAGACGCCCAAGAAGAAGTTACACGTTTGCTGGCCCACGCCGATGCCCAATCTTGGGGCGCTTGGTTTACCTATCATAACTACTACAAGGCCCCCGACTTGGTCGGTCCCACTGTCGCACGCGCGCTGAACATCCCCTACCTGCAAGTGGAGAGCACGCGCGCTCGCAAGCGGCTTGATGGGCAGTGGGCACGGTTTGCCGCTGCTGCCGAAGCGGCCAGCGATGCCGCGCATACCATATTCTACTTCACCCATCGGGACGCCGAAACGTTGCGCCGTGATGCGCCCCACGGACAAAACCTGCGCCATCTGCCCCCTTTTCTCGACAGAATTGATCTGCCAGAGGTGAGCACTCTTGAGGGACCCATGCTGAGTGTGGGCATGATGCGCGAAGGGGACAAACTGAATTCCTATACCCTGATTGCGCGCACGCTAGAGGCTTTGCCGTCCTCACTTGAGTGGGAGCTGGATATCGCAGGTGACGGACCTGCCTATGGCGCAGTTGAGGCTTTGATGGAGCCGTTTGGGCAGCGCGTGCGCCTGCACGGAGCCCTCGATCCGATAGCGCTTGCTAAACTCTACAGCCATGCCAGTCTGCTTTTGTGGCCGGGCGTGAACGAGGCGTTCGGGTTGACCTACCTAGAGGCGCAAGCCGCAGGCGTACCTGTGGTGGCACAGGACCGACCCGGAGTGCGGGATGTGGTCTACGCCCCCCTTGCTGACGTGGACGCCGGTCCTTCCGGGCTTGCGGCAGAGGTTCTGAACCTGACCGGGAAACTAAACGTGCTGCGTGACATTGGGGGGAAAGCGCGTGCTATCGTGGCTGAGTGCCATCTCGCAACCAGCGCAACCAGAGCCTTGAACAAAACCTTGGAGTCCCTGACATGATCCGCCTTGCCCTTTTGCGCCACGGACACACAGCGTGGAACCGCGCCGGGCGCATTCAGGGGCGCACCGACATCCCACTGGACGACGAAGCGCGCGACCACCTGCGCGCATTCAGTCTCCCCGCGGGCTGGGCACACGCGGACATTGTTGCCAGCCCCCTGTCGCGCGCCATGGGCACAGGCGAACTGGTCACCGGACGCACTCCGCAGGCCGAACCGGCCCTGATGGAGATGAACTGGGGCGACTGGGAAGGGGGCCAAGGGGCCGTGCTCAAGGCCGATCCGGCATCTGGGTTTCGCGATATCGAAGACTGGGGCTGGGATTACTGCCCGCCGGGTGGTGAAGCGCCAGCCGATCTGCGCAAGCGGCTTGAACCATGGGCGATGGGTCTCACTCGCGATACCGTCGCCATCTGCCATATCGGCGTGATGCGAGTATTGATGGCTATCGCCACGGGCTGGAACTTTGACGGACCCGCGCCTTTTGCGATCAAACGGGACCGGTTGTTTGTGATCACCATCGACGGCACAAACTGGACCGCTGCGCCTACCAACGAACGGCTGATCAAGGCCACCTCATGAAGGTCATGATCGTCGTTACCCACCTGCTAGGCACAGGGCATCTGGCGCGCGCCCTGACCCTTGGGCAGGCCTTTCAGGTCAATGGGGATCATGTCACCATCCTGAGCGGAGGGCGGCCTGTGCCGCACTTCAACGCTCAAGGCATGCGCCTGATCCAACTGCCCCCCGTGCATTCCAACGGGACCGATTTTACCATGTTGCTGGGCGAAGACGGCGCACCCGTCGATCCTGCCTATATGGATGCACGGCGTGATATGCTGCTGGACGCGCTGGCAGAGGGTGCTCCCGACATTCTGATCACCGAGTTGTTCCCATTCGGCCGCCGCATCCTGCGCGACGAGTTCGCTGCACTGCTTGCGGCTGCTACGGACATGGAAGCACCACCTCTGGTCCTGTCTTCGATCCGCGATATCCTTGCGCCGCCCAGCAAGCCGGCCAAGGCCGTGTTTGCAGACGAACAGGTGGCTGCCTTTTATGACGGCGTGCTGGTGCACTCTGATCCCGACCTTGTGACGCTTGGGCACAGCTGGCCCGTATCCAACACGCTCGCACCCTCGTTGCACTACACCGGCTTTGTTGCCCCTGCGCCACCAAATGCCGACACGAATGATCACGGCAGCATCCTCGTCAGTGCGGGCGGGGGCGACGTGGGCGAACGTATTTTCGAGGCCGCGCTTGATGCCGCCTCTTTGATGCCTCAGGTCCACTGGTTGTTCCTTATTGGTGGGACAGACGCGCGACGGGAGCGGTTCATCCGCGCTGCGCCATCCCACGTCGATATCGAAGCGCCGCGCCCGGATTTCCGCACACTGCTGGCGGGGGCCGCCGCGTCTGTGTCCATGTGCGGCTACAACACGGCAATGGATGTCCTGCAAACTGGAGTGCCTGCCGTGCTGGTCCCATTTGATGACGGGGGTGAGGTGGAACAGGGATTGCGCTCCGAAGCATTGAGCCACCTCGACGGGATCACGGTGCTGCTGCAAGCGGAGTTGAATGGCCCGGCCCTCGCCACGGCCTTAGAAGACGTGCGCAACGCGCCGGTCCGACCACCGCGCCAGTCGAACATGAACGGCGCCGCGCGCAGCGTCGAGATTGCCCACGATTTGCGGGGCAGGCAGGTGTCGCAATGAACGTTGACTGGACCCCACTGCGTGAGGCGTTGAGCGCGTTTCGACGCGACGGGATCGCCCTGCCGATCTGGTGGCGCGACGATGATGCCGTGTCGGCAACGCCTGCGCTTGACCGGTTATCGGACCTCAGCACCGACCTTAACCTGCCGGTTCATCTGGCCATCATCCCGGCGCACCTTGATGAAACACTGGTCAACTTCATCGCAACCGCGCCGCTTATCCCCGTCGTTCACGGTTGGGCGCACAAGGACCACAGCGCCGGGATCGGCAAGAAAAACGAATTCCTGACACCGCGCACCGACGCGAACGATGAGACGGCCGAGGCGATGAAACGGATGCACGCCCGTTTTGGCGCAGCACTCGGTCCCATGTTTGTTCCCCCTTGGAACAGGATCAGTCCTCAGGTGGTGCAGGCGTTGCCCTCGCAAGGCTACACCTCGCTGTCCACATTTGGGCCACGCACGTCACCCGAGGCCGCCCCCGGCCTTGTCCAGATCAACACGCATATCGACCCGATCTGGTGGAAAGGGACGCGGGATCTGGTAGACCCTGCCCAACTGATCGCGCAAGCCTGCCAGCATCTGGAAGCACGGCGTTTGGGGAACGAAGATACGCGCGAACCCTTTGGCCTTTTGACCCACCACCTGGTCCACACAGAGGCCATCTGGACGTTTACCGCCGCCTTCCTGCGCGAACTGCTGGACGGTGGCGCAACACCATGGACGATGGAGAGCACGACATGAGCAGACTTGAATCGATGCGCCGCCGCCTGAGCGCACAGATTGACGGAATCAACTGGGCCGCAGCACTGATCAGCGACACACAGGGCGACGTGCTGGAAATGGGGCTGGGGAATGGCCGGACCTACGACCACTTGCGGCAGGAGATTCCAAACCGGCGGATCTGGGTGATCGACCGTGTGCTGGAGCCGCACCCCAGTTGCGTGCCTCCTCCGGAAGACTTCCTGCAAGGCGAAGCGGACGACATGCTGCGGCAGCTGGCCGAACAGGGGCATAAGATGGCACTCGCGCATTACGACTTCGGCCATGGGGTCAAAGACCTCGACGTAGCAGAAGGCGGCGCACTCAGCCCGCTGATCGCCGCCGTGATGGCACCGCGCGGTCTGGTGCTGTCACAACAGCCGCTGATCGGGCTCGAACAAATCGCGGGGCCGGACACGATTGATCCGGAACGCTACCTCTTTTACCGCGCACCGGCGGCGTAGCGTTCACAATAATGCTGGACAACTTGTCATTCTGGCAGGCTACGCTCTAGACTACTGGCCATTGAAAGCCCCACCAAAGCGGGCGACCAACGGGAGTAAACGGAATGAAGATGTTAAAGACAGCCGCGCTGGCAGCAGCGGCAATTCTGGTGGCGGGGGCCGCCTTCGCCGCACCGGTCAAGCTCAAACCCGCCAACCCACAGCCCAGTGGGCTCAAATCGGGGCTTTCGGTGAAATACACCTACCCGCTGGACGTCAAAAATCTCGCTCAAGCCAAACGCTATCTGAAAGAGGCCAAAGCAGGCCCAGCGCTTAAAGGGCTCGACTACCGCGACACCGCACCTGGTGAAAAAGCGTTGACCTCCAAGCAGGTCGAACACGTGGTTGCCGGAATCACCGGTTACGTAAAATTCGACAGCCCCGGAACCTACACAATCGACTTTCTGACCAATGACGGGTTGGACGCAAGGATCGGCGGGCAAGAGGTCGGCTATTTCGATGGACGGCAAACCTGTCAGGAAACACGCGCGGTCCAGGTCGAAGTGCCTCAGGCAGGCTGGTACCCGGTCGACATCCTTTACTTCCAGCGCGTGGGCACATCCTGCCTGCTGATGCGGGCGGGCAAAGGCGCGCCAGACTGGATGCCGGACTCCGCCTTCGGGTATAAGTAAGGGATCGCATGCGGGCTCTGGCCTGGCAGCGAATATCCATCCAAAGAACACAACATGCGGCCCCGATCACCAGATGCGGGGCCGTTGTCTATTTAGCGGAAGGCCAAAGCCTCACAGCAATTCGGTCTTAAACAGCACATCGCTTGCAGAACGGCGTGGCCGGCAACAACTCAAGACGGGCTTCCGAGATGGGTTCACCGCATTTGACGCAAAGGCCATAGGTACCTGCATCGACCCGCTGAAGTGCTGCGTCGATACGCTTTACCTCGTCCAGATCGACCCGGCCCAGCGCCTCCAACACCTCATCGCCCTGCCGCTCTGATGATCGATCCTCGACATCCTTGGTCGCGGGGGCGTCCAACTGGTGTTCAATCTCGGTCATATCACCGACCAGCTTGGCGCGACGGTTCAATAGGGTCTGTTTCTGGGTTGCGATGTCCATGGGCACCTCCTGTTGTGATGGAGGCCAGCATGGAACAAAGGACACGAGGCCGCCTTGACCCACATCAACAAGGGCCTCACCCGGAAACGGTCCCTGAAAAAGCGAAAGGCGCCAGGGGAGTGGACCGAGGTCCTCACCAACCTGACGCCTTCTTGAACCTATCATCCCCCCAGAGGGCGATTTGGGCCCAGCTTGCTCGGGGTGTTACCACCCGTCACCGAGACTGCTTGCCTTGCGACCTGCACTCCCCCGCTCCAACCCTGCAACTTCACCCTCTCACGTACCGTTTCCGATCCACGATCTGGCTCATGTCCTCTTGGCTTCCACTCGACGCACCTGATCCTGGGGACCTATTGCGTTTTGCTTACCACCCTGAGGGGCCTTTGCGTCCACCGCGTTGTTCGAAGAACTCTGCGTCGGTGAATTCAGACTGCGGTTTCGCGGCGAGTCGCGCAACATAAATTTGGCGGTTCTGCGAAATTTCTTGGGGATAAGCTGTTGATTTTACATGTGTATCTCTTGTGGATAAGCTGGGGGTAAGTCAGAATTATCGTGTCGATTGGCCTGCTTGGCATGGGTCAGAAACGGTGTCGTATACGGGTTTCCCTGACTTGATCGATTGCTGCAATGCGGCGAGGCTTGCGGGCATTGATTTCAGCAAAACAGGAGATTCGCCCATGTTCCCATTCACCTTCGCTCCGCATTTCGAATACCCGCTGTCGGGCAACATCACCCAAGCCATCGCCCCCAACTTTGGCGAGATCGAAGGGGTCCCGGAAGTCGAGCACGAGGTGATCACCTCAGTGGCCAGCTACGGCAAGCAGCTGGGCAAACTGACCGAGGCGCTGCTGCTGGTGGCGGACAACATGGGGGTCGAAGGGAAAGAGATCGACGACCTGCGCGAAATTGCGGACGGGGTGAAGGAAGCGAAGGCGCGGGCGGAGAAGGCGCGGGAAAGGGTGGAAGTTTTGGAAAAAACCCAGAAATTGCAGGAGTGAATTCATGGGGCGAGCTTCGGACCCAGCCCACCCTTGATTGCACGGTCGGCTTACCCAAAATGTTTGAGACACCCCTGCAAACTATTGATTATGAAATAATATGCATATGGCGAAAGCTGGATCGCCTCCACACGAACCGAGTGCCAGTGCGCGATACGACTTTCGCGCACTGGCATTCCTAAGCGCCCAAAATGGACGGATTAGCTGTCCATTTTGAGCGCGCTTATGAATGCTTCCTGCGGGATATCCACCTTCCCGAACTGGCGCATCTTCTTCTTGCCGGCCTTCTGTTTGTCGAGCAACTTCCGTTTCCGGGTGGCATCCCCCCCGTAGCACTTGGCCGTCACGTCCTTGCGCATCGCCGACAGCGTCTCGCGGGCGATCACCTTGCCCCCAATCGCCGCCTGGATCGGGATTTTGAACATGTGGCGCGGGATCAGGTCCTTGAGCTTTTCCACCATCGCCCGGCCCCGCATCTCGGCCCGGTCGCGGTGCACCATCATCGACAGCGCATCCACAGGTTCGTCATTCACAAGGATCGACATCTTGACCAGATTGTCCTCGCGGTAGCCCGTCAGTTGGTAGTCAAAGGACGCATAGCCCTTGGTCACCGATTTCAGTCGGTCATAGAAATCAAACACCACCTCGTTCAGCGGCAGGTCATAGACCGTCATCGCCCGCGACCCCGCATAGGTCAGGTCCATCTGGATGCCGCGCCGTTCCTGACACAGCTTGAGCACGTCACCGAGGTATTCGTCGGGCACGAGGATCGTCGCCTTGATCCGGGGTTCTTCCACGTGATCGATGGTGCTCGGGTCGGGCATGTCAGCTGGGTTGTGCAGTTCGGTCATCGACCCGTCGCGCTCGTAGACATGATAGATCACCGACGGTGCGGTCGTGATCAGCTCAATGTCATATTCCCGCTCGATCCGGTCGCGGATCACTTCGAGGTGCAAGAGCCCAAGGAACCCGCAGCGAAAGCCAAAGCCCAAGGCGGCGGACGTTTCCATTTCAAAGCTGAAGGAGGCATCGTTCAGCGCCAGTTTGTCGATGGCGTCGCGCAAGTCTTCGAATTCGTTGCTGTCCACGGGGAACAGCCCACAGAAAACCACAGGTTGCGCAGGCTTAAAGCCGGGCAGCGGTTCCACGTTTTGACGTTCGTGCGTGATCGTGTCGCCCACGCGTGTGTCACGCACCTGTTTGATCGACGCCGTCAGGAACCCGATTTCACCGGGACCGAGGCTGTCTACCACCTGCATTTCGGGGCGGAACACGCCGATGCGGTCCACGTGGTGCACGGTGTTGTTGGAGAGGAACTTGACCTTCTCGCCCTTTTTCAGCCGCCCATCGATGATGCGCACCAGAACGATCACACCCAGATAGCTGTCATACCATGAATCCACCAGCATCGCCTTGAGCGGCGCATCCGGGTCGCCCTTGGGCGCGGGCAAGTGTTCGACGATGGCCTCAAGCGTTTCGGTGATCCCCTGCCCCGTCTTGGCCGACACCTGAATAGCGCCGGAGGCATCGATCCCGATCACGTCTTCGATCTGTTCGGCCACGCGGTCGCAATCAGCGGCTGGCAGATCTATCTTGTTGAGAATAGGGACAATTTCGTGATCCGCGTCGATGGCGTGATAGACATTGGCCAGCGTCTGCGCCTCAACCCCCTGAGACGCATCAACAACCAGCAAAGACCCCTCGACCGCGCGCATCGAGCGGCTGACCTCATAGGCAAAATCCACGTGGCCGGGCGTGTCGATCAGGTTCAGCACATAGGCCTCGCCGTTTTCGGCGGTGAAGTCGATGCGCACCGTGTTGGCCTTGATCGTGATCCCGCGCTCCCGCTCGATGTCCATACTGTCGAGCAGCTGCGCCTTCATATCCCGTTCCGAGACCGTGTTGGTCGACTGGATCAAGCGGTCAGCAAGCGTGGATTTCCCGTGGTCGATATGTGCGACGATGGAGAAATTGCGGATATGTGAAAGCGGTATCATGGGATGGGATATGTCGCGGAACGCCGGGTTGGTCAATGGCCCGGAGGGTCGCGGCGCGCAACGGATCGTGGGGTGCTTTCGACGGACGGCGCGAATCGAGGGTTAACGCCCATGTTTTGTGGAGAATCGGACAAGCACAGGGCGTGCACTATGAGTGCACAAGGTATGCACCGGCTGTGCACGGTTTGGTGGGTTAACAGGGAGTGCGGTGGGGTTTGTTAAGGAGGGGTTAAGCGGTTTGCCGCACGGCGGCAGCCAACACCTTAACCTCGGACACTTCTTAGGTCGCTAAGCAGTTTTGTTGTGGGGGCGCACATCGTACGGTCTTTTTTGCACTCACTCCGCCTGGGCATTGGCTGTGCTCAATTTCAGCCCGTACACGCGATCAAGCTGCTGTTAAAAAAATCGCCCCGCATTCAGAAAAATCACCTTTCTGCCCAAGTCTCGACACGACAAACCGGCATAGGTCGTTGAAAAAGACGTATTGAGCGCAAGGCATGGCCGATTATGACATCTATGTTCTTGATGAAAGCGACATCACGCTCAGTGATGGCGCCATTCTGGATGGGGTCAATCAGGGTGATGGCAGCCATCTGCTAGGGATTGAGATCACGCTCAACGACAACGCGTGGCGCCCGATTTCGATCACGGATGATGACGACAATTTTCAGGACAGTGACAGTTTGCAGCAGCTGGACGGAGCACAGACGGTGGACGGGGTCACATATGACTCAGGCACAACTGTTGAAGCCGAATTTTCCTTTATTGTGACAGACGGCACCAACTCTTGGACGCTGGTGGCGTTCAACGTCAACAACTCCAACCCTGCCTATGGGACGGTCGAGGGGCTTGCCTTTGTCGGAGATCCAGGGAACTTTCCACCCGTCGGTGTGACCCTGACTGTCACCAGCACACTGGAAGGGCCCAGTTTTGATTCCGGTGACTACACCACCCCTATCTGTTTTGCAGAGGGTACGCTGATCGACACGCCGGATGGCCCATGCCCCATTGAGATGATTGCCGCAGGCGATCTGGTGACCACCGCACCCGGTGTCGCAATGCCGGTCCGCTGGCGCGGGGCGCGCCGGGTCGCACGCAAAGGCCCTTTTGCCTCGGTTGTTTTTGCACCGGACGCCATCGGCAATACGGATTCCCTTGAAACCTCTCAACAGCATCGGGTGTTGGTGACCGGCTGGAAGGCTGAATTGTTGTTCGGTGTGCCTGAGGTTTTGGTTGCCGCGGTCCATCTGGTCAACGATCACAGCGTGCGCCTGCGTCATGGCGGCTGTGTGAGCTATCATCACCTACTCCTTGATAGCCATCAGTTGGTTTGTGCAGGTGGTGCATGGACAGAAACCTTGCTGCCCGGACCCGAAGCGTTGCACAGCATGACACCTAAGGCCCGTAAAGAGGTGCTGAGCCTGTTTCCTGAACTGGCCGAGAAATTTCAGCGGAATGATCAGAAGAATTGCGCTCAAAGCATTCTGCCCGTGCTCAAATCCCATGAAGTTCGTTTGAGGTGCCCCTAGATTTGTAGACGCTTTGCTTGGTAATTTTGGAACCAAGGAGAGACGGATATGAACAAGGGCATACGGTTTACGGATGAGTTTAAGCAGGACGCCGTGGCGCAGGTTGTTGAGCGTGGATATGCGG
>NZ_JBDUXB010000018.1:0-123797 GCF_039945315.1 Tateyamaria sp. | reverse complement strand
TCTGCCGTTCCGACGACGAGAGCGGGCGATGCTGCGTTTCAGGCGTATGCGAAGTTTGCAGAAGTTCGCCGCCGTCCACGCTTCAGTCTACCATCACTTTAATCAGGAACGCAGCCTTTCAAAGAGACCGAATTTCAAGCTTAACCGCGCCACCGCTCTGGCTGAGCAGCGTGGTCTTGGCGCGAGTTAATGGACAGTGTCACTGTCCTTGTAGAGACCAGTTCGAATTAGTCTGCCAGCACCGCCATTTGTACGAAGTGCAGAGAACGGCTGGAGAGAGCCCAAAGCGGAAACGATACAGGCCCCAACGTCGCCGAGGCCTGCATTCCACTTTAGGACTTTTTTCAGTGGCAGGCAGGGCGGGTGCCGGGCAGCAGAACCTTGTCGATCACATGGATCACACCATTGTCGGCCTCGATATTTGCGATAATCACGTTGGCGATTTCGCCAGTACCATCGGCGATCGACACGCCAGATGAGTTTTTAGTGATGCACAAGCGCTCCGAATCCAAAACTGGCTTGAAGTAGTTCGAACCGTTCGGGATCATCTCGGCGGTCAGTTTGCGGTCATCGACATGGTAGAGAAGGACATTGGTCAGCTGACCTTTGTTCTCTGGCTTAAGGAGCGTTTCCACAGTACCCTCAGGCAGCGCAGCAAAAGCGTCGTTCACGGGCGCATATACAGTGAATGGACCGGGGCCCTGCAGTGTCTCAACCAGACCAGCAGCGCTGACTGCGGCCACAAGGGTCGAGAAACGCTCGTCGCCCGATGCGATTTCAACGATGTCAGCAGCGCTCGCGGCGGAACTCAGTGTCATGGCGGCTGCCGCGACTGCGGCGAATTTGCGGATAGTTGTCATTTCAAAGCCTTACATATGTATTTTTCACGCTCATTTGCGTGTGCAAGAGTTACGCATCCATGGCCGAACTCAGATTTACCCTTCACGCCATCGTGAGAAATCGACCTTCGAAGCACTGATTTGCACCAATAATCTGCTTTTTCTGAAACGTTCTGTGGAAATGTTACAGACGTCACCAAAAAACGGGCGATAGCCAGTGGCAGCGTACCGACATGTATTGTTTTACACATTGATACGTTTTGCACCGAACATCATCGAAGCCGCCGCGCTGCGTTGCGTCCTCGACCCACGCGCATCCGTTCCAGCATCGCCAGACCCCTTCGATGTGCTCAAAGCGGAATTCGTCTTTGAAGGTCTCGGCGAAATAAACGCCTGCTGTTTGTTGGTGGGGTTGGAACGTCTTGTCGAGGTCATCCAGTGTGTCGTCTTTGTTCTTCTTGCCGTCAGTGATGTTGACGATTGTTCCTGACTTCTTGGTCATGGTCCGTGGTCCTGTTCCCTGCGGGGAGACCTTGCTGCCATGCTCTTGACCCGTTACACTTTGCTACGTTGATGTTCGCTTTTTCTAAAGTGATGGACGGGGGAGTTGGCTTGGTCGCGGCTCCCCTTTCTGTTTGAAAGGTTTTCCTTTCCCTCGACCACCTGAGACTGGGAATGTCGCCTCGAACGGACTTTAACCGTGCTGCGCGGATGCTCTGTAGTTGGTCTTTCACATCCCAGCGTTCTTGTTTTTCAGTCTGCCACCTCTGATGTGATTTGGCGAGGCAGTTCTGGGGTTGCGTTGATGCGCAGGCCCATCTTGTGCCCCTCTCTCATGGCGCGTTCGTGTTCTTCGATACTGCTGATGCGGAGTTGGCGAACGTGGGCCGCAACGGCGCTGGCGATGTGGGGGGCGGTGATGGCTGAATGTCCCACCAGAATGTCCCGAATGTCTGGCCCACGCATGAACGTCTGGCCCATGGCCTCGGCCAGCGTCAGTGCGCCTTGGGTGCTGTCTCTGTTGCCCCAGACCTCGCTGGCAATGTCGCCCTCTTCGACGCGGAACGTAAGCTGGGCTGGGGCGGTGCCTGTGCTGTCCATGTCGTGCGCCAGCGGTGCGCCTTGGGTAGCGTAGTGGTGGATGAAGTCGACGGGGCGGCGGTGTTGGCAGTGTCCGTGGAAGCAGTGGAACCCGCGCGGGACTGCGGCGAGGTAATCGGTGCCCGTGATTGCTCCGCCGCTGTGCGTGTGCGCCCAAGGGCAGCGGATGGGGAGCCAGCCCGCCGTCGTGGGTTGTGCGCCTGTCAGGACGTGGCCGTTGGCGTAAAGCCACGCCGTCATGGGGTCGTCGCTGGCTTGCAGTCTTCTGACCGTGCCTGCGACCGTCAGTTTTTGGGGCTTGGCCAGTTTCAGGTTGAAGCCTTTGGGTCCAAACAGCTTGGCGGGGTCTGTGGGAAACAGGCGGCGCATGTCGGCAAATGTGACGCGGGCGGGGGTGCCTCGGCCCTTGGGGTCTGAACCGGGCAGACGCCCGAGTCGGATTGTGGCTGTCTTGTTGTTTTAGCCACCGGGGTCTGCGTGCCCTGCGTCAATGAGTGTCTGCATCATCTGGGCCACGGCGTTCAGTTCGCGGGCGGGCTCGGCGAACAGGTACAGCCATTGCTCGGAGCCCGCCTTGGTTTCGATCTTGATTGTGGGTTCCAGCTTGGGTGGGGCGGCTTTCTCATGCACGTCATCCAGCAGCAGCGTTTGGACGCCTGTGCATCGCTCAAAGCGGCGGCGGAATTTGTCGCGGGCGACTTCTGGTGTGTTCCACTGGAACAGGCCGAC
Organism: Tateyamaria sp.; assembly: GCF_039945315.1. Classification (GTDB taxonomy): domain Bacteria; phylum Pseudomonadota; class Alphaproteobacteria; order Rhodobacterales; family Rhodobacteraceae; genus Tateyamaria. The sequence goes on along the minus strand of NZ_JBDUXB010000018.1, from coordinate 121,128 downwards.
CGAGAAGTGCGTGTGTTTCGCCTCTGCCTTCACGTCGGGCCAAGGGGTTGCGGGCTGCGTTCCCTTGAAGGGGTAGGACAGGGCGGGGCGCTCAAGGGCGGTGTAAGTCGGGAAGACCGCGCGCAGGAACGTGTCGGGGCACGTGGGGTGCGCAAGGGGGTCAGGCGACGCAGTGTTTTCCATCGGTCACGCCGCCGCCCCGTCGTGTTTTGTAAATTTGTCGATGCTGGCGACGGTGATGCGCGTGGACGCGCCTAATTTGACCGTGTCGATTTTGCCGTCGTTAATCAGCTTGTAAACGGTGCCGCGACTGCACCCCAAAGCGGAGCAGGCTTCTTTAATTGTGACGATGCGCTTTTGCATGTGTGCCCAAATCTCGGGCGCGGCCAGAAAGGAACGCAGCAGGACCGTTGCCGCGCCCGTGTGGCGCTCCTTGGCTGCGATGTGCCTTTCTGAATGGCCACCGGTGTTCACTGGTGGCTGAAGGTGTGTTTAAAGTGCCGCAGTCGGTCACGCAAGCGGACAAGCGACCAAAAAATCACCGGTAACATGCCTCAAACTGCTACCAAGCCAAAAAGAAAGCCCGTAAGTGTCGGATAATCAAAAGCATTTCTTCCCCGTCACCGTCTATTACGAAGACACCGACATGGCTGGGGTGGTCTACTACGCAAATTACCTGCGCTACATCGAACGTGCCCGCTCTGAGATCGTGGAGCAGATGGGGCTGGACCAGAATGCGATGCGCGCCAAGGATATCGTGTTTGTCGTGACCCGAGTGGAGGCAGACTATCTGTCCTCAGCGCGCATGGGTGACCGGTTAGAGGTCGTCACAACGCACCGTGCCGCAAGCCCTGTGCGCTGGACCTTTGATCAGGAAGTGCAGCGAGATGGCACGCCGATCTTTCGCGCTCATGTCGTTGCCGTGAGCATGACGACGGGCGGAAAACCTGTCCGGCTTCCCGCGGAAATCCGCGCAACTCTCAAGAAATAAGGCGCAAATGACGTCGAAGTGATAGCTTTCCCCTTTCTGCTGGGTTACATTTGCCCGCAATAAGGTCGAAAAAAACCGACCGCATAAAAAAGAGCAGGCAGATGGAAGCAGAAACCTTGGCCCTGGCACAGGAGATTGATTTCTCACTGTGGGGCTTATTCGCACGTGCCACGATTGTCGTGAAGCTGGTGATGATCATGTTGATCGTCGCCTCTTTCTGGGCGTGGGGCATCATCATTCAAAAATTGATCCTGTATCGCAGTGCGCGGGCAGAGGCGGCGCGTTTTGACCGTGCGTTCTGGTCGGGTGAGCCGCTGGACGGGTTGTTTGACCAGATCGGTCCGGACCCGAACGGTGCTGCGGAAAAGGTGTTTGCCAGCGGAATGACCGAATGGCAGCGCTCGCACCGGGATGATGGTGGGCTAATTGCCGGGGCGACCTCGCGGATTGACCGCTCAATGGATGTGGCTATCGCCAAGGAATCCGAGAGCCTTCAGTCGGGCCTTACCGTGCTGGCTACGGTCGGATCATCGGCACCATTCATTGGCCTGTTTGGCACCGTGGTTGGCATCATGAACGCCTTTATCGAGATTGCAGAGCAGCAAAATACCAACCTCGCAGTCGTCGCCCCCGGTATCGCCGAGGCGCTTTTGGCCACTGGTCTTGGCCTGCTGGCCGCGATCCCGGCTGTGATCTTTTACAACAAGCTGAGCGCCGATAGTGATCGGATAGTTGCGGGTTACGAGGCTTTCGCCGACGAGTTCGCAACTATTCTCAGCCGCCAGTTGGACAGCTAGGCCATGGGTGCTGGCACCATACAGAAGGACGGCGGATCGGGGCGGAGGCGGCGCGGCAAACGCACACGCCCGATGTCAGAAATCAACGTGACCCCTTTTGTGGATGTCATGTTGGTGTTGCTCATTATCTTCATGGTGGCGGCACCGCTGCTGACCGTGGGTGTTCCTGTCGAGCTGCCAAAAACAGCCGCCGGGGCTTTGCCCGCAGATCAGGAAGAACCGCTGACTGTGACGGTGACCGCCACTGGTGCGGTCCAGATCCAAACAACTCCTGTCGAGCGCGAGGCGCTTGTTCTGCGTCTGCGCGGGATTGCCGCTGAGCGTGACAGCGACCGAGTGTTCCTGCGCGCGGACGGGGCGGTGCCCTACGCACAGGTGATGGAAGTCATGGGCGCGCTCAATGCGGGCGGGTTTTCCAACATCGGCCTTGTGACGGATATCGGAGGGCCGGCGCTGGACGGCGAGGGGCAATAACCAGTGAACACCGGACAGGTCATATCCGGGATTGGCCATGTGGGCCTGATCGGGTGGGTGTTGTTTGGCGGCACCTTTCAATCCGAACCCTTGCCCTTTGAAGTGACTGAGGTGTCTGTGATCTCGACGGACGCTTTCGAGGCTCTTCTGGCCTCAGGCCCAGAGCCTGACAGCGCAACAGAGGTGGCGCTGCCCGTGCAGCCGGATGTCGAACCCGACCCAGTCGAAACGCCTGCGCCGGACGAGGAAGTGGTGACAGAAACGCCAGAACCGACCTTACCGCCACAGCCGGAAACCGTTCCCGAACCACCTGCGCCTGATCCCGAACCCGAGATTGCAGATGTCTCGCCCGAACAGCCTCAACCACAGGAACAGGCTGCCCTTGTGCCCGAGGTCGCACCCCGGCCCATCCCGCGCCCATCCGAGCGCATCGCGCCCGAGGCTGTAGCCCCACCGCCCGACGATGTAGCCCCCGATGAGGTCGAACAAGAGGCCGTCACCGAAGACGAAGGCGCCGATACGCCAGCCGAAGAGCAAGAGGCGACAGCCCCCGAGCAAGCCGCAACCGAGATAGTGACTGAGGCCGAGGAACCATCGGGCGCGCCAACGACCTCGATCCGTCCGCCTTCTATACGTCCGAGTGCCCCTGTACGCAGCGCTGAACCTACGCCCGAAACATCTGCACCCGTTGAGACCGAAGACGCGGTCAACGACGCTCTGCGCGAAGCTTTGGGCGGTGGAGAGGAGCAAATACCGACGGGGCCGCCGCTCACCTCTGGCGAGAAGGACTCGCTGCGCGTCGCCGTTTCAAGCTGTTGGAACGTAGGTTCTCTTTCGACCGAGGCACTGGGGACCACTGTGGTGGTAACGGTGGATATGACACCTGACGGCAAGCCGGTGAACAGTTCGATCCGCCTTGCGTCCAGCTCAGGCGGGTCTGCCGGTGCGGCCAAGCAGGCGTTCGAAGCTGCGCGGCGCGCGATTATCCGCTGCACCCGCGACGGTTATGGATTGCCGGCCGAAAAATACGGCCAATGGAAAGAAATCGAGATGACGTTTAATCCCGAAAGGATGCGTATCAAATGATGTATCGTGTACTCTGTGCGCTGGTCGGCGTGTGCCTGACCGCCCTTGTCCCGGCCCTTGCAATCGCCCAAAGCGGCCCCTTGCGGATCGAAATCACCGAAGGGGTAATCGAACCCTTGCCCGTCGCCGTACCGGACCTCGTGGCCGAAACCGCAGGCAGTGCCGAGATTGGTGCGCAGCTTGCCCGCGTGATCGCGGCCGACTTGACCGGGACCGGGCTGTTTCGCGAATTGCCCAGCAGCGCCTTCATCAGTCAGGTCACAGATTTCGGTGCACCGGTTCAATATGCCGACTGGAAGGCGATCAATGCGCAGGCGCTTGTGACGGGCGCGGTGAGCGTTCAAGGCAATCAGATCAACGTAAAATTCCGCCTCTACGATGTGTTCTCCGGCGCAGAACTAGGCTCCGGGTTGCAATTCGCGGGCACGACGGATGGCTGGCGGCGCATCGCGCACAAGGTGGCGGACGTCGTTTACTCCCGCATCACCGGCGAGACTGGTTATTTTGACAGCCGTGTCGTCTACGTCAGCGAAACTGGTCCCAAAGATAACCGTCGCAAGCGCCTTGCAGTCATGGATTACGACGGGGCCAACGTGCAGTACCTTACCGGCAGCGACGATATCGTTCTGGCCCCACGTTTTTCCAAGGCCGGAGACCGGGTGCTTTATACCAGTTATGAAACCGGCTTTCCCCAGATCTACGTGCTGGATGTTGGATCGGTGCAGCGACGGGTGCTGGAAAACCAGCAAGGCACGATGAGCTTTGCACCCCGCTTTGCGCCAGACGGGCAGACGGTCGTCTATTCGATCAGTGAGGGCAGCAATACTGACATTCATTCCATGAACATTAACTCCGGCACAACGCGGCGGCTGACCAACACGCCTGCCATCGAAACCGCGCCCAGCTTTAGCCCCGATGGCGCGCGCATTGTGTTTGAAAGCGACCGATCCGGCTCGCAGCAACTTTATGTGATGCCCGCAAGCGGCGGAGAAGCTACGCGCATCTCCTTTGGTGAGGGTCGATATGGCACGCCCGTCTGGTCGCCGCGCGGCGACTTGATTGCCTTCACCAAACAGTCCAAGGGCCGCTTCCACATAGGAGTGATGCGTGTCGATGGCAGCGAAGAACGCCTTTTGACCGCCTCCTTCCTTGATGAGGGGCCAACATGGTCCCCAAATGGCCGCGTGATCATGTTCGCCCGCGAAACCCAAGGTGCGGGTGGCCGCTCGACCCTTTACTCCGTCGACATCACGGGCCGAAATCTTAGGCCCGTCCGCACTCCTGAAGGCGGCTCTGACCCGTCTTGGGGGCCATTGCAGCCGTAATTGACCAACCCAGACCGGTGCATTTTCATGTGCGCCGGTTCGTGATAAGACTGAACATAATGACCAAGAAATTTGGCGAAATAACCCAAGAGAGGCCCGAGCCAATGAAACTGAAATCTTCCTTGCTGATGCTGTGTGCCGCACTGAGCGTAGCCGCTTGTACAGACCCCAACCGCTTTGGCGGTGGTGATGATGCCGTTGGCAATGGTGCAAACGGCGCCATCGCGGGCAGTGCGTCTGACCCATCGTCACCAGCCTATTTCCAGCAGGCGATTGGCGATCGGGTCTTGTTTGCCGTTGACCAGTCCACGCTGACGCCAGAAGGACGCGCAATCCTTGATGGACAGGCTGTCTGGTTGTTGCAAAACGCCGACTTCACTGCAGTGATTGAAGGGCATGCAGACGAACAGGGCACACGTGAATACAACCTCGCCCTTGGTGCACGCCGTGCCGATGCAGCCCGTGCGTATCTGGTGACCCAAGGGGTTCAGGACAGCCGTTTGCAAGTCGTAAGCTATGGCAAAGAGCGCCCAATCGAGATTTGCAGTGATGAGACTTGCTATGCCAAGAACCGCCGTGCGGTGACAGTATTGGCTGGTGGGCTGAGCAGCTAAGAGCAGATGCAATGACGAAAGTGGGGTGCGTGGTGATGCGTTGGATTTCATGTCTGGTTTTGGCCGTGGGGATGTCTTTTCCGCTCGGTGCAATGGCACAGGATGATGCCACGCTCGCCGACATCCGTCAGGAACTCACGGTGTTGTATGTTGAGGTGCAGCGCCTCAAGCGCGAGCTTTCAACGACGGGTGGAGCGGGGTCCAATGTCGGCACAGGCGACACTTTTGACCGCATCGCCGCCATAGAGAGCGAATTGCAGCGGCTGACCGGCAAAAGCGAAGAACTGGAGTTTCGCATTGGCCGCGTGATCGAGGATGGCACCAACCGGATTGGTGATCTGGAGTTTCGTCTGTGCGAGTTGGAAAGCGGCTGCGACATCGGCAGCCTTGGTGATACCCCGACATTGGGTGGCGACACCGGCACACCCGTGACGGGCCCGGCGCCGACGCCACAACCCGAAACCCAGTTGGCAGCGAACGAACAGGCGGATTTCGAGCGGGCGCAAGAGGCCCTTGCAGCGAGTGATTTTCGTTCCGCCGCGGACCAGTTTGCGACCTTTAATGAGACCTACCCCGGCGGCCCCCTTGCAATAGAAGCCACGCTGAGGCGTGGCGAAGCGCTTGAAGGGTTAGGGGACGTGCGCGAGGGCGCTCGCGCTTATCTTGCTGCCTTTACGATGGACCAACAGGGGCCCATGGCGGCGGAGTCACTGTATCGGCTTGGCAACGCACTGGGCCGCTTGGGTCAATCTGCTGAGGCATGCGTGACCCTGAGCGAGGTGGGTGTACGTTTTCCCGGAGCAGCGGCAGTCGCAGACGCTGAGGCAGCCATGCGCAACCTGAGCTGTTCTTAAAGAATGCTCGGCCCTCTGGTCGATGGTATCGAAACCCTGTTTTCGGGTCAGTTGCCAGAACGGCTGGGGGTTGCAGTGTCTGGGGGCGGCGATTCTGTCGCGCTTCTTGCGGGTCTGGTCGAGTTCTCCAAGTCCAACGACATCGAACTTCACGTAATCACCGTTGATCATGGCCTGCGCCCGGAAACAAAGCACGAGATTGCGCTGGTAACAGATCTCTGCGCGCGGTGGGAACTACCGCACCACGTCGAGTTCTGGACCGGTTGGGCGGGAGATGGAAATCTGCAAGCGGCGGCGCGAGAAGCGCGCTATGGGCTGATCGCAGATTGGGCCTATGGCAACCAGATCACCCACGTGGCGCTGGGGCACACCGCTGACGATCAGGCGGAGACCTTTCTGATGCGCCTTGCGCGCGGGGCCGGGGTGGATGGCCTGAGTGCGATGTCCCCGCGCCGCGTCCAACACGGAATTACATGGGTCCGACCCCTTCTGCGCTTCGAACGCTCGGCCCTGCGCACATATTTGCGAGCTGCCCAGATCGACTGGTGTGAAGATCCCAGCAACGAGAACCGTGATTTCGAACGTATCCGGGTACGAGATGCGTTGACGGTTTTGGGTAGCCTCGGGGTGCAGGCCAATACGCTTGCGGATGTTGCTCAGAACATGTCGCGTGCTCGCGAGGCACTGGATTGGCAGACATTTTTGGCAGCGCAGGACGCTGCTTCGCTTTTATTTGGGGCAATCGCCATCGAACGGACCAAGTTTCGGGTGTTGCCCGAAGAAATCGGTCGCCGCCTGATCGTGCACGCCATTACGTGGATTGCGCAAAGCGCTTACCCTCCGCGCCGCGACGCGGTTGCCCGAGTGTTGGAAGCGGTGCGTGCCAGCAGCGGCGCCACCCTTGAGGGGTGTCAGGTGCTGGTAGAGCGCGACGTCATCTGGGTTTTTCGCGAACTGAACGCCTTGAAGGACGTTAGTTCGGAGGTGGGGGACATGTGGGATGACCGCTGGCTGGTCACCGGGCCAGAGGATGATCCGGATATCGAGGTTCGCGCGCTCGGAACCGCGCCGCTTTCTGATATTCCAAACTGGCGCGAATTGGGCATTCCCCGCGCAGCCCTCGCCGTGACGCCGTCGGTGTGGTATGAGGGTCGCATGATCGCCGCGCCGGTTGTGCAACACGATCCAGAGTGGGTCGCGGAGCTTGACGGAGGGCAGGATGCCTTTTTTGCCGCACTATTATCGCATTGAACCTCGCGATATCCTATCTATCTTAAGACCAGCGCTGTAGGGAACGCCCGTACAGCAAGATGTATCAGGAGATTTTCCTTGGGAAACGCACGTAACATCGCCTTTTGGGTGGTTTTGTTTTTGCTGATCTTGGCACTGTTCAACCTGTTTGGCGGGTCGGGCAACACGCTTCAAAGCCGAGAAGTCAGCTATTCCGAGTTTGTAAGTGCGGTTGAGGACGGCTCAGTCAGCAACGTCACACTGGATGGCGAACAGGTACGGTTCCGTCGTGGTGCCGAAGATTTCGTCACGATCAAGCCTGAAGATGCAGCCGTTACCGACCTGTTGATCGAAAACAGCATCCCGGTACGAGCAGAACAGCAACAACAGTCTGGCTTTCAGACATTCCTTGTTTCGCTGTTGCCGTTCCTGCTGCTGATCGGTGTCTGGGTTTATTTCATGAACCGGATGCAGGGTGGCGGCAAAGGTGGCGCCATGGGGTTTGGAAAATCCAAGGCAAAGATGCTGACGGAAAAGCATGGACGTGTCACGTTCGACGACGTGGCCGGCATCGACGAGGCCAAGGAAGAGCTTGAGGAAATTGTTGAGTTCCTACGCAACCCGCAGAAATTTTCACGCCTTGGCGGCAAGATCCCCAAAGGTGCTTTGCTTGTCGGCCCTCCAGGTACTGGTAAGACACTGCTTGCTCGTGCGATTGCGGGTGAGGCGGGCGTGCCTTTCTTCACCATCTCTGGTTCTGACTTTGTTGAGATGTTCGTTGGTGTGGGCGCGTCCCGCGTGCGCGACATGTTCGAACAGGCCAAGAAAAACGCGCCCTGTATCGTGTTCATCGATGAAATTGACGCTGTTGGTCGCCATCGTGGCGCGGGCTATGGCGGTGGCAATGACGAGCGTGAACAAACGCTCAACCAGTTGCTGGTCGAAATGGACGGATTTGAAGCCAATGAGGGCGTGATCATCATTGCGGCCACCAACCGTAAGGACGTTCTGGACCCCGCGCTTCTGCGCCCCGGTCGTTTCGACCGTCAGGTCACGGTAGGCAACCCAGACATCAAGGGACGCGAAAAGATCTTGGCCGTGCATGCACGCAAGACTCCGCTAGGCCCTGACGTTGATCTGCGTATCATTGCGCGCGGTACGCCAGGGTTTTCCGGTGCGGATTTGGCCAACCTGGTAAACGAGGCGGCACTGATGGCAGCCCGCGTGGGCCGGCGTTTTGTGACGATGATCGATTTTGAGAGCGCCAAGGATAAGGTTATGATGGGCCCCGAACGGCGTTCCATGGTCATGACCGCTGCACAAAAGGAAATGACAGCCTACCACGAGGCTGGTCACGCGCTGGTCGGTATGAAGTTGCCTAAGTGTGATCCGGTCTACAAAGCCACGATTATTCCGCGCGGTGGCGCCTTGGGTATGGTGATGAGCCTGCCCGAAATTGATCGGCTGAACATGTTCAAGGATGAATGCCACCAGCGCTTGGCCATGACTATGGCGGGCAAGGCAGCCGAGATCCACAAGTATGGACCCGACTCTGTTTCTAACGGCCCTGCGGGTGACATCATGCAGGCCAGTGGACTGGCCCGTGCAATGGTGCTGCAATGGGGTATGTCGGACAAGGTTGGCAATATCGACTATTCGGAAGCCGCCCAAGGCTATCAGGGAAACACGGCTGGCTTCTCGGTTTCGGCCAACACCAAGGAAACGGTCGAACAGGAAGTTCAGAAGTTCATTCAAGACGGCTATGACTGGGCGTTGAAGATCATCACCGAGAACGAGGAAGAATTTGAGCGTCTGGCCCAAGGCCTGCTTGAGTACGAAACCCTCACAGGTGAAGAGATTGAGCGTGTGATGCGCGGCGAACCACCCCATAGCCCGGACGATGAAGATGGTGGATCAAAAGTCGAAGAGGAAAAACCCAGCCTGACTGCGATCCCCAAGGCTAAAAAGAAATCTGGCCCGTCTGGTGATGGTGGGATGGAGCCTGAGCCAAGCACCTGAACCGTCTGACCAAGACTTAAGAAAAGCCCGCCAGTTTCGGCGGGCTTTTTTCTTGGGCAGTCGTTTAGGGCAAGGCGCTGAAACGGCGCGTAGTTCCATCACGGGCTTTGAAGTACTGCTCACAATTTGTCATTGGTGTCTGGCGTACTGATCGACATAGAAATGCGCTCAACATGAAGGAGAGCCAGAATGCCTGCCCTCAAACCGACGTCCTTTTCAGCGCGGATTACGTGGCTTGGCCGCGTCACAGGCCAAGGGGACACGTTGCGCGCAACGCCGTTCGAGACTGTCGAGGCTACGCTAGACGGCTTTCCCGGCGAAACGCATGGCGGACCCACGCGTCCGGCCTGTACTCGGGTCAAAACGCAGTACGCACGGGGCACGGAAATTCGTAATGTCCGCCAACTCACCATCCTGAGCGCTGAGGAAATGGCAGAAATCGCCGGCAAGATGGAAATGGACGCAATTGACCCGGCGTGGTTGGGTGCCTCGATGATCATTGAAGGCATCCCTGATTTTTCCCATGTCCCGCCGTCTTCGCGGCTGATGGCGCCATCGGGTGCCGGAATCACCATTGATATGGAAAACCGCCCGTGCATCTACCCCGGCCGCGAGATCGAAAAAGAGGCCGAGGGGTTTGGCAAACGGTTCAAACCTGCCGCTACAGGGCTGCGCGGTGTAACGGCTTGGATGGAGTATGGGGGCCGCCTGTCGGTCGGGGATACCTTGGTGCTGCATGTCCCGGATCAACCCCTTTGGGCCCGTCAGGCGGACATTCAGGCAGGGTAGAGCAGGGACGCATTAAGTGTGTTCCTTCGTTTTGGACGAACCGTGCACATGATCAAGCATGAGGCGGGGGCGCCGTGCACTAGAACTCCTCGAATGAGAACGCTTGCATTTGCGCGCAGACCTCTGGCAGGTTCTGCGCTATTGAATGTATCTTGGGATTTCGCGGCGTGCTCGATTATTACCAAATCGCGGGATATGGCGGTGTCGCTTTTTATTTGGGTTCCTACGGGCTGCTGCAATTGGGCTTGCTCAAGGGCTCCAGTTATACCTACGCAGGTCTAAACCTGATGGCGGCCGCGCTTGTGCTCGTCTCGCTGTTCCGCGACTGGAACATGTTTTCGGCTATCGTCCAGATCAGTTGGATTACGCTGTCCATTGCGGGTATCGCGCGCGTCTGGTTCCTCACGAATATGCTGCGCTTCAACGCTGAAGAACAAAAGCTCCTAACCAACCACTTTCCGACACTGCGTCCCATCGAAGCAAAAAACTGTTGGACACGGGCTCTTGGCAGGACGGAGAAATTGGCGATCTGTTGACCCAGCAAGGTATGCCGGTCGATGCACTCACCTATCTGGCAAGTGGCGGAGTGGACGTGGATGTGGGTGGTCAAATCATCGCTCAGGTGGGACCCGGACAGTTCATCGGCGAAATGGCCTGCATGACCAGCGGACCTGCGAGCGCGTCTGTCCGGCTCAATCAACCCACCCGTTACTTCAGTGCTTCGTCCGATGCATTGCGCCGTCTGGTCAAGCGTAACCCGGACATCTCGCCCCACCTCGATCTGGCTTTTTCGGGCAATATTCGCAGCAAACTGGTTGCGACAAATTCAGTTCTTGAAAAGACGATGAAGGCGCGCGAGTCGGTTCCAGCAGCGGACTGATCGTTTCCGAAACGAAACGATGATGCGCATGCTGGCCGCTCTGTCGCGCTGAAATGTCGGAATCGCACGCATCAGGTATGGGCATGCGCTTGTATGCAGTTCACGACAGACCTGCTCATTTGACTTACCGAGGATCATCATGGCCTACAAATCCGACATCGAAATTGCGCGCGAAGCGCAAAAGAAACCGATCCAGGAGATCGGGGCCAAGATTGGCATCGAAAGCGCCGACCTGCTGCCCTACGGCCACGACAAGGCCAAAGTCAGCCAGTCCTTCATTAATTCTGTGCAAGACCGCGCTGACGGCAAGCTGATCCTCGTAACAGCGATCAACCCGACCCCTGCAGGCGAGGGCAAGACCACGACAACGGTGGGTCTGGGTGACGGCCTGAACCGCATCGGCAAAAAGGCGATGGTGTGTATCCGCGAAGCCTCGCTGGGTCCAAACTTTGGGATGAAAGGCGGCGCCGCCGGTGGTGGTTACGCTCAGATCGTGCCGATGGAAGAAATGAACCTGCATTTCACAGGCGACTTTCATGCGATCACTTCGGCGCACTCCCTGCTGAGCGCGATGATCGACAACCACATCTATTGGGGCAACGAGCTTGAGATCGATGTGCGCCGCGTCGTGTGGCGTCGCGTTGTGGACATGAACGACCGCGCGCTGCGTCAGATCACTGCGTCTCTCGGCGGCGTGGCAAACGGCTTCCCACGTGAAGCTGGATTCGACATAACGGTGGCGTCCGAAGTCATGGCAATCCTGTGTCTGGCCAAGGACCTCTCGGATCTGCAAAAACGTCTGGGCGACATGATTGTTGCTTATCGCCGCGACCGCAGCCCGGTGTTCTGCCGCGACATTAAGGCGGACGGCGCGATGACCGTCCTGCTAAAGGACGCGATGCAGCCAAATATCGTGCAAACGCTGGAGAATAACCCCGCCTTTGTCCACGGCGGCCCGTTCGCCAACATCGCGCACGGCTGTAACTCTGTGATTGCCACAAGCACGGCGCTGAAGCTTACAGACTACGTGGTAACTGAAGCAGGCTTTGGCGCGGACCTTGGCGCTGAAAAGTTCATGAACATCAAATGCCGTAAGGCTGGGCTGTCCCCTTCCGTCGTCGTCTGTGTCGCCACAGTACGTGCAATGAAGATGAATGGCGGCGTGGCCAAGGCGGACCTCGGGGTCGAAAACGTCGACGCGGTGAAGGCAGGTTGTCCGAACCTTGGACGTCACATCGAAAACCTCAAGTCCTTCGGCGTGCCGGTCGTTGTCGCCATCAACCACTTCGTCACAGACACAGACGCCGAAGTGCAGGCGGTCAAAGATTTTGTGGCTGAACAGGGGGCCGAAGCCATCCTGTCGCGCCATTGGGAATTGGGTTCCGAAGGGTCCGCAGATCTGGCGACCAAAGTGGCCGAACTCGCCGATGCGGGCACAGCCAACTTCGCACCGATATACCCTGATGAGATGTCGCTGGCTGACAAAATCCAAACCATTGCAAAGCGGATTTACCGCGCAGACGAAGCCCTCATGGATCAAAAGATCCGCGATCAGCTGAAGCTGTGGGAACAGCAGGGCTATGGAAACCTGCCCGTCTGCATGGCGAAAACGCAGTACTCGTTCTCGACTGACCCAACCTTGCGCGGTGCGCCAACAGGGTTCTCGGTTCCGGTGCGTGAAGTGCGTTTGTCCGCAGGGGCCGGATTTATCGTTGCCGTGTGTGGAGAGATCATGACAATGCCGGGCCTGCCACGTGTGCCGTCCGCCGAAAGTATCCACCTCAACGACGCAGGCCAGATAGAAGGTTTGTTCTAAACTAGGTCGGGCGCAACAACTGCCTCACGGCCCTGTCACGATTTGGGGACAGGGCACCAAGTGAATTGACCCGGTGTCTCGCTCGCTTCAGCCTGAGCGGGACCTAACCGGAGGAAAGACAGATGATGATCCGCACCCTTGCTGCCATGGCACTGGCACTGGCCGCCACGATGGCAGCGGCCAACGAACGCTACGAGGGCTATTACTACCCTGAGATTTCGTCGTCCGAAGTGTTCACACGTGTCATTCGTGAGGGCCCACCATCCAGCAAAGATGTGCGCGTCGGCTTTATCACCAATCTGACGGCATCGCAGTTGGCGGCACCCGAAAGCCCCCGATTTGTGTTCTTTGCCAAGGGTTCGGATTCCAAACATCTCAACGTGGTCGCTCTGGACGATGATGTGTTTTCGACCATCTACCGGGCGCGCGCAGTGTTGGCGCAAATGACCTCCAACATGCGCAACAACGAATTTTTCCGCCAACAGGATCTTGAGACTGTGGCGACCTTTTATGACCTTTTGCAAATCATGGAATTCGAAACGCTGGTCATCAGCGATGGCGAAACATGGGCGCATCTGGTCACCTTTGAACGAAACTAGAAAGGGATGCAGATGGACGCGACGATCATTGACGGAAAGGCCTTTGCCGCGACGGTGCGCGGAAAAGTGGCAGAACATGTCACTGCATTAAAAAGTGCACATGGGATCACACCTGGCCTCGCCGTTGTGCTGGTGGGCGAGGACCCAGCCAGCCAAGTCTATGTTCGCTCAAAAGGCAAGATGACCGTCGAAGTCGGCATGAACAGCATCGAACACAAGCTGGATGTAGACACGTCAGAGGCCGATTTGCTGTCTCTGATTGCCGATCTGAATGCTGATCCGTCCATTCACGGTATTCTGGTGCAACTACCTTTGCCCAAGCACCTGAACGAGGACCTTGTCATCAACTCCATCGACCCTGCCAAGGATGTGGATGGGTTCCATATCTCGAATGTGGGGCTGCTAGGGACGGGCCAAAAGTCGATGGTACCCTGTACGCCTTTGGGCTGTTTGATGATGCTGCGCGACCATCATGGCAGCCTGTCCGGGCTGAACGCAGTCGTCGTTGGCCGTTCCAACATCGTTGGCAAGCCTATGGCACAGCTTTTGCTGGGCGACAGCTGTACTGTCACCATTGCCCATTCGCGGACCAAGGACATTCAAGAGGTGACGCGCCGCGCAGATATTGTGGTAGCTGCCGTTGGCCGACCTGAAATGGTCACCGGGGAATGGATTAAACCGGGCGCGACAGTCATCGACGTCGGCATCAACCGGATCGATGCACCTGAAAAGGGTGAGGGCAAGACCCGTTTGGTCGGCGATTGCCACTTTGAAAGCTGCTCTGCTGTGGCCGGTGCGATCACCCCCGTGCCGGGTGGCGTCGGCCCGATGACCATCGCCTGCCTGTTGGCCAACACAGTGACGGCGTGCTGTCGCGCCAATGGCTTGCCCGAGCCCGAAGGGCTGGCGGCCTAGGCAAGTTATCAGGCGCGTACAGGTACCATGGTGCCCTGCAAAACGGCGACTAGGATTTCGACGCCATCGGTGACGGCGAACACCTCTGAACTGACGACAATCAGACGGCGGCCGGGTTTGATGACCCGGCCTTTTGCGATCAGGCGATCTCCGGTTGCCGGGGCGGTCAGGTTGATCTTGATTTCGGCCGTGACCACCTCTTGATCCTCGGGGATGGTGGTGAGGGCCGCATAACCTGCCGCACTGTCTCCAAGGCCAAAGGTCAGGGCCGCATGGGCAAACCCCTGCTGTTGGCGACTGCCGGGCAGGATCGGCGCGGAGAGGGTTGCATGGCCCTGCGTGATGGCATCCAGAGTCGCTCCAAAGGTTTGCATCATGGATTGGCGGGCAAAGCTGGCGGCAATCCGGTCTTTCATATCGCACCTCTAGGCATTGGAATCTGCACGGGGCGTGGCCCGGTTAGGATGGCCGTTGCATCACAGCGCATCAAGTTGGTTAAAGCATTGTCATTACTGCGCAAACCACCAGTGTAGGTGCCATAGGCGGGCATGACGATGCGGTCTGCGTCGATCAGAAAAGCGGGCCTTGTGATGGCCCGTCCACGGGTGGGCAGAGTTGCCTTGGGATGGTAATGGCCCGAGATTTCGCCGCGCACGCCTGCTTGAGCGATATGGCGAAATACGAGAGGCCCTTCGGTCAGTTCGCCCAAATGGGTGCCGCCAAATTCGATGGGTCCGGGATCGTGGTTGCCTTCGATCCAGACCCAATGCCTGCCTGCCTGAAGGCGGGTGATCCACAGTCTGTCCTCCTCGGACAGGGCGCGGGCTGCGCTCAGATCATCAAAGCTGTCGCCAAGGCAGATGACAGTGCGTGCCTGTGTGTGGTCAAGGTCGGCGGCCAGCCGGGTCAGCGTATTGCGTGTCTCGTAAGGTGGCAGTTGCGCACCGCCACGACGCGCGATGCGCTCAGATTTTCCGAAGTGCAGATCAGAAACGCAAAGCAAGGATTGCGCTGGCCAGAACAGCGCGCCCGACCCCAAGGCTTTGAGCTCGGTTCCCGCAAAGGTGAGATCATGCATGTTCATACTTTGTTCATAAACATGCGGCAGTGGCGCATCAAGATGTGCCTTACGACTTGGAGCATTCCGGACAAGGGTTTGTGTCTCAGGCCAATCAGAAGGGAGCGCGCCACGCCCGTTTGGGTGGATCGGGTACAAGGCCTGCGGTGTTCATCAGGCGGTCCGCTTCTTCAGCCAGCAGTTTTTCCTCGGCCAGCCCCTTGATGGGCACTCTGCCAACCTCGAGGAACAGGGGCGCGGCCAGCGGTGTGACGCGGTCGTGCTCGATCAAATCAATTCGATCCCCGATACGGGTACACATTTCCTCGATCCGGCCAAAATCTACGAGACCCCGCAACGCTTCTTGTCGCGTGATGTCCAGCATCAGGTGGTCGGGATCGTACTTTGCCAATGTATCGTAAAGAATGTCTGAACTGAACGTTGCCTGCCGTCCGGTCTTGCGCGCAGACGGAAGGTTACGCTCGATCAATCCGGCGATGGTCGCCGAAGCGCGAAAAGTGCGTTTCATGACCGCGTTGCCCGCCAGCCACCGTTCCAGCCCGTCGCGCAGGCCTTCGATTTCGAAAAGCGGCGCAGGGTCTGTGATCGGATCAAGCCCCCAAATCAACGTCGCGTAATCCGTGGCCAGAAAGCCGAGCGGATTGAGGTCTGTTTCCTCCATCCGTTTGGTGAGTAAAAGCCCGAGCGTTTGCATGGCGTTGCGCCCAGCAAAGCCGTAGACGGCCGTATGCGCGCGCCCGTCATGAGGAAAACTCTCGATCAAAAGGCGGCCCGGTTCGGGCAGGCGGGAAACTTTGCGCTGAAGCGCGAGCCATTCGGATGTGTGCGGGGGCAGGTCCGGCCATGCATCGCGTTGAAACATCTCGATGATGCGGTGGCTCAGTTGGGTGGAGGTCGCAAACTTCGTTCCCATAAAGGTCGCGATCTTGGGTTTTTTGGCGGCATCTCGGGTCACTTGCACCGTCATTTCGCGCAGTGAGTCATAGCGCACAATCTGACCGCCAATCAGGAAGGTGTCGCCGGGTGTGAGGGTGGCGGCAAATCCTTCCTCGATCTCGCCCAAGGGCTTGCCGCCCCGTCCTTTGAACCGGACTTTGAGCGTGTCGGTGTCCTGAATGGTACCGATGTTCATACGAATCCGTTGGGCGGCGCGCGGGTCGCGCAGTTGCCACAGACCATCGGCACGCTGTTGCAGTCGCTTCCACTGATCGTAGGCGCGCAGTGCATAGCCTCCCGTGGCGCAGAAATCGAGGCAAGCGTCAAATTCTTCTTTGGTCAGAGTGCTATAGGCGCCGGTTGTCGCCACTTCACCATAAAGAGCGTCGGCGTCAAAGGGGCCTGCCGCTGCAACAATCAGGATGTGCTGGCAGAGCACGTCACGTGGGCCGGGGCCGCGAGGGTCGCCGTCAAGTGCGCCTTCCTTGACCGCTTCGAGGGCGGCGACGCATTCGACCACCTCGAACCGGTTTGCAGGGACCAGCAGCGCCTTGGAGGGGGCATTGTAGCGGTGATTGGCGCGCCCGATCCGCTGCACCAGCCGTTTGACGTTTTTGGGGGCGCCGATCTGGATGATCAGATCCACGCCGCCCCAGTCAATGCCCAAATCAAGCGTGCCGGTGCACACAATGGCCTTGAGGTCGCCCGCGACCATCGCCTGTTCGACTTTTTCGCGCTGCTGGCGATCAAGGCTGCCGTGGTGGATGCCGATGGGCAGTCCTTCGTCATTGGCGAGCCAGATGTTGTGAAAGTAAAGTTCGGCCTGTGCTCGTGTGTTGTGAAAAATTAGCGTGGTTTTATGAGCCTTTACCTGCTGCAACACAGCAGGAATGGCATATTTTGCGCCTCCACCGGCCCAAGGGGGGGCGTCCTCAGTCACAAGCATCTGGATGTCCGGAGCCGGGCCGGGGTCAGCATTGATGATCTGGCAAGGATCCGGGTGGCGCGCCAGCAAGTGGGCGATGGCGTTAGGGTTTTCTACTGTGGCCGACAGCCCTACACGGCGCAGGTCGGGACAAATCGCTTGCAGGCGCGACAGGGCGAGGAACATCTGGTCACCCCGTTTGCTTTCTGCGAGGGCGTGGATTTCGTCGACGATCACCCGTTTGAGGCCTGCGAACATGCGCGGCGCGTCCTCGTAACTGGTTAAAAGTGAGAGGCTTTCTGGAGTTGTCAGAAGGATGTGGGGTGGGTCGGCGCGCTGGCGTTTTTTTTGGGTTTGGCTGGTATCGCCGGTACGGTCTGCGATGCGAATGGGCAGGTCCATCTCGGCCACGGGCGTGCGCAGGTTGCGTTTGATGTCTGCGGCCAAGGCCTTAAGCGGCGAGATGTAGAGCGTGTGCAAACCTTCGTGTGCACCATCGCTGAGTTCTGCCAATGTCGGCAGGAAACCGGCGAGTGTTTTGCCCCCGCCTGTCGGGGCGATCAACAGCAAGGCGGGTTCATTGGCGCGGTCCAGCATCTGCTGCTGGTGTGGGTGGATGGACCACCCTTTGGAGGCGAACCAGCTTGAGAAGATGTCGGGCAACGCGGTCATGTAGTGACATCTAGCAGGTGCTGGATTGGGGGCCAGCCCCCGGTCGCCTTACAGCGCCAACCACCGGGGGTTACTCGAAATCGAGAATTTGGATGGGTGTTGGCGGTTTTTCGTTTTTTATTTAGGCTTAGTTCCGAATTTGGCGATGCACGCTCGGTGCACCGATGGTGCACAAATCGCTCTGCTTAATGCTATGAACGTTGCGGCTTTAGTCGCGCGGGGTGAGGTTACGGATCGCGGCCTGAACGATTTTGGGTAGAGTCATGTCCGCGCCATCTGGGGCTGCATCCAACGCGGCGGCGACGTCCTTTACCAGAACGCCGATGGAATTGTCGGCCGCGTGCCCATCCTTGGCAAACTCGATCGTCTCAAATCCGGAGGCCAGCCAATTTTGCCCCGAGGACGTTTTGATCAGCGCCAGAAGTTTGTCTGTGTCGAGCCCGGCCGCATCCGCCCAATCCAAAACCAGTCGTGTCATCGCCGTGTGCGAGGCGGCCAACAGGTTGTTGAGCACTTTGGCCTGCATGCCGGACCCGAAGGGACCCATATGGTGAAAGTGCCGACCCATCAGCGACAGCAGCGGGATGGCGTCGTCGATATCGCTTTGTGCACCGCCCAGCATGAAGCTGAGGCTACGGTCTTCAGCGCCTGCTTGTGCCCCCGACATGGGGGCATCAATCAGGGTGATGTGGTCAGACACGCGAGCGCGCAATGCGTGTACATAGCGCGGCGACAGCGTGGAGCAGATAAAGATGCGGCGCAAAACCGGGGCCGCTGCGATCAGGTTTTGTGTATCAAAGAGGAGTGCGTCGGTTTCGTCGGCATCTCGCACCACGGTGAATACGGTCTCTAGCTGTGGAACGAATGCATCAAAATCACTCGTGATGTAGTCTGGATCCTTGGCCACCACGTCAAAGCCCATTGCATGAGCCGTGCCATCGCGCAGCGCGTCGAGCATGGGCGCACCCATGCGCCCACAGCCCGCAACCCCGATCATTTGACGATGTGCTCGTCCTTGACGAACATGTTGGCCCACGCCCGGTCGATGAGTTCGGGCGTCATCTGTCGGTCGATCCCCTCGAAATTGCAGGTCGCCACCATCTGGTCGACGAGGAAGTTCGGTTGATAGTTGGCGTAGATGTTCTGGATCGTCGGGTACTTAACCTTCAGCAGGTAGACCAATGCTTCTTCATTCAGGGCCATCCCTTTTTTCTTGGCGACCATGGCAAAGATTTTCAGGAAGTTCGCCTGGCTCGGGCCGTCGATTTTGATCTTGAAGAAGATCCGGCGCAGGGCGGCTTGGTCGAAGATTTCGTTGGGGTGGAAGTTGGTGGAGAAGACCACCAGCGTGTCGAACGGCACCTCGAATTTCTCACCCGATTGTAGGGCGAGGATGTCTTTGCTTTCTTCCAGGGGAACGATCCAGCGGTTGACCAGCGCCTGCGGACTTTCAGCCTGACGACCAAGGTCGTCCACGATGAAGATGCCGCCGGTCGATTTCAGCTGCAGCGGAGCCTGATAGGTTTTGGCTGTCGGGTTATAGACGAGGTCCAGCATCGACAGATTCAATTCACCGCCTGTGACCACCGTGGGGCGTTCGCATTTGACGTAACGCATGTCATGGGGCGTGCGGCGGCGCAGAGCCGTGCCTGAGTCGCCCTGATCCTTGGACAGAACGTGTACGATCGGGTCATAGACCGTGATCACCTGACCCGCATATTCAATTGCCCGCGGCACATAAACCTGATCACCAAGCGCGTCGCGAATACCGTTTGAGATCGAGGACTTACCGTTACCGGGAGGGCCATACATCAGGATTGAGCGCCCGGCGCTGACGGCAGGCCCAAGCTGGTCCAGAAGGTCTGGTGGCAAGACCAAATGGCCCATGGCCCCGGTCAGTTGCGTGCGGGTGACCATGATGTTGCGGATCGACTGGCGTTGAACCTGCTCGCGGTACACATCAAGCGGCACGGGCATCGCTCCGAAATATTCGGATTGTGCCAGCGCATCTAGTGCGCGCGCCTTGCCCGCATCCGTCAGCTGATAGCCCATTTCGTTGCCGTTGTTGGCGTTAAGTGTCCCGGTCGCCTCCATAAGGCGTTGATCGCGGCACATGTCGATGATCTCTTGGACAACCGGGATGGGCAGGCACAGTGCCGGCGACAGGTCTGACACCATATCGAGGTTTTTGCGGAACATCGTTTTCAGCAGGATATCCCGCATCAGCACGATGGGCAGTTTCATCTCTTCCAGCCGTTTGGGGGCCGGAGGGGCGATCACGTCTGCGACTTGCATATTCATCGGGCGGGCCTGTGGTCTGATTGTTTCGCGAGAGATTAGCCCGCGTTTCAGACCAAATTGTGGCGATATACCGTCAAGACCCGTGCACCGCAGCAAGACACAGGTAAAGCGCAAGGGTGGGGCCAAGGGCAAAACCCATGGGAAACTTACGCCCTGTTGTGTTCCAACTGTCCCATGTGGGGGCCATTTTGTGCAATGGTGTGGCCTTGGCAATCCGGTGAACGGCATAGGCGGCCAGCAAAACAGCAGCAAATAGCGCCATCAACAGGCGGAGGTCGGGCGGTGCGATATAGGGTGCGGCGGCGGCCAGGAACTTGGCGTCCCCGGCGCCCATGACGCCAGCAGCGTTCAGCACGATGCCGACCACCAGAACGATTGTGAGCTGAGCGAGTTGCCACAGGTACGTGTCAAAGGGGTAAAGGAAAGGGCCCAGCACCACAAAGACCGCCGCAATGGCAATCACCGTGGGGTTGGTGATCTTCATCCGCGAAAGGTCAGTGTAGGCCACGTAGATGCACAGTGGCAGCACGAAGGGCAGGACCCACCACGCCACCAGCGCAGGCAGTGACATCAGATCAACCGTTGTTTTCGAGCGCGCTCAGGGATCTGACGGCGGCTTCGAAGTGTTGGGGATGCGTTTCGATGGCGTCACGCAGCAGCGACTTGCCGGTCTGCACGTCACCTTGTTTCACAGCCGTCAAGCCCATGGTGTGGAGCAATTGCGCACGTTCTTTCTGGTCCATCGGGATAACAGGCAGAGCATAGTTACGCTGCGCGCCACGCGCGAGGACGAGGTTGTTCTTGGCCGTAAACAGCTTGGGGTCCTGGCGCACCGCATCGGTGAACAGACGTTCTGCATCCGCATAGTCGCCGCGCGTCAGTTTGGAATAGCCCCAGTTGTTCAAAACGCCTGAGGGCCGTGTGGTGAGGCCCGCAGCGATTTCGTAGAAGCTGTCAGCTTTTTTCCATTCTTCATTGCTATCGGCAATCAGTGCCTCAAGGCGGTAACGCTTGAAGGTCTCGAACGTGGGGGGCACCTTGTCGAGTTCCTGTTCCGCCCGCGCCCAGTCGCCTGCGCGCAAGAGCGTGTCCGCGTAGTCGACGCGGTCGTCATTGGTTGCACCTTCCAGCTCGACCACACGTGCATAAGCTGGCGCCGCTTCGTTGTAGCGTTTGGCGCGCACGAGACTGGAGGCCAGGCCGCGTTGGACCTCGATCCGGTCAGGGTTTTGCGAGGCCGTACGCTGGAAGTAGGTCACCGCCTCATTCGGGTCAGCGACGGTCAGCATCACGTCACTCAGACCATGTTCGTCGATGACATTTACGTCCTGAAAGGCGCGTTCAACGGTCTCGTCAGCGGATTTCTGTTCACACGCGGACAGGGCCAAAGCCCCTGCCAGAGAGACAGCCAAAAATACGGGGTGGCGCATGTTTGCGTCCTTTTTCCTGCTCGTTCACGCCGTGCTTTTTTGCCCGGTCGCATCCCACGCGCCTTAGTGGCGCACCTCAAACTCAATCGGCAGATTGTATTAGAAAGTCACTTCTGCCTCGTCGGACCAGATTATACCGGTTCTCTTTGGCTTCTAGACTATCAGGATTTTCTGCTTTTGCGAGTGCTGTGCGTAAATTATCCCTGATGAGTGTGCTTTCTCCGTCATCCAATGCAAATGCCTTTTTCAAAACCAGCACGGCTTCGGCGTTTTCGCCCTGTTCCATCAGCACAACGCCAAGGTTGTTGAGGTCCTCGGGGAAGGGATCGAATTCAGTTGTGGCGCGCCGAAGCAGGGTCTCGGCCTGTCCCAATCGCCCCAGCCCAAGGTTGGCAGTGCCCAGTCCGGACAGGATTTCGCCGTCAAACCCTCCCCGATCCAGTGCCGCCCGGTTGAAGGCTTTGATGGCCAGTTCGAACTCTCCTGCGGCGATCAGGCGGTGGCCGACCTCGACCCCACTGACGGCTTCGGCCTTGAGATCAACGCCCGGAGCAAAGGGACCTGTTTGAGACACGTCGATGCTTGCCGGCGCACAGGCGGCAAGAATAAGAGCGATCAAGAGGGCGGGCAGAGCCCGGATGCCTGACATTATACGGCCTTTTCGACCTTTTTATACGACTGCACCGCGCGAGGTGTTCCCGCACGGTGCTTGTCTTTTAACATGAAAATGCGCTGTGGCTAGTTCCCCATGTTGCCCAACTGCGTAATGCCGTGCACGGAGGGGCCCACAAGAATGATCAGCAGCGGCGGAACCGTCAGCATCATAGTCGCTAGCGTCATCTTAGTCGGCAGCTTGTTTGCCGCTTCTTCGGCCCGCATCACACGCTTGTCGCGCATTTCCGAAGCAAAGACGCGCAAGGCATCCGCGATTGACGTACCAAAGCTCGCCGATTGAACCAGAACGGTCACGAAGGAGGCGACGTCCTGCACGCCGCAGCGTTCGCCCATGTCGTTAAGAACGGTGACTTTGTCCTTACCGGCTTTCATTTCGTAGCTCACAACTTGGAATTCGTCCGCAAGTGCGGGGAAGGAGGCGCGCAATTCTCCGGCGATCCGCGTGATAGCCTGATCGAGAGACTGACCGGCCTCAACACAGACCAACATCATGTCGAGCGCGTCTGGGAAACCCTGAGTGATCTGTTCCTTGCGGGCCTCGACCCGGCGGGTGATCCAGTATTGTGGCAGGTAGTATCCGACGCCGCCGGGGCCGACCGTCCACATGATGATCTTTTGGGTGGTCATATTGTCAGTGCCGACCACGAAGTTCGTGTAAATCACGCCAGCAACCAGACCCAGCACACCCAGAATGAATTGCGCAGCGTGGAACATGCGAACCGAGTCACGAGACTGGTACCCCGCCTGACGCAGCATTAACTGGCGCTTGGAAAGTTCTGCCACGTCCTCGGGTTCGAGAAATTTGGAGAAGCGTTCAAGCTGTTCGTTGCGTGCACCCTGGCGCAGGCGTTCCTTTTGGTTGCCAGTTTTCTTGGCATGAGTGTTTTTCTTGAGTTTGGCCAGCGGGTCTTCGGGTTGGCGCATCATCATAACGATGACGATGGCTATCATCATCACACCAAGCACACCGACGATGATGATTGGCCCGAGGGGCCCGAGAATGTCGTTAATGGGTTGCAGCACTGCGTCCATGATACGGGTTCCTCAAACTTTGATGTTGGTCAGGACGCGCATCACCACAAGGTTGACGCACAAGAAGATGCCGACGACGAAACAGGCTGGGATGAACCACGGGTGGTCGCGGACTTCGTCATAGTAATGCGGGTCGCCGATGTTGATCACGACGAGGGCGACAAGTGGGAAGGCGGACAGGAACTTGCCGGACCATTTGGCCTCGGCCGTGATAGCCTTCACCCGGCGGAACAGGCGGAAGCGTGCACGGATCACCTTGGCCAGACCCATCAGGATCTCGGCGAGGTTACCACCGGATTGCTGCTGGATTGTCACGGCCACGGCGAGGAAGCGCAAATCCTGCATGTCGAGCCGTTCGGCCATGGCCTTGAGCGCTTCGCCCACGTCGCGGCCAAAAGCGCTTTCGTCTGCGATGACGCCGAATTCGGAGGCCAGCGGGTCCTGCACCTCTTTGGCGACGATCTGGATTGCGGACGTGAAGGGGTGCCCGACGCGCAAGGAGCGCACCATAAGTTCCACAGCGTCTGGCAGTTGTTCTTCGATCATCGCCATCCGCTTGTTCGCCTTGGAGGACACCCAGAAGAACACCGCCCCGATGCCGATGCCAACCGACAGCAGAATGCGCACGGGAGGTTCTGTTTCCGTGCCGACTGAGAGCCCAACAAAGGCCACAGCACTCAGCCCGCCCATTATCATGATCAGTTGTTTCGGGGTAAAAGCGATGGCGGCCTTTTGCGCCTTGTCGGCCAGCAGAGAATAAAGCGGGATAGAGCGTGCGCCCATGTGCTGCTGCATTTCCTTGCGCAGCTGATCCAGCACTTCTTCGCGCCGCCCGCCTGCTTTGTTCAGCATCTCGAGGCGGCGGTTGACCCGGTTGTTCAGGCTGATGGATTTGCCAAAGGCAACCAGATAGATCCCTTCGACGAGCACCAGCACGCCGATAAAGATTAACCCGTAGATAATTGGTTCTGCACTCATTTTGCTCGGGCCTCTTATTCTGCAGCGATGGGTTCGTAGATGCTGGCGGGCAGGTCATATCCCCACATACGGAAGCGTTCGGAGAAGTGTGAACGCACGCCGGTGGCAGTGAAGTGACCGATGATCTTGTTTTCAGGTGTGAGGCCGACGCGCTGGAAACGGAACACTTCCTGCATGGAAATCACATCCCCTTCCATCCCGGTAATCTCGGTGATTGAGGTCATGCGGCGTGAGCCGTCTTGCAAGCGCGAGGCCTGTACGATCAGGTTCACAGCCGAAGAAATCTGTGAGCGCACAGCCTTGAGCGGCATTTCGATACCCGCCATCGCGATCATGTTTTCGAGACGGGACACACCGTCGCGCGCCGAGTTGGCGTGGATCGTGGTCATTGATCCATCGTGGCCGGTGTTCATGGCCTGGAGCATGTCGATGACTTCCTCGCCACGTGTCTCACCCACAATGATGCGGTCAGGACGCATCCGCAGGGCGTTTTTCAGACAGTCGCGTGGGGAAACTTCGCCTTTGCCCTCGACGTTGGGTGGGCGGCTTTCCATCCGGCCAACATGTGTCTGTTGCAGCTGGAGTTCGGCCGTATCCTCGATTGTCAGGATACGTTCGTTGTTGTCGATGAATGAAGACAAGGCGTTGAGCGTCGTTGTTTTACCTGAACCGGTACCACCCGAGACGATGACGTTCAGACGTGTGGCCACAGCCGCCTGAAGGTAGGCTGCCATTTCTTCGGTAAAGGCGCCAAAGTTGACCAGATCGTCGATCCCCAACTTGTCCTTTTTAAACTTACGAATGGAGACGAGCGAGCCGTC
Organism: Tateyamaria sp.; assembly: GCF_039945315.1. GTDB lineage: Bacteria > Pseudomonadota > Alphaproteobacteria > Rhodobacterales > Rhodobacteraceae > Tateyamaria. Next base: position 95,891 of record NZ_JBDUXB010000018.1, on the reverse strand, counting down.
CACTGCGATGGGCGGCACCATAGCGTTGAAACGCGAACCGTCTTGCAAGCGGGCGTCAACATAAGGGTTGGATTCATCAACACGGCGACCCACGGCGGACACGATCTTGTCGATGATGCGCAGCAAGTGGCGTTCGTCCTTGAACGTAATGTCGGTCAGTTCCAGCTTGCCTGACCGTTCCACAAAGATCTGCTGTGGGCCGTTGACCAGAATATCGTTGACTGTCTCATCCTGGAGAAGGGTTTCGAGGGGGCCAAGGCCCATCACCTCGTCAAACAGTTCCTGGTTGAGGATCTGACGGTCTTCACGATTCAGGATGATGTTCTTTTCCTGCAGGAATTCACCCGCAATGGCCTGAATTTCCTGGCGCAGGTCATTCTCGGTCGCTGACTCGAGCGCCGAGAGGTTGAGGTTGTCGAGCAAGGCGCGGTGCAGTTCGAGTTTAATCTCGCCCATCCGCTCCTTTTTCTTGCGCTCTTTGTCCATGGGGACAACGGCGGCAACGCTTGCATTGGCTTTGCGCGCAATCCTTTTGGGTGCGTCGGCTTTTGGCGCCTCTTCCACTTTTGGGGCGGGTGCAGCGGCCTTGGCTGGTGCTTCTTTTTTGTATTTCGAAAACATCGAGTAACCCCCGGGTTGTCAGATCACGCCGCTTGGCTTTGATCTTCGCTCAATTCATGGATGGACGCGGCCAGCTTGGCGATCTCGCGGCGCAGCGGATTTTTTGCGGCCGAAGACGCCAAAGGCAGGCCGTGATCCGCGCTTTGCGTGATTGGCTTGCCGCCTTCCGGCAGTTGCACTTCAATAGCGATGTCGAGGCTTTCGGACAGCCGCTTGACCCGTGCCTTGCCACCCAAATCAGTGAACTTTGGCGCGCGGTTGAGCACATAGCGCAGCTTTTCGATCGGCAGTTCTTCGGACTGAAGCGCGCGTTTGAAGCGCAGCGTATTCTGGGCTGAGCGCAGATCAAGTTCCAGTGTGATGAAATAGAGGTGCGCTGAGGACAGAACTGTTTCGGTCCATTGTACGAGGGTCGATGGCATGTCGATCACGACATAATCGAAATGCGCACGTGCCATGTCGATGACGCGGCTGATGTCTTCAGGTGTGATCAGATCCAGTGGAATCATGTCCGCGGGCGCTGTAAGCACCTGCAGCTTTTCCTCAAAGGTCAGCAGAGACTGGCCAAAGATCTCGTCGTCCATGGCTTCGGTGTCCGAGAGCATTTCGAACACGGCCTCGCGGCGGGGCAGGTCCAGAAACGTCGATGCCGAACCGAACTGGAGATCAAAGTCCAACAAACACACATTCGGTGACTCACTGGGATTGAGCAAGGCCAGTTCCCAGGCAAGGTTCACCGCAAGCGTTGTTGATCCTGTACCTCCGGCGACGCCGTGGGCGACAAACACCGCTCCTTCTTTGTTTGCGCCAGTCTTGAGTTGAGCCGTCCGCTCAGTGTCGGCGGGAAGCTGTGCGGCAGGTGCGCGCAAACGTTCGATGGCCAGATGCAACTCACCCTCGGGCAGGGGGTAGGGGACAAATTCGTCTGCGCCGTTGCGCAACAGCTGGTGCAGGGATGCGGGTGTGACATCCTCGGCAATCAGGATGACTTTTATATCGCGGGCTTTGGCATGGCTAATGATCTCGCCCATGAGGACAAGGTTGTCTTCATCCGCATCATCAAGGGCCAGCGCGACGAACTCCATCGCTTCTGCTTCGGGTTGGTTGAAAAAGGCCAGTGCCTCGGCAAATCCCAGATCGCCCCACGCTTCGCCCAGAGCTTGTTCCATATCTTCGATCAGCAGATCGAAGTTTTGTACATCTCGGCTGATGGTACAGGCCACAATTGGCGCTGTCTCTGGTTGCGGCATTACACTGCTCATTGCCCACGTGTCCTTCAATTACGGAACAAAAGTCTGGGTCAAAGCGGTGTTGCGCCCGGCTGACTGATGCCCCTGAGCCCAATTTTCATTGGACATAGGTGTTCTTAGAAGGCTGTTGTCGCAGTCAATTCAGGCGAGATTTGGGCTAAAAAACTCCAATTGTTTGGTATCTTGGAACGATAAGGCGCACAGACAAGGATTGTCTGCGCGCCTAAGTTGAATGCGGAAGGGTAGGGGGATTACTGTTCGGTGCGCAAATCGGCTCCGGTGATACCGCTCAGCTGGCTCGGTGCCTGTGCAGATTGGATGTAATCGCGATAGATGATCTGAGCGTACTTGCCGTCCAATACAGCCGGGTTTGTTTTCACGAAACCTGACACTTCGGTCACTGTGCGCCGATTGCGACGTTCGCGCCCTTGCGACACGATCAGAGGCTGTGTTTCGCCAAAGGAGGCGACGGCCTCGAGGCGCGATCGATCAATGCCTTGAGTGGAAAGGAAACGGACAACCGCATTAGCCCGCGCAAGACCTAACCGTTTGTTATATCCCGAAGAACCAACCGCGTCGGTATGTCCAAAGACCTTGAAGCGAACTTCCGGGAACTGACGGATCCAGTTGGCTTGTTGCCGCAGAGCGTCTTGGGCACCGCCGTCCAGTTGAGACGAGTTGAACGAGAAGTTCACTGTTGTGATCACTTCGGAGGCGAAACGGTTGGCCAGATCGAAAGTATAGCCTTCTTCGCCGGTCATGATCAGCGTGTTGCTGGCAGTGGCGTTCCCGAATTGGCCTGTATCGACCAATGATCCGGCTTCACGATAGAACTGTGTGTAGACCGGGTCTTGAGATGCGCCACATGCCGATAGCGCCAGACTGCTTGTCAATGCGACGGTGATGATCGGTTTCATAGCAACCTGTCCTTAATCCAACACGTAGCCATATGAGCCGGAGAAGTCCTGTTTGGCAACCTCGCCTGCGGCACCCGTTTGGGGGACGCGTGTTCCGGCGGCCGTGCGGCCATAAAGGAACAAGTCGGCTTCGCTGGGTGGCTTGATGCGATCTGTGGGCAGCGCGAGGATGTCTCCGTTAACGGGGGACACCAGATGCGCCGTGATAATGATCACCAGTTCGGTCTGATTGCGCTGGTAATCTGCTGAGCGGAACAGTGTACCAAGGATCGGCACATCGCCAATCCAGGGCAACTGGGTGGAGTTATCGACAAAGTTGTCTTCCAAAAGTCCAGCGATTGCAAAGCTTTCGCCATCGCGCATTTCCACAGTGGTTGATGTTTCGCGGCGTGAGAAGGCGTCGATTTCAAACCCGTCCACCTCAAAGCCGTTTGTGGGGTCGATGGCCGATACCGCCGCTTCAAGTTCGAGATTGATCAGGTCTTCGTCCACCACGCGGGGGATAAAGTTCAACTCGATGCCGAAAGGTTTGAATTCGATGGTGATCACGCCGTTATCCTGGCTGACCGGGACAGGATACTCGCCGCCCGCAAGGAATTTCGCCTCTTGACCGGACAAAGCAACCAGATTTGGCTCAGCCAGAGTGCGCACAACGCCCTTCGCCTCAAGCGCTTCGATCAAAAGCCCGATTTGAGTGCTGCCCCAGTTCCAGCCAAACAGGATGGCACCCGCGTTATCGTTTGAGAGTGGGGTATTACCACCAAGAGCGTTGGCGGTTCCGAGCGCGCCAACATTGGTGCCGCTGCCGCCAGAGATGCCGACATCGCCCCCAGCTCCAGTGCCACCTATGGCCCAAGATGAGCTGAGCGACTTGGAAACCGAGCGGTTCATCTCTGCAAAACGCACTTTGAGCATCACCTGTTGTACGCCACCGACGCTCATCAGGTTGGAAACGCGGCCTTCGGCGTAACGTTCGGCCAGATCAAGCGCGCGTTGGAGGCGTGAGGTGGACGATACGACCCCCGACAGCACAATCCCGTCGTTCGCGGTGCGTACTTCGATCTTTTCTCCGGGAAGGATCTGGCGCAGCCGTTCTTTGAACTCCGAAATGTCCGCTGCGACCCGAACGTTCACGTTCGTGATCAAGCGGCCGTTCGCATCAAGAAGGGTTAGCGTTGTCAGACCCGGCGTTTTCCCCAGCACATATATAGTGCGGTCGCTGAGCGAGGAGATATCCGCAATGGCCGGGTTGGCGATGCTGAGTTCGGCGAAAGGCTCTTCGCTTTCGACAACAACGGCCCGGTTCATGGGGACGTTCAGCGTCGCTTCGGTTTCTGTGCGCAACACTCGTAGGTTTTCCGCCTGTGCAGCAGAAATAGCCATGGGGCTGATCGCAAGAGACAACCCAAGAAGGGTCGCTTTGAAAATTCCGTCAATGTACATGTGACCTGCCTTTTTGATCACGCCTCGGTGTCGGGTCTTGTTGCCCGCGTGTAGTACGGGTCGTTTGCCCGCTTATTGGAGGCACCATGCGGCAGTTTGGTTTTTATTGCAAGAATCAATGGGTTCAGGATGGTCGTTTATGTGGATAACTGGCAACAGACGACACAAGCGAAAGGGGCGCTTCCTATGGAAACGCCCCTATAAGTTGTTGATTTTTTGAGATCAGTTCGTGCAGGGGATCGGGATCTCAACCACTTCGGCTCCGCGCCGTGTGCGGATGGAACAGGTCTTTTCCTGTGCCACTTCGGCCTGAACTTCCTGTGTTGCGATGCCAAGGAGCGCGCGCTGGTCGACTTCGATTGCACCAGCGATCGTATCATCTTCGGCACCAACCAGCGACAGCGACAGGCGGCCGCTTGATTGCGCCTGTGCCAATTTCGCCACCTGAGCAGGGGCAATGGCAACGGTAACTGTCTGCGCAATGTTGGCGCCATCAAGGTCACCAGCTGCATTCTGGTCGATGGCGATCAGCTTGACACCAGGTTCGATCAGTTTGGTTACTTCACCGCGGTCTGCGCTGAGGGTCTGAGCTACCCGGCCGGTCCAGTAAACGTCGACACGGTCGCCTGGACGCAAGAAGCCGGAAACACCGGATGCCACATCAACTTTGATCGCAAAGGCGCGCATGCCGCGTTCCAGGCGGGACGTCAGGCCTGCTTCTTCACCGGGCGCAGTGACTTTGACTTCGAGGACGGCTTCGTCCTTCTCCATTGTGCGCAACACCACACGAGCGGCAGTCTCACCTTCGGCAAAGATGGGGTTATCTTCGGTGAAGGCACCTTCGGGAATCGCGTTTTCAGGCCAATCCACGGTGCGCACGTCTTCCATCGTGAGCGCTTCACCGTATTTCAGGGGGCGTTCCGCGACATAAACGGGAATCGTTGGGACGATCTTTTCGCGTTGAGCCCGTTCTTTGGCCAGCGCGGTCTGATATTGTCCGATGTAATTTTTGGCCATGTATACAGCACCACCCGCAAGGGCGATCCCGGCCAACAAGACCAATCCGAAAACCATTCGCATTTTTGCTACCTCATGATTGGGTCCACGATCTCCGGAACGGAGAGAACCTCTTGAGAGAAGAAGTGTCACCAGAATGTGGCATTTTTCAGGACAGGGCGGGGTGCCTGTGTGGCGTTTTGCAATGTCCCTTCGCAAAGGACAAAAACCCCGAGCTGGGCGCGGGGGATTTCGTAAAAAAGTGCATGCTGCAGTGGGGCGGCAAAGCGCGACGCCCCAAACTTGTGATCAATGAACCGCTCGAGTCTGGTCGGCGTCCGGCAGTCTTTGTGGCGAACTTAGAACTCAAAGTCGGTCATAAAGGCTTCTGTACCAGCTGACACTCCGGCGGAGCCATCAATGAGAACCGCCACAATACCTGCCGCCAACGCGACAACTGCAGCAGTCAGTACAACCCAGTCGACAGTGACTGCGCCAGCTTCTTCGCGGGAAAATTTCTTGATAAATCGGGTCATAACTGGACACCTTTCAAACGCATAACACTGGTGGCAGGGTGCACAAAGGGGCCGCGTCCGGAAACGGTCGCGGCCCCCCGTGTAAGATTAACCGTCAGGTCAGACCAACTTAGTTAGGGTCTTGGCCCTGCAGGAATGTGTCGGTGTCAGCTGTCAGCTCAGTCGCGCCAGATTCGATCGACGTGTAAGCTGCAACGGCCAGGCCAACAACAGCGGCTGTCAGAACAACCCAGTCAACTGTTACGGCGCCGTCTTCGTCTTTACGGAAGTTTTTGATAAAGTTCATCATTGTAGTGTCCCTCCAAAGGATCAGTAGTTTTACATTAACCTTGCCGTCCTTTGTGAGCCGCTCTCTCTCATTGGCTCTGTCCGACTTGGTATGCCGTTATATAGACGTTGGATTGGGGCACGAATTTGGCGGCATATTGAGCATTTCACGTCTGCTCAAATAAAGTTCTAAAAATTTTGTTAGTAGGCTGAATTGTATGGATTTTTTTTAGGTAAAAAGTTTTGTTGATGTTTGATTTACGAAATGGGCGTGGCAAATAAGGCAAACTGGCCATATTTGGCGTGAACAAAGCTGGTTTGAGTTCGGGTTTTTTGCGATATTGGCTTCAATAACGGTCGAAGAACCGAACCCTTGAGGCGAAACAGTATGATTAGATCTGTGATTTGCGCAGCCTTTTTGGCTGTAACCATGGGCGTTGGGCCCATTGGCGCGGAAGAACCCCCTTCTTTCAAGCAATTCTCAGCCAAACGGGTCAAACCCCCCAGCGCCGGGACCAAAAAGCGGATCAACATTCAGATTGAGCCGACGCAAAAGGCCGTCGCGGTTGTTCCAGATGAAAGTCAGGCGAACCCGCAGCCCCGCTTGTCCCGCTTTGACTGGTTCTGGAGCGATATCTCGCCTGATATTGCGGACTCTGGTCCGGGGCGTCTCGATGAAGCCATGCGCGCTCTTGCGCGGGCAGAGGCCCCTGTGCCGGTGCCACGGCTTCAGCAGATACAAGCATTGGCTCAGGCGCAAGGGATAGAAATTCTCAAAGCAACGATTGATACCGAGGTCTCTCCGGCGCTTGTTCTGGCCGTGATGATGGTCGAGTCGGGCGGCAAGCCGGACGCAAAGAGCGGGGCGGGGGCCGAAGGGTTGATGCAGTTGATGCCGGCCACGGCAGACCGCTTTGGAGTAGACGACAGTTTTGTAGCAGCTGAGAACATCGCCGGTGGCGTCAAATACCTTGATTGGCTTATGGGCCATTTTGACAATGACCCCGTGTTGGTCCTGGCGGGATACAATGCTGGCGAAGGGGCTGTCCGCAAACATCAGGGCGTGCCCCCGTATTCAGAGACCCGCGACTATGTGCCCAAGGTACTGGCGACATTTCAACTGGCCCGAGGTCTTTGCATTACGCCCCCCGTGCTGGTCACAGATGGTTGTGTGTTTGCAGCGATGAACTGACGCCGAAGGGGTTTTGAGAAAGTTCTGGTCCGTCTTCCTAGTTTTGAAATCGTCCCCGCTCAGACGTTAAACACGTCCGCCCATTCTGGATGCTGGGCCCGTTGGCTGTTCACAAATGGACAAAGCGGCACGATTTTCCACCCCTCGGTCCGTGCATCCAGAACCAGCCGTTCCACCAGAGCAAGGCCCGCACCGGTCCCGCGCAGCGCATCGGGCACACCCGTATGATCCGCAATGCGGGTTTTCGGCGGCAGGATCGAGTAAGTAAGCTCAGCGTCTGATCCCTCGTGGATCAGAAACAAGCGGCCTTTGGTATCGCTGTCTTCCCGTTGGATGACGAACTCGGGCAATCAGACCAACGTGGCCTGGGTCGCCGCGCGTAGTTCTTCTTCGCTGACACCATCGGCGGTCTCAACGATACGCAAGCCACCTCCGACCACATCAAGCACGCCGAGGTTGGTGATAATGCGGTCCACCACGGCTTTGCCGGTCAGCGGCAGAGTGCATTCACGCAGCACTTTGCTGTCGCCATGCTTGTTGGTGTGATCCATCACGACCACAACGCGGCCCACGCCTGCGACGAGGTCCATGGCGCCGCCCATGCCTTTGACCAGTTTGCCGGGGATCATCCAGTTCGCGAGATCTCCGTTCTCGGCCACTTCCATCGCGCCAAGGATTGCCATCGCGATTTTGCCGCCGCGGATCATGCCAAAACTTTGCGCGCTGTCGAAATACGCGGTCTGTGGCAGTTCGGTGATGGTCTGCTTGCCTGCATTGATCAGATCAGCATCTTCTTCGCCCTCGATGGGAAAGGGGCCCATGCCCAGCATACCGTTTTCGGATTGGAGTGTGACCTCAATCCCTTCCGGAATGTAATTGGAAACCAGCGTCGGAATGCCAATCCCCAGATTGACGTACCAGCCGTCTTCGAGTTCTTGGGCAGCACGAGCTGCCATTTGGTTGCGATCCCACGGCATGTGTCGCCCCTTAGTGATGAGATAAGTCAGCGCCTGCAGGCACGTCGATGGTAATGAAGCTGCCTGCAGCCCCTCTGCCCAGATCCAATGTGCCTTCAAGCCCTTCAATCAGACCAGACACGATGCGTCCGCCCATGGTTCGACGGTCGGGCCAAAGCATGTCTCGGGGTACGCCGACGCCATCATCCGAGACGATCAGGCGCAAGCCTCCTGCACTAAGCTGGCTCATCCGCACTTCGACAAGGCCACTGTCCAACCGATCAAAGGCGTGTTCGAAGGCATTGGTGAGAACTTCTGACAGGACCAGTCCAACACGAGTCGCTGTTTCAATGGGTACTTCCAGCGGTTCGATCTGTAAGTTCATCCGCACACCGGGGCGGCCTGTCGTGTGGGCGATGGCTGAAGAAAGACGGGACAGGTAACTGCCCATCTGTATGCTATTACGGTTGGATTGCGAATCCGCCAACTTCATCTCTTCATAAAGCAGTTGCAGAGATTCGATCCGCCGGTTCAGAGCCATGAATTCTTCTGGCGCAGACGTAGCCCCCGTTTGGTGGCGGATCATGCCGATGACCATAGACAGGTCAGTGGCAACCCGGTTTTGGATTTCGATCAACGCTTCATTGATCTCTTCGACCGACTGGTCGGTGTCCCCTTCACGCAGCTCTTTCTGTATTCCGATGAAATATTGGAGATTGCCGCTGTCATCATGCAGCGGAGAAACCACCAGCCGGTTGCGGTACTTTTCGCCGTTGGCGCGGTAGTTCATTATGTCGACGGTGACAGTCTGTTCGTTCTCAATGCCGTGGCGCAATTTGTCGACATCCGCTTTGTCAGTTTCCTCGCCTTGCAAAAAGCGACAATTGCGCCCTACCGATGCCGAGCGCGCATAGCCCGTGGAGCGGGTGAACGCTTCGTTTACATAGACGATCGGATTGCCGTCGATGAACGGATTGGTCACGACTATCGCAACTTGCGCGCGGTTGTAGCCGTCAAAGGCCACGTTATGGTCGAGTAGCTGTTCAATGGTGTCTGGCATTGTCGCGATCCTCTTCCTTTAGGCTGCGCGCGTGGTGCGTTGTTCGATACGCTTTTCATGCGCGCCCTCGATCAGGCGGTGCACGTAGATGCCGGGAAGGTGGATCGTGTCGGGGTCGAGCGAGCCTGTCGGTACAATCTCTTCTACCTCGGCCACGCAGATCTTGCCGCACATCGCAGCCGGAGGATTGAAGTTACGCGCCGTTTTGCGGAACACGAGGTTGCCGGTTGCGTCCGCTTTCCATGCCTTGACGATGGCGAGATCGGCAAACAGGCCTGTCTCCATAATATAGGTTTCGGGAGAACCATCGGGGCCCGTCGGGAAATCCTTATGCTCTTTCCCGTCCGCGATGACCGTGCCGACGCCGGTCTTTGTATAAAAACCTGGGATGCCGCAGCCTGCCGCCCGCATCCGTTCGGCCAGGGTACCTTGGGGATTGAATTCCAATTCCAATTCGCCGGACAGGTACTGGCGCATGAATTCCGCATTCTCGCCGACATAGGACGAGATCATCTTTTTGACCTGACGCGTCTGAAGCAGGATCCCGATCCCGAAATCATCGACGCCCGCATTGTTGGAGGCAAAGGTCAGATCCTTGGTGCCAGCGTCCTTGATCGCATCCAGCAAAAGTTCGGGAATACCGCACAGGCCAAAGCCACCTGCCGCAATAAACATGCCGTCAAACAGCACGTCCTCGAGGGCGTCCGCCGCCGAACCATAAATCTTTTTCATCTGATTCCCCCCACAGCCCCCTTGCCAGGGCATGTCGTTCGCGCATTAAAAGACTGCCGCCACACCTAAGCAAAGTCAACGCAAAGCGTTGTGTACTGCGGCATACTGCATGGCCTAAACCATATACATAATTCAAGACGCCTTTTTGGCCACCTGTTTTTTGCTAGTTGCCTTTTTTTTTGGGCGCTGGCTTCTTCTTCGCGGTCTTTTTATTGGCAGGCGCTTTTTCGGAGATAAGTTGAACTGCCATGTCCATTGTGACGTCTTCGGGTTCGGTACCCTTCGGGATGGTTGCGTTCACTTTGCCCCATTTGACGTAAGGCCCGTATTTGCCCTTCATCACGGATACAGGCCCCTCTTCGTCGGGGTGTTCGCCGAGTTCGTGCAGGGGTTTGGCCGCAGCACCGCGCCCGCCACGGCTGGCCAGTTTTTCGGCCAGCAGTTGCACTGCTCGGTTCATACCCACGGTCCAGACCTCGTCGATGCCTTCGAGGTTGGCATTGGTGCCCCCGCGATCTGACGTGCTTTCGGCGTGTTTGATGTAAGGCCCATAGCGCCCGATATTGGCCCAGACCATCACACCGTCCTCTGGGTGCGGCCCAATTTCGCGGGGCAGGGACAGGAGCATTACGGCGCGCTCCAACTCCAGCTCTTCTGGGGCCCAGTCTTTGGGAATGGACTGGCGAGGAGGTTTTTTGTTCTCTTCAGTCACAGGTCCACGCTGGACGTATGGCCCAAAGCGACCTTTGAAGACGCGGATTTCGTCGCCGGCGTCTTCACCCAGCAACTTGCCCTCAGGGGGAATAGCGCTTGCTTCCGCTTCGGGGTCGGGTGGACCAAACGGGCGGGTATAGCGGCATTCAGGATAGTTCGAGCAACCGATAAAGGCCCCGCCAGAACGTGCGGTGCGCATGCTAAGCCGTCCGGCGCCGCAATTCGGGCAGAGGCGCGGATCGCTGCCGTCTTCCATGGGCGGGAACAGGTGAGGTTCCAGCACGTCGTTAATCTTTTCGAGCACCTCGGTGATGCGCAATTCGGAAGTTTCAGCAATCGCCGCACTGAAATCGGTCCAGAAGCGGCCCAATACATCTTTATAGTCGCGATCGCCTGCGCTGACGTCGTCGAGCTGTTCTTCAAGGTCAGCGGTAAAGTCGTAGCCCACGTAGCGGCGGAAGTAGTTTTCGAGGAAGGCGATCACCAACCGTCCCTTGTCTTCTGGGATCAGGCGGTTGCGATCTTTGCGCACATAGCCGCGGTCCTGAATGGTGGTAACGATGCTGGCATAGGTGGATGGGCGACCGATGCCCAACTCTTCCATTCGCTTCACCAAGGTCGCCTCGGTATAGCGGGGCGGGGGCTGGGTGAAATGCTGTTCGGGAGTGACGCCGCGCTTGTCGGCAGCTTCGCCTTGACTCAGTTGCGGCAAGCGCTTGTCGTCGTCATCGACGACCTCGTCATCGCGCCCTTCCTCATAAACGCGCAGGAAGCCATCAAAGAGAATAACCTGACCCGTGGCACGCAGGCCAACCTGGCCGTCATCGCTGCCAATTTCGACCGTGGTGCGTTCGAGGCGCGCGCCTTCCATCTGGCATGCGAGGGTCCGTTTCCAGATCAGATCATAGAGTTTGCGTTGGTCCGCATCCATGATGTTCAGCGCGTCGGCATCCTTGGCCATGTCGGTAGGGCGGATGCATTCGTGGGCCTCTTGGGCGTTCTTGGCCTTGTTTTTGTAGATGCGGGGTTTGTCGGGGACATAGTCCGCACCATATCGATCCTTGATCGCATCGCGCGCCATGGTGACAGCCTCAGGCGCCATGTCGATGCCGTCAGTCCGCATATAAGTAATGTATCCGGCTTCATAGAGCCGCTGGGCTGTGCTCATCGCGGCGCGGGCACCCATGCCGAACTTGCGGCTGGCCTCTTGTTGCAGGGTCGAGGTCATGAAAGGGGCGGAGGGGTTGCGAGAGGCGGGTTTGGCCTCTACCGACTGGATTTTGAGCGCGCGGCTGGTGATGGCTTGAACCGCCATTTCGGCTTGCGTCTGGTTTTCGAGGTCAAAGCGTTCGAGCTTTTTGCCTGCAAGGCTGGTGAGCCGCGCTTCGTATTCCTGTCCACGCGGGCTCGCGAGTACAGCTTTGACCGACCAGTATTCGCGGTTGCGGAACGCTTCGATTTCCATCTCACGCTCAGTGAGGATGCGCAGACAGACAGACTGGACGCGGCCAGCAGATTTGGCCCCGGGCAGCTTACGCCACAAAACGGGGCTCAAGTTAAAGCCGACCAGATAGTCGAGCGCGCGGCGAGCAAGGTAGGCTTCTACCAGCGGCATGTCGACCTGACGCGCGTTGGCCATGGCGTCGGTCACGGCGGCCTTCGTGATAGCGTTGAACGTTACGCGGCTGACGGGTGTGTCTTTCTTGATCGACTTGCGCTTGGTCAGCGCTTCCTGCAGGTGCCAGCTGATCGCCTCGCCTTCGCGGTCGGGGTCGGTTGCGAGGATCAGGGCGTTGTCGTCTTTGAGGGCGTCAGCAATCGCCTTCATGTGCTTTTTGGAGTCGCTTGAGACCTCCCACAACATCTCGAATCCGTTGTCAGGGTCGACGGATCCGTCCTTGGGAGGCAGGTCACGCACGTGGCCGTAACTGGCGAGAACCGTATAGTCGTCCCCCAGATATTTGTTGATTGTCTTGGCTTTAGCTGGGGATTCGACAACGACGACGGGCATTAAACGGATCTACCTCGGACGGGAAAAACTGCGTGCTCTATGGCCGCGCAAGATGTGGGGTGCAAGTCAGGAATGTCAATCGGTGCGCGTTTCGTTCATCTAACTGGTGCGCGAAAGAAGGCCGCCGGGGGCGCGATTGATGCTGCCATCCAGTTCCAGCTCGACCAGTGCCGGGGTCACGCTTGAGGGTGGAGCGCCTATGTCGCGGATCAACTGATCTTCGGCCAAAGGTGAGGGGCCGAGGCGCGACAGGATCTCACTGTGGAGTGTGGCGGTTTCCTGCAATGTTCGGGTGTCCTGGGCGCGTTCGGTGGGTGGTTCCAACTGCAATTCGGGCGCGCGCGGTGTAATGGGGGCCAGTGCCTCAAGCACGTCAGCGGCGTCCCGCACCAAAGTGGCCCCATCCCGGATCAACATGTTGCAACCGGATGCGCGGGCATCCAACGGGTTGCCCGGTACGGCCAGCACGTCACGTCCCAGATCAAGGGCGTCGCGTGCCGTGATCAGGCTGCCAGATTTTGCCGCGGCCTCAACCACGACGGTGGCTTGGGCCAGCCCAGATATCAATCGATTGCGCGCCGGAAAATGACGCGCCATGGGTTGCAGGCCCATCGGTTGTTCGCTGATCCGCGCTCCCTTCAAGGCGATGTTGTGCGCAAGTTCGGCGTTTTCAGCGGGATAAATCGTGTCCACTCCGCCGGCCTGCACGGCGATGGTGCCGGTGTCGAGTGTCGCCAGATGGGCGGCAGCATCAATGCCGCGCGCAAGGCCGGAGACAACCACATACCCGGCGGCCGCCAGATCGCGCGCCAATCCGCGTGCCATGCGAGTGCCCAAGGACGAGGCGTTGCGCGCGCCCACAAGCTCGATCGCGGGTTTGTTGAGTGAGCCGACATCACCAATGACCCACAAAAAAGGCGGGGCATCGCGCAAATCGTTCAAAATGTCGGGATAGTCCGGGCTGCCTTGTGCGATCAGCTGCGCGCCTGCGGCACGGCCTGCCTTCAGCTCGGCATGTATCACGCCTTCGGGGCAAACGGTGTATTTCGAAACGCCCGCGGCGCGCGCCACCTCAGGCAGCGCGGCCAGCGCGTTTTGCGCGGTGCCGTGTTCAATCAGCAGACGTTGATACGTCGATATGCCGACCCGGCGTGAGCGCAACAGACGAAGACATGAGAACTGGTCATCTTCCGAGGTGGGTGGGAGTGGGGGGTGAGTGGAAGAAGGATGGGTATCCTTTTCAGTCATCCGTTGCTCCGTCCGTTGCTGTAATTCTTATAGATTCCGCAAGGTTAACAAGGGGTGAAGGGAACTTGACCAATGAATGGAAAACCTGTTGCGCATTGATTTTGCTCGGCTATTCCATACAACTTTATAGCGATCGGAACTGACGCGGAACGATACCTATCCCGCGTACTCCCCCCAAAATAGCGAGTTAGATGCACCCACCGTTAACCGTGCATTGACAACTTGCGACTCGCTGCAGGTATCAGGCGGCTGAACCACCTACCGTTAGCCCACCAATCATCAGGGTCGGCTGACCGACCCCCACAGGCACCCACTGTCCGGCCTTGCCGCAATTGCCCATACCGGGATCCAGCGCCATGTCGTTCCCGATCGCGCGGATTTGTTTCAGGGCAGTGGCCCCATCTCCGATCAGTGTGGCTCCTTTGACGGGCGCACCCACTACGCCGTTTGCAACGCGATAGGCTTCAGTGCAGGAAAAGACGAACTTGCCATTTGTGATGTCCACTTGTCCGCCGCCAAACCCGACAGCGTAAATGCCATCCTTCAGGTCGGCCAGGATGTCACCGGGGGCGATTTCACCGCCCAGCATGTAGGTGTTCGTCATACGAGGCATCGGCGCGTGAGCATAGCTTTGGCGCCGCCCATTGCCGGTCGCAGCCACGCCCATCAGCCGCGCGTTCTGGCGGTCCTGCATGTAGCCGACCAGTACCCCGTCCTCGATCAATATGTTCTTGGCCGAAGGTGTGCCTTCGTCATCCACGGTGATGGACCCGCGTCGGTCAGGAATTGTACCGTCATCTAGTACAGTGACGCCGGGCGCTGCAATCTGCTGGCCCATCAAACCTGCAAAGGCTGAGCTGCCCTTGCGGTTAAAGTCCCCCTCCAGCCCATGACCGATGGCCTCGTGTAACAGGATGCCGGGCCAGCCGGGGCCCAAGACCACGTCCATCACGCCAGCCGGGGCAGGGACCGCATCGAGGTTGACCACAGCCACACGCAGAGCCTCACGCGCCTTGGCCTGCCAGTCAGCGCGGTCGATCAACCCGTCAAGGCCGACCCTTCCGCCACCTCCGGCGCTGCCGCTTTCGCGGCGGCCATTGGCCTCGACAATGACTGAGATGTTGAGACGGCTCATCGGGCGCACGTCGCGCACGGTGTGGCCATCGGCACGCAGGATTTCGATCTCTTGCAGCGACGCAGCCAGCGATACGGAGACCTGAACGACACGCGAATCAAGATCGCGCAGGTAGGCATCGACCTCCTTCAGGGTTTCAAGCTTGACTGGAAAGGTCGCCCCCGCGATGGGATCGTCTGCGGTATAGAGATGACGATTGGTCGCCTGCGGGGCATCCGCCATCATGCCCCCACCATCACCAACGGCCAGACGCGCCGTATCTGCAGCGCGGCGCAAAGCAGTTTCGCTGATCTCAGTCGAATGGGCGTAGCCCGAGACTTCACCCCGAACTGCACGTAGGCCAAACCCCTTGGCGGCGTCATAGCTGGCCGTTTTCAGGCGTCCGTCGTCATAAACCAGTGCTTCGGAGCGGCGTTGTTCAAAGAACAACTCTCCATCATCGGCCCCTTCTGTGGCGGCGCGCAGCACATCCAGAGCTGTGTCACGGTCCACTTCTGTGTCCAGAGGGGCGAATGGGGCGTCTGTCATGGTATGCTCCTGCGCAGTTTGGGGTGGGAAAGAAACCCTGCAAGCGTCCGTTTGACGCGCCCCTTAAGTCTTTATCTTGTGACACAGATATGATTGTAAGTGTCACCAATACAACGGGGGGAAGGTGCGGTGCGCGTATTCGCCCTCTCGGCATCCCAAGGATCGCTCCAAAAAGATCAGGACGACGACATGAAAAAGCTTTTCTCGATATCGGGCTTGTGTGCCGCTATGGCCGCTGCCCCCGCTTGGGCCCAGGATGGGCTCGAAGTGATTGGCCGCCCAGTGGACGGCGCCATGGGCTTTCAGCCTGCCGCCACCGAAGTGGCGCGCCGCCTGCAATGGCTGGATGGTATGATCCTGGTCATTATTACGGCGATTACTCTGTTCGTGACGGCCCTGCTGGCGTGGGTGGTTATCCGCTACAACCGCAAGCGCAACCCGGAGGCTGCGACCTTCACGCACCATACGCCTATCGAAATTGCATGGACCACTATTCCGATTGTGATTCTTGTGTTCATCGGCGCGTTTTCCTTGCCCACGCTGTTCCATCAGCAAGAGATCCCTGAGGCAGACATCACAATCAAGGCGACCGGATACCAATGGTTCTGGGGCTATGAGTATGTGGACGAAGGCTTTGGCTTTGACGCCTACATGATCGGTGCACCGGCCACAGGCGGGGACAACTCGCTGACGCCCGAAACTGAAGCTGCACTGGTTGAAGCTGGCTATGCCCGCGAGGATTTCCTTCTCGCCACGGACAACGCCATGGTCATCCCAGTCGGAAAAACCATCGTTGTACAAGTGACCGGAGCAGACGTGATCCACGCCTGGACCATCCCGGCCTTTGGTGTGAAGCAGGACGCTGTGCCTGGTCGTCTCGCCGAGCTGTGGTTTGAAGCGGAAAAGGAAGGGATCTATTTCGGGCAGTGTTCCGAGCTGTGCGGTATCGCCCATGCCTACATGCCAATCACCGTCAAAGTGGTGAGCGAAGAGGCCTATGCCGCATGGCTGGCCGACGCGAAGGCAGAATTCGCAGGTACGCCGAAGTCACTGACTGTCGCTTCCAACTGATCCTGTAAGGCGGAGGTTCTCTTCGCCCTACATCGCCGCTGAACCGCAAGGGTGCCGATGACCGACATAAGCTATCAGTCCCAGCCGCAAGAGGCCGAGGTATCTTTGGGTGACTATTTCGCCCTGCTGAAGCCGCGCGTGATGCAGTTGGTGGTCTTTACGGCTGTTGTCGGTCTGTTGGCGGCACCTGTGCAGGTCCATCCTGTTATTGCGTTCGCTTCCATTTTGTTCGTCGCCATTGGGGCAGGGGCATCCGGTGCTTTGAACATGTGGTGGGATGCGGACATTGACGGCGTGATGCGCCGCACGTCTAAACGGCCAATTCCGTCGGGCAAAGTCACACCGGATGAAGCAAAAGTATTCGGTTTTGCGCTGTCTGGTATGTCGGTGATGATGCTGGCGCTCAGCGCCAACCTGTTGGCAGCTGGCCTGCTTGCCTTCACCATCTTTTTCTATCTGGTGATCTATTCGATGTGGCTGAAGCGCCTGACGCCGCAGAACATTGTAATTGGTGGGGCCGCGGGCGCGTTTCCCCCTTTGATCGGTTGGGTAATCGCAACCGGGTCGATGTCGATCGAGCCGTGGTTGATGTTTGCGCTGATCTTTATGTGGACGCCGCCCCATTTCTGGGCGCTGGCACTGTTCATGAAGTCTGACTACGACGACGCTGGCGTGCCCATGCTGACGGTGACCCACGGACGTAAGTCAACGCGTAAGCATATCTTAGCCTACACGATCCCGCTGGTTGTGCTTGCCGTTGGAACGGCTTTCACCTCTATCGGTGGTCCTGTCTATCTGGCGGTTGCGCTGGTGCTGAATGCGCTGTTCCTCAAAGGGGCTTATGACATCTGGCGTCGGGACGAGACGCAGGCTGAGGCGGACGATTACAAAGTCGAAAAATCCGTGTTCCGCTTGTCGCTGTGGTATCTGTTCCTGCACTTCGGTGCGATTCTGGTTGAGGCGCTGCTGCCGGCCGCTTGGGGTATCTGGGCATGAGCATCCGCGCCGAGCATGAAATCCACCAGCGCCGCAAGGGCCGTAATATCGGCGTTGGGCTGATGCTGGCCGCTTTTGTGGTGCTGATCCTTGCGCTGACCTTCGTTAAGATCACAGGCGGCGATTTCGAGATGCCCCGGATCGAGGAAGGGCAGTGATGCGTTTGTCCGGTCCCGCAAAGACGGTTGTCCAAACCCTCAGCCTTGTTGTTTTCATGGGCGGGCTCGCGTGGGCATCTGTGCCGTTTTATGACTGGTTTTGTCGGGTCACCGGATTTGGTGGGACGACTGGCGTAAGCGAAGTGGCCTCGGACGAAATTCTTGAGCAAACTATCAAGGTGCGCTTTGACGCGTCGCTCGAGCGTAGCATGCCGTGGGAGTTCAAACCTGTCGTGCGCGAAATGGAATTGCGGATCGGAGAGACCGGGCTGGCATTTTATGAGGCCTACAACCCCACGGACCGCCCCATTGCCGGATCAGCCAGCTACAACGTCGCCCCGTATGAGGCTGGCGGCTTCTTTTCGAAAATCGACTGTTTCTGCTTTGAAGAGCAGGTTCTGGCGCCGGGCGAACGCGTCCAGATGCCTGTTACGTTTTACGTCGATCCAGAAATTGTCACCGATCGGGACGCAAAATACGTGCACTCGATCACACTCAGCTATACGTTTTACCAAATCGACCTGCCCGAAGGCTATGCAGCTGTGGAACAGGCCAACGATACAAATCTGAACTAAGGGACGGGACACATGGCCCACGCAAAAGATCACGACTATCACATCCTCTCGCCATCAACGTGGCCTTTGCTTGGCGCTTTGGCCGGTTTTTCTATGTTGTTTGGCGCCGTCCTTTGGATGCACGATGTTACACCGTTCCTGTTTCTGGCTGGGTTCGTCGCGGTACTCTATGTCATGTTCGGATGGTGGACTGACGTCGTAGCAGAAAGCCGGATCGGAGATCACACGCCTGTCGTGCGTATCGGTCTGCGCTACGGATTTATCCTGTTCATCATGTCTGAGGTCATGTTCTTTGCCGCTTGGTTCTGGGCCTTTTTCAAAGACGCTATCTATCCGATGAGCGAATATGTGGGCACCACATATGTCCGCCCCGAAATCTACCATGTGGATGCGTTCCACCTCCCGCTGATCAACACGTTGATCCTTTTGCTTTCGGGTTGTGCTGTCACATGGGCGCACCACGCGCTTGTGCACGGCGGCCAGCGTAAAGATGTGATCAACGGTTTGGCCATTTCGGTTGTACTGGGCGTCGCATTCACCTGCCTGCAGGCCTACGAATATTCCTACCTGCTCTACAAAGGCTGGGAATTCGGCAACGACACGTTCTTCTCTGCATTCTTCATGGCTACTGGGTTTCACGGGGCGCACGTGATCATCGGCACGATTTTCCTGTTCGTGTGCTTGTTGCGCGCGATGAAGGGTCACTTCACCGCTGAAAAGCACATCGGTTTTGAAGCTGCCGCATGGTACTGGCACTTCGTTGATGTTGTTTGGCTGTTCCTGTTCCTGGCCGTCTATATCTGGGGCGTGGCACAGATGCCCGGCACCCATTAAGCCGCAGCCACACTTGGCACAGACAAAGCGCGCGGGTTCCGCGCGCTTTTCACGTTAAACGGGGACACGCTGCCGATGGGGCGCCTCTGGTTTCTTTTGACAATAGGGTTGATCGGGATGGCTATTCTGGTCAGCCTCGGCGTTTGGCAAATCCAGCGTCTGGTGTGGAAACAGGGCATGCTGGCCCGCATCGAGGCGCAGATCAGTGCGGACCCTGTGCCACTGGCTGAGGCGCTTGATCCGGAATTCCTTCGCTATGCCCCGGTCGAGATCACCGGCCATTTCGGGCGGTCGCATATCCGCATACTCGCGTCGCGCAAGACGACAGGCGCCGTTTACCGCATTATTCGCCCGTTCCGCACCGATGACGGAGCTTCCATTCTGATCGACACGGGCTGGCAGCTGCAGGCACGCGACGTGTCGGACGTGTCCCAAGACTTGCTTACACTCATTGGCAACCTCGATGCTCCGCAAGAGGCGGACGGGTTTACGCCGGACCCGGACACCAAAGGCAACATCTGGTTTGCCCGTGATGTGCCTGCCATGGCCGCGGCGCTTGGCACCGATCCGGTGCTGGTCGTCCTGCGTGATGCGCCGGAAACAGACCTTGGCGTGACGCCCTGGCCTGTAGACAGTGCTGGCATTCCCAACGATCACCTGCAATACGCCATCACTTGGTTTTCGCTGGCCGTCATCTGGGTGGGCATGACTTTGTATTTCCTGCGGCGCACCCGCCGCCCCGTCGCGAAAGGCTAAGAGCGATGCAATACATCTCGACCCGGGGGCAGGCGCCAAGCTTGACCTTTGAGGACACTATGCTGACTGGTCTCGCCCGCGATGGTGGCCTCTATGTGCCTGAAACAATTCCCCAGATGGACGCCCATTCCATCGCCGGGATGGCTGGGCAAAGCTACGAAGAGATTGCCTATACCGTGATGCGTCCCTTCGTCGGCGACACCTTCACCGATGCGGAATTCAGGGGCTGCATTAACCGCGCCTATGCAGGCTTTGGCCACGCAGCGCGCGCACCGCTCGTGCAACTGGATCAGGGCCACTTCCTGCTCGAACTTTTCCACGGGCCGACTTTGGCGTTCAAAGACTTTGCAATGCAGCTGATCGGCCAGCTGTTCCAGACGGCCCTTGCGCGCCGCGGCGAGCGGGTGACGATTGTGGGCGCAACCTCAGGAGACACGGGGTCGGCCGCCATCGAGGCGTTCCGGGGGCTGGACAACGTGGATGTTTTCATCCTTTACCCGCACAATCGCGTGAGTGAGGTGCAGCGCCGCCAGATGACGACGCCGGTTGAGGCGAACGTGCATGCGTTGGCGCTCGACGGGGACTTTGACGATTGTCAGGCCCGCCTCAAGGACATGTTTAACGACTTTGAATTCCGCGATGGCGTGAAGCTGGCCGGGGTCAATTCGATCAACTGGGCGCGGGTGCTGGCGCAGGTGGTATATTATTTCTCGGCCGCTGCATCGCTTGGCGCGCCAACACGCAAGGTCAGCTTTACCGTGCCTACGGGTAATTTCGGCGACATCTTTGCCGGCTACATTGCCAAACGTATGGGGTTGCCCATCGACAGGTTGGTAGTTGCGACCAACCAGAATGACATTCTGCATCGCGCGCTGTCGGGGCAGGGGTATCACAAAGGCGATACGATCCCCTCAATCAGCCCGTCCATGGACATTCAGGTCAGCTCCAACTTTGAGCGCGCGCTGTTTGACGCGTATGGGCGCGATGGCGGGGCTGTGGCGCAGTTGATGGATGAGCTTAAGGCAGGTGGGTTCGAGGTAAGCCAAGGCGCGATGCAGGCCTTGCAGGATCATTTTGACTCCGGGCGTGCATCCGAGGGCGAGACAAGCCAAGCGATCACCCGCACGCTGGCGAACACGGGCGAGTTATTGTGCCCGCATTCCGCCGTAGGGGTCCACGTTGCCGCTAGCCACATCGAGGCTGGCACACCAATGGTCACGCTTGCCACCGCGCATCCGGCCAAGTTCCCGGATGCAGTCGAGGCAGCGACGGGCATACGTCCCCCTCTTCCCCCCCGCATGGCAGACCTGTATGAGCGTCCAGAACGGCTGACCCGGGTGCCCAATGACCTTCAGGCACTCAAGGACCATATCAAGGAACACCGCGCGAAATGAGATCACTGAATTGAGCACGCAGACACATACCCTGTCCAACGGGTTCCGCATCGTTACTGAGAATATGCCCGGCCTCGCCTCGGCCTCTATCGGCATCTGGGTGGGTGCAGGTGCACGGCATGAAGCGCCCGATCAGAACGGCATCGCGCATTTTCTGGAGCATATGGCGTTCAAAGGCACGCAAAAGCGAACTGCGTTGCAAATCGCCGAAGCCATTGAGGACGTTGGCGGCTATATCAACGCCTATACCAGCCGCGAAGTGACGGCCTACTACGTGCGTGTGCTGGAAAACGATGTGCCGCTGGCTTTGGATGTTCTGTCGGACATCCTGCTCAACCCCATTTTTGACGAAGGTGAGATTGAGGTCGAGCGTGGCGTGATCCTGCAGGAGATCGGGCAGGCGCTCGATACGCCTGACGATGTGATCTTTGACTGGCTGCAAGAGCAGGCCTATCCCGAACAACCCCTTGGCCGCACGATCCTTGGACCAAGCGAACGTGTTTCGGCCTTTGATCGCTCTGATCTGTCCCGCTTTGTTGGTCAGCACTATGGCCCCGAACAGATGATCCTGTCCGCAGCAGGAGCCGTCGATCACGACGCGCTTGTGCGGATGGCCGAAGAGGCCTTTGGCCAACTACCGCGTCGCCCTATGCTGATCGCGGATACGGCACGCTTTGCGGGCGGTGAGGTTCGTCAGGGAAAATCGTTGGAACAAGCCCATTTCGCTCTGGCCTTTGAGTCTCCGGGCTACAGGGACGACGCAATTTACACGGCGCAAGTCTACGCTAGTGCCCTCGGAGGCGGCATGTCCTCGCGCTTGTTTCAGGAAATCCGCGAGAACCGGGGACTGTGCTACACAATCTTCGCCCAGGCCGGAGCCTATGCGGATACCGGCATGACCACGATCTATGCAGGAACGTCAGCGGACCAGATTGCGGACCTTGCCACTATCACCGTCGACGAGATGAAACGAGCCGCGGGTGATATCAGTCAGTCTGAAGTGGACCGTGCGCGCACACAGATGAAGGCGGGGCTGCTGATGGGGTTGGAAAGCCCATCCAACCGTGCAGAACGCTTGGCCCGATTAGTGCAAATCTGGGACCGTGTGCCACCCTTGGAAGAGAGCGTAGCATTGATTGATGCGATCACTGTCCGAGACGTCCGTGACTTTGCCGAGCAGATGGCGTGCAAGGCACCGATGGCCATGGCGCTTTATGGCCCGGTGGACGCAGCCCCGAGCCGGGATGCTCTAGAGGAGCGCCGCGCCGCCTGATGCTGCTAACAAAACGGAAATTGCAGATCGAGACCGAGCGCATGTCGCTGCGCCCGCCGTCTCATTCTGACTTCCGTCCCTGGACGTCGCTCAGGGTAGCAAGCGCGGACCATCTGACCCCGTGGGAGCCAAGCTGGGCCAGCGATCATCTGACCCGCAAGGCCTTTACCAATCGCGTGTATTGGGCACAAAGATCCGTTTCCGCGGGGACGGCCCTGCCGCTGTTTCTGTTCCGACGTAAGGATGACGCGCTGATGGGTGCGATCACGCTTGATAACATCCGGCGCGGCCCGGCACAGGCAGGCACCCTTGGGTATTGGACGGGCGTGCAATTTGCCCGGCAAGGGTACATGCGCGAGGCGATTCTGGCTGTGGTGCACCATGCGTTCACCCGCCTTGACCTCAGCCGGATCGAAGCCGCCTGCCTGCCGGAGAACGCCGCCTCAAGGGCATTGCTGGAAACCTGCGGGTTCAAATATGAGGGCGTCGCCCAAAGCTATCTTCAGATTGACGGGCGCTGGAGAACGCATGTTCTTTACGCAAGTCTGCGTATGGATCGGCGCGGTCGAACTGACGCGGGATGAAATTCTGACACAGAATTTCGCCAATACTTTTGAAAAACTGCTTTTTCGCTCTAAGCTCAGACCATGCGACCCGTCGTGCTCCTTCTTGTCCTCACGCTTTTGCCGGCCACGCTCGCCGCACAGGAGACCCGCGCGCCCAGCCACTGTATTGCGCTGGCAAATGATATCAACGGGGCACAGTACGTCCACAAGGCCAGCTACAATGTCGATGTGGCCGCCGAAACCGTACGTATTCACTACATCGCCCACGCCTCTTTCCTCATCCGGACGGCCGGAGGGCTGAACATGGTGACGGATTACACGGGCTTTACCGGGTCTGCTCCGATGATCCCGGATGTTGTGACCATGAACCACGCACATGAGACCCACTGGACGGCCTTTCCTGACCCAGCCATTCCGCATGTTTTGCCCGGGTGGGGTGAGTTTGGACAGGGCATCGATCACCGTGTCGATCTGGGTGAGGTGCTGGTGCGCAATGTATCTACCGACATCCGGTCGGAGTGGTCGGGGATTGAGGATAACGGAAATTCGATCTTCGTCTTTGAGGTGGCAGGTCTGTGCATTGGGCATCTGGGGCACCTGCATCATGAACCCAACGACGAACAATATGCCGCCATCGGGCGCCTTGACGTGGTTATGGCTGCGGTGGATGGCGGCAACACTGTGAGCCTACCCACTATGATGCGCATTATTGATCGCCTGCGCTCCTCCATCGTGATCCCGATGCATTGGTTCGGGGACTTCACGCTGAACCATTTCCTCGACGGGATGCGCGACACGTTTCAGGTGGTCGACGTGGGTGGTCCTGCACTGGACGTGTCGCTTGATCGGCTGCCAAGCAGGCCCACGATTATGGTGTTGCGCCCGGCATGGCTGACAGTACAAGCTGAGTAGCCTTAGGCACCGCGCCAAAGCTGGTGCCACCACAGTCTCCAAAAGGGTCCGGGTCATGCTGAATTCATTGACACCTGAACGCGCGGCGGATCTGCGCAAAACCTTGCCTGCGGACAGGTTCGCTGAACCGGATGCGGGGCATCTGCAAGAACCGCGGGGGCGTTATCACGGCGCGGCGGGGTTGCTGGCACGCCCGCGCAGCGTCGAAGAGGTTGCTACATTGGTCCGCGCAGCGGCGGCGGCCCACGTGCCCGTCATTCCCTACGGTGGCGGCACCGGGTTGGTTGGCGGGCAGTTGGCACCAGACGGACCTTTGCCGCTGATCCTGAGCCTTGATCGGATGACGGCCATCCGGGATGTGTTTCCAGACGAGAATGTCTTGGTGGCGGAAGCGGGTGCGGTACTGGCAGATGTGCAAACTGCGGCAAGCGATGCGGGCCGGCTTTTCCCTCTGTCGACGGCAGCCGAAGGATCTGCGCGCATTGGTGGCGTTCTGTCTACCAATGCCGGGGGGACGGCGGTTTTGCGCTATGGCAATGCACGCGATCTGTGCCTGGGGATCGAAGCCGTACTGCCGTCGGGCGAAATCTATCGCGGGCTCAGTCGGCTGCGCAAAGACAACACTGGCTATGATCTGCGCAATCTTTTGGTCGGGGCCGAAGGAACGCTGGGCATCATCACTGCCGCGTCATTGAAATTGTTCGCGCAACCTCAGCATCGGGGCACGGCTTTGTTGCAAGTAACTTCGCCGCGTGCGGCGCTGTCCTTGCTGGCCATGGCGCGTGATCAGGTCGGGGAAAGTGTGACCGCCTTTGAACTGATCAACGGCCAAGGTTTTGCATTTCTGGCTGAGACGATGCCGCAGGTACGCAACCCGTGGGAAGAGGCGCCCCAGTGGAGCGTGCTGATCGAATTGGGGTTGTCGGGGGGGCTTTCGGCCGAGGCCGCACTTGAGCACCTGTTTGAAACGGCGCTTGAGGCGGGGTTGGTGGCTGATGGGATGATCGCCCAGAACGAGGGCCAGCGCACAGATTTCTGGACCATCCGCGAAAGTATCCCCGAGGCCAACCGGCGCATCGGGGCGATATCTTCGCATGATATGTCTCTACCGCTTGGGGTGTTGGCAGATTTCATCGAAGAGGGTGGGGCGCGGCTCGCGGCATTGGGTGATTTCCGGATCAATTGTTTCGGCCATGTTGGGGATGGAAACCTGCACTACAATGTCTTCCCTCTGCCGGGGAAAAGCCGGGCGGACTATGGAAACAAAAAGGAACAGGTCTACAGGGTGCTCCATGATCTGGTCCATGAGATGGGCGGGTCGGTGAGCGCCGAACATGGAATCGGACGGCTCAAGGTCGATGACCTGGAGCGCTATGGCGATCCAACAAAACTGACCACGATGCGGGCGATCAAGGGGGCACTGGACCCACTGGGCATAATGAACCCGGGCGCTGTTCTGCGCACCTGACGCAGTATCCGCCCATGTGGCTCCATGGGCGGATACTGCGCAATCCCAAAGGGATCACTCCGTTACGGGCGTCCATTCATCTGTTGGATCGAATGCCGTCATCTCAGACGCCAGTTCAAGGGTGTCCTCTCCCAGTAACGCCTCGAGGATCACGCCGTTTTCCGACACCATGAAACTGTGCAGACCTGTTTCGCCATAGACTGCGGGAACGGCCAGCATGGCGTGCCCGCCCACCATATTGCCATTGACGATGTAGCTCATGGCGCCGCCCGGCGCGGCATCGGACTGTTCGGTCAGAACGCGGAAATAGTATCCAAAGAACGGCTCTGGTGGTTGATCGGAAGTGCCGTCGTTATATCCCGTCGCTGACGCGCGGGCGAAGAGCTCACCCAGCAGCGTATCTTCTTCGGGCCAAAACAAACCGTCTCTTGCTTCGGACGAAGAAGAGATCACTTGTTGCGCGAATTCCATGACCCCGTCGCCATCCATGTCCGTCTGGCGAAAGTTGCGTTGGACATCGACATATGCGTCCAGAAGTTCAATGATTTCGAGCTCGTTTCCGCCAATTTCGCGCAAACGCACTTCTTCGCGCCCTGCTTCATTGTCGAAAGACCACTGCCCCTCTGCACCCTTGGCAATCGGGACCGGAAAGAGCCAGCCCTCAACTCCGAGGGCGATCATCACTGAATTGTCCTCTTGGGGTTCGAACCGATACCCTTCTTGATAAAGGCCAATCAGGGCCAACCGATTAATCTGATCCTCTACCGGATCACCTTCGGACAGATAGTCTGCCGCGTCTTCACCGAAAACGGTCAGTACGGCGGACTTGTCGGCCGCGCGTAACCCAGTCATCAGGGCGTCAAGCGCATCTTGTGGCGTGGCATAGCGCGCAGGCTCGGCAACGCCCGCCCCCGCGACAAAGCTGATCAACGTAACTGTTGCTGCAATTTTGATGGCATTCATGTCTTCAGCCCCTTCTTCTCGCTTTGCCGCCACTCGCCTTGCCGCGACCGGACGCTTTTCGTGCTTTGTTCCCACCTGATTTTTTGTTGATCGCCTTGGGCTTTTTAACCGATTTGGGTCTCGACACATTCTTGGCTGGGGCCTTCTTGGCGGCAGGTTTTTTGACTGCAGCTTTCTTTGCGGCGGCTGGTTTGCTTGCTTTGCTTGCCTTTGGCGCGTTCGCTTTGAGGTTGTCACGCGAGATATTGCCATCCCTGGATTTTGGCATCGTTTTGCGGACGGCATCCGGTTTCACCGCAGCGCCGGGACGGGAAATGTCAGGTGCGCCAGTGGCCCCGGACAGTTTGCTGCGCAGGGCATCTGAATTGCTTTCAGATTTCTTTACGGGCAGTTTGGATTTTCCTTCGCCATCCCGTTTTGTCGAGATTTTGTCGCGTGCTTCTTTGGTGCGGTTGTCATCGGGTTTCCAGCCGCCATCCGGACGGCGGTCGCCGATATTGCCGGACCCGATGTTGTTGCCGATGTTCACATTTCCATCGACATCAATGTCGATGTCCGGGTTGCGATAGATCGGGCCACCGCCCCATCCACCGCAGTTCCGGCACCCCCAATAGTCATTCCAGTCGTCGTCATCGTCAAAGATGGCGTCAATAACGGTGTAGGTCCCAAAGGCAATCAATCCTGCGGTCAGGGCGTCCCCGACGACATCGCTGTTGTCCTGTGCATAGACGACTTCGGAATCATACTGAGGGACGTAGACGACCTCTGGGTCGGCTGGCTGAATGACGATGTCTTCTTCTTCCGTCACTTCAACAACCTGTTCCTCGCCCGAGATCAGTGCGCCAGAATTGATTGCTTGGGTCCGCATGGTTTGGACCGCTGCCATGACGTCGTCCGTCTGGGCGAGCATCGCGTCGCCCATGGTTTCAGTCCATTCGATGTGGAGAGCCATGTCTTCGATGACTTCGGGAAATGCGACGGCAAGAACCTCGACACTTTCATCCCAACCTTCTGCTTCGACCGCCGCTTTGATGGTTTCGGGGTCTTCGCCTTCATTTACGGCCAGCAAGCGATCACCCTTGATCACCTGCATTGGATTGGTCGAGGCAACGAGGACCTGAATCAGCAGGGTATCGGGATAGAGCGCCACAGGCGCCACCAAGTTTTCCACTTCAGCCTGCGTTAAAAGCGCATCTTCTGATACGGCATCGGTTTCCGCATCCTCTGTTTCAGTGGACTGCGCAAAGGCTGTCGACGTTAGCAAAGCCAAAAAGGCTGTTAAGCACCCAAAAGGTTTCCACATAGACTAAACCCTCCATATCCGAAGACGTAATAGCTGTATCTAACACCATAATTTTCCGGCTGGTAAGCTGATTCCGTGGTAAGTAGCGTCTCGGATGTGGTTGGCTCCTGGTGAACTACCCCATTTGTTCAAACATCTTTTCAATCCATTGCCCGGTTGCACAGTTGTAGTTCGCGCCGAATGAACGGACCCTGCCAGCTATAAACGCCTCCCGTCACTTTTTTGGCCATTACTCGCCCTCAAATTCACAAAGCGCGTGCACGTCCATTCCCATCGACTCGAGCCGTTCCCGCCCACCGATGTCGGGCAGGTCAATCACGAAAGCACAGGAGATGATCTCTCCCCCCAGCCGTTCGATCAGCTTGATCCCGGCCTCTGCCGTGCCCCCGGTTGCCAACAGGTCATCTACAAGCAAGATCTTTTCACCTGCCTGAATGGCGTCATCGTGCAGTTCCACGATCGCTTCGCCGTATTCCAGTGTGTAGGCCTGTGAGATCGTCGCGCCGGGCAGTTTGCCCTTTTTGCGGATCGGGACAAACCCCACGGACAATTGGTGCGCGATGGCCCCGCCCAAGATAAAGCCACGCGCCTCAAGCCCCACCACTTTGTCGATTTGCATCCCCGCATAAGGGTGCAGCATCTGGTCTATCGCCATTCGGAACCCGCGCGGGTCTGCAAACAGCGTGGTCACGTCGCGGAACATGATCCCTTCGTGTGGGAAGTCGACAATGGTGCGGATGTAGTCGCGCACGGTTTTGTTGGTTGGCATGCTTGGGCTCCGTGTCATATCTGGTTGCCATGTGATGGGACGCTGTGCCCGAAGGCAAGGAGATTGGATCGGTGAAGCGACGCGATCTTATGGCGGTGGGTGGTTTGGTGGCGTTGGTGGCCGGCTGGCAGGTTTTTGGCGTGCGCCGCCCCGTTTTGGAGTTTCACGATGTCGCGGCCGCACCCGGTTGGCAATTTGCAGTCCTTGGTGGGATTTCGGCGGCCTCTGGATCGGATTTGATGACCATTGGGT
This sequence comes from Tateyamaria sp., assembly GCF_039945315.1. Taxonomy (GTDB): domain Bacteria; phylum Pseudomonadota; class Alphaproteobacteria; order Rhodobacterales; family Rhodobacteraceae; genus Tateyamaria. The sequence goes on along the minus strand of NZ_JBDUXB010000018.1, from coordinate 66,995 downwards.
TGGACGTCGGCCCGCCTGCTTTGCCGGGTGCTGATCTTGACGCTGTTGTACACCGCGACCGGATGGACGGTGCGGTGCCTGTTGCTGTTTTTTCGGATTTCTTTTGCCCGTATTGTCGTGGTTTGATTGGGCGCCTTGTTGCCCGTGGTTCTGCGCCTGACATCGCGATCAGCTGGCATGAATTGCCGCTATTGGGCCCGCAGTCTGTGCTGGTGGCCCGCGCGGCGGAGGCGGCGGGGTTGCAAGGGGGGTATGCCGCGTTTTACGCGCAGATGTTGTCGGATGGGTTTCGCCCGTCCCCTGCGTGGATGGCCACGGTGGCAGAGGCGGCGGGGCTGGACGGCGCGCGGTTGGGCCGTGACATGGGTGGCGATGTGGTCGCGGACCGGTTGTTGGCGTCTGCCCGTGCTGCCAAGACTTTGGGCTTTATCGGTACGCCAGGTCTGGCCGTGGGCCGCTATGCCGTTCTGGGGGCGTTGCGCACGGATCAGATGGAGGATCTGATTGGTCGGGTTGGTGTCTGAGCTACAGTATCCGTCCTGCCACCGCATCAAGCTTGGCCATGAGCGCTACATCGCGCGCCTCTGGACGTGTGAGGATGGCGTATTCCAGCGCGCGGTCGCAGCCGTGGGGGCAGGGGGCGCGGTCCTTGCCAAGCAGACCCGGTAGTTTCGCTACCATGCTGCGGGCTTTGTCTGCGTTGCCCATGAGTGTGGCGATGATTTGCGTGACGTCCACCTCGCCGTGATCGGGGTGCCAACTGTCATAGTCGGTGATCATGGCGACAGAAGCATAGCACAACTCGGCCTCGCGGGCGAGTTTGGCCTCGGGCATGTTCGTCATGCCGATCACGTCCGCGCCCCAGCTTTCCCGGTACATTTTGGACTCGGCGAGGGTCGAGAATTGCGGCCCCTCCATCGCAAGGTAAGTCCCTGAAGAATGGACGTTAATACCGGTTTCCGTGGCCGCCGTGATGCAGGCCTGTGACAGGCGCGGGCAGGTGGGGTGGGCGACGCTAACGTGCGCGACGCAGCCGGTGCCAAAGAACGACTTTTCCCGCGCAAAGGTCCGGTCAATGAACTGATCCACAACGACGAAATCGCCCGGTGCCATTTCTTCGCGAAACGATCCACAGGCAGAGACCGAGATTACATCCGTCACTCCGATCCGCTTGAGCGCGTCTATATTGGCGCGGTAGGGGACAGTGGTGGGGGAATGCACATGCCCGCGCCCGTGCCGGGGCAAAAAGGCCATGTCGACCCCATCCAGAGTGCCGGTCAAAATCTGATCAGAAGGCGCGTCCCATGGGGTTTCGACACTGACCCATTCCGCGCCTTCGAGCCCGTCGATGTCATAAATGCCGGAGCCGCCAATTACGGCGATTTTGGTCTTGGTCATGGGGGCCTCTTGCGCGGATATCGCACCAACTAAAACAGGCAAAATCACGATGCACAACCCGTGCACCCCGTGCGGACAGAGTGTGCACAGGATTGTGTGACAGAGTGGCGTCGTTTGCTAGTGCGGCTCTGGGCGCTATGTTTGTTTTTCTGACAAAGCGGGCATTCGTCGTGGCTGGCGTCAATGACCGGTTTGCGGGACGAAGCCGCCGTTCGCTTTGGCCTGCACCAGTGACCGCTGTGCGGACATTGCCGACATTACTTTTTTCATTTTTGTGGCCAAAAGAATTTGGCTTTTGACGGCTCACCACGCCAAGCGATGCGCAGCATAAACCTTGCTATGAGACCACTTTATGGACAATGCTCTGTTCGTACTGGCTATTTACGAGCCTCTGTTCACAAAATAAAGGAAAACCGATGTCAGCGACACTTTTTGATCGCCTTGGCGGTACGAAGGGCATTTCCAAAATCGCCTCCGATCTTGTCGATAATCACATGGCCAACCCCCTTATTTCTTCTCGGTTTGCTGGCAGCGATGCGGATAGTATGAAAAAGAAAGCAGCAGATTTCTTTTCTACGGGGTCCGGGGGGCCGCAAGTCTACGATGGAAAGGACATGTTGAGTGCCCACAAACACATGAATATTTCTGACAATGAATATATGGCAGCCGTAGACGACTTGATGGCGGCACTTTCAAATTCCGGTGTGGGCGACGCAGAAAAAGCGGAAGTGCTGTATATATTTTACACTCTTCGTCCGGAGGTTGTTGGCGTATAGCGTAGTCTGCATTGGGCTCAAAGCAGCCATTCGCTACAGCCTGGGTGAACGACCGCTCTGCGGGACGCAGCAGCCGTCGGGCCTTGCCCTAGTTTCTGGCGATCGCTAGCAAAATTTCAGCCACAGTTTCTTTTGCCGGGCTTACCTCCATCAACTGATGCGGGCCTTCGACCGTGATCAGGTTCCAGCCGCGTTTTTCGACACGGGCCGGTGCCTCGACTGCGCGCATGTATTGAAAGAAAGGGTTGCTGTCGTTGGCCACGATGATTGTGCCCGGAAAGTCCGGCGTGCCGTCTGGCAGCGCCAACCGATCAGTGTAGGACTTGAAAGGATGCGGTCTCATCGTTGGCAATGCTTCGCGCAACCCGTCTTTCGGAATAAGCCATCCGTCCCCGTCTTTCTCGACCATCGCATCCACTTCGTCTCTTGTGGCCGCGTCGAAAAAGCTGGTCATCAGGCTTTCGCCGTCATCCGCAGGCACGGTATCCAGGTACACCAGATGTTTGATACGGTCTGGCTGTTCCGCAGCGGCCCCAGTGATCACGGTTCCCCCATAGCTGTGGCCAACGAGGATGACGTTGTCTAGATCACGCCAGCTCAGCGCGTTTGACACATCAAACACGTGCGTAGACAGACCCGTTTCCTTTGATAGAAGGTGCTCTTTCTCGCCAAGACCCGTCAGAGTCAGTTCGACCACTTCAAAGCCCTCATCCCTCAGCAATATGCTTAAGGGTTCATACTGACCGGCCCACTGAAACGTGCCGTGAACCATGACAAAAACCGGTTTGCTTACAGACCCTTGCTGTGTCGCGGTCTGGGCAACGGTAAAATTGCCCAAGGAAAGCAAAGCGGCGACTGCCAACAAAACGGTTGCAATTGCCTTTCTGAAATTCAGCGTAATCTTCGCCCCATCTGAACGTGTCCGAAGCGACCCTGATAGAAAGCGGCGTTTCGGGTCAAGCGATTTAATCTTTTCGTAGCATGACCAGACTCGGCTGTCTGTTTTGGGCTAAAAGCAGCCGTTTGCTGCAATGAACATGAACGGCGACTAAGGGCCGTAGGCCTAACCGCTCTGATCCGAGGTCATGGTTGGACCGCACTCAGACGGCCCCGCAGTGTTACATCTGATTATCAGGCAAAGAATCTCGGCGCTTGGGCTGGCCACCCCTTGCAACTAAACCTTTGGGCTGGCGTAGAATTCGCCCCGCTTGGGATATGCTTTCGAGCCACGCGTGCTGATCTTGGCCTTTTGTTAACCTTGAACTGCCCTGTAAATCGAAGAATACGGTGACTTTTTCAGCGCACCTGTTACGTCACGCCCAAAGGCTGGGCGCTGGCATGGCTATTCGCGAAGTGATCCGTTAAGGCCCACGGAAAGCAGGACCACAAGCAGACAGGATTCCCATGGCCTTTTTCGATTTTTCGAACATGCGCACCTCCACCCGTTTTGGCGATTTCTCTATCGCGCCGGGCGAGGTCAAGCTGACGCCCGGCCAAATCCGCACCGATCTGCTTTCGGGTCTGACGGTTGCGCTGGCGTTGGTGCCGGAGGCTGTGGCCTTTGCCTTTGTCGCCGGGGTACACCCGCTGGTCGGTTTGTATGCCGCCTTTATGGTGGGGTTGATCACGGCCATTTTTGGGGGCCGCCCGGGCATGATTTCGGGGGCCACGGGAGCCTTGGCCGTTGTCATGGTTGCGCTGGTTGCACAGCACGGGGTCGAGTATCTGTTTGCCACTGTTGTGCTGATGGGATTGCTCCAGGTTTTTGCCGGTGTCATGCAGTGGGGCAAGTTCATCCGCCTTGTGCCCCACCCGGTTATGTTGGGCTTTGTCAATGGGTTGGCCATCGTGATCTTTCTCGCGCAGCTCACGCAATTCAAGGTGCCCGGCAGTGCTGAGGCCTCAGGCCATGGGATGGCAGGGGGTGAGTGGCTGAGTGGTTTGCCGCTTTATTTGATGCTGGGCCTTGTTGGCCTGACGATGGTGATCATCTGGCTGTCGCCGCGTGTGACGCGGTTCATTCCTGCCCCCTTGGCGGGCATCGGGATTGTGGCGGCCATCGTGATTGGCTTTGGTTTGGATGTGCCCCGTGTGGGCGATCTGGCCAGCATTGAGGGTGGGCTGCCGCAATTCCATATTCCGGCCGTTCCCTTCAACTTGGAGACGTTGCAGATCATTCTGCCCTATGCCGTGATCCTCGCCGCGATTGGCCTGATTGAGAGCCTTTTGACCCTGAACCTTGTTGGTGATCTGACCAAGCAGCGTGGCGGGGCCAGCCAAGAATGTATCGCCCAAGGTGTGGCCAACACGGCCACGGGTTTCTTTGGCGGTATGGGCGGTTGCGCGATGATCGGGCAGTCGATGATCAACGTGAAATCTGGCGGGCGCACGCGCATTGCTGGCATTTCTGCCGCGCTATTTTTGCTGGCCTTTATCCTTGTGGGGTCATCCGTGATCGAGCTCATTCCCTTGGCTGCGCTGGTGGGTGTGATGTTCATGGTGGTGATCGGGACGTTTGCGTGGAACTCGCTTAAAATCCTGCGCAAGGTGCCGTTGACGGACGCGTTTGTGATCGTGCTGGTCACTGTCGTGACGGTGATGGAAGACCTTGCTGTTGCGGTGGTCGTCGGCGTGATCGTATCAGCGTTGGCCTATGCGTGGAACAACGCGCGCCGCATCCACGCTACGACCCGCGATTCAGTCACCGAGGCAGGGGCGAAGGTTTATGAAATCCACGGTCCTCTGTTCTTTGGATCGGCCACCGGGTTTATCGAGCTGTTCACCGTCGAGACCGACCCGCGCGAAGTGATCGTTGATTTTGCGGACAGCCGTGTGGTGGACCAGTCTGCCTTGCAGGCGATCGAGGCGGTTGCGGGCAAGTATGCGGATGCCGGTAAGCGCGTGCAGTTGCGCCATCTGACCCATGATTGCCACAAGTTGCTGACCAAAGCAGGGCACCTGATCGTTGATAGTGACGACGACCCGGACTACGAGGTTGCGACGGATTACGGCGTGCGTACAGGTATTTTGGGCGACCACTGAGGCTTGGCCGTTTGGGTCTGGTGGCTGTGCATCGTGATTGGCAGTGAACCTGTCTAGGCCCTCAGCAAATTGCCAAAGAAATCTTTGATTTCTTGGGTCGCCGTGATCGGCGTTACCAAAGCCACATGTTGATCCGGCCTGATCACAATGGCTGCGCCTTCGATCCGGTCTATGCCGCGCATATCGAAAATGTCGCCTTGGCTTGGTGCCGGGCAAAACGCCTTTTCGTAGTCGGTGAGGCCGAATTGCCCCTTTGAGGGTCTCAGCAGCGTTGGCAGTTTCGAGAAATCCATCTCTCTGTGAGCGGTCTGAAAGACAGCGCGCGTGTCAATGACGGCGTCGATATCCTGCCCTGCAGGTGTGACGTTTTTCATCAGGTCCGCAAGGTTCGCGCACAACGTCCCGACTGAACCGTCTGTGCGGCCTGTGTCCGAGGCTGGCGCAAAGATGATAATGCGCCAACGCCCGTCGGCCCTGAGAACATGGCCAAGCTGCATCGGTTTGGCATCCCCAAGCCGAATGACAGGAGCGGAGTGGAACCGTTTGCCAACGGGATACCCCGACGCAAGGTGCTGATGGTTCTGGGGGCCCGTAATCAGAGACGGCTCATATTGCGTCTCGACGCCCGCTGTATAACGCCCATGTCTTTTGAAATAGGCTTGGAAACGCGCCGCGTCTTTTTCGGTTTTCGGTTTTTCGCTGAACAGACGCGCCATGTCGCGGTCAAAATCGATCAGTTCTTGGGCCTTGGCGCGACGTTCGCCGGAATATGTGTCCAGCAGGGCGACCGGGGATCGCCCGCGCAGAACAGCGGCGAGTTTCCAACCCAGATTAAAGGCGTCCGCCATAGAGACATTCATCCCTTGCCCTGCCTTGGGACTGTGTGTGTGACAGGCATCGCCAGCGATGAATATACGGGGCTGCTTTGTCCCGCGTTCTGTCTTTGCGACATCATCAAAGGCGTCACACACGCGTTGCCCGATTTCATATGCTGACCACCACGCGACTTGGGCCACCTCAAAGTCAAAGGGAGACAGAATTTTGCGGGCCTTCTGGATCAATTGGTCTGATGTGACGCCCCGGTCTGCCGCCCGTTCATCAGGGCCCAATTCATCAAGTTCAATGTAGAGGCGCACCAGATAGCCGCCTTCGCGCGGGATGATCAGTATGCTGCCCTGATCCGCGGACTGGATCGCACATTTTAATCTGATGTCGGGAAAGCTGGTCGTGCACAAGACATCCATCACACCCCAAAGCTGGCGTGCCGATTTGCCTTCTAACGCGCGCCCGATTTCGGAGCGCACTTTGCTGCGTGCGCCGTCACAGCCGACCACGTACCGCGCCCGAATGGTTTGGGTTTCTTCTGGGCGATCCACATTGGCAATCTTTGCTTTGATGGGAAAATCGTGGGCATCGTCGCGGGTCAGGGCAACCAGTTCCTGACTGTAATCCGGCGACGGGCGACTTGGTGATTTTGCCATAGTTTCAAGGTAGAAATCGTGAACTCGCGCCTGGCTTAAGATGATGTGGGGCATTTCAGAAAGATCGTCTTCGACATCCTGAATGCGCTCGGCACGTTCTAACGATGATCCGTCTGTTCCCGGTCTCCAAAAGCTAACTTCGTTGACGTGATACCCTTCCTTGATCACACGTTCTGCGAACCCAAACGCCTCGAATATTTCAACCGATCGGCACGCGATACCGTCTGCCTGACCAAACTCCAACGGGCCGGGTTTGCGCTCGATGAGACGGACCGAGATGCCACTGAGAACGCTGAGTTGCGTGGCCAGCGTCAACCCGGCAGGGCCACACCCAACGATCAAAACATCGACGGCATCCTTGGCGACGGAGTCGCGGGCAGGGGCGATAGAAGGATCTCCGGTGCGAAAGCCGTCAAGATGGTACTGCATAAACAAGTCTTTCGCGCCAAGTGGCGTCTTCAAGGCGATCTTATCGACAATGGATAGGGCATCGTGCCGTGGTCGTGCAAATTTTTGGATCCGGTCGCAACCAATCTGTCCACTCTAAGGACGCAGTTGGAGGATCGAAATTACAACGGCGCGGTTCCGGCGGAGCCGGAATCCATGTTGGTTTCCAACTGTTTTTACATCAAAAAGCCCGCTCAGAGCTGTTCCAACGCCGAGATATCATGAGCGAGCAAGGCCGGGACGGCCAGCTCAACGCGCTCTGCTGGCCAGTCCCACCATGCCAGCCGAGCCATGCGCGCGCAGTCCTCGTCCGAGAACCGCCGTTTGACCACCTGACCGGGGTTGCCGATCACAACTGAGAAATCGGGCACCTCGCCCCGCACAACGGCCCCCGCGCCGACGATCACGCCATTCCCAATCCGCGCCCCCGGACACACCAGCGCACCATATCCCAGCCACACGTCGTGCCCGATCACCGTGTCGCGCGTATCGGGTTGGTAGGTGGCGATTTGCGCGGGATCGAAGATGGGGAACGGAAATGTGGTCAGCCCGTCCGTCGCGCGATTGGCCCCAGCCGTCAAAAACCGCACCCCGTGCGCGATCTGACAGAACCGCCCGATGCGCAGGCCACCCGGTCCCGCGCCGAACAGGTAGGGGGCCAAATGCGATGCCCAATCAGAGGGCGCTGCAAAATCGGAGGCATAGGTGTAGGCACCTATATCCCAGCCCGGATGATTGATCACCTGATCCAGAAAAACGGTACCTTGATGGTGCAAGCCATCAGGCAGGGTGACGGGATAGGAGCGGGAGGCGTCTGGAAACATATCACGTCTTTGCAGATTTCAGGCGAAACGCGCAAGTTCGACAGCGGCGCGTCCTGATCTCCACGTAAAAATGCCTTGCCTAGTGGCCTACCAAGTAGCCTTTTCTGCCTTGATGGCTTTCCTGAAGTCGTTAACGGCTTTTTCGGCCTCTTGCATGGCTTTTTCCGCCCGCCCTAGGGCTTCACTGGCCTTCTTGCGATTGGGCGGTAGACTTTTTTTGCCCCAGTGACAGGATTTTTGCATCGAGGGCCGCGCACTCTTTGGCAAGTTTTTCCGCTGCGGCAGGATCCTTCAACTGCAGTTTTTCGAACTGCTTCTGCATGACGACCACCTCGCCGCCCAATTTGAAGATATCATGCCAAGTCTGTCCGTTGGCGCAGTAGGCTCCGTATGCCTTTTCTGTTTCCCTATTTATGGTCAGATATGCATCATACAGCTTGTTCTTGGCGTTCAGATTGATCGCGATAATATCGGCGTTGTCATCCTTGTCCTTTTTGAGCTTCGCCATAAACTTGACGTAGTCCGACGTCTTCATTTCAGGCAGAGGCTTGCCATAGTTCAGCGCCGCCAGCGTCATTTGATCAATCTGACCGCTGGGCTTTTGATTAACCTTTTTCTGGAACTTCTTTGTGGCGGCTTCCGTGAGAGGTCCGAAAATCCCGTCCTCATCCAGTCTTGCTCCGTTCCTGTTAAGCAGCTTTTGAGCGTTCTTGGTCTGGTTTCCCTTAGCGCCTCTTTTCAATACAGCCATCGAATCTCTCCATAGAAATATGAATAATACGGTAGCAGCTTTGCTCCTTTGCGTCCTGAGGGGTCATATTGTAGGCAACCTCTTGCGTGTGTGATAGCCCGGTGCAAAGACGGATGCGACCGGCGCGTATCATGGCTGCAAAGCAGCTTTACTCGCCCGGGCGTTTGAGGCTGAATTTGTCCCGGATCACCCCGTAATCGCGATATCCTAGCCGCGTCAGGGGCTGGTATTGCAGCACGTCGAAAATGCCGTCCACAAGGCAGTCGTCGCGCATATGCACGCCCACCACTTCGCCAAAGACCACATAGTTCGAGGGCCCTTCGATTTGCACGATTTGCGTCACCTTGCACTCTAGGGACGCTGGGGCTGCGCCAACGCGGGCGCAGTTGATCTCTCCGCACTCGGCCTTTTCGATCTCGGCCAGTTCGAATTCGTCTGTGCTGGCCTCCCATGGGCCTGAGGTTTGGTTCATCGCGTCCTTCATCGCGTATTCCACGATGTTCACGCAAAATACGCCGGTTTCGCGGATGTTGGAGACGGAATCCTTGGTGCCGTCCCGGTCATCTTTGGTTCCGGTCGACGAAAACATGACCTGTGGGGGCACATAGGCCACGCCGTTAAAGAACGAATAGGGGGCCAGATTGTCCGACCCGTCCGCGCCGCGTGTCGAGATCCAGCCGATGGGGCGCGGCGTGACGATGGCGTTGAAGGGGTTGTGGGGCAGGCCGTGGCCATCGGCGGGGCGGTAGAACATGGAATCTCCTGATCGGTGGTTTGCGCAAGGACTACCCCCATGCTAGGGCGACAACCACCCCTGACGAGACCTGCGATCCGGCACCATATGTTCCATTTGACCACAGAAACCCCGGACGACTGGTGGGAGGTCGAGGCCCTGTATGACCTGTGCTTTGCCCCCGGGCGCGAAGCGTTGTCGTCGTACCGCCTTCGTGATGGAGTCGATTCGGTGACCAGCCTGAGCCTTGTCGCCCGTGATGCAGACGGCACTGTCGGTGGTGCTATCCGGTTTTGGCCGGTTCGTATTGGGGCGGCTCGTGCCTTGCTGCTGGGCCCTGTGGCCGTGCACCCGACCCATCAGGGCGAAGGGTTGGGGGCCGTTTTGATCGAAACTTCGATGGCGGCGGCGGCGTCTGAAGGATGGGAGCGGGTGCTGTTGATCGGTGATGCCCCCTATTACGGTCGCTTTGGGTTTGCGCGTCTGAACGCGGTTGTCATGCCCCCGCCGACCAATCCCGAGCGGGTTTTGGGCCATGCCTTGCGACCCGGTGCGTGGGACGCCATTGCCGGTGAAGTGACCCGCAGCAATTGAAACGAAGGCTGCGCGGCCCAATCTATACCCCATGTCAGCGATCATTCTTGCCCGCCCCGTTCTGGACCCAGAAACAGAGATTGCGCGCCTTGCCCACCGTTATGCGTCAGCGGGGGGGCTGGGCATTCAGGTCCTTAACACCCTTGGAACCGGGGCCGACGGTCTGCTGGATCGTTTGCCCGCCCCGGTGCGCAGACAGTTGGATAGTGCGGCGCGCGTTGCCCTGACACAGGCCCTGCGCGCTGCCAGTGGATCGCGTCAGGTGGTGCCGGATCGGGCGCAATGGCTGAATTCGGTTGTCAGCACGGCGATGGGGGCTGCGGGCGGTTTTGGAGGCTTGCCGACGGCCTTGGCCGAACTGCCCGTTACAACGACGCTGTTGTTGCGCGTGATCGAAGGCGTCGCGGTCGAACACGGGTTTGACCCTTCGGCGGAGTCCGTGCGATTTGATTGCGTCCAGGTGTTTTCTGCCGCCGGTCCGCTTGAGCATGACGATGGGGCTGATCTGGCTTTCTTGTCTGCCCGCGTAGCGCTGACGGGTTCGGCCATGCAGGCGATCATTGCCCGTGTGGCCCCCCGTTTGGCCATCGTCATGGGCCAAAAGCTTGCCGCCCAAGCCGTGCCTGTGCTGGGTGCTGTGGCGGGGGCGGCGACGAATTACGCCTATACCAGCTATTACACCGATGTGGCCCACGTGCATTTCGGATTGCGCCGTTTGGCGGTTGAGACGGATCAGCCTCATGAGGCGATGGTGGCCCGCCTTAAGGCTGAGGTGCTGGCACTTAAGTAGAGCTGCCCGAGATGGCGTCTTGTGCCACTGACGTTGCCTTGATGATTGCAAACACGCTCTGACCTTGTTCCAAACCCATTGACGTAACGGCGCGGCCCGTGACCCGCGCCAACAGCGCTTCTCCGCCAGCATCAAGTGCGATTGCGGCCCCGGGGCCGTCGCCTGTGCGGATGGAGGCAATCGTCGCTGGCAGGATGTTTTGCGCGCTAAGCCCTTGCGGCATTTCGAGCGACAAAAGCACGTCTTGGGCCAATACCCGCAATCGCACCTGTGCGCCGATAGGAGCCTGCACACCGAGCAGGTTCAGTGTGCCAGCCGCAACTTGCAGTGTGGACAGGCCGTCAGGCCCGTGGTCAGTGACCCTTGCCTGCAAGACCGCACCTGCCTCTCGGACCCCCAAGAGGGGCACGGCGGTGGGGTCGGCCATCACTTCGAACAAGGGACCGCTGCGCGTAACCTTGCCCTTCGACAAGAGCACCATGTGATCGGCGAGCCGAGCGACCTCTTCTACGGCGTGGCTGACATAGAGGATAGGCACGCCGGTGTCGGATTTGAGCCGGTCGAGATAAGGCAGGATGTCGGATTTGCGCGGCCCGTCGAGCGCGGCAAGTGGTTCGTCCATCAACAGGAGTGCGGGATCAGACAAAAGCGCGCGGCCCAGAGCGACCCGTTGTTTTTCGCCCCCTGACAGGGTGGCGGGGCGGCGAACCAGCAGATCACCAATCCCGAGAAGGTCAACAATGTGCGTACGTCCTTTGGCCCGCGCGCCAAAACGCCCTGCATAGTCCAGATTTTCCGCCACTGTGAGGTGCGGAAACAGCCTTGCATCCTGAAAGACGTAGCCAATCCGCCGTCTGTGCGCGGGCAGGAAGGTCTGCGCGCTGTTAAAGACGGTGTCGTTGAGGGTGATCTGGGCGGCATCAGGGCGCAACAGCCCGGCGATGGCGTTCACGATGGTGGTCTTGCCCGCGCCAGAGCGCCCAAAGAGCGCGGTAACGCCGAGGCCAGCCTCGAACCCGACGTCGAGGTCAAAGCTGTCAAAGCGGTGGGTTATGGCGACCTTGAGGCTCATGTGCCAGCGATCCGTTTTGCCACGCGGCGGGCAAGCCATTCGGACAGCACGACGGCCCCCAACGCGAGCACACAGGCCCACAGGACAAGGGCGATGGCCGCGTTTTCACCACCCGGGACTTGCAGCAATGCGTAAATGGCCGAAGGAAGGGTTTGGGTTTGCCCGGGGATGTTGGCAACAAAGGTGATGGTGGCCCCGAATTCTCCGATCGCCTTGGCAAACCCCATGACGCCCCCCGCAAGGATGCCGGGCGTGATGAGGGGCAGGGTGATCGTGGCGAAGACGGCGACAGGTGGGGCGCCAAGTGTGCGCGCGGCAGCTTCGATTTTGGGGTCTACCGCCTCGATCGCGAGCCGGATGGCGCGCACCATGAGCGGAAAGCCCATGAAGATGGCTGCCAGCACCGCGCCCGTCCAGCGGAAGGCCAGCACAAGCCCGAAGGTTTTTTCGAGAAAGATGCCTGCGGGCCCCGTACGTCCGAACGCGATCAACAAGAGGTAGCCTGTGACCACCGGGGGCAAAACCAGCGGCAGGTGAACGGCGGCGTTGAGGATCGATTTGCCCCAAAAGTCGCGCCGTGCCAGCAGCCATGCGACCCATATGGCCAGCGGCAGGGCAAGCAGCGTGGCCACCACACCAACCAAAAGCGACAGTCTCAGTGCGTCCCAGCCTGCTGGATCAAGGCTCATGGCAGGGCCGTGAAGCCCGCCGCCTCAAACAGGGCGATGCGGGTGATAAGGTGGTCAAGGAAAGCGTCGCCTTCCTGTGTCAGGGCAAGACCGTGATAGAGGATTTTCGGGTGCTGATGTGCCGGGATCGCCCATGCGACGGCCACTTTTGCGCTGGCCTGAGCGTCAGACACGTAAACGATGCCGACAGGCGCCTCTCCGCGCGCCACAAGGGCGAGGGCGGCGCGGACGTTTTCGGTTTCGGCAAGATGAGGGCGCAATGTGTCCCATGCGTTAATGGTCTTGAGCCACGCAGAGGCGTAGATGCCCGCTGGCACAGACATGTGTTGGCCCATGGCGAGCCGACCTGAGCCCAGTGCATCGCGCAGTGTGGTTGCATCCATGGAACCAAATGTTGGCCCACCCAACGGCGTCACGAGCACCAGCTCGTTGGACAAAAGTGGGCGTGGCTGTGTTGGCACATGGCCCTGATCAAACAGCCAGTTTGCCCATGTTTCATTGGCCAGAATGACCACATCAGCCGGAGCACCCAGACTGACTTGGCGGGCCATGGTCCCGCTGCCGCCATAGCTGATCGTGCTGGCCCCATCATAGTCTGCGGCGACTGTGTCGAGGGGGCCTTGCAGGCTGGCAGCGGCAAAGATGCTGAGCGGGCCCGCCCAAAGGCTGGTCGGTGCCCACGCAAGGGCAAGTAAGACTGCCAAGCCTTTGATCCAGATATACGTTTTCATTGCAGGGGCACTATTGGCCAAGGTCTGGGTCGGCTCAAGCCGTAAATACCTATTTGGGCACGTCCCACTGTCATCAAAATGGTAACATAAATGGCATATCTTGTTGGAATCGGAAAGAAATCTGGATATCTGCGCAGATGTAGCATATATTTTTTGAAATTATTGGAGAGTAGGGTCGTGACCGCCCCAATTATCAAACAGTTGCCTTTGTCGTTTGGACAAGCCGACAAGACCGATGTGCGCACCCAGTTTGCAGCACTGTGCTATCGTGTGAAAAACGACAAGATTCAGGTGCTGCTGGTGACATCGCGCGGGTCTGGACGTTGGATTTTGCCCAAAGGCTGGCCGATGGATGGAAAAACACCTGCTGAGAGCGCCGCTCGGGAAGCTTGGGAAGAAGCGGGTGTACATGGCACGCCGGATCCCCGGCCCTTGGGACTGTTTTCCTACAGCAAGGTGCTGGACGATGTTGATTATGACTTGCCTTGTGTGGCCATGGTTTATGGCGTCAAGGTGAAGTCACTGGCAGACGCGTTCCCCGAGGCCGGTCAGCGCACCCGTAAATGGGTGAGCCGCAAGAAAGCGGCGAGCATGGTGGATGAGCCTGAATTGTCTCGTATCTTGCGGGATTTCGACCCACGCGCGCTTTACTAAGTTGCAAAGACGCCCATTGCGCACAGCGCGCACCGGTTTATGTTTAACCGACCATGATCAAGTACACTTTGAAATGCGCCGAAGGGCATGATTTTGAGAGCTGGTTTGCCAGTGCGTCTGCCTTTGACACCTTGCAGTCGTCCGGCCATCTGGCTTGTGTGATCTGTAGGTCTTCCGATGTTGAAAAGGCGATCATGGCCCCGCGTGTCAGCACCTCAAAAGCTGTCGCCGTTGCGCCGTCCGACCCGGTGCCGCAGGCCCCTAGCACAAAAGCGGACGTCGAAGCCACCCTTTCCAAGATGCGGGCTGAGGTGGAAAAGAACGCAACCTATGTGGGCAAGGATTTTGCCAAAGACGCGCGTGATATCCATCTGGGTGATGCACCTGAGCGTCCGATCTGGGGAGAGGCCAATCCAACCGAGGCCAAGGCCCTGATTGACGACGGTGTGCCTGTCGTCCCGCTGCCTTTCATTCCAACCCGTAAGGTCAACTGAACATATGAATATTGTAATCACCGGGGCGACCCGCGGCATTGGTGCCGGGCTGGCCGCTCATTACACGCGCGCTGGGCACAGCGTTGTGGGTACGGGCCGCTCGGCAGGGGCTGATGTGACGCTGGATGTCACGCAACCCAGTGACCACAGCGTACTGGCGCAGCGGTTGGCGGACGTGCCGGTTGATCTGCTGGTATGCAATGCGGGTGTCTATCTGGATCGTGGGGAGACATTGGAGACCGGCTATGCCGCTGATATTTGGGCGCAGACTTTTGCGGCCAATGTGACGGGCGTGTTTTTAACTGTTCAGGCGCTGTTGCCCAATTTGCGCCGCGCAGCGCGGCCAAGAATCGCGATCATTTCGTCCCAGATGGCGTCGCAAACCCGGGCACCTGGGGGCAGTTACATTTACCGGTCCTCCAAGGCTGCTGTCCTGAACCTTGGGCGAAACCTTGCAGCAGATTTGGATGGTGAGGTGGCTGTGGGCATTTATCACCCCGGTTGGGTGCAGACGGACATGGGCGGAGCGTCGGCGGCGATCACGGTGGATCAGTCTGTGGCCGGCCTGGTTGATCGGTTTGAGGCGCTGTCTTTCGACACCTCGGGGTGTTTTGAGACGTGGGACGGGCGGGCGCATCCCTACTGATCCTGCGGACACGCCGTTGGAGTGAAGTCATGTTTTAGGGGCTTTGCCCCGTCGCCGGCGCGACTTCCCGTAGTATCTTTAACCAAGTGAAGGCGCCGTGTTGTCGCCGTTGCCTTGCAACTGGCTCGGGGGGGCGATATGGCCCGGGCGGACTAGAATTTGGGGCACAGCATGCCTGTACTTGTGATGAAATTCGGTGGCACCTCGGTTGCCACGCTGGACCGCATTCGCCGTGCGGCAAAGCGTGTAGGCGTCGAAGTGGCCAAGGGCTACGATGTGATCGTCATCGTGTCGGCCATGTCGGGTAAGACCAATGAACTGGTCGGCTGGGTCAACGAAACGTCGCCTTTGTTTGATGCGCGTGAATATGACGCTGTCGTGTCCTCTGGTGAGAACGTGACAGCTGGATTGATGGCGCTGACGTTGCAGGAAATGGATGTGCCCGCGCGGTCCTGGCAGGGCTGGCAAGTGCCGGTGCGCACGACCTCGGCCCATTCCAGTGCGCGGATCGAAGAGATCCCGCCAGCCAACATCATGGCAAAGTTCAATGAGGGCATGCGCGTTGCAGTTGTCGCAGGTTTTCAGGGTGTGAGCCCCGAAGGGCGCATCACCACATTGGGACGCGGTGGCTCTGACACCACTGCTGTCGCCTTTGCGGCTTCTTTTGGGGCGGAGCGCTGCGACATCTACACGGATGTGGATGGCGTCTATACAACCGATCCGCGCATCACCGATAAGGCCCGCAAGCTGGATCGCATCTCGTTTGAGGAAATGTTGGAACTGGCCTCGTTGGGGGCCAAGGTTTTGCAGACCCGGTCGGTCGAGTTGGCCATGCGCTACAAGGTGCGGTTGCGCGTTCTAAGCAGTTTTGAAGAGCAATCCGATACCGCCGGGACACTGGTGTGTGATGAGGAGGAAATCATGGAAAGCAATGTTGTAGCCGGTGTCGCCTATAGCCGGGATGAGGCCAAAATGACCCTCGTCAGTGTTGCAGATCGCCCCGGCATTGCCGCTTCGATCTTTAGTGCGTTGAGTGTGGGCGGCGTCAATGTCGACATGATCGTACAGAACATCAGCGAAGAGGGTCGCACCGATATGACCTTTTCCTGCCCAACGGATCAGGTCAAACGGGCCGAAAAGGCCATGGATGAGGCGAAGACTGCGGGCGTGATCAACTTTCATGAATTGATTGCGGATACGGACGTCGCCAAGGTCAGTGTCGTGGGGATTGGCATGCGCAGTCACACCGGCGTGGCCGCCAAAATGTTTGAATGCCTGAGCGCAGAGGGCATCAATATCAAGGTCATCACCACCTCGGAAATCAAGATTTCGGTGCTGATTGATCGCAAATACATGGAACTGGCAGTTCAGGCGTTGCACGACGCATTTGAATTGGAAAAGGCGGCATAGCGATTCAACGCCTACGGTGGGTAGGCGTATGAACTGCGCATTCTGCCACCTGTGATGGAATAATGCGACAGCGGGGCACGCTTTGTCGTTTCGCTTTTTGAGGGTCTGTGTTCTAAACTGTTCTCCAAGACTTTGAGGGGCGTGGGCCAATGTCCGAACGGGTGGAAACAGAAAGCCGCAAACTTTTGGGGCGGTTGCGCGATGCCATGGCTGGGGATGACCCTGGGCAGGCGCGTCTGGACAAGATCACCCATTTAATTGCGGACAGTATCGGCACTGAAGTGTGCTCAATCTACCTGTTTCGGGATGAAGAAACACTGGAACTTTGTGCCACTGAGGGTTTGAACCCCGAATCCGTGCACCAAACCCGGATGCGGCTGGGCGAGGGGCTTGTCGGTCGCGTGGCCCGCCGTCGCGAGGTCGTCAACACGGCCAATGCCCCCGCGGCCCGTGGTTTCCGCTATATGCCGGAAACGGGCGAAGAAGTGTTTTCCAGTTTTCTCGGCGTGCCTGTACAACGGCTTGGCGAAGCGCTGGGCGTTCTTGTGGTTCAGTCCAAGGATGCGCGAGAATATTCGGCGGACGAGATTTACGCCCTTGAAGTGGTCGCCATGGTGCTTGCAGAAATGACGGAGCTGGGCGCTTTCGTCGGCGAAGGCAGCGCAATGGGCAAGCGCCACAGCCAACCTGCGATGCTGCGCGGCACGATTGCACAAGAAGGCGTGGCTGAGGGCCATATCTGGCTGCATGAGCCCCGCGTAGTCGTTACCAACCCCATTGCCGACGACCCCCACCGCGAACTAGAGCGGCTGCATGACAGCGTTGAGGAGCTGCGTGTCGGTGTCGACAAAATGCTGGCCCTTGCAAGTGCGGACAAGGAACAGGCCGAGGTGCTTGAGGCCTACCGGATGTTTGCCAATTCCAAAGGGTGGATGCGCCGGATGGAGGAGGATATCGCCAACGGTCTCAGCGCCGAAGCGGCGGTGGAAAAAGAGCAGTCGTTGGCCCGCGCCCGCATGGGCCAGGCGAGCGACAACTATTTGCGCGAGCGTTTGAGCGATCTGGACGATTTGTCCAACCGATTGCTGCGTATTCTTACGGGGCAGGGCAAGGATACGGGCGCAGACATGCCGCCTGATCCGATACTTGTGGCCCGCAATATTGGGCCTGCGGAATTGCTTGATTATGGGCGAGCGCTGAAGGGAATCGTGCTGGAGGCGGGATCTGTCGGGTCTCATGCGGCGATTGTCGCGCGTGCGCTGGCTATTCCGCTGATCGTTCATGCGGACCGCGCCACGCTAGAGGCGCTAAACGGTGACCATGTGCTGGTGGACGGCGAACAGGGGATTGTGCATCTGCGCCCGGATGATCAGGTGGTTTCTGCGTTTCGTGACAAGATGGCAATGCAGGCGGCTGCCGCTGAACGCTATGTCTCCATCCGTGACAAACCTGCAGAAACGTTGTGCGGCGAGGTTATCGCCCTCAACATGAATGCGGGTTTGATGGCCGATTTACCGTCACTTGAAGGGTCGGGGGCCGAAGGGGTTGGCCTTTTTCGGACCGAATTGCAGTTTTTGATCCGCAACCAGATGCCCAAACGCTCGGAGTTGTCTGCGCTTTATGCCCGCGTGCTGGATGCTGCGGGCGGCAAGAAGGTGGTTTTTCGCACCCTCGACATCGGGTCGGACAAGGTGCTGCCATATATGAAGCCAAACGATGAACCCAACCCAGCCCTTGGCTGGCGCGCGATCCGTGTGGGCCTGGACAAGCCTGGCGTTATGTTGATGCAATTGCAGGCCCTGCTGCGTGCAGCAAACGGGCGTCCCTTGACGGTGATGTTTCCGTTTGTGGCGCAGTTTGAGGAATACACCCAAGCCAGCGCCCTGATGGACAAGGCCATTGAGCGCGAGCGCGCGCTGGGAAATGTGCTGCCTGAGGACATTGAAGTGGGGGCCATGCTTGAGACACCAAGCCTTGCTTTTGCGCCGCAGAAATTCTTTGAACAGGTCGGATTTCTGTCGATTGGCGGCAACGATCTGAAGCAGTTTTTCTTTGCGGCCGACCGTGAGAATGAACGTGTGCGTAGGCGCTATGATACGCTGAACGTCTCTTTTCTGAGCTTTATCGAGCGGATCGTGGAACGCTGTGCGATCACGGACACCCCTTTGTCATTCTGCGGCGAAGACGCGGGACGTCCGGTTGAGGCGCTGTGCCTTGCGGCGATTGGCTTGCGCAACCTGTCCATGCGTCCGGCCTCTGTCGGGCCTGTCAAATCCCTGCTGCGTCGGTCCAATCTGGCAGAGGTCCGCAAGGTGATCGCTGATGCGCGCCATCGCGGCGAAATGAACGTCCGTCCGGCGATCATGGAGTACTTGCGACAGCAAGGTTAACTTTTCATTAATTTTAATCTGTTAAGCGAGGCTCTTGAAGCATCGCTGCGTGACAGCCTGTGTGTGGATAACTTTTCATGTACACATTTTCTGCGTGGAATCGGGTGTTACAGTTTGCTATATTCCGTCCTTTATTGGCTATTTTACCCAAAAATTTGTCAAAAAATTTCATTTTATCGACAAATACAGTCTTTTAATCCCACACTGGAAAAACAGATGTCCACAAGCTCTTTTGAGGGCAAAAAAACGCCCATGCCGGAACATGGGCGGTCTGAGAGCGTACCTTTGTGGGCTTGAGCCTAGCGCAGTCGCGCTTCGCTTTGGGCGTCAAAGAACATTGCGCGGGTTGGATCAAAGGTGACTGTGACTTCGGTCCCTTCTTCCATCGCCATGTCGCCCCGGCTTTCCACCACCAACCGTTCGCCTGTTGGCGTGGTTAGATAGTCATAAGCCACACCGCCGAGACGTTCTCGGATGTCGAGTTTGATCGGCGAGGCTTCGGCGTTGAGTTCCATGTCTTGAGGGCGCACCCCGACGATGACGGGGGACCCGGCAGCGGGCAGCGCAACAGATGTCGGGATCACCGCGTCAGACAGTGCGGGCACAGCGACTGCCCCGTCTTGGGCCACTCCGTTCACGAAGTTCATCGCTGGTGAACCGATGAAGCCGGCCACGAACTTGTTGTCGGGGTCCTGATACAGATCCATCGGGCTACCGACCTGTTCAATGTAACCTGCACGCAGCACCACGATCTTGTCGGCCAGTGTCATCGCCTCGACCTGATCGTGGGTAACGTAGATCATGGTGGTACCGAGTTCCTTGTGAAGGCGCGCAATTTCGACCCGCATGTCTACCCGCAGTTCGGCATCAAGGTTCGACAGGGGTTCGTCAAACAGGAACACTTCGGGGCCGCGCACGATGGACCGCCCAATGGCAACCCGCTGACGTTGCCCGCCAGACAAGGCTTTGGGCTTGCGATCAAGGTATTCGTCCAGCTTGAGGATCTTGCTGGCTTCACCCACTTTGCGGTCAATTTCGTCCTTGGGGACGTTGTTCATCTTGAGCCCAAAGCCCATGTTTTCCTTGACCGTCATATGCGGATAGAGCGCGTAGGTCTGGAAAACCATCGCAACGCCTCGCGCGGCCGGGTCTATGTGGGTCACATCCCGTGCACCGATGTTGATTTGGCCGTCAGAGGTTTCTTCAAGCCCGGCGATCATGCGCAAAAGGGTGGACTTGCCGCACCCCGAAGGCCCAACAAAGACGCAGAATTCGCCATCGTCGATGGTCAGGTCCACGCCATGGATCACTTGGGTGGTGCCGTAGCGTTTTATGGCTTTGTTCAGTGTCACACCGGTCATGTGTCTCTCCCCCTTGAATTGAATGTCATTGGCTTGGGAACTGCCAGTTGGCAGCGGCCTGCGCGATGTCGCGCGCAGTTGATTGCAGGTGCGGCGCAAGCTTGGACAGATCGTCCAGTGACTTGCGTGCGGTGGAAGTTGTTACGCTGAGCGCTCCAATGGAGCGGCCCGTTTCAGACAGAATGGGGGCCGCGATACAGATGATGCCAGGTTCGTGCTCTTCCCGGTCATAGGCGATTCCCTCATCGCGAATCGTTTCCAGTTCCGCTGAGAGGCTGTCGGGTGTGGTGTGTGTGTGGGCAGTGTGGGCGAACCACGCTTGCTGGGACAGCGCCGTTTCGCGCGCCTCATCACTCAGAAATGCGATCATCGCCTTGCCTACGCCTGTACAATACCCAGGGCCAACTTTGCCCGCTTGGGAAAACATCTCGATCGGGTCGGCGGCGTTGCGTTTGTCCACGTACAGCACCTGACCGCCGTCGAGTTGTGCAAGGTGGACCGTTTCGCCCAATGCCTCGCTCAGGGCATCGATATGTGGTCGGGCGATAGGTGCGAGCGAGCTTTGCCGCCATGCCGCATGGGCCAATGTTACAAGGCGCAAACCGGGCGCATAGGTCTGGCGATCCACATCATACCGCAGCATTCCGAGATTGGTTAGCGTCTGGACCAATCGGTAGAGCGTCGCCTTGGGATGGGGGGACATCGCGAGCAATTCGGAAAACCGCACAGGCCGTTCAGCCTGCGCCACCAGATCCAGCACCTCAAGTGCTTTGCCGATCGTTCCGTCCCCCGAGCGGGGCGCTGCGCTGTTCATCGTGGTCCTCCCAAACCTGCTCTGCAGGAATCTGTTGACCTGCCGAACATGTCACCGCATAGTTCCAATAGTTGGAATGCAGTTTCACTATGTGGAACTTCCATGAAGAGAGACTTTAAGTCAAAAGAAATCTGACTTTTCGTTTCCGGGCCAATGAGACAAGGTCCGGCACGGGAGAAACGGAACTAAGGGAGGAAACCATGTTCCTGAATGTGAAAACCGCTGTGGCGGCTATTGCCTTGTCTGCTATGGCAGGCGGTGCGTTCGCGCGCGATCTGGTCATCAACTTTGACGACCTCAACCCAGGCCCCAAAAAGGGTTTTGATGATGCTGTCGCTCTTTTCCAAAAGGAAAACCCCGACATCAACGTGATCGTCAACAACAACGACCGCGAAGCGCACAAAACAGCGATCCGCAACTTTTTGACTGCCGATGCGCCTGACGTCACCAGCTGGTATCCCGGCAACCGTATGGCGCCCTTCGTTGACGCTGGCCTGTTCCAGCCCATCGATGATGTGTGGGAAGAAAACGGCTTCAAAGAAGACCTTGCAGCCATCATGCCGACCATGTCGCGTGACGGTAAAATCTGGGGCGTACCTTACAGCTACTACCAGTGGGGCATCTACTACCGCAAAGACATCTTTGACCTGCTGGAACTCGAAGAGCCCCAGACTTGGGACGAGTTGCTGGCGGCTTGTGGCAAGATGAAAGCAAATGGCGTGACACCGTTCACCATCGGGACCAAGTTCCTTTGGACGGCTGCGGGCGTGTTCGACTATCTGAACCTGCGCACCAACGGCTATGACGTGCATAACGACCTGACTGCGGGCAAGATCAAGTACACCGATCCCCGCATCAAGGCGACGTTCACAAACTGGGAAACGCTGATCAACGAATGTGGGTTTGTGGACAACCACGCCTCCATGTCCTGGCAGGACGCCATCGCACCATTCGCCAATGGCGATGCGGCGATGTACGTGATGGGCAATTTTTCGGTTGATGGGTACAAGAACGCAGGTCTGACCGAAGATCAGATCGACTTTATGCCGTTCCCAACCATCGATGCGTCGATCCCCGGTGCCGAAGAGGCGCCTGCGGATGCATTCTTTATCCCGACCAACGCCAAGAACGTCGAAGATGCCAAGAAATTCCTGGCCTTCGTCGCGCGCCCTGATGTGCAGACTCAGTGGAACAAAACCATCGGTCAGCTGCCTATCAACTCCAAGGCCGAGATTTCGGATGACAAGTTCATTCAAGAAGGGTTTGCCCTGCTGAACGGCGCAGCCGGTCTGGCACAATTCTATGACCGTGACGCACCTGCCGAAATGGCCAAAGCGGGCATGGAAGGCTTCCAGGAGTTCATGCTGGACACGTCCAAAATGGACGAGATCCTTGAGCGCCTCGATACGGTTCAGGAAGAAGTCTACAAGTAAGCAACAGGTGGGGCGGGCGATTGCGCCCGCCCCACACTTTTCCTATCAACACATTGTAAGTGCTATATTTTAGCGTTTTCAAAGGGTTGATCTGCGCCCGATCGGGCGACCCCGACACCAGAGCAGGAGTCCGACATGACCCACGCCGTTGCCCCCAATCCCGCTGTTGCAGACCGACCCAGTTGGCTTAAGCGAAACAAGCTGGCTGTCGCCCCGTGGTTTTTCCTGATCCCCGCGCTCATCTTTTTTGCCATCTACGTGGTGATCCCGATTTTTCAGAGCCTGTGGCTGAGCCTTTATGAGTGGAACGGCCTGTACACAGCGGACGGAGAAAGCACGGCCACGTGGGTTGGTTTCCAAAACTACGCCAAGCTGTGGGAAGATCCGAATTTCTGGACCTCGCTGCGCAACAACCTCGCGTGGCTGATCCTTTACATGTTGGCCGTGCCGCTGGGCCTGTTCATTGCGCTGTTCCTGAACCAAACGGTGACGGGCATGCGGTTTTACAAATCGATGTTCTTCTTTCCCTTCGTGATTTCTCAAGTTGTCGTTGGTCTGATCTTTGGCTGGTTCTACAACCCGGATTTTGGGGTTGTCGGCACAGTTTGGAAGGCGATGTTCTGCGAAGAGACGGTCAACATCCTTGGCAATGCGACCTTCACCTGCGCCCGCCCCGTACCGGATATCCTGTCGAGCCCCGAATGGGCGACCTACGGCATCATTGCCGCGGGTCTGTGGCCCCAGATTGCCTATTGCATGATCCTGTACCTGACAGGCCTCAACAACGTGTCCGCTGATCAGATCGAGGCCGCGCGGTTGGACGGGGCGAAGGGTTGGAAGATGCTGTGGTATGTGGTTGTTCCGCAACTCAAGCCTGCCACTTTCATTGCGATTGTGGTGACAGTGATCGGCGCGCTGCGGTCTTTCGATATGATCGCGATCATGACCCAGGGGGGGCCGTTTGGGTCAACCAACGTGCTGTCGCATTACATGTACGAAGTGGCCATTTCCGAATACGGCGAACGCTATGGCTATGGGTCCTCTGTTGCTACTGTTCTGTTCGGTATCATGTTGATCTTCATCAGCTATTTCCTATGGCAGATGTACCAAGACGAAAAGGGGTTGCGCTGATGTTTCCGCGTCCGATTGAACAATCCTCAGCGCCTGTCCGCTATGGTTATCAGGCGTTTTTGCCCGTTGCGCTGATCCTTTGGCTGTTGCCGCTTTTGGCCATTTTCCTGACCTCGATCCGGTCGGCCAAAGATATCAACTCGGGCAACGTGTTTGGCTGGCCGTCCGAGTTTGCGTTGATCGACAATTACACGGCAGTCTTCACCCAATCCGCCGCCGCCCAGTACATGTGGAATTCGGTGCTGATCACCGTGCCCACGGTCGCGATCTCGGTCGCTCTGGCCTGCCTTGCTGGCTATGCGCTGGCAATCTACAAATTCCGGGTCGCGCTGCCGCTGTTCTTTTTGTTCGTGGCCGGTAACTTTATCCCGTTTCAGATCCTGATGGTCCCGGTGCGGGATATGTCTGTGCAGACGGGTCTTTATGACACCATCGCGGGTCAGTTCCTGTTCCATGCGGCTTTCCAGACAGGCTTTTGTACGCTTTTTATGCGCAATTTTATCAAGGCGTTGCCCTTTGATTTGGTCGAATCCGCGCGGATCGAGGGCATCGCGGAGTGGAAGATTTTCTGGTATGTGATCCTGCCACTTGTGCGCCCTGCGATTGCGGCGCTGGCGGTGCTAATCTTTACGTTCGTCTGGAACGACTTTTTCTGGGCCAACGTGCTGACCCAAGGCGAGGCGGCCAAGCCGATCACCGCCGGAGTGCGTGCGTTGAACGGGCAATTTGTGAACAACTGGCATCTGGTGTCTGCGGCGTCCCTGTTGGCGGCGATCCCACCAGTTGCGTGCTTCTTCCTGATGCAGAAGCACTTCATTTCAGGCCTGACCATGGGTGCCGTGAAGTGAGCGCATGCTGGCGGCTGGACGATGGGCGCCAGACACTGGTCTTGGGGTCCGATCGTGGCCGGTTGGCGGAGGTCGTCTATTGGGGGCCAAGCCTGCCGGAGAGCGAAGACCTAGCCACCCTCTATGAGGCCTATTCGCTTGATGTGACGGGCGGCATGCTTGACGTGAACCCAGAGCTGAGCATCTGCCCCGAGGCGACACGGTCCTTTCCCGGCCAGCCGGGGCTGATAATTCGCAATGGCGACGGCACACCGTTTCTGCCCAAGTTCTGTCTTGAGCGGGCGGATGTGGGCGAAAATGTTCTGATCCTGACCTACATGGATCAGTCCCGTGTGCTGACCTACCGCGCCCGCTTTGCCATTGATCCGGTAATGCACATCATCGAAGCGAGTGCTGAACTGGAAGCCGATCACCCGATGCATCTGCATTGGTTGGCAGCACCCGTATTTCCGGCCCCGCAGCTCAGTGACGAGATGATCGATTTTGCCGGGCGCTGGTGTGGCGAGTTTCAGATGAATCGCACGCCGTGGTCTCCCGGCATTCGCTATCGCGAGAACCGCACTGGGCGTACAGGGCATGAGCACTTTCCGGGGCTGATTGCACCGGTGCGCGGCGCAAGCAACGCGACGGGGCAGGCCTATGCGTTCCATTATGGCTGGTCGGGCGGGCACCGCATGGTGGCCGAAGAACTGCCTGATGGCCGTCGCCAGGTCCAGTTTGGACATGCCGCACGGATGGAAGGGCATGCGCAAACCCACTTTGCCACAGGCAAGCTCTATGCAGTGTTCTCAGATGATGGGCTCAATGGGTGCGCGGTCGCATTCCAACGCCATCTGCGCGACCGTGTGGTCACGTTCCCTCGGCCCGACGCACCGCGTCCTGTGCATTACAATTGTTGGGAGGCAGTCTATTTTAACCACAATCTCAGTGAGTTGAAGGACATCGCAGAACGTGCCGTAGCACTGGGGGCTGAACGCTTTGTGCTGGATGACGGTTGGTTTGGCAGCCGGGATGATGACACCCAGGCGCTGAGCGACTGGGAAGTTGATCCTCGGAAGTACCCTGATGGTCTCACGCCTCTGATCGATCACGTCAAAGGTCTTGGTATGACCTTCGGCATCTGGTTCGAACCAGAGATGATCAACCCGAATTCCGACATCTTCCGCGCCCATCCCGATTGGGCGCTTGGCGGCGAGGATCAGATCATGGGGCGTCAGCAAATGGCGCTGGATATGGCCCGGCCAGATGTGCAGTCGTTCCTGTTTTCACGCATCAGCGACATCCTGTCACGCCATGACATTGAATACATCAAATGGGACCACAATCGCGTTTTGCCCATGCCGGATGCTGCGCAGACACGGGGGTCTTATGCGCTGCTGGATCGGTTGCGCCGTGAGTTTCCGCATGTGGAGATTGAAAGCTGCGCCTCGGGCGGGGGTCGGATTGACTTCGGCATCATGGAGCGCACACAGCGCGTTTGGCTGAGCGACAGCAATGATGCGGTCGAGCGACTGCGCATCCAGCACAACGCCTCAATCTTCCTGCCGATGGCCGTCACTGGCAGCCATGTAGGACCGCGTACGTGTCACACATCAGGTCGCACGCTGGATATCCGGTTCCGCGCTTGGGTTGCCGCACAGCGCCATATGGGGTTCGAGATGGACCCGCGCGAGTTGACGGAAGAAGAGGCCGACGTTCTGCGCGACGTCACCGCCTGGTGGAAGGCCAATCGCGACTGGATGTATGGCGCCGACATTTTGCGATTGGACAGTGCCGACCCGGCCGTGATGGCCGAACAACACCTAGAAGAGGGGGGCGGGCAGTTTGTTGTCTTTGCGGGCAAGGCCGCGACATCTGACCAAATCGCGCCGCGCCCCTTGCGCCTGACGCGCCTGAGTCCTGAGGCGAAGTACCGTGTCGAGTTGATCAATCGTGCTGATGTCGGCCACTTGTCGCGCGGGGCGAATGCGCTGAAAGCGGGGCCCTTTGTGGTGAGCGGCGCCTATTTGATGTACCATGGCCTCACGCTGCCGTGGAGTTTTCCTGAACGAATGTGGGTGATCAAAGGCGATCTGGCCTGAGCCTTGCATGAGAGAGAGTATCGAGATGAAAGAGACAGTCACATTCCACGATCTTGCGGGCGCTTCAGTGTTCATCACCGGGGGCGGGTCCGGTATCGGGGCCTCGCTGACCGAAGGGTTTCTGGAACAGGGGGCGAAGGTCGCATTTGTTCAACGTTCGGACGCAACTGCCTTTTGCGACGAGATGGAAGAGAAGTATGGCAACCGCCCGCTGTTCATGCCCTGTGACATAACGGATGATGCAGCACTCAAAGCGTGCATTGCCCAAGCCGCCGAGGCGCACGGAACGGTGACGACGCTGGTGAACAATGCCGCCAATGACAAACGTCACACCACGGCAGAGGTCGACAGCGATTTCTTTGACTGGATGATTGCGATCAACCTCAAGGCTTATTTCTTTGCCTGTCAGGCGGTTACGCCCGGCATGCAGGCCGCTGGTGGCGGGTCGATCATCAATTTTTCCTCGATCAGTTACATGATGGGGAATGCAGGCTATCCGCTTTATACAGGCGCCAATTCGGCGATCAACGGCATGACCCGCAGCCTCGCGCGCGAGTTTGGCCCAGATAAGATCCGTGTGAACGCGCTGGCCCCGGGGTGGGTGCTGACGCAGAAACAACTGGATATGTGGGCCACGCCCGAGGGGTTAGAGGCCCATATGGAACGCCAGTGCCTCAAGGAACATCTGGAGCCGCGCGATATTGTTGGGGCGGTTTTGTTCATGGCCTCAGACGCAAGCCGTATGATGACGGGACAGGCGGTTGTGGTTGATGGCGGCGTGGCGGTGACGGGCTGATGAGTGGAGCGTCGTGGATTGCGGTTGATTGGGGCACGTCGCATCTGCGCGCGTGGTTGATGCGCGGGGATGGAACCGTCGTGGAACGACGGCAGTCAGATGCGGGCATGGGTGCGTTGGACCGGTCGGATTTTGAACCCGCCTTGCGCGCACTTGTTGGTGACGCGCTGCCGGCGCCGGTGCTTGCCTGTGGCATGGTGGGATCGCGTCAGGGCTGGGCCGAGGCGCCCTATGCGACGGCCCCGTGTTCTCCGCCCGGTGCAGGTGAGGCGGTGCAGGTGCCGGGTGTTGATGTCCGCATTTTGCCGGGTGTGAAACAGACCAAACCGGCAGACGTGATGCGTGGGGAAGAGACGCAGATCGCAGGATATCTGGCGACGAACCCCGGTTTTGACGGAGTTATCTGCCTGCCCGGCACGCACACTAAATGGGTCCATATCAGCGCCGGCGAGATCGTGAGTTTTCGCACAGCGATGACTGGCGAGATGTTTGCGCTGCTCTCTACACAGTCGGTCTTGCGCCACTCGGTGGGCAAGGGGTGGGACGCGGCAAGCTTTGCCTCTGGTGTAAGTCAGGCGTTGTCGCGCCCCGAAGGGTTGGCTGCGTCCCTGTTTTCGCTCAGGGCCGAAGGGCTGTTGGACGGATTGAACCCGGATGCGGCGCGTGCGCGTTTGTCGGGGCTGCTGATCGGTGCGGAACTGGCGGCGATGCGTCCCTATTGGTTGGGCCAGCAAGTGGCGTTGATTGGGGCCGAGTCCCTGTCGCGCGCCTATGCTGACGCGCTAGCCATGCAATCGGTGCCGTGCCACAGCGCGGGCGTCGAGGACATGACATTGGCAGGCCTGACCGCCGCCTGGACCCAGATTTATGGAGAGGCCGCATGAGCCGAGAGATTATTGCCATCCTGCGTGGGATCACCCCGGATGAAGCGGGGCCCGTGGCCGATGCGCTGGTCGAGGCCGGGATCACCCGGATCGAAGTACCGCTGAACTCCCCGCAACCCTTTGACAGCATTTCGAAAATGTTGCTGTCGCATGGCGGCGATGCGATGATTGGGGCGGGCACGGTTCTGGATGTGCGCGATGTCGAAAAGCTCTACAAAATGGGCGCGCATATGGTCGTGTCTCCGGACGCAAATGCCTCCATCATCGTGGCGACAAAACAGGCGGGAATGCTGTCGTTTCCCGGCGTGATGACGCCAACCGAGTGTTTTGCTGCGTTGCAGGCCGGGGCGGACGGACTGAAACTTTTTCCTGCATCACTGTTGGGTGTTGAGGGGCTGAAGGCCATCGGCGCCGTGCTGCCCAAAGGCACCAAGACCTATGCGGTCGGGGGTGTTGGGCCTGCGGATTTTGCCGACTGGTTTGCCGCCGGGATCACCGGGTTTGGCATCGGGTCGGCCCTTTACAAGCCGGGCATGTCGGTAGCGGATGTCGCCGCACGCGCGGCAGATATGGTTGCGGCATACGACGCGAGGGTCTGATGGACGTCTTTGCCACGCATCCGTGCCGTCTGGGCGAAGGCCCGCTTTGGCATCCAACACGCAAAGCGCTGTTCTGGTTCGATATTTTGGACAACACCCTTCATTGTAAGGGCGCTACCCGCCACAGCTGGTCTTTTGACGAATATGTTTCGGCCGCCGGTTGGGTGGATGATGACACGCTGCTGATCGCCTCTGCCAGCGGGTTGTGGCGGTTTGATATTTCCAGCGGAGCGCGCGAATTGATTGTGCCTCTTGAGGCAGATGATCCATTGACCCGCTCTAACGATGGCCGTGCAGACCCACAGGGTGGGTTCTGGATCGGTACGATGGGCATAAAGGCCGAGGCCCATGCGGGCGCGATTTATCGCTATTACCGGGGGGAGCTGCGCCAGTTGTTTGACCGGATCACGATTTCCAATGCGATCTGTTTTGCACCAGATGGCGGCACAGCCTATTTTGCGGATACGTTTTCGCAACGCATTCAAAAGGTTGCGCTGGATACCGACGGCTGGCCAAAGGGAGAGCCTGAGGTGTTTGTTGACTTGCGCGCTGACGGTCTGAATCCGGACGGTGCCGTTGTCGACGCGGACGGCAACCTGTGGAACGCGCAGTGGGGTGCCGGGCGTGTGGCGTGTTACGGCGCTGATGGCGTTTTCAAACGGAGCATCTTGTTGCCAGCGTCGCAAGCCACCTGTCCGGCGTTTGGCGGGCCAGATGGCACAACACTGTTCGTCACCACTGCCGCGAACGGTGTGGACGAGGGGCAGGGCGGCATGACCTTTTCCATTGATGCGGGCGTTATGGGCCAGCAAGAACATCAGGTGATCTTATGAAACGCACGCTTGGCGTTTGTTACTACCCCGAACACTGGCCCGAAGCGCAGTGGGCAGAAGACGCCGCGCGTATGGCCACCCTTGGCCTGACATGGGTGCGCATCGGCGAATTCGCATGGAAACGGATGGAGCCGGTTGAGGGTGCTTATGACTTTGATTGGCTGGACCGCGCAATCGAGACCCTCGGGGCGGCAGGACTGAAGGTTGTACTGGGCACCCCCACCGCGACACCGCCTGCGTGGGTTGTGGCCAAGCATCCGGACATGCTGCCGGTGGATGCGGATGGCCGTGTGCGTGGCTACGGATCGCGCCGCCACTACTGCTTTTCCCACAGCGGGTACTTGGAAGAATGCCGCAGGATCGTCGCGCAACTTTCTGAACGTTATGGAAAAAACCCATATATTGCAGCATGGCAAACGGACAATGAGTATAGCTGTCATGATACAACGCTTAGCTATTCAGAGTGTGCAAAGCGGGCGTTTCAGGATTGGTTGCGTGTGCAGTTTCCGGGCCCTGCATCTTATCGCGGCAATGACGGTGACATCGACGCACTGAATGCGGCGTGGGGCAATGTATTTTGGTCGATGGACTATGATGATTTTGACCAGATCGGCCTGCCGAACCTGACCGTGACTGAGGTAAATCCAGCCCACGCCCATGCATTTCGTCGTTTTTCTTCGGATCAGGTCGTGGCGTTCAACCGCGCGCAGGTGGACATCATCCGCGCCTGTTCGGACGCGCCGATCGCCCACAACTACATGGGCCGGACCACCGATTTTGATCATTTCAAGGTCGGGGCGGATCTCGATATCGCATCCTGGGACAGTTACCCGTTGGGGTTCCTCGAAGATCGGTCTGGCATGTCTGATGGACACAAGCGCGCCTATGCGCGGCAGGGTGATCCGGATTTTCAGGCCTTTCATCATGACCTTTACCGTGCAGTCGGCAAAGACGGGCGCTGGTGGGTGATGGAGCAGCAACCGGGGCCGGTGAACTGGGCGCCTTACAACCCCGCGCCTTTGCCCGGCATGGTCCGCCTGTGGACATGGGAGGCGTTTGCCCATGGGGCTGAAGCGGTGTGTTACTTTCGCTGGCGGCAGGCCTCCTTTGCGCAAGAGCAGATGCATGCGGGCCTGCTGCGCCCTGATTCAGTTGAGGCTGAAGCCTTTGGCGAGGCCGCGCAGGTAATGGAAGAATTAGCACAATCGCCGGATGTCAGTCCGGCCCAAGCCCCCGTGGCCATCATGTTTGACTACGATGCCGATGCGATGTGGACGGTACAGCCCCACGGGGCAGATCTGAGCTACTTTGGGCTCGTGTTTGACTGGTACCGCGCCTGTCGCAAGTTGGGTCTGTCGGTGGACATCCTGCCGCCGACCACGCGCGACTTTGAGGGCTACGCCCTCGTTCTGGCGCCGGGCATGATGCATATGCCCGACGACCTGAAATCGGCACTCGGCCAAGCAAAGGCAGAAGTGATATTGGGCCCGCGCAGCGCGGCGCGCGATACACATTTCTGCATACCGACACCCTTGCCGCCCGCGTGGCCGGGCGGTGATCTGGTGGTGTCACGTGTCCAGTCGATCCGTCCGGATATGCCCATTGATATCGATGGAGGCGGGCAAGTGATCGGGTACTTTGAGCAGACCACAGGCGGTGGCGAAGTAGTCCTTCAAACCGTGGATGGCGCACCTGCGGCGGTGCGATGCGATGCGGGTGTGACCTATGTTGCGGGTTGGGGGGATGATGCGATGCATCAACGTGTAATCCGCGCGACTGCACCCAACCTCGCCGTGCGCGAAATGCCCGACGGGGTGCGGCGGCGCACGACCGACTCAGAAGTTTTTTGGTTTAACTACTCGACTAAAGATGTTGAAATTGATAGAGAAAACATTCCTCCCTCTGGGGTTTTACGTCACAACATCTAAACCAATTGTGGGATCGTGCCACCTGTCATATATATTTCATGAAATCATGAAATATAGCCGCCCATGCTGCTTGACCAACTCTCGACCCTTGCCCACGCGCCACGGATGGATGTGTTTCGCCTGTTGATGCGACGTTATCCCGATGCGTTGCCTGCGGGCGAGATTTCAGTCGTCCTTGGGTTCAAAGCCTCGACCACCTCTGTCTACCTGGCCGCCCTGTCCGGTGCCGGATTGATCCGTCAGGACCGAGCGGGCACATCGCTGCGCTATAGCGTCGATATGCAAGGGGCCCGGACCATGGTTGCTCAGGTGTTCGATGAGTGTTGCAACGGGCGGCCGGATCTGTGCCCGCTCGGTTTGGTGGACCCATTCAAAGAAAGCGCGCCCATCTCTGACGCCAAGCAAAACGTTCTGTTCATCTGCACTGGTAACTCTGCCCGTTCGATCTTTGCCGAGGCCATCATGCGCCATCAGGCAGGCGACCGGTTCAACGTTTATTCTGCCGGCACAAAACCGCAATCTGAACTCAACCCATTCGTGGTTGAGATGCTGGACCAGAAGGGGTTCGATATCGCCGCTCTGCGCGCCAAGAACATTGCGGAGTTTCAAGGCGAGGACGCACCAGTGATGGATTTCGTGTTCACCGTCTGTGATCAAGCCGCAAACGAGGAATGCCCGGCCTGGCACGGACAGCCCATTCGGCCCACTGGGGCCTGCCTGACCCGGTGAAGGCCACAGGCACGGACGCAGAAAAGCGCCTTGCCTTCCAACAGACCTTTGGCGCCATGCGCAATCGCATCATCGCTTTCTCGGCCCTGCCTCTGGAAACGTTGACCCGGGCCTCCCTCCAACACAAAGTCGACGAGATCGGCCGCAACAAGGAAACCACATGACGACATATGCCCTGAATGGCCTTGGCCGGATCGGAAAACTGGCCTTGCGGCCGCTGCTGGAACGCGGCTGCCACATTGCCTTTGTGAACGACGCCGTGGGTGATCCGGCGATGCATGCGCATTTGCTCGAATTCGATACGGTTCACGGGCGCTGGCCCGCGCAGTTCAGCGCGGACGAGAAAAGCATCACAATCGACGGCACCGTGATCCCGGCTCTTGGTGTGCGCTCGATCGAAGATCTGCCACTGGACGGCGTGGATGTGGTCATCGACTGTACGGGCGTGTTCAAGACCGAAGCCAAGCTGACTCCATATTTTCAAGCAGGCGTAAAAAAGGTCATCGTATCTGCCCCGGTCAAGGATGGTGAGACGGCCAATATCGTCTATGGCGTCAACAACGAGGCGTATAGCGGGCAGCCCATTGTGACGGCGGCATCCTGCACAACCAATTGCTTGGCCCCTGTGGTTAAAGTCATTCATGAGGGGTTGGGCATCAAGCATGGGTCGATCACCACGATCCACGATGTGACCAACACGCAGACCATTGTGGACCGACCCGCCAAAGACTGGCGGCGTGCACGGTCCGCTCTGAATTCGATGATCCCGACGACCACGGGGTCGGCCACGGCCATCACGCTGATCTACCCGGACCTCGTGGGCAAGCTGAACGGGCACGCGGTGCGTGTTCCGCTACTCAATGCCTCGCTCACCGACTGCGTGTTCGAAGTGGAACGGGAGACGAGCGTGGAGGAGGTAAATGCGATGTTCGAAGCGGCAGCTAACGGTCCGCTCGCAGGCATTTTGGGCTATGAGACGCGCCCTCTTGTGTCGACAGACTACACCAATGATCCACGCTCCAGCATCATTGATGCGCCCTCAACCATGGTGGTGAACGGCACGCAGGTGAAGGTCTATGCGTGGTATGACAACGAGTGGGGCTATGCCCATCGCCTCGTTGATGTGGCACAGATGGTAGGCGCGTCTTTGTGACGGATCGTCCAAAGGGCTTTGCGGCCTATATCGCGGTGACGGCCGCCTATTGGGCGTTCATGCTGACAGATGGCGCGCTCAGGATGTTGGTGCTGTTGCACTTCAACAGCCTTGGTTTTTCGCCGGTGCAGCTTGCCTACCTCTTTGTGCTTTACGAGATCGCGGGTGTGGTGACGAACTTGTCAGCGGGTTGGATCGCGGCGCGCTTCGGGTTGACGTCGACCCTTTATGCCGGGCTGACGTTACAGGTTGTGGCGCTGCTGGCGCTGACGCAGCTGGACCCGGCGTGGTCCGTGGCCGCATCGGTCGTGTTTGTTATGCTGGTGCAGTGCCTGTCTGGTGTGGCCAAGGATCTGGCCAAGATGTCGTCCAAATCGGCCGTCAAACTGCTTGCCCCCGAAGGCGACGGGCTGTTCCGCTGGGTTGCCCTGCTGACGGGGTCGAAGAACGCGGTGAAAGGGTTTGGCTTTTTGCTTGGGGCCGGCGCGCTGGCGCTTTTTGGCTTTGTTCCTTCTGTTCTGGGCATGGCGGCGGTTTTGGGCGCAATCCTTGTGATCGTATTGCTTGGGATGCCGCCGGGATTGCCGGGCGGGCGTAAGGATGTGAAATTCAACGAGGTGTTTTCCAGAAACCCGCGCGTCAATTGGCTGAGCGCTGCGCGCGTGTTTCTGTTTGGCGCGCGCGATGTGTGGTTTGTCGTGGGTATCCCAATCTACTTTTACGCGGTCCTGAGCGATGGCACCCCTGAGGCTCAGCGCGCTGCATTCTTTATGATTGGTATCTTCATGGCGATTTGGGTGATCCTCTATGGCGCTGTACAGGCGCGCGCGCCCGCCATTCTGCGTAGTGCGACGCACAGTGAGGCTGACCTTGCCGCCAGTGCGCGGTTCTGGGTGGGCACGTTGTTCTTGGTCCCTGCCGCATTGGCGCTTGCTGCGTATTTTGCTGGCGGGCCAACGGTTTGGCTGACTGCCTTGGTTGTTGTGGGACTGCTGATCTTTGGGGTTCTTTTTGCCCTCAATTCTTCGCTGCATTCCTATCTGATCCTCGCCTTTACCAGCGCGGAACGGGTGACGATGGATGTCGGGTTTTACTACATGGCGAACGCCGCGGGGCGTTTGATCGGAACGGTGTTGTCCGGCCTGACATATCAGTTCGGAGGGCTGCCCCTATGCCTTGGGACGGCGGCGCTGATGATTGCGCTCAGTTGGCTATCGATTGGGCGGATCAACCGCGAAATTGCGCCAGCCACCCCAGTGTAGCGTCCGTATCGCCGCCCGGTTTGTATTCAGCACCCAACGGGCCAGACCAGTCTGCAAGGGATGCGAAGATGTGGGCATAGTTCAATTCACCATGGTCCGGCGCCCCACGGTCAGGGACGGACGCGAACTGAATATGTCCAATGATGTCACGCAAATCGGTGAACCGCGTGGTCACGTCGCCCTCGTTCCGACCAACGTGATAACAATCAAACATCAGCTTGAGGTTGGTCGCCCCAACTTCGGCGATGATGTCGCGCGCTTGGTCGGTGGTGGAAAGGAAATAGCCCGGTGCATCATGGCGGTTGAGCGGTTCGATCAGGATGGTTTTCGGAGTGGACGCACAGGCATAGCGCAGATTTTCGATAAATGTCGCGTGTGCCTCGTCGCCTGTGCCAAAGCCGCACATCACATGGATAGCACCAGCACCGACGACATCTGCATAGGCGATGGCTTCGTCAATGACCGCGCGTGCGTCGCCCTCGCGACCGGGCAGAGCGGCAAGGCCGTTTTCGCCGGCCGCCACGTCCCCGCGCCGTGTGTTAAGGCCGAGGATGGGCAGGCCGGTGGCGTCGAGTGCCGCTTTGACGTCCCGCGCCGGGGTTTCATACGGCCAGTGCAACTCGACCGCGTCGAACCCGGCAGCGTGCGCGGCACGAATGGCCTCCGGCAACGGGCAGTCAGCCCAGAGAAACCCGAGATTGGCCGAGAATTTCATGTCTCGTCTCCGGGCAAGGTCAGTTGGGCGTTCCGGGCATAGACCTTGGCCACAGCCGCGTCGTCTTCGCCGCCCAATCCCATCCCGGCGGCGGCTACGAATTGCTGTAGGGCAGCGGCTGTGATTGGGGCCGAGAAACTGGCCGATTTTGCGATATCCAGAACAATCCCAAGGTCTTTGGGCCAGATGTTCACGGATGAATGCGGTGTATAGTCACCTGCCACGATGTGAGGGGCGCGATTTTCCAGCATCCAGCTGGACCCGGCACATTTGCTGATCACTTCGACGAATTGAGCGGGGTCGACGCCTTGTGTCATGCCAAATGTCAAGGCCTCGGCCATGGTGGCGATGTGCACGCCTGCAAGCAATTGGTTCACGGCCTTCATCGCCGATCCGGGGCCTGCGTGATCGCCAAGCTCAAACACGGTCGTGGCCGTGGCCTTGAGCACGTGGTCGGCCGCGGCGAAGGCTTCGGGCGTGCCAGAGGCCATCACCGACAGCGCGCCTTCCGCCGCTTTGATCGAACCGCCCGAGATGGGTGCGTCAAGATAGTGGACGCCGACCTCGCCACAACGGGCCTCCATCTGGCGCGCAAACTCTGGCGGAACAGTGGCGCAGGCCATCACAACCGCCCCCGCGCGCATATGCGGTACAACGCCGTCTGCGCCAAACAGCACGTTTTCTGTTTGTGCGGCATTCAGAACGACCACAATGACAGCATCCAATGTGTCAGCCACGTCGCTAAGCGCGCCGGGCGCGCCTCCCTCCGCTGAGAACCGTGCGGTTTGATCCGGGATGACGTCATAGCCGTGGGTCGTGTGCCTCGCCGCCAGACAGGATTGCGCAATCCCGTATCCCATGGAGCCGAGCCCGATTACTGCTGTACGATGGGGTGTGGTCATGGGGCGCATCCTTGTTTGATTTGTGCGCAGTCTTCGACAAACAAAAAGCAAAGCGCAAGGGGCGGGGTGCATGGCCGCGTTTGTATCAACGCCTCTTGCAATCAGGGATGTGCGCAGGCCACCATGCCGCCCGAAGGCAAGGCAGAGCGAAGCGTATTTGATATGACCCGGCACAACGCACCATCTGCAAAAGCAAAGGGCTGTTGCTTGCCCGCGCGGGCGTCAGGTGATGGCGTCGACATACCTGCGGCACCGATGATTGCGACGACTGCGCTGGCCACCCCCGAAACAGCGGATATTCCCGGTGGCATTGCCCTTGTGGGTACGAACGCACCACACTTGCCTGCAGACGGCGAGGGGCCGTTGCAGCGCAAAAAGGTCAAGCCGTTCAAGATGGATGTCACAACCGTCACCAATGCCCGCTTTACCTCCTTTGTTGCGGCAACGGGGTACAAGACCGAGGCTGAACGGATCGGCGATTCATTCGTGTTCATCAACTTCCTTCCCGATGACGCACCGCCCAGCCAAGCGGTGGCCGAAGTGCCATGGTGGCGCGTGATCAAAGGTGCCTATTGGCGGTGCCCAAATGGCCCGGGATCAGAGGCGGCCTGCGATCCCGACCATCCCGTTGTCCACATCACCTGGAATGACGCCAAGACCTTTGCTGCATGGGCGGGCGGGCGACTGCCGACCGAGGTCGAGTGGGAGCACGCTGCACGTGGTGGACTGGGTGATGTGCCCTATCCGTGGGGCGAAGGCGATCCGGACGATGTCGCACATTTCCCCTGCAACATCTGGCAAGGCCAGTTTCCGCACAGCGATCTGGGCCTTGATGGGTATGTGGGCACGGCCCCCGCACGCTCTTTTTCGCCCAATGGCTATGGGCTTTACAACATGGTTGGGAATGTCTGGGAATGGACGTCACTGCCCTTCAAGGTAAAGTCACTGAAACGGTCAGTGCAGGCCGTGCACACGGGCAAAGCTGGTTACAAGTTAAGCAAGGGGGGCTCGTTTTTGTGCCACGCATCCTATTGTTATCGCTACAGGATCGCGGCACGGAGCGGAACGTCCGCAGACAGCTCGACGTCGCACCACGGGTTTCGGCTGGTGTATCCGGTTTGAAAGCAAGCGGCACTGCCTGCGATCAAAATCCGTCAGCGCGCGCCCTTCCGGTGATCCCATCAAAAGGAACTTTCCGCTGCTGGACTTTTCATACTGACCTCAGCAATGGTGATCAAAATCTCGCAACTTCAGGATTGAGTACATGAAAAGATCGCGGATCAACGACCTGCTGGACGAAGGCGAAGACATGATCCGGTCGTTCGGCTTTGTGCTGCCGCCCTTTGCCAATTGGACGCCGGACGCCTTTGCCGCGAAAAAGGATGACGCGGCACATGTCATTTCGTCGCGCTGTGGCTGGGACGTGACCGATTATGGGGCAGGGCGCTATGACGAGATGGGCTTGTTCCTGTTCACATTGCGCAACGGCCGTCTGGCGGATCTGCAAAGAGGCGGGGGCATGTGTTATGCCGAAAAGCTGCTGATCTCGAAACAGGATCAGCTGAGCCCGATGCATACGCATGTGATCAAGGCCGAAGATATCATCAATCGCGGTGGAGCGACGTTGATCATCGAGCTGTATGGCTCTGATGACGCGGGCAATTTCGCCGAAAATCGCGGCGGCACCGTGTGGTGCGATGGTATCCGCAAGGAGTATGGCCCGGGCGACAAACTCGCGCTGGCGCCAGGAGAGAGCATCACGCTGATGCCCGGAGATTGGCATGCGTTCTGGGGTGAAAGCGGGGACGTGCTGATCGGCGAAGTCTCGACGGTCAACGATGACGAGACTGACAATATTTTCCGTCAGCCTATTGGCCGTTTTTCGAACATCGAAGAAGACACTGACCCCAAGCGTTTGTTGGTCAGTGACTACGACAAGTGGCTGAGTTAGAAGTACCAGGAAATAATTGTCGATCAATGATCCTGGGTCGCAAGACCTGTGTCAGAAAAAAGAAAGACATACCTCCATGCCCGACAATAGTGGAGTTTTGTTCCGCGGCGAGGGTTGGACTGCTTAATCGCACATTGGAGGCGAGTACCGGAATCGAACCGGTGTACACGGATTTGCAATCCAGAAAGAGATAAAGCAAAAACAACGACTTAGGGGCGCAAAATGCCCCCTGACAAAAAGTGAACAAAAAGCGAAAGTTTCAAAGCCAAGTTCGCCGGTTCAAAACGAAAAAGGCCCCGTCACAGCGGCAACTGTGAACCGGGGCCAAATAGAAAAAGCCTGTCAGCTTTCGAAAGACATTAGCACGGGCCACTACCGCTCCGCAAACGCTCAGTCGGCTTTTTCGCGACCTCTGACCGGTGAGGTGGTCCAATGAGCTGGCGTATCGCAAACGAATGCGCAGAGCGTCGCTTTGGCAGCGCCGCGCGCAAGCAGATCATCATGTTCCTAGCCGATAAAGCGAGCGATGACGGCTCGGGCATCTGGTGCTCCAAGGGGACCATCCAGCGCCACACAGAGCTCAGCGAGAGCACCGTCAAGCGCACCATCATCGACTTCCTGCGCGAAGGCATTCTGATCGAGACAGGGCGGCGGCAGTGCAAGAACGGCTACACCGTCATTTACCGGATCGTTTTGGAACGCGTGGCCGCGCTCGAACCCACGGCTGAGCCCGACATTCAGACGGGGGTCACTGTGAACCCCGTCCAGCCTGAACCCGGTACGGGGTCCACGGTGAACGGGGTACGGGGTTCACGGTGGACCCCAAACCATCCTAAAACCATCCATAAACCACCTACGCGAAGGCGCGAGGCGGCGGAGGAGGAGGTTGAAGATCTTGAATCTGAGAAGGTCCTAGTGGCCTATCCTCAGGACAGGATCCGAGACCGGAGAACTACTCTGCGCTTGATCTCAGCGACGGTGAAAGCCGGAGTGACGTCCGATGACCTGAAGCAGGTGGTCAAAGCCTATGCGAAGGAAAGCGAGGGCTACACGCGCAGCAAGGTCTGTTTCTCGGACAACTGGTTCAAGATGCGCCGGTGGGAGAAGGGGCTTGCCCAGATACAAGCCGACCGTGAGAAGGCGCGAGAGGCCGAAGCCAAAGGGCGTGCGAGCCTCACTGAGTGGATCCACGAGCGCCATCCGCTGTGTCGTCACATCACCAACCGGCAGATCGAGGACTTGATCGCTGCAAAGCTGGTGACGCCTGAGCAAGTTCGAGCTGCGGGGCTGCAGGCATGAGTGCGGCTCGATTGTTACGCTATGGCGTAAAAAGTGAATATTTACGTTGCGGCGTA
Organism: Tateyamaria sp.; assembly: GCF_039945315.1. Classification (GTDB taxonomy): domain Bacteria; phylum Pseudomonadota; class Alphaproteobacteria; order Rhodobacterales; family Rhodobacteraceae; genus Tateyamaria. The sequence goes on along the minus strand of NZ_JBDUXB010000018.1, from coordinate 27,298 downwards.
ATTTACTTTGATTTACGCTGTGCCGTAAAAGGAGCCACATCATGGATCTCACAGCACGAACGGCCGAGCAAATCGGAGAGGCACTCCGTAGGACGCGCAAAGCGCGCGGCTGGACCCAAAGCGATATCAGCGCGCGCACGAATTTGCGCGTCGCGACGATTTCGTCGCTCGAGAATGGCGACACGGGAGCGAAGCTCGCCACAGTGCTCGCTGTCATGGCGGCACTTGGGCTTGAGTTCCGATTGGTGGAGCGCGGTGGCTCGCTTGAGATTGAGGATATCTTCTGATGGCCAAACACGGGCGTAGCGGCACGATGCAAGTGCTTCTGAACGGGCGGTTGGTGGGGGCTTTGCGTCTCGCTGGTTCAGGCGCGATCAGCTTTACCTATGATCCGGAATGGTTGGCATGGGAACATGCCATGCCCATCTCGTTGTCACTGCCTTTGCGCGAAGAGGCGCATCAGGGCGGCCCTGTGATCGCCTACTTGGAAAACCTGCTGCCGGACAATCAGGCGATACGTGAACGCGTTGCCGCTCGAGTGCGCGCAGGCGGCACGGACGCATGGCACATGCTGGAGAAGATCGGCCGCGATTGTGTGGGGGCCTTGCAGTTTGTTTCGGGTGAGATCCCCGAGGTTGGCGCACTCGCGGGAGAGCCCGTTTCCGAGGCACAGATTGCGGATATGCTGCGCAACCTCGCAAGCGCTCCGCTAGGCTTGGACGAGGAAGACGACTTCCGTATTTCCATCGCAGGGGCGCAGGAGAAAACCGCGCTGTTGCGCCACGAGGGCGTGTGGATCCGTCCATCAGGGCTCACCCCAACAACCCATATCCTCAAGACCCAGCTTGGCGTTCTGCCTGCAGGGATCGATTTGTCCGATAGCGTCGAGAACGAGTTCTTCTGTATGAGCTTCTGCCGCGCCATGGGCATGGATGTGGCGGAGGTCGAGATTGCCGATTTTGAAGACGTGCGGAGCCTTGTCGTGACGCGGTTTGATCGGCGTTGGACCAAGGATGGCCGCTTGATCCGCCTCCCGCAAGAAGACTTTTGCCAAGCGCTGACAGTCCCACCCAGCCAAAAATACCAAATGGATGGCGGGCCGGGGATCACCGAAGGGATCGGATTGCTGAATGGTAGTGATGACCCTGAAACAGATCAGCGCGCGTTCTTCCGTGCGCAGGTGCTGTTTTGGCTCTTGGGCGCGACAGACGGGCACGCTAAGAATTTCAGCATCGCATTGCGCCCCGGCGGGTTCCGCATGACCCCGCTTTATGACGTGCTGAGCGCCCAGAAAGCGGTAGATGACGGTCAAATCCGTCAGAACCGCATGCGCCTCGCGATGGCCGTCGACGGACACTACCGGATCAACGAGGTGGTGCCGCGTCATTTCCTGCAGGCTGCGAAGGCGGCAGGTTTTGGTGTGGCGCTGGTGGAAGAGATCTTGTCGGGCGCCGCGTCTGAGCTTGAACCCGGCTTGGACAAGACACTAGCAGACGTGCCGGATGGGTTTCCACAGCCATTGGCGGAAGCCATTGCTGCTGGCATACGACGTCGGGCGATTGCCTTTCATGCCGTATGATCCGCAGATCATATTTCCGCTTTATGGTCGGTAGGTCATATTAACTGAGAGCAATCTTCTGGCCCAATACAGGGGTTTCAGCGTTCTAGGCCAGCTTTGGCGGGAAAGCCCAGAGATTGATGGCCAAACTCAGATCCTCAACGCCGTGTTTCTGATTGCTGAACATAAGCGGGCAGCCGTGTCAGACGCGGGACAAACCCCGCTTCAACAAGAAAATTCCCCTGCGCCAGCGCATTCCTCGCGAGGCAAGTTTCTCGCTGACAGCCCCTTGGTGCCAGCTTTGGTCATGTTCATCGAAACACTCAAAGTGAGGATCAAAAAATGGCTACCCAAACTCTGAAACTGAACGTCAAATCCGGCGAAAAAGACGGCAAGAACTTCTGGGATCGCTGCGGCGTCCTCTTCGTCAACACCGACGACAGCGGCAACATCACCTCAATCAACGTCAAACACAGCATGTTCCCCGACGTCGAAATGGTCGCCTTCCCGCGCCGCGATGAAGATCCAGTCACCGAATGACAGCGGTGCCGGGGCGGGTAGCCCGCCCCGGATAACCCCGAAGTTAGGTGTGGATCGCTGCCAATTGGACTTCCACAAGCATCCGATGTCGCTTCAGTGCAACTCCTCAGACCGGACTTTCGCTGCAAGTGCAGAACCGGCAGTTGGGGGAACTGGTGCTCTGCGGACATTCCGGACCTTCGACCAATCCACATCGACTGACGTAACGGGCTCCAATCCAGCCATTCACCAAGGGAGTCGGCATTGTTCGCAATGGCGAGTGCAACAAAGCGGTTTGGATTTGACGTTGCGTAGGTCGTGCTTTTCGAAATTGCAGCCTTCAGTTCAGGAACTCAACCACACCGACGGAATATTCACTGCAGAATTGCAAGCTTTGGTCGATTATTTCCGATTCTGGCAATTCGTGTCCGGATTTTCGTTACATTTACAGTGCGTTGAAAGGCGTTTTCCTGCATTTACGCAACGACTGTGGGGTATGGCGACCTCAGGCCACCATGGCTGTCTAGTAGAACTCTGGCAGTGATGAAAGCTTTCGTCGGACTATTGCTTGCCGGTGTTTTTGTTGGAACAGGCGTGCATTCCGTAGAAATGGCCGTCAAAGCAATTCCATGACTTCTGTCGCTTGGTAATAATGAGTTTTCGAAGCCGCCTAGAAAAGTGATTCAGCCCTTCGATTGCTCCAAGCTATCCTGCAATTGGGATAACTTCTCACGATCGGTGATTTGAATTTCACCATAGGTAGTTTCCACCGCCTCAAATTTCTTTAGCAGTCGAAATGTTCGCTGAACCGTCGGTAACGATACCCCTGCCATCGCTGCCAACTCGGTTTGTGTAAGCTTCAGGCTCGTTCCAACATCGGTGTTTTGACCGTCTACAAGTGCCTGCAACCGGATCACGACGCGCTCAACCTCGGATCCGGTAAGAGCATCCATAAGAACTCTCTGAATGTGCCTCCGCAAAATATTGTCGTGAGAAATGATGGCTCTGTAATGAGTTGGGTCGACATCCAAAAATGTAAGGAATTTTGCCCTTGGGATGCAAAACATCGTGGATTGGGTTTTTAGAATCGCGGTTCCTGCGGTGCGATCACCCGTAATAGCATCACTAAAGCTGTACCACTTGCCACGCCCTGTTGAGGGAAAGGCAATCTCTTCGAATGTCGACGAAAGCAGATGCACGTCAATTTGCCCATCAATGAGGCCGTAGACATGTGACACCTGACTGTCCAAAGCATAGAGGCAGTACCCGGCTTCGAACTGCTTGACCGTGCCAAGTGCCAAAAACGAATCCTGAAAATCCAGGCTTTGCAGTGAAAGCCACCCATCGCGCGTTAGGATGGTCCTTTGCCCGGCGGAAAGTTGCTTTGATTGTACTGTCAATATTCCCACCCAAGATCGTGGTTTCAGGCCATTAGCCTACCCCTGGGATTCCCGATCAGCAAGGAAGATGGGTGTGCAAGGCAGACAGTCTAGCCGATGAGACGAACAATGCGGTGAGGCGTCAGAACTAATGCCACCAGGTCTTCCATATGAATGAGCCAGACGCTGCCATCTAAAAAGTTCGCAAGAATACATCTGGAGAGCAGTTTGCATTGCGCCCCTCGGGCTACGGTCAACGCAACCGGCTCAAACGCTAATGTGATGAGCCAGTTCGTCTTCACCAGATTGGTGCACAAGTCCGGAGCAATAAAGGATGAGAGCGTGACTGAAACGTTTCACAAAAGAAGCTCGTCGAGGAAGGCTAACGGGCAGCATTCCAACGACAAAACAACGTCTCATTCTTCAGGATTGCCCGGTGCCACCACATCTTGTCAGTGCTCGGAATTGGTCGATGTTGCGGTGAAATCAATCATGACAATTTTGGGTTTTGCCCGCAGCTACCCGATCGAGGAAATTGTGAAATTGTCGGAAAGGCTTGAGGCCGCACTGGTGCGCTTGAGCGATGAAAACTCTCCGGAATTAACAGCCATCGCGCGTCAAATCCATGCCAAGGCCCTTGTTCTGAATGTCATGCAAAGCATGTTGGAAGCCGAACTTATCCGGGTTTTACGTGAGCCAAACTCACCAATCAACGCGTTGCGGCCTTTAGCTTCGGAGTTCGACAAAGAATGGCACGCCAAACGGTCAGAATTGCTGAGCATTCAGGATCAGCTGCATGAGGCCATCCCAAGAGAAATTTGGCCATACGTTCATAAAGCGCTGCACAGAAATGGCGATTTAGACACGTTCGACGACGGCCAAAGGCACTGAAGTTCCAAGTTCGTACTTCGGTTATGGAGTTCGATCTTTTCCAGCGAACCAAGCCGGTTCTGCACCTTATCAGTTTCATCCCAAGGAGAAAAAAATGACGACACGACGCAACTTTCTGAAAACCCTCCCATCCGCAGGGGCCGCATTTGCTGTGGCCGGCCACGTGCTTCTGGACGACGCCGTTGCCCATGCTCAAGAAGCAACACCACTTGAAGGTCATTTTCACCCCAAAGGCAAAGCACCTTCTGCACATACAAAAGCGGTGCTTGACAAAGCGCGCAAGGATCTACCGTTTTCCGACACGCTGGATTTCGATGAACAGAAACGCGGATTGATTGCCGAGATGCCCAAAAAGCAGATCATGGCCGATGCTGGACATGTCGCTTGGGATAAAGAGCGCTTTGATTTTCTGGACACTGACGAAGATTTCGACAGCATTCACCCCTCGCTGCAGCGCATTGCGCGTCTGAACCAGAACTACGGGGTCTACGAAGTTCGACCCGGTTTCTATCAAGTCCGCGGGTTTGACTTGTCGGATATTTCATTTGTCCGAGGTGAGACTGGCTGGATCGTGATCGACCCGCTGATTTCGGCAGAACCGGCGCGCGCTGCGCTTGAGTTTTTCCAAGAACACGTCGGAGAAGGCCGCCCGGTGACGGCTGTGATTTACTCTCATTCACACACCGATCATTGGGGTGGAGTTCGCGGTGTCGTTGATGAGGATGATGTGCGCGCTGGCAAAGTCGAGATCATCGCACCGCGCGACTTTATGGAGCATACGATCTCGGAAAACGTCTATGCTGGCAACGCGATGAACCGGCGGTTGTTCTATCAATATGGTCTGTTACTGCCCACCAGCCCGCACGGTTTTGTCAGTCAGGGGCTCGGACAGGGTGTCTCAGCGGGGCAAGTCGGACTGATCGCGCCAACCCGCATTATTGAAGACGATGTCGAGGACATCGTCGTCGACGGCGTTCGGATGATCTTCCAGAACACGCCAGGCACCGAAGCACCGTCGAACATGAATACCTATTTCCCCGAAACCAAGACGCTGTGGATGGCGGAAAATGTCACAGCAACCTTGCACAATATTTATACGTTGCGTGGCGCACCGGTACGCAACCCCTTGCGTTGGGCGACATACATCTCGCATGCGTTGATGCTGTACGGTCAGGAAGCCGAGGTCATGTTCTATTCGCACCACTGGCCACGTTGGGGAAATGACCGCATCCAGCAGGTGCTTCGCGACCAACGTGATCTCTATGCGCATATGAACAACCAAGTTTTGCACCATGCGAACCAGGGCGTGACCATCAACCAGATCCACAACGTTTACGAATTGCCCGAAAGCCTGCAACAAACCTGGCATACTCGCGGTTATCATGGCTCGCCAGAGCACAACAGCCGTGGCGTTATCCAACGATACCTTGGCTTCTGGGACTGTAACCCTGCCACCCTTATCCCGAATTCCCCCGAAGATTCGGCACCGCTTTATGTCCAGATGATGGGCGGGTCCGAGGCGATCATTAAAAAGGGGTTGGAATTGCACGAAGCCGGTGACTACATGATGGCCAGCGAAGTCCTAAACAAACTGGTTCAGGCCGAGCCTCAGAACCAGCCTGCGCGCCACTTGTTAGCAGATGTGTACGAGCAGATTGGCTATCAACAAGAAAATCCGGGCCTGCGAAACTCATTTCTGTCCGGGGCTTTTGAACTCCGGTCTGGCGTTCCTGAGGGTGAAAGCGCCGACACATCCAGCCCTGATGTTATTCGGGCCATGTCGACCGAACTCTTCCTGAATTTCCTCGCCATCAAGATGGATGGGCGCAAGGTTTCTGGGCACCAGTACAAGATCAATTTGAGCACGCCTGACAACGGCGAAAAATTCCTGATCGAGTTGTCCAATTCGACATTGACCAATGTCGAGGGCTATCTACACGACGATCCGGACCTGTCGATGACGATCAATCGCACAGACCTCGAAGTCGTTATGGCAGGCGAAAAAGAACTGGAAACTCAGTTTGCCGACGGCACAGCGACCTTCGAGGGGGACATCGGTATTCTTGGTATCCTGGCTACCGCCATGGTCGACTTTGACCCATTGTTCGAAGTTCTTCCGGGAACACGTGACAATTCTTCAGAGCAACCGCATTCCGAGTCCTTCCAGGCTGAAATTGGGCGCACTGTGATCGAGTAGATAGCCAGTCACAAAAAAATTAGCGGGCGGTCCAAAATGGATCGGCCGCTGTTTACGAAAAACACTTTTTCTCAAAAAAAATCACTCAGTTGTTTACAACGATCCTTCATTCGAACCGGATGATCCGCCAAGAATGCAAAAATTTTCCGGTTGCAGAAAACGGTAGGAAAGTCCGCGATCGGTGAATTGATCCCTCTCGGCTTGCTGCGCCCTGCATGAACGGCGCCTTTTCACATCGCGGCGCGGCACGGTTTTTCACGCAGTTGCCGCAAAATGCGTGCCGCGTGAAGGCCGAGTTTCGGGGGCGGTTTTGTCGGTTTCCCGAAAGCGGACTTTAGCTGCGGAACAGAAAAGTGGCACAATTGGGCTCTATCCAGCCATTCGCCGCAGTTTGCATCAACTTCTGCTATGCGGACGAAGCTGCCGTTCGCCTTGTCGGTTCATGAGCGTGCCAAACATGGAAGGGGTGCGCGTGACACCGCACGATGCCCCCTTGCGCCTGCCTTGCCTGACGCGCGGGCCCTGCATCGCCCAAAGGCTCCAAAAGACGGCGTGGCGCAGGAACACGAAACATCGCAAACCAGAATGAAAAACCCCGGCACAAGGGCCGGGGTTGTCTTGTCATCTGGTGTTTGTCGGTTGCCTAGGCAGAGACAGATTTCCGCGCTTGATTGCGGCGCAGTGTGAACAGGCACAAAAACCCTGCACCCAAAAGCGGCAGACCCGCAGGCAGAGGCACAGCAGCAGGGGCGGCAGTCAGTGCCATTGAAGTCAGCCCGGAAAACGAACCCCCACCGGGTTGATCCGACCAGCGGAAATAACGAATGGCCGCCCCGTTCAGGACGGCAGTCTCGACTGTTCCGGTATCTGAGTCGGTGAACGTATCCAAGACGTTAAAGCTCGCATCGAGGACCTGCGCCAGAATTCCACCGGTGTCCGGAAAGTATCCAAACGAGATTTGAGTGACATCGAAATCAAAGGCAAGCTGACCGAAATCACTGTCGCTCCCCCCTTGCCTATGCGCCAGGTAAGCACTCCCCGGGGACGTGGAGGTAAACAATAATCCATCGATGGCACTTGCAGTTATCGTGCCTGCCGTTGTTGTCAGCGGTGTCGTCGCCAATGTCGATCCAGTTCCAGGCGTTAAGAAATCCAAAGAAAGGGTCGTTGCTCCGGCTTGGCTGCTTGCAAACGCGGCGCAGGCTGCGAAAGCACAGGCCGATAATAATTTTTTCACGTGTCCGTTCCCTTAAAAGTTGTATATTTTACGATGGTTAGCAGGTTTTTCCTTGCCATACAGATTTAGATGCACCACGAGCGAGACCACATTTACTTTGACCATGCAACAATATTGCGTGATTGGCGGGGCGACCCGTCCCCGAGCGCGTGAATACTGTGCATCGCGCAGCTTTTTTGTAGACAAATTGGCAGCAATGACATCTTTGTTTCCATATGCGCAACAGTGCGATTGAGCATGGGTTAGTCACGAGTCCACGGCGGCCCGCCGCGCACTAACTTCAGGTGTGCTGCAGACGTCGTGGCAAATGAAGTGTCTCACTGTCCGTTTTGAAAAAGGTCAAGTTGGGCTCACAACGGTCATCCGCTGCGCAATGCACCAATGGCCGCAATGCGGATAACCAGCCGTTCGCTGCGCAAGCCTTGGATGTCCCAGTTGCGGGACACAACCGACATTCATTTTCCCGCCTTCGCTGATGCAGCATTTACTCGCAAGTGCGGCACGCTTATCGCTGCGTTGCGGCCGTTGCCGCCAGACCGGCCATTGAAAGCCAATCTGAGGTGCGAATTCAAGCAGCTCTTTTGTTATATTCGGATCGGGAAAGGACGAAGCGGGAAATTCGTGTTCGGAAAGTGCCGCCCGCCAACACAGCCCACATGTGGATTTTTCAGCTATGCCCAGTGCATCTTCAAGTTCGACGCCGAGTTATCATCCAGTGTTGTCGAGCTTTGTGTGTTTGAGCAGAAGTTGAACCGCTTTGATAATTCGAGTTTTGCGGCATCTCTGCTCTACTTTGGTCCGGCTCAGCGAATGAGTGCCGTTCCAGTTGGTTTCAGCCCAATTTCAGCCTCTCACCTCCGCACAAGCCGGGCATAATGGCGAGCTGGGGTGTGCTGACGGTTGTGAAACTTGCTTGGAAATTTGAACCTACATCCGTTCACTGCAGGTGAATTGATACCCGCGACAATGGTCTCCCATGTGTTTTCAGAAAGTTCGAACTGAGCGGGCCGCTTGGTTTTGTCGTGGATCACAGTCACCGTGTCACCAACTCGATCGTGTGACCCTCGCGAGATTGTTGCCCCGATTCAGGACGGTGTCGATTTACTAACAGTTCTTGGCCGTAAACTCGCAAGAGTCGAATGGGGGGATCACCATTCGGAATGCCTTGTAATGCCAAGCCCGATGATAGCCTCGAAACACGTTATGAGAAACGAGGCGCAGTCGATGAAATTTGGTTTTGTTGGATTAGGGCAGATGGGCGCGCCAATGGCGATCAACCTTGCCCTCAAACACGAGGTGTTGGTCTATGACCGAAATACGAGCACAGTTGCCAAGGTCGCGCGAAATGGTGCCAAAGGAGCGGGCGAGACCGACCAATTTTCCGATGTCGATGTCCTGATCACTTGCCTTCCTGCTGCAAAGATCGTCGATAGTGCGCTGTTCGATTCAAATACAGGATTGGCGCAACACTTGAAGCCAAGCGCGCTCGTTGTTGACACCAGCACCATTGAATATGGTGCAACGCTGGAAATCAGGGACCAGCTACAGGCTGTCGGCTTGCGATTTCTCGACGCGCCGGTTTCGGGTATGCAAAAACGAGCCGAGGACGGGTCGCTGACTATGATGGTTGGTGGGAATGCAAAAGATCTGGCAGAGGTTCAGGGCGCTCTCTCCACTATGGCATCCAAGATTTTGCACATGGGCGATGTGGGTGCGGGGCAGCTGACCAAGCTGATCAATCAGCTGTTGTTTGATATCAACGCGGCGGCCCTCGCGGAAATTCTGCCTTTGTCCGCCAAATTGGGGATCAATCCCGAACAGGTCGCAGAAGTGGTGAATTCCGGAACCGGCCGCAGCTATGCCTCTGAGTTTTTCGTACCAAACATCCTGCAAGGTGATTTCAGCAATGGCTACCCGATGCAGGCCGCCTACAAAGACCTGATCAGCGGCGCAGAGATTTCTGCACGCCACAACATCCCCACACCAGTTTTGGCAGCGGCGACGGCAACCTATCAGCAGGCCCTGTTGGAAGGCCATGGCGACAAGGACAAAGGCGGCATGATCCTGGTGTTTGAGCGTTTGCTCGGCACGGAATTCCGCGCGACCACATTCAAAGAGGACAAGGCATGAACGAAGAACACGGCATTCGCGGTGGGTTGACCAATTACGGCGACAAAGATTTTGCCGAATATCTGCGCTCGTCCTTTGCGCGGTCCATGGGTCTGTCAAAGGACATGTTGCGCAAACCAATTGTCGGCATTGCGGAAACGGGGTCAGGTTTCAACAACTGCCACCGCACGATGCCCGAACTTGTCGAAGCCGTGTCGCGCGGCGTTTTGGCGGCGGGCGCGTTGCCAAGACCCTTTCCCACAACGTCCCTTGGTGAAGTTTTCCTGAACCCCACCAGCATGGTCTACCGCAACCTGATGTCCATGGACACCGAAGAGATGGTGCGCGCGCAACCCATGGATGCGGTCGTGCTGATCGGTGGCTGTGACAAAACGGTGCCCGCGCAATTGATGGGTGCCGCATCAGCAAACATCCCGGCGGTGCAACTGGTTACAGGGCCAATGATGACAGGTCGGCACAAGGGCGAGCGGCTGGGTGCCTGCACCGATTGCCGCCGGTTTTGGGGCAAATACCGCGCGGGCGAGGTCGAGCGTGAGGAAATTGACGTTGTCGAAGGGCGTTTGGCCACGACTGCGGGCACCTGTGCTGTCATGGGCACGGCCAGCACGATGGCCTGTATTGCCGAAACGCTTGGCATGTCGTTGCCCGGAAGTGCGGCGATCCCGGCAGTGCATTCGGATCGGTTGGTCGCGGCTGAATTCAGCGGTAAAACAGCGGTCGATCTGATCGCCAATCCGCGCCTGCCCAGCGAGATCATCACAGAGCATTCGGTCGAGAACGCATTTCGGGTTTTGATGGCTGTCAGTGGCTCGACCAATGCGATTGTGCATCTGACAGCGGTGGCCGGGCGGTTGGGCATTCGTATTCCGAACGCGCGTCTGAACCAGATTTCTGACGAAACGCCTGTTCTGGTAGATCTGAAACCCGTGGGCGACGGCTATATGGAAGACTTCTTTTCAGCCGGGGGGGTGGGCGCAATCCTGCGTGAAATCCGCCATCTGCTGCATCTTGATACGGTCGATGTGACCGGTCAGGTTCTGGGGGATCGACTGGAACCGGAAATGGAATGGGTCGATCGCCGGGTGATCCGGGAATTTGACAATCCCGTTTCGGATCAAGGCGGGTTGATCGCGCTCAAAGGCAATATCGCGCCGGATGGTGCTATTTTCAAACGTGCGGCGGCAACACCGGCTCTTTTCGAAACCGAAGGTCGGGCCATCGTTTTCGAGGGTCTGGAAGACCTTGCCAATCGGGTTGATGACCCCGAACTTGATATCGAAGCGGGTGACATCATGGTGCTGAAAGGTGCGGGCCCGATCGCCGCAGGCATGCCCGAGGCGGGCTATCTGCCGATCCCTAAAAAACTGGCGCGGACTGGTGTAAAAGACATGGTGCGCATTTCGGACGCGCGCATGTCGGGCACCGCATTTGGCACCATCGTTTTACATATCTCTCCTGAGGCGGGCGCAGGCGGGCCATTGGCCGCTGTTCGAAACGGCGATCGCATCCGCCTGTCGGTGAAAGACAAATCCATAGACCTTTTGGTGTCAGATCAGGAAATCGCCAACCGGCTTGGCGAGTTTACCCCAGCCAAAGGGCACAAACGCGGCTACCGTGCGCTTTATGAACAGACGGTCCTTCAGGCCCCTGATGGCTGTGACTTTGATTTCCTCACGCAATCTGGCAAATCTGACATATAGGGTTATTCGATGAATCTCTTCAAGAAATTGCAGGAACGTGCAACTGCCGGGAACCCAATTCGGGTTGGCATGATCGGTGCTGGAAAATTCGCCACGATGTTTTTGGCGCAAGCGGTGCGCATCCCGGCGATCCACATCGTGGGTGTGGTGGACCTCAATCCAGCAAACGCAAAATCAAACATGAAACTGGCGGGTTGGTCCTATGAGGCCCATAGTGCCGCCAGCCTCGATGACGCTGCGAACTCAGGCAAAACCCATGTCAGCGATGACTGGCAGGCGTTGACCGCACATCCGGCAGTCGACATTGTGATCGAGGCTACAGGTAATCCGCTAGCCGCTGTGACGCACTGTCTGGCCGCATTTGCACAAGGCAAGAACGTGATTAACGTGACCGTCGAAGCGGATGCGTTCTGCGGTCCCGGTCTGGCCCAAAGAGCAACTGAGGCCGGTGTGATCTACTCCATGGCCTATGGCGATCAGCCTGCGTTGGCCAGTGATCTGGTCGATTGGGCGCGCACCTGTGGCTTTAGTGTGGTGGCAGCGGGTCGCGGCCATAAATGGTTGCCGCATTACCGCCAGTCCACTCCGGACACGGTTTGGGATCACTGGGGCTTGACCCGTGAGCAGGCCAAACGCGGACGTCTGAACCCTAAGATGTTCAATGCCTTTCTTGACGGGTCTAAACCCGCCATCGAATCTGCGGCCATTGCCAATGCCACCGGGCTGGAGGCACCTGACAACGGCTTGGTTTTTCCCCCCGGTGGCATTGATGACATCCCCACCCTGATGCGTCCAAAATCCGAAGGGGGCGTTTTGGAGCGCAAGGGGCTGGTTGACGTCGTGTCTTGTCTGACCCGTGAAGGCGAACAGATCCCCTATGATATCCGCAAAGGCGTCTGGGTCGTTTTCGAGGCCGACACTGAATATCTGAAAAACTGCTTTGAGGAATACAAAGTCGTGACCGATCCCTCGGGCAAATACATGACGCTATACAAACGCTGGCACATGATCGGATTGGAGCTTGCTGTGTCGGTTGCATCGGTGGCCCTGCGGGCGGAGGCGACAGGTGCCGCGATTTGCTTTAATGCTGATTGTGCGGCAATTGCCAAGCGCGATTTGGCCGTGGGCGAGATGCTGGACGGCGAAGGCGGTTATACGGTGTCGGGTGGCTTGCGGCCCGCAGTATCTTCGGTACGGCAAGGCAATGTGCCGTTGGGACTGGCACATAATGTCCCGTTGATCCGGGCCGTGAAAGAAGGCGCTGCGATCACCTGGGATGACATCAAGATCGACAGAACCACAGACGCCTATAAACTGCGCACCGGCATGGAAGAACAGTTGCTGAAATGAGCACCGATGCCGATACCTTTGACTACGTGGTGGTCGGTGGCGGCACCGCCGGATCGATCATGGTAAATCGTCTTAGCGCAGATGGTGCCTCGGTTTGTCTGCTTGAGGCCGGTCCAAAGGACCGGCACCCGTTCATCCATATTCCAGCGGGCTACATCAAAAACATCTACTCGCCGAAATTGACGTGGAGTTTCAAGTCCAAACCGAACCCGGCAACCGCAAACCGGAGCTTTGCCTTGCCACAGGGTTGTGTGCTTGGCGGGTCGAGCTCGATCAACGGGTTGAACTATGTGCGTGGTCAAAGCGCTGACTATGACGCTTGGGCGCAGATGGGAAATACAGGCTGGAGCTACAACGAAATTCTCCCGTATTTCAAACGCTCAGAGCGGCGCATTGGACCAGGTGACCACGCCGTACGTGGCCGCGATGGAGAGCTACCGATCACCGATCTGGACCTGATCCATCCAATCTGCGAGGCCTTCATCGAGGGTGCCGCGCAAATGGGCATCCCACGCAATCCTGACTACAACAGCGGCGATCAGGCCGGAACCGGGTATTTTCAGCGCACCGTCCACAAAGGCTATCGCTATAGCGCGGCCAAGGCGTTCCTGCGCCCAGCTCGCAAGCGGTCCAATGTCGATATTCGTACCAATGCGCAGGCGGCTGAAATTCTTTTTGACGGGAGTCGTGTCAACGGCGTTCGGTATTGTCTGGGCAAGCAACGCAACCCCACAATCGAAGTCCACGCACGGCGCGAGGTCATTCTGTGTGCAGGAGCACTGAACACGCCCAAATTGCTGCAATTGTCAGGCATTGGGCCTGCCGAGGTTCTTGGCGGGTTGGGTATTAGGGTGCGAGCGGATCTGTGCGGCGTCGGTAATAACCTGCGCGATCACTACGGCGTGCGCATGGTTTCGCACCTGAAGGGCATCAAAACCTTCAATTCGATGGCGCAGGGTCTTCCCTTGGGGTTTGAGATTGCTAAATGGCTTTTGGGGCGTCCCAGCATCTTATCGGTCAGCCCGTCGCTGACGCATCTGTTCTGGAAATCCTCGGACGCGCTGGAAACGCCGGACCTTGAATATGTGATGACGCCTGCCAGCTTCCGCGAAGGCACGGTAGGCCTTTTAGACAATGTGCCGGGTATGACTGTTGGGGTCTGGCAAATGCGACCAGAGAGCCACGGCTATGTCCGTCCGGTATCCCGCAATCCGTTTGATCCGCCTGAGATCAACCCGAACTACCTGTCTGATCCGCGTGATCAGCAGGTGCTGCTGCGATCAATCCGATTGGCGCGCAAGCTGATGACCACTGCGCCCTTGCAGCCATATCTGACCGGCAAGACCAACCCTGATCAAAGCCTCGAGAGCGATGATGAGTTGCTGGATTGGGCAAAGCACGAAGGCATCACGGTTTACCACATGATCGGAACCGCGCGGATGGGACCGGATGATGATCCAGGCGCGGTAGTCGACAGCCAACTTCGTGTGCGGGGCCTGCAAGGTCTGCGCGTCGCCGATGCTTCGGTCATGCCTGTCATGCCGTCGGGCAACACCAATGCGCCTGTGATGATGATTGCCGAAAAAGCCGCTGACATGATCCTTGGCAAAACAGTTACACCCGCAGACCTCTGACGGGTTTTCAACAGGAGACAACACATGAAAACCTACCAGATGTATATCGACGGCGCGTGGACAGATGCCGCGGGCAAAGAGACATTCGAAAGCAAGAATCCCTACACGGGTGCGCCTTGGGCCGTGATCCCTCGCGGGCAGCAAGAGGATGCAGATCGGGCTGTTGCAGCAGCGACACGTGCCTTTCGCTCGGACGATTGGGCGGGCATAACGGCCACCAATCGCGGACACCTGTTGCGCAAGCTGGGTGATTTGATCGCTAAAAATGCCGAAGCGCTGGCTCGGACCGAGGTTCAGGACAACGGCAAGCTGTTCAACGAGATGTTCTTTCAGCTGAAATACGTGCCGGAGTGGTTCTATTATTACGCAGGCCTCGCCGACAAAATCGAAGGCAGCGTAATCCCGATTGATAAACCCGACATGCTGAACTTCACCCGCTATGAGCCTCTGGGTGTCTGCGTTGGCATCACCGCGTGGAACTCACCCCTGCTGCTATTGGCCTACAAACTCGCACCGGCATTGGCGGCTGGCAATACGTTTATCGTGAAGCCGTCGGAATTCACCTCGGCCTCGACATTGGAACTGGCAAAGATCGTGGATCAGGTTGGCCTGCCCAAAGGTGTGTTCAACGTGGTGACGGGGTTTGGTGCGGAAGTGGGGGCCAGCCTTGTCGAACATGAAGGTGTCGCCAAAGTGGCCTTCACCGGCTCCGAACAAACCGGACGCCACATTGCCGAGGTCGCCGCGCGGACGTTCAAGAAGGTGACGTTGGAACTGGGTGGAAAATCCCCCAATATCGTCTTTGCCGATGCTGAAATGGACAATGCTGTTAACGGCGTGATCTCGGGCATTTTCGCCGCCTCGGGCCAAACCTGCATCGCCGGATCACGTTTGCTGGTCGAGCGCAGTGCCCATGACGCGTTCCTCGACAAATTACTAAGACTTGCCAAAATCGCGCGGATCGGTGATCCGATGAACACCGACACCCAGGTGGGTCCAGTCACGACCGAGCAACAGCTGGAAAAAATTCTGGGCTACATTGACGTCGCCAAAGGTGAAGGCGCGGAGACCCTGATGGGCGGCGGCAGACCCGACCGGCCAGAGTTGGGCAATGGCTGGTTTGTTGAACCCACCATCTTTGGCGGGGTACGCAACGACATGCGCATTGCACAGGAAGAGGTATTTGGCCCGGTTCTGTCTGTCATTCCCTTTGACAGCGCTGATGAAGCGCTGAGCATCGCCAATGACAGCAGTTATGGCCTTGCTGCGGGGGTGTGGACGCAGGACATTCGCAAGATCAAACATTTCTCGGAACGACTTCAGGCGGGGACCATTTGGGCAAACACCTACCGTGTGATCAGCTACATGACCCCGCTGGGCGGTTACAAGAATTCCGGACTGGGTCGTGAGAATGGCCAGAACGCGATTTACCAGTATTTACAAACCAAGAGCGTGATGATTTCAACGGCTTCCGAGGTCGCCAATCCCTTCATCATGCGCTGATCCGATTTCGCGTTTTAGGCAAATATCAGAATGATTGTGCTCGCCATCAATGCGGCCATCAAAGTCATAAAAGCGCGCCAAACATTCTCGGAACGCAAGAAATTCGAAAGCAAATGGCCAAGTGTTGTCCAAAACAGGCACACACCCAGATTGATGCCCGCGAAAACAACGAACAAGCGCAGTGCTTCTTGATGGGGGGCAAGCCCAATGCCAAATCCTGCTGAGGCCGCGAGCGCGATCGCCCAGACCTTGGGATTTACGGCCTGAAACAGAATTGCCTGACGAAAAGTAAATGGGCACCCACGGTCTTGTGTTCTTTCGGTGCGCCCTGCCAAGGCTGTCTGCCATGCCAGCCACAAAATCCAAAGAGCGGCCCCTATTTGAAACAGCAGTTTCAGTGCCGGTAAGGTCAGCAGAAGTGTGCTCAGCCCAAGTGCGCTTCCGGCGGCCAACATTCCAGTCCCAAACGGAACGCCCAGCAGGTGTGGAACCGTAGCCCTGAACCCGAACCTTGCACCCGATGCGGTCAGCATGACGACATTCGGGCCAGGCGAAAACAACCCAGCCAGTACAAACAGAAACAATGGAAGAGTTTCGGCTATCAATAGCTTTCTCACAAACGACAAGGCAGGTGCCGCAAAGGTGCAGCACCTGCCAAATGTAACATATCATATGCTTAGTTGAGCAACACTCTGGGAAGCCAAAGCGCGATCTCTGGAAACAGGATCACCAGTGTCAGACCAAACAGCTGCAATATCACAAACGGGATGATGCCGCGATAGATCTGTTGGATCTTTACCTCCGGCGGCGCGACAGCCTTGAGGTAAAAGAGCGCAAAACCAAAGGGCGGCGTCAAGAACGAGGTTTGCAGGTTGATGGCAATCAGGATTGCGAACCAATACACGACGTCAAATCGCGAGACGTGATCGCCAAAGTCCAGTTGTGCAATGATGGGTGCGAAGACGGGCAGCACGATCAGCGTGATCTCGATCCAGTCAAAGAAGAACCCCAACACAAAGACTAGACCAAGCAGCAGGAACAACAAACCCCATGGGCCAAGACCCATCGCCTCAACAGTGCTGATCACCAGATCATCGCCACCTAACGCGCGGAAGATGTAGCTAAAGAAAGTCGCGCCGACGAACAGGCCGAAGATCATCGCATTGGTTTGTGCCGTACTGTCGACCACGCCGGACACCGTGCGTCCGAACTGCACCAGTTTTCTCCACAAAGATGTGGCAACAACGGTGGCAGATTGCGTGCTGGCATCTGGCCCCTCAAGTGTGAAGTCCTTTACGCCCATCGAGGGCAAGATCACCAAATTGAAGAACCCCAATAAAATCGCGCCTAATGCACCGACGCCAGCCGCCTCGGTTGGGGTTGCCACGCCCCCAAGGATTGAGCCGAGCACCATGCCTATCAGGATAACAGGGGGGACAAAGCTACGCAGGATCATGACCACTACGCCACCGCGCGTTTGCGGGCCGAGAGCCTCAGATATTGGCTGTGCCAAAGACGGGTTAAGCCAACAGCGAATGACGATATAGGCCATGTAGAGCGTCGCCAGAATGAGGCCAGGAAAGATCGCCGCCACAAACAGATTGCCCACTGAGCGCGACAGCAAATCTGCCATGATCACCAGCATGATCGACGGCGGGATCAGGATGCCCAGCGTTCCGGACGCCGCAATTGTGCCGGTTGCAAGGGCATGATCGTATTTGCGCTCAACCATGATCGGCAAAGCCAACAGGCTCATCATGATGACAGACGCCCCAATGATACCTGTCGTGGCTGCCAGAATTGTACCCATGATGGTCACAGACAGTGCGAGACCTCCCGGAACTCGCCGCATCAGAACTTGAAGGCAATTCAGCAGGTCGCGCGCAGCGCCGGATTTTTCCAGCATCGTGCCCATGAACACAAACATCGGGATCGCTGTCAGGATGAGGTTTTCCATGACACCGCCAAAAATACGCGACGGCAGTGTGGAGAACTGAATAAAGGCAAGCTCATCTGCGGCAATGCCGATCAGGCCAAAACCCAGACCAACACCGCCCAGAACCCAGGCAACCGGAAAGCCGCTAAACAGCAGGAACGCAAGAGCGACAAACATCAACAGCGGGAGGAGTTCGACAATGCCCATCAGTGGCCACCCCCGATTGTCGTGGCTTTCATGTCATTGGGAAGCCTTCTGGCCAGTCCTGCGATTGATTTGATAAGCTGGGATATCCCGGCCAGTCCGATCAAAGCGAAAAGCATGATCAATCCGCTTTTCAGGATCCACAAATCAGTCAAGCCAGTTTGGGATTTTGAAATTTCGCCAGAGATATAGGACCGAACGACATAGGGCCAGGACAGCCAGGCCCCCAGAAAGGAATAAGGGATCAAGGCCAGTAGGATGCCCATGATTTCAATTATGTACTTGGCACGATCCGAAAGGTTTTCGCGGATCAGATCAATGCGCACGTGGGATTGTCTTGTGTAGGCATAGCCCACGACCAAAACGATCAGAAAACTATGCAGCCAGTACTCGGATTCCTGCAACATTGTTGAGGTCAATCCAAATACCTTGGGTACGCCCAGATAACGGGTGGTCACGTCATAAGTGACAACGAGTACAAGAAGCAGCGCGCACCAAGCGCCAATCTTGGCCATAACCCAGAGAAACCCATCGATTGCGCGGCTAACCGCCAAAGCGCTCTGCATTGGACACCCCTTCCTTCTTTTCTTGACTTGAAAATGAGTAAACCCGGCTGACAGTCAGCCGGGTTCTTTGTTTAATCTCAGTTCATCAATCGAGGTAGGCCAGATCTTTCCAGACTTTGTAGTCAGCACGGAAGGCCTGAAGGTTTTTCCAAACCCGGTCAAAGTCAGGGTTTTCCTCGGCCATCTCAATGGCGATCCCATTCCATTCAGCCTCAAGCGTGTCGAGGAATTCATCTGGCCAACGGTGGGTCGTCACACCTTCGGCACGCATCTCAAGCAGTGCCTTGCCTTGAATGGCTTCACCCTCTGCCAGCTGCGTTGCGACAGTCGCGCGGCATGCCGTCGTAATGATCGCACGTTGCTGATCCGTCATGCCGTCCCAAACAGCCTTGTTCACAAGAAGTTCCTGAATGGTCGACTGTTGGTGCCAACCGGGGAAGTAGTTGTGTTTGGCAAGATTGTAGAACCCCAGGTTCTGATCGATTGCGGGCATCGAGAATTCGGTCGCATCAATCGTGCCACGCTCCAGTGCTGGATAAATGTCGCCACCGGCCAGAAGCTGGGTGTCGACACCCATTTTCTGCATCACCAAAGCGCCAAGGCCGTAAAAGCGCATTTTTAACCCTGCAAGGTCCTCTGCGGAGTTGATTTCTTCTTTGAACCAGCCAGAGGTTTCCGGCGAAACGATGCCGCAGACCTGCCCGTGGATACCGACGGGATGGTACAACTCGTTCATCAACTTTTCGCCATCGCCATTCCACATCCATGCCAGGTATTCACCGGGTCCCGGACCAAATGGCACAGCAGCAAACAGGTTCAGGGCAGAGTTTTTGGCACCCCAGTAACCCGAGGTTGACCAACCTGCGTCTACCGCTCCGGTAGATACATTGTCATAAATTTCCAACGCAGGAATGAGAGCATTAGGGTCATAGAACTTGACTTCAATGTCACCACCAGAGATCAGATTTACGGTGTCTGCAAACCGCACACCAGCTGTACCCAGTTGGGTCAACGAACCGGCGAAGGTTGATGGCATGTTGATCTTGATTTCTTCGGCCAGTGCCGGTGCGGCGACGACGCCTGCCAGCATCGCGGCGGCGGTGATCGCCTTGGATGTTCTGTTCATGGTTATCCTCCCATAGGATTGCTTTTGTTGTGCAATCTATGGGTAACGCCTGTACCGCCGCTTTCAGGAGTCTCGAATTCCGAATGGGGGTATCACCGTTCGGGATGGCAAAGACATGCCGGGCTATGTGTTCCCCAAGTTCTGGGAAATCAGATGTTCCACCAAAGCGCGAACAGGACGGGACACTGCGTTCAAATCCTTCACAGCAAGTTTTAGCGTCCGAACAGCCCAGTCTTCGTCAATTTCTTGCATCCGTAATTGCGCACTTTCAAGGTAGGGTTCAACTGCACCAAGGGGAAGTACGGCAACCCCCAGACCTGCCTCGACCATCCGGCGTACACCATCAAAGCTAAGGGTTTCGACACGTGTCTTGAGTGTCAGCCCCTGTTCCGCGGCACGCGCCTCCAAGAACGCCTGAAGTGAACTACCTGATTGCAGGCCCACCATAGCAAGCTTGGCAAATTCAGCGAACTTCACTGGATTGTCGGGTCGGAATGGATGATCCTTCCCCATAACCACAACCAGTGTATCTCGTCGGTAGGTTAGAACCTCCAGTTCCGGTTCTTCAACCAGCCCCGAAAATATGCCCAGATCGGCCAATCCATCCCGCACCGCCGTCAGGATTTCGTCAGATGTCTGCTCGCTGAGATCGATCCGCACATCCGGATAATCCTCGACGAAGCCGGCCAAGTCTTCGGGGAGAAACTGCGTAATCGCCGATGTGTTCGCCGCAATGCGAACCGACCCTTTCGCTCCTGATGCGAAATCAAGCATCTGGGTTTCCATGCGTTCTACCAGACTGAGCACGTTCGAGGAATGCCGGGCGAGTTCACGGCCCGCGGGGGTCAGCTCTACGCCTCGCGTTTGCCGATAGAACAACGGCGTCCCGATCTTATCTTCCAAATCGGAAATGCGTTTGCTGATCGCCGACGCTGCGACGTTTTCTGCCTCAGAAGCTTGCGCAATGCTGCCCGCTTTGGCGACGGTCAGGAACATTTTCAATGTTATCAGATTAAACGACATGGTTTTTCCACAAAAATTTGCAACATTTCGGAATGGTTCAATTGCATAAGACATTCCACGCTACGAAGCAGGCGATCTGATTTCATCCTACACATGTTAGGGTGCTAGTGCTCAAAATAGTAGTGAGACCTACGTCAGTTTAACCCTATCCACACGCTTCAAATCCCGAAGCGTCAAATGGTCATGCCTGGCATCTCGGATCACGATGGCTACCGCAAAAACTGTTGATCTTGCGCTTCAGTCAACATGCCCAAGCTTAACTGCAGCCCTGCAAGCGCTAACTGGGCTTAAAACTACAAAATTTATTTCATGCCTGTCGGGCAAGTCTGAAGCCCACCGTTGGTTCCAAGAGTGTGGATGAACGAAAAAGCCACAACACGTGAATTGGGTCGAATTTTTCCACTGCGTGGAACACGAGAGCCGGTTTGTCTGCCGCATGGCAGCGTCGTGTTCTATGCAATTGCGGAAATTTTTGTGCTGCGTGCACTCGCAGCGAGAATCTCGAATTTACAAGTTGGGCTCCAAGCGGACATGCGGCAGCGCAACGAAAAATTCGATTTCGAAGAAGTTTCAATGTCGGTTTCAGGTGGTTCAGCATGAAAGGCTCCCACCAGCCGAGTTTCATTCTTTCCGACGGTCCGAAAAATATATCTTCCCGAATATGGATACGAGCCCGCGCTTTGGTGCGCGGGCGACAAATTCCAATCGACTGAACAGGGGCTCAACGGGCCGTTGGCCCGCTCACCCCGATTCAGGCATCATTCCTTTAGTTTTGTCCGCCCAACACCCCTGACCGTGGCGGTCAACCTTAGTCCATCCCCAAAATCAGCCACCAATTTCCCCTGTCTCGCAGGCGAGCCATTCCTCGCGGGGCAAATTGGCGTCTGATTTTGGCGCAGACATTTTCTTCGTAAATGTGGCCGATTGACAGCCCCGGCCAGGGCCGTGGGTCGGGCTTTGCCCTCTCCCACTCTGTTCCGCCGAATACATGCGTATTCGGTCAGATCAGGTGGCCGAGGCGCAGCCCATCGGCGGAAGGGGGCGCAAAGCCTCACCCGCTTCACTTTGATCGAGGAGGCCACAAATGGCACCAAAGTTTGATGTTTATGCCCATGTCACCGACACCATTATTGCAGAGATCGAGGCAGGCACGCCGCCATGGCGCAAGCCGTGGACCGGAAGCGCGTCCGGCATTGCCCTGCCGACCCGACATAATGGGGAGGAGTATCGCGGGATCAATATCCTGATGCTCTGGGTCATGGCGGCCAAGCATGATTATGTATCCAGCCGCTGGATGACCTACAAGCAGGCTCAGGAGTTGGGCGGTCAGGTCCGCAAAGGTGAAACGTCGTCGACCGTGGTCAAATACGGGACGTTCACCCGAGAAAACGAACTGGGCATTGAGGAAGAACTGCCCTATGCGCGCGCATACCGCGTCTTCAACGCGGATCAGATCGAAGATTTGCCGGAGGAGTACTACATCCGTCCCGAGGCCCCGCGCGACCTTGGCACTGAGGTTGATCCCGATCTTGAGGCTTTTTTTGCTCGTACGGGTGCGGAGATCGTGACCACCGATGAGCCGCGAGCCTATTACAGCCCGGCCAAGGATCACATCCATATGCCGCCCGTGGCGACCTTCCTTAGTGCGAAAGGGTATTTTGCGACCCTTGCCCATGAATCAATCCACTGGACCGGTAGCGAAAAGCGGCTTGAGCGGATCAAGAAATTTGCGAACCGCGAAGCCTATGCCTTTGAAGAGCTGGTGGCGGAAATCGGTGCTTGCTTCCTTGGGGCTCAGATTGGCGTCGCGCCGGAGTTCGACCAAAGCGCCGCCTATGTTGAAGGCTGGTTGAAAGCGCTCAAAGAGGACAAAAAGGCGATTTTTCGTGCGGCGTCCGAGGCGCAGAAGGCAGCCGATTTTGTCCTAGCAGCTGCAGGTCAGAGCAAGGAGGTGGCAGCATGATCCCGGACTATCACAGCGATGATTTTTCGACGGCACGTCTGGAAGACACTGTCAGCTTGCGAAGCGCCGCTCGTGAAGCGCGCGCCACGCTCTACGCGGTCTTGAACCGGCTGGAGCTGAACGATCTGGACGGCGAGGAGCAGCCCTATATCGACGATTGTCTTGGGGCTCTCGCAATCCTTGAGGAGGCGTTGCGATGACCTTGGAAGAGATCAAAGCAGCAGTGGACGCGGGCAACCGCGTTCACTGGGTCAACAGCGGGTATGTGGTGACACGTGATGAGCTCGGGCAATACCTCATCACCTTCACGCAGAACGGGTCAGCTATTGGCTTGACCAGTCGGGATGGCACCCGCTTGAACGGCAAGCCTGTCAAATTCTTTGTCAGTGAAAGGGCCGACGTTTGCCATGAAGTATTCTGACATCAGGCAGGCGGCCCGAGAGGGCCGCGCCAGCGTGCATCTTCATGGGTTCAGTAATCTGCCCGATGGCGGGCAGGAGTATTGTGATGATCCAGCACTGATTGATGGCTGGGCGATCTATGTCCGAGTTGAGACCCCGGACGACCCGCAACAGCCCTTTGATCTGCACGAGCTGCCCGACCATCAAACCTATGCCAGCGCCGAAGGCGCGGCCCGCACAATAGCGCTGCAACTCCTTGGCGATGCTGAGGCGTGGAACCACGACTAGTGGTGCCATGCCTTGCGCATGTGGCCGGGCTTTGCTCGGCGGTCGCAGACTGTGGCTGCTCCAAACGGAATACAGGCAGTTGATGCAATATTATAATATTGAATCAATTATGGCGAAGTGCCATAACTGGGCTGCCTGTATGATGCTGGCCGGATTGCGGTGCTTTTGTCTCCAACTGGCCATCCGTGCGCATGGAGAGCACGAAGCCTTCAGAGTAAGCTGGCGCAGCGAGAAGCGAAGTACCAAATGCAAGTAGCTTAGTCGACGTCGTCCAGCTGATGCGAGGCGACTTTGCCCTCAAACATCGGGATAGAAATGATCGAAACGCCCAGCCCTGCAAGGAAGCTCGATAAGCCGTTGATTGTCTTGAACTCTCGGGCAGCCATGTTGTTGCGTGCAGTGACAAGCAGGCGACGCGTCTCGCCATCTGGCGAGACGCAATGCACGGTCCAAACTCCGGACCACTGAGCACCTGTACGTTTGGGCGTAACCCGGCACACAACATCCGCCGAATGACCCTCGGCAAGCAGCGTGCGCAGCCCGTCTTCACTGACAACATTGGGGGCTTCTTGCATCAAATTCATAGGATCGAGCCTTGCAGAATTGTGCATTAGCCCGGCAGTCCCTCACGGACTACCGAACCGATACAATATTATAACCTTGCAATCAATAGGTGCAATTTGATTTATTGCGCCCTTCATGCGTTGAAACAAATTTACTGCAACGGAGTGGCTGAGCCAAGATAATAAGGGGCTTTTGAAACAAACATGGGCGGCTCTGGCTGTTTTGAGTTGGGAGTCATCTCTCCACCTGTAAACAATTGTACATGATCCAAAATTCTATTCAGTTTTTTGCTCATAGGACTGTCGGTACCAATCATCGGCACAAACAACGCGAATCTTGGCTTGGAACATTTCTCCACCCCTGGTTTGCCGATGACAGGGAAGAAAGAATGAAACTTGAACGCACAATGAATCACTCGTTTTGGGGTCTTTTGGGGGGCGCTGTTCTGGCGGCTACGCCGCTACTGGCAGAAGAACGGATGAATTTTGCTTTTGGCTTTCCAGCCACCTCAGCAGTAGGCCTGGCTGTCGAAGACTATATTACCGCTGCCGCCGAGCGCTCTGATGGCGAGATCGTGATCACGGGCTTTCCCATGACACTTCTAAGTATTCCCGAGACTAATGCCGGTGTTCGTGACCGTCTCGCTGATATCGGTTTTGTCCTTACTCCCTATCATCCGGCCGAATACAGCACAAACCTGTTCCTTCACGAGTTGAATACGTTGATCAACTTGCGTGATAACCCCACTGGAAAGGAGCCTTTGGCGTTTGCTGGCGCGATGCTTGAATACACATTCAACATGTGCCCTGAATGCATGGAAGAGTTCAGCGCCCAAAACCAAGTTTACACTGGAGGAGGGGTGACCCCGCTCTATAATATGCTGTGCAAGGACGTTTCTATCACCTCGATTGAAGATGTTGCGGGGTTGAGGCTGCGCGCCGGCGGTGCAGGTTTTGTTAGATTTGCAGATCACTTTCGCGCGCAGGGTGTGACACTGCCCTTGAATGAGGTGTACGAGGCGCTCGACCAAGGCATAATAGAATGCGCGATGCTGAGCGCGCCGGAGCTCATTAATTATAATCTGAACGAGGTCGTCACCGACATAACCCCGGCCGTTCCAGGGGGGGCGTTTGCTGGTGTTGCATCGGCAAACATCAACGCGGATCGCTGGAAGGCAATGGGCGATGCAGAACGCGAGGCGTTGCTTTGGGCAGGAACGCAGCTGACTGCAAGCGCCACTTGGAATTTCTACACGGACGACAATCAAGCGATCGAAGATGCGCAAGCCAGGGGCATAAGACTTCACGAAGCTTCGCCGGAGCTCATTGCTGAAGTGCAGGAATTCAGCGGGCAAGACCTGCAAACAGTCGCTGGTCTTTTCATGGAGGACTACGGTGTAGCACGGGCCGAGGTGATCATTGAAGAATTTCGCCCCGTATTGGAAAAGTGGTATGGTTTGGTCAATAACGTGGAAACGAAAGATCAATTGCACCAGCTTTATTGGGATCAGGTGTCTTCCAAAATCGACCCTGCGACATACGCAAACTGAATTGATAAAGGGGGGCATTCGTGTTGACCCCCCTTAACTTTTGTATCTTCATTTATGGGTAGAAGCTGATGAAAGCTGTTGGAAGAACCATTTCTTGGATGACTGAAGGAGCATCAGGCATTGCCGGTATACTGGTTGTATTAATGGTGATCCATGTTTTTCTGGATGTGTTGATGCGTTTCATTTTTCAAACGCCTATCGATGCCACAATCCTCTACGTCTCCGTCTTCTACATGATCGGAGTGGCTTTTTTTCCATTGGGGTCGTTGGAAGTCAAAGACAACCATATTTCTGTTGAGCTTTTAGTCGAAAAACTTCCTGGAAGGCTCCAGAAAATTCTATCCGTATTTGCGCTTCTGGTTACCAGTGTTGTAGCCGCAACGGTTGCCGTGCGTACGGGTCAGGAAGCCTTATTGAAATACTCGATTGGGGCTTATTCCATCGAAGCGAGCGGACGGATAATCACATGGCCAAGCTATTTCTATTTGCCAATTGGATTTGGTCTGATGGCTCTTGTTTCGGCGTGGAAAATGATCGCTACAGTGATGGGCCGGGACAGTGGGCTGCGCGTCTTACAAATTGAAGACCCCTATCTAGCAGGAAGCAATCGCGATGTCTGAATTTCAGATTGCAGCCCTCTTCATTGCGGTTCTCGTCGGCTTTCTCCTGATCCGAATTCCTATTGGTATTGCGCTGATCGCCGTATCGTTTGGCGGTTTGTGGTCAATGTTCAACTGGGACATTGCTTGGGGATCGCTTGGAATAGTTCCCTATAATTTTGCAAACAGCTGGGTTCTAAGTTCGATCCCGGCATTCCTGTTGATGGGCTATATCTGTTACCACGCACGTCTTACCCAAGGGCTGTTCCATGCCGCACAATTATGGCTGTCAGGGTTACCTGGAGGGCTCGCAATCGCATCGGCATTCGGTTGCGCAGGCTTCGCTGCGGTAACCGGTTCGTCGGTGGCCTGTTCCGCTGCTATGGGGAAAATTGCGGTTCCTGAAATGATGCGTCATCGCTACAACCCCGAATTGGCGACTGGAACCGTTGCGGCAGGAGGCACAATCGGTGCGCTCATTCCACCATCCATACTAATGATCCTGTATGGCATCATTTCGCGCCAACCCGTTAGCCAGTTATTCCTTGGAGGGCTGGTTGTGGGACTGATCACTCTGTTTGCATATGTCTTGCTGATCTTTGTAAGAGTAAAGCTGGATCCTAACCTCGCTCCGCCAGTCGTGGCCAGCGCCAAGCCGCAAGAGAAGCTTCGTGCTTTGGGCGAAACTGCACCAGTTCTACTGATCGTGATTGGTGTTTTTTCGGGTCTGTTCGGCGGAGTTTTTACGCCTACAGAAGCTGGTGCCATAGGCGCTGTGTTATCTGCGATTGTCGCCGCCGTTTACCGGACGTTGAGCTTCAAGGCCTTGCGAATGGCAGTGTGTCTGACGTCAGCGCTTATGGGTCCAAATAGGGTTATTTGCTAAGAGAGTGTTTGTTGCTCATCGTAGCCACCGAGGAGTGGACGATGAGAAAGACAACGAAGAGCCCAGGCGAGAAGATCGTCAAAGATATCAAGCGC
>NZ_JBDUXB010000017.1:0-2159 GCF_039945315.1 Tateyamaria sp. | reverse complement strand
GGACGTGTTCGAATACATCGAGATGTTCTACAACCCGACACGCAAGCACACCAACAACGGTATGCTGTCGCCGGTTAACTATGAAATCAAACAGAAGAAGATGAACGAGGCAGGCGTCTAGGAAACTAGGGGCACCTCAGTATCCCACCGCTCGGGTATGATCCGCATCCCGACAAGACACGTCGTGAACTGGTTGTGAATGCAGACGAAGTAGCAGTCGTTCGCAGGATATTCCAACTCTACGAGACGCATCGCTGTTTGAACGCAGTTGTGCGTGAGGCGCAAGTACTTGGTATTCGGTCCAAGCGGCATGTCTTTTCCACGGGACGCACGCAAGGCGGCAATTCGTTCAGCCGCGGACAGATCTATCACCTGCTGACGAACCCGGTCTATCTCGGCCTGATACGCCATAAGGATCAGACCTTTGACGGCCAGCATCCGGCGATCATTGAGCAGGCGCTTTGGGACAGCGTGCAGCGGCATCTTCAGTCTGCCAGTGTAAAGCGGCGCGGCGCGCCTGCAGGGCATGCCTCTGGATCGGGCGCTCTGCTAAAAGGCAAAGTGCGCGATGAGACAGGTGACATCCTGACGCCCACCCACACAGTGCGGCGCGGCAAGCGGCAGCGCTACTACGTCTCCAACCGGCTGATCTCAGGCGGCCCCGATCCGACGGCGTGGCGCCTGCCAGCCGCGACCTTCGAACAAGCTGTTGTCGATGCAATTGCCGGTCATCTTGAGGAACAGGCAACCCAGCACGCCGTTTTGAAGGAAGACGACATCATCAGGTCAATGCGCGCTTCCAGATCAATCATGGCGCTTGCCGGGAGGTTGCGAACCAAGGGATGCAAGGACGCAGCACCACTCATCCTCGCCGTCACGCTCGGGAAACAAAAGCTCGATATCCAACTCGATCCCGATGCCGTCGCCACCGCGTCCGGTCTGAACAATATGACTCTCCGGGACGGGCTGTTTAAAATCTCCACCACCTTCGCCTGCAAACGCCGCGGCGTCGAAACGCGGATCATTGCCGGTCAAGCAACGCCCGAACCAGATCAGACCCTGATCCGCAGTTTGCGTAATGCACATGCCTGGTCCAACGCGTTGAGATCAGGTGAACCCCTGAAGGTTCTCGCCCAGCGCGTCGGACACTCCGAGCGCTACACCCGGCGTATCATATCCTTGATCTCGCTCTCGCCCCGTTTCCAGTCCGCGATCCTCGACGGCACGCAGCCCCCGCACATGAATCTCGAAGCCCTGGTGCGTGGCACAATCCCCCTCGACTGGAACCACCAGGAGCGGGTGTTTGGCCCCCACTCCTGACGTTCCCTGATCGTGGGAACCGATTCCCTGTAACAGGTTCAAAATTTCCCTGTTCCGCAAATTAAATTCCCTGTTAATAGATTTAGGGAATTTGCGCGCAAGCCATTGATATCACTCCCGTAAACACGATCCGAAATACAGAAATTATCCCGTTTTGGCACAAATTCCCTGTTAATCGGCTGTTATCAGGGAAAACAGGACCGATGAGTTCTGGCAACTGAGACTGTCGAGGATAATGGCGCAAGCTGCGGCAACCCGGTCCGTC
Source organism: Tateyamaria sp. (assembly GCF_039945315.1). Classification (GTDB taxonomy): domain Bacteria; phylum Pseudomonadota; class Alphaproteobacteria; order Rhodobacterales; family Rhodobacteraceae; genus Tateyamaria. Next base: position 574 of record NZ_JBDUXB010000017.1, on the reverse strand, counting down.
TCTGCCACGGAGTCAGGTTCACAAGCCGCGGAAATGACGCGGAAATTCCAGCTAAAACGGTAGGGTCAAAATGAGACAGGGGTAGGTGGCGGTGCTGGCAGACTAATTCGAACCAGTCTCCACAAGGACAGTGACACTGTCCATTAACTCGCGCCAAGACAGCGCCACTCGGCAAGAGCGGCAGCGCGGTTGAGCTCGAAATTGGTTCGACTTGAGAGGCAGCGTTCCTGATTAAAGTGGTTATAGACGGAAGCGTGAACGGCGGCGAATTTCTGCAAACTTCGCATTCGTCTGAAACGAAGCATCGCTCGCTCTCTTCGTCGAAACGGCAGGTGCGAATTCTCTGCCCTGTTGTTCAGCCAGCGACCGGTTTCCTGACGATCCGCCGCCCCGATTTCCTTCAATGCAGCGCCATAGGAGCGCAGCTTGTCCGTGACGAAAACGTGCGGCCGCCCATGCCGCTTCATTGCTTTCTTCAAGAATTTCAAGGCTGCTCTCTTGTCGCGCGTCTTGGTAACGAAGCTTTCAAGCACCTCGCCTTCGTGATCGACGGCCCGCCACAGGTAGTGGCGTT
>NZ_JBDUXB010000016.1:0-42966 GCF_039945315.1 Tateyamaria sp. | reverse complement strand
CGGTAACCGAATGTACAACATCACCGCCAAGCGAATGATTTCCGGGCTGCTTTGAAAGCCCTTGAAAGGGTTAGGTTTGGTCATGTTCAGACGCTACGAGGCCGCCCTGCCCGTCTCAACTGGAATCTTTCTGACAAGACCCGCACCCCGTATGCGAACACCAATGACACAGTTCGGTATATCCAAGGGTTGAAAGCCGCTTACAGCGATTAAAGCTGTATCCGATCTCTTCGCAATTTAGTTACTCGAATGGAGGTCCAGCGCTGGCCCACAGCGAAAGACCGCTTCGAGCTCTTCTTGGTCGTTAGTAAACAGTGTGGCATGCAGCGCTGTCCACGAATGGCCTGTATGCGAAAGCTGCGCCGCGGCATTTAAGCCTCCGGTGAGCGACCGGATTGGGCCGGAAGCGGCATTTGCCTCACTTTTGCTGAACGGCGGTTTTGTCCGCACAGCAGTCGTTCGAGCGGTCTGTAGCGAACGACCGCTCTGAGCCCGAAGCTGCTATAGCTAAACCCTCATTGAGCGATTTGATTGCTCCGCCCCCAAGGTAGGATAATTGCGAAAAACCACTCAAAATGTGAGTCTTGTTCTGAGACCAAACACCAGTTTTGTGGAGTCGCCCGATGAAAGTGGCGTATCGAAAATCGCCTGCACGGAAGGGGTTATCTGAATGTGGTCTGTTGCATCCCATCTAAAGAATGCTTCTGCGGCTCGCTGCTCGCCGAGTGTCGTATCAGAGAGCCTCTCCCACCCCAATGCGAAGCCAAATTCCGCAACTCCATTTTCTGGGCGATAAAGTGTGCCTGCGGTAAATGACCGGTCTGCGCGCGCGACAGAGCCCTCGGAAACCCCAGCCCTAACAAATGGCATCCAGCCGTTATCCATCATCCAGTTGACCGAAAAGGCTAGCCCGTAATCTTCTGGTTTGCCGGCATCCTCTCTTTCGCCAAGATGCCAGAGCGTTAGGTGAATGGCGCGGTCGAACCGGCGTGTCCTGTCCGGTGACCAACTGAGATAGGCCTGAGAAAAGAACTCGGGGCCGTTCGGGAACCACTCGACCGAACCGCTATTGCCGTTAGCGTCATGGATGGTCAATCCTAACACGGTCTGGTCATTGGGCTTAAAACCGAAACCCGCGCCAAATCCCAGATCCGGGAAAGCAATGGTCGAGTTGACCAGGAGCGACGCGTTCTGAAATCGGGTCCACTGTCCCGAATAGCCGGACAGGTCGACGAAATCCAACGGGTCGAGCCTGCCAAATACAAAGGCGGCACTGCCCCTTTTAAGATATTGCTCCCAATAGAACGGTGCGAGAAACCATCCGGCATCGGTAAAGCTGGTTCCAGTCAATCCGGCATAGCCAAGCCGAGGACCGAGGGACGCAGGCGCGTCACCGAAGGCTGTCCGGTTTTCAATTTTCCAGACAAGGCTTCCGGTCTCTGGAGTATCGCGACCTGTCAGGGTCCAGCGCCCATAGAGCCGGAACACCCCCGACGACGCGGACTCGCCATTATCGGCGCGCTGAGCGAGGATGGCCAAGTCTCCACCAATGTCGAAGCCAAAGTTCTCCCGCAGGTCCATTTTTCGCTTCTGCCACCCTCGCAACGTCTTAGGTTCTGCCGCATCATCCGCGCTCAGGTCCGCGCCGACACTACTGGGGCCGCCTAAAAAAGTGGACTGGTCAATTGGTTCCTCCGCCAAAATTGAGGACCCAAGCGTCACGCCGAGGATCGTAAACACATATGTTTTAAGACACGACACCAACGCCTATCAGACCGGGATGTACTTGCAAGAGTACGGTGCCCAGCGGTCTTTCCAAGGGCGCGCCTCTTCTAGTTCGAAAGCCAACTCGTACAGCTTGCGGTCGTTGCCCCTGGCCGCCTGGAACATCGATCCGATCGGCAGACCCGTCTCCGGGTCCCAGTTCAGGGGGACGGACATAGCCGCATGGCCGGAAACGTTCACGGAAGCCGTATAGGACAGGCCAGCCTGAAGGAAGTTAACAGTAGACTCGTTGACCATGGTGTCGGGCGTTAGCGCGTATGCGTCTATCGACAGGAACGGCATGCAGGGTGACAGCAGCAGGTCGACCCCTCCAAAGACCTGTGCGTATAGCTCCGGTATAGTGGCGAGATACTCCAGACCTGCCGCCTGTACGTCTGCTGGTATATTGCTGCCGTATTCGATCAGGCTCGCCGTAAAGACATCAAGTAGACCACTGTCCATTGCGTTGGCCCCAGTAATCGCTCTCGCCTGATCGGAGAACACGCCAAACTGGCCAAGGAACGCGCTGTTGAAATTCGTGAAGAATTCGGAGGCATTGATTGGAATGTCCGCTTCGACGACTTCGTGGCCTAGGTCCCGCAACAACTGCGCCGTTTGCTCTTGCGCGGCCGCAACTGCCGGATGAACCGGTTCTCCGCCGTCCAGCGTTAGCGCAAATCCTATCCTGAGCCGATTTGCTGACGGTCCCGTGACCAACCCAATAGTAGAAAACGGCCCGTTTGGGTCTTCCGTGTGCACAAACAACGCAGCACTGTCTCGGACCGTGCGGCTGATTGCCTGATTGGTCTTGAACGGCCCGTGCACGCCGCCAGCTTCGCCGGGCAGCATGCGTGCCCGGCTCGGTTTTATACCGAACAAACCTTGCGCGCCGGTTGGCAAGCGGTTGGAGCCTCCCCCATCCGTACCATGGGCCAAAGGCACCATTCCCGAGGCGACCGCAGATGCCGCACCCCCCGAGGACCCAAGAGCAGATACGGAAAGATCCCATGGGTTGCGTGTCGCGCCGAATGCCGAGTTGTTTGTGATGATACCCAACTGTGCGAACTCCGGCACGTTCGTCATACCGATGATGTTCATGCCTGCGGCCTCGACACCGTCGATGTAGGGAACGTTTTCAGCAGGGATATTCGACAACATCATTCGCGACCCGTCCGTCCGACGCACGCCGCCGACGTCAATCATGTCCTTGATCAGGATCGGCATGCCCGCAAATGTCGTATCCGCCGAGATCGTTTTCGCGTTCTCGAAGGCTCGTTCATAGGTGCGGGTCGTGATCGCATTGACGATGGGTTCCATCGCCTCAATCCGGCGGATCGTGATTTCGACTGCTTCACGAGCGGAGATTTCACCTTTCTTGATCAACTCGGCCATGCCTAGCGCATCGTAATCAATGAATTCATCACTTCGCTTTGGAGCGGCCTGTGCAGGTTTGGCAATAGCCGGTGCAAGCGCGGCGTACGACACCGTGCCAATGATATTTTTCAAAACACTGCGCCGTGATGGCATTCCAAAACCTCGATCATAGCCTGACAACGTGAGCAGGATACTCAACAACTTTTGGGAGTAAATACATAGAAGGAATGAGCAAGTTGCAGGAGGGCATATACTGGACTTGGGCGTCAGCTTCGTCCGCAACTCAGCCGTTCACTTACAATGCGAAGAACGGCAACTTCTAGGCGTTTTATAGGTCCAGAGCCTAAACCATCCGAAATTTGGTGGTGTCAGACGAATTCGAACCAGTCTCAGTTTGCCGCGGAATGCGTGAACTTATCCGGAACAAAGCTGCCGCCACTCGGCGAGAGCGGCGGAACGTGCCTCTTTGAAGTTTGTCCGTTTGGAGAGCGATCATTCCTGGTTAAAGTGATTTGAGACGGAAGCGTGAACTGCAGCGAATTTCTGAAGACTTCGCATCCGCCGGAACCGGAGCATTGCCCGCTCTCTTCGTCGGAATGGCAGGTGAGAATTCTCCGCTCGATTGTTGAGCCACCCACCGGTTTCTTGACGGGCACCTGCGCCAATGTCGCGCAAGGCAGCTCGGTAGGATCGGAGTTTGTCCGAAACGATCACTTCAGGGCTGCCGTATCGTTTCATTGATTTCCTGAGGAATTTCAACGCAGCTTTGCGGTCCCGACGCTTGGTGACGTAGCTTTCCAGTATCTCGCCTTCGTGGTCCACAGCCCGCCACAAGTAGTGCGTCTCGCCGTTGATCTTCACGAAAACCTCGTCGAGATGCCACTGCCAATTCGAATAAGATCGCATCCGGCTGACCCTGTTTCTGCGGATCTCAGCCGCGAACATCGGGCCAAATCTATTCCACCAGAACCGAACCGTTTCATGACTAATCTCAATGCCACGCTCATGTAGCAGGTCTTCAACGTTGCGAAGAGACAGAGGAAATCGAACGTACATCATTACCGCCAGGCGAATGATCTCAGTGCTGGTTTTAAAGTAGCGAAATGGATCAGGTTTGGTCATGCCTGAACGCTACAAATCCGCCCTGCCCGCCTCAAGTTGGTTTCTTCTGACAGTGCCTTCCGTAGCGATAGCGGGAACCGCTCATACATCATTACCGCCAGGCGGATGATCTTAGGGCTGGTTTTGAAGTAGCGAAATGGGTTGGGTTTGATCATCCGACGAAGCTACGAAACCGACCTACCCGCCTCAAGCTGGTTTCTTCTGACAGTGCCGTTGATTTTTCTGTGTTGCAGGAATGGCTGCTTACGGAGCGCAGTCCAAGCTTGCCCTGCAGCGCCGCCGCAATACCGTTCTGAGCACAATGCGTCGGGCTTCTGCAATTCAGCGGATATCCGCGTCGATGTCGTGACAAGTCACCCGATTCATGGTTTCTGCGTCAGGCATTGAAGATCAGGCCTCACAAGCAGTGCCACGACCCAAAGTAACACCTTAGATTTCCAATACCGTACAGCCTGTTGTCTGGCGCGCCTCCAGCGCTTCATGGGCGTTTGCTACATCTCGTAATGCGAACCGCTGGCCTATATTGACCTTCACATCTCCTGCCAGCACTTTTTTGGCAAGATGCTGTGCCATGGCCTGACAAGTTGCGTGATCGGCAATATGAGTGAACAGAGTTGGACGCGTGATTTTCAGCGATCCCTTTTTTCCTAGAAGGCCAATTTCAAAAGGGGGCACCGGCCCCGATGCATTTCCAAAAGATATCATCATACCAAGAGGTTTCAGGGAATCTAGCGATCCTTCGAACGTGTCTTTGCCGACAGCGTCCATCACCACGTCGACTCCTTTGCCGTCTGTCAGGCTGCGCACTTGCGCCACCCAATCGCCGCTGCGGTAGTTCAGGCAATGGGTTGCCCCATATTCCTGCGCGAGCTGGCATTTTTCGTCTGTTCCTGCAGTTCCGATCAAGGTGATCCCTTCCGAGCGGGCCCATTGGCAAGCCAGAAGGCCCACTCCGCCTGCTGCCGCGTGAAACAGCACTGTATCACCCGACTTCAGAGGTGAAGTGCGGCGGAAAAGATACTCCACAGTCAGACCCTTGAGCATCATCGCGGCACCTTCCTCAAAGGAGATACCTTCAGGCAATGGACAGACCTGGGCGGCGGGCATGACACGTGCCTCGGTGTAAGCGCCGGGAGGGTTTGCGGCATAGGCCGCACGATCACCGACCTTAAGATGCGTAACCCCTTCGCCCACGGCCTCGATCATGCCCGCGGCTTCCATGCCCATCGCATGGGGCAATTGCATCGGGTAAAGTCCGGTGCGCTGGTAAACATCGATGAAATTCAGGCCCACAGCCTTATGTGCGATGCGGATCTCGCCTTTGCCCGGTTCACCCACATCAAGGTCCACCAATTTAAACTGCTCTGGTCCGCCATGCGCTTCGCATTATTGCAGTCAGTGCCATTTTCGATCCTCCCCTTTTTCTTGCACCATGAAGACAATTTTACCGGGATGTCCAATATTTACTTGTGACTTTTGCACCACGCAGTCTGGATATGCTCAAGGGCTATGTCACTGAATCCTTTGCAATTTGTGTCGGTGCCTCTGCTATCACCACTGCCAACATCAAAGCTGATATATTGCCGATGGGCGACTTTCGAACTCTTCGCAGCGAATTCACGCTTTGTCCCTCAACTCGGTCATTGCCCCACCAAGATTCGCCGCGGTCGCGCCCAATATCTGCTTTTCTAGCTGCGATGCAGCGCGTAGCCGAAGCGCGCAGTTTGCTGCAAGAGCGAAGGGCGCGATTTCAGTACGGCTGCTTTGGGCTCAGTGCGGTCATTCGCTGCGGGGCGCCACAAGGTCCGCTTTTCAGCAGCCCTTGTAATCCTTGGCCACGCATGCCCGTGCAAGCCGCTGCGCTTCCGTGATTTGATCTGCGGTCATCTGTGAAGCCACTGTGTCTCTATTTTTCGCGCCAATTTCGTTACCGAGTGAAGCTGCAATATTAAACCACATATGCGCGTAAACATTGTCTTGGATGACGCCTAGTCCTCTGCTGTACATCAAGCCTAGACTGATCTGCACACCTGCGTCACCCTGTTCTGCTGCCATGCGATACCACTTCAACGCTTCGGCGTAATCCTTCGGGACGCCTTGGCCGTAGCGGTGCATCCCGCCCAGAGCGTCCTGCGCACTTGCGCTGCCCTGTTCTGCTGCCAAGCGATACCACTTCAACGCTTCGGCGTAATCCTTCGGGACGCCTTGTCCATTGCCGTACATCCAGCCCAAGTTATTCTGCGCATCGGCTTGACCCTTTTCCGCGGCCAAGCGAAACCAATTCACCGCTTCGGCATAATCCTTCGGGACGCCTTGTCCATTGCCGTACATCACACCCAGATTGCTCTGCGCAATTGCGTTGCCCTGTTCGGCCAGCGGACGCCACTCTTCGAGCGCAGTTTCAAAGTCGTCAGCCATATACGCCGCCATTCCTTTGTCGAAATCCTGCGCCCTGACGGTTTGACCACCAACAGCCAAAAGCACCGCCAGAGCAATAGCACCAAAAACCTGTTTCAAAACGCCTACCTCCAAAACTCAAGTGCAGGTTATGCACCTCAAATTGGAAACGCCAGTTGCGTTCTGGGATGTCGGTGTTCCCGCAGGTCAGACAAGGCCCTGATCGATCGCCTTCGGTCCTGACGTTCGCTGCGTGGCGCTTCAATGACCGAGTTGCGGACAAAGCGGACTTGTGCAGTCACAGCCTTTGCTCACGCAGCATTTTGCTCGCAGGTGCGGCACACTCATCGTTGCGGTGCAGCCAAGTCACCAAACCAGTCATTCAAAGCGGGTGTCAGGAATAATGTTCAAACAACCTTTTCGCTAGAAAAAGGTATAACAAGGACGGCGCGTACAAACTTGCCATTCGAGCCAATGTTTGCAGGAGTGTCTGTGGTCAGGGTTTTTGGCACCAATCGCGGCGAAAGCTATGAGAGAGTTTGGCTCATCTGGTTGGTTTGAGTATGCGGCGCGTTGTCTGTGATGCAAGCGTTGCGTTTCGAGCGTTTTTCGATTGATATTTTTCCATTGCCTGACAGGGTATCGCGCAGCAATGTCCCGAGAAGGGCGTTACTTTAGAATGGCCTTGCCTCGTCCGGATGCTGCGACCATCTCGGACGTCCGATTTGTTACTCATCACCCGTTCCAAGGCCAATCTAGCACATACGATCAAGACTGCATTTCGCATCATTGTGCTCAACGCGAAAACAAGAATTTAAAGGGCATCGTAAATCTTGAACTGACCGCAAAGCTTTAACACTCCGGATTTCACCTTGGCCTCAACGGTGGCATTTCCGTCTTCACCATTGGCAGCGAGCCCGGTGGTGACCTCGACAATCCAATCGGCGATCTGGCGGAACTCAGGTTCTGCGAACCCACGTGTGGTTCCAGCCGGTGAGCCTAGCCGCAGCCCGCTCGTAATCATCGGCTTTTCGGTATCGAAGGGAATGCCGTTTTTGTTGCAGGTGATATGCGCGCGCCCCAAGGCCTTTTCAGCGGCATTTCCTTTGACGCCTTTGGGACGCAGGTCGACCAACATGACATGGGTGTCGGTCCCGCCAGTGACAATGTCCAGACCACCTTTGATCAGCTGATCCGCCATGGCTTGGGCGTTCTTGATCACCTGCACTTGATAGTCTTTGAAACTGGGTTCCAACGCCTCACCAAAGGCGACGGCCTTGGCGGCAATCACATGCATCAGGGGGCCGCCCTGAATGCCGGGGAAAATCGCCGAGTTGAACTTTTTCGCAAGTGCTTCATCGTTGGTCAGGATCAAGCCGCCGCGTGGTCCGCGCAAGGTTTTATGCGTGGTGGTCGTGGCCACATCCACATGAGGGAAAGGCGAGGGGTACAGCCCTGCAGCAATCAACCCGGCAAAATGCGCCACATCGGCCAGCAGATAGGCACCCACCTTGTCGGCAATGGCGCGAAACCGAGCGAAATCTAACTGACGCGGAATGGCCGAACCACCAGCGATGATCATCTGTGGTTTGTGCTCCAGCGCGAGGGCCTCCAGCTGGTCGTAATCAACATCGAGCGTGTCCTTGCGCACACCGTATTGCACGGGCGTAAACCACTTGCCCGACTGGTTCGGCGCCGCGCCATGAGTGAGATGGCCGCCCGCGTCCAAGGACATGCCGAGGATGGTGTCACCCGGCTGTAGCAACGCCTGAAAAACCCCTTGGTTGGCTTGCGAGCCGGAATTGGGCTGCACGTTTGCAAAGTCACAGTTAAACAGCAGTTTGGCGCGATCAATTGCAAGGTTCTCAGCGATATCAACGTATTGACACCCACCGTAATACCGCCGTCCCGGATAACCTTCGGCGTATTTGTTGGTCATCACTGACCCTTGCGCCTGCATTACGGCCTTTGAGACTATGTTCTCAGAGGCGATCAGCTCAATCTCGTCGCGTTGGCGACCCAGCTCTGAGGTGATCGATGCGAACAGCTCGGGGTCGCTATCGGCCAAGTCGCGGTTGAAAAAGCCGTCGGGGCGGAAAGTTGCAGTCATAAGGATGTCTCCTGTGGATTAGGCCACGCGGTCGCGCGGTGCTGAGCCTTTGAAAAAGTCATTGAGGTTATCCACCACACGAAAACCCATCGCCTCACGCGCTTCTTTCGTGGCACTGCCCAGATGAGGCAGCATGACGAGGTTGTCACATTGGGCCAGCATCGGGTTGATGCGGGGCTCCGCATCGAACACGTCCAAAGCGGCACCGCCGATAGTGTCGAACATCAAAGATTGTGCAAGGGCGTGTTCATTAACAACCTCACCGCGTGCCGTGTTGATCAGGAAAGCGTCCAGTTTCATCAGATCAAGCCGGGCCGAATTAATCATGTGCCGATTTTCTGCACCACCAGGGCAATGGAGCGAGACGAAATCGCTTTGCGGCAGCAAGTCCTCGATGGTGTCGACTTGGCGGGCATTGAATTGTGCAAGGATCTTGGGATCGACCTTGGAGCGGTTAAACACCACAATCTCCATCCCAAACCCATGATGCGCACGGCGGGCCATTTGCTGCCCGATGCGGCCAAAGCCAACAATGCCAAGCGTTTTGCCGGACACTTTGGTGCCAATCAGATGCGTCGGACGCCAGCCAGACCACGCCCCCGCGCGCACTTCGCGTTCACCATCTCCGGCACGCCGGGCGACCATCAGCATCAAGGTCATCGCCAGATCGGCGGTGCAGTCCGACAGCACATCAGGCGTGTTGGTGATGGCGATGCCGTGCTTTGCGGCAGCATTCACATCAATATGCGAAAAACCGACGCCATAGTTGGCAAGGATCTTGGTCTGTGCCTTTGGCACATTCATCGCCTCGGCACCGATCTTATCCGTGACTGTTGGCAGGACGGCGTCGAACTTTGCAATTGCCTCGCGAAAATCAGCCTCTGACAGCGGTCGATCATTACGGTTCAGCACGACGTTATAGTCTTCGGCCAGCTTTTGCTCGACCACTTTGGGCCAACGGCGGGTGAGCAGGACACTTGGTTTGATCATCACACGGTCTCCATTACTTTTGCTATCGTTTCGCCAATCACAGCGGGGTTTTCCGCCACGGTCACACCGGCGGCAGACAGGATTTCGACCTTTTCAGAGGCGCTTTCCCCGAAGGCAGAGATAATCGCCCCCGCGTGCCCCATGGTGCGCCCTTTGGGGGCTGTCAGACCGGCGACATAGGCGATCACGGGCTTGCTCACGTGATCACGGATATAATCCGCAGCTTCGGCTTCTTGCGGGCCGCCGATTTCCCCGATCAGGGCGATGACATGGGTGTCCTCGTCCTGCTCAAACTGCTCCAGAATGTCGCGGAAGGAAGAGCCATTGATCGGATCACCTCCAATCCCCACCGATGTCGAAACACCAATGCCACGTTCCTTGAGCTGGGCGGCGGCCTCATACCCCAAGGTGCCGGAGCGTCCAACAATGCCGACGTGGCCTTGCAGATAGATATGGCCGGGCATGATCCCCAACAGAGCCTTACCGGGGCTGATCGTGCCTGCGCAATTTGGGCCGGTCAGGATCATGCGGCGTTCTTTGGGGTAGCGGTACATATAGCGTTTGACGCGGATCATGTCCTGCGCGGGGATGCCATCGGTGATGCACACACAGTAGCGGATACCGGCATCTGCGGCCTCCATAATGCCATCGGCGGCAAAAGGCGGCGGGACAAAAACAAGCGACGCTTCAGCGCCTGTCTGCTGCACGGCTTCTTCCACCGTGTTGAACACCGGCACGCCTTCGACGGTTTCACCACCCTTGCCGGGCACAACGCCACCCACAACCTTGGTGCCATACTTCAGCATGTCTTGGGTGTGAAAGCGCGCCATTTTGCCGGTGATGCCCTGCACGATCACTTTGGTGTCGCGGTCCAGTAGAATGCTCATGAGGCTACTCCCATCTTGGTGCCTTGGGACAGGTCATTGCGCCAGGCTCCCACCACCCGTTCAGCGGCCTCGTTCAAAGTTGCTGCTCGGATGATCGGTAGGCCGGATTGTGCAAGGATCTTTTGACCCGCTTCGACATTGGTGCCGGCAAGGCGCACAATTACTGGCACCTCGACGCCCACGTCTTTCATGGCTTGCACCACGCCCTCGGCAACCCAGTCACAGCGGTTGATACCTGCAAAGATGTTCACAAGGATCGCCTGCACATTGGTGTCTGACAGGACCAACCGAAAGGCTTTGGCCACACGCTCGGGCGTGGCACCGCCTCCGATATCAAGGAAGTTCGCAGGCTCACCCCGCGCCAGTTTGATCGTGTCCATGGTTGCCATGGCCAAACCCGCGCCGTTCACGATGCAGCCGATGTTGCCATCGAGCCCGACGTAATTCAGCCCCCGGTCCGCCGCGCGGCTTTCACGCGGGTCTTCTTGGCTTTTGTCGCGCAGTTCGGCCACATGGGGGTGACGAAACAGGGCGTTGTCATCAAAGGTCATCTTTGCATCCAGCGCGATGACGCGGTTGTCTGTGGTGACGACCAGCGGGTTGATCTCCACCATGGTGGCATCCAACTCTGTAAAGGCGCGGTAGCAGCCCTGCAGCGTGCGTACCATTTGTTGGATCATGCCTGTTTCGATCCCCAGTTTGAAAGCAATCTGGCGACACTGGAATTCACGCAGACCCACGGCAGGTTCGACCGTGGCGCGCACAATGCTGTCGGGCTTTTCGGCTGAGATTTCTTCAATCTCCATACCGCCCTCAGCACTGGCCACAATCATTACCCGCTGGGAGGAACGATCGAGCACAAAGCCAAGATAGATCTCACGATTAATCGGCACGGCGGCCTCGACATAGACGCGGTAAATGCCTTTGCCTTCGGGCCCAGTCTGGTGTGTGACCATCTTTTGGCCGAACATCCCTTCGGTGGCTTCTTGAATCTCCACATCGCTGTCGCAGACCTTCACGCCACCTGCCTTGCCGCGCCCCCCTGCGTGGATCTGAGCCTTCACGACCCAACGGTCGCCGCCCAACTCGCGCGCACGGTATGTGGCCTGTTCCGGGCTATAGGCGAGCGCCCCGTCCGGGACAGCAACGCCAAAGTTCGCTAAGACTTCTTTGGCCTGATATTCGTGAATGTCCAAGGTCGCTCCTCCCAAAGCTTGTGGTGATTACTCAGCCGCCAGCGCAGTACCGTAGTGACGGTTCAGTGCGTGATCGACAGCCGCCTGATCCACCTCTGCACCCAGATCCCGCATGGCCTGCGCAAACCGCATCGCGATGTCGGTGATCGCAGTCTGGTTCAGCAGGTTGAGGATCCCGATACGCACCTGAACAGGCTCGGACAACGTGGGCCAAATGCCAAAATTCTGCGCACGGCAATGCTGCACCAGCTCCATCTCGCGGCCTGCCATGTCTTTGGGCAGGTCGAGCACGATCAGCGAGGTCATGTTAGAGGTGATGTCACAGCCCATCGCGTTCAGCGCATCGCGCAATGCGGCCTCATGGAAGGTGTAATCTTTGGCGCGCTGTGCCACGCCCTGCTGCAAAGTGATCCGCAGCGCCTCGTGAAAGGCCGCAACCGCGTAAGCGGAATGGGTGCGGTGGTAGGTGCCTTTTTCCACATCCTCGCCGCCCACAATGCCCCAATGACGCGCCTCAAGGATCGGGTGATGCACAAAGGTGCGCGTGCCGGTCGCTTTCAGTGTTTCAATGTAGTGATCCGTGAAGGACACGGGCGCGTAAGTTAGCGGCAGGCAGCAAATGCCTTTCTGCGGGCATGAGGCCCAGCCATGCACGCCGGGGAAATCATCAATCCGGAAGTCTTCCACACCAAGGCTGGAAACCGCATCCACCAGACCCATCGCGCCATGCTTTTCGCAGGCATCAGAGAACCCTTTGATGTCATTGATCCGGCCAGAGCCTGTTTCCCAATGCGCCATCGCGGCCCACTTTGGCTTGTGTTCGACCAAGGCGGCCTCAACGATCTCACCCGTCACGGACTGCCCGTGGGGGATGTTGATGATGGTGACGCTTGCCGCCTGTGGGTCCATTGAGTTGGCCGCAAGCTCCTCTGCCGTCGCTGCCTTCATGCGCACGGTCAAACCGTCAATGCCGCTGAACGTGCCGTTCACAAACATCACAACACTGTCGCCGGGCATCACAGCGCTGAACATCATGTCGAGGCCCGACCAGCCTGTGCCCGCCACGCCAAAGGTGTAGACGTTGCGCGTGCCCATGACATCGCGCAGCATCTCTTTGCATTCCGCCATGCCGCGCAGCACATCAGGGTGCATGTGATCGGCCATACCGGAGCTGGCGAACCGCGCAAGAACACGGGCGTCGGTATTGCCGGGGCCGGGGCCTGCTGCAATAGTCTCGGGAATGGTCAACTGTGGATGAATGGTCATAGGGCTCTCCTTATCGGTGGGCGAAAATCGATCATCCCTTAAGGTAAATGGAGCGCGAATGCGCACAACGCCCCTAAATCCTGCTTTTGGGTATCTATTTGGGTAGGAAAATTCCTACCTAAAGGGCTCAAAATGCCATAGTATACCAAAAGAAGACCCATGCTAATGGGTAGTTTATTGGGATTACCTTGTATGAATCAAAACGTTGGCCAAAATGACAAGCCGATTGATATTATGCTGGCGGACAGCAACCCACTGGTTTTGAGCGCTTTATCCGAGCTTATCGACCGGGATCCGCGATTCTCTCTGGTTGCGACCTCTGCCACAGCTGAGGGGTTTCTGGGCATTGTCATGCGGGTGCCGGTGCAGATCGGCGTGATCAACTGGAACCTGCCGGTGCTGGGCGGCGCCAAGTTGATTGAGGTGCTGCGCGAACAGGCCATGGCCCCCCGCATTGTCGTTTACGCCGAGGACACAGGCGATCTGCCCCGGCTTGCCATGACAGCGGGGGCGGCTGCCTTTTCGCCCCGCTCCACCCCTGCCGAGACCTTGTTAGAAACCTGTGTGGATGTCGCTGCAGGCAAGATGGTCTTCCCGTTTCTGGACGTGCGCGAGCTGCAATCAGACCCGATCCACCAGCTGTCTCGAAAGGAGCGCGTGATACTTGAGGCGCTTTCAAAAGGCCTCACCAATCGGGAGCTTGCCAAAGAGTTGGAAATCTCCACCAACACGGTCAAATTTCACCTCTCCAATCTCTACGAAAAACTGTCGGTCAAAAACCGCGCACAGGCCATCGCGTTTTACTATTCTTCGCGGCTGGCACTGGATGCGACCTGATTTCGGTATACCCAGATAGACCGAAAGAGTGCTTGACATAATCGGTCGTTCTTAACCTTTTTGGCGCAATATTCTTACCGCCAGAAAGGTCCTAAACAGATGTCATTCCACCCCATAGAACAAGCCTCTGGCCGCCTCAACCGATCAGAGCTTGCCATCCCCGGCAGCCAGCCGCAAATGTTTGAAAAAGCGGCAAAATCAGACGTTGATGTTATCTTTCTGGACCTCGAAGATGCGGTTGCTCCAGATGAAAAGGAACAGGCCCGCAAGAACATCGTCAAAGGCCTGAATGACATCGATTGGGGCACCAAATCCATGTCCGTTAGAATCAATGGATTGGATACGCACTACATGTACCGCGACGTTGTGGATGTGGTCGAACAGGCAGGCGAACGCCTTGATCTGATCATGATCCCCAAGGTCGGCACCGCCGCAGATGTCTATGCCGTCGACATGATGGTTACGCAGATTGAAGACGCCAAAGGATACAAAAAGCGCATCGGTTTTGAGCACATCATTGAGACCGCTTTGGGCATGCAGAACATCACTGAAATCGCTGGTGCCTCCAAGCGGAATGAGAGCCTGCATTTTGGTGTAGCAGACTACGCCGCATCGACCCGCGCGCGCACCACGGTCATCGGCGGTGTGAACGAAAACTACGCCGTGCTGACCGACCCGGATAGCGATGGGAACCGTGAAACCCACTGGGGTGATATGTGGCACTACGCGCTGGCCCGCATGGTGGTTGCTGCCCGCGCCAACGGGTTGCGCCCCATCGATGGGCCTTTTGGTGATTTTCAGGATGCGGACGGCTACCGCGCCGCCGCCTACCGCGCTGCTGTTTTGGGCTGCGAAGGCAAATGGGCCATCCACCCCAGCCAAATTGCCCTTGCAAATGAAGTTATGAGCCCCTCTGAGGGCGAAATCACGAAAGCCCAGCGTATCCTGGAAGCGATGGCGCAGGCCGAAGCGGAAGGCAAAGGCGCGGTCTCACTGGACGGTCGCCTGATTGACTATGCCTCCATCCGCCAGGCGGAAGTCCTTGTAGAAAAGGCAAAGCAGATTGCCGACGGATAACAACAAATGCAATCTGCCGCCTTGCCGAAAGCAAACGCTAGCTTTTGGCAGGGCGACGGCAGCTTTGTCCGCCCCTTGAGCGTTTCGTTCTCGTGGCGCTTTGTATGAATGGCCGGTCTTCACGCTGCGTTGTGACACCGAGTTCCTAGCCGTTGCAGCAATTCAGGCGCTGCGAGCGTACGCAGCATGAAAACCGAACTCACAGAATGGGCTCAGAGCTGTCGTTCGCTGCGCTCTGCCTGAACGACCGCCTTGCGGGACAAAGCGGTCGTACGGGACATCTCCCCGAAGGTGTGCATTTGGGGCCAATATCCACTTTGGCCTCATGATTTCGCGGGGTGGATCCGCTACCAGTTTGAAGTCTGTGACGGTTCCCATACAAACGGGTGTTTTATTCTATAGAAGCCTATTGCGACATCAAACAGGTGTGACTTCCCCGATTGGGTCAAAAACCGCATGGCAGAGCCTGCACTGTCCAATACATGACCACCTTGCAGGCTAGCGGTGAGACTCTCTTTTGTATCAGCAAACTCACAATGAAGCAGCCTGTTCGCGCCAAGCGGTTCGGCCATTTTTGCGTTGACGTGGATGGCGCTGGTTTCCTCGGGAATCAGATGCTCCGGGCCGATGCCGAAGTTGACTACTCCGTCAGGTGCATCCGTTTCCAAGGTCCGTTGATCACCCAACACCATCCTGCCATTCTCAATCTGAGCATCTAAATTATTCATTACCGGGCTACTGATAAACTGTGTCGCAAAAGCGCGCGCGGCGTTTCGCAAACTTCGAGCGGTGTGCCAATTTGTTCGGCAATTACACCGTTCATCACAATCATCCAGTCAGCCATTTTGATTGCTTCGTCGCCGTAAAACAACGGGCCGATACGCTTGACGCAATTGTTGAGGAACTTGATCTCCTGGAGTGAGCTGGCCACTTTGCCCCGAAGGCAAATAGAACCACAATCGCACACTCCATGTTGCCGAAACCAGACCTTCGCCGCGTTGCGACAATTCCGTAGTTTGAGCCCAAAATGTCGAATGCTGCCAGGCGCCCGAACGTCTGCTTCAAAGAGATAGAGAATGGGCTTTTGCAAGATTGTATGTGGTTCAACAATTTGTTGTCTTTCGTGCTTTAGGCGTTACAAATTTTTAGTGCGCGAGAAGCCAAATCAGGGATTTCCTGGTTGCGTATGAAAGAGCGCAGCAAACCGGGAGTTGTTTCATGAGTCGTTTTCGCAAACTGTCTTTGACCTTGGCAGTTCTTGCTGTACCGGTTCTGGCCGATACAGCAGCCGAAAGGAGCGGCGAGACAGCTTTCCATGATCCAAAAATTGAACATGCGCCCGGTGATGGTATTGTCCGCTTGTATGGTGCTGGCGGCCCCCACACAGCGTTCCGCAGCGTGGCAAAAGTTTGGACCGAACGGACTGGGACTGAAGTCAAAGTAGTCGCCGGCCCAGAGGCCGATTGGACTGCGGAAGCACAATCCCAAGCAGATATTCTATGGGGCACGTCCGAACAATCTATGACCGCTTTCCTGCTGACATATACAGCATTCGATCCAGATAATGTTGAGCCGATTTATATCCGTCCCACTATTATTGCGGTGGCCAAAGGTAACCCTCTAGGCATTGAGAGTTTTGAGGATTTACTTGGAGAGGGTGTTCGCATCGTCGTCACTGAGGGAGCGGGTGTCTACAACACATCCGGCACGGGCACGTGGGAGGATGTGGCCGGTCGTCTAGGGCGGCTGGAAGATATCGCAGGATTGCGCGCGAACATTCAATCTTTTGCCTTGGGGTCGGGTGCCGGATACGCTGAGATTTCTGAAGGACGCGCAGATGCCTGGATCACATGGCCAAACTGGCCATTGACCAAAGAGGACCTTGAAATGATTGAGCTTGCTCCCGAGCGAACGATTTGGCGCGATGTAAACATCGTTCTTTCGCCGCGGGCCGATCTGGAGGCGCAGGCATTTCTAGATTTTCTTGTGTCTGAGGAGGCTCAGGAAATCATGGCGACCGAGGGCTGGGAGCGCTGATTGAAATGCAAAGCTTAATTGGAGGCATGGCAGCCAATCCAAGACCGAAAATTCAACAATAGCCAAATAATGGGTTGGTTCGACGTCCCGAAAGCTGGCATCAAATACCTATAGCTCAAAGGCAGCTCTACCTGTAGCAAGCGGTGGCTCACCTATACGAAAGAGTTAGTAGGATATCCATTTACCTGCCCCAAAACCTATTCCGAAAAGCTATGTCTTGGTTACTTCTGGGTGCGTGTTGTTAGTGTTTCGATTTCCTTGAGCGCGCATGCACTTTGTATCTCAAGAGGATAAAAATGGGTTTTAAATCTTTACTAGTTGCAGGTGCTATTGCCCTCGCTTCGACATCTTTGAGCGCAGTGCTTTCGCCCGCAAGTGGCGCGATGGCTGCCACGTTCGATCCAATTTACATCGAGAGTTCGGACAACCGTCCCGGTGCAACGGGGGACATTAGCGGTCAAAGCGATTTGGGTCTCATCGCTGCTGGATCCCATATAGGTATTGCAGGTCGGATCGTGACGGCCGTGGATACGTGGGAATTCCAGACGGACACCAGATGGGATATCCGTTTTATTGATTTGCCAATCGATGACCAGCTGTATTTTGACAGTTCGAATATCACCGATCCTGTTGGAGGTTTCGCTGACAACGCTGACACAACGACTGCGATTTTCTCGATATTTGATGCTTCAGACAACTCGCTTCTTTTCTCAAACACAATTACTGCGGCAGCATTTGGTGCCGGCACACAGAGCGAAATCGACTATACCGGGACCGCTGGTAGCTTCGTTCTTAAAATTGATGGCCAAAATGGTAGCCCCGGGGCTACCTACGACATAGGCATTTCAACGGTTCCGCTTCCGGCGGCAGCTTGGCTATTATTAGTTGGTGTGAGTGGCTTGGCAGCTGTGAAGCGTCGCAAAAAGAAAGTCTAGTGTGCCATCAAACATAACCTATTGGTAAAGGCGGTGTTAATACATCGCCTTTTTTGCGCTGGCATGGCTGTGAGTGGCCAAGACTAACGTGCAAATTCAGCACGGGTATCAGGCGTCTTTGTCCGCAGCCCGGTCGTAGGCTTGAGCCTCTCCCTCTGAAGTGGTCCGCCCCTATAGTTAGGAAAGCAGAGGACCAGAGATGGCCATTAAGAGCCCCAAGCCCGAAGAGATTGTCGTGAAGTTACGGCAGGTTGAAGTTCTGATGGGGCAAGGTATGCCCCGGATTGATGCAATCAGACAGATCAGCGTGACTGAACAAACCTATTACCGTTGGAAGAAGAAGTATGGCGGAATGGGCACGGAACAACTCAAGGAACTGAAGCGGCTACAGAAAGAGAACGAGCGTCTGCGTCGGGCGGTTTCTGACCTGACATTGGATAAGTTGATCCTGAAGGAAGCTGCATCGGGAAACTTCTGAGCCCCTCGCGTCGGCGGGCCTGCATCGACCATGTTCGTAGTCAGTTCAAGGTTTCTGAACGACGGGTTTGTCGCGTTCTGGGCCAGCACCGATCCACACAACGCCGATTACCACGTGGACGCGCTGACGAAGAACGCTTGGTCGAGGATATGATCGAGCTGACGCGCCAGTTTGGTCGATATGGATACCGTCGAGTTGCTGCCCTGTTGAGAGACGCAGGCTGGCAAGTGAACGACAAACGTGTCGAACGGTGCTGTCAGACCAATTCGAACTAGTCTCAGTTTGCCGCCGAAACCGTGAACTTAGGCGGAACAAATCTGACGCCACTCAGCGAGAGCGGCGGTTCGGTTGAGCTTGAAATTATCTCTGTTGTAGAGATGGCGCTCCTGGTTGAAATGGTTGTGAACTGAAGAGTGGACTGCGGCAAATTTCTGCAAGCATCGCATTTGTCTGAAGCGGAGCATTGCCCGTTCTCGTCGTCGAAACGGCAGGTGAGAATTCTCAGCCCGATTGTTCAACCAGCGGCCCGTTTCCTGTTTCGTTACGTTACCAATGTCCTTCATCGCGGCACCATAAGATCGGAGTTTGTCCGTAACGATCACTTCTGGGTTGCCGTATCGCTTCATTGATTTTCTGAGGAATTTCAATGCCGCTTTGCGGTCTCGGCGCTTGGTCACGTAGCTTTCCAGCACTTCGCCTTCGTGGTCCACAGCCCGCCACAAGTAATGCGTCTCGCCGTTGATCTTCACAAAAACCTCGTCGAGGTGCCACTGCCAGTTCGAATAAGATCGCATACGACTGACCCTGTTTCTGCGGATCTCTGCCGCGAATATCGGCCCAAATCTGTTCCACCAATAACGCACAGTTTCGTGGCTGATCTCGATGCCGCGCTCGTGCAGGAGACCTTCCACGTTCCGCAGCGATAGCGGAAACCGAACATACATCATGACGGCCAGACGGATGATCTCGGGGCTCGTCTTGAAGTAGCGAAAGGGGCTGCGTTTTGTCATCCTGAGACGCTAAGTGCTCGCCCTGCCCGCCTCAACAAGTTTTCTTCTGACAGTGCCATCCCAAGAAGCTACGGATCCGCCCCGCCCGCCTCAAGCCAGTTTCCTCTGACAATGCCCAATCTGACCCTTGGTTTTTTCACTTGCAAAAAGCACTCACAAAAAGACCAAGTCAATTGCTTCGGCTTGTTCTGATGTCAGACCACAAAAAAGAATGGAATCTGCTTCCCCATAATCAAGACGAAGTCCCCGGTCATCTTCAAGCCAGCTGGATTCCCCCTCGAATATTCCACCCAGCCAAACTGTATCCTCCAGTATATCGAATTTTCTGACTTCGTCTTGGCCATCGTTGAGCCGGAACTCAAAAACATCAGCACCTGCGTCGCCGTAGAGGCTGTCATTTCCGGCGCCGCCGTTCAGAATGTCAGCCCCTTCTCCTCCGCTCAAAACGTCAGCCCCATCGCCGCCAAAAATGACATCATTTCCATCGTTTCCGAACAGCCTGTCTGATCCGGCATCGCCGCGCAGGATATCGTCTCCGAACATTCCGTTGATATGATCATCGCCTTCTGCTCCGGATAAGATGTCGTTGCCGATATTGCCGGTGATCCGGTTGTCGCCCGTACTACCTACCCCGGTGAAACCTCCATCGCCGAAAAAGACCAGTTCCTCGACATTCTCAGAGAGTGCGAAGTCCGCAGAGGCATGGACCACATCATAACCCTCACCGGCGTATTCAATAATGGTGTCAAAAGCGTCTGTGACCTTATAGGTGTCATCGCCCGCACCACCGTAGGCGATATCCGCACCGGCGTTCCCGGACAGCAAATCACGCCCTGCCCCACCGTACATCACATCATCACCCTCACCAGGGCACAATACATCGTCTCCATCACCGCCGAAGACCAAATCATCGCCCAGACCGCCGTGCAGCTTGTCGTTGCCTGCGCCTCCGTACAACTCGTCCACGCCATCGTTGCCATGCAGCTTGTCATGCCCTTCGCCGCCAAAAATAATGTCGTTGCCAGCCCCGCCCATTAGATTGTCGTTACCCGCCTGCCCGTCGATAAGGTTATCGTTTTTGTTACCTACGATCATGTTACGCAACTCGTTTCCGGTGCCGGTGCTCGCCGCGGAGTTCTTATCCAGCCATAGGTTTTCGAGACCAGAGCCTAAAGTGAAATCCACCTTGGACTTAACTGTATCCGTTCCACTGCCGCCCTCTTCGGACACCACATCCGCAGCGTTATCCACGAAGTATATGTCATTCCCGGTTCCACCAAACATCTGATCGGCACCTGCGCCGCCGTCCAAAACGTCGTTGTCCGCTTCGCCATAGATTACGTCGTTGCCGTCCTGTGCACGGATGAAGTCGTTTCCTGCACCGCCATAAATGTCATCATCACCACGACCCGAAAAGATCTTGTCTCGTCCGCCATAGCCAAGAATGACATCGTTAAGGCCGTCTGACCCATCGATCTGCGTGCCATCTGCATCAGTAAACCCGACCATGTGGTCGGCATCGATGCCACCTTGAACCGGAGATGTGTCAATTCTCAAAACCGCAGTATCAGACACACCGCTACTGTTGCTGATGGAATAGGTAAGTTCCGCAGAAACGTCACGTGGCAGTTGCCCAGGCGTGACCGCCACACGACCGTCTCCGAGATATGTGACGATCTCTCCATTTTGAAGAGTTAGCGTGCCAAGAGCAGCGACTTCGACACCGTTCAGGTGGGTCAGAACCAATGTATCACCATCAGTCACCTTGTCGTTGGCGAGCAAATCTATAATGGTCTGTTCGCCCTTCGCGGCCAGTTGCACTATGTCATCTTCCGCGATTGCAACCGTTACTTCCGGCGCTCGGATCAGAACCGTAGAAGATGTGTCGATGCCCAAAAACGGATCGACACCGCGGGTATCCATTGCGCCGTCATTGCTGGATACTTTAGGCGCCTCGGCAAGCAGCTCCATCTGAAGGTTACCGTCGGCATCGGTCACAATCTTGTAGAAACCGCCAGCGTTCGGCGTGCTCGCATCAAGGTCATGGTCGGTGCTGTTCGCCCCGACATATACGTTGCCATCGCCATCGACGATGGTTGCCCCAAAGGCACTGGAGGGAATGCCAGATTTGAGCTCACCATTGACTATCGTGCCGGTGATGGCCTGTGTGGTAACGACCGGCTCCCCTCCTAGGCTGACCTCGGAGATATCGATCGCAACCAAGGTTCCCGGAAGACCAGTTGAACCGCCATGCGCTACACCGAAAAATGTCTTCGTCTCTGCGTTGTAGGCTAAATCGGCCAGGCCTTTAGTCGAAACCCCGAGCGACGGCATGCTAACCGTTTGACTGACCAATGACCCATCCGGGTTTGTAGCAGACAAATCGTAAACCACCGCAGTGCTTAAGCTGCCATTAAATGTCCAGAGATTGCCCTGATCGTCCACGTCACCAATATACGAGCCCATGCTTCCGGGGGAGACAACAAATGTCGCCCCTGTCGCATCCATGGCAATCAGTTCATTTTTGGATATCGTTTTTCCGACAGCATCGATACCATCCGACCGTGCGATGCCGTAGATCAGGTCATGCTCGGCAGAGTAGCCAATCGCATTTACGTTAACTGCGGCCGGTGTTTCCGTCTCTGTATAGCCGTTGGTCTCGAGATCGAATTTTACCAGTTGTCCATTCAGCACTTGATAGATGAAGTTCTGACCAGGCGCGAATGCGTTGACCGTCACATCCTCACCTAGAAAAGTCATCTGGCTCACGTAAGAAGGAATGACGCCCGAAGTGTCGATTGAACTACCCGACCCAGAGTTGACGTCAGTGATTTTGAACTCAAGCTCCGAAATCTCCCCAGTTCCCACGAATTCGAACGTGTAGGTCTCAAATACACCGCCTTCGTGATAGAAATTTCCAATGCTTTCGCCGTTGTAAAATACTTCGACGGTTACATTCTGCACATCTGCAGCAAGGTTCGCTGCAAGATTGAAATCCAGCTCGTAGGTAACGTTCTGTACGGTCTCGACCGTTGTCGACAACACGGGCGTGCCATCCTCTTCGACTTCGCCGATCCAATAATCTGATACGGCATATTGGTCGAATGTCAGCTTATCACCGATGTCCTGAAGCAAGTTTTCCATCTTGGGTCTTTCCTATTTATTCTGCGATCCATTCGGGACGCGTCTTGATTTTTTCCGCAGTATTGAAACAGTGCTGCCACCTGTAGGTTTGTCCGTTGGGGAGATGTCGGAGTGTGTCTGAAAACTGAGGGGTCAGGTCGGCAAAGCCGCTGATGCCCGAGCACCATTGCGGACAAGCGCGCTCAGCATTGAGCCGTAGGCGGTTTTGCCCAACTGAAGCATGGCGCTCTCCACGGAATCGCAAGAGCTCCACCCATGGCTGAAGGCCGCGCCATCCGGTGACCCGAACAATTCCCCCGTCCGCTGAAATCGCTGAACGGCCTGCCCCGCTTCAAGCAACGCATCATGGGTACCGGCATCAAACCACATGATCCCAGCGCCGAGCCTTTGAACATTCAAGGCTCCTTCTTCAAGGTAGCTTTCGAGTAGTGTGACAATTTCCAGTTCGCCTCGCTCAGAAGGCTTTAAGGCGCGAGAACGGCGCGGCGCATCTGCATCAAGGAAATAGAGACCCGTGATGGCGCAATTGGACAGGGGATTGCGCGGTTTTTCGACAATACCCGTGACACGGTTGCCTTCGAAAGTTGCTACACCGAAGCGTTCCGGATCCGTTACCTCGCAGGTAAAAATGGTTCCGCCGGAAAGTGCCGCATTCGCGGCAACCAGATGTGGAGACATGCCATCCCCCAGAAACAAATTGTCGCCAAGCGCCAGCGCAGAAGGCGCACCATCAAGAAAGTCTTCAGCCAGCAAATAGGCTTGCGCGATACCGTCCGCTGTCGGCTGCACGATCCATTCCAGTCGAATTCCCCATTGGCTCCCATCGCCCAGCAGCCGTTGGAAAAGCTGTTGATCTTCCGGCGTGGTGATGATGGCGATTTCGCGGATGCCAGCCTGCATCAGCACGGTGAGGGGGTAGTAAATCATCGGCTTGTCATAGATTGGCAAGAGCGGCTTGCTGACACTATTTGTGATCGGTCTGAGGCGTGTACCTTTGCCACCGGCGAGAATTATTCCTTTGCGTTGCATGGTGACGCTCTCCTTCGATAAAATTTTTAGGTGCGATGGGCGGCCTGGGTCAGTAGGCACCTCTGCCGCTCAGAACTGCGCGAAAAGTCATCAGCAGGATCACTGCGTCAGTCTGAAAGGACACTCGGCGCACATAGTGGAGGTCGAGCGAGATCATCTCTTCAAACCCGATGTCGGCGCGACCGGATATCTGCCATAGGCCGGTGATGCCGGGCAGAACTGTGTGACGGAGATGTGCGTGATCGGGATATTCCTCAACCTCGGACACGAGGGCCGGACGAGGGCCAACAAGTGACATATCTCCCAAAAGCACGTTGAAGATTTGTGGCAGTTCATCAAGCGACAAGCGCCGCAGCACGCGACCAACCGGAGTGATACGAGGGTCACGCTTTACTTTCAGGCAGATGCCGTTCCGATCGCTGAGCTTCTCGACTTCTGCGCGTCGCGCATCAGCGTCCTGATACATAGAGCGGAACTTGAACATCTTGAAGGTCTTACCATTCAGGCCGACGCGCTGTTGCACGAAGAATACCGGGCCGCGCGACGTGCAGGAGACGGCAACTGCAATCGCAAGAAATACCGGCCAGATCGCCAGCAGACCCAACAGCGACAGTGTGAAATCCATAATGCGCTTAGACCGCCCACCGGACTGTACAGTATCGAGGCGAACGGCCTCAATTAATGTTGTGGTCATAGTTACTACTCCAAACTGCTTAAAACTCAGGTTCTGACTGCCAACCAGGGGTCTCTAGCCAATGCGTTGCGCAAGACTGCGACGCTGCCATTGCGCGGCAGGCTGTCCAGTCGGTCGATTTGAGAGATGATTTCCAACCGCTCATCAGAAGGTTTGATAGCAAGCACCGCGACTTCCGAATTGGATAGGATAAACTGGGCCGAAAGACGGTCCTGAAGGCTACCCGCAGAGACGACCACGACGTCAAATTCACCAGAAACTCCCTCGAGAGCCGCCCGGACCATAGGGGCTGAAACACCCCGGTCTTTCAGGGTATGGTCATTGCCCGCGCCAATTTCAAAAAGGTTATCCGCACCATCGACATCACAAGGTTTGACGACTGTCCCAGAGAGTAGATCGCTCCAACCTGCATTGGCCATTTCGGCATCCTGCCCCTCAAGGTCGGCTTCGATGAAAAGCGTTTTCATACGCGCCCGAGCAAAGCTCTGAGCCAGCGCATGAGCAAATTCAGTCGTATCGCCGGCGTTGGCACGGGTGATCGCGATGACCGGTGGTTTACCGACCAGCCTTGGCTTTCTGAGGTTCTGCAATTGCAGCTCGTTGCGCAGTAGATCAGACGCATAGGGGTCGGTTGCGTCGGCAGCAGAAACTTGTAGGACCGGCAACCGGTGCTCGAATGGCACAAGCGTTTCGGCAAATCTGACACGACGTTCGCGCAGTGCCATCGCCAACGTCATCGCCAATGCAAGGAAGGCACCCGCCATGCCGCCGCCAGAAATCATCATTTTGCGGGTATCTTCCGCGGGATCGACCGGCGTCGACGGTGGAGACATTACAACCGCGTAGCCCGGCAATGCCCGACCAAACTCAAGACGGATGACTTCAAGCGCCCGACGGGTTTCTTCCAAAAGCCCTTCGGCTTCACCAATTTCGTTTTCGATATGGTCCAGTTCGATGCGACGGCGATTGAGATCGCGCGCTTCTTTACGTGCGAAGTCGAGTTGGCTTTTTACCTTAATGTATAGTGCTTGAATTTCGGCAGTCGTGGTGTCGTCCCCGCCGGTGGTGACATCGGTTAGGGCCCCGGTCTGGCCAAGGACGCGGATCTGCTCGCGGCGATCTGACATTGCCTTTTCGATCACAGCTATCTCTTCGACTTTGGCGAATTCTTTTTGCTTAAAACGCATGTTGGAATGATTTTCGTAACCGGCACGTAATCCGGCCAGTTCACTCATCAGTTTGGCACGCTCAAAGCTCAGATCGGCCATGGCGCGATCCAAAAGTGTCGCCCGCATGATCTCCTGATTTGATGTATCGGCAGAGGCTGGCGCGCTGTTGGCCTCAAGAGTCGCCAGCGTTGCTGCAACCTCGGATTTACGACCCGCGAGCGCATCAATTTGAGCGATTTTTTCTATATGCGCTTTGGCCAGTGCGTTCAGGCCAAACTCTCCGCCAACCTCAAGCTGATCTGATCTCAGCTTTGACAGTCTGGCGGCCAGTTGAGTTTCCCGTGAGCGCAGTTCGGACAAACGCACCGAAGTCCGCGCCTCTTCCGCTTCTGTTTTTAATGCCAGATAGGATTCGATCAAAGCGGCCAGTTTCTGGCTCGCAAATGCGGCTTCCTTGCTTTTTGTTTTAAGCACGATCAGGCTGTCAGAACGTTTTATTTCGATGGACCCCGCAAGGTCCTTGGCCTTTATACCGTCGGCAATGTCAGGCCGCTGAACTACGATCTGCTCCAGAGCACGTTCCATGACCTGATGCGACGCAACATAGGTGGTTTCAGCCTTTACAAAGCTGTCGAAAGTTTTGAGAACCGAATCCTCACCCGTCGCATAAAGGATATTGGATTCCTGAGGATAGACGCGCAGGATCGCTTGAGATTCATATAGTTGGACACCCGAAAAATAGCCCACCGCTGCAAATGCCGGCGCCAATAGAATTGCCCCCGCCACTGCTGTGCGCCAACGCCCGCGCATGGCGCGTGTCAAAGCTGCAATGGGATTGGGTTGAGGCGTATCTTGAGGGACTGGGACATAGGTGTCCTGCGAATCCTCTGCCGGGATTGATGCTGCGACATTCATTTCAGGACACCACCCTCGTGGTCAGATCACGTCCCCAATGGCCCGATTTTCCCGACGGCCGAATGGCCAACACGAACCGCGCTGCAGTGTTGACTGATAAGTAGACAAATATCGAAAAAGCGCCGTTCGGCTGACGCAGGGCGCGTCCGATGACTGCCTTCACGCTGGAGCCTTCCGATTTACGCAGCCCCATGGCCTGAACTTCGCGCGCCCCGCGCAAACTACGACATCTGACTTTAAACAGGCTCGAAAGTCCCAGCGGAGCACGTGCAACGAAACGGCATTCTTTAACGAAGGCCGTTTCCTCGATGGCAAAACTGCGCCGGATGTATTCATCGTCTGCGGTGATTTCAGGCAACGGGAAAACCACTTTTGCGGCCTCTGCCGACAATGCAAAAAGGCCACCAAATTTCCCTCGATCGAAGTAGGGGTTTGTGCGCCAGCCTTTGTAATATGCCCGCACCAAATGAGACGCTTCGCTTGCGCGCACATCCATGTGCCCGCAAGCAGCCAGCGCAGTGCCCTCAAGGATCGGAACGATGAGTGACGTCAGAGACTCTGCAGTCACATCCAGATCCGCGTCGAAACAAATGACGGGTTTGTCCGGGTCCGCCTCTTTGTATCCCAGATTCAGCGCGTTGCACTTCCCAGCCTTGCTGGTTTCGATGACAACCGCCTGTGGCATAATTGATCGCGCTTTAGCGGCTGTTGCGTCAGTACAAGCATTCGCAATGACAACGATCCGAAAATCAGCAAGCGACATGCCCCGCGACATATGCAGAAGCGTTCTTTCGATCACAGCGACTTCGTTGAATGCGGGAATGAGTATGGTCGCCAAAGTCATGCTGCTTCGCTTCCTCTCGACACTTCACTTAATGAGAAAGCAGGCTCATCTTTCCACACGAAATTCCTTATCTCGCGGATCAGAGGGTCGAGCTCGCCCGCAACGTCGACAGATTGGTCGCGCGGCATTGGGAAACTGAGCGCACGCGCAACGTTCAGCGCTTGATGCAGGGCTTCGACATCTTGAACAATCGAGACATTCGAAAGACGCGCCATCTCTTTGGCAGTATCTAGCTGATGATCATTCCGATGTTCCCCGAATTTTGCCAATCGCGGCATAAGGATAACCGGCAGCCCCAGTTCTGCGGCTGAAAGGATTGTCCCCATGCCCGCGTGAGCTACGACCAGGCGGGCAGAAATCATGTGATCTCTGAATTCGGCTTGGCTGAGATACGAAACGGTTTGCATATTTTGAAAACGACGGGTGCTCGCACCTGCCTGCGCAATAACTTTTACGCCTTGGTTGCGTGCCGCCCAGCTATCCATACCACACAGCAATCGACCAAAAGGCAGTTGAGTTCCGACAGTCGTAAAGATCACGTCTTTCTCCTCAATTCAGGTTGGCAATTCAGATGACTGCGCCGCGGTACTCGGCACCGGTCAATGCGGCCACGCCAGGCCATTGCGACAGCACGCGGTCGGCAACTCCTATCGAGAGTCGCGCCGAAATCGACAGCTCGCGCGCGTTGGCGATCGAGTCGATGAACATCGTGCGAGCGCCAATCAAACGCGCCATGCGGATGGCAAGAAACCCACCCGCAGCGCCTGTCGAAACGACCACGTCTGGCCGCAGCCAGAACACGATCAACGCAAGACGGAAAACGCAGTACAACAGACGGAGTGGTGTTTTCTTATTGGCGTCAGGGTAAACGTGAAGTTGTGACGCACCGACGTGTTCCACTGCTGTTGCATCAGTCGTTGCAAAGTGCACATCCGCGCCGGAAAAAGCTGGCGCAATACGTCGCATCTGAACCCAATGCCCTCCTCCCGAAGATACGGCGAGTACGATTGGGCGTGATTTTTTTCGTCCGTGCATTTGGGTGATCCTGATAACTTTTTTCGTTGGCACTTTTTAAGGTACCCCGGATCAACTCTTTGATGTTAGTGCGTAAAAGGCTACTTTCAGGAAGCTTACGGAGTAGCGGTGCTAGCTTTTTGGATAGAAGTTATTGCAGAAGGATATTCGAGAATACCCTTGTAGACAGCAAACAGCCCATTTGCCTTTGCAGACCAAAGTCCCTCGCGCAAAACTTTGCTACATGCCCCTTTTCCAAGCCGCGTTCTGAGCGCAGGCGACAGAGCAAACTTGCGCAGTGCTGCGCCGATATCCTGTGAGAACTGGATCGGCTCTGTTACCGGAATGCGCATACCGGATGATGTATCGATGATACTCGAGGGACCGCCCCGATCGGCGGCGATTACAGGCAGGCTGTGACGCATGGCCTCGTAGAGAACCCCCCCCGCGGGTTCACGGAAAGACGGAAAACAGAATACGTCATGTGACGCGTAAAGCTGCTCGACCTCTTCGCGGCCAATCTTGCCCATGAACTTAATACGGTCTGCTACGCCCAGCCGCCCCGCTTCCGTGCGACAGATTTCGATCTCTTCACCGGCGCCTGCGCTGGTCAGTGTGACGCCCGGTAGGTCTTTTAGCATCGCCATTGCCCTGACCGTATCCCGCAGGCCCTTTGTTCGAACGCCGCGACCGACATGCAGTACGCGGAGCTGTCCGATCCGCCCAGTCCGCAGCCTTTCTTGCTCGACGCCGTCAATGCCAAGTTCAAGAACGGGCTCGAACCGGCGGAACGGAATATCGGCGAGAACATCTTTGACGTATGGCGCGACCCCGAGGATGCAAGCGGCACGTGAATAAGATTTCCTCAACCACGGATCATGGCGGAACCGATACTGATCAAGCGCGCGAAGACG
Source organism: Tateyamaria sp. (assembly GCF_039945315.1). GTDB lineage: Bacteria > Pseudomonadota > Alphaproteobacteria > Rhodobacterales > Rhodobacteraceae > Tateyamaria. Next base: position 13,763 of record NZ_JBDUXB010000016.1, on the reverse strand, counting down.
CGTAAAAAATGGAGCGTTTGCGGCTTCATTGCGAAATGCCTCCGGGGTGTCGAGAGCACCACCTAAAGGTCCTATGAGGTAGGGAATTTTGAAATGCCTCAGAGGCGACGGATAACGCGCAGCCTGAGGCATCAGTTGATGCGCAATATCGAAATCTTCTCCAGCAAAGATTGCAGATTTTATCCACTTCCGTACATGGCGGGAAAACACCGGCCACGCGGGTTTAAGCATCGCATTCAATCGTTCGTTTCTGCGCGCCCAAGTCGGTTCCGGCCATGTCACGACATGTGCATTTGGCAATTGCTTGGCTAGATCGGGCCGGCCAGGCCGTTGGAACGCCAGTATGGTTACATCCGTGATCCTAGAGAGCGCATCAGCCCATTTGAACGCAACAAACGCCTCACCTACGTCCGTGGCATCAACATTGGGCGCTATTAGAAGAACTTTCACGAGTGCTTAGCCTTGTGGGTCGAGTTGCTAGGCCAGGCCCTGCGAAAATTCGCCGATACCATTCCAAAGTGGCGAGCCCGCTCAGCGGCTCCGGGACGCTTGATCAGGCTGGAGAGTGCCCAAAAAGCGGCTCTTGAAATATTGTGCAAGGTCAAAAGGGCATAGCACAGAATACCAGCAACCCATCCGCCATGTTTGAGGTGCAGACGGGTTGTTCCCTCAGTCATGAGGACATCCCGCTTGTGACTCAATTTGCTGACGGACCCGTTTCCGAAATGCGTGATCGATGGTATCGGCGTGAAAACGATGTCCCAGCCCGCATTGCGAAAACGTCGGCACCAATCAGTTTCTTCACCGTAAAAAAAGAATGCTTCATCCAGAAGACCGACCTGCGCCATTGCGGAGGAGCGCACAAACATCGCCGCGCCAGAAATGACATCGACCTGTCGTTCCGAAGACCGATCCCATCCTGTCATCCGGTAAGCATCGAAGCACCGGAATCGAGTCAACCCAAGGGTCTGCATTGCCAGAAACCCCAAGGAAGGAAAGGAACTACAAGAGGGCTGCACAGTGCCGTCCGTGTTCAAAACCTTAGGCCCCATAACGCCGCATAGCGGGTTTTCGTCCAGCCAAGTGACTGCATCCTGCAGCACCGTCCCGTGCACTAACGTGTCAGTATTCAGCAACAGAACATAGCGACCGCGAGCAAGTCGCAGCGCCAAATTGTTCCCTCCCGCAAACCCCAGATTGGATTTGCTTTTCATCAACCTAACTTCCCGGAATTCACTGATGACCATATCGCAAGAGCCGTCGGTCGATGCATTATCAACGACAAGCACCTCTGCTTTGAGGTTTCCCAAACCGGCGTGCACGGAACGCAGACAATCGCGCAGCAGATCCTGCGTGTTCCAATTGACGATGACGATCGAAAGATCCATGGGATTTCCTTTACTCAATAAAATCAGAACAGGCGCGCCGCAGGCCTGAATGGCAGTATAAAGCTGGCCTCCGTCATGCGACCCTTTTTGGGGTCGGGCTTTGCGTCCAAAAGCCAAGCTCCCGCTCCAATCAAAAACAGAAACAGCACAAAAAGCGCGTTCCACAAATGAACCGTGGCCGCAGCTACCGTGATGCCGAACAGAGTGAACGCCCAAGCGTGACGGGCGCGCCGCCATTCTGGTGGTAGGTTCTTGCGCTGTCCGACCGTCCAGACCAGACCAAGCAGCAAGGCCAAAAGCAAAAAGAGAGCAGGCAAACCATATCTCACAGCCGTAACCAACCAGAAGTTGTCCATGCTGTCTGACATCCACACAGGCCGCACCCAGTCGCCAAGCCCAATCCCAAATATCGGATACCGCGCAACTTCGGCGCTACCAAATTCGAAAATCAGGATGCGGTTGTAGGCGGATTCTCGTGAAAAGGTGAAATTATTCACAAAGACATGAAACGGCGATTTCGTCGAAAAGAGGTCAATCGCAATGTATGCCAATGCAAACAAGCTAAAGAGAGCGGCCCACCTGCCCTGCACGTCGCCAAGCACGCGTTGCCAGGCACATACGAACCCTTGCATCATCAGCACAAGGTAGGGCCCGCCCGACGCCGACATAAAAGTGGCGAGCACCACACCGACGACTTTTGCCATCCCTGAGAAATTCATCAGTTGACGTTTGGCTATCACAAAATAAGCAAGCGAAAAGGATGATGCCGAGAACACACCATATAGGATCGGGTGATCGAATGGTCCAAACGTACGCTCGATCCCCATGCGTGGCTCAATATAGGGCGCCATGGGTCCACCTACGGCTCCGGAAATGCCATCGTGCAAGATGTGAATAGCGGTCAACGCTTCGGGAACCGTAAACACGAGTGTGGCGAGGACCAATCCGACATAGGCCCGCGCCATGGCCGCGAAATCTTCATATGACCGGATGTACAGGCGGCCCAAGAGGTAGGCACCAGCAAATTCGACGATATAGATGCCGCCAGATTCGATGCCCTGCGCCACGCCACCCCAATTTATCAATGCCAAAAGGGCCCATCCGCAGTGCGCTAAAACGAGAAAATCGAAAACATGCGCTCGCCCTCGGCGACCGGACACAAGATCCAAAAGCATTGGCAGGATCATGACAAGCAAAACAACACGATAGGCAGAGAGCCTCAACCCGCCAAGGTTCACCGACACGGCGGTCGGCAACATCATCGCGATGAAAAAGAGCGCAACCGGGACAGGTACGCCGAAAACTGTTTTTGATGCTGCGCCGGTCTGGGTCATTTTCTACAACACCGAGCGGCGCGCGCTCAGGCTCGGCCGTTCAACAAGGTGCCAACTCAGGTACGCCAACGGAATAGTGCACAGAACGGTCACTACGGCCAGCACAGCTGGTATGACCCCGGGGGACAAATGAACAATCGCCTGAGACACCGGCCAACCGTAGATATATAGCCCGTAAGACGTATCGCCCCGTAGGGTCACAATCGGCGCGTGCATGATGAGTGTCAGCATGATCAAAGCGACTGGAGCAACGGCGAGTTGCCATGGCAATAGAACCGTAAGACCCAAGCAGACAATGACGACACTGGGCGTCAGTTGGATATGCTCACGATAGAGATAGGCTGCGATGCCGAAAGCGAAGGCCGCAAAGAGCGGCGCAAAGACACCAAGGCGTCCGGGGATGAGATCGTGAAGCAGTGCCCCTGACACCGCGACAGCCAGCAGGGCAGCAACCGCCCACCTGTTGTACGCGCAGCCCGCCCAAACAAAGCAAGCACATACACAATATGCCGCGACCTCATAGAACAGGCTCCAGAGCGGGCCATTTACCACTTCGGGGAAAGGGTTGCCGGCGAAGGCACCGGGCAGACGATGTTCGATCGACACCAGAGAGAGTGCCCGGAGATACCAAATCATCATCTCGGAAAACCGCGGCACAGCACCGCTTGCCAACGCAATAGCAAGCGTAGCGAGCAGGGCAACACTCAGGCCAGGCAGGATTCTGCGCGCCCGCGCTGTCCAGAAACGTGTCTTCCCACTGCGTGTTGCACTGCCCGTGATGAGCATGCCGGACATAAAGAAAAAGAGCCCCACCGCCCAACCGCCAAGCGACCGCCCCGTCAGCCCTTCAAGCGGTTCAGGCGTGCCGGGCCCCAAGGCAAGCGGCCAAGCATGGCTGATGATAACCGAAACAGCCAGAACGACCCGCAGCACATCGAGATTGCTGGAGCGCTGGGAACGCAATGCCTGCCCGAGCGTCATTGGCTACGCCTCGCGACGACAACCGGCCGCCAGAGTCTTTCGCGGAAAACACGTTTCCAAGTCCCGAGCACCGATTGCACTTTTTGCCTGAACGACAGCTTGAGCCACAGCCCAAAAATCTGCTGACCGCGATCCACAGGGGCTACCATCCCAAGCACACGCATAGCCACACGACGCCCCCAGACAGCCCCGTGCGTGGCGCTCAGATTGGGCTGAGCCCGCGCAATGACATCCCGCGATTGGGCATCAGCCACCAGCACGCCCGCGGCGATGGCCGCTTCGACGAATGCCACTCCGCGGGCGGTGCGTGCCACGATCAGCGAGCGTCCGGCATCGATGTCGCCGTCTGGCGGTGCATGCCACGGGTCACCCACAGAGATATCCGCGAAAGCGCCAGTGTGGTCAGCACAAACCCGGCAGCGCCAGCGGCGACTTGATTGCAGGATTTTGCCCCACCCTTCGGCATAGGTGACGCCTTGGCTGACAGAACGGACGCCCGCTCTGTCCTCCCATTCTGCCTGCATGAGCCCTGGCCAGCCCTTGCCGCGGTAACGCAAGTCGGTCAGGCGCGCGTTTTTTGGCACACCCAGACGATCCAGAAGGCTTTGAGTTGCCGAAAGGTTTGGCGCCCCGGCACAGAAGATCGCTATCGTAAGCGGGATTTTCCTTCCCAATTGGGGGTCGGTTTGCATGGCCTTACTGACCGATGCGACATCACAAGGTTTGCCGACAAAGGCAATTTGCTCATTGCCTTGTCTAATCTCACCAATGGCTTCGGCAGGGCTTGCCTGTGCGTAGCGAGACCCTGCTCCGCGCATCAGGCCATCCATATCTCGGCTGATGACCGCTTCATTCAGGCGCGGGTCCTGCGGTTTGGCAGCCACATGAGCGACGCCGGATGCGACACCGCTCATAAGCGCGAATTGCGACAAGGCCGTAACCGCACCACCGGATGATCCGCGGTGCCGAATCTCGGCATCGCTGGCCCACCCTTCCCATGTTGCAAGCACTGGCCCCCACGCCTGATCAATTTCGTCTTGCAGGGAAAGGCTGTTCCAGTCCGTGCCGCCACCTGCACAATAGTTTGCGGCCGCAACTGCCGCGCGCTGGCCTTCTGCGGATGCATCAACCACTGGACGGCGTCCATGTTCAGCATCGTCCACCATCTTGATAAATTCAGGAAAGGCACCGGCGCAGCCACCACACCCGGTGCACAGATTGCATGCGACAATTTTCGAAATCGGGTCCGTGGTCATACCAAGGCCTCCTGCAGGTCAAGTCTTTGGGTATGGGTTTTAGCTAATTGTATTGCGCGCAGCGTGGCCCCCGCCTCGCCCAGCGCCGCAGCTGCTGCAATCGCCGTCAGAGGCCCGCCAAGAAACGCAAAGACACCTACCGGCAAAAGAGCGAACGCCCGAAAAAGATTTGCCCTAGCCGGATCGCCTGTGCGCCCGCTCGCGATGGCAAGTTGCGAATAGGGCGTTCGAAGAATTCGGAACCCCGCCGCACATCCAAGCGCCAGCGCCAACACGCCGCTTGGCTTGAACTCAGCGCCATAAATGACCCCAATGACAGATGGCGCCAGCGCCGCGAAACCTGCGACTATTGCGCAAGCCAACATCAGATGAAAGCTTGCAATTGGTTGCCAAACCTCGGCCAAGCAGTTGTCACGAAATGCTTGACGCAGGCGCGGCAGCACAAGGGAGGCTGCGGCCCGTCCAACGATCTGGGCAGGAATGAGCGCCAGCTGGAGCGCGACACCGTAAAGTGCAAGTGTTGCCCAATCATAAGCGCCTGCCACGATCAGCCGATCAGCGTAGAAGGTAAAAAACAACAGGATTGCATTCAGCAATAACGGCGCGCCAAAACACCATGAGCGCACCATCGTATCTGCATCAAAACACAGTCGGTACTGGCGGTGCGCAACAAAGTGCGACAGCACCGTATAGGCCACCGCATGGGTGACCAGAACCAATGACATGGCGCGGTGATCATTTGTCAGCCATGCGGCAGGCAAAACGCACACAGTCATGGCGAGCGTTGCTCCCGCTTCGACCATCGCCATCTTGGCGTAACTGCGCTGTCGTTCAGCCCGCCGATAATCCAGATGTACGAAACCGCGCAAGAGCGGCACAAACGCCAGCAACGCATAGCTCGCCGTGTTGGGTCCATCCGCAAAACTGCCCGCCAAAACCGGCGCGATTGCGACAATCAGCAGGCTGGTCAAAACGCCGCGTGCGATCAAGACTCCCTGGAGCCTTGACTGAAGTGTCGCTGAATTCCCGTCGGGCGCTTGCAAAAGCAGCCGGTCGACGCCCAGATCGCTTGCCATTTCAACCAGCCGGACGGTCAACGCGAGCATCATCGCCTTGCCCAGTTCGTCGGGACCCAGAGTCCAGGCGAAGGCAATAGACCGTCCAAGTGCTGCTGCTTCCGCGAAAACAGGCGTCGCCCACGCAAACGCGCGACCAGAAGACCTAAGCCTAACCATCAGATTAAATCCCGCACTGCCGTGCGATTTCATCCATTTCGCCAGCGGCGCGTGCGCGAATACCGTCCAACCGGGACCTTAGCCCTGCCCGGTCCATTTCCCGCGCCGAGAATGATGCAACAGCGCGGTCAGCAAGCGCGCGCGCATCCAGTTTGCGCAGGTCAGCCACATCCTTGCCGATGTCACACTCATCAAAAACGCCCTGAGCCTTGTCCGTGTAGCCCAAGCCAAGTGTAGGGACGCCCGATGAAAAAGCCCCAATCGTTGCATGCATACGTGCGCCAGCAAACCAGTCCAGTCGAGCAAGAATCCATTTCAGTTCCATAGCACTGGGCTGGCCTTCAACGATGCGCACCCTGCCTTCTGCAAGCGCGCCAAGGCGACGTAACAGTACCCGTGCCGCAGCAACATCGCTTTCAGGCTCGTCTTCGTTTTTATGAACATGTGGCACCAGTAACAGCCGCAGTCTTTGGTCAGATTCCAAAAGCCCCCGAGCGACCGCTTCGATCTGGTCTTGATGCGACGCAGCAAGACCAAATGTTTGGCGTGATGCCGCCTCATCGTTGCACAACAAACCGGAAACGTTCAGCCCTGCCAAGGGAAACGCCCGATCAGCAACAAGCCATGACCGCAGATTGATGTCCAAGCTGGTAGGCTCTGCTTGTGACAAAGCGACAGCAACGTCCACACCAAGGCGATGGCGTTGCGGGTCGAAGTCGCGGCCCAGCTTTTCTGCGAGGAATGCATGGCTTTGAGCGTCCCTGACCCAGATCGCCGACGCGCGGCGCAAAATGTCTACGGCTTCGGCCGCCATGCCCTTATCGCTAAAAGGACCTAACTTCTGGGGCAAAAGGATCAGTGGGACACGCGCATCCAATGCCATACGCTTTGTCATCGCCATAGCTTCAAACCTCTTGCGCCCGTAGATATCGGTAAAGCTATCGCCACCGGAGATGTCCAACACCGCATCGGACCGCAAAATTGCCCGTGCTGGCGGGCTGGCCGCGCCACCGATACGCATCATTGCGTGCGCCGTGCGCAGGTTGTCGCCGCGCCAGAAGCGGCGGTTATGGGTCAAGCCAACGAGCTCGACCTTAGTGTAACCCCAGTTTGCTTGACGTAACCCGCGACCGTGATCCGCAACTGTCATTCGAGAGGCTCCACGTTCTACCAGTCCCGCGACGACTGAGTGACATAAGGCGCTTACGCCTTGGTTTCCGGTGTCCGGTGCAGCATTAAGCAAAGTAATCATATGAACTCTCCAATTAACGTACACTTCTATACTTGAATTGTCAGAATTGGTTGGTTGCGCATCGGTACAAACGAAATAGCAATTGGCTAGTATCTTCTATCCATTTGGATAGCCCAAATACTCAAAAAAGATTATTCAGTTCTAAACCGCCCGCATCTTGGGGACCAAGTAAATGAAACCCTAAACCAAATTTAAATCGCGGGCGATCATTGCGGCATGGGTCCTGTTTTTGGCTCCCAATTTACGGCTCAGCGTCTTGGCATGTAACTTTATCGTTGCTTCGCCCAGTTGGCAGTCGTTGCCAATTTCCTTGTTTGACTGGCCCCGACATATACCTTGTAGCACTTCATGTTCGCGGTCGGTCAGCGAATGGTTGGAGTTGTCATCAGTCTTTCGCATGAAATTAAACGGGGCATAGATCTCTCCAGAGACCATGAACCGCGCTGCACAGATCATGGATTTAGCACCCAATGTCTTGGGAACAAAACCGGCGGCGCCAAGCGAGATCGCTTCTTCGGCAAGGATTTTCGTCGTTGTCCCAGATATTAATGCGACGGGCTTAGTGTTGTTGACAGCGATCATGCTCTGCAGCCCTACAAGGCCACACATACCAGGCATATTGTAATCTAATAGGATCAGATCAAACGTGCCTTCCTTCTGAACTATTTCCAAAGCCTCAAAGAGCGATCCGGCTGTGGCAGCTTCGCAGTTCCCCTCAGCAATCAAAACCGTCGCAATGGATTCGCGTACAAGGTCATGGTCGTCTGCTATCAATACCCGCACGTGGCAACTCCTGATTACTACCGTCCAGCTACTGCACGCCAAAAGGAAAATGGTATAATTTGCAGTATTCAACCGCACGGCAGTCGGTTTTTGGTTGTAACACAATTAGCGTCGGTTCCGGCTCTATTCCATGCCCATTAGACCCTGGGAAAAGGGCATACGTATACCAGACCTATACAATAGTATGATGCTGCTGGTGCTGCCAGACTAATTCGAACCAGTCTCCGCAAGTACAGTGACACTGTCCATTAATTCACGCCAAGACCACGCCACTCAGCCAGAGCGGCGGCGCGGTTGAGCTTGAAATTTGGTCTCGTTGAAAGGCTGTGTTCCTGATTAAAGTGATTGTAGACTGAAGCGTGGACGGATGCGAATTTTTGCAAACTTCGCATCCGTCTGAACCGAAGCATCGCCCGTTCTCGCCTTCGAAGTGGCAGGTGTGAGTTTTCTGCTCTGTTGTTCAGCCAGCGGCCCGTTTCCTGTCTGTCTGCAGCGCCCATCTCCTTCAGAGCAGCGCCATACGATGCCAGCCCGTCCGTCACGACCACGTCAGGACTGCTGTGCTTACGCATTGCTTTCTTTAAGAATTTCAATGCGGCTTTCTTGTCGCGTGCCTTCGTGACGAAGTTTTCCAGGATTTCGCCTTCATGATCGACAGCCCGCCATAGATAATGTCGCTCGCCGTTGATCTTCACGAATACCTCGTCCAGATGCCAGCGCCACTTGCTGGATTTCATGCCCGCAATCCGCCGTTTTCTGATCTCGGACGCGAACATCGGACCGAACCGATGCCACCAAAATCTCACAGCTTCATGGCTCACATCAATACCGCGCTCATGCAGCAGATCTTCCACATTGCGGAGCGATAATGGAAACCGCACGTACAGCATCACTGCCAGTCGGATTATCTCACGGCTCGTTTTGAAATAGCGAAACGGATCAAGGTTGGTCATCCGGCGAGGTTACAAACCCGCCCTGCCCGCCTCAACCCGGTTTCCTCTGACAGTGCCGTGCGGGATGAACCGGTCAAGCTTACTGGCGACGACATTGATCGGTTGGTAGCGGACATTCGCGTAGCGGGCGACCGTGACCGCTGGTCGCCCTGATCTACTACACAACTGGTTTAATCGCCGCTTCCAAAGCTTGGTCCCGCCCCATCCAAGGCACCGTCCTGAAGCGTGAACGTGTTCAGCCAGACCTGAGTATCCACTTCCACTTGCCGAGGGCTGTCTTCCGCCGGGAACCGCATTGGCTGTCCCGGCAATGCGCCGGTGGCCTCATTATCGCGTTTTACAAACACTCCGTTTACCATCACATGCGGAAGGCCAACGGGTGGGATACCCTGCATTTTGGCCGTATAGTCTGATCCCGGTGCAACGGTTTCAGGGTCAAAAATGACGATGTCTGCCGCCATGCCTTCCTGAATTCGCCCACGTACATCCAAAAACTTGACACCAGTACCGCCCATGTGAAGGGCGGGCCAATAGCTGAGTTGCGACAAGGTGAACATCAACTCGACATCATTGTCGCGTGCCAGTTTCAAAACCGTAGAGTGACTGCCCGAGGTTCGCGGGTGGCCCGCAAACTCTAAAGGGTCGCCATCGTGACCGAGGTCTTCAGAGTGCCACATGCCGTCACTGCCAACCACCATGTGTGGCACCCGGAGCCATTGCGGCAACCATTCTTCCCGGGCCGGGTTAAAGACGATGACCGTCCGGCCGGGATCGTCAGCAGAGATTCTGACGTATTCTTCCTCCGACAGGAATTTATCCTCACTGGGGTCGAACATGATGTCTTTGTATTCGAGCCCCAATGCCCCGACAGCTTCGGGTTTCAACTGATCGGATGCAATCGAGGTCGATCCCGCCGTGTAAGGATAATACTCGGACCACATGTTCAGACCCTTGGCGCGGGCGAGCTGGAGTTTTTCTTCGATCTCCCACCAGCCATAGTCATTGTTGTGCGCATAGAGCAGTGGCGCATCAAGCAGATACGCGTTGGTGAAAACTTCATCAAAGCTGAGTGGCGCCTCTGGGTTGTGAGCGGATGTGTGAAACCGCCCGTGAACCGCGGTCGCACGCCCATAGCGCGCCGCTGTTCGCTGGAGTTCAAATTGCTCGTAGGTGCTGATACCAGCACCGGCATAGCCCACTGTCGAACCTGCACACAGACCGCCTTCCTGAAGCCCTTTGTCGACGATTGCCATGATCTGATTGAGTTGCTCGACGCTCGCCCGGGTGACAGACCAGTCGGCAACGTCATCTTCGGCGCTGGCTTGCGCGCGTAGTTTAAAGACTTCAGCCGCATCAGCGGGCTGGTCGACGGTGAGACCGTCCATGACGACCATGCGTGCAAGTTCATGCGATACGCATGTGCCGTAATTACTTGACCAGTTTCCCTCTTCCCTTGCATACCAATCCGCGATGTGGATGGCACCGACCTCGGCGTCATAAGCAGTCGTGACACCGTCCATCATGCTCATGTTGACCGCAAATTTCTGGCTTGAATGGGTGTGGCTGTCGATGAAACCCGGCGCAAGGACGTGGCCTGTCGCGTCAACAACGTCATCGCCGTCAATCGGGTCCGTCGTGATCTTGACAATCCAGCCGGCGCTGATCCCGACGTTGGTGATCTGATCAAACCCGGTTTCCGGATCCATGACCCGGCCATTCATAATCGCAACATCGTAGGTTTGGGCAAATACCAGTGCGCCGCTGCACAACAATGTGGCTAGGGCATAAGGCGCGCAGTTAAGGGTTTTCAGTTTTCGCATATCTGTGTTCTCCCGTGAAAAAATAGAATATCGGCGTCTTTTTCATTCTGTTGTTGTTTGTTCAGTGACTATCTTTCAAAGCCCGATCCGGTCACCAATAACCCGGGCCGGAGAATTCGGTCAGGGTTCGCAAATTCAACCAGAACGAGCTGGGTTCCATTCTCTGAATTGATCTCGTAGCCGCCGGAAATCAGCTTGCCCTCATGTGGATACTGCGCGCCATTAGGCAATGAGATTACAACGATCTGAGAAGCCGCAATTTCTGCCTCGGTTTCTCCGGCACTCATGCGGGCAAACACCCGGTCATATGGAACTTCAAACTGAACATGGATCGGGTCGAGTTGGACCAGCGTTGAGATCTCCGGCCCTTCATCAATGTTCACGTTGGCATTTTCACGATATTTCGGAGCCGACATTTGACCGTCAAACGGCGCATAGAGTTTCTGGATCGATAGTATAGCCTCGGCCATTTCGAGGTGGGTATTGGCGGCCCGGTGGTCGGCCCTGGCCTTGTCTGCAGCGTGTTTGGCGGCATTGTAGGAGACCTCAGAAGCGGCCGCGCTCTGCCTTAGTTTTTCTTGCCTCTCAAGGGCCTCGTTGGCGCTCGCCATGTTCGTAGTCGCCTTATCGAGAGCTATTTTGGCAAGTTCGACGTCAAACTTCTTGAATACTGTGTCAAACTCGACAAGCAAGTCGCCCTTCTGGACCAATTGTCCCGTCGTGAAATGCAGACGGCGGATCTTGTTGCTGACCTCAGCGGAAACATCCCACGAACGCGCAGGCACTACGGTGCCTTCCGCAGTGGAGGTAAGGGTTTGTGCATGTGTTGCGGCTCCGGCAATGATCAGAGCCGCGACAATACTCACGAGACGTCGCATGGATTACTCCAATGTGTTCTTGTAGATTTTGCCGTTTTCATGATCAGCTGGATGGTCTTGATCCCCCGCTCCCGCGACTCGGCATCGACGAGCACGTTGGCGTTCTCGATCCGCTCCTCGTTCACTCCGTCAAATATGTGAACGTTGGTAAACAAGGTTTGCTCGGGTGTATTCTGAGCCAACGCGCTGGTCGCAAAGGTGAGCTGAACAAGGGTAAATGTGATCCCAAGGAAAGAGGAGTGGCGCATGGTAATTTCCGTTCTCCAGAAGTAGTTGCATGAGTGATCCAAACCTGAACCTTAGAGCAACAAGGACTGCAATACTTGACATTACGAACGGACGAAGCATTTTCTTTGTACCCATTGTCAACTTTCTCAAGCAAGCTGGAGTCTTCGTTGCAATGACGACATTTCAGACATGACAGTCCCGTTGATCACAGCATCGATGGCAAAACTCTTTGCCGACATGGCCTTGTCGCGTGGCTATGATCCTGCGCCAATTCTTGAGAAATCAGGCATTGACCCAGCTTTGATAGGCGAAGCCGACGCCTACATTCCTATACAGGCTTGGTATGATTTTGCTGAAGCGGTATCCAGTCTCCTTGACGATCCCTACACTGGTTTTAGCATCGGATATTCTCCTGAAAACAACAGGTTGCCGAATCTTAAGGCCGTAGAGCGGGAGAGTGCGGCTCTTGGAGAGGTTTTTACGGCCCTGATTGTCGACACCCGCAGAATTCTGACCGGCAACGCGTACCAGCTGACGCTTGACGAGTCCTTTGCAACGGTAAAATCTAGACGCAATTTTTGCCCGACAAGCCCACCGCGACAGATCGATGGGTTTTTCGTGGGTTTCATGATGCGTATGTTTCGTGAGCATGTCACGGGCCATTGGCGGCGCTGGGACCTGACAGTCACGGTGTGCGACCCTAATGCCATTCCTGAAGAAGAACGGCAGCGTTCGGTGTTCCAGAAAGGCGACCCGATTGGTGCAACATTCCAGTTTCCCGCAGAATGGTTGCTGATGCGCTCTGGAAAAAATTCATCCAATGCAGAGGTTGGGCAAAATCGCCTTGATACCGATTTCATGAACGGCCTGCGCGGTGTCATTCAATCGCAACTCAACGATCCCGGTATTTCAATCGAAACAGTCGCTAAGCAATTAGCCCTATCGCCCCGCCAACTTCAGACGCAACTTTTTAAACTCGGGAGCAACTACACTCAGGAGTTAAAGAACCTACGCCGCGCCGCAGCGTGTCAACTGCTGACCGATGGTAACATTAGTGTAGCAGCCGTTGGAGAAGCCGTTGGCATCCCCGATCCCACAGCGTTCAGCCGGGCTTTTAAATCCTGGACCAGTGTTTCCCCGCGACGGTATCAGCAGGAAAAGTGTAGCAAGGCCAATTCATAGGAGACTCTTGGCAGCACAAGTTGCTTTTTAACTGATCACAAGCAAAGGAGAGCTTCGGCTCATGGCTTGCCACACCCCATTTTTGGCGAAAGTATTTGGTCGTGGTCTTTGTGACTTCAAGTGTCGAGTTAGGCTTTGGTTGGTCGCGACGCAGCCGCAGTAATCCGCGCTGGATGGCCGCTCTGGGCTGCTCACGCAGACCGATGCGATGCTGCAAGTGCAAAGAACACCAGATACACTGGGTCTCCTTCGGGCTCAAAGCGGTCTTGCGGCGGTGCAGCAGAGCAAGCTTGGACTGTGCACCATAAGCAGTCATTCCCGAAATACAGAATTTTCAACGCTTTCAGAGGCGTGGATCAATGAGCGGACATTGGGCTGTTCGGAGCGGTCGTTGAACCACGGAATGGGTATTTTGTCATTCCATGGTAAAGTCTGACGGCATTGAAGGGAGTTCAGTTATGAGAAAAGGCATT
>NZ_JBDUXB010000015.1:0-32600 GCF_039945315.1 Tateyamaria sp. | reverse complement strand
TCTGCCGTTCCGACGACGAGAGCGGGCGATGCTGCGTTTCAGGCGTATGCGAAGTTTGCAGAAGTTCGCCGCCGTCCACGCTTCAGTCTACCATCACTTTAATCAGGAACGCAGCCTTTCAAAGAGACCGAATTTCAAGCTCAACCGCGCCGCCGCTCTGGCTGAGTGGCGTGGTCTTGGCGCGAGTTAATGGACAGTGTCACTGTCCTTGTAGAGACTGGTTCGAATTAGTCTGCCAGCACCGTCATTTCGGACTTGTGCAAAGGGTGCGAATTGACTGATCATCCAATCAATGATCGATCGATGTCATAAAAGGCACATCCAAGGGAGGGTGGCGATGCGGTACGAAAATCCGACGACAATAGAAAACGCAGTAGACTTGTTGGTGGGGTCTGAGGGGCCCGCCTTTGTGCTTGCGGGGGGCACGGACCTGTTGGTGCGTATGAAAGCGGATCATTTTGACGCTGATCTTGTCGTCGATCTTAAATCCATCGCGGGTATGGATCAGATCCACGAGACCGCTGATGGATTTGTCATTGGTGCCGCGGTGCCGTGTGCCGCACTCGGTGAACATGCCGCACTGGTTGCAGCTTGGCCCGGGGTGGTCGAAGCAGCTAATCTGATCGGTTCCACCCAGATCCAGTCGCGCTGCACGATCTCGGGCAATTTGTGCAATGCATCACCAGCTGCTGACAGCGTGCCTGCGATGGTCGCTGCAAATGCGCATGCGCGGATTGTTGGGCCCAAAGGCGCGCGCACCGTTGCTGTCGTGGATATTCCGACTGCACCGGGCAAGACATCCCTTGCAAAGGGTGAAATCATCGAGGCGGTTTTGTTGCCCAAACCTGAGGCGCATTCCGGTGATGCGTATCTGCGCTTTACCCCGCGTACCGAGATGGACATCGCCGTGGTGGGGGCGGCGGTCAGCCTAACGGTAGACGCCGAAGGCACCGTGCAGACGGCGCGGGTCGCGTTGGGCGCGGTTGCCCCAAGTGTTCTAACCGTCGACACCGCAGAGACGGCTCTTGTGGGCAGCATGCTCGATGACGCCACGCTGAAGGCGGTTGAGGCTGCTTGCGCGGCGGCGAGTAACCCGATCGCTGACAAACGCGGAACAGTAGAATTTAGAAATCAGGTGGCGGGCGTGCTCGGGCGTCGCGCTGCCGCACTCGCGTACACCCGCGCAGGAGGCACACAATGACTTCTATAGCCGTAACCACGACCATTAACGGGGATGATGTTGAATTTCTCTGCAATGCAGATGAGACGCTGCTGGATGTTCTGCGCAACCGCCTTGGCCTTATGGGCGCCAAAGAAGGTTGTGGCACGGGCGATTGTGGCGCGTGCAGCACCATGATGGACGGGCGCGTTGTGTGCTCCTGTCTCGTGCTGGGGGCGGAAACCCAAGGCCGCAACGTTGAGACCATTGAGGGCATGTCGGACGGTCAAGACCTGCACCCGCTTCAGACAAAGTTCATTGAACACGCTGCCCTTCAATGCGGCATCTGCACACCCGGTTTTTTGGTGGCGGCCAAAGCATTGCTTGAGGTCAATCCAGACCCAAGCGAAGAAGAAATCCGGTTCTGGCTGGCGGGCAATCTGTGCCGCTGCACCGGGTACGACAAAATCGTGCGCGCAGTGCAAGACGCCGCCGCCGAGATGAGAGGAGCAAGCGCATGACTTTTGATCCCAGCTTTAATGATAAAGATCTGAAATCCGTTGGCACGCGGGTTTTGCGGCCCGATGGGGTCGACAAAGTGACAGGCCGGGCGCGGTACGGTGCGGACTTCGACATGCCCGGCCAGTTGGTGGCCCGCGTCTTGCGCAGCCCTCACGCGCATGCGTGGATCGTGTCCATCGATACCTCCAAGGCCGAGGCCCTGAAAGGTGTCAAAGCCGTGGTGACTGCGGCTGACCTTCCGGATTTGTCGGATGGGGACGAGGCGCTTTTCGCGATCCTTGATAATTGTCTGGCCCGTACGAAGGCCAAGTATGACGGCCATGCTGTTGCGGCAGTGGCTGCAATCAACGCATCGGTGGCGCGTGCGGCGCTAAAACTGATCGACGTCGAATATGACGTGTTGCCCCATGTGGTCGATGTGGATGCGGCAATGGCCCCCGATGCGCCTTTGCTGAATGAAAGCATCTTTACCTCGGGCGTTGATCCGGTGCCCACCAAACCGTCGAACGTCGCGAACCGCTCTGAATTTGGGCACGGCGATGTGGCCGCGGGATTTGCAAAAGCCGATGTTATGATCGAACGGACCTACAAAACCGAACAAACCCATCAGGGGTACATTGAGCCGCACGCCTGCGTCGCCAATTGCAACAGTGACGGCACAGCGGACCTGTGGGTCTGCACGCAAGGACACTTTGTGTATCGCCAGAATTGCGCGGACCTATTGGGGCTTGAGGTGTCAAAGCTGCGTGTCACGTCGTCGGAAATCGGTGGCGGTTTTGGCGGCAAGACCCATGTCTGGGCCGAGCCTGTGGCGCTGGCGCTTTCGCGAAAAGCGGGGCGGCCTGTGAAACTGGTGATGACCCGCGAAGAGGTGTTTCGCGCGTCTGGTCCCACAAGTGCCACATCGATCGACGTCAAAATCGGTGCGACCAAGGACGGTAAAATCACCGCTGGTCTCGCAACATTGCGCTATACCAGCGGGCCTTATGCCGACATGTGGGCGGAGCTGGGCGCGATGACATCCTTCGCGTGCTACGATCTGGAAAACGTCAAAACCGTCGGGTTCGAAGTTGTGGTCAACCGGCCCAAAGTCGCGGCTTACCGCGCACCTTCTGCACCGATGGCCGCCTTCGCGGTTGAGAGTGCAGTGGACGAGCTGGCCCATGCGATTGGCATGGACGCAGTTGAGTTGCGGATAAAGAACGCCGCGCAAGAAGGCTCGCGGTCTTCTTATGGGCCGGTTTATGGCCCCATTGGCATTGGGCCGACGTTGGATGCCGCCAAAGCGCACCCGCATATGTTGGCACCTTTGGGCAAGAACCGAGGGCGTGGCATGGCCTGCGGTTTTTGGTTCAACTTTGGGGGTCAGACCTGTTCGGACCTCAACATCGGGGCCGATGGCACGGTGACGATTGCCGTGGGTACTGTTGATGTTGGCGGCTCGCGCGCGTCCCTATCCTTGATCGCAGCCGAAGAGCTGGGCATCCCTTATGCCCACGTCAAAGTGATTGTCGCGGATACATCATCGCTGGGCTACAATGACATGACTGACGGCAGCCGTGGCACGTTCTCGTCGTCCATGGCGACGATTTCGGCGGCCCGCAATGCGATCACAGTCATTCGCGAGCGCGCTGCGTTGATGTGGGAAATTCCGGTGGAAGACGTCGTCTGGGAAGACGGCACTGCAAAGGCTGTTGGCGACAAGCACGGCAACCGCGCACCGTTGTCGTTGAAAGAGATCGCGGCAGAGGCGGGCAACACCGGCGGCCCGATTGCGGGCCACAGTGAGCTGGTCGCGGATGGTGCGGGTGTCTCGTTTGGGACGCATATCTGCGATGTCGAAGTGGACCCCGAAACAGGCACCGCTCGTGTGATCCGCTACACCGTCATTCAGGATGCGGGCAAGGCGGTGCATCCTTCCTATGTCGAAGGCCAGTACCAAGGTGGTGCGGCGCAGGGCATCGGCTGGGCGTTGAACGAGGAATACGTCTATGGTGACGATGGGCGTCTGCAAAACCCCGGCTTCCTTGATTACCGCATTCCTGTCTGCTCGGATCTGCCTATGATCGACACGCAGATCCTTGAGATCCCCAATCCGCTGCATCCTTACGGTGTGCGCGGCGTGGGAGAGACGCCTATCGTTCCGCCGTTGGCTGCGGTTGCCAATGCGGTGTCGGATGCCGTGGATGTGCGGATGACGCATATCCCCGTATCACCGCCGCGCATACTGGCGGCGTTGAACGCACGGGCAAAGGAATAGTGGTGACGGTGACGCTCTGGGCCGGTCTGCGACCATTGGCCGACAATCAAGAGCATGTCATCGTCGACGCCACCACGATCCGGGAGATGCTGCGCAAGTTGCGAGAGCGCTACCCAGCATTGGAAGGTCCTATAAAAAGTGGCGTTGCGGTCGCGATCAATGGCACGATCTACCGCGACGCCTGGTCCCAAACGATCCCTGAAGGGGCTGAAGTGTTCTTGATGCGTCGCTTGGCAGGGGGGTAGCGGGTTAGAGGTTTGCTGCGACTTGCAAACCTTCCAATACGGCCTCTTCTACCGTGCGCGGGCTCAGGCAATCGCCGATGGGGATGACATGATGACCTGCGGCGGCCATCGCTTTTGTGAGGGTATCTTCTGACGCATGGCCCAGTGATGTGACCAGTGTATCCACCCCGTCAAACACCACAGGTTCCCCGCTGAGGGTGTGTTGAAAATAGGCGCTGTCCTCATCAACGCCGTAGGGGCGCAGGTAGGGCATAACCTCAACCCCGAGAGTGTGCAGCTTTCCGAGCCAAGCATCGCGCGCGTATTGCGGGATGGACAGGCCAGCCGTCATGCCGTTGACCGCCAAGCGTACGTGGCAGCCATGTTGCGCCAACATCTCGGCCAGCCCCAGCGCGATCCAATCGCCCCGCCAATCGGCGATTGCCACCCGGCTGCCGATGTTTGCACGGCCGGAAATGACATCCCATGCCTCGACGACGTGGCCCTCAGTGACGCCTTCAATCTTTATACCACGCGGTGTGGCACCTGTCGCAAGGATCACCGCATCGGGTGCGCGATCTTCGATGGTTTCAGCAGTGGCGCGTGCGTTCAGCTGGATATCCACACCCGCAGTGCGCGCCTCACGTTCCAAATTAGTGGTAACGCCGCCAAATTCTGCGCGGCCGGGCAACATTTGGGCAAGGCGCACTTGTCCCCCCAATGTGCCGTCGGCCTCAAGCAAGGTCACGTCATGCCCGCGTGTCCCCGCAATCGCAGCAGCTTTGAGGCCCGCAGGACCGCCACCGATCACCAACACCTTCTTGGGCGGGGCGGCAGGGGTAAGCGTGCCAAACTCCAATTCGCGCCCCGTTTCAGGATGCTGAATACATGAGATCGGATACCCGCCAAGCATATGACCGATGCAGGCTTGATTGCAGGCAACGCAAGCGCGAATGCCGTCGAGTGTTCCGGCAATAACCTTGTTTGGCATCTGCGGATCAGCGATCAGCGCACGGGTCATGCCGCACATGTCCGCCTGTCCAGACGCAAGGACAGCCTCCGCGATCTGGGGTTGGTTGATACGCCCTGCAACGAACACAGGAACGTCCACATTCGCCCGCACAGTCGCGGCCAAGGGGGCGGTATACCCTGTCTCGAATGTCATAGGTGGCACGATATGTGTGGACCCCGCCAAGCCTGCTGACGTGCCTGCGGTCACGTTCAGATAATCCACCAGCTTTTGATCAGCGAGCGCCTTGGCGACTGTGACCATTTGATCTGGCTCAAGGCCGTCGTGTTCCTTTTCGTCAATCGACAACCGCACGCCCACAACCAAATCCGGCCCCGCACCCCGGCGTACGGCACGCAAGACATCGACCAGGAACTGCAGGCGGTTTTGGTCCGATCCGCCGTAAGCATCCGTGCGCAGGTTCACATGCGGGTTCAGGAATTGAGAGGCGAGTACACCATGTGAGGCGACAACTTCGATACCGTCCAAGCCCGCTTTGCGCAACCGTGTGGCGGCGGAGGCAAATCCCTCGATGATGTCTTCGATCTCGGCTGTGTTCATTTCGCGGGGGATCACATGAAAACGTTCGGTGGCCACGGCGGACGGCGCAAGGGCGACTGCCTGCGTACCGTCGGCCGCCTTTGTCATTTCGCGACCCGGATGCGTGAGTTGCGCAAAAACCTTGGCGCCGTGGCGTTGGCATGCGTTCGCAATGTGGGCGTAACCCGGAATGCAGGCATCTTCATAGGCGCGAATGGCGGGTCTGCCAGACATACCTGATACATGCGCACGTGCGGCCTCGATGATGATCAAGCCTGCACCACCCTGTGCGCGGGCCGTGTGATAGGCCGCCATACGATCAGTCGGTAGATTGTCCTTCAACATCACCGCCATATGCCCCGTGGAAAAAATCCGGTTGCGCAGCGTATGGCCGTTGATGGTGAGCGGACTGAGAAGGGTTTTCATGCCGTACCCGTGGACAGATAATGCCAGAGCGGCGCATCACTGTCAGTTGCCTCTTTTTCCTCGGCATCCAGAAAGGCGACGGCGGCGACTTCATGTGCCGTGAACACCTTCAAGAGCGGTAAGTCTTGTGGGGGAGCAAGTGCTTCGAGGTTCTGGAAATCTTCGACATAACCGGGAAAGAGGGTGCGCATCTTTGCCAAGAGGTCCTCCCAGTTTTCAGGCTCTTTGCTGGCCATCACCTTGCCCGATGCATGCAAACTGGCTGTGTCGCGCGGCGTAATATTGTATTGTGCCAGCAATGGCGCGACAGCGGCGGCAGTATAGGCTTCGACTTGGGCCAATAGGCGCATCTTTAGCTTTTGATGATGCTCTGGCTGGCGGTCTGCCAATGCGTTGAAATACGCCTCCCCTTCGATTTCCTCTTCGTAGTAGTCTTTGAGGATGCGAAGGTATTCGGCGCTCGCATCCGCTGGGGCAATCCCGTTCAAATATGTCCCTTCGGGTGTTTCACCCACGTCAAGACGGTCGTGGCGCAGGGGGTCATCGGGATCAATGGGGGCGTCCAGCTCGCGGGCGTATTTGTGGCCCGCATAGACGGCTGCCGCGATGATCGCAGGGGCCTCGCAATCGCCGATGCGCGTCAAGGTAAAGGGCAGGGTGGATGCATCCCCGTCTGCGCCCGCCACAAGATCGTGGTAAAGATCATCATTGGTTTTGCGGTAGGTCACCATCACGACCGAAGCAGCAGCGAGCGTCGTTTGATCCCCAGAATACTCACACGCCAAAGTAGCTACTGTGCCATCAAAGCTTTGGAGCGATTTAGACAACTCAATTCCAATCCCGAGCCGCATCATATGGGTGCGGATTTTCCACCGCTCTGATGTGTTCTCGGCCCATTGGGACACTGCGTCAGCAGGCGTTACATACGTGACCGCCCCGCCGTTTGCGCGGATTTTCTCGGCGATCACGCCGCCAAGGTAATAACCGTCTTCGTCATAAACGATCGTCGGACCATCGGGGATTTTGCCGTCCATAATGTCGTCGGCAGTTAGAATGGTGGGTGTGGTGCCCTCAGATGCGACGGACACATAGCGGTTCCCATCATAACGTTCGCTGCGCCATGATGCCCCAGTTGCGAGG
Source organism: Tateyamaria sp. (assembly GCF_039945315.1). Classification (GTDB taxonomy): domain Bacteria; phylum Pseudomonadota; class Alphaproteobacteria; order Rhodobacterales; family Rhodobacteraceae; genus Tateyamaria. The sequence goes on along the minus strand of NZ_JBDUXB010000015.1, from coordinate 25,320 downwards.
ACCACGTGATCTGCGCCAACCTCATGGACGTCTTTGGCCGATAGTGGGCTGTCGAGATAAACATCTACATTGGGCATTTGCCTGATTTGTTGTTCGCGGTAGGCGAGGACGCGGTTGTATTCTGACATTCCCGGCAACGCCGCCTCGCGCGGGATACGACCGCCCAAAGTCTGCGTCGCCTCAGCCAACATGACTTTGTAACCGCGTTTGCCCAAGGCACGCGTCGCCTCAAGCCCGGCGGGCCCTGCGCCAACGACAAGAACACTTGCCTCACTGCCCTTTGCGGCGATCTTTTCAGGGTGCCAGCCTTTGCGCCACTCTTCGCCCATCGTGGGGTTTTGTGTGCAGCGGATCGGCACGCCAAGGCTGTCGCCAGAATAGCAGATATTGCAGCCGATGCATTCACGGATGCTGTCGACATCTCCGCCTTCGATTTTGGCAGGCAAGAACGGATCGGCGATGGACGGACGCGCGACCCCGATCAAATCGGTCACGCCACGCTTGATCTGACTGACCATCGCATCCGGCGAGGTAAAGCGCCCCACGGTCACAACAGGTTTGTCCGTCACCGATTTGACAAAATCCATATAAGGTTCGAGTGCGGCCTCTTTGGTGAACCGCGACACGCCCATCTCAACGATGTAATCGGCGATGTTTATGTCCCAAAGGTCAGGAAGGGGGGCGAGCATCTCGAACATGTCGCGCCGCTCTCCGGTGATCGGGACACCGTCCTTGCCGATCTGTTCATCGGCGGCAAAGCGCACGGCAACGGCACATTTGTCACCCACGGCGTCTTTGGTTTCTTCGATCAATTCACGCACCAAGCGGGTGCGGTTTTCCATGCTGCCGCCATATTCGTCGCCGCGCGTGTTGCGGCGCGGGTCAAGGAAATTGGCCAGCAGATAGCCATGTGTTGCATAGACATAAACCAGGTCAAAGCCTGCATCCCGCGCACGGATCGCGGCATTGCGGTGCCAACGGCGAAAGGTCTTGATGTCGCTCTTGTCCATGGCGCGGGTCTGAAACGGGTGGCCAACGACATTCGGCATCGAATCCAGATCAAGCGCCACTTCACGGGTCATCAGATTGGCGCTGCGCGATCCGCCATACCAAAGTTCGGCCCCTGCCAAGGCACCATATGCATGGATTTTATCGGTCATCAGGCGGTGCGCACGCACGTCGCTGTCATTCCAAAGCGAGGCTGACACATGTTTGAGATCATCCGACGACGGGTGGATTGAGTTATATTCGGTGCAAACCACACCCCACCCCCCTTCTGCTTTAACCTCGCGCATGTCGGCCAGCATGCGGGGGCGCAGATGGCCCATTCCCGTGCAGTGTGGCACCTGAAAGAAGCGGTTTTTTGTAGTCACAGGCCCGATTTTCAGGGGCTGGAACAGCGGGTTGTAGCGCGGGTCTTGGGGCATCTGGGGTCTCCGGTCAGTCGAGCGGTGCAAGGGCGGGAAGTTCACGGCGAAAAGGCACGTTGGGCAGGTCGGTTTCACCCAGTTCACGGGCATAGCGGTGGCCTGCATAGACTGCAGCCGCGATAGTGCTGGGCGCAAGGCAATCGCCGATACGGGCGAGGGACGGAAGGGCGACATCGCTTAGGTCGTGATACAGCGCATCATTGGGCGACCGCATGGTAATCAAGACGGTGGCATTTGCCCGTAAGGTAGTTTCGCTATCCGTGTAACCACAGGCGATCGTGACAGTATCCGTACCTATGTGGGTGACGTTATGGGACAAAAACACTTTGACGCCCATCTTCATCAACCGCGCCTGAATGCGGTGCTGTTCGAGGGTTTCATAGGTCCATTCTGAGACATGAGCCGCCGGCGTCACAAGGGTCACGTCGCACCCGTCTCTGCACAACACTTCGGCGATCAGACCACCGATATAGAAGTGATCGTCATCGAAAATCACCACGGTTCTGCCCGGGCGTTTTCCCGCCATGATGTCATCGGGTGTCATGATCTGGACATTTGAAGTGGCACCTATCCCGCGTGGGTTTTCGCGCCCAATGCCGTCGCGGGTCCATTTAGACCCCGTCGACAAGACCACATGATCAGCCCCGAATTCTTGAACAGTTTGAACGTTCATCTCGCTGTCCAGAAATACCTCAACATTATTCATCTGGCCGATCTGCCATGTGCGGTAGTCCACCACGCGACCCCATTCGGCCAAGCCCGGCAAACGGCGTTCCGCTTGGACACGTCCGCCCAATTCCGTGGCGCGGTCCGCGAGTGTGACCGCATACCCCCGTTGACCCAATGCACGCGCGGCTTCCAATCCAGATGGTCCGGCTCCTACGATCAGAACACTCTCTTTGGCGGGGGCAGGCGCGATCTTTTCGGGATGCCAGCCCTTGCGCCATTCTTCACCCATAGTCGGGTTTTGGGTGCAGCGGATCGGCACGAACGTATTGTCGCCCGATACACAAATGTTGCATCCGATGCACTCGCGGATGTCTTCGATGCGGCCTTCGCTGATCTTGTTGGGCAGGAACGGATCTGCAATCGACGGGCGGGCCGCGCCAATGAAATCGAGCACGCCCTTTTTGACCAGTGATACCATTGCATTAGGCGAGGTATAGCGCCCGACGCCGACAACGGGTTTGGACGTTACTGATTTGACCCAACCGATATACTCCTCTTGGTAGCCTGACGCCTTGAATCGCGATGTGGCGCTGTCGTTTTCCCAACCGCTGATGTTCACGTCCCAAAGATCAGTCTCCTCCGCCAGCATTTCGACCAATTCGCGGCCTTCGCCATCGCTGGAAATGCCATCTGCGCCCATCAACTCATCCACGGAAAGACGGATGGCAACGGCGCAGGTATCACCTACAGCATCGCGGGTGTCTTCCAGCACTTCGCGCAACAGTCGGGCACGGTTTTCCAGACTGCCGCCATAGGCATCAGAGCGGCGATTGCGATAGGGCGACAGGAAATGCGAAATCGTCGACAGTTGGTGCCCTGCATAGACATAGATGATGTCAAAGCCCGCTTGTTTGGCGCGCAAAGCGGCTTCGCGGTGCCACTGGCGGAGTAGGCGGATGTCGGTCAGATCCATTGCGCGCGCTTGCACAGGGTCGGGCAGGGCGATGGGTGTGTGGCTGGGGGCCAAGGGCACATCTCGGCTGTAGCGATTGGCGGCCATGACGCCTGCGTGGTTCAGCTCGCAGCCTGCAAGTGCGCCATGTCGGTGGGCCGCGTCGCACATCCGCGCAAGCACGGGGATGTCGCGGTCTTCCCACAAACGCCCGCCCATCCAAGGGGAGTGATCGCCTGAGGGGTGAATTTCCACCTCCTCAGTGGTTACAACGGCCCAGCCGCCTTCGGCTTTGATGCGGCGCATCTCGGCCATAGAGGACGGATAACTGCGGCCCATGCCATTGCAATGCGGCACTTGGTAAAAGCGGTTTTTGGCTGTGACGGGTCCGATCTTTACCGGCTCAAACAACACATCATATTGCGGATCGCGCCCCATAGGTTAATCCACGGCCAGCGCAGGAAGCTCGCGCTTGAAAGGCACACCATCGACAGGTACCTCGCCCAGTTCGCGCGCATATCGGTGGCCTTCGTAGATTGCGGCGGCAATCGTGCCGGGGGCATGACAATCACCGATCCGCGTCAAGGATTTGGCGCGTCCTTGCAGGTCCGCAAAAAGCCCCAGCGTCGGGTTGCGCATCGCGACGGGAATGACTCTGCCGCTCGGGTGGGTCTTGACCGTATCTGTAAAAACGCAAGCCAATTCCACATGATCCTTGTGAATGGCATGCAGGTTATGATGGGGGATAATGGTGACGCCCAATTCGATCAGCCGTGCCTGAATGCGCCCCTGTTCCATTGTGTTGTGCGCCCAGTGTGACACATCTGCCAGTGGGGTCACATAGGTCACATCATGCCCTGCGATCCGCAGCATTTCGGCCAGTAAACCCGCCATGTAGTAGTAATCATCGTCAAAAATTACCACGGGGCCTTCGGGTGTTGCACCTGCGCAAATTGCGTCAACACTCATGACGACACCACTATCATTACCTGCAATAGCGCGTCTGTTGGTGCGGCCAATGCCTGTTGTGTCCCATGTTGATCCGGTGGCGAGTACGATATGGTCTGCTTTAAACTCCACGACCTGATTGGCGGTCAGCGGGCTGTTGAGGTAGGTGGACACATTCGCCATCTGGCTGATCTGGTATTCGCGGTAATCCGTGGCGCGGCGCCATTGGCTCAACCCCGGCAGCTGGCTTTCCACAAGCACGCGACCACCCAAAACATCGCGGCCTTCGGCCAGCGTCACGTCATACCCGCGCTGACCCAAAGCGCGGGCGGCCTCAAGACCAGAGGGGCCGCCGCCGACGATCAGCACGCTTTCATCGGCCGATTTCGGTGCAATCTTTTCTGGATGCCATCCTTTGCGCCATTCTTCACCCATCGTGGGGTTCTGCGTGCAGCGCAGGGGATGGCCCAGAAAATCACCCGTCACACAGATGTTGCAGCCAATACATTCGCGAATATCCTCAAGACGCCCCTCTTTGATCTTGTTGGGCAGGAACGGGTCGGCAATGGACGGACGCGCAGCCCCAATCAGATCAAGCACACCGTTTTTGACCAGCGACACCATCGTGTCAGGGGACGTGAACCGCCCGACACCAACCACGGGTTTGGTGGTGACCTGCTTAACAAACTGGACATATCCTGTTTGGTAGCCTTCGTCGCTGAAACGCGATGTGGCGCTGTCGTTTTCCCATCCGCTGACATTCACGTCCCAAAGATCGGGCAGTTCTGCCAGCATTTCAACGATCTCGCGCCCCTCGCCATTGCTGGAAATGCCGCTTGGCCCTTTCATTTCATCCACGGCAAGGCGCACGGCTACGGCGCAGGTGTCACCGATGGCGTCCTTGGTGTCCTCGATCACTTCGCGCAACAGGCGCACACGGTTCTCAAGGCTGCCACCGTATTCGTCGCTGCGGTCGTTGCGATCGGCCTGCAGGAAATGCATCAGCGTTGTCATGTCGTGGCCCGCATAGACGTAGACAATGTCAAATCCGGCCTTCTTGGATCTGAGGGCCGCATCGATGTGCATGTTGCGGAAGGCCTTGATGTCGGCCTTGTCCATAGCGCGGGCGTAGACAGGGTCGGTCAAATCAATCGGGCGCGCGGCGGGGCCCATTGGAATTTCGCGGCTGAAATGATTGGCAACTCCGGCCCCCAGATGCGCAGGTTCGATCCCTGCAAGACCGCCATGTGCATGGATTTTGTCAACCATCTTGGCGAGCACGGGAATGTCGCTGTCGTCCCAAAGCCTGCATTCAATGGCGGGGGTCAACTCGGACGTGAACGAAATTTCGCATTCTTCGGTGTTCACGACGCCCCAACCGCCCTCGGCCTTCATGCCGCGCATGCCCGCCATAGAGGAAGGGAACTGGTGCCCCATCCCATTGCAATGGGGCACTTGATAGAAACGGTTCGGCGCGGTGACAGGGCCAATCTTGACCGGTTCAAACAGAATATCAAATCGTGGATCGCGGCTCATGTGAGGGTTCCCTTGCACTATCTCGGAGTATTTCCTGCAATAGATATCGTTAAAAGTAAGATGGATCAGGGGTTTAAGGGTTCCGATCTATCTGAATGATCATTCAATCATTTGTTGCAATTAGCAGTGAGTCAAGAACATAATAACGTGCACTGCCTGCCATCATCCTGCGCAAGAAAGAGGTTTCCAATGACACAATCGCCACGTCTAATTCATCTGTTCGCCAATGGCCCTGATGGGGCTGGTCTGACACCTTTGGAACTGGATGCCGCGGATTTCCAATCACCGCTTCCTGTACAAAACTGGCACCTGTATTTTGAGGATCCGGCCATTGGTTTGACGGTGGGGGTTTGGGACACAACAACAATGCAAGAGGTGTTTGGGCCCTATCCGGGGGACGAATTTGTCTGGGTGCTTGAGGGTCGTTTCTTGATGATTGATGGGGACGGTGCGGCGCAGCCCGCAGGGCAGGGCGATTGTGTTGCCTTTCGCAATGGTGCTCCGATGAGCTGGAAACAGGAGGGATACCTCAAGAAGTTTTTTATCACCCTTGCTGATCCCAACGCCGAGACCCCAAAGATTGAAAACGCCAATGGTGCGGTGGTCGTGGTTGATCCTGACACGCCGCTCACGATTGCTTCAAAACCGAACGAACCAATTGAGCGTGACCATGTCGGGTTCACGAATGATGCTGGAAATATGACCGTGGGGCTGTGGTCTTGTGAGGCTGCGGATTTCGAGATGGAGCCGTTTTCCGTACATGAGTTTGTGCGCGTTATCGAAGGATCGGCAACCATCACCGAAAAAGACGGCTCAGTGCATACGGTCAAAGCGGGGGATTGTTTCTTTATCCCCAAAGGGACGGTCTGCCGCTGGCAGGTGCCGACGTATATCAAAAAATACTATGCTCAGGTTGATGTATAGCCGGATGTGTCACGGGCTGGGTGTGTTTGGGAAATGGTCGGGAAACATGCGCGCCAGTGAATGCAGGCAATCATCGCGCGACACGTCGCGGTCCGTGACGTCCGGATACAGCATCAGGCACAGCCATGCGCCATCTACCATAGATTCGATGATCCGTGTGGCCCGCGCAACGTCAGCTGATTGATCTGCGCCTTCGGGGGTCATTTCGGTACAACAGGCGATGATTTCATCATGCCGTTCGTTGTCGAAACTGTTGTGTATCTTGAGATAGTTGGGGCGATACTTTGCCTGCCCCCAAAACGCGAACCACACCGCAAGCCGTTTGCGGGTGCAGATTTTTTTGTCGAAATCCGCACGCACAATGGCTTCAAGCCGCTCGGCTGCCGACGGTCCCACCGCATTTAAGTATTGCGTCCAAATCGCATAGTGTTCTTGGGCGAGAAAGCCCAAAGTCGCGTCGTAAAGCGCTTCCTTGCTGTCGAAGTGATAGTTTACGACGCCATGTGACAGCTTGGCCTTTTCCGTGACATGGCGCAGCGTTGTTTCCGCAAAACCCCGCTTTGAGATGGAGTCTATGGCCGCCATAATAAGCTGCTTGCGGCGAATTTCGCGTGGTGCTGTGCGGCGTCTAGGGGCGGGTGCCGTATCGCTCAATCTTCTACTCCAGACCCTCGGCCATTTTCCGGTCACGTAGTTCGGCGCGCTGCTGGCGGAACATGAGGATCGCTGCGGTGGCGACGCACACTGAAATGACCAAAATAATTATTGTCGCCAGCGCATTGATGTCCGGCCTCAGACCGACCCTAATGCGCGAGAAAATCAAGATAGGCAAGGTGTTGGCACCTGGTCCGGTCACAAAGCTGGCAATCACCAAGTCATCCAATGACAAGGTGAACGCCAGCAACCAACCCGACACCAGCGCAGGGGTCAGCCGTGGCAGCGTAATGGCGGTCAGAACTTTGAACGGTTTAGCCCCCAGATCCGCCGCTGCTTCTTCGAGGTCTTGGCCCATGCCTGTCAGGCGTGCTTGAATCGTAACCGCGACGTAGGCCATCGAAAAGGTGATATGGGCGATTGTGATCGTCACAAAACCGCGTTCAGAGGGCCAGCCGAATAACTGGTTCAGCGTGATGAAGAATACTAGCAGCGACAAGCCGGTAATGACCTCTGGCATGACCAGTGGCGCGACAATCATCCCGCCAAACAGCGTCCGCCCCTTAAATCGGCCAAAGCGCACCATCGCGAGGCCTGCCAATGCGCCAAGCATCGTCGCGAAAGTCGCGTTTATCACGGCAATCTTGAGACTTAATACAACCGCGCTCCAGACCTCTTCGGAAGCAAACAGTTCTTTGTACCACCGCAGGGACCAGCCGCCCCACACGGGCACGATCTTGGAATAGTTGAACGAATAGATGACCAGCATGATCATGGGCACGTAGAAGAACGCCAAACCCAGTGTCAGCATTATAGTCAAAAAGCGGGAGCGTCTTGCATGCATGGTTACGATTGCTCCGACGCCTTGCCTTGATAGTACTGGAATACCATCATGGGAATGACGAGAAGCAGCAGCAAGACAATGGCGACGGCGGCGGCGACGGGCCAATCGCTGTTTCTGGAAAACTCGTTGAACAAAACGCGGCCAATCATCTGGACATTGCCGCCCCCAAGAAGGTCAGGGATAACGTATTCACCCGTCGCCGGAATGAAGACCAAAAGGCAACCTGCGATGATGCCCGGCATTGTGAGCGGAAGGGTCACTTTGAAAAAAGTATTCGTCGGGCGCGATCCAAGATCGGCTGCCGCTTCATTCAAGCTACCATCCAGCTTTTCCATATTGGCATACAGAGGCAGGATCATGAAGGGCATGTAGGTATAGACAATACCGATATAGACAGCGAATTCGGTATAAAGCATGCGAATAGGTTCATCGATCACGCCGATGGCCAGCAGCAGGTTATTGATTGTACCTTGATCCGCCAACAGGCCCATCCACGCATAGACGCGCAACAGAAACGACGTCCAAAACGGTAAGATGATACAAAACAGCAAGATCGGTTTGGCCACAGGCCCCGACCGCACAATCGCATAGGCGATCGGGTAGCCAAACAGCAGACACAGCAAAGTCGATGTGATCGAGATCTTGAGCGAGTTCAGATAGGTGTTGAGGTACAGATCATCTGAGAAGATGTAGGCAAAGTTATCAAAGACGATCCTGATCGTCACGATTCCCCCATCCGCCCATTCGATCATCTTAGTGAATGGCGGGCTGGCAATCGCAAGCTCAGCAAGGCTGATCTTACCAACAATCAGAAAGGGCGCGAGGAAGAAGAACAGCAACCAAACAAAGGGGATCGCGATGACCACGAACTGCCAGCGCTTTTGTAGCCTGCGCATGATGCCCCTGTGCAGCGAGCGGCGCGGCGCGTGCATAACGGATGGTGTCGTGTCGCTCATGAGCTTAGCAGCATCGCACTTGATGGCTCCCAGCTGATCGTGACGTGGTCATCCCATGTGATGCCATGTTCACGCGACATAGGGCGGAGATTGTTCGGCGCAGTCACGTCGATGATCTGACCATTCGACAGTGTGACTTTGTAAATGGAGGATTCACCCAGATAGCCGACGTCTTCGACGATCCCGCTGGCTTGATTGTCGCCGTTCGCAGGTTCGGTTGTTTTCTTGAGGCGTATCTTTTCCGGTCTGAGGCCAACCCAGATTTTCTTGCCCAGTATCACGGATTCCCCGTGGTCGATGAAAACTTCACAGACTTCGGTTTTGACGCGGACGTGATCGGCGCTGTCTTCTGTTATGCGTCCCTCAAAGATGTTGGCTGACCCGATGAAGTCGGCGACAAAGCGGGACTCGGGGAATTCGTAGATTTCTGTCGGGGTGCCAATCTGTTTGAAGCGACCCGCGTCCATCACAGCCATGCGCGTGGCCAGCGACATTGCTTCTTCTTGGTCGTGGGTCACGACAACAAAAGTCACGCCAACCTTTTCCTGAATGTTGGCCAATTCGAACTGCGTCTGTTTGCGCAGCTTTTTGTCGAGAGCGGCAAGCGGTTCATCCAACAGTAAAAGCTTGGGCTCTTTGACCAATGCGCGCGCCAATGCCACACGTTGGCGTTGCCCGCCGGACAATTGCTGCGGTTTGCGTTTTTTGAAGTCCTGCAATTCAACGAGCGTCAGAATGTCGTGGACGCGATCCTTGATTTCACTTTTGCCCATGCGGTCTTGTTGCAACCCAAAGGCGATGTTCTTCTCGACACTCATGTGCGGAAACAAGGCATAGCTTTGAAACATCATATTCGTGGGGCGATCGTAGGCGGGCACGTCGTCCATATCCACGCCGTCAATGCTGATTGAGCCGCCGTTGACCGTCTCAAACCCTGCCAACATGCGCAGCAGCGTCGATTTTCCGCATCCTGATCCGCCTAACAGGCAAAACAATTCACCGGGGAATATGTCCAGATCAACATTATCAACAGCTGTGACGTCGTCGTATTTTTTGGTAACACCCTTGATCTGGACAAGGGGCGTGCGACCGTCTGGGTCAAGCCAGGGTGTTGCGCTGGCGGTCTCAACTGAAGTCAATCTGGGCCTCGAATTCTATTGCCAGAGAAAGTGCACGGGCAGCGACACCCGTTTCAAGGTGCCGATGCCGCAGGTTTGGTGACCTGATTAGTTGCCGGCCTTGAAGTCGGTCCATGTACGCGTTTGCAACCTCTCCACACGAGGAGGCAGAACCGCTGTTGTGTACATCTTCTCGACCTGATCCGAGGTTGGGAATGCAGCGGGGCTGTTGATAACGGCCTCATCCACCAACGGGCGGGCACTTAGGTTTGCAGTCGCGTACCAGACAAAGTTCGTATCAGCCGCGCCCACTTCTGGTCGCATCATGTAGTTAAGGAACAGATGCGCGTCCTTGACGTTTTTGGCGTCTGAGGGGATGATCCACCCGTCAATCCATAACTGGGCAGCGCCCTGACCTTCGGGCAAAAAGAAGTCGAGCACAACGCCGGTATTTGCCTCTTCGGCACCCGACATGGCCAACAGGCCGTCTGGCCCCCAAGTGACCGACACGCAGAACTCACGTTGTGGCATCCGCTGGTAGGCGTAGTTGTCAAAGGTTTTCACGAAAGGTCGAATTTTGGCCAGCATTTCACCGACGGCTTTGTAGTCATCTGGATTGGTCGAGTTGGGGTCCAATCCTAGATTGGCTAAAGCCATCGGGATGATATCGCCGGGGGAATCGAGGAAGGAAACGCCGCAGGCCGCCAGCTTTTCCATGTGTGCAGGATCAAACACCATATCCATTGAACCGATAGGCGCATCTGGATACGTTTCCAGCACCAGTTCCTTATTGTACGTTACACCGTGCGTGCCCCACATGTACGGCACGAAGTGGTCGTTGCCTGGATCCCAATCACTTGCAAGTTGCTCTAGCAGGGCAGGGTCCATGTGTTGAACGTTGTCCAGCTTTGACTTGTCCAGCGGGGCGACAATGCCCGCACGGATCAATCGCGCAACATCGCCACCGGAATGGCTGACAACGTCATAGCCGCTGTTGCCCGCCAGCAGTTTCGCATCAATCGATTCCGATGAATCGTAAGGGTCGTAGATGACCTTGATGCCGTATTCTTTCTCAAAATTGGCGATGGTCTCTTCGCCTATGTACTCGCCCCAGTTGGTGACTTTAAGGACTCTGTCTTCCGCAACGGCCCCGGTCGCAACAAGCGCTAGTACGGACGCAGCGATCGTTGACGCTGCAATACCTTTGATTTCCATGACTTTGCTTCTCTCCCTGTTTTGGCGTTTTTGGGCATTTTGGTGCAGCCGGTCCGCAACCAACTTTGGCACGGACAACACCCCCAGACCCATCGCCTTGATTTGACTTTCTGAACGGTCATTCTGAACGGTCATTCAGAACGGTATGCGGATGAATTCTATTGAGTCAAGTAACGCCGACGTGCTTGTGCGCTCGCCAATGGAGGGCGGGTGGGTCTTTCTACCGAGGGAAAGATTGTTATATTTTATTGAGATATGAGCGTCATTTAGGACCATTGTCTGAGAGTAATTTGACTGTTTGTTCAGTCAGTGATGCTTGACGACATGCACGATTTTCTGGCTAATCACAGCGGAGCGGCCGTGCCACTTGGGCAGGCGCCAATCACAATTGGCATGGGTATTCGGGTCACCGCCCGGTCAGAAAGTGCTGATCTTAGATAGAATGCGCAGATAGGATCAAGCGGATGGAGCAGAAAATACGCGACACCAGCATCCCGGATAACTGGGACCGCAGGGGCCTACCTGGCTGGACCTATCACAGTGCCGCATTGCTTAAGCTGGAAAAGGAAGAGCTGTTCAAGACGCACTGGCAAATTGCGTGTCATGTGTCCGATATACCGCACGCGGGATCGTTTCGCACGTTTGATCTGTGTGGCGAAAGGGCGATCGTTTTGCGAGGGGCTGACGGGAATGTGCGGGCGTTCCAGAACATTTGTCGTCACCGTGGATCACGTCTGGTCACAAGCGGGGCGGGAACATGCCCCAACGCGCTGATCTGTCCGTTTCATGGATGGGTCTACAATCTGGACGGAACCCTGAGGGGGGCAGCCAGACCAGAGACCTTTCCTGAAATGGACAAACACGCATTCGCATTGCCCCCAGTTGAGATGGAGATCTGGAACGGCTTTGTGTTCATGCGCTTCAAGCCCGGACCACAGCCATCGTTGGCCGAACTTCTCGCCCCGTTTGAAGCGGAGGCGGCAGGATATAAAATGGCGGATCACGTCCCGACAGATGGGATCTGGACCGAAGCTTCTCCGGTGAATTGGAAGTCTGTGCGCGATGTAGACAACGAGGGGTACCATGTCGCGATGGCGCATCCAGCCTTGCAGGATCTTTATGGGTTTACGTATGAGGATGAACCATATGTCGACGGGGTGTCGCGTGCGGTTGGGAATTACACACCAACCAAAGGGCGACGCTGGACTGTGCGAAATTATAAAAAGATATCCAAAGCGCAAGACCACTTGCCACAAGAGCAACATCAAGCCTGGGTCTACTACGGGATATTCCCCAACTCCGTTATCGCGATGACGCCCGAGACGGTTCTGTTTTACCAAGAATTCCCGCGCTCAGTTAATGAAACCGTGTTGCGCAGCGCCACCTACCGCAACCGTAACGAGGATCGCCAACAGCGCGCCGCGCGGTATCTGTCGGCCCGAATTGATCGCGAGACGGTCGACGAAGACATCCAGCTGACGATCTGGTCGAACGAAGCGATGGCCTCAAGCGCGTTTGAGGGGTTCTACCTTTCCGATCTGGAATACGGCGTGCGCAGCCATCACGATCACCTGCGCCGTGTTTTGCCAGTCTACACCGTTGTAGACGCACCGAGCGAACGCGATGTCGCAGGTTTGAACGCATCGCTGAAAGCGCAGATCGATAGATGACGGCCCTGTCTCCTCCAAATCACTTTGATGACCTACAAATCGCGTTGCTGCATCAAGCGATAGGGGGGCTTGGGTCTGGTGCCTCCCGCTATGGCGCAGCGATGTATTTTTATGCGCAACACACAATGCCCGCTTCGATGTTGGAAATCTACCGCGCATGCAGCAAGTTTGACCATGAAGATCCGATTGCTATGGCCCGTCACGAAGGTGTCGATATCCCCCCAATATCTCACCACGGTATGGACGCATGAGCGCGCCGCAAAACCCTGATGTCATCGTGATAGGTGCAGGTGTGGCTGGATTGGCTGCGGCGAAATCCCTCAAAGCCGCGGGTCTGGAGGTGACTGTGCTGGAGGCTGCTGCCCATTCTGGTGGCCGTTGCGTGACAGATCATGCGACGTTTTCACAGCCCTTTGATCGCGGTGGATCGTGGCTTCATTCTGCGACGATCAATCCTCTTGCCCGCATTGCTGAGGATGAGGGATTTGTCCTGCACAAGAAGGATTGGATCCCGACACATGTCCATGTGCAAGGCCATGATCTGTCTCGCAATGATGTCGCTGAATACGCGTCCTATATAGAGCGTATGTGGCCCGAGATTAATGTGCGCGGCGCCTCAAATCTCGACGCAACAATATTAGATTGCGCGTCTCCTTCACCGTGGCGCGATACGGCCCTGCACCATATTTCGCAGCACCTAGGTGGAGATGGGGATGTGACCTCAGCACGTGACAGCTACAACTACGACGATGCCGAGGGGGATTGGCTGGTTGGTGGCGGGTTTGGCGCGCTTATTCAAAGTGTGCACGGGGACGTGCGCGTTCAACACAATTGCCGCGTTCAAAAGATTGATCATTCAGGACACGGCGTCACGGTGTCATCGACGGTTGGCACGTTGCAGGCACGTCATGTGATTGTGACTGTTTCAACAGGCGTTCTAGCATCAGAAGCTATTGAGTTTAATCCGGCATTGGCCGCCGCGAAACGCGATGCCATCGACCAGCTGCCCAACGGGTTGCTGAACAAAATCGGCATCGAGTTCCACCCGTCGTGGCACGGCGCAACCGAAGGCGAGATGGTCGAGCACCAGTCGGGTGATGATGGGTATTGTTCGATTTTGTTCGGGTTTTGCGGATCGAACCTTGCGGTCGGGTTTGTGGCCGGACGGTTTGCTGATGCACTGGAACGTGACGGGCAGGGTGCAGCCACTGAGTATTGCATGCAAGCGTTGCGCGCGACCTTTGGGAATGACATCACCAGACAGATTAAGACAACGGATGAAACGGCGTGGCGCGCGAATGCGAATACGCTCGGATCCTACAGCTACGCCAAACCCGGTTGCGCGGGCGCGCGTCCCATTCTGGCGGAACCTGTTGCAGACAAACTCTTCTTTGCGGGCGAAGCCACAATGCCCCATACATATTCAACAGTGCACGGCGCGTACCTCAGCGGCCAACGTGCCGCTGCCAAAGTCATCGCGCAAGTCGCTGCACCCCCTTTATACTCTACCGCTTAACGGAGCTTGATATGGAAAACACCAACGTAAAAAATTGGGATAACGATCACTTCATGCACCCGTGGGAAGGCATGGGCGATATGGGCCAAAATGAACGTGCCTTTTTGGAAACAAGCGATGGCGTCTATGTCACCAATGACAAAGGCCAAAAGCTCATTGATGGTCCTGCGGGGATGTGGTGCGTGCAGGTGGGGTACGGGCGCGATGAAATTGCCGATGCGATGGCAGATCAAGCCCGCAAGCTGGCCTATTTTTCGCCCTTCAATAACACCAATACAGTCGCCGCCGAATTTGCCCGCGAGATTGCCAAACGCGCGCCAGGTGACCTGAACCATGTGTTCTTTACCACGGGCGGGTCCACGGCCGTGGATAGCGCCATTCGGTTTGTACACTTTCGCAACAACTTGCTTGGAAAGCCGACCAAAAAAAAAATCATCTCGCGGCAAAAAGCCTATCACGGCAGCACCTATCTGTCGGCGGCGGTCAGCGGGAAAGAGCGTGACCGCTTGTGGCTGGATAAGCCCGACGGCCTCGCGCATTTCTTGCCGGATGTGAACCCGCTGATGCGCGGTCCAGACCAGAGCGTCGATGACTTTCTGGACGAAAAGATCGCTGATCTGGAGAACGCTATTCTTGACCTAGGCCCAGAGAACGTCGCCGCGTTCATCGCTGAACCTGTGCTGGCATCGGGTGGGGTGATCGTTCCACCAAAAGGCTATCACAAACGCTGCATCGAGGTCTGTCATGCCCATGATGTTCTGTATATTTCAGACGAGGTCGTAACAGCCTTCGGGCGTTTGGGGCACTGGTTCGCGTCCAAAGATGTCTTTGACATTCAGCCCGACATCATCACCTGCGCCAAAGGATTGACATCGGGATACGCTCCGATGGGTGCGGCGATATTCTCCGACCGGTTGATCGACAGCGTGTCAGGTGACAAAGGGCAAGGCGCAGTTTTCTCGAACGGGTATACCTATTCGGGCCACCCCGTGAGTGCGGCTGCGGGCATGGCCAGCATGAATATCATTGAGCGTGAAGGCATCCTTGAACATGTCCGCAAGGTCACGCCACAGTTTCAGGCGCGATTACACGGGTTGGCGGACCTAGACCTTGTCGTGGATACACGCGGGACGGGGCTGATGGGCTGCATTCAATGCTCTTACGGCGGCAGCAAGAATGGTACGCTGGATCAGGATTATGAGTTGGGCGCAAAAATTGACACCGCGTGTCAGTCGAAGGGGCTTGTCCTGCGCCCGCTCATCAACATGTGTGTGATGTCACCGCCCTTGGTCATTTCGCCTCAGCAAATTGATGAAATGTTCTATGTTCTGGAGGGGGCGATAAAGGCTGTAACCTGATCGTGCAGCGGTATGTTCGGCATCGTAGTTTTCAACGCACATGAACCGTCCGGGCCTAAGGTGTCGGCGAGGCATTGTCAGACTAAACCAGCTTGAGCCGGGCAGGGCCGTTTCTTAGGCTCCAGACTCGCTAATTTAGAGCCAGAACAAAACGGTTGCTGCGAGCGCAATCGCAGATAGGAAAACCTTAGGACAACGGTCGTATCGGGTGGAGATCCGGCGCCAGTCTTTCAGGCGACCGAACATTATCTCAATCCGGTTCCGCCGTTTGTAGCGACGCTTGTCGTATTTGACGGGCTTGGCGCGTGACTTCCGACCGGGAATGCAGGGCGTTATTCCCCTGTCTATCAAGGCCTTGCGGAACCAATCAGCATCGTATCCCCGATCTCCCAGCAGCCAATCTGCCGATGGCAAGTTGCTCACCAAAGCCCTGGCCCCGGTGTAATCGCTGACCTGGCCTGCGGTCATGAAGAACCGGATCGGCCGTCCAATTGCGTCCGTAACGGCACGCAACTTCGTGTTCATACCGCCTTTGGTCCTCCCAATCAGACGTCCGCGTCCCCCTTTTTAACCGCAGGCTCGATGCCGTGCGATGTGCTGTGAGGTAGGTTGCATCGATTGAGATCGTCTTGTTGTCAGGTGCCTCGGCTGCCAGTCCCGTCATGATCCTCGCAAAAACCCCCATGTCGCTCCACCGTTTCCAGCGGTTATAAAGTGTCTTGGGTGGCCCATATTCTTTAGGGGCATCGCACCATCGCAAGCCATTGCGATTGATGAATATAATACCACTTAGCACACGCCGGTCATCTACACGTGGGACACCATGGCTCTTCGGAAAATATGGACGGAGCCGCTCCATTTGATCCTCGGTCAGCCAGAAAAGATTGCTCATAAACCCCCCTCAGTTTGGGGAGCTTGAATCATACAGGCCTGACGGCCTCAAGCCGATTAATGGGTCTGGAGCCTAGCCTGCTGTGATGAGAAAACGCTCCCCTTTTCGCTATTTCAAAACTAGTCCAGGAATTATTCGCTTGGCGGTTATGATGTACGTTCGCTTTCTGCTTTCGCTCCGAAACGTCGAGGACCTTCTGCACGAGCGTGGGATCGACGTGAGCCACGAAACGGTTCGTTTCTGGTGAAATATATTTGGTCCAATGTTCGCGGCTGAGATCCGCAGAAACAGGGTCAGCCGTATGCGCGCATATTCCAACTGGCAGTGGCATCTGGACGAGATTTTCGTGAAGATCACCGGCGAAACACATTACCTGTGGCGGGTTGTCGATCATGAGGGCGAGGTGCTGGAAAGTTACGTGACTAAGCGCCGTGACCAGAAAGCGGCATTGAAATTCCTTAGAAAATCAATTAAACGATATGGAAAACTTGAAATCATCGTGACCGACAAACTGCGTTCCTATGGCGCAGCAATTAAAATCATTGGCAACGCGGAAAGGCAAGAAACGGGCCGCTGGTTGAACAATCGGGCCGAGAATTCTCACCTGCCGTTTCGACGATGAGAACGCGCCATTCTCCGCTTCAGACAAATGCGATGTTTGCAGAAATTCGCCGCCGTCCATTCTTCAGTTCACAACCATTTCAACCAGGAGCGCCATCTCTACAACAGAAATAATTTTAAAGTTAACCGAACCGCCGCCCTCACCGAGTGGCGCCAGCTTTGTTCAGGATAGGTTCAGGCATTCTGCGGTAAACTGAGACTGGTTCGAATTCGTCTGACAGCACCCAACGGGTCATCGTCAACCATTAGATTCCTTGAACCAGCTGGCTGATCGCTGGGACCCGGAGAAAGTCCTCATTGAGGACGCTGCGACCGGAAGGCCATTGCTGCATGAACTCTTCCAAGATGACAAACGCTTCAATCGCGTGACACCGGAAAGAGACAAGGAAATCCGCTTCAGTGCGGCTTGCGCACCTGTGGAAGAAGGGAGAGTTTTCCTTCCGGTAGAGGCGCCTTGGTTGGCGGCTTTCAAACGCGAACTTCAGAGCTTCCCACGTGGTCGCAACGATGATCAGGTGGACAGCTTCAGCCAGTTTCTCAATTGGTCGAAAGGCAATGGGTTTTGGCGGGCGCTTCCGCGCGACAGCCCGCTCAGGTTGAAAAGCAGGGAACGCAACGCTAACCGAGACCGGCGGCAACTGTAAGAGTGGATGAAGTAGGCGATTTCCAACGAGGATTGTCCAGAATAAGTCATCTTGACCAATCAAAGTTACCAGAACCGCTTGCTCAAAGTGTTCGGACCTGACGCACGCCAACACTGTGAAACCTAGTCTTTGGCAGGTGAGCCAGTCAGAGCCGAGATAAATACCGAGAATAGTTCTCCTTGCGACCTAATCCGCAGCTTCGTGTAGATGTTCTTGCGATGTATCCGGACTGTGCCTGAGGAAATGCCGAGCAATGCTCCAAGTGCATCTGCGGAATGCCCGCGAAGTGTAAGTTCCACAACTTCCCGTTCGCGCGGGGTCAATACGCCTTCGCCAATGCCACGGAAAGCGCGTTCTATAGTGATGTCAGCAACAGCGTTCGCTTCTGGGGCTTCAGTTTCTGTGTCCCGCCAATGCCTGCGGCAGGCAGCGTCGATGATTGGCCAAACACTGCGAAGCGCCTTCATTTCTAACTTGCTGAATTTGCGCGTCCTCCGCATCAAAGAAATGACGATGGTCAGGTTTTCGTGAATGTTTACAAGAAACCCGACCTCTTCCGCGAGACCCGTCTGGTCATAGTAACTCCGAAAATATTCGCCCTGATAGAATCGATCAGGCGCGATCTCACTTAGGCGCCAAAGGCCGGGTAGGATTCCCGCTGTTGCTGCCAGAAAAAAGGGATCAAGGAGATAAGGGCCCTCTTGGTAGTCATCCACGTGCATCACCCGGCGCGCCGGTGTGAAGTCATCATAAAGCGCGAGCGGTCGCGAAGAGCCAACGTACCCAAAGATCACAACGAAGTCGAATTCGACTATAGATTTTAGAGCACTAGCCAAAATCTCAGGCAGCAACTCACTTTCCAAATGTTCGATGATCTCGCCCACTTTTGCATTGCTGATCGGCATAATTTCAGTTTCCTCAACCCATAGTCGATAAAGCATATAACAAAAAGAATATTTACATAAAAAGCAAAAAGTTTCCTTCTAAGGCATGATGAGGGATATAGTTTGAAAGACGAAAATGACCCAAATGTCTTCTCCTGAAGGGTATGATTCGTCAGAGACTGGGTCTGTTTCAGCACCCGTCGCGGAGCTGCACGGGGTGTCGAAGTCCTACGGAGACGTCCAAGCAGTCAGACACGTCGACCTTCAAATCGCAGCCGGTGAATTCCTGACCTTTCTAGGGCCATCGGGCTGCGGGAAAACCACAGCGCTGCGTATGCTTGCGGGTTTTGAGACGCCCACGACGGGCACTGTCTTAATTGATGGTAACGACGTGTCCGACAAGGCCGCGCATCAACGACCTGTCAATATGGTGTTCCAAAGCTATGCGCTGTTTCCGCACCTAACTGTGGGCCAAAACATCGCCTATGGTCTGAAACAAAAGCGACCCAGACTGGCGCGGAAGCTGATTGACGAAAAGGTCAGTCGTGCGCTTGAAACAGTAAGGTTGACAGATTTCAAGGATCGACGCATTTGGCAAATGTCGGGTGGACAACAACAGCGCGTGGCTTTGGCGCGTGCAATTGTGAATGAACCCAAATTACTTTTGTTGGATGAACCACTGGCCGCCCTTGACCGTAAGCTGCGCAAAGAAATGCAGATTGAGCTGCAAGATTTGCAGCGCCAGCTTGGCATCACATTTGTCTTGGTCACTCATGATCAAGAAGAAGCTCTGTCACTGAGTGATCGTGTCTGCGTTATGCGCGCCGGGGAGATCGTTCAAATAGGCACGCCGCGCGAACTGTATGACCATCCGCAAAGCCGGTATGTCGCTGATTTTGTTGGAACCTCGAACTTTTTCGAAGGCGATATTGTCGCAAGCCTGGACGCCACTGCGCAGATAGCCCTTCAAGATGGGCGAACGTACAACGCCATACTTGGCGACAAATTAACCGCCGGCACGCACGCGTGGATGAGCGTTCGCCCTGAACAAATTCGTCTCTCCAAACTGCCGATGCCTGACGCCTTAGAAGTCACGGTGCAGAATAGAATTTTTCTTGGCGAACATACTGAATACTTGGTTCGCCATAGCAGACTTGGGAAAATTTCTGTGCTCGCACCCCGACAGGCAGACGGCGATGCCGACACACTAAAAAACGGGGACACTGCATGGGTTCGGTGGGCCACGGATGCCGCTTTGATACTAAGCTACACGTAACCCAAAGAGAAACGTTTCAACCAGGAGGACAACGCAATGTCGAACAATGACTCAATCTCAAAACAGAACTTCATGGAAGAACTGCGCCGCTATCAGAAAGGATCTGTCAGCCGACGGCACTTTCTGGGCGTGACTGGCTTGGGGGCCGCAACTGCGGTGATGGGGTCGGCGCTGCCGGGCTTGCGCGCAACGCCTGCCTTTGCGGAAAGCCACATCGGTGATCGCGTCGTGTTGGCGACGTGGCCAAACTACCATGACCAGGCCAATTTCGATATGTTTACGGATAAGACCGGCGCTTTCATGCAGGTCAATGTCTTCGGCTCCAATGAAGAGATGCTCGCCAAACTACAAGCAGGTGGCAGTGGTTGGGATGTCTATGTTCCGACCAACTACACAATCACCACATATGTTGAAGAGGGCCTGATTGAGCCTTTGGATGTATCCAAACTGCCGAACTACGATCCCGCTGCATTCGAAGCACGTTTTTCTGATGCGGGTACCGTCGACGGTGTTTTGTACGCTGTGCCCAAGAATTGGGGCACCACGGGATTTGCGCTGAACACCAGCAAAACCGGCGGCAAAGGAATGGACAGCTGGAAGGATTTCTTTGACCGCACAATGGATGATTTCTCAGGCCGGACGATGGTGCATGACTATCAACTCACCACCATCGGTGCGGCGTTGAACTATCACGGCTATTCGTTCAATTCCGTTGATGAAGCAGAACTTGCCGACGCTGAGAAACTGTTGATCAACGTGAAACCGCACCTGTTCGCGATTTCCTCAGATTACCAACCCAGCATGCGGTCCGGAGACGCGTGGATGACGATTTGCTGGACTGGCGACGGCAAGCAGTTGAACACCGACATTCCCGAGATTGAGTACATCCTGGGCAAAGAGGGTGGAGAACTGTGGAGCGACTACTACGCCATTCCCAAAGGTGCGCCGCACATTGAAGCCGCATATGCGCTGATCAACTTCATGCTTGATCCGGAGGTGAACGCACGTGAAGTCATGGCGCATGGCTATCCTGTCGCGGACAGCCGAACGAATGATTTGCTGCCGGAAGAGATCTTGAATGATCCAATTCTCTACCCCGCAGCAGAGCTGCTGAGTGCATTGGAGTTCGGCGCGGCACAGACATTGACCGACCCGAACCGGGCCGAGTTGATGGCGCGTTTCAAATCCGCCTGATCCAGTAAAACGAGAGCGGCACCACATGACACAACGCGCAAGAAACTGGCTCTTGGTGGCCCCTGCGGGTGCTTGGCTGCTTGTGATGTTAGTGTTGCCGCTCTCTGTCGTTTTTGTTTTTAGTTTCGGAGAACGCGCGCCTTCTGGCGGCTATGTCCCGGCCTTCACCTTTGAGCAGTACATCAATCTGCCAGCGCGGTTCACGGCCTTCAAAAACACACTGTTCTTGGCCCCACTGGGCACACTGGCTGCCTTGCTGATTGCCTATCCTTTGGCATATCAACTGGCGGTGCGTACGTCCAAAAAATGGAAAACCATGCTGTTGGTCTTGGTTATCGTGCCGTTCTGGACCTCAATTCTGATCCGCAGCTATGCATGGATCTTCATCCTTGGTGGGCGCGGAATCCCGTCTTTGCTAGAGGTCGTCGGCATTGAGGATGTGCGGTTGATCAACACCCAATTCGCAGTTCTGATCGGCATCGTTTATGGCTACCTACCGCTGATGGTGTTCCCGATCTATGTCAGCCTTGATCGGTTGGACAAACGACTACTTGAAGCCGCGTCTGACCTTGGTGCGTCACCGCTCACCACATTTTTGACGGTCACGCTGCCGATGTCAATCTCGGGGATCGCGACGGGCTGTATGTTGGTATTCATCCTACTGATGGGCGAATTTCTGATCCCGGCGCTGCTGGGGGGCGGCAAGGTGTTCTTCGTCGGCAATGCGCTGGTTGATCTGTTCCTGCAGTCGCGCAATTGGGCTTACGGGTCCGCCGTTGCGGTCATGTTGATCGTAATCATGCTGGTCACTGTCACTATCTATATGCGTCTCATTTCGCGGCTGAGTGTTCAGCGCGATGACGCGCCGCTGATGTGAGGCCCCATGCGCATTTACACAATATGTGTCTACGTTTTCCTCTACACGCCCATCGCGATCATTGCGCTATTCAGCTTCAGTGCAGGACGCAGCGCCAGCCAATTCGAGGGGTTTTCGACCCAGTGGTATGGGCGCGCGCTTTTCAATCCATTCGTTATGGACGCACTCGGCAACAGCTTTTTTGTGGCGTTCGTATCGGCCAGCATTGCCAGTATCCTTGGCGCACTTGCCGCAGTTGGTTTGCAAGGTATTCGCGGCCCGGCTCGCGCATTCTTTGATGCAATTATTTATATCGCCGTGATGATCCCTGGCATCGTCATCGGGATCGCCACACTGATCGCATTGGTCACGATCTTTGGCGTGGTTAATCCTTGGCTGGCCGCTATTTGGCCTACGAGTGAAAATCCACCCAGCCTATCTATGGGCATGGGTTCACTGATCGCCGCGCATACGATGTTCACGATGGCGCTCGTCATCATCATTGTTAGGGCCCGCCTCTCCAGCATCGAAGGTGCCCTTAGCGAAGCATCTGCCGACCTTTATGCAACACCATTTGGCACATTCCGCCAAATCACACTTCCACTCATCGCGCCTGCAGTCTTGGCGGGTTTCCTCCTTAGCTTCACGTTCAGCTTCGATGATTTCATCATCGCTTTTTTCGTGGCGGGGTCCGAGACAACTTTGCCGATCTACATTTTCTCATCTATTCGTCGCGGCATCACGCCGGAGGTCAATGCAATCGGCACGATGGTGATGATGGCTTCTCTGATTCTATTGGTGATCGCCCAGCTCATCTTGCGGCGCAGCGCGAAACAATGATTGCTTTTTTGAAAGGAACGCAGAGTGCAGCTTGAAAACAAGGTCGCGTTTGTCACGGGCGCAGGGTCAGGAATCGGAGCTGCAGGCGCTATCGCTATGGCACGGGAGGGCGCGCATGTTTTCGTTAGCGATCGCGACGGGGCCGCCGCCGCCTCTGTGGTTGAGACTATTTTGGCCGAAGGGCATGCGGCTGCAGCCATGACCTTGGATGTCACCGACGACACCGCTTTGGGCACCGCCATTTCGCAGGCTGCGGCTTTCAAGGGGCGCATTGATGTTCTGCACAGTCACGCAGGGCTGCAAATCGAAGGTAAGCTGGAAGAAGTCGCAGTCGCGGACATGGACGCCTCGTGGAATTTAAACGTACGCGCCCACTTTGTTGCGGCCAAAGCGGCCATCGCACCGATGCGTGCTCAGGGCGGCGGCAGTATCATCATCACATCGTCCAATTCCGGCGTGCAATACGATCGCGAAATGATCGCCTACGCTACGACCAAACATGCAATCCTTGCGATGACCCGCCAGATGGCCGCGGACTACGCAAAGGAAAACATCCGGTTCAACTCACTTTGTCCGGGGTTCATCGACACCCCGTTCAACCGTGGCTTTGAGATCCAGATGGGCGGACGCAAAAAGCTAGACGAATATGTCGAGAATACCATCCCGATGGGTCGTTTTGGCACGGTGGAGGAAATCGCCGACAGCATCGTGTTTCTTGCCTCGCAAAGATCATCCTTCATGACGGGTCATGCCTTGGTGATTGACGGAGGTGAATGCATTTGACGCCAACACCTAGGAGCCATTCATGAGCGAAAGATCCAAAAACCGGTTTGCCGGTAAAACTGTCGTTATAACGGGAGGTGCTGCCGGCATTGGGCGCACAACGTCTCTTGCTTTCGCGACCGAGGGTGCGCGTGTGGTCATTCTTGATATTCAGGGCCCAGCCGCGCAAGAGACACTGTCGATGATCAAGGAAGCCGGAAGTGTCGGGCACTTTTATCAGACGGATGTGTCGAAGTCGGATCAGGTCGAGCGCGCTTTTGATGCGATTCGAGCGGACGTTGGTCCTTATGATATATTATTTAACCACGCAGGCACGATCATCGTCAAACCCCTGCACGACAGCTCAGAGGAAGACTATGATCGGCTGATGGACATCAACGTCCGTTCTGCGTTCTTGGTTTGTCGGCGCGCTCTTCCGGAGATGGTCGCGAATGGCGGCGGTTCTGTTGTGATTACGGCGTCCATTGCATCCGAACTCGGCTATGCCCTCGAGGCACTTTATTGCATGTCCAAAGGGGCGGTCCTGCAATTGGCACGTACAATTGCGGTCGAGTATCGAGAGCAGGGCATTCGGTGTAATGCCGTTTGCCCGGGCTTCGTAAAGACAGCACACGGCTTGCGCGAAATCGCAGAGTTGGATGATGCCGGGCAGACATGGGAAGATGGTGAATTAGCTGCAACGCAGGGTCGCATCTGCGAGCCTGAAGAGGTTGCCGCAGCAGTGACTTTCTTGGCGTCGGATGATGCCAGTTTTGTAAATGGCCACGCGCTCTACGTTGACAACGGCTGGTATACAAAGGGCTGATACCCCATGGGGGCCGCAGACGGTGAATACCACGATGCAATCTCATTCCGGTTTTTCATCGGGGCGGTCGCCAGAGCCTACCAGCCCGGGTGCAAGCTTGACACGATGCTGGTGCTGGAAGGCGCTCAAGGCACCTTCAAATCGACCGCCGTCGCATTATTGTTCGGTAAGTCCTGGTTCGGAGACCACCTCCCACCCACGAACACTAAAGATGCCAGTTCATACTTGAAGGGGTCTTGTCAGAATAACTTGGCTTGAGCAGGGTAGGGCGGTCGCATAGCTTTCTTCCATGACCAAACCCGCCTCATTCAAATACTTCAAAACCAGTCCCGAGATCATTCGTCTTGCAGTGATGCTGTACGTCCGGTTTCCACTTTCGCTGCGGAATGTCGAAGACCTGCTTCATGAACGCGGGATCGATGTCAGCCACGAAACTGTCCGTTGTTGGTGGAATAGGTTCGGCCCGGTGTTTGCTGCGGAGCTCCGAAAGCGCTGGATCGAAGGCATGAAATCAAGCAAGTGGCGTTGGCACCTGGACGAGATGTTCGTGAAGATCAACGGCGAGAGACACTATCTTTGGCGCGCCGTGGACCGCGAGGGCGAAGTCCTCGAGAGCTTCGTCACGAAGACGCGAGACAAGAAGGCTGCGTTGCAATTCTTAAAGAAAGCAATGCGTAAGCATGGTTGTCCAGATGTATTCGTCACGGATCTACTGGGCTCCTACGGCGCGGCGTT
>NZ_JBDUXB010000014.1:0-10160 GCF_039945315.1 Tateyamaria sp. | reverse complement strand
CGCAACCGTATCGAGATCATGTTCGGCAGGTTGAAGGATTGGCGGCGGGTTGCAACACGCTATGACCGCTGCCCAAAGGTCTTCCTCTCAGCAATCGCTCTCGCGGCAAACGTCGTCTATTGGTTATGAGTCCTGGCCCTAGTGACCATGCAGCAGAGCATCTCGAACATGATTGAGACACCAAGAAATGCCGTTCCTCCTGAGGAGTCAAATGGCGGAGAAACTTCGACAAGGTCAGCTCCGACGATATCTATACCCGCTAAAAGCCTCGCAACTAGCAGCGCGTCAAAGCCGCCCGGTCCACCAACTTCAGGAGTCCCGGTTCCAGGTGCCACGGAGGGGTCGACGAAATCGATGTCGTAGGAAACATAAGTCGGGTCGTACCCCACGATGTCGCGTGCCTCCTGCATGACATCACGTGGACCTCGTTCAAAATACTCTTCAATAGGTATGATGCGAATACCGACTGCTGTGGCGAAATCTCGATCTTCCATGTCGTAGGCCGTGCCTCGAATGCCTATCTGCACCACCCGTTTGGGGTCCAGTAGGCCCTCTTCGACGGCACGTCGGAACGGTGTGCCATGGGTATACTTTGTACCCCCGAAATAGCTGTTGAACAGATCGGTGTGACTGTCGAAATGGATCATGCCCAAGGGCTTGTTCCGGGCAAGGGAGCGCAGGATTGGCAGCGAGGTCAGGTGATCACCCCCGGCCGTTAAAGGTCTAATGCCAAGGCTACTGACCTGATCATAAAACGCAGTGATCCGCTCCATACTGTCGTGGATGTCCGCTGGGTTCGGCGGCACGTCGCCAAGGTCCGCGCAATTGACCGCCTCGAAGGGCCGCACGCCGGTGGCCCCATTCTGTGCGCGTATCATGGTTGAGGCGTCCCGCAATTGGCGTGGGCCGTGGCGCGGACCAGGGCGGTTAGTCGTGCCGCTGTCCCAAGGCACGCCGATCAGCCCAATGTCGACCTCGGGAAGACGCGGGTGATCCAGATTTACGTGGGGCAGACGCATAAAAGTAGGAACACCTGCAAAACGCGGCAGATCAAAACCCGAGACCGGATGAAAGAACGGGTCACTCATTCCGCGATGTCTTCGGCCCAAAGTTCAGGCTTTTCGTCGATGAAACGTTTCATCAGGGCGACGCAGTCAGGGTCTTCAGCAATCACCACCTCCACGCCGCGAGTCCGCAGGAACTCCTCGTTTCCGCCAAAGTTTGTTGTATCGCCGATAACGACACGCGGGATGCCGAATTGTACGATCGTGCCAGAGCACATCATGCAAGGGCTGAGCGAGGTGTACAGGACCGTATCGCGATAGGTTTTTTGTCGTCCCGCCTTACGCAAGGCATCCATTTCCCCGTGCGCGATTGGATCCCCTCCCTGAACGCGTTGGTTGCGCCCTCGGCTTACCACCGTGCTGCCCCGTGCCAGTACCGATCCTATTGGGCAGCCGCCTTCATCGAAACCGGCCTTTGCCTCCTCGTAGGCGATCCGCAGGAACCGTTTGTCGTCATCTGTCATCATGATCAGGGCCTCATTTAC
This sequence comes from Tateyamaria sp., assembly GCF_039945315.1. Taxonomy (GTDB): domain Bacteria; phylum Pseudomonadota; class Alphaproteobacteria; order Rhodobacterales; family Rhodobacteraceae; genus Tateyamaria. The sequence continues at coordinate 8,611 of NZ_JBDUXB010000014.1, read as the reverse complement.
TGGCGGGTGGGCTGGTAAAGTTTTGCAACTTTTCGACGGAAGGAGACCATGTCCCATCTGCGGATAGCGCATCCATGTGATCGGCGATTCCGCCCAATGTTGTGAACCAGACGTCCTTGTTGTTCAGGGTCTCTTCGATCCACCGTTCGACTAAGTGCCAGCGCGCCAAGCGGCCGGTCAGAAAAGGGTGTACGATCAGCATAAAAAATCCGCCGGCTTCATATTGCGCATCGAATTCCTCCCAGAACCCGGACAGCCCTTCGGACGGAGATTTGACCGGCATCATATATCCGATTTCGTCGTAGTGTGCGAAAGGCGGCCAGTCGTCCGTACCCCAATGTACCGGCATTTCGTAAAGCTGGCCTTTGGGCGCGCGTAAAGCATAAGGAATGTCGTCGGCCATCAACGAACTATCATAACGAAAACCATGTTCCAGCATCAGGTCCACAACCTCGTCGGTGATGTTATAGACAGGCGCTCGATAGCCTATAGGGGATTTGCCGCATATCCGTTTGTGCGCTTCCAGCGCGCGCTCGAACGGTTCACGCTGGTTGCCGTAGGTGGTGATCGGATCTTCGTGGATCCAGCCGTGATGGCCGATCTCGTGACCGCCCTCCAGAATGGATTCGACAGTCTCAGGGTATTGATCGAGACACCATCCGGGGATGAAAAAAGATTGCTTCAGTGCAAACCGCTGATAGGTGTCCAATATGCGCGGCAGTGCAATATTCGGACCATATCGCCCCATCGAGATTGGATAGAGCCTGCGGTGACTGTCTTCGGGGCGCGCGATGTGGATAAGGCTGTCAGCGTCCATGTCGAAGGTAATCGCCACTGCGCATTTCGCACCACCCGGCCAAGGGATGGGATTTCGGATCATCTTAGCTCTCTCCCAGAATGTTGGCATTTTGGGCATCCCAACTGAGCCACAGGGTCATCCCGGGTTCAAGGTCCAGTGCCATCAGGGCGCGCTCTTGCATCTGCACCTTGAACTCCAGCCCCTCCGCACCTTCAAGGAATAAGGTCACAACGGTGCCGATGAATTCTTCTGAAATAAGTGTGGCCTGGGCCTTGTTGTCTGCGCTGGGTTCAGTTGCTGAAAGCGAGACAAGGTCGGCTGAGACTGTAAAGCTGGCGGATTGTCCTGCGTTGGGCGGGGATTGCGGGGTGCTCGCCACGAAAGCACCTTGCGGAGTCGTGATCCGGGTACCGGTGGCATCAGAGCTCGACACCTGACCGGTCAGAATATTGTTGCGCCCGACGAATTCGGCAACGAAACGGTTGGCAGGGGAACGGTAGATATCTCGGGGAGCGCCGATCTGAGCGATGTCGCCCTGGCTCATGATGACGACACGATCAGCCATGGCAAAGGCTTCGGATTGCGAGTGGGTGACATAGATAAATGTGATGCCGAGTTCTTTTTGTAGCTGGGTCAGCAACCCCTGCATCCGGATCACCAGATTGGCATCAAGCGCTGAAAGCGGCTCGTCCAACAGCAGCATCTTCGGTTCCATTACGAGACTGCGCGCCAGAGCCACTCGCTGCCTTTGTCCGCCTGAGAGAGTAGCAACGTTGCGCTCTGAAAACTCGCTTATCTGCATTCGATCCAACCAGTCGAGCGCACGACGCTTGCGCTCTGCCCCACTGATCCCACGCATTTTCAGGCCAAATTCCACGTTCTCGCGGGCGGTCAGGAAGGGGAAGAGCGCCAGAGACTGCCAAACCAGTGGCGTGTCACGCTCATGCGGTTTGACATCATTCATCAGTTCCCCACCAATCCGGATTTCGCCTCCTGTCGGGGTGTCGAGCCCTGCAAGCATCCGCAAGGTCGTGGTCTTGCCACAGCCCGACGAACCCATAATCGCAAGGAACTCACCTTCGTGAATATCAAGAGTCATGTCACGCACGGCGACAAAGTCATCAAAGCGTTTTTCGACATTGCGGAAGGTGACGAGGGGGGCTGTCATATCAGGAATGGTTCTTAATTTGGCGGCTGATAAAGATCACCTGAGCGGCGACCACCAGCGACATGGAAGTGAGAAACACGAATGTGCCTATGGCGTTGACTTGTGGATCGATATTGCCCTGCACGATTTCGAGGATCACGATAGGGACGGTTTTGTTCAGGCCTGAAACGAACCACGCGACGGCAAACTCGTCGAATGACACGGCGGCGGTCAAGCATAGAGATGAGAATATGGCTGGCAGGCAAAAGGGCACGATCACATGGCGCATCGCTTGCCATTCAGATCCCCCGAGGTTCCATGCCGCGGCTTCAAGATCGGGGTCCATTTGGTGCAGGCGCAGCCGGATGATCGCCATAGCGAAAGGCGCTGTTAGCACTGAATGCGCCATGACGATGCTCCACAACTGCCCCGAAAGGCCGAGTCGTGACAGCCAGGCCAGCATCGCCAGCGCCATGATGATCAGCGGTATTGTCGGCGGCAAAAGGATCAGGGCAAGGTAAGGGCCCTTGAAGCGGAAGTTATAGCGAAAGTCAGTGTAAGCAGTGCAGAACCCCAGAAAGGTGGCCAGCATGGCGGTGCTCGTTGAGACGATCACCGAATTGCGCACGGCCTGCCAGACATCCGGGTCGGCCAGAATTTTCGCGTACCACTCGGTTGAAAACTCACCCAGCGGGATTGTCGGAAAGCGCTGGGAATTGAACGAAAAAACCAGGCTGAACAATATAGGCGCGAAAACAAACGTGAATATCAGCGCGACATAGATCCCCAGCAAGAAATTCAGCGCACGCGCGTTCATCACCGCGCTCCTTTGGGCTTACGATAAGCAAGCACAATGGCGGTGAAGGCCACTGTAAACAGGGTCAACATCATCATGATCGCAACGACCGCCGCACGTGGCCATTGCTGGCCGGATTTGGTGGTGTCAAGAATAAGTATCGGCAAGGTCGGTTCCTGCGAGCCGCCCAGATAGAACGGTGCCACGAAGTCTCCGAAGGCTAGAATGAAGCAGAACAGTGCCGCTACGATGAACCCGGTTTTTGACAGCGGTAGTACCACGCTCCAAATCGTTGCCAGTGGCTTGCAGCCCAGATTGCGCGCGGCCTCGACCAGCGTCTTGTCTATATTGGCCATCGTCACAGTTTGCAGGATCACCGCCAATGGCAGTGTCAGGGTCAGGTAGCCCACCACGGTTCCAAAATGGGTGTTCAACATCTTGAACGGGCCCAACCCAATGTATCCTAACATGGCGTTCAACACGCCACTTTCAGCAAGGATCACATACCAAGAAAATGTTCGTACCAGGTAAGACGTAAAAAACGGGATGATCAGCAAAAACACCGCCCACCGGCGCAAGTTTTCCGATGCGCGAAACGCCAACGTCCAAGCGGCGGGAAAGGCCAGCAGCATTGCGATACTCGCACTGAGCGAGGCAATAAACAGCGTATACCAATAGCTGTCCCAGAAATAACCGCGCGTTAGCATGCGCTGCCAATTCACGAGCTCGAAAGCCTCGGTCATTCGATAGTTCTTCACCACAAAGAACGAGATCGCGATCATGAAAAGGACGGTGCCGACAAAGAAGATCAGTTGCCACAAGATGATCGGCAGCCGCCATGTCAGGGCGTATAGGTCAATTCTGCGTTTTGTGCTCAAACGTCATGATCCTTGCCTGAAGTCGGGCGGCCCTGTGGCCGCCCGTAGGTGCCTTTAGGCGTTCTTGTATTCGGACCAGAAGTCGTTCCAATCCTCAAGCGTCTGCTGCTGAGGTATGTCACGATAATGAATGCGACCTTCATTGATCAGTGCAATTGGATCGTTAGGCATTCCATCCATTTGGTGGCTGCGCTTGGCTTCCTTAGGGTCAACCTCCTGCAGCATTGCGCGACCAGCCTTGGTCACACAGAAACCAGGGTAGGCCGCCATCTGGGCTGACTTGACCTGACCTTCGGGTGACATCATGTACTGGATGAACTTTTTGACCAGATCCGCCTTTGCGCTGCCTTTGCCAATGCAATAGCTCTCGGTGAACTGAATGCCACCTTCCTTGGGAATTACCGAGGCCACTGGTGCCCCGTCACGCTCCAGCACACCGGTGATCCAGTCGCCAATCCCGCACATCGCCAGCATTTCACCGTTCTTGAGGCCGTTGAACGTGCCGCCGTAGTCGAAGTAACCTCCCACTTGAGGTCGCAGGCTCATGGTGGTGTCTTGCACCGCTTGCCATTGATCATCGCTCAGATCCCAGAGGCCTGCGCCATTCCCGTTCTTCAAGCTCATCATGCCGAGGCTTGGCAGGTGCCAGTCAAAGTGGCCCACTTTTCCCTGCAACTCAGGCTTCCAGAAGCCTTCATAACTCGACGCTTCTTCGGCGCTCATCGCTGTGGTGTTGTAAGAAACGCCCAGATGTCCGCCACGCAAGATCATTGAATAGAGAGTGTCGCCATCCCAGTGGCCGGGGAACTTGGTAAAGTCCTCGTGCAACATGTCGTCAAATGGGTAGTCACTGGCGTCCAACGCTTCAATGTAGCCGGCGGCGTTCAACTGCTGCACAAACTCGCCATCGGACAGGATGATGTCGTAGGTGCCAGGGGGCGACTGCGCGATGAGTGCCAACATATTGTCACCACCTGCATAGTATTTTGGCACAAACTTAACGTTATTGGCCTCTTCAAATGCCCCGACCATGTCGGGTTCGCCATGTCCATACCAAGCCAGCATGTTGATTTCAGTGGTCGAAGCCCAGGCACGACCTACGAACGGTGCTGACAACGCAACACCGCCGCTAATCCGCAAGACATCTCTTCTAAGATATTGTTTTTGTTTTTTTTCATTTGATTTTTTCATGAGTCACACTCCGCTGTTATCTGTCTTTTTTTTGGCCCTGATTGATGTTCTGATCACTGGACCAGCGCCATTGTGGAAAGGTTAGCTAGAATCGCCGCCCATAGGAAATTTATCGACCATATAGACACATTAAGAACTGTTATGATGAACCCCTGTTTTGGGAGGGTAAGTCAGGACATTTTCGATTGTCTGCGTCAGTCGCTCGGCCACCAGATTGCCCCAACTGCCCAGTCGGGTTTGGCGATAAAACAGTCCAATCCGCAGTGGCTCCAACGCCGGCAGCCCCTCGTCTGACATGATGGGTCGCATGCCCTGCTGGGTGGTGGGTGTCGTAAGAATAGTGAACCCTAAACCGTCGCGCACTGCATCTTGAACCGAGTCAATGTTTGGGCTTGAAAAAACAACGCGCCAACCGCGCTCAACCGACCGCAGCGCGTCGGTCATCCTTTGACGATAAACGCAGCCCGCCGGGTGCGCGACGAGTGGCAGATCGTCGAATTGATCCGGAGACATGTCAGTCGCCCCGACCCAAACGGGCTGTTCGCGCCATTGCTGGACAAGAAACTGTGGGGTTCCCCCCTGATAAAGCGCAACAATGATGTCTAACTCATCCCGCAACAGCGCCTCATGAAGGTTCCGTGACAGATCGCAGTTGACCGTCAGCCGCAGGGCATCGTTGTCGTGCAACAATGTGGTGACCTCGTTCTGCAACAGACGCACACCATAATCCAATGGCAGGCCGATGCGCAGATTGGCTTCAGCGTCCGGCCGTTCGAAGATCCCCATTGCAATGTCATTGAGGCGCAGGATCTGCCGCGCGTGCATCGCCAGCGCTTCGCCTTTTTCGCTAACATGCATGGTTCGACCCTTTTGCCGGATCAGTTTGTAACCTACCAAATCTTCCAACCGTTTGATCTGCAAGCTAACCGCTGGTTGCGAACGGTTAAGCAGGTCAGCGGCGCGTGTGTGACTCTTGACTTCGATCACAGTGATGAAGGTCCGCAAAAGATCTGTCGGCAGATTAACTGTACGCATTAGATGGAATTTCAAAGGTTAATCGTTAGATTGCAATAATAAATTTCTGTAATTCCTGTTCGCCGCCTAAACTGCTGCCATGCAGCGCGACGACTTTCACAAATTGTTCAAATCGACAGGACCGGTTGTCTTACCGGTGATCCATGTGTTGGACACTCCCCGAACTGTACGCAATGTACGTGAGGTGATCGGCGCGGGCGCCGCTGGATGCTTTCTGATCAATCACGATTTCGAGCCTGAATCGTTCCTGCCAATTATTCGGGATGTGCGGGCGGCTTATCCGTCGCTTTGGATGGGCGTGAATTTCCTGTCTGTGACGGGAAAAGTTGCCTTTCCGATGTTGAGCAAACTGGAACGGGAAGGCATTACCATTGACGCCTATTGGGCTGACGATGCCCGGATTGACGAACACGGTGAAAACCTTGAGGCAACCGAAATTGCGAAAATCCAAAAGGACAGTGGCTGGGATGGACTCTATTTTGGCGGAACCTGTTTCAAGAAGCAGCGCGAGATAGAACCGGCACTCTACAACGATGCGGCACGACACGCGTGTCATTTTATGGATGTGGTCACGACCTCTGGTGTAGCAACCGGACACGAAGCAGACCTTGGCAAGATCGATACATTCCGCGATGCCATTGGTGACAGGGCCTTGGCACTTGCGTCCGGCATCACACCTGAAAATGCCGCGAACTATGGCGATGTCGACTGCTTCATGGTCGCCACTGGAATCAACGAACCGGGAAACTTCTATGACATCGATCCTGCACGCCTCGATGCATTGATGCAGGTGACTCGAACGCTTGGACAGGGAGAAAAATCATGACCGCTCAAAACAAAGGCCCGCGCAACGACCGCTGGTATCTGAACATCATGGCACCCAACACCAAGGGCGACAAATTTGCCTGGCTTGATCCGACTTCTATCTACATCAACGGCGCGGCCTTCAATGACTTGCTGGATGATCTGATGGTCGACTTGGAAGGTGTGGAATATGATGTCGTCGGAGGACTTGATGCCATGGGCTTTGTGTTGGGGGCCGCGATTGCAGCGCGATCCGGTGTGGGCTTCCTGCCAATCCGTAAAGCGGGCAAACTCTGTGTTGACACCGACATGGTGAGTTTCGGGAACTACTCTGGCCGCACGCAGGACATGGAGATGCGCAATCCCGCTTTTGGGTCAGGCACTAGGGTCTTGCTCGCAGATCAGTGGGTCGAAACCGGAGGCACCATGGATGGTGCGATCCGACTGGTAGAGCGGCAGGGTGGCGTCGTTGCCGGATTGCTGGCCATCGCGATCGAAGAGAACGAACGCACAAACGGCTACCGCAATGCGTATCCCTGCGTTTCGGCCGTTGTTCCCGGCTCGCGCTGGCAGACCGAATGCAATGCCCAGACGCTCAGCAGCTTTGACAACTACACACCTGAACTTGCGTTCCCGCGCTGAGTGATCATCTGTCCGCCACACTGAATTCCAAAGTACCCGGAGCAACGCCATCGCCATTGACTGGGGTCACGTCCTGCGGACAGGCCGACATCACCGCGATGACATCGTCTTCAGCCCTAAGCGACATCCGGTCGCCCCTGCGGCCGACCGGCGGTTCAAAACTAGTCTTTCCTTCCGCGTCGATCGGCACGTTCATCCAGATGTTGAAGGGTGCGGGTATCAGAGGCGCTTTCAACCCAATAGCCATCAGCGCCATGCGCAGATTGTCCGCGCAATTGTCGTGATACCCGTCACACCCAAGTTCGCGATACCGCGCGTGGTCGCAGCAGGCGATGACCGTGTCATGGACACCCGGCGACGTGTCCTCCGCGATCGATAACAATGGCCTTCTCAGGTTGCTGACCAAACCGTCCCCAACGCTCGGGAAAATCGAACCAAGCGACGTGTGCAAATGCGGCATCGACAGATGCTCGTGCAAGTTCCCAGCTGCGAATGCAAAAAAATCACACACTTGGTGACCGCTTGGGTTGAAGATATTAAGAACCTGACCACGAGCCAGCCTAACAGCGACGCCACAACGAGCAAGTATCACGTACCTGCGCCCTGTTTCAGCGCTCCCATCTGCTGAAATTGCGATGTCGAGGCTCTGGTTTGACCCGTCTGGGACTGAAACGTCGTAGTTGGTCATAGCCTCCACCTCCAAGGTTAACGGACACGATAATCGGCAAAAAAACTCGTTACATTCCGGACAATGCGGTAACTCGTTGATACTCGAGTTGCCATGTTCAGTAGGTACAAGAATGATTTGCTCTCGATACCCCTGAGACCGGATCTCTGCTCGGAATAACGTGCATTGGCCAACAAGGACCACCATGCCAGATTGCAGCTCCGTGTCGATGCCTTCCTGCCTATCGGTAATCAAGATGCCGGCGTTTCGGGTGAAAAGAATGGGAAAATAGATAACTTTTCAACCAGCAGTGACGCAATTGCCAATCCGCGTGTCCGGCATTCCTCGTCACACAGTTTTCTCAAAGCAAGTTCTTCAATTGTGTCCTTGTGGATGCGCTGGTTGCCAGACTGCAAGCTCAAAAAAGCACCAATTCACAGCGCGCAGCGAATCTTGGGTAAGAAAGACCACAATACCAAATCAAAGCGACGTCGTCTAAGACCGCTATACGTAGGGCCAGGACTCATAACCAATAGACGACGTTTGCCGCGAGAGCGATTGCTGAGAGGAAGACCTTTGGGCAGCGGTCATAGCGTGTTGCAACCCGCCGCCAATCCTTCAACCTGCCGAACATGATCTCGATACGGTTGCG
>NZ_JBDUXB010000013.1:0-4372 GCF_039945315.1 Tateyamaria sp. | reverse complement strand
TCCTCCTATTTTGGTTATTCGATGAGGCACGAAGGGTGCGGCGATGGCAACTTTTTGCGTCCTTTGTCCACCTTAATTCAAAATCTGTGTTGTATCGGCACTGCGTACAGTGACCGCTTTGGGCTCAGAGCTGTCATTCGCCGAAGATCGCGCCAAAGACCGCTATGCGGACAAACCCACCATTGACGTTTACGATTGGAATGACTGCTCTTCGCACTTTTCGATGGCTGTGAACGCTGCTTGGATCGGCAAGAGAAATATGTTTCGCGTGTGACCTCCCAAGGCAGCTCAACAGAATGCGTACAGACAAAACAAAACAAATCCACCTTGGAGCACCCTATTGCGATGGGCATCGTGGGAAATCGGCGCACTCGTTCAATCTGCGCCGCCCGAATGGAGGTGTCAGGAAAGCGGGCTCAGCTGTCGCAATAACTGCATGACCTTAGATGAACATCTGTGATTGAGGTTTCGCGCAACCTCTGCACAAGACTTTCTTCAATGTCTTCGAGGACTTCTGCAACGCGCGTTTGAAGGCCCGTTTCGACGCTGCAAAGCGACGGTGCAGGGTCGCTGTCGCTTCCTGACACGAGCCGCTCATCCAAAGCCAGATAGACATCTGCAAGCGTGATTCCGCGGGCTGGTTTGGCGAGCCGCCACCCACCAGCATGTCCCTTTTCAGACGAAAAAAGACCCGCTTCCCGGAGTTTCCCACGCACACGACGCACGACCACGGGATTCGTTCCGGCGTGACCGGCAATATCCGCTGATGTTCTCACGCGGTCAGGATCACACGCCATGTGGCTGAGCGTATGCAAAGCGAGAGATAAGCGACTGTTCCGCTTCATGCGCCGAGTTCCTCCAAAACGCCAATGCACGTAACAATGGCAGTTGCATTTGTCTAGCAACTGCGTAAGTTGCGTGATCGTTATTATATCCTCTGGAGAGCACATATGTCAGATACTCGGCTTCCCGTCACGGTCTTGTCCGGATTTCTGGGCGCGGGCAAAACAACCTTGCTGAACCGTGTTCTCAACAATCGTGAGGGGCGGCGCGTGGCTGTCATCGTCAATGACATGTCCGAGGTGAACATCGACGCAGACCTTGTTCGTGCTGACACAGAACTCAGCCGCACAGATGAGACGCTGGTCGAGATGTCCAACGGCTGCATCTGTTGCACGTTGCGGGACGATCTTCTCGATGAGGTGCGCCGGTTGGCGGCGGAGCGACGGTTTGACTATCTGCTAATCGAGAGCACGGGAATTTCCGAACCATTGCCGGTTGCTGCTACTTTCGATTTCCGGGACGAATTGGGCGAAAGCCTGTCTGATGTGTCCCGGTTGGATACCATGGTGACTGTGGTGGACGCTGTGAACCTGCTCAGAGACTTCTCGAGCCACGATTTTCTGCGTGACAGAGGCGAGGTCATGGGGGACGAGGATGAGCGCACGCTTGTACATCTGCTGACCGACCAGATGGAATTTGCCGATGTGGTGATCCTGAACAAGGTGGCCGATGCGACGGAGGGACAGGTTGATGCGGCCCGCAAAATAATCCGCAGCCTGAACGCAGATGCCGAAATCATAGAAACCAATCATTCCGAAGTCGCGGCCGAGAAAATCCTCGATACCGGCCTTTTCGATTTCGAAAAGGCGCATGAGCATCCGATGTGGGCCAAAGAGCTTTACGGTTTTGCGGATCACGTGCCCGAGACTGAAGAATATGGTGTCGCGTCCTACGTCTATCGAGCACGCCAGCCCTTCATTCCTGAAGAAATTCTGGCAGTCCTTAACGGTGAATTGTCCGGTGTGATCCGCGCAAAGGGGCATTTCTGGATTGCTACACGGCCTGAGTGGGTTGCCGAGTTTTCACTTGCCGGAGCATTGTCCAGTGTCAAACCGATTGGTACCTGGTGGGCTTCTGTCCCGCAGGAACGCTGGCCCGATCACACATCTGCACGCGAGTACATGCAACAGCATTGGCTGGAGCCGTGGGGTGACCGTCGTCAAGAGCTGGTGTTCATTGGAGCAGACATTGACTGGGCTGCCTTGAAGTCCAAACTGGACGCCTGCCTTGTTCCAACTGTTTTGGCGGCCGGACCTGATGCCTTGCCTCTCGATATGCCTGACCCATTCCCAGGCTGGCGCCGCGTCGAGAACGCCGCATGAACCCAATGCGAACGGAGGTCAAAAATGCGGCCATCGGCGTGGGCATCGCGGATGAACCCACCGCGCTCGATGTATTTCTCAAACCCGGATGCGCCGCGGCTATCTGGCGCAAGCAAACGCCACAGTATGTGCAATCCTGGTTGGATAAACTTCCACCGGACATTCTGCCGCGAGGACGGGTCATTTTACAGCCTCATGAGGTGGCGGACACGGTGCGACATCTCTTTGACATTGCCGGAATGCCCACAGGTTCAGAGCGTGACTGGCTACAGAGTGACATTACAGGACTGGCTGAGGTGTTTTCCAATCTTTTGCTGGCCAGATATCTGCGACTTCGTCTGGATGTCGTGAAGTCAAATGCCTGCCGTAGGTTTCACATCGATTCCATCTCGGCGCGCCTGATTTGCACCTATCGCGGCACAGGAACGCAATACGGCGTCTCAGTCGACGGTGCGGAACCAACACGTGTCTTTACAGTAAAGACCGGCGCACCCTGTCTATTGCGCGGAACCCTCTGGCCCGCCGATCCGCCATCCGGCTTGCTCCATCGTTCACCACCAATCGAAGGAACCGGCCAGACCCGGTTCGTCCTCGTGCTCGATCCTGTCGCAGATCCGGAAGACGAAATATGAATCGCAATCTCGGACAGAGCAGCCTGCGTCGCAAAAGGCGTTCCGGTGACCCTATGGATGCCTTTGACGGATTGCCTGCACCCGTTCGTCAGTGGGTCGCACAGGCGGCCTTGCCATGGTCGCCAGCCTCCGTTCATAACATTTGGTCAAAATCGCGGGCCAAAGGGCTGTCAGCTGAAGAAGCACTGCAAACACTTACCCATGCCGAAGCCCGGACATTGGCCCGTGATCGGCAATCTACTGTTTGCAAAATCAACTCCATCACCCGAAGGAAGTAAAACGTCGAATTTCTTTCGGCGTTCCTGTGCTGCCAATTTTGCATTCAATGTCAGCTAGTTGTGGATTGCTGTCATTCTTACAATGTACAGTATCGGTAACTAGGGCTCGAAGCAGTCATCCGCCGCGGCCTGCGCCAAGGACCGCTCTGCGGCCATAGCATTGCTCCTCAATCGCGAGTGTCGTGATCTTTCTGACGTTGTGCGAGGATGGCATCGGCGACTGCTGTTGCCATGGCCACAAACACTCCGAGCCCTACGATCACGTATCCGATAGTAAAAACCTTGCCTGGAATGGTTTCTGGTGAAAAATCGCCATACCCAACTGTCGATATCGTCATCACTGAAAAGTAAACGGAATCTAGCCAACCCCACTTCTCTACGTAATGATAAAATACTGAAGCGCCAGAAATGATTGCAAAAGTGAAAGCTACTAATCCAACAGCCCGAGGATCGGTGAATGCTGCCTGAAGAGCTCGACCAAGCCGAGCAAGTGAGTTCATCGTACAGTTTGCTTTCCGATGCTTAGTGGTGAGAACTTTGATGCTTGATCCCGAGATCATTCCAAATGCTAGGCCCACAATCTGATTGGCGGGCCTAGTGAGCGATTATCGGCAAGGCAGCTTATGCAGCCGCGGCAGCATCTCCATCACTGCTAAAGGCCATCGCAAGCGCCGAGACGCCATCAGACAAAAGCTGTACGCCCAGAAGTATTCCGAGCGCCGATACTGCCGAGACTGGCCAATTCATGAAGATGATTATGCCGATGGCCAATGACGCAATGCCTGACACAAGAACGAGCCAGAAGAAGCGGCGATCTTCCAGTGCGAATGACAAGATCACTTTAGAAATGCCACCTGCAAGGCAAAGAATAGCAATCATAGTGGTGAGTGCCATCATTCCCTTTAACGGATGCCCAAGTATCGTGATGCCAAGGTAGACAGCCAATGCGCCAAGCAAAATTGTCCATATTTTTGAACCCGCACCTTCGACACGGAATCCGGCAAACACTTGCAACACACCAAACAAAATGAACAGCCACGCGACCATGACTGTAGCTATGCCGCTGGCGAAAACTGGGTTCATCAGCGCTATCACCCCACCGACAATTGACAGTAACGCCATCAGTATCCACAAGAATTTATTGCCCATTTTAGCATCCTCCTATTTTGGTTATTCGATGAGGCACGAAGGGTGCGGCGATGGCAACTTTTTGCGTCCTTTGTCCACCTTAATTCAAAATCTGTGTTGTATCGGCACTGCGTACAGTGACCGCTTTGGGCTCAGAGCTGTCATTCGC
>NZ_JBDUXB010000012.1:0-5934 GCF_039945315.1 Tateyamaria sp. | reverse complement strand
GGGAAAGGATCAAACGAAAGACGCTCGAAGCGCGCCGCTTGCAACACAGACAACGCGCCGCATAATCAAACCAACAAGATGAGCCAAACTCTCTCTTAGTTTAGGTCGCCATTGGTTCCAAAAACTCTGACGACCGACACTCCAGTTTTCAAGAAGTAGTCAACAAAGCGTTTCAATCTCGGAAAAGAAACGCCATCTGGGCCTCGACTTGGCAGCGCCCCATGTCCTCCGCATCGATTGCGATTTTCTTCATCTGTTCCGCGGTTTTCAAAAACTGGCTTTCCCCGTGCTGACCAGCAATATCACAGACTGCTTTACAACTTGATACAACGTGAAGGGAGAACAGAGGCGCGGCGTTTGCATTTTTCCCATTCGGGGTTGCATCAATCAGAATGTCTGCGGGGCCACCGTCGCCGATCGAAGTGTTTGGCCAGAACCGTTCGACCAAAGAAACGGTCTGCGCCAGTCGCGTTTCGTCTGCGTCTTCAAGGATCACTTGCGCCGCTCCCGCTTGGCAAAGGGCGTCGACGATGGCACGGCCTGCGCCCCCTCCGGCGCCTTTGATCTGAACAGATGCCCCGTACACGCCAACCTCTGCCCCTGCAATAGCCTGCAACAGCGCCGTGCCGTCAGTTGCATCGCCACACAGCGATCCGTCATCTTCGCGCCGCACCGTGTTCAGCGCGCCCAAACGGGTGGCGCGTGCGGTCAGGGTATCAACCTGCGCAAATGCCGATTGCTTATGTGGATAGGTGATTGAGCACCCCAGAAAGCTGTTTGACGCGCGCTGCAAATCCCAGAAACTCGCGATGTTCGTTGCGGGGATGTTCAACGGCATCATGCAAGCGTCAATGCCGTTCGCGTTAAACCACGCATTGATCGAAGGCGGGGATACAACTCCCTCGACAGGATCCCCGATGATCGCAAACAGCTTGGTTTTACCTGTAACACCCACTTTAATCCTCGGCCAAAAAATGAAGGTTGACATAAATGAGGGTGTATATCTTAAAATGTCCAATGTTTTTGTTTTTGCGGTGTATTAAATATGTTCTCTAGAAAGTCATCGGATGACAGCACGATTGTAGAGCTGCTGGCCTCGTCACTGCGCCGCGATATTGCGTTCGGGACTTTGTTGCCCGACCAAAAGCTGAAGATAAACGAGCTGCGGACCCGCTATGGTGGCTCTAACCATTCAATGCGCGAGACGTTGCGTATCTTGTCGACCGAAGGCTTGGTCGAGGCTACCGCACAACGTGGGTTTCGCGTCACCTCGGCTACTGAGGACGACGTGCGCGATATCGCGATGGTCCGCTGCGAGGTCGAAAAGCTGGCCTTGTCACGCGCGATCGAGCTGGGCGACATCGCGTGGGAGGGCCGTGTTATGGCCGCGCACCACGCCTTGCAAAAGGCTGAGGCAGCGGCGGCAACTAACCCCGACGATCTGATCGCACTTGAATGGGATGAAGCCTGCCGCGCCTTTTCCTTTGCGCTGACCGACGCCTGCGACAGTCCGCGGTTGATTGATTTGCAACGCAAGTTCTTTGATCAAAGCCGCCGCTTTCGTTTGGAGCAAATGCGCGAAGGACGCTTGGATTGGGCGGCGAGACAACGGCGACAAAAAGGATTGCTTGAGGCGGTTCTGGCGCGCCAGGCCGAGGACGCATTAACGCTATTACAAGAAGACGTCGCAGCAGAGCTTCGACAATAAATACAACGAACTGTCATATCGGGAGGATATCATGACACATCTAAATCGCCGTAAGGCACTGGCCCTCATGGGCGGCACTGTCGCGGCGGCCGGGCTTGCAGCTCCAGCTTATGCGCAAAATAAAACAATCAAAGTAGGTGCGCTTCGGTTCACATCGCATTCCGCAAGCTTCATCGCAAAAGAGCGCGCATATTTCGCGGATGCTGGGTTGAACGTCGAATTTGAATTCTTCCAAGCCGCCACACCAATGGCCGTTGCGATTGCATCCGGCGACGTGGACTACGCGGTCACGGCTGTCTCGGGCGGTCTGATCAACTTGGCTGAAAAGGGTGCAATCAAAGTCATCGGTGGCGCGCTGAGCGAAGAAGACGGCATTGACGGCCAGAAATTCTTGGCCTCTGACGCGGCATTCCAAGCGGGTGTAACGTCGTGTGCAGCTTTGGACGGCAAACGGTATGCAGTCACACAACCTGGGTCGTCTTTCCACTACATGGGGTCCAAGATGGCACAGGCCGAAGGCATTGATCTGTCGTTCGTGCCGCTGCAAAAAGTCGGCGCGATCATTGGTGCCATGAAATCTGGTCAGGTTGACGGCTGGTCCATCGTGCCGCACATCGCCAAGCCTTTGGCGGGCTCTGGCGCGCTGCATATCATCGGCAATGTTGCGGATTATCTGCCCGATTATCAGGTGACGACTGTGTTCACATCCGCCAAAAATGCGGCGGACGAACGCGGCCAAACCGAAAGCTTCTTGAACGGGTTCTCAAAGGGCGCAGACGATTATGCCGCCGCGATGATAGACGGCACTGCCGATCAGGACGCGATGGTCGA
This sequence comes from Tateyamaria sp., assembly GCF_039945315.1. Taxonomy (GTDB): domain Bacteria; phylum Pseudomonadota; class Alphaproteobacteria; order Rhodobacterales; family Rhodobacteraceae; genus Tateyamaria. The sequence goes on along the minus strand of NZ_JBDUXB010000012.1, from coordinate 3,395 downwards.
TCTGATCCACAAGTACGTCTACACAGACCGCGAGCGGGCCAAAGCCGCACCTTCGATCATCAACGGCACCATGCGCATCAACAAAGGGGCTGCGCTAAACATCGCCTCGATCCGGGATCAGTTGAGTTGGTTCCAATCTGAGGATCTGGTGGATGCGAGCATCTCGATTGATCAGCTGGTTGATCAGTCCTACGTGGACATCATCGGCGCTTAAATTATCAAGGCGGGGCTGGCGCAAAGCTGGCCCCGCTTTTCGTTGCAAAGGGATACCTATGGATATTCGGCTGGATGGCATAGGCCATTCCTATGACGATTTTGAAGTCATGCGCGACATCTCGCTGGATATTTCAAGCGGTCAAATCGTGTGCATTGTAGGCCCGTCTGGCTGCGGTAAATCCACGTTGTTGCGGTTTATTGGCGGGTTGGAAAGGCCCAAACTGGGTCGTGTTTTGCAACTGGGCGAACCGCCCAAAGGGTGTTTGAACCCGCTGACTTACATTTTCCAAGATTTTGCGCTGCTGCCGTGGCGGTCTGTATCTGGCAACATCTCATTGGTGCTGGAGGACCACGGTATCAAAGGCTCTGCCGCCAAAGCCATTATTGACGATGTCCTTGCGCGAACCAAGCTGATCGATTTTGCCAAGGCATTGCCCAAGCAATTGTCCGGTGGCATGAAACAGCGCGTGGCCATCGCACGTGCCTTGGCTGTGAACCCCGCGGTGATGCTGATGGATGAGCCGCTGTCGGCGCTCGACAGTCAGACCCGCGAATTGTTGATGGATGATCTGGTAGAGCTGTGGACACGCAAGCCGTTCACCGCCGTCTACGTCACGCACAACTTGGCCGAGGCCGTGCGCCTTGGACATAAAGTCGTGGTTCTGTCCCGTAGGCCGGGGCAAATCCGTGAGATCGTTGAAATTGATAAACCCTTGGCCGAGCGCGCGTTCGGTGATGTCGACCTCGACCGCGCCCAGAAACACCTATGGCAATTGATGCGCGACGAAGCGCGGGCTGCCGATGCAGAGTTGCTTCATGGATAATACAGGAAAATCCGTCGTGTTTCGCGGTGGTGGCTTTGCGCCACAATCACGCCGTTGGGTCGGGGTATTGGTATTTGTCGCGCTAATCCTGTTCGTTGAATGGGGAACGCGCGCGGGGTGGATATCATCGCTGTCGCTGCCACGCCCGTCAGATGTGCTCGACACATTCCGCCAGCTTTATGGCAGTGGGCTGCTCTTTAAGCATCTAATCCCCAGCCTGTCGCGCCTGTTTGTCGGTGCGCTAATCGGTGCCAGCATCGGGATCGCCGTCGGTATCATGATCGGTCTGTTTTCCTATGTGCGCTCTGGCCTTGTGCCGCTTGTGGCTGCGATCTTTCCAATTCCGAAAATCGCACTGCTGCCGCTGTTCGTGATCTGGTTCGGCATCGGTGAGGGATCAAAATACGCGCTGATCGCCTTTGGGACGTTTACCCCGACCGTCGTGGCCACCTATGGTGCGGTTGATAATGTCGACCGTACGCTGATCCGAATGGGCCAAAGCTTTGGCCTGTCGTGGTGGTCAATCGTGCGCAAAATCGTGTTGCCGGGTGCAATGCCTGGCATCTTGTCGGGCCTGCGGATCAGTCTGGCCATCGCCATCATTTTGCTTGTCGCCGCCGAAATGCTGGGCGCGGAATACGGGATCGGCGCTTATATTCTTGAGGCAGGCTCGCTTTACGATCTAGAACGCCTCTTTGTCGGTGTCGTGATCCTGTCGCTCTTGGGTGTCATTCTAAGCGGTGTCATCGGGATGTTTGAGCGCCGCTTGCTTGGCTGGCGGACCTGATGCGCAAGCCCGAATGCGACTATGACGTCGTTGTCGCTGGCGGCGGGGCTGGCGGCGTCGGTGCGGCATTGGGGGCGGCCAAAGCAGGTGCGCGGGTTTTGCTGGTCGAGAAATACGGCTTTCTGGGCGGTGCTGCGACCACCTCCCAAGTCTTGGCCTATTGCGGTTTTTTCCAACAAGGGCCGGAACCGATCAAGGCGGTAGATGGAGCCGCCGATCTGGTCTTGGATGAATTGCGCAGGCTGGGTCTTGATTGCGCACCTTTCTCATCGCCAACCACCCAGAACTGGATCATCTTGCTAGAATCCGAAGCGGTCAAACTTGCGCTGGACCGCGTACTTGCCGCCAACGGCGTCGAGGTTCTGCTGCACACGCGCATCGCCGCTGCCACCCGCACAGCTGACAAAATCCAATCCGTGACGCTGGCGGGTATGGACGGTCGCACCCGTGTTTCAGCCGAAAGCTTTGTTGACGCGACGGGTGACGCCAATATGTCGCTGGTTGCGGGCGTGCCCTGCCGGACCGGCGATCTGGACGGCAAATTACAGGCGATCTCTGCGCCCATCCGTATCGGCGGTCGTGACCAAAACATCCCCATCGACCGAGAGGCCATCATAGCTGCGTTCAAATCCTATGCAGGTGACTGGCCTTCTGCCCGAGACGACGGGGGCATTTTCACCATCGTCCCGAACACCGGAGAAATGTGGTGGATGATGTTTGACCACCCGATGGACGACCTAAGCTCGACCAGCTTTTCGAATGCGGAAAGGGCATCCCGCGAAGCAGCCTATGATTATGTCGCGCTCTTGCGCGCCCATGTTCCGGGCTTTCAAAACGCCTATGTCGTACAAACCGGACCCCAGATCGGCATCCGCGAAAGCCGCCATCCCGCCGCGCGCTATGAGCTGACCTATGAGGACATCGCAACAGGGCGTCAGCGCGAAGACGGCGTTGCAAAAGCGGCTTGGCCCATGGAAGATCATACAATTCCGGGCAAGCCAGTTTATACGCCCGTCGGTGGAGAAGGATGGGCGTCCATCCCACTGGATGCCTTGCGCGCAAAGGGCATCGACAACCTGTATTTTGCCGGGCGCACAATAGGCGCGGACCCACGTGCCTATGCATCGATCCGCGTCATGGGCACCGCCTTTGCCACAGGCGACGCGGCAGGCCGTGCAGCCGCGCATATGTTGATAACCTATTAGATGGAGGCACGCCCGATCTGCTCTTGTGGAGAGCTAAAGATTACAATAGCGGTGGCCACGGCAGTGTCAGAGGAAACTGACTTGAACAGGGCAGGCCGGTTTCGTAGCGTTTTGGGATGAAAAAACGCTCCCCTTTGGTCTTGTCAGAATAACTTGGCTTGAGCAGGGTAGGGCGGTCGCATAGCTTTCTTCCATGACCAAACCCGCCTCATTCAAATACTTCAAAACCAGTCCCGAGATCATTCGTCTTGCAGTGATGCTGTACGTTCGGTTTCCACTTTCGCTGCGGAATGTCGAAGACCTGCTTCACGAACGCGGGATCGATGTCAGCCACGAAACTGTCCGTTATTGGTGGAATAGGTT
>NZ_JBDUXB010000011.1:0-28191 GCF_039945315.1 Tateyamaria sp. | reverse complement strand
ATGCTTCAATTTACAACCTCTTCAACTCGGAACGCAGCCTCTACACCAGACCAAATTTCAAGCTCAACCGTGCCGCTGCTCTTGCCGAGTGGCGCGGTCTCGGCGCGGAATAACAGACAGTCTCGCTGTCCTTTCGGAGACTGGTTCGAATTCGTCTGACAGCACCCACAGACTGATTGGATCAAATCGGGCAAACTGGCTATTCCGACTGACAAGCCATGGTTTGACACTTTCCGTCGCGAATTGCTGGCATTTCCAGACGCCGCTTATGACGACCAAGTCGACGCGTTGACCTAGTTCGCGGAGTATATGAAACGTTCGCAAGGTGCGTATCTCGATACCGACGTCGAAACGGGTAGGCGGAAGTGGCTGTATCGTCCATCTCGGCCAAGGCGTGAGGACAGGATGGTGTTTTGAAAGGAATGGATCCAAGTAAGAACCTTGGGTTCGAATCCCCTTTGCTCTACTGGTCAACTTGGAGCCAATGTGAAAAGTTACGTTGATAAACCAGAATAATCGACTTTACAAACTGGATGGGCAGGTGTGTGTCAGTGGGCGTTTCTATACAGTTGTCGAAGATCGATAACCGCGCGCTCGCGCAGAACGAAATGAAAATATGAAATGAAATACATTGCCTGCGCCGTAATTCTTGCATTGCCCCAGCCGTTGTTTGCAGAAGCATCTGGGTATGCGATTGTTTCAAACGAGAAAAGTAATACGCTGTCGATAATTTCGAAGGACTATGAAGTCATTCAGACAATTGAAACATGCGCCAGGCCTCGAGGAATGCACTTCAATGCTGATCGTTCTGGCTTTTTCGTTGCATGTGGTGACGACGACGTTATCGCGCTGCATGACACGAAGTCTTTTGAACTTCTGGATCAAATCGTGGGCGTGTCTGCACCTCAGACTTTTGACCTGCATGCTGATGGCCGCCGGCTTGTAGTTTCCAACGAAGAAGATGCAGTCGCCTCGGTATATGATGTGGAAACTGGTGATTTGTTGACTGAATTTGACACTGGTGACGAACCTGAAGGAGTCATCATTACATCTGATGGCCGGATTGCCTTTGTCGCGTCTGAAGCAGCCGATTTAGTCCATGTTATTGATCTGGAAGCAAACTCTGTTCTGGCCGACGTGCTTGTAGACACGCGCCCGCGAAGATTTGCTCTTTCTCCTGACGATGACGAATTATGGGTATCTGCTGAACTCGCAGCGAGTGTTAACATCATTGATGTTGCTACGCTTAATAAGGTTGGCAACATAGTATTCCGACCGGATGATCTACGCGTAGAACAGGTCACGCCCGTCGATGTGATCATCACAAGAGATGGGCAAAGGGCCTACGTTGCGCTTGGTCGGGCAAATCGCGTAGCCATTATTGATGTTCCGCGCCGAGAGGTTATTGACTACGTTATTGTTGGGAAGCGTGCTTGGGGCCTTGCTTTGAGCGACGATGAAACGACCCTGTACGTAGCAAACGGCCTCTCAGACGATGTGACTATAATCGACACACAGCGTATGAAAGCCATTACGTCTGTGCCTGTTGGCCATATTCCTTACGGTGTGCTGCTCGATGATCGTTAAATTTTGCCTAATTTTGTTGATTGCTTTGACATTTACGTTTGGTCTGATGGGGTCAACTGGTGCGCAATCAAAAATTGAATCCGTAGCTGCAACGGTCGTCTACCTTGGTCAGAAAGGCGACCCGTATTATGAACCAGATCTTGCTTACACGGGGCTGTCTTTAAGAGATCTCGACCGCCCAGTCATTGGTGCTGAAATTGCAATCCGTAGTGCACGGGTTTTGTCGCGTTCATTGGGCCTGAAATTTTCTCTTGATGTGGTGTTGATCGACCCCGGTGATTCAGCGCTGGATGCTGTCGCTGATGCTTTTGTATCCGAAGCTGTTGCTGTGCTGCTGGACCTTCCTGAACCTATTTTTGAAGAGCTGGTTGCGTCCAAGTCAGAGAGCTCGCTCCTTATCAACATTCGCCACCGAGACGATCGATGGCGTGGCGTAGGCTGCGCGTCCAATCTGCTTCACACGATACCGAGCTATAGCATGCGCGCCGACGCCATGGCCCAGTATTTGCGGGTCAAGGGGTGGGATCGTGTGCTTTTGCTGCGTGGTAAAACGCTGGAAGATGTCGCTGAAGCAGAAGCTGTGCGTAGAGCTATTGCCAAATTTGGGTTGCGTCTGGCGGATGATAGAGAATTCGAACTTACGAACGACCCCAGAAAGCGGGATGAAAGCAACTTGCCGTTGCTGACCGGGGGTGTACGCCACGATGTGGTTTGGTTGGTCGACAACGATGGGGAGTTTGGTCGCTACGTTCCTTATGACACATATGATCCACGACCCATAATTGGGACTGAGGGTTTGATTGCATCCGCCTGGCACTGGACTTACGAGCGTCATGGCGCACCGCAACTAAACCAGAGATTCCGCCGCGCGAGCGAAACTCGGATGCAACCGGAAGACTGGGCGGCGTGGGTTGCTGTTAGGTCCATTATTGAAGCCGTCACGCGCGTCGGTTCCGCAGATCCCAATCTGGTGCGCAACTACATTCAGTCTGATGCCTTGTCGGTCAATTTGTACAAGGGAGTTGCGGGAGGCTTTCGACCTTGGGATGGTCAACTCCGTCAACCCATCCTTCTTTCTACGCATAATGCTGTGATCGCCGAAGCTCCATTTACACAGTTTCAGCACCAGACCAATAGTCTTGATACGCTAGGTCCTGATGCTGCAGAAACGGCTTGCAAACGATAGTCTCCCTGCTGCTATCGCACTCGCCTTTGGCCAAGAGGTTTTAGGCGCTGAAGTCTGCATTGGGTTTGTAGAACCTGTGAAGGCGAAGTCTACACTCAACAGCTCAGAGCTGAACTTTTAGGCTGGGCCTGGATTGCGCTTTGAGCCTCGCGAAGGGTCATATCCGATAAGGGCAATACCGATGAAAATACAAAAGCTTAAAATACACCAACCCAATGCAACGTAGTTGAGTTGTCCGTACAGCGCGAACCGAATTGCTTCTACGGCGTGCGTAAACGGATTTGTTGAAGCGATGTAAAAAAGCAGTCTGGAACTCTCTTTTAGTTTCCAAAGAGGATAGAGCGCAGAGGATAAAAAGAAGGCTGGAAAAATAACGAAGTTCATAACGCCGGCAAAATTTTCTAAGTGCTTGATGGTCGATGATAAAGCCAGCCCCAAGGCCCCCAACATCATTCCAGAAATAAGCATAACAGGCAGCACGAGAAAATAGCCTTCCAAAGGCATAAAAATACCTGTTGCTGCAGTGATCCCGAGAAACGCATAGACTTGGAAAACGGAGACGACGGTACTTGCCATCAATTTGCACATTAAGAGCCACCACCGGGGCAAGGGGCTGGTCAACAACAGTCGCATTGATCCCATCTCACGGTCGTAGACCAAACTTAGCGAGGATTGCATGCCGTTGAACAACTGAACCATCCCGCACAAACCGGGAACAATGTATGCTTCATAGGTGATGTAGGTTTCGTAGGGAGGAATAATTGACAGCCCAAGAACTGAGCGAAAGCCAGCCGCGAACACGAGCAGCCAAACCAAAGGTCTTACAAGTGCAGAGACGAACCGTCCGCGTTGATGCAAAAACCGTAACGCTTCACGAAGAACGATAGCGTGCAGAGCGATGAACCCAGCCTTCATGTTTTTGCTGCGGTCATATCGAGGAAGACTTCACTCAGCGAACCATCGTTGCTTAGCGTTTTGGCTAAGCCTTCATACAAAACTGTTCCTTTGTGGAGGACCACTAGATTGTCGCCTGGCCACACTTCGTCGACTAGGTGTGTCGCCCATAGGACAGAAATGCCTTCCTCAACACAAAGAGTGTGAACATAAGAAGTTATCGCGGCCCGGCTTGCAGGATCAAGACCCACGGTCGGTTCATCCAACAAGACGATTTTTGGCTTGTGCAAAAGTGCCCGAGCGATTTCGACTCGCCTACGGTGACCGCCATTCAGATCACGCGCTCGATCATTCGCCCGATCCCTAACTTCGAGGCGATCCATCGCGCGGTCTATCGCTATTTCGGCCGTCCTGCCCGACATACCCTGAAGAGCAGCAAAGTACTGTAAATTGCGTCGGACACTTAGGTCTAGATCAAGGGTCGTTTCTTGGAAAATGATCCCCATGTGTGCTAACGCATGGCGTGGGTTTGCACGCAGATCAATACCGTTGACGAAAACGCCTGCTTTTCCACTCACCAAAAGCCCGCACAACAGACCAAACAGCGTACTCTTACCGGCACCGTTCAATCCAAGTAGTGCACAAAAGACTCCGGTGGGCACTGAAAGCGAAATGCCATCAAGCGCCTTATGTCGACCATATGCAAAGTGCATTTTTTCGACCTTTAAAGCCATTGCTGGTTGCGATGATATCTCTGTATCAATCAATTTAAGGAACATCCCCTGGTACAACGTTAGTAAGTAGCCGAAAGGTGAAAGTGGGTGATGGGGCGACGACGGAATTAACAGCGGCGGCGAGAGGTCGCCGATTGATTAGAGAAAGGCTTTCGTCGCTCTTATACGTTATATTCAACTTCGACCTCCACGCACATTCAAAGTAGATACCAATGGTTGTGTCGCCCAGTTTCACATTGCCGCATGTCAACGCCCTGCCAGTGCCTGCGCCTCCCAGGCGCTTGATAGGAAACTTTGGAATACTGAAGGCTCAATGGGTTTGTGGATCAGATCAAGCTCCGCGGCTAGACACTGCGCAACCAATTCCTCAGACCGGTTTGCTGACATTATACAAGTGGGTATTACTCCAAAGCGCGTTCTCAGATTTAATGCTAAATCCAAACCACTGGTTTTATTATCTAGCTTATAGTCGATCAGAAAGGCGTCTGGCACAAACTGTAGCTCATCCAACAATTCGTGGGCTTCATCAGCACAACACGCCTCTATTACGCCGACCTTCCACTTTTTAAGAAACAAAGAAATTGCTGGACGCAATTGTGCATCGTTTTCAACCAACAGCACCACCAATCCAGGGGTCAGTTTTGGAGTGCCCCCGCCTTTGCGTTGGGTGGATTCATTATCCAAAGCGGTGTCAGAGATAGGCACCGTAAAGTGAAATTTTGTGCCTTTGCCTACCTCTGACTCCATGCCCAATGGGTGTCCCAACCTTTGGCAAGCGCGTTCAACGATCGCGAGACCGAGACCCATCCCCTCCGCAGCGCTGGCGGCAGTGTCCAGTCTATAGAATTCGCTAAAAACTTTGGTTTGTTGGTCAGTTGGAATGCCACGGCCGGTATCATGGACCTCGATCCGCAGATTGGAACTGTCCCGCCGTGCACCAACGAGAATTTTCCCACTGTCCGTATATCTGATGGCATTTGAAATAAGGTTTCGTAGTATTCTCTGAAATAGCCCAGCGTCTGTAATAACATGGCCCATGCATTGGACTAATGAAAACTTCAAATTTTTGGCCGCGGCTTTAGGCGCAAATTCATTTCTCATGCGATTTAGCAGTGGTCCCAGTTCGATGCTGCCCACGTCTAAAGTTTCGCGATCACTTTCCAGTTTAGATATATCTAACAGCGCTTCTAGGATGCTTTCGACACTTTGCAGCGCATCCTGCGTTTTATTGAGTACCAGTTGTGTCTGTCGAGACAAAGTGGCCTTTTCAAGGGAGTCGAGAAAAAGTTTTGCGGCAGACAACGGTTGCAATACATCATGACTTGCTGCTGCCACGAACCGGGTTTTAGAAGCATTGGCTGTCTTTGCATCCTTCAGAGCAATTTCTAATTCGATCGTTCGCTCTTCTACGCGGTGCTCAAGTATTTCATTATTTCTTACAAGGTTTTTGGATACGGTACGTTCTGCGGTGATGTCTCTCAAGCTGATCAAGAGGCCTTCGTCAGGCATACTTCGACCGTTGACATAGTATACTTGTCCTGCATCTCCCTGAACTTCAAGCTTTAAGGGATGGCGCTTGTTTTCGTTTAAAACCCAAGAACGGATTTCCTTAGCCCACCGATCGTTTCCCTTGTCAAAGTCAGGTCGCACTCTGCCGTATAAAGTGTCAAAATTAGTTCCCACCCGAAAATCTGTTTCGTCACCACCTAGAATCCGGATCAATCGTTGGTTCCACCCAACCAACCGCAAGTCGCTATCAAATATGCATATGCCATCTGAAAGATGATCCAATGTTGCGTGAATCAACTGAACCTGGCTATCGACTAGTTTATCCCGCTCAAGCGCCTGAAGCTTCACGATGTCGGTAACGTCAGTTTGCAATATAACTGTGCTTCGACTGGAAGTTTTGTGCTGATTAATCCTTATCCAACGATCTGCACTCAGTTGAAAAGTCCGCGTCAAATTTTGTTTTGCATAATCTTGCTTGCGTTTTCTTGCCCAAGTAGCACGACGTTTAGGGTGCAATGCGTGGAAGTAGTGACTCGTTGATAGTATATCAATGAAGTCAGTCACATTCATGCCAGCATCGATGCTGTCTTTAACATCTGGAAAGTTCTCACAAAAGCGACTGTTTTTCATAACGAGAATGTCATTATGGTCAAATAGGCCAAAGCCTTGGCTGAAAGCTTCTATTGCCTCTGACAGGTCCCTTTTGGTCAATTCGACTTTTTGCTTGGCAGCTTCAAGATCAATATTGGTATGATTAAGCTTTCGAAGTACTGCTTGTAACTTAGAATTGTGTTGCTTTTGTTGCTCTTCGAGAATGGCAGCGTGTTCGAATTGCGCGAGGTTCCGACCACTTTGATCAGACTCATACTCCAGACGATTCATCAAAACCTCGCAAATCTGCAAAAGTTTGTCGCTTTGTCGCTCTAAGGTATCATCGGGTCGGAGCAGTTGACTGCGCATCAGAATTCAGCTGCCGGATAGATTGCAGCCCCAACCAGCGTCTGATTGACGTGCAATGTGCCATATTGCTCACCATAAGTGCTGAAACCAACCATTTTATGTTTCGCCAAGATTCGCGATACCGCTTCCTGGCAATTGTTTTGGGCGCTAGCAAGCCGACGAAAAAGGCAGTCGAAACCCAAGATCATCGCTGGCTCTTCTTTGGTCTTCAAAGATTCCAGGAAAGAGTCGAGATGTTCTGAAATTAATGCTTCTACTGCCAAGTTTAAGACCATTCCTTCGTCGATAGCACAAGAAAATAACAGATGCCCGTCAGGTGTCAGCTTTAGGATTGACCGAACATAGTGGCTTGACCCAATGCGCAATGCCAAAGGATTAGCGACAAAAGTCTCCAAGCACAGCTGATGCGGCTCAAGGCCTAAAATACGAGCATATTCTTGTGCTGCTGGTTCATCGTTTATGCGCCGAACCAACCTCGCGCTTGCGTCGGCGTCCGTCACGACCATTCGCTTACTGCTGGCAGTAAAGTTGTCTATCCGGAACAAGTGGCACTTACACCGGCTGCGTACCAGAAAAATGATGCTTCCACCTTCTAGCTGCTGCCCGTTGTAATATAGGCGGGTACGTTCGAAGCGCTGACCATCACCGGACGAACCACCGAATATTTGCAATGAACCAAGCGCGGGCAACAAGGCGCTCATAAGGCTTTCTTCGCCAAGTGATAGGCCGTCCGGCAGAAGCATTCCGAATTCGAATGCAAAGTCTGGGTTGCGTGACTTCATCATCGCTCGGCTTCTGATCAGCTTGGTGATTAACTTGTTTCTATCAATACCGTGCAAGTTTTCGACTACGATTGGCGAGATATCGAACAAGCTTGCCGGAAATCCGATTGCAACGATTGTGTCCTCGGCATAACCGTCAGCGGCAATCTCTCCAGCAGTTGAGCAGGCCGCCACCCGGGTTTGCGGAGCAAACCGACTGACAGCGGTTACAACATCATCGAAATCAAATGACGGACTAACAAAAAGGAAAACACCTGACAGTGGTTCGGAAGCAATTTGCTCCATCATGACCCGCAAAGAGACAGATGAGGCGTCTTGTGCAAATGCGGCTACTGGTGCCCGCAGCGGTACACCCGATATTTTTTCTGCACGATCAGTCGTTTGATTGGACTCAACAATTGAAATTTCTGCACCCTCCTTCCGGGCTCATACTGAACCAGCGGCTCATTGTTTTACAAGAGGTTTGACAAGCTAGCTTCCTGAGCGATGAGAACTGCTTGTGTGCGGCTTTGAACTCCCAACTTGCGCATTATGGCGGTCACATGCGCTTTAACGGTAGTTTCGGCAATCGAAAGTTCAAAAGCGATTTGTTTGTTCATACGGCCTTTGCAGATCAGCTCGAGGATGTGTGCCTGTTTGTTGGTCAAAGAAGTAAGGCGCTCCGTGATATCGTCAACATCGCTCGAAGCTGCTGGTTCCACATAGCTCTCAGGGAAAAAATGCCCTCCGGCAATCACCAAGTTGAAAGCGGCTTGAAAAGTTTCTTTATCTGAATGCTTTGGCACAAAACCTTTCGCGCCACTACGCATGCAGCTTCGGATTATTCGGTTGTCGGTCACGCTCGAAATCACAATCACAGGCGTTTGTGGTTGGATTTTCAGAAGTTTTGCCAGCCCGCCTAGGCCTTCAACGTCCGGGAGGTTCAGATCCAGTAGAACAACATCCGGTTTCAACGTGCTGGCAAGGTGCAGTGCCGAGCTAAATCGAGCCGCCTGAAAAACTTCTTCCAGTTGTGGCAGAATGACTTGCAATGTCATAGTCAGAGCATCACAAAACAACGGATGGTCGTCGACTATCAGAATTTTTCGGACACGGGTTCCAGAGTCATTTGTGATGTTGTCGTTTTGGCCCATGAGACAAAACCTAACGTAACATCGCGCGTTTGTCGTGTATCCAAAGGTCTCATATATCTGGCACTTGAGACGCCAAAAAATTTGGCTGAGCTCTATCAATTGGCACATTTTTTGAGGGTCGGGCGGCATTTACTACTAATGTCTTATTTGCATGTTAGGAATTGACCTCCTAACGTGAGGTCAGCACGCATCATTTTCGTATGAGTGCAGCAATTAGTGGAGAGAGAACAATGGCTTGGACTGCACCGAAGGCAAAAGAGATTTCCTGCGGAATGGAAATCAACATGTATGTATCCTCTGAAGATCAGAGCTGAACAAAGCTTACGAGGATAATTCTATGCGCGTCCTGATTTTGGGCGCAGCAGCAGGGGGAGGGCTTCCGCAATGGAATTGTGGTTGCCCAAACTGCGTTTCGGCGCGTTCTGGCGATATCGAGCCGCAATCGCAGTCGTCGGTCGCTGTATCAGCGGACGGCGAATCTTGGGTGGTTCTTAACGCGTCTCCTGACATCCGAACACAGCTTCTTGCAGCCGAGCCTCTGTATCCCGGAGCGATCCGCGGCACGCCTGTCTCAGCAGTGGTCCTAACCAACGGCGACATTGATCACATTGCAGGCCTGTTGATTTTGCGAGAAAAGACCGCTTTCGACGTGTATGCGACAGGGGAGATTCTTGGCGTTCTTTCGGAAAACGCAGTGTTCGGAGTGTTAGACCCCGATCACGTCGTGCAAAAGAAAATGCGCATTGGCAAGACCTTTGAGCCAGCAGAAGGTCTGAGTATTACCCCTTACAATGTACCGGGCAAAGTGCCTCTGTATCAAGAGAAGGGTGACGTTGATACCGCACTGATCAGTGAAAATACGATTGGATTGGAAGTCAAAGCGAATGGTAAAACGATGCAGTACGTTCCTGGCTGCGCGATGTTAACAAAAACGATCAAAGAGAGGTTTGCTTCAAGCGATCAGCTTCTGTTCGACGGAACTGTTTGGCAGAATGACGAGATGAAAACTACCTCTACTGGGATAAAGACAGGACGTCGTATGGGACACATACCAATAAGTGGAGACGATGGATCGTTAGCACAATTGGCTGATGTTCAAGGGCCAGCCAAAACATACATTCACATTAACAACACCAACCCGATATGGAACCCGAAGTCGCCAGAACGTCGTGCGCTAAAAGACGCAGGTTGGTCGATAGCATACGATGGCATGGAGATTGTTCTGTGAGCGCTGCCCCTCAATCCCGCGAAGAATTCAAACAGCGTTTGCACGCCATTGGAGATGAACGTTATCATGACAAGCATCCGTTTCATCATCTATTGCATTCCGGCGGCTGCACTGTCGATCAAGTCCGCGCTTGGGTTGTCAACCGGTACTATTACCAATCGCGCATACCGATGAAGGACGCTGCATTCCTGTCGCGCGTTGATGATCATCGGTTACGTCGGACTTGGCGTCATCGCATAGAAGATCATGACGGAACAACTGAGGGCACGGGTGGGATTGAGCGGTGGCTCAAGCTCGCGGCTGGAGTGGGTCTTGACCCCGAATATGTACGTTCAGGAGTTGGCATCCTTCCTGCGACGCGTTTCGCGGTTGACGCATATGTCCGGTTTGTAAGGGAAGAGCCCTTGTTGCCTGCGGTGGCATCATCGCTGACGGAGTTATTCGCCCCAAAAATACACAAAGATCGTATTGCAGGACTGTTGAAAAATTACAATTTCGCAAATGAAGAAACCATAAGCTATTTTCAGCATAGGTTGAGCGAAGCGCCACGCGACGTCGCATTCGGGTTGGAGTGGGTGTTGGACAATGCAGTTACCATAGAGGGGCAGGATTCAGCAGCGGCGGCCTTAATATTTAAGACCGAAGTTCTGTGGGCGCAGCTTGACGCGCTCAACTCTGCATATGTCGACCCGGGCCGTATTCCTCTGGGCGCATGGATGCCCGGCGAGGGTCTTGCGTGACTGGCAACGATGTTCCATTCCTTCCGCGCGGCGTGCGGCTTCACTACGACAAAGTGCGCGGGACAAATGTACTCCTTGGCCCCGAACGCGCACTTATCCTAGATGACATTTCGAACATCATCCTTGCGCAGCTTGATGGGGAACGGAGCGTTGACGCGATCTGTAAAAACCTGGCTGAAACCTATGCCGCGCCATTAGATCAGATTGCGACGGACACACTTGCTCTGTTGACGGACCTTGCAAACAAGCGATTGCTTGAGGCCCGATGTGACTAAACCTGCCCCGCCCATAGCCATGCTGGCGGAACTGACGCATGTTTGTCCGCTTGCTTGCCCATACTGCTCAAACCCGCTCGAGTTAACAAAGCGCAGTGCAGAGCTGGATACCGAGACTTGGGGTCGTGTGTTTCGCGAATCTGCGGACCTTGGGGTTTTGCAGATACATCTTTCGGGCGGTGAACCAGCCTCACGGCGCGATTTAGTTGAGCTGGTTGTAGCTGCTAGGGAAGCAGGACTTTATACAAATCTGATTACGTCCGGTATCGGCCTTACTGAAGATAAACTTTCGCAACTCGACGCAGCAGGCCTGGATCATATACAGCTCTCTCTCCAAGGCATCACCGCGGAGCTTGCAGATCGCATCGGTGGGTACAAAGGCGGTTTTGATCGCAAGATGCATGTGGCCGAACGCATCGCGGCCGTGGGTTTCCCTCTGACGCTCAACGCTGTTATGCATCGGCACAACCTTGACGATTTGCCCGCCACCATTGCTTTGGCAGAGCGCCTTGGAGCTCGCCGTGTAGAAGTCGCTTGTGTTCAGTTTCATGGCTGGGCTGAAGCAAACCGGGGTCAACTGCAGCCTACAGATGAACAAGTACGTGCGGCAAAAGCAACTGTCGATGGCGAACGTGATCGAATGAAGGGGCGGATCGTTATCGACTTTGTGGCTCCAGACTGGTTCGCAGATTTCCCCAAAGCTTGCATGGGCGGGTGGGGATCGACCGGTCTCAATATTACGCCTGATGGCAACGTGCTGCCGTGTCACGCAGCAGAGTCTATCCCTAGTCTGACATTTGCGAATGTGAATGATCAGTCCCTAACGCAGATCTGGTATGAAGATGCCGCTTTCAATGCGTTTCGAGGAACTGAATGGATGCCGGCATTGTGCCAGACTTGTGAGCGGCGAGACATAGACTTTGCGGGTTGTCGTTGTCAGGCGATGGCGGTTTTGGGCGATGCGTCAGCGACCGATCCAGTGTGTCGAAAATCGCCGGGTAGGGCAGCAGTTGATGCTCTTCTGGAAGCGCCGGTTTCAGAAGAGCCATTTGTCTACCGTGTAAGAGTATGATGCTTGCAAGCTACAATTAGCCAAATGCTTTGTTCCTCGGCGGCAAGATAAGACGCCTGTGCGGGAAGGTCATTTTTCGTCGAGAAAATCGCAGATCAGCATACTTGAAGGCAAGCTGTTCCGTACCAGCATCCCAGGGATTTGGTGGCAGAAGTGCAAGTTTGTTGTCTCAAGAAAATCTGAAAATCTATACTCCTTTGGTGTTGGTTGTGTTGAACGCAGGGTGCGTTAGCATATCGAATAATGAGCGAAGGATCGAGCAAAACCCGAATGCTTGGCAATGTTCGATGGGAAAAATGTGCTCATAAAAGCTAATTTTCTGGGAGGAAAAAATGAAAAAACTCTTAAACTGCGCAGCAGCCTGTATCTTAATCGGGGCCCCTGCTTTAGCGCAATCAAACCTTGAAAAACTCGGGGCTTTCAAAGTTACCGGAACTAAAGATCACGTTTACGTGGATCAGACTGGTTCGGCCGCAGACTCAATTCGCAGTGTACTGGAGGGTATCGAGCTTCCCGATGGGTTTAACATTGAACTGTACGCGCTTGTTCCGGATGCGCGTCACATGGCAATGGCACCGCAAGGAACCGTTCTGTTTGTTGGGACTAAGAAAAACAAAGTGTGGGCAGTCATGGACCGTGACCGCAACAAGGTTGCTGATGAAGTGAAGGATTTTGCACCTTCTCTTGAGTTTGACGTGCCCAATGGCGTTGCTTTTTCGAAAGATGGCTTCTTGTTCATCGCAGAGCGTAACCGTGTGATGATGTACCCTGCAGCAGAGTTCTTTCACGAGAGCCCCGACGTTGTGGCTGTTCCAATTGTGCCTCAGGGAACGCTCATCCCTGTGGAGGAGGAAAGCTACAACCACACGGCACGTGTGGTAAAATTGGGTCCTGACAACAAACTCTACATTTCGCTCGGCCAGCCCTTCAACGTGGCACCCGAGGAGAAGCTAGCACTTTACAATGAGACCGGCATTGGCGGCATTATTCGAATGAACCGTGATGGAACTGGACGGGAAGTCTACACCTATGGTGTGCGAAATTCGGTTGGTCATGACTTCCATCCTGAGACTGGAGAGCTTTGGTGGACTGACAACCAGGTTGACGGAATGGGCGATGATATTCCTCCAGGCGAGATCAACCGTCAGACTGAGATGGGGCAGCATTTTGGGCACCCATGGTTTGGCGGCGGAACGGTTCGCACGAACGAATATGCTGGTCAGGAAGTTCCTGTGGAGGTCGTTCATCCCGCAGTTGAGACAGTCGCACATGCTGCCGATTTGGGCATGTCATTCTACACTGGTAAGATGTTCCCTGCTAAGTATAAGAATGCGATTTTCTCAGCTCAGCATGGGTCATGGAACCGCACTGAAGCAGTCGGCGCAAGGGTCATGGTCACCTTCATTGATGATGAAGGTAACGCGACGACCGAACCGTTCGCAGAAGGCTGGTTGGACGAAAACGGCGAGTACGACGGACGCCCTGTCGATGTTGCAATGATGAAAGATGGCTCAATCCTCGTGTCGGACGATTTTGCCAACGCAATCTACCGCATCACATATTCGCAATAAGAACTTGGGCGCCCGGTCGTTTTTGCAACCGGGCGCTTTAAAGGAACCCACTATGAACCACTTGACCAAAATCTGCTTGACCGTGCTGTCTGTTCTTTTTGTGACAGCGGTCACGGCTCATGCAGCTGACCCTGAAAACGGGCGAAAACTAGCTCGGCAATGCTCTGTTTGTCATGGCAAACTGGGAGTCGCGCGCGGCGACCCGGAAGTTCCGAATCTGGCTGGCCAGTCGTCGCTGTATTTAGAGAAAAGCCTTAAGGATTATCGCTCTGGTGAACGTCAGGATCGACGAATGACTTTGCTTGCAAAAAACCTAAGTGATGATGAAATCAAAGATTTGTCTGCATGGTTTGAATCAATAATGATAACAGTGACTGAGCCGGAATAAAATCGCCCTTAATACTTCATTTCAAAACCCAATAGCTGAGATACACACCAATTGGCTACGGTGCTTGATTGTTCCTTCAAACCGCTCTCAGTGGGAACAAAAAACGCTGGAAGCAAAGACGCGTTATAGCGCAGACTAAAAGCAATCTTGGTGTCAGGGAAACATTATGCACAGCCAGCATGGATTCCATCTCGAGGTTAGTGACGGACATAAGATTTGGGTCGAGACCAAGGGTTCACCAAATGGTGTTCCAGCTTTGTTTCTACATGGAGGGCCAGGAAGTGGGTGCAACGCTTCACAGCAAGCATTGTTTGATCCCGAAATCAACTATGCTATTTTTGTGGATCAACGTGGTGCAGGTCGAAGTCTTCCACATGCTGAACGCCATGCAAATACAACCAAGCATCTAATTGACGACCTTGAGGCCGTACGTTCGCATCTATGTATTGATCACTGGTTAGTGATTGGTGGCTCTTGGGGCGCAACCCTTGGGTTAGCATACGCCATTTCTCATCCAGCAAGGGTCACAGGCATGATTTTACGCGCGACTTTTCTTGGTACAGAGGCTGAGCTGAAATGGGCATTTTGTACTGCGCTTGAGAGTTTTCATCCCAACCTGTATTCGAAACTATTACATGAAATGCCAGACGGCCTCAAATCGCTTTGGTGTCGTATCCTTGATCCTGATCCGAAGGTATATACGACAGCAGCCCGGACGTTCAGTGTCGCCGAGCGTGCGATGTCTGAATTGGTCGCGCCTAGTCCGAAGTGGGACGGTCCCTTGGCCGCCACAGCATTTATGGAGGCGCATTACTTTCTAAACGATTGTTTCTTAAAACCTGATGAATTGCTGAGCGGTGCAACTGGTCTTGCCGGTATTCCGGGTATTGTTATTCATGCGCGGTATGACTTGCTGTGTCCGCCAAAAACGGCAAGCTCTTTGGTTGCGGCTTGGCCGGGATCAAGACTTCTTTTGATAGAGGGTGCCGGTCATTCACTTGGGCATGCTGCTGTGTTTGAAGCAGTTCGAGATAGTATCTTGGAACTTAGCTATCAGGCCTGAGTTCAAAAGCACCCGGGCGCTCCCTGAGCGATACACAAAGCTTGTCCTTGGCGCCTAGCACGACAGTTCTCGCATCTGGCAGACAGTCTGCCATTTTCTGACTCGCGTGATTTACCGCACGCGGCGTGACAGAGCATATTTCGTCTAGGGCACCTTTCCGCATTTCATCTGTCTCGCCCTTCAGATGGCGCTGCAGGGCAACACCAACAATATCGTCAGGGCGTTCGGCTCTGGCTAGGTTGCTCACAGTTGCTTGAATGCACTGATTTATGAAGGCACTGCTGGCGTTATGTTCCAACCAAATCGGAGCTTGTTGAAAGCGATCCAGAGTAGTCAATGAATTCGGATCACGAATTGAAATCAAGGCCAGTAACCCGTCGTTCAAGTTGTACCGAACGCGCGTTGAGTAGGCGCCCCCGGCGACACGAATGCTTTCCCATAGCCATCCGGTCTCCAACATTCGTGCTATGACTTGGCTAGAGGCAGGTGCACCCATTGTTACGGCCTGGCCAAGAGTAAAGTTGGAAGCAGTCGTGGGTATTCCTTCTTTCAAAGGTAGTTCGATATCAGGTATCTTTGCAATTTTCTGGCCTGACATGTGCCGAGGTGTAAAAAATCTAGTTGCGGTAGCAGGTTCTATGCCACTGATCGCCAAGTGGAGGCCAGAATTCTGTATTAGACGTTCTTTTAGCCGCGCCAGAGCGAGGTGTACTTGATCTGGTGCGTGTTCCAGCAGACTTTTCAAAAATCGCGTTTGTGAAATCCCATTAAGACGCTCATTGCAGGAACCGTCGGAACCGCTTAATGCGTGCAGCCTTTTTTCGCAGTAAATGTGTCCGGCTGAGGCAATTTTCGCATTCAAAGACGTGATTCCAGCTTTGATACGCTCGTGTACTTGGTTTTTGTCAAATCCCGATAGATGGATGATATCATGCATCTGCGCCAACAGATATTCCGGCGCTGACGGCAGCGATTTTCCACTGAGAAACATCCAGTTAGTGCCTGAGGTGCCCAACTCCAAGGCGGTTTGACAATGTACAGAAATTTCAATGTTCTGAGCTTTGTTTGCCCTCGTCAAAAGCGAGGCAAGGAGCGGAACCAATTCCATCTCATCCTCGTCCAATCCGTCGAGTGAAACAGCTAACTCCGCGCGGCACAGCTCTGGTTTAACCCTGTGAATATTGATGACCCCATCAGCAATCTCAGTATCGATATTGTTGACCTGAAATTGCATGCTGTTGTAGTTCAAAGAAGGTAAATTTGTTGGAGACGATCGTTTTCTGGGGTCAAGTATAGGTCTGACCCGGGTTTTACTTGGCGTAGTCAAGCTCCTCACTGCCTTAGGTTCCGCAAACAGTAGAATGCGGTGTGGGTTGTCCAAAAGGTCGCTCGCTACAAGCTGCTGAAAGGAACGTGGGTTGGTTTTTAAAGCCTCACGCACGCCAAACATCCGCTCACTGACGTCGAGCAGTACTAGTGGATTTGCACCATTGAGCCATTGGCTTCGTATCATGTTCAATGCGCGCAGGCCTTGCGGCGCTGGGCTGCTCCGACCTAAATTGCGCAACTGTAGCTCCAGTCGATCAACAGCGAGCGTCATTCGCTCAAATGGAATGTCGTTTTCGGCGAACTGTTCAAACAGTTGCTGGGTCAATGATATTGCAGGAGGCCCCGTATTCAACGTGTCGCCCATTACAGCTATCTCAAAGGTCCCAACGGGTGTCTCAGCAGAATAACCCGGGCCGATAAGACTTAATCCTCTATCTAACAGTGCCCGCTTTAACTGACCGCCTGGTTCTGCGACCAGATCGATAGACAGTGCTCTCCAAAGGTCGGAGTTTTCTAATTCAAAAGCCCATCCCAGTCCTACCATCTGTTCACTGCCAACTGCACTACTGACAGACCATGGGATGTCTATGAACTCAGGTAGTGAATTAGAAGAATGAATGCCGGTATGATCACTTGTTCCGCCTAACCTGAGCAGATCGTCCAGCTGCGAAAGGTAGGCGTGGACGTCTATGTCCCCCCAAAGAAAGAGCTTTGTCCGATCTGAGCGATAGTTTGCCGCATGAAAATCACGTAACTGTTGAGGTGTCAGCGTCTCGATCATATCGGGTGCACCGCCGTAGTCCAAAGAATAGACGGTGTGTGGCAACAGGCTTTGCCGGAGTTCCTCAAGTATCCGAGTTTGTGAAGCGGCCTGATGACCTATCATCTCGTTGACCACGATGTCGCGTTCCTCGAGGATATCGTCGACCAAGAGAAGTGGGTCGAAAACGGTGTTCAGCAAGATATCGATCAGATTGGCAAGGTCGTCAGGGTGACCAGACGACACATGGAAAAGTGTACTGTCAGCGGTTGTTGACGCGTTCAAGCCGGTAAGCAGAGTTCCCTGTAGCAAGGCCGTATATAGGTTTGTCGTTGGGTACTTTTTTGACCCTCGGAAGATGAGATGTTCGAGCACATGTGCAATGCCGTTGGAGCTATCAGGCAGGGTCTCGACCATGATGCCAAATACCAACTCAGTATCGTCCGTGCGCACAGTAAGAACTTCAGCACCAGTTGCTTTATGGAGAAAATTTACTGCGTTGCCGTTAATATTTTGCACAAACCGGGCATCAATGATTTCGAAGCTTTCATGCACGTTGCGCTGGTTTCCTTACTCATCCCAAATTTGTCTCAACAGTATGCCACAAAACGCTTATTTCTCAAAACTATGAAAAATACTATGATTGGTTATCGCAGAAAAATATATACGCCCTTCCACTCGCCTAGGTGTTTGATCCCATGGTTTGATGGTGCGATCTGTTCTTTGGAATGGAAGGAAGTATTATGGGACAAGTACGTCATGGGAGCGCCACGACCACGCACGCCGTCAGAGCTGCAATACAGCGATCCATTGGCTGGCAGGGTATTGCGCAGCAATGTCCCGAGAAGCGCAAGCTACGAACGCGGCGTTGAGCCGGGAACTTGGGATCAATGTCAAAACGGTTGCCAAATGGCGCAAGCGCGAAACTTTGGAAGATCGCAAGACCGGTCCGACTGAACCGAGTTCCATAGTTCTGAGCACGGATGAGGAAGCGATGGTCGTAGCTTTCCGGCGTCATACGTTGCTGCCGCTGGATGATTGCCTTTATGCTTTGCAGCCAACGATCCCACATCTGACGCGGTCTGCCTTGCATCGCTGTTTGCAACGGCATGGTGTATCCCGATTGCCAGATATGGAGGGCGACAAGCCCAAACGGCAAAAGTTCAAGCGCTATCCTATAGGCTATTTTCATATCGATATAGCCGAGCTTCGGACGAACGAAGGCAAGCTGTATCTCTTTGTGGTCATTGACCGAACCAGCAAGTTTGCTGTCGCGCAACTCGTGGACAAGGCAAATCGCAAAACGGCTTGGGAGTTCTTAGAGGCTGTGCTGGAGAGAGTGTCCGACCTTCTGTGTATGAGTGATTTGGGCCATGCTTCCAAAGTGAAGGAGCATGACGACAATGACGATTTCCAGGGATGTTTTAGACGAGCTGTTGAGCGGCGTTGAGAATGCGGACGATTTGCTGGGCGATCAGGGCTTGATGAAGGAGCTCAAGGTTCGCTTGATGGAAAGGATGCTGGGCGCGGAACTGACTGAGAATTTGGGCTATGAGCCGGACACCCAACCCACGAACCAGCAAAGTAACCGGCGCAATGGCACGTCGCGCAAGACGCTGAAGGGCAATAATGGTGCGCTGCCGATTGATGTGCCCCGCGACCGTGACGGCAGTTTTGAGCCGGTACTGATCAAGAAGGTCCAGACCCGGATTGATGGGATGGATGACAAAATCATTGGTTTGTATGCGGCGGGTTTATCGACCCGCGACATCCGCTCCCACCTAGAAGAGGTTTACGGGCTGAAAGTGTCTGCTGATCTTGTCAGCCGCGTCACAGATGCCGTTCTGGAGGAGGTATCTGACTGGCAGAACCGCGCTCTGGAGCCGATGTACCCCATTGTTTTCCTCGACGCTCTCCGGGTCAAAATCCGCGACGCAGAAAGCCGTCAGGTCAAAAACAAGGCGGTTTACGTGGCCCTGGGCGTCAATGCCGAGGGCGAACGCGAGGTTCTGGGCCTGTGGATCGCCGCCAATGAAGGAGCCAAATTCTGGCTCTCAGTGATGAACAATCTGCGCAATCGCGGGGTCGAAGACATCCTCATCGCCGTCGTTGACGGGCTAAAGGGCTTCCAAGATGCCATCAATGCGGCCTTTCCCGACACCACCGTGCAAACCTGTATCGTACATCTGGTACGCCATTCCCTGAACTTCTGCGGCTGGAAAGATCGCAAGGTCGTCGCCAAGGACCTAAAACGCATTTATCAGGCCACTGATGATGTCGAGGCCGAGAAAGCGCTTGCGGATTTTGAGGCCGAATGGGGCCAGAAATATCCATCAATCGCCCCAAGCTGGCGGCGGGCCTGGCAGGAGGTCATCCCGTTCTTTGCCTTTCCACCAGCAGTGCGCAAAATCATCTACACGACAAATGCGATTGAGAGTTTGAACCGCGTAATCCGAAAAACCACCAAAACACGTGGCAGCTTCCCAACCGATGATGCCGCGACAAAGCTGATCTATTTAGCGATCCGAACCTTCGAGAAGGCTGGTCGGTGCGTCAGAGAATGGGTTGCTGCCCGAAACCAGTTCGCTATCCTATACTCAGAACGGTTCAATAAATGAGCCGTCAAACTCGCATGGGCTAAACCTCATACACAGAGTTTTGGATACTCCCGTGCTGGAAGCCGTGCCCTATGAGATCCACACAATCCTAACGGACAACGGCATCCAGTTCTGTGAGCAACCGCCCAACCGGAACACTGCATACTCACGGCCAATGCGGTTCGATATGATTTGCGAGGCAAATGGAGTTGAGCATCGCCTGACCAAGCCAAACCATCCTTGGACAAACGGACAGGTCGAGCGCATGAACCGAACCATCAAGGACGCGACTGTCAAACGCTATCACTACGACAGCCACAACCAACTCCGCACGCACCTCAGAGATTTCCTCAACGCCTACAATTGCGCGCGTCGCCTCAAAACACTCAGCGGTCTCACGCCTTACGAATACATCTGAAAAATCTGGACTTCTGAGCCAGATCGATTCACCTTAAACCCTATCCACCAGATGCCGGGACTGAACACCTAGTCGATCCCTTTCACAGTACCTTGCAGTCCGATGTTCTCCAATTTTGATGAATTTATTGGTTAAATGAATTGCGTGATTCGCAACTACAGTAGGGGTTTCGTTTGACTTAAACTAGAAGCATTTAGTTGCAGCGAAATCTAATTTTCCGGAACGGGGTGCGCTGGTTTCGTCGGAAAACCAAAAGATTTTTCTGGCGAAGTATGGCAAATTGGCGAAGACTATCTCTCATGAAAAGAACTAATTTAGCGGCATTTTTGCTCCTTTCCGCGGTATCGAGCGTCGGTACGAACTACGCCGCAGCCGCGAGTGCTGGGGAGCGCAAATGGATTATGTACGCCCAAAAAGGAAATGGCGACGTGTATTTTTTTGATCCGTCACGCGTGGAAAAGGTTGATGCTTTGCGACATGTTTGGAGTGGAGTTCAGTACAAAACGTCCGTAATGGGAGCGGCCAGTCTTCTAACCCTGCTGGAAATTGACTGCTCCAAGCGAACTGAGAAGACTTTGCAGAGCACATTTTTCACGGACAAGAACTGGGAACGAGCAGCCATGAAAACTAACAAAAATGAAACACCTAACCGCCAGATCAAGGATGGTTCAATGTCCGCGCGCCTCGCTGAAATTGTGTGTGATTGACAGTGAACTTATATGCTCAGTGCTTTGAGCGAGAAACGTTTTACACTGGACAAAAAAATTCCCGCAATACTTGGATATTGCGGGAACCTCCCTTAAGAATTCATCTCAAGTGTGCAGACTTATCGCATGCTTTCAGCTGTGACCTGGTAAATTTCTCCGGCGTCTGTAGCTACGTACAGAGCGTTGTCCGGACCCATAACCAATCCACGGAACCGCTGCGAAAAACCAAGAGGCATCCGTATGATACCGTTGATGCCCAGACCATCCGGTGTCAGGCTAATCATGTCGATCCGTGAACCGGGTGGTGTATCACCAAATCCGATACCCATGATACCAACTGCCATATGACCCTCGTAGATACCCCAATTGCTACCTTTCAGGAAAGCGGCGGAGCCAGTTCCCTGTGAGTAACCATTATTGTTCCAGGAAGGAGGCATCAAATCGTCGAACCGAGTATCACTCATTGGAGTGTATGCAGCGCGCACTGCCGGATCCATCCCGTCCAGCTGATTTGGCTCATATCCACAGTACTTATCAGGACAATCGCCACGCCCACCTGTGTTTTCGGCAGGGTCCCAGCCAGCGTTTCCGCCATTCACGAGAGCGGTGATCTCGTCGTTGTGCCAAGGGCCATGCTCAGCCGTAAAGGCTTTGCCATCGCTTGGCCGGAAATCGATGCCTTGAACGTTTCTGTGCCCGTAGGTGTAAATGCGCTTGTCAAAGCCCTCGGGAGGATTGTTGTCTGGATGTGCATTTCCGTTCATGTCAACCCGCAGAACTTTCCCACACAGAAGTGTTCCATCCTGAGGACAAATCCCACGGTGGCGATCACCACCCGCAACCCAGAGGTAACCACCAGGTCCAATGCGAATTCGACCACCGTTGTGAGCACCAGGCCCGCCAAAGGGTTGATCTGACTCGAACGGCTTATACTGGATGTCTGTCACGATGTCGGTCCGGTCAGACACGCTCGTTAGGTCATCACTAACCTTGAACGTCATGACGATGTTACCATCGCATTTTTCAAAGTTGGTCTTACAGCCATCGCCATGGTACTTATTCGACGTCGAGTAGACAGCAATCGTTCTGTTTTCGGAAAAGTCTCTATCTGCTACCACGCCAAGCATTCCAGCTTGCCCCTCGCAGAAAAGGTCATCTCCACTGTCGGAATAGCCAGTGCTGTCTTTCATTCCGTACAAAGCATGTACGTTCCCGTCAGTTGTTCTAACCGAAAGACCTTTGCACTTTTCGGTGAAGAACATGGTGCCATCTGGCAGGAAGGCCATGTCCCAAGGGTTTTCGAGCCCTTCTATTACAACCGTTGGGGTGATTTTTGGCACGTCCATGCCTTCGTGACCGTCTGCTTGAGCAGCAAGCGACAGCCCAAAAACCATGGCACTGGCCATGGCTCCCAAAAGGACCGTTCTCATCTTCGTCGTCATTTCTTCCTCCCTACTTCGTTATTTTGTTCCGTACGTCGCGTCTTCCAAATACGCAGCCAAGTTTACGATTTCCTCATCGGTCAATGGCTTTGCCATCATAATCATAAGGGACGAGTTTGGTCCCTGTTTGATGCCTTCTCTGTAGGCTTTCAATTTTTCCATCGTGTACTCAACATCGTTGCCAGAAACCTTTGGGTAACTGGCTGCGCCTTTTCCAGCCTGCCCGTGGCAGTTAACGCAAGACTCGTTGTACCGTGCTTCGCCCACTGACTTGTCAGCGCCAAAACCATAATTGGGTAAGGTTAACACAAGAAAAACAAGAATAGCGTTTGGTGTTCTATACAAAACTTCCACCTCGGATATGCAGCCCCGCCAGGCGGAAACTATTGCATGTTCTCGATTTTTTCATACGTAGACCTTGGTCGTAAGGAAATCATTTGTATAGCCGACCACACACCAGACGAGATGGTGCAGCTATCCGTAGCAAATATGTAGGTGATTGTATCGTGTCATTGATTTACTGAATAATATCAAAGAAGTGTTCTGGTCTCGACGTTTTGGCACGTAGAATCTCAACAACCCACCTTACTTGTCTGCGGCCTGCCATACTCAGTGAGTCTCGCCGTAGTTATTCACAAAAAACTGCTCCAGATACCACTACCAGTCTGAGTAACATCGCAATTGACTGACTCTGTTTTTTCGAATTTTGCCGCGAACATTGGACGAAATTTGTTCCACCAATCCCGGATAGTTTCGTGACTGACATAGATGCTCGACTCATGCAGGAGATGTTTCAAGTTCTGCTGCCATGGCGGCCACTGGACATACATGATAACTGCTAAGCGGATGATCTCAGTTCTGGTTTTGAATTGCCAAAAGCGAATCGTTAAGTCATCTGTACTGGCAGCAAACCGCTCTGCCCGCCCTAGGCGATTTTACTCTAATAATGCCCAAACAACCACTTCTACAGCGTCTGCGAGGCCGCTATCTCGACCTGCCAAAAACGCTGTTCGAGCGCGTCTACGACTGCCTTGTTGTCATATCAGGCGACCACAGCAGTGCTGGCAAAGGCATCGCGGCCCGTCCTAATTTTTGGTTGCTCAGCCGCCTTCAGGGTTGATGTGTTTGCAAAAAGGACCGCTTCAAGGTTGTCTGACAGAAACGGGTTAGTTACTTTCCACCGCTACCTCCGCCTTCTCCTTGCCGGCCTCTATTTGTCTCCTAGTTAATCAGTTAGGTGTTGGGAGGCGGACAGATGACACGACTTTTCCCTATGGGACTGATAGCAATTTTGTTGATTTCTTCTGGTGCACACGCCCAAAATTTTGAAACTGGGCTAGAAGCCTACAATGCAGGAAATCACGTCGCAGCCTTCGAGGAATGGCAATTGTTAGCAGTGATGGGTGAAAAAAGAGCCCAACACAGGATAGCATGCATGCATTTTGATGGGGAAGCCGGCTTGCGGAACTATGCTGAAGCGGTGAGGTTTTTTAATCTCGCTGCAGGGCAAGGGTATGCGAAATCGCAATACCGGCTCGGAACAATGTACGAACAAGGCGAAGGAGTTCCGGAAAGCAATGAGCAGGCTGCTCGCTGGTACTTTCTTGCTGCTGAACAAGGACTAGCAGACGCGCAGGCGAACCTCGCAAAACTTTTTCAGTTGGGGAAGGGCGTTCCTCAGGATGCTGCAGAAGCTAAACGATGGTATTTTCTCGCAGCAAAACAGGGCCATGTTTACTCACAAGGGCAATTGGCTTTGATCTACATGGACGGTGCAGTTTCTCGACCCGACTTCACATCGGCATTGATGTGGTATGAAATAATTTCAGCAAACGGATCAGGAAATGTCAGCAAAAGACGCGAATGGTTGCTGAAGGTGATGTCCAAGGAGCAAGTGGTCGATGCTGGTCGTCGAGCCAACAAGTGTGTGCGTAGCAACTATCGTCATTGCGATTAATGGTGCATATGAACCTTGGGTAGCAGATGACTGTCAGTATTTCGGATATTCTAGACTCCAAGGCGTATTTAGTATAATGAATACAACCCATCCTATGTGGATACTTTGGGGGGAACAGTATGTGTGAGGTCTTTGCAGGGCAAGATCCCGAACGGTACACTAGCACGACCCGACGTCTGCGTCTGAATGGGCAAAGCACTTCGATCCGACTCGAGAATGCGTTCTGGGCAACTTTGGATGATATCGCCCTGCGAGACGGTGTGACGACCCCCTTCTTCATCTCCACTCTCCACGCAGAAGTTCTGGAGCGGCGCGGCGAACCCGCTAATTTTACCTCTCTTCTGAGATGTGCCTGTTTGAAATTCATGGAAATTTCTCAACAAGACGACTCAGCCACCATCGCCGCCGAGTAAGGTTCAATCTGCCAAATGAAAAAACTAGTAAGGTAGTAGAGACATACTACCCAGCCACTGCCAGTGCTTCTGTAACCTGAAACCCAAGTTCAGGGACAATAGGAGGACATGGTGGCGAAACAAATCCACTCTATGATCCGCGTCTTCGATGAGGCGAGATCTGTTCAATTCTACGACACCGCTTTCGGACTGAAGGTGGCGGACCGGCTGGATTTCCCAGATTTCACTCTGGTGTATCTCAGCAATGCTGAGGCTGAGTTTGAGCTGGAGTTGACGATCAACAAAAGTACGACTGAGCCATATGACCTTGGCAATGGCTATGGCCACCTGGCGGTTTCAGTGGATAACCTTGACGCCGAACATGCCCGTTTCGAGGCGGCAAGCCTGAACCCCAGAAAACTTGTAGAATTCGCGCCCGCCGGAGAAATCGTCGCGCGTTTTTTCTTTGTGGCTGACCCAGACGGTTACCAGATCGAGGTGCTGGAACGGGGCGGTCGATTCAAATGACATCAAAGGGAGGAAATAGTGATGTCTAACACGAATAACCAAAAGGGGCTGACTCGTCGCCAATTGTTGTCGCGTGCGACAGCAGCGGGGACGTCCTTTGTTGTCGGAGCGGGCTTTTTGGCCGCGCCGAATGCGGCCTGGGCCATGGAGACGACAGCGCTAAAATCGGAGACGATGGCGACGCTGGTGCAGATGGCCCGCGATATCTATCCACATGATCAAGTGGATGATGAGTACTACGTAATTGCAGTTAAAGGCTACGACAGCGAAGAGTCTGCGGACGCGGTCGAAGACGGCATCGCCAAGCTAAATGCCGCTGCGCAAGCTGCGGGCCATGACAACTATCTCGCGGCTGGCTGGGAGCGTGACCGAGTCGATATTTTGCGTGGTATGGAAGACGATGCGTTCTTTCAGAAAATCCGCGGGGGTCTGGTGACCGGGCTTTATAACCAAAAGGCGGTATGGCCGATTTTTGGCTATGAGGGCGCCTCATTCGAATTCGGTGGCTACATCGATCGTGGTTTTGACGACATCAACTGGCTGTAAGGAGGAGATACCAAATGACAGCTCCATTTGAACTTTCTGATGACAGCGTTGTCGTCGTTATTGGCACTGGCGCAGGCGGCGGCGTTCTGGCAAATGAACTTGCGCAGAAAGGCGTGAGTGTTGTGGCGTTAGAGGCGGGTGGCCGCCATCTACCCGAAGATTTCGTTAATGACGAATGGGATAGCTTTGGTCAGCTTGCCTGGCTGGACCCGCGCACAACCAGCGGCGATTGGCGCGTGGCCAAGGACTTTTCTGGTCTGCCCGCATGGATTGTAAAATCTGTTGGTGGAACCACCCAACACTGGGCGGGCGCGAGCTTACGCTTTCAGGATCATGAGTGGAAGGCGCGGACGACCTATGGGGACGTCGATGGCGCAACCCTGTTGGACTGGCCTATTGATGCTGCTGAGATGGAGCCATGGTACACCAAAGCGGAAGATAAGCTGGGTGTGACTCGCACGGGCGATCGTCCCGGCCTGCCAGGCAACAACAACTACAAAGTATTCGAAGCCGGGGCCAAGAAGCTGGGCTACGAACAAGTCCACACGGGCCGCATGGCGATCAACTCGGATGAGAACCGTGATCGTCTCATGTGTCAGCAAACGGGGTTCTGTTTCCAAGGCTGCAAATGGGGCGCAAAATGGTCGGCTGGCTATGTTGACATCCCCGAGGGCGAGGCGACTGGCAATCTTGAGGTCCGCTCACACAGCCACGTTGCGCGCATTCTGCACAATGAAGCTGGCAAGGTCACCGGCGTTGAGTACTTTGATAAAGACGGCAATTTGCAGATGCAGAAGGCCCGGATTGTCTGTGTTGCGGGTAACTCGTTTGAAAGCCCGCGCCTGTTGCTAAATTCGGCTTCTGATATGTTCCCGAACGGGCTTGCAAACTCCTCGGATCAAGTAGGTCGCAACTATATGAGGCACATGACAGGCTCAGTCTATGCAGTGTTCGACAAGCCGGTGAAGATGTGGCGCGGTACGACTATGGCGGGCATCATTCAGGACGAATCCAATCACGACCCATCGCGTGGATTCGTGGGCGGATACGAACTGGAAACGTTGGCGCTGGGCCTTCCCTTCATGGCGGCCTTCCTTGATCCCGGAGCATGGGGGCGTGAGTTCACATCAGCCCTGGATCAATACGAAAACATGGCGGGTATGTGGATTGTGGGTGAGGACATGCCGCAAGCGGACAACCGGGTGACGCTCAACACAGAGGTCAAAGATCAACATGGGTTGCCAGTTGTAAACGTGCATTTTGATGATCATCCCAACGATGCCGCTATGCGCAACCATGCCTACAAACAAGGCCAGGCGGTTTACGATGCTGTTGGGGCAACGCGTACCTTCCCAACGCCACCATATCCGTCGACTCATAATCTGGGCACCAACCGTATGTCAGAAAAGCCAGAAGATGGAGTAGTAAACAAATGGGGCCAAACCCATGACATCGAAAACCTCTTCATTTCAGACGGCTCGCAGTTCACCACAGGTGCTGCAGAAAATCCGACTTTGACTATCGTTGCACTCGCTATCCGACAGGCTGACCACATCGCCCGCGAAATGGGTGAAGGAAATATCTAAACATTATGATGCCGGCGTCTTTTGATGCCGGCATTTCCTTAAGTTCCATCTGGGTAGCGACAACGTTCTGTCGCGTCGCGAAGTGCCAAAAGAGGCACTGTCAGATCAAAATAGCTTGAGACGGGTAGGGCGGTTTCGTAGCCTGGAAACATGACCAAATCTGACCCATTCAAGGGTCTTGTCAGAAGAACTTTGCTTGAGCAGGTCAGGGTGGGTGCCCAGCCTTTGGACATGACCAAACCCGCTTCATTCAAGTACTTCAAAAACCAGCCCCGAGATCATCCGCCTGGCGGTAATGCTGTACGTCCGTTTCCCGCGGTCGGCACTGTCAGAGGAAACCGGGTTGAGGCGGGCAGGGCGGGTTTGTAACCTCGCCGGATGACCAATCTTGATCCGTTTCGCTATTTCAAAACGAGCCGTGAGATTATCCGACTGGCGGTTATGATGTACGTCCGTTTCCCTCTGTCCCTTCGCAATGTTGAAGATTTGCTCCATGAACGGGGCATTGATGTCAGCCATGAAGCCGTCAGATATTGGTGGCATCGGTTCGGGCCGATGTTAGCTTCCGAGATCCGTAAACGCCGGATCGAAGGTATGAAATCCAGTCGCTGGCGCTGGCATCTGGACGAGATGTTCGTGAAGATCAACGGCGAACAACACTATCTCTGGCGGGCTGTCGATCATGAAGGCGAAATCCTGGAAAGCTTCGTCACGAAGGCACGTGATAAGAAGGCTGCGTTGAAATTCTTAAAGAAAGCAATGCGTAAGCACGGCAGTCCTGACGTGGTCGTGACGGACGGTCTGGCA
>NZ_JBDUXB010000010.1:0-49514 GCF_039945315.1 Tateyamaria sp. | reverse complement strand
AAACTCACCGCGGTTTAAAACTCACAAGTCAATTTACTGGTGGATAGGAGCAGGCAAAAACTACCTGATTATTGAAGTTAGAAAAGTTCTGTCGATGGGAGTGTTTGCGTGGAGCAACGAAATGTTTAACGATGACGTCTTCCCGACCAAGCACGCTCAAACTCTGAACATCCCACATCACCTGCGGGCTTTTCTTTGGCCGAGGCATTATCTTGGAGGTCGTATCGGGACCAATAGCGGACACTCGTGTTCAACGCAGCTAATGACCTCTTAGAGCCCAAGGCCGTCAGAGTAGAATCGTATATTTCGCTGGTGCGGCAAGTCAGCCACTGAGGCCATCGTGAAAGCTACGCTGCAAAGCGGCTATTACAGCGGCCATTCATTGAAGGCGCAGCGAAATCTGGAGGGCCTTGCGTTGTTCCTGCCCGCGACATGACCCGACGACGAAGATTGACTTCCTCAGGCATTAATCGGGCGTTAAGCATTCAAACCGTCAGACTTACGTGCTGCGGAAAAACTTGCGCTTGCCGTAAACTGTCGTTCCACACCAATGACCCGGCCCCTAGCGAGGGTCAAATTTTACCACTTCGCAGTTTTGAGGTTGGATTCCGGTCAGCGCGCGGATGAAGTTGCCATGAGTCACAATTGCCGTTGAGTGAATACGCTCGCGCTTGAGGAAGGCGGCAAATCCGTCGGCTCTTTCCTGCAAGGTATCGTGAGGTTCAACGGATATGCCTCTGTGGTCTTTTTCGCCGTCATGCCACCAGCAATCATCCAGATGGTCAAAATCAAGATGCGGGTAATCTTTTGCAAGTTCATGTGGCGGACGCCCGACATCGCAACTGTTACTGAGCTGCTCTCGCACGGTAGCATTGATTTGAAACGGCCGTGTGTTTCCAAAAATCAAATGGGCAGTTTGCAGTGTTCTGGTGAACGGCGAAACGATGACGTTTGCAAGCTCAAGCTGATGGATTTCGGCACGTGCCTTCTGAGCCTGAGCCTCTCCAAGCTTTGTGATCGGTGCATCGAAAATCATCGGATCCGGTTTGCTTGGATCATAAACTGCATTGAAGGCCGATTGAGCGTGTCGAATGAGGTATATTGTCACTTTGAATGTATCCGAGTGATGAGAAAGTTTGCATTGCCGTTCAGATCTTTGAGCAAGTTAAGGCATTCACTCTGCTGGCTCCATAGAGAGATACCTGCCACGCCGCCAAATTTCGGCTCCGCACCCGAATGCGGGCGTTTGGTTGGCTTGAGCGATATCAAGGCTCCACTCACCTTGGCTTGATACAATGTTGCACGTTTACGAGGAGAAATAGCAATGATCACAGTGGAAGACGTTGAGGACATGTCTGCCTTAACGCGCGATGAAATCGACGCGCTGGCGGAACACGAACACATCTCTGCATTCGACGCTGCCTTAATGGGCGATTACATGATGCAAATGCACCATGGGCAACAAAAGGTGCAGCGGATGATTTGTGACGATATCCGCGTCGCCCTGCACGACGACAATCTTCCCCATGCGCGCAAATTGTTTGCCGTGCTGCGAGGCTTTTTGGCGGAACATCCAGAGGCCGCTCGCGGAGCAAGCTAAAAGCAAATCACCTTGTTTCGTGAATGTGGCTTCTTGTCGGCTGGTCTGTCCGCGAAGCAGACAGTAGGGCAACTTGCAGCGAATGGCTGCTCTGAGCCCAAAGCACTCGAAAGTCCTTTTTGTGAAACATGACAAGTCCAAGGTCATTTTATGTCATTGTTTTGACCGCTCTGTGACCAGATTGCGGCACGGAACATCGGCTCTCATGGACACTCAGTTTTATATTTTATTTTCAATGTTATACGCAACCTAGAGGCGCCTCAAACTGATGGTAAACAAATCATCCAACCATAGTATGAAATCATACGCACTTAAGTGAAATTTTGATGAGTTGTTCCAAAGTGACCCGGCCAAGTATTCGTTAATCATCGAGACAGTGTTTGGTGTCTCGGTAACGTAGAGAGTAAGCCGCGTGTGTGTGTGGCCTGATGTGTAAATAGTAACGAGTAAGTATGGCGCGCCATGTGTTTTCAGTCTGACGACAGCGGCTTTCATTGCGAAGGTTCAAGTGGTTTCGGGTCTCCCCTCCCGAGACGTAAACACTTGAACCTTCCAGAGCTTCGGACGCAGAGCGAACTGGATGAGCGCGCAGGTTGCCCGACAAAGACATCCGCGTTTCAATCACTTTTGCAAAGTGTCCGCGCTTGCATCCCGACTCTGCTGGATCGACACCCATAGCAAGAACGCGTGGCTCCATTTGATCAGTGAGTGGCGCAAACCTCATCGGTTACTCCTTAAGCAAGACCAGGCAATACCACCTTGACACCCGCCACGATCATTTCCACTGCAATCGCCAGCAAAATCATGCCCATCAGACGCGTCATGATAACGCGCATCGTGCTGGTTAGAACCTTGCCAAAGAATGACGCAAAAAATAGGACAACAAACAACAGTACGAGTAACATACTGACCACGACCCCAATCGCGATCAAGCTTTCAAGATCTTTTGCATGACCTGCATAGATTATCAAAGTCGCTATCGTTCCGGGGCCGACAATCATAGGGAAGGTAATCGGATAGAAGGCCAGCGCGGACAAGTCGGACATATGGGTCTGCTCTTTATCCGTCCCGTGATGCGAGGTGACTTCTTTCCCGTTCAACATCGACCATGCGATATGTGCCAGAACCGCGCCACCGGCGATCCGGAACTGATCAACAGTGATGCCAAAAAAGCCGATGATTTTTTGCCCGGCAAACAGGATCACTGCGCACATAATGGCAGAGAACAAAGTGATCTTCATGGCAAGCATTCTCTGCTGAGCCACGGTAAACCCCGTCGTCAATGCAAGAAAGATCGGTAGATTTACGAAGGGGTTCATTATCGCAAAGAACGCGCCAAAGGCTTTGGTTAGCTCATAATAGTCCATGTGCATTCAACCTTTATGTATCAGCTTTGTTTGCGCGTTGCTGCTCTGTCCCATCAGTGCTCATATCCCGTGAAAAACGCAATTTTCCACGCAACTTAACATGCAAATATGGATATGTCAGAGCATCATTTTCTGAAGTCTGGTTCGTCCGCAAAGCCGCCGTTAACGCTGATTGCAGCGTATGACTGCTCTGAGCCCATTTTTGCCTGATGCTGCGATCTGAACGAATGGCCGCTTTCAGATAGGCGTGCCGAAATTGTCGTGCTTTTATTGTCGATGAACTTTGAAAATGAAAGATGATGGCGAGAGGAAGCATTCTGCAGTCCTAAACAAAAATTCGTCAGAAATTCACTTGAAGTTTGTGGGAAACTCAAGGCCCGCATCGTCGCGTTCCTGTTCCGACAGCAGTTTGATGTCATTGTTGTAAGGTATCTCGGACAATGCAGTAGCATAGCGTTTTAAGATACGCGCATGATACACCAACTTGCGCCTACGAACGGGTGGTAAAGACACAGCCGCAGCGTAAATGGCCCTATCGTTCCCAGGACCCATGTAAAAGTTGCGCGTGTTTGAATAGAGTGACTCGCCGTGGCCGTGCGCCTGAAATTGTTCCATGAACTGAAAATCATAGATGCGCCCGCGTGCAGATACGGGAAGTGTTTCCATCCACTCGCCATAAGCATTCAGAAACCATGGTTCTTCCGAATATTGGCCATACTTCTGAAGCCCCTTACTTCGGTCGTTTCCTGTTAGAAACAACATTTTCAACCCATGGCGGCGGTCGTGCGGTTCTCCATTGCCATATCGATTTATACCCCGCTCCCAGAGTACGGCTTTCAAAAGGTCAGTTGTGTACCCACGCAATAGAATTCCACCCTCGGGCACCATTTGAGTTACGGCAAGCGTACTATCCGCAATTGGAGCAGCACGTGGACGGAAGCCGCGAGAGAACTTAGCAGCTTCACGCATCTGCATAATACCTCCTGCATCGGCTAACTCTTGAACGGCATCCTTGCCATTGATCGTAGTCATGTCCCGCCCGACTGCCGACGCCATGAGACGCGCGACTGCCACGTCTAATGATGTGGCCCAATTGGTTACATGGGAAAACATGAAGTCCACGTCATCCCGATTTTCGAGCGCAGCGGCCAGCAATAGCCTTGTCTCGCGTCCACCACTGAGCGGCAGGATCGTTGGTGTGAATGACTTGGCCAAAGTCGCAATCACCGACTGATGTCGTTCAAAGAACGTCTCGACAGCTGCCTCTTCGGCGGCGGTGTCGTCCTCGGAAACTTCGAGAACAGTACTTTCGGTAGGCCAAAACCGGTGCGTTTCGAGCGAGTGTAGGTCGAGATAGTGGTTTCCCAGTGGGCGCTTTACCCGTGCGTCGGCGGTATGCCCGAACGCGAACCGCGGCCCCGCGTTGATCGCAGCTGGATAGGCCAGCGGGTAGTCATCATTCGCGATAATGCGTCTATTTATTGTCAAATGGAGTGTGGAACCGACTGTGCCCGTGTCAATGTCAAAAACAAAACCAAGCGTATTTCCCGGATCGCCATAAATACGTGCATTTTGCGTGTCTATCAGAACAAAGGCGTACCGCCCGGCACACTCAGACAGATATTTCGCAACCTCGCCATAGTCTTTCATTTTTGCAGTCGCTGCGGCGAGTGTTGTTGAATCAAGAACGATGTCGTTTTTGTCAACGGCAATCCCCAGCACCGCAATGTTCAATGCCAGCCGATCATGAAAGTGGGTCGCGACCCGCAATCCGTTACCAGCAGAAAAATGCCAGTCCGAAAGCCTCCATCTCTCAAATCCGTCTATGGTATGGTCTGCATCGCGCGACAGAATGAACTGCTGCGAGAAGACCTCCAAGGGATTAAGGGAGCGTTTACGGCAGAAGGTAGTGCCAAGCATATTTTTTCTTTCTCCCATGCGCCCATTGACGACTGGCTAACATTTTTGTTTTTGAATGAGAGTCTTTTGGAACTTTTGCAACGCGCATCCACACTTGATTGAATATAGCGAACCAGTGTGACGAATTATACATGCAGATGCCTTTTCAATAGGGTGTTTTAACAAGGAGGTCACAGCCTGTTGTGGCGATAGTTTGCGTGACCGCTATTATGTTAGCCGCAATGAGGCACATATCGATGGAACATCAGTGAGAGACTCAGCTTGCCTTGCGATAGCAGACACTGTTCCACCAAATTCGAATAGCAGCTCCGTCCGCAACTGAGACGTTGGGAATTGGCGCAGCGAACGTCTGATGCTGGAAAAAGCTGCCGTTAAGATTAACGCCTGTTTATAGGTTGCGACCCCATTCTCATTGGCTGAAAAGAAGCGTGCAGACTTATGGGTTCCGTGCTGCTTTATGCGCACCCCTACAACAGCTTGACCCACGTTTGCATGCTTATGCTTCCTGCCTTGCACGGTTATGATGTTACATCGACACCACGAGCGTGTAAGTCATTGACTTATATGTATTATTTTACACACCCCAACGCGAAGTCGGCGATTCGTGCACGCTTATGGTCAATTTGCATATAACGCTTTGATAAATATAAACTATTTATAGACCCCTTAGCTCATGCCCCACATTTTGCTCCACACCAAGGCACAGCAACACTGCGTGGAGGACGTTCGGCATTATGAACTTTCACCGACTCTAAAAGGCCGCAGGGCGGGTCAAACAATTGGTCGTAAAAACCCGAGACCGCGTGGATAACCAAATTCTTGCGTGGTCAAAATTTAAGGTTTGCAAAACGCGATGTCCGCTATCCGCTACTATGCAGTCATCTGACCAAATGACTCATGTGACCGCTTCAAGCCCAAAACAGAAGCCGGTGCAAGCCTGCACCAATGACAGCTTTGAGCCAAGAAAAGAATTGAAATTCTGCTGCCACGAACGAAGGATTGCGACTGCAAAATCAACACCGCATCGCCTTAGTGCGCTTTAAACCCCGATCCCAATCAAAGCCTGCATTGATGGACCTCAATCGCGAAATCTTTTCCTTTAACAATTGGAAAATACAATCGCCTGAGGCGCATACTTATTACTGAAGTGTCTGCCCGTGCCACATTCAAGTACCGCTTAAGGGGAGCATAAAAAATGAATGTTGGGTTTGCGGCAGCAACAATGGTAGCCCGAGCAGATCCAGTCTTCCCCTGCGAAAGTAGAACGCATGCCAGAAAGAATTGAAGTCCTAAAGGATATCTGCAAACAAGCCGGGCGTTTAGCTCTCAAATATTTCCGCGAACAAGACACGCTTGTGATCGACCACAAAGGACATCAGGACTTTGTCTCGCAGGCAGATCGCAATGTCGAGTTGCTGACGCGCGATCTGTTGGCCAAGGCTTTTCCTGAAGACGCCATTGTCGGCGAAGAGCACGCTCCGACCCCAGGCACCTCCGGGTTCACTTGGGTCATTGATCCGATCGATGGCACCACGAACTTCATCAACGGAATTCCGGCATGGACGGTTGTCGTTGCGGGCGTTCGCGGCGCTGAAACCGAATGCGGCGTCATCCACGATCCGGCAAACGACGAAACGTTTGTCGCTGTAAAAGGCGAAGGCGCAAAGCTGAATGGGGCGCCGCTGAAACTTGAAGACTCACGGCAGATTTCCGAAGGCACAGTTGGCATCGGATATTCCAACCGAGTGGATGACCAAGGGATTGTTCGCCTCGTTGCGGCTTTGGTTGATGAAGGGTCAATGTTCTATCGGAACGCGTCGGGGGCTCTTTCCCTGGCTTATGTCGCAGCGGGGCGCCTTTTGGGGTACTCCGAAGAGCACATGAACGCTTGGGATTGCGTTGCGGGTCAGCTCATTGTTGCCGAGGCCGGAGGCTGCGTAGAGGTGCAGAACGCGGACGACATGATACGCGATGGCGGACGTGTCGTTGTGGGAACGCCAGCCGTATTTGATCGGCTACTTGAGCTCTCCAAGACCGCTTTCGGGCAAACTGATTAAGCCTCCGGCAGCAATACCGGCCCTTTTTGAGAAAACCCAACGGTCACGTCAGTGCCAACTTCCAGCGGCGTGTCCACGTCTTCATGGACAGCGAACATGGAACCGAAACTGGCCTCAAGTGTGTATTCCATCCGCACACCGACATAGGTCGCCTTGGCGACGGTCGCCTTGAAACCATCTTGCGCACCAATCACCAATCTGGACGGGCGAACAGCAAGCTTGGCGGCGCCTACGGCTAGCCCACGGGCGGGGAGCACATGAGTGTAGCCCTCAATGGAAATCGCCGCCAAATCGCCATCTACGCTCTCGATGGTACAGGGCAGGATGTTCGCTTCTCCGATAAAATCGGCAACAAAGCGGTCCACAGGCGCATCGTACAGGCTGCGCGGCGTGCCAATCTGAGCGATGGAGGCGTTGCGCATAACCACGATTTCATCAGAGACGGCCAACGCTTCTTCCTGATCGTGGGTGACATAGACAACCGTGAGGCCAAGGTCTTGTTGAATGGCACGGATATCTTCGCGCACCTGACGGCGCAGTTTCGCATCAAGGTTGGACAGCGGCTCGTCAAACAACAGAACCTGTGGCTCCAACACCAAGGCACGCGCGACGGCGACCCTTTGTTGCTGACCACCCGAAAGCTCACTGGGCAAGCGCGTGTCGAACCCCTTCAGCCCAACAAGCTCCAGTCCGGCCAGCGCGCGGTCGCGCGTTTCCGATTTCGAGTATCCAGAAAAAGTCAGGCCATAAGACACATTTTCCAGCACGCTCATATGAGGAAACAGCGCATAGGACTGGAATACCATCGACACATCGCGATCTGTCGCGGGCAACGTTGTAACATCCCGGTCGCCGATCAGAATGCGCCCGGACGTTGCCATTTCCAGACCTGCAATCATACGCAACGTCGTCGTTTTCCCGCAGCCCGAAGGCCCAAGCAAGGTCACAAGCTTGCCCGCCTCCACATGCAGATCGATGTTGTCCACAGCGACAACGTCGCGTCCAAAGCTTTTGGTCACGTTCTCGAAACGAACCGGGGCGGCTTTACTGGCAATAAGTGTTTCGC
The DNA here is from genome assembly GCF_039945315.1 of Tateyamaria sp. Taxonomy (GTDB): domain Bacteria; phylum Pseudomonadota; class Alphaproteobacteria; order Rhodobacterales; family Rhodobacteraceae; genus Tateyamaria. Next base: position 41,504 of record NZ_JBDUXB010000010.1, on the reverse strand, counting down.
TCATGTTTGTTCCTTTGCCCCAAATTGCGTGCGGCGTCCGATTTTCGTCCGCCCGACCAACACCTGTAGCAGGCCGACCGCAGCAAGCATGACAAAGATCAGCGTTGTGGAATAGGCGATCGCGAGGCCGTAATCATTGTTCTCGACACGACCGATAATATAGCTCGTCGCCATGTCGTACTCTGCTGAGACCAAAAAGATCACGGCAGAAATCGCAGTCATGGCGCGCACAAAACTGTAAACCAGTGCTGCCAGAATTGCGGGTTTCAAGAGCGGCAAGATCACCCGCCGGAAAGTTTGCCAAGAATTCGCACCAAGCGTGAGAGAACTTTCGTCCAGCGATTTGTCGAGCTGGCTCATCGAAGCGATACCCGCGCGGACCCCAACGGGCATGTTCCGAAAGATGAAGCTTACAATAAGTATGATGCCCGTACCGGTGATCTCAATCGGCGGCACGTTAAAGGCCAGAATGTAACTGACCCCGATAACTGTTCCCGGGATCGCAAAGCTCAGCATCGTGCCAAACTCGAACGCGTTTTTGCCTGCGAAAGACTGCCGTGTCAGCAGATATGCCGTGATGAGACCAACGGCGGCCGTCAACGGCGCAGCGGCGGCCGCGATATAGATCGTCGTCCAGAAACTATCCCATGCCGCGCCTGTCCAGCGGATGCCAGTCTCTTCGAAGCGCACAGAGAACGCGGTGACATAGTGTTTGAAGGTGAGCGTGTTGTTGACGCCCCAAAGTTCGACCACGCTGCCGTAAAGGATCATGCCGTACACAACGACCGTAAACAGACCCCAGACGCCTGCTGCAACAAAAACCGGGACAGCAAGGCCGTTTGGCATCAGCGGATGGACACCAGCATCGCCCTTGCCGGAAACGGTTGTATAGCTCTTTTTGCCAAGCCACATACGCTGCGCGTAGAACGCGGAGAGTGTGAAAAACAAAAGCACCATCGCAAGGACAGCGGCGCGGCCCTGATCGTACTGAGCGCCTACAATTGCAAAGAATATCTCGGTCGACAGAACATCAAAATTGCCGCCCAGAACCAGCGGATTGCCGAAATCCGCCATGCTCTCAATGAAGCCAAGCAAAAAGGCATTTGCCAGCCCCGGCCGCATCAACGGCAGCGAAACTGTACGAAACGTTTGCCAACGGTTCGCACGCAGCGTCTGCGCGGCCTCCTCCATCGACGGAGACACCCCTTCGACAACGCCGATAAGGACAAGGAACGCAATGGGCGTAAAGGCGAGCGTTTGTGCAATAAGCACGCCGGGCATGCCATACAGCCAGCGCGTCGGCTGTACACCAAACAGATCGGCAAAGAACTGCGTGACAGTCCCGGACAGGCCGAACAGCAGGATCAGGGCAAGGCCAATAACAAAGGGCGGCGTGATGATCGGCAAAACCGTCAACGCGCGCAGTGCCCGTTTGTAGCGGAAGCCCGAGCGCGTCACCACAAGAGCGAACACCAACCCCAGAACAGTGGTCAGGATGCCAACCGTGATGGCGAGGAAAAGCGAGTTCCAAGCAGCCCCACAACGCCCCCCAGACAAGCAGCCGAGGCCCCAAAGACGGTCATCAAAAAACTTGGACGCAAAGACCGAAGCAGAGTAGCCACCTTCCTCGGTGATGAAAGCGGCCAAAAGCATCTTTGCGATCGGGAAGAACACGAAAACCGTGACGATAACGATCACGCCACCAATCGCGCTGACAACAAAGACATCTCCGTTAATCGCACCCCGTGCAGCGATGCCTTGGGTGAACAGGAAAAGGTACGCCGAGGCGAGCAAAAGCGCGCCGTATCCCATACCGAACTGGCGGTCGCCAAGGTCTCCAAACAGCGCCGTCAGCCATTCGAAGTTGAACCCCCTGATGCCGATGCCAAAGCCTTGAGCAATCAGCCAACCAAAGCCAATGGCCCCGGACCCAATCAGTATCTTTGCATAAAGCGGATCGCTCTTCTTGCGGCGAAGCGCAAAAAGCGACGTGATCAACGGCAGTATAAGCGGCGCCAGCCAGAGCTTTTCGCCCTGTCCAATCAAAAACGCCGCAGGCGCGTAATCCTCATCAAAGGGATAACCATCAACCAACCATTCAAACGCAAAGAATCCATCTTCGACCCCGTACCAAGGCAAAATACAGAACCCGACCCACCCGGCGACGATCCAAAAGATCAAGGCCGGATGGGCGGTCGTTTCAGTTGAAACGTTTCGCAAGTTTTACTGCGGCAACGTCGAGACGTCTTCGTCCCATTTCTGCAGCAGACGCTTGCGCTCGGCAGACGAGCCATAGGTCTTAAAGTCATAGTCGATCAAAGTAATCGTCGACATGTCCGGCGCAGACGGAGACGTCTCGGCGCCAGTGTTCGACGGCACCTGGAACGCGTTCACTTCCAGCGCAAGGTTTTGAGCGTCCGTGGACAAAGCCCAGTCATAGAACTTCTTGGCTTCGTCCTCATTTCGCGCGCCTTCAATGATCGACATCGAACCGATTTCATATCCAGTGCCCTCACAAGGTGCGACGACCTTCACAGGGAAACCCGAAACAGCCTGCTTCACCGCATCGTGCATGAACACAATACCTATGGTGTTTTCACCACGACCCGCCGCTTTGATCGGGGCAGAGCCGGACTTGGTGTATTGGTTGATGTTGGCATGAAGGCCTTTCATAAACTCAAAGCCTTCGTCTTCACCAAACAGCTGCACCATAGAAGCCAGCGTCGTATAGGCCGTTCCCGATGAATTGGGGTTCGCCATTTGAACGTGGCCTTTGTACTCAGGCTTCAAAAGGTCCTTCCAGCATGATGGCTCGGGCAGGTTGTTGGCAGCCAAAAGGTCCGTGTTGTACCCATAGCCAAGCGCGCCAGAATAAATCCCGATTGTTTTGTCACCGGCGGATGTCGCCTGACTGATCGCCCAGTCATGCAACTGGTCTCGCATCGGCGACACGTAGGCCATTGTCAGGTTCTCTTCGGCAGCTTGCAAATGCGGATCGCCCGTACCACCCCACCAAACGTCCCCTTTTGGGTTGGCAGACTCGGCTTTGATCTGCGCGAAGGTCTCGCCTGACGATTTGCGGGTCATGTTCACGTCAATGCCTGTGGCGTCTTCAAAGCTTCGCGCCATCAGCTGGCACCAGTCTTCTTGCGCCGAGCAATACAGCGTCAATTTGTCGGCCTGCGCGGCAGACACGCCTGCTGTCAGCGCGACGATAGACGTCACGGCAATAGTGCTTAATTTCTTCATGGTAATCCTCCCTTGGCCGGGCTCAACGCCCGCATTTAGTTTCCAGTCGCCACCTTTGGCCGGACCGGAAGTGTCGGAACGTCACATTTTTCGTGATCCTGACCCAACAAGTTCAACGTAGCGAGTTTTTCCGCTTTGGGAAGATAAATGACACTTGGGGGAGATCGGGTATTGCGACGCTTTATCTGACCCGTGTGCAGGTCGAAGCGACCATGGTGGCTGACCAAGCTACGGCATTGAACGCTGGGATTCCCGAACCGTACGGCACTAATACGCCGCTTCATTTTGGGCTAGCCGACACAAACGCTAGCCGACACAAACGAGAGTTACATCGTCAATTTGCAAGGTGTTCATGTATTGAACATGACAAGCACTGTCGTGCGGTTTTGGATCCAACTTAGCAAATCACACCTGTTTGATGTAGCAACAGGCTCGCGTCGAGCAAACTAACCGTTTGTTCTCCAACTGAACCGCAACAGACTACAAATTGGTGGCGGATACAGCGCACGAGATTTTGAGGTCTCGGGTTACATTGCCCCAAAAAGCAGCCCTTTGGATAGTTGTCCCGAATGGCGGCTTCGTCCCGCAACTCGGACAGTCGACCAAAGAAACCGAATGACTGCAAACGCTCAAAGCTGGCGCTCATACACCTCGCAGCGAATGGCTGCTCTGAGCCCAAAGAAGTCAGAGTTTACTTTCTATCAAGTCACACTCCATGAACACGAGCATTTCTCCCAGTGCGGGCGGAAGATCATAGTAGGGTTCGATGAATTTGAACCCAAGTTTCTGGTACATGTTGACGGCCTCGGTTTGTAAAGGCCCAGTATCGAGACGCATTGTTTTGTAACCAAGAGCGCTTGCGATTTGAATCACGCTTTTTGCAAGGCGTTTTCCAATTCCTAATCCCTGCGCTCGCGAACGGACGAACATTCGCTTCATTTCGGCAATACCGGCCCCCAAGTCACGCAACGCGACGCAGCCGTCTACATCGTCGCCACGCCTGGCCAGAAGGAGGCAGCCTTTAGGTGAGTCATATTCCCCGGGAAGACAATCCATTTCCAATTGGTAGCCCTCATAGTCGAAGTACCGTTCTAGAAGCTCGTGATAATCAGAATAGCGGGTCCCGTGCCAGACAAGATACTCTCGCATCAAACCTCTTACCGTTTCCAAGTCCTGCTCACTTTTAGCGAAAGACAACTCGATCGTATTTTCCATTAGCATCGACCTTTTCGTTGCCTAATTGGACAGTTTAGCAATCAGTGCAGTCACGAGATCATCTTCGGAGTGCTTTAACGGGTCACCAATGCCCTCAGATAATCCAAACATCATTATCAACCCCAAAGCAGCCGAATGAATCGCAAATGCAGATTGGCGTGATTGTTCCAACGGTCCACCAAGGTGCGCTGCAAAGGCGCCATACATTCGCGATGTCGTTGAGTGGATGCGTTCAAGAGCATCCGTATTCTTTGCCTCTTGAACTCCTGTTTTTAGCATCTGCGGTGCAAGATACATCATCCGAAAACGATCAAGATCACCCATGTGAAACCTCGTTATTGCGCGCACAAAGAGCTCAACGGCTTCATTGGCTGTATCGGCCGACTCTAAGGACCTTTCTGCCTCATGGGCTTCTGCGCCCAGCCAGTCGACAAACATGGCTGCAAGCAAATCGCCCTTAGAGGGAAACCAATAAAGCACCGCCTGCTTCGAAAGGCCCAACTCACGTGCAATTGCGTCGAAAGAGACGGCGCCCAAGCCGTCAGACGCGAGTAACTCCTGCGACACACTAAGTATCTTCGCGTCGGTTCTAAGGTCGCTCATCAGTTTTTCCTTGATCGCTTACCAATGGTAAGTTTAATTTACTTACCAACGGTAAGCAAGCATCGAAAGGCGATAACACCATGGATTTGCTAAGTTTGGAAAACCCGGTATTTGAGGTTTATGTCACTGCGGCGGCATTAGCCGTACTGAAGCTCATGCTTCAAGGTTGGATGACGGTGTACCGGATGCTGAGAGCCAATTCGGGCTGGGCCAGTCCCGAAGACCTGAGGCCGGGGCTTATCAACCGGGCTCCAGATAAAGCCCAACTGGAAGTCAATGAGTATGTTGATCGTTCCCGTCGGATGCACAGAAATGACCTCGAGAATATTCCCGGGTTTCTGATCGCCGGATTGCTCTTTGTAGTCGTTAACCCGAACCTCTTGCTTGCACAGGTGTTGATGTATGGTTTCCTTCTGGCCCGGCTTGCTCACTTCGGGGCATATGCGTCGCAGCTATCGCATGAAGTCCGAGCGACATTTTACACCATCGGCTCATTGATAGTTATCTATATGGCCGCTCACGTGCTTTGGTCGGTTCTTACCTGACGAATGGAAACTTCCCTTGGCCTCAAAGAAGCGGCGGCTTCCGAGGGACCGACATGCGGACGGCAGTTTCGTCCGCATAGCGGTCGTTCAAGCAGAGCGCAGCGAAGGACTGCTCAGAGCCCAAAGCGGTCGATCGTCAGATCCCGTGCTATTAAACTGATTGATGTAAATCAAAGCCACATTCAAAGATTGGAATGTAATTACTCCTCCAGATGTTGCTTTTAGGGAGGGGAAGCAATGGGAATGTTGAAACGGATTTCAAGTGTCCGTCGTCAGGGTTTTTGGAACCAATGGCGGCCTAGGCTCCAGACCCATTAATCCACTTGAGGCTGTTTTGGCTGCGTGATTCAAGCTCCCGAACTTAAGGGGGTCTGATGAGCAATCTATTTTGGCTGAGCGACCAGCAAATGGCGCGGCTTCGGCCGTATTTTCCGAAGAGCCAAGGTAAGCCACGAGTGGATGATCGTCGCGTATTGAGTGGCATTATATTCATTAACCGCAATGGGTTAAGATGGAGTGATGCGCCCGCTGAGTATGGGCCGCCAAAAACCCTCTACAATCGATGGAAGCGGTGGAGCGACATGGGGGTGTTCGCCAGGATAATGACGGGATTGGCTGCCGAGGCTCCTGACAACAAAACAATCTCACTCGACGCCACCTACCTCAAAGCACACCGCACGGCTTCAGCCTACGGTTAAAAAAGGGGGGCGTTGACGTCTGATCGGGCGGACAAAAGGTGGTATGAACACGAAGTTGCATGCCGTTGCGGACGCGATTGGGCGTCCTATTCGGTTCTTCATGACCGCAGGCCCAGTCAGCGATTACACCGGTGCCGGAGCCCTAGTGAATAGCCTACCAGCCGCAGACTGGTTATTGAGCGACCGAGGGTATGACGCGGATTGGTTCCGTGAGGCCCTTGTAGATAAGGGAATAACGCCCTGCATCCCTGGCCGAAAGTCGCGCGACAAGCCCATCAAATATGACAAGCGCCGCTATAAACGTCGCAATCGGATTGAGATCATGTTCGGTCGCTTGAAAGACTGGCGCCGGATTTCCACCCGATACTACCGTTGTCTCAGGGTTTTCCTATCTGCGATTGCTCTCGCAGCAACCATCTTGTTCTGGCTCTAAATCAATGACTCTGGAGCCTAGGCACATTTGCCCGCTAGGTCCCGATGGGTTTGACACTCGAAAGCGATCCGGCGAGCGAAAATTCAGCAACCCATTCGGGTCGGGTGGCAATCCAGAAATGCCCCTGGCCCGGATGACGCCGGGCAGGTTTCCGTTCAAAACGGCTAGGACTTTCTCAGGCAAAAATGGAACTTTGGCGCGGTAAACATAGGACACCACGCCGTATTCTTCAGTCTCGGGTACATGGTCCGCAAAGCCGTAGAGTTCCCTGGCCCACATTGCGTGTTCATGCGCCTGATCGAAGTCAAAAAGGGCCGGTGTTTAGGATCTTCTCTGCAGCGACGTTAGATTGGTTGGTCTCGATAATTTCCGCATCGGCGTTCAGGCTTCTTATGATCTTACGTGCCGCGTCAACCTTGTCGGGACCAGCATCATCGACCTTGTTCAAGATTAAAACATCCGCAAACTCGATTTGATCCGTCAGCAGGTGCACAAGGGTGCGTTCGTCTTCCTCGCCCAGCGTTTCGGCCCGGTCATGCAGGAAATCGTGGCTGGCGTAGTCGGTCAGAAGGTTAACTGCGTCCACCACTGTGACCATTGTGTCGAGCCGGGCGACATCCGACAGGCTATCGCCAGATTCGTCGCGGAAATCGAAGGTGGCGGCGACGGGCAGCGGCTCGGAAATCCCGGTGGATTCGATCAAAAGATAGTCAAAGCGTCTTTCTGCCGCGAGCCGGCGCACTTCTTCGAGCAGGTCATCGCGCAGAGTGCAGCAGATGCAGCCGTTTGACATCTCCACAAGGGTCTCATCTGTTCGGCTAAGTTCAGTGTCGGCCCGAACGAGATCCGCATCAATATTCACTTCAGACATGTCGTTGACGATCGCCGCGACCCGCCGTCCGTCGCGGTTGTTGAGGACGCGATTGAGACGAGTTGTTTTTCCTGCGCTCAGAAAACCGGAAAGCACCGTGACCGGAAGGCGTTCATCTGACATAAACTGTTCCAACGTTGATGTGATAATTCTCGCAACTTATGTAGTTACTAGAATAATGCAACTGCATAAGTTACTTGTAATACCCGATTGGAGAAAAACCACACATGAAGCGAAACTCGCGCCTGTCGCTTGCCTTGCATACTCTGAGCCATATGGCAGGAGAGCCAGATCGAATGCGGACGTCGTCTGATATTGCAGATCACGCGGGCACCAATCCAGTCGTGGTTCGCCGCGTGCTGGGAAAACTGCGCGAGGCAGGCCTTCTGATCTCTGAAAAAGGCCATACAGGTGGATGGCGCCTAGCACTCAAGCCTCAAGATATTTCCCTTGCCGATGTCTACCTCGCGCTCGATGAACGCTTGGTTGCAGCTGATGAGGCAAGTGACGCACCTGCCTGTTCGATCGAGCACGCATTGCACACGCGCGTTTCCGGGGTTCTTGAGGAAATCGAAAGGAGCCTCGTACAGAAACTTGGAGAGACGTCGATTTCCGAAGTGCGCGGAAGCTGATCTTGTGGTGACCTGATTTTATTGCTGTGCGGTCCACTAGCGGCATCCGTCACTAAGAACTCTCACCAGACCTTCGCTTCGGCGCGCATAAATATCCAAGTCAGCGTTTACGGGGCATTTGAACCGGCAACTGGCAATACACAGGACTGGAACTCAAGACTACGCACACCGCCAACCACCCTAGTGTTTCGATAGCGGCCCTTTTGGGCTCACCTTGATTGTCTTCGGCTAAGTCACAACGACAAAACGCTCCCTCCGACAGATAAGTAATTTGTTTTAAAAGGTTTTCGTGCGAGCATTCACGTCAATTGAACACATTCTACCGGACCAGGGGAAATATGATGAACGGCGCCCAATCACTGGTAAAAACGCTTCTGAACAGTGGCGTGGATACAGTCTTTGCAAATCCCGGCACCTCGGAAATGCATTTCGTCGCCGCCTTGGATCAACACACCGAGATGAACTGCGTTCTTTGCTTATTCGAAGGCGGCACAACAGGCGCAGCGGACGGATATTTTCGCATGAAACGGGATGTTTCAGGCACTCTCCTGCATCTTGCGCCAGGTTTTGGGAATGCATTTGCCAATCTGCATAACGCACGGAAAGCCGGATCAGGGATCGTCAATGTCGTTGGGGATCACGCAACCCATCATCAGCGATATGAAAGCCCTTTGAAGGGAGACATACTTGGTATCAGCCATGCGGTCAGTCATTGGACACGAGTGTCTTCTATTGCCGAAGATGTAGCTTTGGATGGTGCCGCCGCGGTTCAGGCCGCGCGCTCGCAAAACGGACAAATTGCAACACTTGTTCTGCCAGCCGATACAGCCTGGAACCCAGCCAACGCTGCAGCAGAACGGCTGAACACCAAAGAAACACTTCACCGGCCCTCTCCCAAAGATGTCGAGGCCGCGGCGGCGCGCCTTGCGACGCAGCATGCCGCGCTGATGATCGGCGGATCAGCTCTGTTCGGACCACTCCGTGAACTGGCCGGTAAGATTGCGTCCGCGACGGGCTGCCGATTGATGGCCGACACTCTGATACCGCGTATTTCCAAGGGTGCAGGCACAACTAAATTGGACCAATTGGTGTATCCCGTAACACCTAAAATCGCGCAACTTAAAGAAACGTCATCGATTACCCTGCTTGGGACAGACCGACCCGTCGCCTTCTTTGCCTACCCCGGAAAACCCAGCGTTCCCGAGCCTTCGAATTGCCCCACTATAGATTTATGCGCGCCAACAGATGACATAGAATGGACGCTCCAATCGCTTGCTGATGCCGTCGGTGTAACCAACAAGACAGAGACGGAAACTGTTCCACTTGATCTTCCTGCAATTCCCAGCGGTCAGCTGACTCTCGAAAAAGTTGGTTTGACGCTGGCTGCGCTGATTCCAGAAAATGCCATTGTCTGCAATGAATCCGTGACCTCAGGATTTCATGTCATACCGCCCACAGCCACCGCGCGCCCACATGATCTGCTTGCGGGCACTGGCGGAGCAATAGGGCTGTGCTTACCTTGTGCTACCGGTGCCGCAATCGCCTGCCCGGACAGAAAGGTGATTGCCCTGACAGGGGACGGCTCCGCCATGTATACTCTGCAATCACTGTGGACCATGGCGCGCGAAAATCTGGACATAACAGTGATCGTGTTTGCAAACCGCGGTTATCAAATTCTTCGCAATGAGCTCGCGAATGTGGGTGTAGAGAGCTTTGGCCAGAATGCTCAGGCCATGTTTGACGTGGAAAACCCGATGCTTGACTGGGTATCCTTGGCGAAAGGTCACGGTGTTCAGTGTGTGCGTGTCGATGACGCTGATAGTTTTGCGACGGCTTTCGCGGCCGGGCTCTCCAGCGGTGGACCATCCCTGATCGAAGTAGTTTGCCCTCCGCCAGCATGACTATGCTGACGAAAAATCTGTGGAACAGTAGTAACAATGCCAATCGAATTTCTGGAACTTGGCCATAAGCCGACAAGAGCAACTGTGCTTCTGGCACACGGCGCAGGTGCTCCGATGGATTCCACTGGAATGACGGCGATCGCGGAAGCTCTTGCTGCACAAGAACTCAGAGTTGTTCGCTTTGAATTCGCTTACATGGCCCAGCGCCGGACGAAAGGCACCCGAAGACCGCCTCCTCGCGCTGACAAGTTGAACCACGAGTACATGGCTGCGATCGACGCGCTCCACGTTGATGGCCCGCTTTTCATTGGCGGGAAGTCGATGGGTGGCCGTGTTGCCAGTATGATTGCGGACGAACTGTTCAAAGCGGATCAGATCGCCGGTTTGATCTGCGTGGGGTATCCGTTCCATCCAATTGGCAAGCCCGAGAAACTGCGCACTGAACACCTGCAATTGCTGCGAACACCAACACTGATCTGTCAGGGAACGCGAGATCAGTTTGGTTCAAAGCATGAAGTCAGTGAGTATGAGCTTTCTCCCGCGATTGAGTTAAGCTGGTTCGAAGATGGAGACCATGATCTTAGACCTCGCAAACGCGTATCAGGTTTCACCCACGCGGATCACTTAAAATCAATGGCGACAGCAGCAGTGGCGTGGACCGATAGGATCAGTAATCGGCCCCCAGCTTTTTGATCGATGGCAGAGAATTAAACGACGCACTCGAAAAGTAGCCCTACCTCTGCCGCTACGCAGACCAAACCGCCAGTTTACGGTCAATGGTTTTGCGCGACACGCCCAGACGACGCGCCGCTTCGGCGCGGTTGCCGTCACAGCGGTCCAGCATGCGTAGGATGTGGCGTTGGGTCACCAGATCAAGGTTCTCGATGGCTTGCGTACCCGTCACGCTGCCATCGCCCGAAAACGCATCCGGAAACGCGCCCAGGATTACCGACCGTTCAATCAGATTACGCAGTTCGCGCACATTGCCGGGCCAGTCGTATCGGCGCAGTTTCAGCAACGTCTCGGCGTCTAGCTCAAGCGAAGGCATGCCAAGGCTTTCCGAAAAATGTGCCATAAAATGTGCAGCCAGTTCGACGATATCCTCCATGCGGTCGCGCAGATGGGGCATGTCGATCTTGACCACGTGAATGCGGTGATAAAGGTCTTCGCGGAATCGGCCCGCGGCCACGGCCGCTTCGATATCGTCGTTGGTCGCGAACAGAAACCGCAGGTTCAACGGGATCTCACGCTCGGCCCCTACGGGGCGCACTTTTTTCTCCTCTAACACGCGCAGCAGGGCTGCCTGCACCGTTTCGGGCATCTGCGCAACCTCGTCCAGAAACAGTGTCCCGCCATCGGCCAGCAGCAGCAAACCGGGTTTCAGATGGTCCTCTCCTTCGACCGAACCAAAGAGTTCTTGGGCAAAGCGGTCAGGTTGCAGCGTTGCGCAATTGATCGGCACAAAGGGGGCCTCGGCCCGGTTGGATGCGTCATGCAAATGACGGGCGGCCAGTTCCTTGCCCGTACCGCTGGCCCCGGTGAACAGCACAGGCGTCGGCAAAGGGGCAAGACGGTTAAGCATAGTGCGTACAGTTTCCATCGGATCGGACGTGCCCAGCAATTTGCCCCGCTGTGCGCCAGTCGACAGTTCACGGCGCAGCAGTGTGTTGTCCCGTTGCAGGTATTTGCGGTCCAGTGTCCGGGCCACAGCGCTCAGAATCTGGTTGGCGCGGAAGGGTTTAAGAACAAAATCGCTAACCCCGGCACGCAAGGCGGCAATGGCGGTTTCCAGATCCGCATATGCAGTAATCATGATCACATCAGCAAAGAACCCTTTGCGCTGCTGTTCGCTCAGCCAATCAAGGCCAGTGCCACCGGGCATCAGGTTGTCGATGATCACCAAATCATATTGCGCCTCGTCCAGAGCCTTGGACGCTTGCGCAGGCGATCCGACAGCATCCACCCGCTTGACCCGCGCCTCAAACGTCTTTGTCAGAAAGTGGCGCATGCCCACTTCATCATCGATCACCAATATCGAAGCGCCGGCAAGCGATGTGCCGTACATGTCGGGCGTGGCCCGGGCCGCATCGTTCATCGCCTAGTCCAGCCTGACCGCGTCACCCGAGTTGCGGGCTTCAACCGAGAACCCCATCTCTTGCAGCACGAAATACGATCCAATCGAAATCACAATTATCGCGGCAAAGCCCATTAACATGGCTCTCATGGTTCACTCCTTATTGGTGGCCGTGCGCAGAAATGCGATCAGGTCGGCCCGGTCTTGGGGTTGCGCGATCACCTGCATCGGCATCTTTGAGCCTGGAATATAGTGATCGGGGCCCTCGTCAAACAGGGCGTCGATGGTCGTTTCGTCCCAGACAATCGTTGACCCGTCCAGAATGGGTGAAAATCGATAGTCCGGCAATGTCCCTGCCCCGCGGCCAAATATCCCGTACAGGGTCGGCCCAGCCTTGCGCGAAGGCCCCGCGTCAAGGCTGTGACAGATGGAGCATTTACGCATGAACTGCCGTTCTCCATTGTTCATTGTGGCGGCGTCCCGCAGAAAACTGCGCCCTTCGCCACCCGCCGGATCATATGTGTCAAGCAGCGCCACAGGCCAAGCATAGATCACATCGTCGATGCCACCGGCATGGATAACTGTGCCATCCTGCGAAAAGGCCAGCGCCCAGACTGGTCCCGCGCGCATGGCCCGGAAATCGCGGCTGATCCGCCAGCTGTTTGTGTCCACCATCATGATGTGGCCTTCGCCGTCCCCAATGGCCAGCTGACCCGTAGCTGCGTGATGCGTCAAGGCGAGGATCGGACGCCGATCAAGCGTGAAGTCGGCAATCTGCGCGCCGGTGTCGGCGTCCACCACCCTTGTGCCGCCGTCTACCGCACCATAAGCCACCCAGCCGTCCCCGACATGTAATCGGTTGATCCCGAACCCATGCCGAACCACCGGACGCGGTGTATCCATGGTTTGAACGTCATAGCGCAGCAGATCACCTTTAGACGTAGCAGCAAACAGGGCTTTACCATCAGGTGTGTAGGCCACAGCGTTCACCCCTGCTCCGGCATAAGGCAGGATCATGGCCTCTCCCTGTGCCAGCGGCCACAGCACAATATCTCCGTCCCACGACCCGCTTGCTATGAACGTTCCATCCGGTGAGGCCGCCAATGAGGTGACCTTGCCCTTGTGCTGGCCAATCTTGCGCGGGGTGTCGCCCCAATGCCAAACAGCAAAATCATCACCGCCCGAGATCAACGTCCCATCGGTGCCCTGCGCGATCGCAGTTACGGCGGCATCATGGCCTTCCAGCCAGCGGGGTTCGGACCCATCCCAAACGCCGACAGAGTTGTCGAAACTGGCTGAGGCCAGGGTGCCATCCTCTGTCACAACCAGACCCATAACCGGCCCACCATGGCCCTTATAGGTGTTGAAGTCCTGCGCCGCCGCGGGCAGCGCCAGACACAACATCAGACTACTCAGCAGGTGTCGCATCTTTGGGCGCAGCCTTGCCTTTTGCCTCCAACTCTTCGAGCCAGAGTGAGTGGTGTTGACGAGCCCAGGCCTCGTCCACCTCGCCAGATCCCATCGCGTCATAGGCTCCTTCCATGCCAATCGACCCGATATAAATGTGGGCAATGATGATCGCCATCAGGACAAAAGCGACGATGGCGTGCCAGGCTTGGGCGTATTGCATTTCTTCATGTGGGGCGAGACCAATGGGCAACGGCCCGTAGATGGGGAGCGTTTCAATGCCCACACTACGCATCAGATCAAAGGTCTTCATGAACATCGGCAGCTCGAATGGAAAGAGCAGCGACACGCCAGAGAGCGAGATGGAACTCCCCAATAGTATGACGCTCCAGAAGATAATCTTTTGCCCGCCGTTGAACTTTTTAGCCGGCGGGTGTTTCGAGCCGATGATACCGCCCGCCTGAGCAAACCAAGTGATGTCTGTGCGGTTCGGAATGTTGTGCCAAACCCAAAGGAAGAACACCGCAATCAACGCCACAATGAAGGCCCACGCCACGTTGTTGTGGATGAACTTTGAGGCCAAAAGCAGTGTCGCGTTGAACTCTTTGGAGATGTAGGGCGCGATGAACATGCGCCCGAACAAGGTCAAAAGGCCGGTGATCCCAAGCAGGATAAACGATCCGGCCAGCAGCCAGTGCGAGGCCCGCTCAAATGTTTTGAACCGGGTTACAGTGCGCCCAGTCTTTTCGTAATCCAGTTTGACCCGCCCACGCAGAACAAAGAACACGAGCAAAAGCGCAATGGTGCCCAAAAGCAGATAGCCGCCGTATTTGGCCAGCGGTCCTTGGCGAAACTGTAACCACGACATGCCCCCATCCTGGATCAGGACGGAGGCAACTTCGCCCCCTGACGACACGGTGATGTCGGCCGATCCAAAACGCAACGCGCGCCACAGTTCAGGGTCAGAAGCGCCGCCAAGCGTGCCCAGTTGAGAGGCCATGCTGGCCGCACTGTCCGGGTCGCCTGTATTTTCACGGCGATATGATTGGTCAACCTGTTCGCCCCGCTGGCGGGCCATGATGTCTTCGAGCGTTGTGGCACCGCCAGTGGCGGACCGGTCGGGTGCTGTTGCAGTATCCTGTGCCATGGCCGGGAGGGCCAGAAACAGCGCTGTTATCACACTCAGAAGAATTCGCATGATTGTCCTCGATTAGATGCAGAAACCGCTTTCTTTGAAAGAAAGCCGGTCGGAAACTGTCAAAGGTCCCGGGAACAGATTTCAAAACCTGTTCCCGGTGTTCAAAGGCGCAATTTGGTATCGCGCCTTTGGCTTTGCTTTTGCGGATCAGCCGCCTTGGTTGCCGTAGGCAGAACCCCAGCCCCAAGCGCCCGAGCCAAAGCCACGGGCCACGACGCGTTCGCGGTAGATGCCTGACACAACGTCGCCATCACCGGCCAGCAACGCCTTGGTCGAACACATCTCGGCGCAGATGGGCAGCTTGCCCTCGGCGATCCGGTTGCGCCCGTACTTGGCGAATTCGGCGGTCGAGTGGGTTTCTTCGGGACCACCGGCGCAGAATGTACACTTGTCCATCTTGCCCCGGCTGCCAAAGTTGCCTGCCTGTGGGAATTGCGGCGCACCAAACGGGCACGCGTAAAAGCAATAACCGCAACCAATGCAGAGGTCTTTGGAGTGGAGAACCACCCCTTCCTCGTTTTGGTAAAAGCAGTCCACCGGGCAAACGGCCATACAAGGCGCGTCCGAACAGTGCATGCATGCCACAGAGATCGACCGTTCACCGGGGTCACCATCATTGATGGTCACCACGCGGCGGCGGTTGATGCCCCATGGCACCTCATGCTCGTTTTTGCATGCGGTCACACAGGCGTTGCATTCAATGCAGCGCTCGGCGTCGCACAGGAACTTGGCGCGAGCCTGTCCTCCTAATGCCATGTCGTATCCTCCTTACGCTGTCCAGATTTTGCAAAGAGTGGCTTTCGTCTCTTGCATCTGGGTTACTGAATCATAGCCATAGGTTTGGGCCGTGTTGGTGGATTCACCAAGCACATAGGGGTCCGCCCCGTCGGGGTATTTGGACCTCTGGTCTTCGCCCTGGAAGTGCCCACCAAAGTGGAACGGCATAAAGGCTACGCCCGCGCCGACCCTGTTGGTGACCATTGCCATAACCTTGACCTTGCCGCCTTCGGGCCCTTCGACCCAGACCTGCTGACCATCACGCACGCCAAGGTTATTGGCGTCCCGCGTGTTGATCTCGACGAACATGTCCTGCTGCAGCTCGGCCAGCCACGGGTTCGACCGTGTCTCGTCGCCGCCGCCCTCGTATTCGACCAGGCGGCCAGACGTGAGGATGATCGGATAGTCCTTCGAAAAGTCCTGCTTTTGGATCGACGCATACAGCGTCGGCAGGCGGTAGGCATGACGGTCCTCGTAGGTGGGGTAATCCTCCACAAGGTCTCTGCGGTTTGTGTACAGAGGCTCGCGGTGAATAGGCACCGGATCAGGGAACGTCCACACGACGGTACGGGCCTTGGCATTGCCAAAGGGCGCACAGCCATGTGCAATGGCGACCCGCTGAATACCGCCCGACAGGTCGGTCTTCCAGTTGGTCTTGGCACCCGCAACGGCATCAATGGCAGCGCGTTCATCCGCTGTCAGATCACCGTCCCAACCCAGATCCATCAGCATCTGCATCGTGAATTCGGGATATCCATCCTGAATTTCCGATCCAACGCTATAGACCCCTTCGGCCAAAAGGTTTTCGCCATCCCTCTCGACACCAAAGCGCGCACGGAAGGTCAAACCACCCTCAGCAACAGGCTTGGACATGTCGTAAAGGTTCGGCGTGCCCGGGTGGTTCATCTCTGGCGTGCCCCAGCTGGGCCATGGCAGACCGTAGTAATCGCCATCTGCGGGGCCACCAATGGCCTGCAAAGTGGTGCGATCAAACGTGTGCTGGTTCTCCATGTGCTTCTTGATCCGCTCAGGCGACTGACCAGTATAACCGACCGTCCACATGCCGCGATTGATCTCGCGCAGCGTGTCCTCAGGCTCGGGCGTCAGGCCATCTTCTTCCAGCTTGATGTTGCGGAAGAGACGCTCGTGGAACCCGAACTTTTTGGCGAGCAGAGCGATGATCTCTTCGTCCCGCTTGGATTCGAACAACGGATCAATGACCTGTTCGCGCCACTGGATGGACCGGTTCGATGCAGTGACAGAGCCACGTGTTTCGAACTGGGTACACGCAGGCAACAGATACACACCATCGGTGCGATCATGCAGCACGGCAGAGACTGTGGGGAACGGGTCGATAACGACCAGCATGTCCAGCTCTTCCATGGCCTTCTTCATCTCGACCATACGGGTCTGAGAGTTCGGCGCGTGGCCCCAGAACACCATGGCCCGGACTTTGTTCGGGTTGTCCATGTTGTCGGGATCTTCAAGGACACCGTCGATCCAGCGCGAGACGGGAATACCCGACAGGTTCTGAAGTGACTTTTCCTTGCCGTCGACACCGGTGGTGGTGGCAAACTGTCCGCCCAGCCAATCGGCATCTTCACCCCAAACGCGACCCCAGTGGGCCCAAGCGCCTGCGCTCAGACCATAGTAGCCTGGCAGTGTGTGGGACAGAACACCAAGGTCCGTGGCACCTTGCACGTTGTCGTGGCCGCGGAAGATATTGGTGCCGCCGCCTGCGGTGCCCATATTGCCAAGGGCCAGTTGCAGGATGCAGTAGGCGCGGGTGTTGTTGTTGCCGTTCGTGTGCTGCGTACCACCCATACACCAGATCACGGTGCCGGGGCGGTTGTTGGCCAGTGTCCGGGCCACGCGACGCAGTTGCGAACCGGGCGCTCCGGTCACACGTTCGACTTCTTCAGGGGTCCACTTGGCGACCTCTTCCTTGATCTGGTCCATACCCCAGACACGGGTGCGGATAAACTCTTTGTCTTCCCAGCCGTTTTCAAAGATGTGGTACAGGATACCCCAAACCAAAGCCACGTCCGATCCGGGACGGAAACGAACGTACTCGTCCGCATGTGCGGCCGTGCGGGTAAAGCGCGGGTCACACACGATGACGGGGGCGTTGTTTTGTTCTTTAGCACGGAGCAAGTGGAGCAAGGACACAGGGTGCGCCTCGGCCGGGTTGCCGCCAATGATAAAGACCGACTTGGAATTGTGGATGTCGTTGTATGAGTTCGTCATCGCACCATAGCCCCAGGTGTTTGCAACACCGGCAACTGTGGTCGAGTGACAAATCCGGGCCTGGTGATCCACGTTGTTGGTGCCCCAGTAGGCAGCAAACTTGCGGAACAGATAGGCCTGTTCGTTGTTGTGCTTGGCCGAACCCAGCCAATAAACGCTGTCCGGGCCGCTTTCTTCCCGGATTTTCATCATGCCGCCGCCGATCTCATCGATGGCCTGCTCCCATGAAACGCGCTTCCATTCCCCGTTTTCTTTCTTCATCGGGTACTTCAGTCGACGCTCGCCATGGGCGTGCTCGCGAACAGCGGCACCTTTGGCACAGTGGGCACCCAAGTTGAACGGGCTATCCCAGCCGGGTTCCTGCCCCGTCCAGACACCGTTCTGCACTTCGGCAATGACCGTACAGCCGACCGAGCAGTGCGTGCACACTGACTTTTTAAGATCTACCTGCCCCGCGACAGCCGTCGCAGCGCTGGCCTGTGTGACGGTTCCGCCTGTGGCAGCAATTGCTGACAGACCCCCAATCACCAGTCCCGATCCGCGCAAAAACGCGCGGCGGTCCACCGAGGCACCTGCGGCCTCAGACAGGATACTTGTCCGCTGGGAGCGTCTCGCAACCCCGTTGGTCTTTTTCCTAAGCATTTCTCTCTCCCTTGCTTGCTCCCCCTTGGCGGGTTCGCTTGCTTGGCTTTATTCGGCTTCCAGCAGTCGGGCGTCACGCAACCAGTCGCTGTTCACCTGCCATGTCCGGGCTTATTCCCGGGCGCGGCCCTCCCTAATGGCTCGTTAGAACCGAGCGCTGTCAAAATACGCACGCGTGTGCGCGGTATCCTGCATTTTTTCCAGGCTCAGATCCGGCTCAGCCGCCTCTGCCCCTGTGGTCCCGGCTACTGCCGCCGCCGCCGCTATTGGCGCCGTGGTCGTGGCCAGCTTCAGAAAGTCGCGGCGCGATGCACCCTCTTCTTTCTTGCTCATGCGAAAAGTCTCCTTTCGCTGTTTCAGGACAGTTGCCCGCCCCATTTGACGCGGATCACTCCGCCCCGCTCATCCGAAAGGCTTCCGCCTCTACAGACATGAAAATTTTACCGACCGTGCCCACGGGGCTGTAAAAGACCGAATTTTTGGCCTCTTCCAGATCGGTAAAGAAATGTGAGGCCCAAGGAGCCACATGGGTATTAAAGAACTGCTTTTGCGTGGTGATATCCGCCGGCTTGTCAAAGCGGCCCACAATCATCGCGCCCATCATTTCCATCAGGCTGGCAATGCTATCTTCGGGTTCAAACACGGTTTCGGACCGCTGCATGCCCTTGGCTGTCATAGCCTGACGCAGGGCGGCCAGCGGTTTTTCGTTCAGGAAACCGGTCAGGTAGTAGCTGGCGAAGGGCAACAATTCGCCCCGACCCAAACCAATGAACAGCTTGTTGAACTCGGATTCAGCGGCCTTGGGCTTGGTCACCTTTGCCAGCTTCGCCAGCGTGCCGATGGCCTGACCCAATTCGGTATCATCGCCAGACAGACCGGCAGTCTGGGTCAACAACATCTCTTCTGGCGGATTGGCCAAAAGGGCGCCGAGAAAGTTGTAAAGGTCCGCACGGGCGCGATCCATATCGCTGATCGTGGTATCGGGGGCGGCTGTCATATTGGTCTCATCCATCCTCAGGCAGTGTCAAAAGCAAACCGCATCCGGCGCTGGGGCATGGCCACTGGCGCGGGTTCGGGTTCTGGCAAAGGGTCAGGGGCGGCCGCAACGATCATAGGGACCTCCTCCTCATCGTCGGTCAGGGTCGGGGCTTGTGTCTCTTCGTCTTCGTCCTCGGACGTCTCGTCCGTGATCTCTTCGTCTTCTTCTTCGTCATCGACAAAGGCGGTCAGCATACCTTTGCCTACCTGATACACGGTCTGCATATTCTCGATGACCATGGCCGCATCCGTGAAATCCTCACCGTAATCCACCAACCCGTCGAGGTTTGCGAATATCGGGTTCAGCCGCCAAAGCCTGCGCAACGCGCGGGTCTTTAAACGCTGCGGCACGGCGGAATTCAAAAACTCACGCACCTGATCAGGACTTTCCAACGCCTCAGGCTCCAGCAGGTCCAGCTCGGCCAAAATCTCTTCGTCCGACCGTTCGGCCAGCTTCACGTCCTCTGCCTCGGCCACACGCGCATGATCCAACGCGTCTTTTACCTGCGCCTCAGCCTCAACATCAGCACGGCGGCGAGACCAGAAATCGCGGGGTTTTTCATTTGCGCCGCTCAATGGATCCGCCTCCGCTGACGGGCGGGCGAGGCATAGATGTCGGCCACCGACTGAATACGCGGATCGCCAATGCCATCCTGCGTCAGATCAATGCGCTTCTTGTCGCGCTTGCGCTTGATGAACACCTCGTCCTGATGAAACACGGTGACAAAATCCTGCACCCACGCCATCAGCCCTTCGGGCATCGGAACCTTCTCCACGATTTCTTCGCCGCTGTCGGTATAGTCTTGAGCTTCATAGGGCGAGGCCGTGACCAAGAGCACGTCAAGCGGTTCGGCGTCCTCGTTCTCGCTTTCGCGCATCACCACATAGATCGATGGCACCTCGGCCGAGAGGCCATGCAGGTAGGCTTCGGTTTCGGCGCCGTGCAGATCAAGGGACAAGGTGGCGGCGTGGTACTCAATCGCTTCGCCTTCGCGGCGCAGTTCTTGCCAGTGGGCAATGCCTGCGCCGGGCAGCACCGCAACCGCTTTCCAGCTGTAGGAGGCCCAGCGTGTCACGCCAGGCAGGCGCCGCAATACGACGCCCAAAGTCATGGACCGATGCTGGTCTGGGTTTCGGATCACCCTACGTCCTCCCGTTGATCTCATTAAACTGCCAGATTTTTCATCAGAGAAGCGATTTCTGTCTCGCAAAGTGCCCTTGGGACATGTTTTTGCTATTTGGCCAGCCTGTCCGGGGGTGCGACGCGCTAAAGGACGAAATGTCTAACTTGACTGATTAAGTCGGGAATACCGTCGCGTACGAATTCGCGAATCACTACAGCCTTCTGGCATTGAATCGCTGCGTGCCATGCGACGAATTCGGTTTGTGAAGTCATGCGAATCATGTCTAGGCTGGCGCCGAAAGGCAGGCAAAAAGGGGCAAAAAATGCCCTTGCTGAAGGGGAGAATTACGTGGTCAAATCATTGATAACATGCGATTGTTTGGGCACTCAAACCATCGATGCAACGGCCTTATCCGAGGCCACCGGCCTAGACGTCCGCCCCCCCTGTTCTGCCCTGTGCACCACGCAACTCGAACGTGCCCAAGCCGCCCTAGAGGGGGGCGACGCGGTTTTTTGTTGCACCCAGGAAGCCCGCGTTTTCGAAGAGCTGGCAGAGGGTCTTGATCGTCCTGCCCCGCACACGCTCGACCTGCGCGACCGCGCCGGTTGGAGCGCGGATGACACCCCAAAACTGCCCAAAATGTCCGCACTGATTGCCGAGGCGATGCTGCCAGAAGCCCAAGAAAAGACCGTTGATGTGATCAGCGAGGGGCTTTGCCTGATCCTTGGCCCCGCTGATGTGGCTCTGGCGGCCGCGGAACAGCTCAAGGATCATCTGGGCGTTACCGTATTGATCGACGAACCCAGCGAAGTGCCCGACACCCGCGCCTTTGACGTTGTGGTAGGCAAATTGCGCCGCGCCTCGGGTTCTTTTGCGGCCTTTGAGGTTGTCATTGACGCATTGCAACAAGTGGACCCGGGCGGGCGCGGCGCTTTTTCTTTGACCGATCCTCGCGATGGCGCCATTTCGCAATGCGACATTATTCTGGACTTGCGCGGGCAAACGCCCTTGTTCCCCGCGCCGGAAAAACGGGATGGATACTTGCGCGCCGATCCCACGCATGCGCCGGGCGTTGCCGCCGCCGTGATGGCCGCCTCGCACATGACGGGCACCTTCGAAAAGTCGCTCTACGTCCAAACAGCCCCCCTGCTCTGTGCGCACAGCCGGGCCGAGCAAACCGGGTGCACCAATTGCCTTGATCTATGCCCCACCGGAGCGATCACATCGGCTGGCGACCACGTGGCAATTGACCCTATGATCTGCGCT
Organism: Tateyamaria sp.; assembly: GCF_039945315.1. Taxonomy (GTDB): domain Bacteria; phylum Pseudomonadota; class Alphaproteobacteria; order Rhodobacterales; family Rhodobacteraceae; genus Tateyamaria. The sequence goes on along the minus strand of NZ_JBDUXB010000010.1, from coordinate 19,584 downwards.
GGCTGCGGCGCCTGTTCTGCCGCGTGTCCGTCAGGTGCAATCACCTATGATGCGCCACCAGTCGATCACACGATGCAGCGGGTTCAGACGCTGGCCAAGGCCTATCTCGCCGCTGGCGGCCACGCACCGCGCCTGCTTGTGCACGACGCCCATGGGGCCGAAATGATCCGTTTGTCAGCCCGTCATGGACGCGGACTGCCCGGCGATGTGATCCCGATGGAGATGTCGGCCATCGGTGCCTTCGGTCATGCCGAGGCGGTCGCGGGCCTTGCCGCCGGGTTTGCCACAGTCACGCTGTTGCCCGGCCCTACCGCTGATCTGCCAGCGTTGGAAACACAGATTGCCTTGGCAAACGCAATTGCTGGCGCAGGCAAGGGCACGCTTCTGGACACGACAGACCCCGATGCAATGAGCGACGCGCTCTATGACCAAACAGCCCGCGTCCCCATCGAACAGCCGGTCCGTCCAATGGGCACACGCCGCCAGATCACGCGTCAGGCCGCGCGGGCCCTGCACCCTGACACCGATCAGGTGCCGCTGCCCGACGGCGCGCCCTATGGTGCGGTTCTGGTCGACACTGACGCCTGCACGCTCTGCCTTAGCTGCGTGTCGCTCTGCCCGTCCGGCGCGCTTGGCGATAATTCCGACAAACCGCAGCTCAGGTTTCAGGAAGACGCATGCCTGCAATGTGGCCTTTGCGCCAATATCTGCCCCGAAGACGCGATCACCTACGAACCGCGCCTCGACCTTACGGACGCGGCCCTGTCTCAGGAAATCCTAAACGAAGAAGAGCCCTTTCCCTGCATCGAATGCGGATCCCTCTTTGGATCAAAATCCGCAATCGACAGGATCACCGACAAGCTCAAGGATCACGCAATGTTTGCAGGCGACAAATTGCGGATGATCCAGATGTGCGACAACTGTCGGGTGACGGCCCAATTCCATTCGACCGACAACCCGTTTCAGGGCGGCGAAAAACCCCGCGTGCGCACCACCGAAGACTATCTGTCAAAACGGCGCGATCACTGATGTTCGAGCGGTTTACCCAAATCGGCAGGTTCGACGATGGCCACATAGGCCAGAATGGCGTCGAGGTCGTCCAGCGTCATAACAACGGGCGAAATCGGCGACGGGCGATCCAACGGGAAAGGCTCGGTTACGCCCTCAATCTGGGTAAACGCCTCGTGCGGGTTCAACACGAAAAAGGCGGCAAAGCGTGCCTCCCAATCCTCAAATCCCCGCATCACTGCAAAGCTGGGGGTCGAGCCGATGCCAAAGATGCCTCTGCCCCGCTCGGTCACATGACAGCGGCTGCATTTGACATACGACACCTCTTTTCCAGCAATCGCTTCGCGCGATATTTCAACCGCGACGGCGGCGGCGGTCTCTTCTGGCGGCGGTGCAAAAACCGGCGTACCGTCAGGGGCGAACGACAGAATTGTGCGCGTCCCGATCTCAGATACCAGCCACTCGGCAAAACGGTCCGCACCTTTGGTGTCGCGCCGCTGATCCAGATGCCACACCGCATCAAGGCCGGAAAACAGGGGTCTGCCCTCGGCACCCAGAACAATATCAGCCGCATCGACGCTGCCCACAATATCGACCTTAACCTGCGTTTTCAGGGAAAATCGCGGCTTGATGTGCTGAACCAACCCGCTTTCGATCAGCGCCGGCGGCGCGTAAAGCGAGACTTGTCGGTCATCTGCCCTTGCAAGGCCGGGCAACAACATCACTATCAAAACACCAAGGATGCGCATGAGGCCAGATTAGGCACCCCACCCGCATTCCGTCAACGACAAGGAGAGCAAAACCCATGAGCGACGACTTCAACATGTCCATGCGCAAATTCCTGAAACAGGTCGGCGTGACCTCGCAGCAGGCGATCGAAGAGGCGGTGCGCACGGGCGGCACCAGTGGCAAAAGCTACGCGGTCAAGGCTGTGATCACCATCGAAGAGCTGGGGATGACCCACGAGGTCTCCGGCACAATTTCCGGGCAGGACTGACGCGTGAGCACAAGCAGGGAACAAGTACTCGACGTCCTCAAGGGCCTCGAGGCACCGGGCGGCGACATCGTGTCCAGCGGTGTGATGCGGGCGTTGAATGTGGCGGACGGCGCTGTGCGCTTTGTGATGGAAATCAACCCGGCAGACGCCGCGATCTATGAAGACATCAAAAGCAAGGCCGAGGCCGCATTGGGCGCGATGGAGGGCATCAATCAGGTGTCAATCGTGCTGACCGGCCACACCGAAAAGGCCCCCCCACCTGACCTGCGCCCGTCCAAAGCGGCAGAGCCGAAAGGCCCGCAGAAAATCCCCGGTATCGACCGCATTCTGGCGATTGCATCGGGCAAGGGCGGCGTGGGCAAATCGACCGTGTCCGCCAATATCGCCTGCGCACTTGCGCAACAGGGGCGGCGCGTTGGTCTTTTGGACGCTGATGTTTACGGCCCGTCGCAGCCACGTATGCTTGGCGTGTCCGGGCGCCCCGCTTCACCCGATGGCAAGACGATCCTGCCGATGCGCAACCATGGCGTGACGATGATGTCTATCGGCCTGATGACGAACGAGGATCAGGCGGTGGTCTGGCGTGGCCCCATGCTGATGGGCGCGTTGCAACAGATGATGACGCAGGTCCAATGGGGTGCACTCGATGTGCTGATCGTTGATCTGCCGCCGGGCACCGGCGACGTGCAGATGACACTGGCACAAAAAGCCCCGGTGGATGGTGCGATCATAGTATCCACACCGCAGGATGTGGCCATGATTGACGCCCGCAAAGGCATCGACATGTTCAACCAGTTAAATGTGCCCATCGTCGGCATGATCGAGAACATGAGCACGCATATCTGTTCAAACTGCGGCCATGAAGAGCATGTGTTTGGCCATGGCGGCGTCGCGGCAGAAGCCGCAAAACTGGACATCCCTCTTTTGGCAGAGGTGCCACTGGATCTGCAAATCCGCCTTGCCTCTGACGGGGGTGCACCGATCACTGTCAGTCAGCCAGACGGACCACAAGCCAAAGCGTTTCAGGACGTCGCGGCGGCCCTCATTGCAAAGGGTGTCGCATGAGTGACGCACCAGAGGTCACCTTTCCACCACTGATGTGGGGCGAAGCCGCGCCCGACCACGCTTTTGACCATGCGGTGATGAAGGCGACGCTGGGCTGTGACGCCGGTCTTATCGCTTACAAATTGCGGGCCGATGCGTTGGAAGCAGCCTTGGTTTTCGCACCCGAGGTTCCATTGCAGACGGCCATGACCATGCTGCCGCTGTGCGGTGTGGGTCTGCAAAACGCGTTGGGCGCGTTGGCTCCGCCCGAAGTTGCCGTGCACCTCGACTGGTTCGGCGGTATTCGCGTGAACGGCGCGCGCTGCGGCGCATTTCGAGCGATCGCGTCAGACACTGATCCAAAGGCCGTACCTGATTGGCTGGTGGTGGGCTTTACTCTACCGCTTGTCCCCCCCTTTGAAGACACCGGCCTGACCCCGGATGAAACCGCGCTGTTTGCCGAAGGGTGCGCCGATGTCTCGCCGCCTCACCTACTCGGGGCTTGGGCGCGCCATACATTGAACTGGCTGAACCGATGGGAAACAGACGGCAGCGCCAGCCTGCATTCCGAGTGGCGCGGCATTGCGCATGGCATTGGCGAAGAGGCGACCAACCAGTCTCTGACCGGCACATTTCTTGGCATCGACGAAGAATTTGGCATGCTCTTGCGTGACGCAGACTCAACCCATCTGATCCCCCTTACCACCGTCCTGGAGACCACGTGATGAAACTCGCCCGCGCGATCCACTTTGACGAAAGCGACATGAACGTCTTTGCCAGCCCGGCCCGCACCGGCGAATGGTGCATTTCCGGCGGCTTTGAATTCTCCGACTGGGGCGAAGGCGATCTGACAGGCAAAGCGCGACAAGCCTTTGCAAACGGGTGGCTTGGTCTGGAAACCGGCGGGCGCGTGACATTCGTTGCTGTGACACAGCTGGAACAGCCCGAGCTGGAAACGCTAACCGCGCTTTTGGCCCAACACTTCGTTACCTATTACGGGGCACCTTCGGTTGAGGCGGCCACGCCTGTGGCGTCCGAAGAGTTGGCCCACATGATCGAGCTTTGCGAAGATCATGGCCCCAACACTCTGCTGACCGTCGCCCGAGAGTTGACAGAGTCGGGGGTCCGCGAAGCGTTCCGCTCGATCCAGCCGCAGGATGCTGGGCTGGATCAGTTCGCCATTCACGGTGATATGGATCACTGACTGTAGGACATGGCTTATTTCGCGTTGAACACAAACAGTGTTTCGCCATCAATCATGTAGCCATCGATCAAAGCAGCAGCCCGCGGTGACGTGAGCCACCCTTCCAGCTTGGTTACCAGTTCGGCTTTGACGTGCGGATGCCGGGCGGGATCAACAGGCAAAAAGGCATATTGGTTGAACAACACCGGATCGCCTGCAAACAACAGCGCCAGATCACCCTTATTTCCGAAATTCAGCCAACTGGCCCGGTCCGACATGATGTAGGCGTCAAGGCCCGACGCGGTGTTCAGTGCAGAGCCCATGCCTGCACCAACCGCGCGATACCACGGCCCAAAACTGTCTGGGTCAAGACCCGCGGCAGTCCACAAACTCACTTCTTTCTTATGAGTCCCGCTGTCGTCGCCACGGCTGACAAAACTGGCCTCTCCCGCCGCTATGGCAGAAAGCGCATCCGTGACCTCAGCCGCGCCCTGAATGCCCGCAGGGTCCGCAGCAGGGCCGATCAGGACAAAGTCATTGTACATGATCTCGCGTCGGTGCGTGCCGTATCCGTCAGCAACAAACGACTCCTCAGATGCCCTAGAATGGACAAGGATCGCATCGACATCCCCCGCCTGACCAAGCTTGAGCGCCTGCCCCGTACCAACCACCAACAACTGCACCTCCAAATCCAAATCTTCCTTGATTTCGGGCAACAGAACTTCGGCAAGACCAGAATTATGAAAGGACGTTGTGACCGCCATGCGCAGCGTATCGGCATGGACGATGCCAGTTGCAAAAATGGCAAGAATGGCCAATCCCAATGTCTGTTTCATTCGACAATGTCTCCATTGATGAACGCCCGCGCCTCGGGCATCGTTGCGGTGTCAAAGAATACAGATGCGGGTGCGGTTTCGTGCACTTTGCCGCCCAACATGAACACAACCTGATCGCCGATGCGCCGGGCCTGACCCATGTCATGCGTCGACAGGATCAGGCGCGTTCCATCTGCCTTAGCTTGCTGCAGAATGCCCTCAATCTCGCGCGTGGCACGCCCGTCAAGCGAGGCGGTTGGTTCGTCCAGAAACACCAATGCGGGGTTTGTGATCAAGGCCCGGGCGATGGCCAGCTTTTGTTGTTCACCACCAGACAAGACCCCTGCCCGATGGCCGAGCAAATCCGAAAGACCAACCCGCTCTGCCCATTCGCCTGCTGCCGTGCGTGCCGCCACTTTGGCGACGCGCCGCAAACGCAGCGGATAGGTCAGGTTTTCCTCGACCGTGCGACGCAAAACAATGGGTCGCTGAAAAACAAAGGCCTGATGGTGTCGCGCCTCATCCGTTGCACAGGCCCATTCGATGCGCCCACCGGTCAGTCGCGCAGTACCGTGCATCAACCGCAACAGCGTCGTCTTTCCCGCTCCGTTCGGCCCGATCACTACACACAGCCCCTGACCGTCAAGTTGCAGGTCAACCGGCCCCACAAGTGTCTTGCCACTGCGTGAAGTTTCAGCCCCCGCAAGGGTCAAGGGGAACAATTCGCTCACCATCGGCTGTCTCGTTCTGTCTGCCCCACCCAGTGAATAGTGAGGTTTACGGTCAGCGCGAGGGCTATCAGGATAAAACCTAAGGCGAGCGCGAGCGCAAACTGCCCCTTGCCGGTCTCAAGCGCAATGGCAGTGGTCAAAACGCGTGTTGCGTGGTCAATGTTGCCACCAACTATCATGATCGCCCCAACCTCGCCGATCCCACGACCAAACCCAGCCAAGGCGGCCGTCAACAGCGCACGCCTGGCATCCCACAAAAGCGTTCGCATTTTCTGAAACTGCGAAACATTAAGTGAGATGAGCAGGTCGTGATATTCGGCCCAGAGGTCCCGCAAAGATTGGTGCGCGATAGAGGCAATAAGAGGCACGATGATGATCACCTGCGCTACAATCATTGCGGTTGGGGTGAACAGCAATCCAAGCGCGCCCAAAGGCCCTGATCGGGACAAAAAGATATAGACGATCAATCCCACGACCACGGGCGGCAAACCCATGAGCGCGTTCAAAATGGCGATCACGGTACGTCGCCAACGAAATCGACGGACGGCCAGAAGCGCGGATAACGGCAGGGCGATCACACAGGCAATGACCAACGCCGTGAGGGTGACGCGGAGCGAGCGCAGCGCAATCTCTGCCAGCTCTGCATCGAACGTGACGACCAGCCAAAAGGCCTGTCGCAATCCCTCCCATAGATCGACGATGGCCGATCCTCCCTGTCATATTCGACGCCAAATTTGACCGTTTTTGCGGGGGGTTACCAGCCCTGTTTGCGGCCTTCCCCAGCTTGTCCCAAGCGGCGCGATGAGCGCGTGGGCAAGAGGTCGTTTTGTCCAGAGGTCACAACATTAACAACGGCCAGCTGTTCGACATGGCCGCGCAAGCACCCACCAAGGCTGGGACATTAACCAGATCCAACATGGCGGCGCGCCTGTGTCAAGAACATCGAACCCCAGTGTTTATCTGGCCGTGTTCCGCAGCTTTGCGGAAGACCGCCCACTTTGATAGCGTGACCTCATGAATTCTGTTCGCTTTCGCCTGATGATCCTTGCTCTTGCGCCGATGGTGCTGCTGATGCCGCTGATGCTTTTTTTGGGCATGACGCGTTGGACTGCGGACTATGATCAGGTGCTGATCACCAACGTGGAAAGTGACCTGCGGATCGCAGAACAGTATCTGTCTCGCCTGATGGTTGAGACGGGCGAAGAGTTGCAAGCTGTGGCCGGATCTGTGGAATTTGCCCAAGCGGCACCAGAGGATTTCGATGCTTTCTTTAATGCCAAACGGGGCACATTGGGCTTGGATTTTCTGTATTACCTGTCGCCGGAGGATGCGGCCGGTGTCGAACCCAACTGGCCTGTGATCGAAATGGCTGCGAGTGGCACAAGCCGGACAGAGATCGACATCTTCTCGGGACCTGACCTTAAGGCAATATCGCTCGAACTTGCTGAACGCGCGCGCCTCCCCCTGATCGAAACAGAGGCCGCTGTGCCAACCGACCGCACGGTCGAGGACCGCGGGATGGTCATCCATTCGGCCGCGCCGGTGGTTTTGCCCGATCGGACCGGCGTGCTGGTAGGTGGCGTCTTGCTGAACCGGAATCTGGCATTTATCGATACAATCAACGCGCTGGTCTACCTTGAGGAAGCAACCGGAGCGTTGCGTCAGGGCACCGCCACTTTGTTTTTGGACGATGTGCGTGTTTCGACCAATGTGCGGCTTTTTGAAGATGTGCGCGCCCTTGGCACCCGCGTCTCGGCCGCAGTTCGGGGTGAAGTGTTGGGCAACGGACGAACCTGGCTGGACCGCGCATTTGTCGTAAACGACTGGTACATCTCAGGGTATCTGCCACTGACCGACAGCTTTGGCACCTATGTCGGCATGTTATACGTTGGCTTTCTCGAAAAGCCGTTTACTGCTGCCAAGCGCAATGCATTTCTGTGGATCCTCGGCGCCTTTGCCGCTGTCGTCTTGCTGTCAGCGCCGCTGTTTCTCCGACTCGCAAAAGGTATTTTTGCACCGCTTGAACGGATGACTCACACTATGTCACTGGTCCAAAACGGCAACCTGTCTGCAAGGAACGATCTCGATGATGCGCACGATGAGGTGGGTCAGGTGGCTGGCCACCTAGATGACCTGTTGGATCAGGTACAGCAGCGCGATCGCGAGCTGCGGAGCCTGAATCAGGACCTCAATGACAGGGTTGACAAGCGTACCGCCGAACTCAAACGCACCAACGAAAAGCTCGAAGAAACGTTTCGCCAATTGGTGATGAGCGAAAAGCTTGCCTCGATTGGCGAGATTACGGCAGGTGTTGCACACGAAATCAACAACCCCGTCGCGGTCATTCAGGGCAATGTGGACGTCATCCGCGAAAGCCTTGGTGAAGGCAGCTCCGCCATCCAGACGGAATTGGGCCTCGTTGACCGTCAAGTGTCCCGGATCCAGACCATTGTCGGCAAGTTGCTACAATTTGCCCGCCCGGGAGAGTTTGCCGATTTAGAACAAGCGGTGCCCGTGGCGCCTGTGATCAAGGACTGTCTGGTATTGGTCAACCACGTGTTGTCGCAGGGCGATATAGAGGTGAAGACACATACGGACGCGTCCCTGCAGGTTCGCATTGATCCCGGCGAGTTGCAGCAGGTTCTGATCAATCTGATCATGAACGCTGTGCAGGCGATGGACGGGCACGGGACCCTGGCATTGCGGGCAGAACCATCGGATCGCGACGGCGTAGCAGGTGTCGCGGTGTCGGTTCAAGACACAGGGCCAGGCATTGATCCTGCCCTGATAGATCAGGTTTTTGCGCCGTTCTACAGCACCAAACAGGCCGAAGGGACGGGTCTTGGCCTATCCATCTCGCAGACGCTGATCCAAAGGGCGGGCGGTTTGATCCGGGTGCGCAATGCTCCGAAAGGAGGCGCTTGTTTCGAGGTTTGGCTACCTGTGCATGTGCCGGGACAAGAGTGAGCAACCAAGGAGCGCCGTTCCCGTCGATCTCCCTCAATGTGCGTCGTGAAATAGAATGATGTCACTCTTGAAGCGCGCTTTTTTCCCTGATTGCCAAAAGGCATTACCCTGTTAACAAGAAATGTGGGTTTAGACTCGATCGTTCAAGATTCCATGTACAGCCATACAGTACAATGGAACACGCCTAACCACCACGCCACAGAAAAACGGCGGCCCCTTTCGGAACCGCCGTTCTTTGTCTCGCAAGAAGAAACCAGCTTAGGCCAGTTCGACTTCCGCGCCAGCTGCTTCCAGCTTGGCTTTGACGTCTTCGGCTTCGGCTTTGTCGACGCCTTCTTTGATCTTGCCACCGGCTTCGACCAGGTCTTTGGCTTCTTTCAGGCCAAGACCTGTGATGCCGCGGACTTCTTTGATGACGTTGATTTTCGATGCGCCTGCGTTTTTCAGGACGACGTCGAATTCTGTCTTCTCTTCTTCAGCTGCACCACCACCATCGGCAGGGCCAGCCATCATCACAGCGCCACCAGCGGCGGGCTCGATGCCATACTCGTCTTTGAGGATGGTTTTCAGTTCTTGTGCTTCCAGCAGGGTCAGACCCACGATGCTTTCTGCGAGTGCTTTCAGATCAGCCATTGTATCAGCTCTTTCCGTTTCGATTTGTGTGTTCCAACGCGTGAGATTTTCACACGCCAATCGGACATTTGCTTACGCGGCCGCCTTGTCCTCGATTGTGGACAAGATGGACGCAATGTTGCTTGCAGGTGCGCCAATGGACCCGGCGATATTCGATGCAGGTGCGCCAAGCATGCCCGCGATGGTGCTGATAAGCTCCTCGCGCGAAGGCATTTTCGACACAGCCGTAACACCGGCCCGGTCCAGAGCGTTCTCACCCATTGCCCCGCCGAGGATCACGAACTTGTCGTTTTCCTTGGCGAACTCTTCGGACACTTTGGCAGCTGCCACAGGGTCTTCAGAAAAGGTCAGAACGGTCATACCCGTCAGATAGTCAGCAATGCTTTCGCAAGGCTTCCCATCAAGGGCGATTTTGGCGAGCCTGTTTTTGGCAACACGAACGCTCGACCCGTTGTCGCGTGCACGGGCACGCAGGTCTTGCATTTCGGCAACTGTCAGACCGGCGTAGTGGGCAACCACAACGACGCCAGAGCTTTCAAAGATCTGGCCGAGTTCGTCGACCACTTTCTCTTTCTGGGCTCTATCCACAGTTTTCTCCAGTTTTTGAGGGGCGAACCCCCCGGCTCAAGTAACACCGGATCACTCCGGCGGTTTGGTCCTCGAAATACACGGGTCCAAGACCGCCAGAGGCTCAAACGGAGCATCTGGAAGAAAGGTCTGTTCCCGCCTCGGGCAGGATTTATGAGGTACGCCTCACCCACCGTCTCGGACGAAATGAGGGCGTTCGAATCAATCGGACACCCTCGAAGGCGGTGATTAGAGGGTTTGAAGTGCGTTGTGAAGGGGCTTTGGGGTGCTTGGTCTGAGTGAGCTTGGGCGATAGGCGCAGAAAGCGGACTTTGCAGAGATTTGTAGACTTTGGCAGCTGTCGGCTTTGAGCGGGCATTTGTGCTCTGTGCAGCGAAAGGCTGCTTTGAGCCTAAAACCGTCATTCGTAGCGGCGACAACAAAACGTTCTGAAGTAGCCTTGCGCTCATTGGACAGTGCTTGGCTTCACTCTTGATGCGCCCCTAAGCCTCTATGAAACGAACCGTGTGTAAATTGAGTTTTCGCTCTGCACGTTCGACGATCACATAGCAAGGGTAAGGTATTCAATACTTTAAAAAAATCACGGCCCTTGCTAGTTTTTCTCATCATACGTCGTACGACATTTTTGTCAGAATAGCTTTTTCCTTCGCGCATTCTCTGGCGGAAGATCAAGGATGGGAGTTTAGCAATTCTTTGGCGGATTAGGCGTACACTGTAACTTTGATAAGGAACTTTCCATGATGCATTTCTTAAGTACCCGAAGCGGAGCCGTCCGTCTCTATGTCCTGACCGTCGTCTCTGCGATAATCATGACCGCTTGCACAGTTTCCGAGCCAGTAACCCCTCGCAGCGGCTATGCAATTGTTGGGGCAACGGGCGCATCCCCAAATGCACCAGGCTGGACCCGCGAGAAGTTAACGAGTTCTACTGCCGTTTTCGTTGCGCGTGGGCCGAATGATGGTGAAACTTCTGTAGCCAGAACGGAAATCTACAGAGGCGTTCCCAATTCTTCACAGGTGTCGGACAGAGACCTTTTGGCGGCAATCACAGACGTGTATTTTGAACGTGGAACGGGTCGGTACAAATTCATTTCCAATAAACGTTCATCGACCCACCTCAACGGTAAGGCCTGCGAGATGTTCCGGATCGTCGCTCAGGACTTGAAAGCCCCCCCTGGCGCCGGTTCCGGAGTGCTTTTCATGAAGGCTCAGGGAATTGCTTGTCGCCACCCGAAAGATGACGCGACGATGTTAGTTGTCGATGTTTCAAACCGGTCGAACGCAAAGTCGTTCTCGGCCGCCACCCAATCCGCGGCAAACCAGTTCTTCGCGGATATCCAATTTACCGAAAACGGTCTCCAATAGACATCGCGAACTTTTGCTTTGCTTTTCCACTCATAGCACCAAGCGACAACCTTCGCTAAAATAATCTATGGTGACACAACCGGCGACTAGTTTCGACCTATGGCCGCTTTGTCCGCAAGGCGGTCATTCATGTCGGATGCAGCAAGGGTCCGCTTCGTCCACTGACCGACAGTAGCCTAGGCATTCTATCCACCATCCAATCTCCCAAGGAGCTCCCCTCTCTGGTACCAGCTTCTCCACAACAAGCGAAAACCCGTCCCCCTTATCCACCCCGTTGCATAACAACTCCAAGGTAGTTATCGCTCCGGACCAATCAGAAATGAACGCGCATTGGGGGCAACTATGATTCCGAAAGTCGAGATTCACTGCCATATCGAAGGTGCGGCCGATCCAGAATTGGTTGTCGCCCAAGCGCGAAAATACAACGTTGATGTGTCCGACATCATTCAGGACGGGGCGTTCGTCTGGAACGATTTCTCCGAGTTCCTAAAGTGCTTTGATGGTGCCGCAGCCCTGTTTCGCACATCCGATGATTATGCTTTGTTGTCCGAAACCTATCTGACCCAACTTGCCTCGACCGGTTGCATCTATTCAGAGGTCTTCATTTCCACAGATCATGCCCGAATGATCGGTATTTCGGAACGGGACTATATCGACGGTCTGGCTGAGGGGATGACCCAAGCCAAGCAAAAGAACGGCATAGAAGCACGCATGATTGCCACAGGCCTGCGGCACGAAGGGCCGGAATCAGTATTGCGTGCCGCGACCTACATTGCCGAAAACCCACACCCCCTTGTCACGGGGTTTGGTATGGGCGGTGACGAACGTATGCACCATCCCAAAGACCTTGCTCCGGGTTTCGATGTTGCGCGCGACGCGGGTTTGGAGATCACAACACACGCAGGTGAATTCGGTGGTGCTGACTCTGTTCGGGATTCGCTGAAATATCTGAAACCAAGCCGGATCGGGCATGGCGTCCGAGCCATCGAGGACCCAGCTTTGGTGGAGGAGCTTGCCGACAAGAAAATCGTCTTGGAATGCTGTCCGGGTTCGAACATTGCCCTGTCTGTCTACAACAGCTTTGATGAACACCCGTTTATGGCGCTCCGGGGCGCCGGCGTTCCCGTCACGCTGAATTCCGATGACCCGCCCCATTTCCATACATCGTTGGCGCGCGAATATGACATCGCCGCCACTGAATTCGGCCTGAACGAGGATGAACTGCGCGACATCACGCGCACAGCGATCAAAGCAGCATTCGTGGATGAAGACACGCGCGCGACACTGCAGATGAAAATCGACGCCTAACCCTTAACTCGAACCTCATGTCGCCAGATATTTGGCGGGCGCGACAGCATAGACACAAGGACGTCGGCCAGATCTTCGGGTTCTGTTACGATGTGACTTGGCACCTCTTCGTTGGCCTCGCGCACCCCAACCATCTGGGGCCCCATAGGTTACCAAATTCTAAACCTGCCTCTGTAACCGCTTGATTTTCCCATGGCACAAATGTGTCCCAGCGTGGGACACCCCATTTTATCAACCAAAGTGATCCTCACGCAGCTGCCGCCGCAAAACCTTGCCCGACAGGGTGACGGGCACATCCTCGACAAAGCGGATTTCCTTAGGAATTTTATAGTTGGTCAGCGTTTCACGGCATGTCGCAAGGATCGTTTCTTCTGTCAGGCCCTCATCGGAGCGGACCACAAAAGCGACCGGCGCCTCACCTGTCTTTTCATGCGTGACCCCCACGACCCCAACCTGGACCACGCCCTGCAAGGTCGAAATCACGTCCTCGATCTCGTTCGGCGCGACGTTAAAGCCGGACACGAGGATCATGTCCTTCTTACGGTCCACAATCTCAAGGAAGCCATCTTGGTCCATGACGCCAATGTCCCCGGAATAGTACCAGCCATCCTTCAGCACCTCACCCGTCGCATCGGGATTGTCGAGATACGCCGTCATCATCGACGGAGTTTTGGCGATAACCTCGCCCGGTTCACCGACTGGGAGCTCTTGGCCCGCGTCATCAACAATTCGAACATCTGCTCCCGGGACCGGCACACCGACCTTGCCCAGACGGTTTTGTCCCGGCGGGTTTAACGTTAAGACACCCGCCACTTCTGTCATGCCATACCCTTGCAGGATCTCGACACCTGTCTGGTCCTGCCACTTCTGGGCTACACCGGTCTGCTGGGCCGCACCGCCCGAGGCGCAAAAGCGAATGCCTGAGAACAGTTTGGGATCAAACCAGTCTTCGGCCATGAGCCCCGCAAACAGTGTGTTAATCCCGGTGAACCAAGTGATGCGGTACTTCTCAAACGCCGTTTTGACATTCGAGGGCGGTCGAGGACTCGGAACAAGGATGCCATGGCCGCCGACTTTGAGCCCTGAGACAAACAAAAGGACAAATGCCGTTATGTGATAGAGCGGCAGGGCGACCAGCGCGACCTCTTCACCTTCCTTCAGGACATCAGCAGTCATCAACCGCGCCTGTTCTGCATTGGTGAGGACCGCGTGGTGCGTCAGGGACGCCCCCTTGCTGCGTCCCATCGTTCCGCTGGTATATTGATAGAGAGCCACCGATGTTCCGGTAATTCCTTTCGTGTAGGCTGCAACATCCGCTCCGTTGCGATGCTTGCGCCCCCGCGCCAAAGCATCCGCAAGCTTGGTGTTTTGCGTCGTCATATTTGGAATGACCTTGCGCACCCGCTTGAGCACAAAGCCAAGCAGCATCTTTTTGAGCGTTGGAAAGAAATCGACGATGGACAGGGTTATGACATGCTTCACCCCCGTATTCGCAACGATCTTGTCGAGTTTGTCCCCAAACAGATCGATGATGACAATCGCCTTTGCCTTACTGTCATTGAGCTGATGCTCAAGTTCGGTCGGTGTATAAAGCGGATTGACGTTGGTCCCGACGCACCCCGCCATGGAAATTCCAAGAGATGCCACACCAAAACCGATACAGTTCGGGGACATGATGGCCACCGTGTCGCCTTGAGCCAGCTTCAGATCTTCGCGCAGGTAGGACGCAAAATCGGCCGCATGATCTCTCAGTTCAGCGTAGCTGACTGTGGTGTCAGCGCCTGTGGGCAAGATTGTCGTCAGAGCCGGTTTGTCAGCAAATTTCGCAACCGCTTGATCGATTATCTGCGGGAGCGTCTGTGCAGGCAACTTGCCCGCATCCAAGGCCTTTGCCTCATCTGAAAAATACTTGTGCCACGCCTTGTCGCCGTCCATTGCAGATATCCCCCCATCCTTTCACCTGACCCTACTACACTTTGCGGCTTTCGGTAAAATTTTGGGGCGTGTGCAATAAAAAAACCGGGCTGCATGTGCAGCCCGGTTTCTAAACTTGTGATGTCTGTCCCGATTACTCGGTGACGGCACTGTCCACGTTGACGCTGACGCCTGGGCCCATTGTCGAGCTAAGCGATACTTTCTTCATATACGTGCCTTTGGATCCGGCTGGCTTGGCTTTGGCCACAGCACCGACAAAAGCGCGAACGTTTTCGATCAGCTTGGCTTCGTCAAAGGACGCTTTGCCGATACCCGCGTGGATCACGCCAGCTTTTTCGACCTTGAACTGCACTTCGCCGCCTTTGGCCGCTTTGACCGCAGCTTCGACGTCCATGGTTACTGTGCCAACTTTGGGGTTTGGCATCAGGTTCCGGGGACCCAGCACCTTACCCAGACGACCCACGATAGGCATCATGTCTGGTGTGGCGATGCAGCGATCAAAGTCGATCTTGCCGCCCTGAATGACTTCCATCAGATCCTCGGCACCGACGATGTCTGCGCCAGCCTTTTCAGCTTCTTCAGCTTTGGGGCCGCGAGCGAAGACAGCGACGCGAACGTCTTTGCCTGTGCCGTTGGGCAAACCAACCACACCACGGACCATCTGGTCTGCGTGACGGGGATCAACACCGAGGTTCATCGAGATTTCGATGGTCTCGTCGAACTTGGCTTTGGCGTTGCCTTTGACCAGGCTTACGGCCTCTTCAACAGTGACGTCCGATTTACCTGCGAATTCTGCCCGAGCGGCAGTTGTGCGTTTTCCGAATTTTGCCATCTTACTTCACCTCGATGCCCATAGAGCGGGCAGAGCCCAGGATGATCTGCATTGCGCCTTCAATGTCGTTGGCGTTCAGATCGGCCATTTTCGCTTCGGCGATTTCACGCACCTGCGCAGCAGTCACTGTGCCGATGGTTTCGCGCGATGGCGTTTTGGCACCGGATTTCACCTTGGCGGCCTTCTTGAGATAGTAGGACGCTGGCGGCGTCTTGATATCCATCGAGAAGGATTTGTCCTGATAGTAGGTGATCACGGTCGGGCACGGCGCACCAGGCTCCATGTCTGCAGTCTTGGCGTTGAACGCCTTACAGAATTCCATGATGTTAATGCCGCGTTGACCCAATGCAGGGCCGACGGGTGGGGACGGGTTTGCCTGACCTGCTTTAACTTGCAGCTTCATCGTCCCGACGAGTTTCTTGGCCATGTGCCAATCTCCTTTTCAACTCCCGCACGTCGCGACGCCGGGATATGGTTGATGTGGTTCGGTTTGGACAACGCGTTGCCCTCGCCTCCCACATGGGTGTCACCAAACGTGACAGTGGCGCCATTACAACGGGTTAAGACGATTGGCAAGTGGTTTAGCTTGTGCGCGGTGCGCGACACGAAAAAACTGCACATGCTTTTTCAGCGACGATCAAAATCCATTTCTGTTGGGGGTAGAAATGAAGTCGCGCCAGACGAAACGCCCTTCATTCCCCTTCAGGCGTCGCCGTCAAGACTGTCATCCTGCCAATCGGTGATCAGTTGTGGCTTGGTTCTATCTTCGCACTCGTTTAACTGAACCAACACCGACCCGGATGATCAAGGCGCAAACGCAAGTAATGACTGAAATCGTCTTTTTCCTGTCGGTTGGCTTAGCCCACATTATGACCAATATCGACAACCTCGCCGTCATGCTTCTCCTGGCCCCGGTCATTGGAGCAGCTCGCTGTGTTGTTGCCTATGTCATCACACAATTGATCTGCTTTGTTGTTGCCGGAGTTGCGGGGGCGACCGCCATCAATTTGCTTGGCGCATGGGTCGGCATTGTGGGCCTTATTCCAATTGGACTTGGGCTTTTTTCGTTTTGGCGGCAATCTCAGGGGGGTGATGCATTTTCAAAACCTCCACCCAGTTCCATGCTGGCAACGATAACGCTGTTTTTGGGGCTAGGCTTTGATACGATGCTGGTCATATCTGCGATCCTTGGGGATACGTCGCAGCTTTGGGACGGACTTGTCTATCTCGGCGCGATCGCATCTGTGTCCTTGCTAACCATCATATTTCTTTTGATGGCACATGAACGTATCGGTCAAAGTGCAATTGAGCGCGTCGGCCGTTTCGCTCCCTACACATTGATGGCTGTCGGGCTTTATATTCTTAGCAACAGTTTCTCAGATACTATTTAGGCGCTATCCGAAACTACGGAACGTGTCCGAATTAGGATGGGCCGTTAAGCCTCCAGATAAGGCAGGCTCATCGTTGCGCTGGCAACTCGACCGGTGTGAACCGGCCGTCCACCGAGTTGCAAGAATTTACCAACAAGGGTTCAGCCAGTTTGGCGCGTGAAACAAAAAAGGCCGCGCAAAGCGCGGCCTCTCAAACCCTTTGAACGTAGGCCAGATCAGGTCTGCTTGTTCACCTGAGTGAACTCCAGCTCGACCGGAGTTTCGCGGCCAAAGATAGACACAGTGACCTTGAGGCGTTGGTTTTCTTCGTCCACTTCCTCGACCATTCCGTCGAAATCTTCGAAAGGACCGTCGTTGACTTTGACTTTCTCGCCAATCTCGTAATGGATCAGGGTACGTGGGCTGTCTTCGCCTTCCTGAACACGGTTGAGGATCTGGTTCACTTCAGCATCACGCATCGGCATCGGACGGCCTTGTGGGCCCAGAAAACCTGTGACGCGGTTGATCGAGTTAATCAGGTGATAGCCTTGGTCAGACATCTCCATATGCACAAGAACGTAACCGGGCATAAAGCGGCGTTCGGTCGTGACTTTCTTGCCGCGCCGTACCTCAATGACTTCTTCAGTCGGGACCAGCACTTCGTCGATTTCGTCCTCAAGGCTGTGTTCTGCCACAGAGGTGCGGATCGTCTCGGCGATCTTCTTTTCAAAGTTCGAAAGAACGCTGACCGAATACCACCGTTTTGCCATGTGCCTTTGGTCCTTTGCCCGAAGTGTCGTTTCTTGCGCCACGTGATCTGAACACGCGCCAACCCGAATGAAAAGTGGCGCGGGGCTTCGAATCGCCGCGCGCCTCAGCTTAGGTCAGGAGTGCGGAATACTCCGCAGTTTTTCAAAGTGCAAGAGCCGCGGGCGGCAAAGGAGGTGTTAGCCGAAGCTGGTCAGGACGGTTTCAAGGCCCCACCGGATGAGGATATCAACAATGGCAAAAAACACAGCTGTCAGCGCGGCAAGGATGAACACCATAACGGTCGTCAAAAGCACTTCGCGCCGCGTTGGCCACACGACCTTGGACACTTCGGAGCGAACCTGCTGGATAAACTGAAGTGGGTTTGTGGTGGCCATGGTGTGAACTCGTGTCCCTGTATGCGGATAAAGTGCATGTATCCGCCCGATCTGGTGAATTCAAGGCAGGATTAATGCCCCTTGCTTTAGATCGAGGATCAGGTGTCGTGAGCCATGCGCGCGAGTCTCTGCGCCATGGCGTATGTGTGCGCTGCTTCCGCAGTTTCCATGGCCTGCAGGTCAGGCATGTAAAGCCCGTCGACCATGCCATCAGGGAAATGGTCCAGAACGGCATCCCAACGGCAGGCCCACCAATCCATGCGTTCGCGCAGCAAAACGCCCCGCACAGGATCACGCGCATCGATCCGCCGCAGATACGACACCACACCGCGCCAAATCCGATCAGAGCCGAAAACAAGAAAGATGCCAGCAACACTGCCCAAAAGCAGTGACCCGCCGATCACAAACCAATGCGGACGCACAACAACGAGTAGTGCAAGGCAGGCCATTGCCAGTTGGCGCGTGGACGGGCGAAAGGAAAGAACGCGACGAACCAATGTTGCAGCGAAGCTGCCCGCCTGTGCAATCCATGGCACGACCCAAGGGGTGCGCGTCGCCGGTGGGGTTTCGGGCTCAACTTCGGCCAGTGCCGGAAGAATATCAGCGCGGCGGCGCGGCTTGGTTCCGCTCTTGCGCGCAACAAAGGACCTGAGGCTTTCGCCTGAACGCCTCTCCGGGTTCCAATCCATGTCTGCCGAACCGCACTTTTGCCGCGCCAAACGGGCAGCCTTTCGGCTTGGTTTAGGTTCCTCATCCTCGATCAAGACGGCACGGATAATCGCCATCGTCTCTTCTTCCGTCGCGAATTGCGGCTGACCAGGAATGGGCTCGTATTGCATCAACGGGGTCCTTAACTCATCGCACTCTTGTGTCGCGCCGAGACTGCGGCGGCACGCAGACTCTTACCTGCGCACGCGCGCGGATAAGGCAAAGATGGGACGCAAACGTGCGCCTCGCGCGTCAAAAATATGACCAAAAAATGGCACTGTGTCGCATACGGATACAGTCCTGAGAAAATGTCAGAAACTGTTCCGAAAGCGTTCAGCACGACGGCAAACAGACGGCAATAGTTGGACAACTTCCGGTCGAAGTAGTCCACGAATCGATTTTGTGGCGTTTGTTGTAGGAAGAATTGGCAGGGGCATCAGGGTTCGAACCCGAGACCTACGGTTTTGGAGACCGCAAGGGCTGCTCTAGGCCTCTGCTTTCATTTACTTTTCTATGCTGACTGGTCACAAAGTACAGCTAAAAACGCCGTGCAGCGCCATTCCTGTGATTTCGGTTTGTGATTTGCCACCGCCAAATGTCGCGTCAACCCGACAGGTTTCAGCAAGGAAAATAGCCTATGCCATGCCGTTGCAAGCACCGGTGCAATGAAGAGCCCGTCAGATGTGGGATCGTTGGATGAAGCGCATAGAGGCAATCATCCAATGGCAGGGTGCTGTCAGACCAATTCGAACTCGTCTCTGCAAGGACAATATGACTGTCCTTTATGCCGCACCGAGACCACGCCACTCAGCCAAAGCGGCGGCGCGGTTGAGTTTGAAATTCGTTCGAGTTGAGAGGCTGCGTTCCTGATTACAATGATTGTAGACAGATGCGTGGACGGAGGCGAATTTCTGCAAACTTCGCATGCGCCTGAAGCGAAGCATCGCCCGTTCTCG
>NZ_JBDUXB010000009.1:0-5663 GCF_039945315.1 Tateyamaria sp. | reverse complement strand
AAACTCACCGCGGTTTAAAACTCACAAGTCAATTTACTGGTGGATAGGAGCAGGCAAAAACTACCTGATTATTGAAGTTAGAAAAGTTCTGTCGATGGGAGTGTTTGCGTGGAGCAACGAAATGTTTAACGATGACGTCTTGGCCAAGTGCCCAAAATGCAATTCGTCCGACGTAAATATAACCCGCGAAGAAATCCGATGTGCTACCTGCAACCTCGCGGAAGACTTAAACATTCCTGCGAAACTTCAGTCGGATGTTGCTGCTGCGGTTGGCTCAGCAACTTGGCGAGGCGTTTTGCAACGGTGGGACTTTGCAGGCTGATTGATAAGCAGCAGCGTCGGGCGCGTCCTGGCGGACAGGATACAGACAAATTTGGAGTTTTGTCTGTGACTGCAACTTTCCGAGACTCAGATAGAGTTGATCCTGGGTGCTTTGTTGGGTGCTAATAGCGGCACCGCGCCAGGTGCCAGACGGGCCCCCACCACTTACGAAAAACGCCAAATACCTGGTCCGCCTGACACGGTTGATATGTGCACCACGGTCGCCAACGGTTTTGGAGAACTGGCCAAATTCTTTGGATTTCCGGTCAATCGCCAAGTTAACCGCCGCGATCCGTTGCGCTTGGCGATGTTCAAACCTGATGATGATGGCAAGCTGCCAAGGAATACCTAAAGCAATCGTTGGCGTTCACAGGTTTTTGAACAGTGCGCCCTAGGCAACGGCCTGATGAACCTCGATTACATTCCCTTCCGGATCATGGAAGAAAACTTGATGCCATTCCTTTGCGAAAGCGGTGCCGTAGTCGGAGTATGGAATGCCCTTTGCTTCCAGCATCGCCTTGAAGGCCACAATGTCATCCGTCCTGAACGCGATGTGGCCCCGCTCAACAGGATTGATGACTTCACCATTTTTAAATGCCACCTGAAGGTTCTTTTCAGCCAAATGCATTTGCATTTTTCCATCCGTCGCAAACTTAATCTTGCCCGCATAGCCTCGCTGGTCTGTCACCTCTGAACGAGGGAAAGTCTGGATCGGGATATCATCCAGTCCGAGAACTTCAGTATAGAAATTATGCAGTCGGTCTACGTCTTCGGACACGTAGTTGATGTGATGGAATTCTAGCTTCATATTTTCGCACTGCCTTCGCTCATGTCTGTTGACGAGAGAAAAACCCCTTGCTGGTAAATTCCATAACGACCTTGCCATCATGATTGCTGACGGAGACTTTACTGACAACCACTCCAATGTTTGGGCGACTCCTTGAAGGAATTGTATCCGTGACCTCCATCTGCACTGATAGCACGTCGCGAGGGTACACAGGGAGAAGCCACCTGAGGTTATCAATCCCCGGGGACCCTAGGGATCGACCATTTGCATCCATGTTGGCAACTAGCATAGACATCGTCATTGCGCATGTGTGCCAACCGCTCGCACACAGACCGCCAAACAGCGATTGTTTGGCTGCTTCATGGTCCAAATGAAAGAACTGTGGATCGTATTTCTGTGCAAACTCTATGATTTCTTCTTCGGTCACCTTGTAGGCGCCAAAGCTTTGCTTCTGACCCACCTCAAAGCTCTCGAAGGGAATATAGTTTTGGCTATCTTGGGATTTTGTCATTTCTGCCTCGCGTTCTGGGGTAAGTCCCTCACGGGAAAGGGGAAGTCAGAGCTTCAACCCATTTGTGCAACAAAGTCGCGACAACCCACTATGACAGATGCTTCTCCAAGTTCGCAGTATATGAAGCGGTGTCGCCAATATGTTCCATCACCCATTCTGGATTGTAGAAGGTGTCTAGGTAACGGTTTCCGTCGTCACAAAGAACGGTGACAACAGAGCCAGATCGTCCAGCTGCTTCCATCTCCTGCGCAACTTGTAGGGCTCCCCAAAGGTTTGTACCTGTCGAAGGCCCGGCCCTTCGTCTGATCTGCTTTTCGAGCCAGAGCATAGTTGCAATGCTTGCAGCATCTGGCACTTGTATCATTCGGTCTATAACATCGGGCAGGAATGACTTCTCCACTCTTGGTCGCCCAATCCCTTCAATTCGGCTGGAGCAGGAGCGGATCAAGCCTCGGTTCCCAGTCTGATAACTCTCAAGGAAGACAGAGTTTTCCGGGTCTACTACAACAAGCTCAGTGTCGTGGCCTTTGTAGCGTATGTATCGCCCGAGTGTTGCAGAGGTCCCACCAGTCCCCGCACTCATCACGATCACCGAAGGAATTGGGTGCGATTCTTGCTCCATTTGCCGGAAAAGGCTCTCAGCAATGTTGTTGTTGCCCCGCCAATCAGTCGCCCTTTCTGCAAAAGCAAACTGGTCCATGAAGTAGCCGCCGACCTTTTCTGCAAGTGTGACCGAAGCCGGGTGCATTTCGGGCGCTGAACCCACAAAGTGAATTTCCCCGCCTTGGAAACGGATCAGATCAATTTTACTCTTAGCAGTGGATTTTGGGAGAACTGCGGTAAAAGGCACGCCTATCATCCGTGCGAAATAAGCTTCTGAGACCGCAGTGCTGCCGGAAGAAGCTTCGATTACTCGTGTCCCCTCTCTGATTTTCCCATTTACCAACGCATAAAGGAAAAGCGAACGCGCAAGTCTGTGCTTGAGACTACCAGTTGGATGAGTGCTCTCATCCTTGAGATATATATCTACGCATTTGAGCCCATGAACTGGAAGTTTGAAAAGGTGCGTATCGGCAGAGCGATGCGCATCCGCGTTGATCTTCCTAATCGACTCCGCAATCCAATAATCCATACCGCTACTCAATCCTGATGCTATGCGCCCAACATCCGTGGGTAAGTCGTCTCTAAAGTCCATAGCAATGCAACGAACGGCCGCTCAACGCGACACAGCGGACACTCACAAAAATTCGCTGAATGACTGCATCGAGCCCATACTGCGTATTGCTGCGTCAATAATAAACGACCGCTGTTCGAAATAAACCATACCGTTTTCGACTTCCCATCAAGGCAGGGTTTCGTGCTTCAGTCCTTCGAGCGGCCAGAGCACTTGGGGTATGACCTCATATCTGTTTGCGGAAGAAGCGAAGGCCTGCTGCGACCTCTGGTGCAACATTTACGCTAGTCGAAATTTGGTTCGGAGCTGTTTCCTCAAAACCTAGGTTCTTGTAGAGCGCAGGCATCTCGACATTGCCACGCACGGTATCAGCAATCATGCATTTTAGCCCCAAAGTCGGAGGAAGCGGGATTCGAACCGATGGTTCGCTTCGTCGTACTCGACGCAAGAATTCAGCGTCTCCGTCTTTGCCGTTCTCGGCTCCGCTCACGTTTCTCGACGGTGAGCGGGTGATCGCGGCCAAGTGCACTGTAGACGCCACCGGTCTTTGACCAATTCAGGAACTGGCTGAAGCTATCGACCTGGTCATTTTTTGTACCGCGTGGAAATGACTGCAATTCCCGCTTGAAGGCAGGCAGCCACGGCGCTTCACGTGGCAGGTGTACCTTGCCTTCTTCCACCGGCGCACAGGCGGACTGGAAACGGATTTCCTTGTCCTGAAGAGGCCTAATTCTTCGAAAGCGCGCACGATCATTCCCAAAGAGCTCATCCAGAAGCGGTTTTCCAGAAGCTGCGTCTTCAATCAAAACCTTTTCAGGGTCCCACCTCTCGACGAGAGCAAGCGCCTTAGCCTTGAGTGCGGGATAATCCAGTTGACCCTTCCAGACATCAAGCAAGTACCAATTGTTTTCGCGGAATCCCCATGTCGTACAGACAGAAAAAGCAGCCAACGGATTAGCGGACATACCCGTGTCCCAGCTTTGGATCACTGCCTGATACCAACACCTGTCCTCTACCTTGTCATAAGTCCCAAACCACTCCCAGCGCAGCGGCGAGCCATCCGGCGCAATCGGATTCTGCTGGTACTGGCAGTTGAATGTAGCGGAACCCATCTCGCGGTGCATGCGGTCCAGTGTGGCCTGATCCAGACGCGTTGGGGACAATAGGTCGCCGGGCTTGCGCCGATAATGCCGCCCACCCCCGATCGGCACCTCTTCATGCTCTTCGGCGATCGCCGGAAGGTTCAGATGTCGATACGTGCCCTTGTCGAGGAGATATCCAGGCGGGTCCATCTCGTGAAGACGCTGCGCAACCATCACGACCCGGCCATCCGACGGCTTGTCGAAGCGCGACAGCAGCGTCTGCTCAATGAACTCCTGCGCTTTATAGAGTTCAGCTTCGGAGCTGGCGTCACCCGCCTTCAGCAGATCGTCAATGATGATATAGTCAGCGCCATGTCCAGTGACCGCACTGCCGATGGACACGGCCTTGCGGCCGCCGCCTTTTGTGGTCCGGATTTCTTCGGAGGTGTTGCCCTTTTTCGCCAGTCGCGTTTCCGGAAACATGGCGTGATACCAAGGGGATGCCATGATCTTGCGGCAATCCTCAGAGTGTTTGCGCGCCAGATCGAGACCGTAGCTCGCCACGATGATCTTGGCGTGGGGGTTATGTCCAAGCAGGAAAGCGACATAAGCCACCGCGACCGTCACAGACTTCAGGCAACGTGGCGGGATGTTGATCACCAGCCGCTGGTTTTCTCCGGTGCGGACGTTGTCGAGCTCAAAGCACATTGCCCGGACATGCCACGCGGGTTCAAACCTGTCGTCGCTGCCTTGGTGGAGCGCACCAAAGACTTTCCACACAAAGGGAAAGAAGTTATTCCGACAAACTTCATTCGAAGCTTGCACGATCATCCGCGGATCAAGTGACGTCATCATCTTGCTCCTCTCCATCAACCTGCCGGTCGTCAATCTCCCAATCTTCTTTCGTTTCATCGTCCGGCGTTCCGTCACCTTGTCCCGCCATCGGGTCCGAGAGGAAATCCCTGAGAATGTCATAGTCGACGGGCTCCGGCGCGCTTTCTAAACGTGTTGCCTCTGTCTCATGCTGCGCGACCGCGCTCCCATAGAGCTCCGCATCCAGTTTGAGCAGCGCCATCATCGCCTTGTCATCGCCCTTCAGCGCTTTGTTCATCAACTGCTTAGCCATAGCTTCCGCCTTGGTGATGCGTACCCGCCGGTTGCCTTCCTGAACCATGATCTTCGATTCTAATTCACGTTTGAGGCTGGCTTGAACGCCTTTGGCGCCTTTGGGCCTGCCCCTTGGGTTACCCGACCGACCCTTCTTGAACCGTGTGGATGTTGGCGGTTTGCCATAGCCAACTTCATAGTCATCATCTTTGATATCATTAGACATGATCCATCTCCTTCTCGTCGGAGACAGGTACCGAGTCGGCCTGCGCCCGAGCGGCAAAGGTCTCGCCTGCGGCACTCAGGACGGCATCTTTTCCAGTCATCTCCTGCCAGCGTCGGATGGCGACATCGACATAGGCCGGGTCCAGTTCGATGAGCCGGGCGCGCCGTCTGGTCTTCTCGGCCGCCAAAAGCGTGGCACCCGACCCGCCGAAGGCATCCAGCACGAGGTGGTGCTTGCAGACTAATTCGAACCAGTCTCCACAAGGACAGTGACGCTGTCCATTAATTCGCGCCAAGACCACGCCACTCAGCCAGAGCGGCGGCGCGGTTGAGTTTGAAATTCGTTCGAGTTGAGAGGCTGCGTTCCTGATTACAATGATTGTAGACAGATGCGTGGACGGAGGCGAATTTCTGCAAACTTCGCATGCGCCTGAAGCGAAGCATCGCCCGTTCTCG
>NZ_JBDUXB010000008.1:0-9424 GCF_039945315.1 Tateyamaria sp. | reverse complement strand
AAAGCAGCACGCAACCCATAAGTCTGCACGCTTCTTTTCAGCCAATGAGAATGGGGTCGCAACCTATAAACAGGCGTTAATCTCAACGGCAGCTTTTTCCAGCATCAGACGTTCGCTGCGCCAATTCCCAATGTCTCAGTTGCGGACAAAGCGGCCTTGTGCACATGCGGCTATTGCTTACGCAGCATCCGTTCGCTCTAGCAATAAGCGCATCGCTGCGATGCAGCCTGTCCCGCCGGAGCGGACATTGAAATCTGGTCTAGGAAGCCGAATTCAAACTGATCTTTCGCTGCCTAGCTGAACAACCATCTACACGCGGACAAAGCTACCGTTGCATTCAAACTGCAGTCGGGCCGCTTCGTATTTTGAAGGAAACACACCGCACCCACCCCACTGACGTCACGGCGTCTTAGGCGGTGTTTGGGCAATTTTCGACATGCGACGAATGAGTTCCTTATCAATGATCTTTGCTTCATAGGGTTTCATTTTCTTCCACCGGGCACATTCTTCCCGCGTCCGGCCGCAGCCAAGACACCAGCCACTAGGGCCAGTAAACTCACAAACATCGGTGCATGGGCTCTTGCGCTTTTTCATGGACGGGTGCTTTTTGCTTGGAATAGGGTGTTCAACGGATGAGGCGATCCAAGTTTAGTACGGCCTGTCATGGACGGCTACTGTCGAGGATTTCCCGACGCTTTGATTTGCATCAAGCAATCGAAGCTAGGCTTTCGCGCTAGATAGCGCGTCGTTTATGTCCAGCTGGCAGACTTCTGAAATGGGCTTGTGGATCTTCCAAGAACCTCGCGCGACGTCATTGTGATGCACTGTCACAACGGTTTCAACCGGCGGGCAATCTGGCTCGAGACATGTGAGTTCTGCTACAGACACAAGATCGTTTTCACCCAATTCGAGTTGTTTGCTCACCCATACTTTGATTTTGGCAGCACGCCCTGACGACCGTTTTCGCGGCGCAAACATGTTCTTCACTTTTCGCCTCCGCCCAGTTGTACCCAAAGAATGCGGCCAGACTCCTCACCGACGAACAGCCACGCGTCCGACGTAATGGCGAGCGCCGCAATAGGAGAGCCGCTGGAACCCTTCACGACAAAGTCTTCTGCGTCTTCAGATGCCCGACCGGCCAAAACTGCCCCGTCCGCAAAACCTGCGAGCAGCGCATCATGGCCGAGCATACCTGTCACAGCGGTGCAGACTTGCTTACCTCCATAGCAACAAGTTGCTGGCGAACGGCCCATCGGGCCATCCTTGCCATCAAACGGCCAACAGATTGCTTCGTCGGCCCCAGAAGTCGCCAAAAATGGAGCGCTGCCCATCCATGTGAAGTTCTTCACCTTCGCCGGGTAGCCAGACATTCGCATGTCAGCCTTGTCGCGCAGCCGCCATCCGTGCATCGCGTTTTCTTGCATAGACGTGACAACGCATTTTCCGTCGGGACTAAATGTCACCGCCCCATGTGAGCCCTTCCATTTGAGACTGGTCGATTTCCAGCGACGATCACCCTTCTCCCAAACCGTAGCACCGCCATAGTGACCAACGGCCAAAAGACGTCCTTTTGCATCGAAAGCCAGGCCACCGACAGTGCTTGGGTGTTCGAATGTGCGCGGTTGCGCCTCGCCGTCGCTCCAGACCGTGGCAGTCTTGCCTGAGGAGCAAGCGAACAGCTTTGGTCCTGCCGCCACGCAGTCTACCCAGCGGCTCCCAAAACTCGCGATCTCTTCGACCGTGCCGTCCAATGAGGTTTTCAGAAATCGTCCATCGTCGCCGCCAGTAAAGATGGAGTCCGTCTCTGGATCGGTTGTGATGCAAAGAACTGCACCGTGATGGGCTTCAACCACCTTGGGCGGGCTGTCTGGTTCGAAGATGAGGATTGTGCCGTCACCCAGTCCAGCTGCGATGGACGAGCCCACGACAACCGAGCCTGTCACAGGCGCGCCAGTGTCCAGGCTCAGGCCTTCTCGCTCTAATTGCGTGGATGCGAAGCCGTCGCGCCTCGGGTTGGTTCGAACGGCTTCTGCTGTCATGCTGCTCGACATGCATTGAAGCCGTCCTCGAGGCCCATGGTGTCGAGATTACGGCCGATGAAGACAATACGCGATTGGCGCGTCCCTTCAGGCCAAGAACCCATAGGTGAGCCGTCCATCAGCATATGAACGCCCTGGAACACAAAGCGATCTTCCTCGTCCTTAAAATCAAGGATGCCCTTGGAGCGTAGAATGTCTTGCCCGCGCGTCTGGAGGAGCTGCCCAAACCACGTTTGGAACTTGTCGAGATCGAGCGGAACATCGGATGTAAGTGACAGGCTTTTCACATCATCATCGTGCTCGTGGTCGTGGTCCGATGTCAGGAAGTCCGGCTCGACCTCCAAGACGCGGTCCAGACTAAAAGCATTCAACCCAATCACTTCGTCCAGATTAGCGCCGCAATGCTCCGTACGGATGATCTTCGCGTAGGGGTTGATCGAGCGGATGCGGTCTTCGACGCGGCCCAATCCATCAGCTTCAACAAGATCAGTTTTATTCAAGAGCACGATATCTGCAAAAGCGATCTGTTCTTCTGCCTCGTGATGCTCGCCCAACTGGTCGCTGAGATGGACGGCGTCTGCTACGGTCACGATAGCATCGAGCTTTGTGCGGTCGGCCACATCTTGATCGACGAAGAACGTCTGCGCGACGGGCGCTGGATCGGCCAGACCGGTTGTTTCAACGATGATCGCATCGAGCTTGTCTGCACGTTTCATCAAGCCGCCCAAAATGCGGATAAGGTCTCCACGCACGGTGCAGCAGATGCAACCGTTGTTCATCTCGAACACTTCTTCATCGGCATCTACGACCAAATCGTTGTCGATACCTTCCTCGCCAAACTCATTCACGATGACAGCGTATTTCTTGCCATGGCGCTCGGTCAGAATGCGATTGAGGAGCGTGGTTTTCCCGGCTCCGAGAAAGCCGGTGAGCACGGTGACGGGAACCTGAGTAGCTTGGTCCATGGAGTATCTTTTCAATGGGGTGAGACGGTTGCGCTGCAGTCGCTGCAGCGGCCGTGAAGTTCTAAAACCGAATGGTTGGGGGCGAAGCCTGTGCGTTTTGACAGGCCCGCAATACTGTTTGTAAAGTCGTCATCGACATGCTCGGTCACAGTGCCGCAGTCGTCACAAATGGCAAAGACAGGTGTCTTTCCATCGTGCCCCCCGCAGCAAACAGTCCAGGCATTGAGCGATTCGACCCTGTGGACTTTCCCTGCATCCAGAAGCTTTTCCAGTGCACGATAAACTGTTGTTGACGCTGTCACGCCGTCGTCTCGCAACCCTTCCAAAATATCGTAGGCAGACACCGGACGATCCTGCGACTGCAGATACTTTAACACACGTTCAGCATGGGGGATGCGCTTTGAGCGTTTCTCCACAGCAAAGCCTCCTTGAACTATGGCTCTTGACGATACGTAACAAGCGCAGTTACTAAACGCAATGTTGCAACGTTACATTCTGGGAGCGTTCTTGCTATGAATGCGGACAAACCAATCCTATCGATTTGCATGACCTGTCGCGATGGCCGCGAAGGTTCCTGCGATATGCGCGGTGGATCTCGTTTGGCCCGTCGCGTAGCCGAAAAGCTGGCGCGGGAAAGCGACCCACAGATGCAGTTGCGTGGCGTGCAATGCATGAGCCAATGCAAGCGATCCTGCATCGTATCATTGGCGGCTGAGGGGCGGTTCACCTATGTGTTCGGGGAGCTTGATCCTGACGATGACACTCATGTCGACGCACTTTTCGAACTGGTATCTCGGTATTCGAAAGCAGCTGAGGGCTTCCTTGAGCGAAAGGATCGGCCCGCTCCACTGCAAGCAAGCATTCTAGGTAGGCTACCGCCACCAGATAGCCAATCCCCGCTCGTTTCAGACCTAACGCTGGCTGAGACATGAAGGATCTCTCTGAAGATATGTCTCCTCCCGGAAGCGCCGACGCCAGACCCACGAGTGGCGCGTGTCTTTCCGTCAAGGACGCGGGTTGGCATGCACCTAGAAGCAGCAAAACAATCCTGCATCCGATCAGTTTTGATCTCTCGCCCGGCCAGGTCCTCGGTATCGTTGGTCCGAACGGCGCAGGAAAATCCACGTTACTCCGACTGCTCTACCGGTATCATCGCCCCACGAGCGGGTCGGTAAAGATTGATGACGAGGATATCTGGAAGGTTTCCGCGCGAGACACTGCGCGCAAAGTCGCCGCTGTCCTGCAAGAGCAGCCCACAGATTTTGCGCTGACTGTTCGCGAAATTGTTGCCCTCGGACGTACGCCGCATCGGACTGGGTTTGGGGGTGCATCAGGTCAAAGGGATGCTGACATTATCGCGGGCGCGCTCGAACGACTGGACCTTGGTGGTTTCGCGGAACGACATCTTGGTACGCTGTCCGGTGGAGAGCGTCAGCGTGTTATGGTCGCCCGCGCGCTTGCGCAAGAACCGCAGCTTTTGATCCTGGATGAACCCACCAACCACCTCGACATTCGGCACCAACTTGAGGTTCTGAAACTGATCCGCGACCTCCCCGTGACGATTGTCACCTCGCTGCATGATCTGAACATGGCCGCGGATGTTTGCGACCATGTGCTGCTGCTGGATGACGGAAAAGCCGTCGGTTTTGGCGCACCACAAGACGTGTTCTCCGAGATCGCGATTTCAAAGGCCTTTCACGTTACAGCACGGCGCGAACACCTCGCGCCGAGCAATACGAAACACATGACATTCCATCTTTAAAAAAGGACCAACCAGATGAAATATATCGCATTTGGCGCAGTAGCGCTTAGCCTCAGCGTGAGTATGGCCGTAGCGGACACGACCGTTCAAAGCTGTAACCGCACCGTGACCTTCGACGCGCCGCCAGAACGTGCGGTCTCCAACGATGTGAACCTGACGGAAATGATGCTCGTCCTGGGACTTGCCGACCGCATGGTCGGCTATACCGGCATCTCCGGTTGGAAAACGCTTGATGAAGAGATGACAGCGGGCGTTGAAGAACTGCCAGAGCTTTCGGCACTTTACCCCTCGAAAGAGGTCATCATTGGCGCCGATGCTGACTTCTTCTTCGCAGGTTGGAACTACGGCATGAAGGTCGGCGGCGAGGTGACGCCTGAAACGCTCGAGCCCTTCGGCGTGCAGGTCTACGAACTCACCGAGTCCTGTACCCACATCATGGACACGGAAAAGGCGAGCATCGACATGATGTATGCTGATCTGATGAACCTCGGTGCGATCTTTGATGTCGAAGATACGGCTGCGGAACTGATTGATGGCTACCGGGCAGAACTTGCAGCCTTCACCAGTGAGCTGGAAACCAGTGAGCCGCTGCGCGTCTTTGTCTACGATAGCGGCGAGGATACGCCCTTTACCGCGGGCCGTTACGCCATGCCAACTGCGCTGATTGAAGCCGCGGGCGGCGTAAACATCATGGACGACTTCGAGAAAAGCTGGGCGACCGTCACCTGGGAAGAAGTTGTCGAGCGCAACCCTGAGGTCATCATGATCGTCAACTATGGCGAAGTGACCGCCGAACAAAAGCGCGAATTCATGATGTCGAACCCGGCCTTCGCCGATCTCGACGCCGTGAAGAACGACCGTTTTGTGACGCTGGAATATGTCGAGGCCACGCCGGGACCGCGCAACATTCAGGCGATCAAGACGCTCGCCGAAGCCTTCTGGGCTGAATAACCCATGAGCGAGGCCACCAGCACTCACCCTCAGGCTCGCCGTCGCGTCGGTGTGTCGTCGGTCTTGTTGGGTGCGGTTGCCCTGCTGTTGGTCTCGCTGTCCTTTGCCGTATCGGTAGGGGCGGTACCCGTCCCCCTCGGAACGGTCTGGAGCATCCTGTTAAACAAGATCAGCCCCGGGCTGATCGAACAAACCTGGAGCCAGGGGCGCGAAGCCATCGTGTGGGAGATCCGCTTCCCAAGGGCCATCCTGGCAATGATGGTCGGGGCTGGTCTGGCGATGGTGGGCGCAAGCCTGCAAGCCGTCACCCGCAATCCCCTCGCGGACCCGCATTTGTTAGGGATCTCATCCGGCGGGGCCTTCGGGGCGATCCTGGCGCTCCTGCACACCGGGCTGTTCATTGGCCTTCTCACCGTTCCGCTTCTGGCCTTCTTAGGGGCGCTAGGTGCCACAGCCATCGTGCTTGGCGTGTCGCGTTTTGCCGACGCGATGAGCGCGGATCGCCTTGTACTCGCCGGTGTCGCCGTGTCCTTCATCATCATGGCTGGCGCCAATGTGCTGATCTTCCTCGGCGATCCCAAAGCGACCCATGTGGTGATTTTCTGGATGCTCGGGGGCCTCGGCCTCGCGCAGTGGAGCCAGTTGATCTATCCGCTGGTCATACTTGTCGTCAGTGCCGCCTGGCTGCTTGCACGCGCGACTGAGCTGAATGCGATGACCGTGGGTGACGAAACCGCCTCAACCCTCGGCATCCCCGTCGCGCGCTTCCGGCTCGCGGTTTTTATCGCAGGCGCACTGATCACGGGCGTGATGGTCGCCTTTTCAGGCATCATTGGCTTCGTCGGCCTCATGGTCCCCCACGTCGCCCGCATGCTGGTCGGCGGCGACTACCGACGTGTCCTACCTGCGTCGGCCTTCCTGGGGGCAATCTTCCTACTTTGGGCGGATATGACCGCGCGCACCATTATGGCCCCCGAAGACATGCCCATAGGCATCGTGACCGGGTTGGTCGGTGGTGTCTTCTTTGTTTGGCTTCTGAGCCGACGTCAGGCGTAGCGTATGTCAAAACAGGCTGATGCAGACACCAAAAAAAGCAGATGATTGAGACCGAACGTCTTCGCCTTCGACGCTGGGACAATAGTGACATTCACCAAATTCATCTCTTGCTGGCTGACCCAGACGTCATGCAATTCAGTGAGACCGGCGCGCTGAGCGCGCACGATCAGATGACTTGGTTGCAACATGTAAGAACACAGCAACCGAAAAGTGCTTTGCCCGGATGCGTTGCGATTGAACGAAGAAAAGACAACCGGGTGATTGGTTATGTTAGCTTGCTCCAGGATCTTGCAAGAGTTCAGTCTCGCGATGTCGAAATCGGTTTTCGATTGATGAGAAGTGTATGGGGTCGAGGATATGCAATTGAAGCTGCATACGGATTGATCCACGCAACACCGTTGGGCGGCAGCTTTGACCGTATCGTTGGCATTGTCGATCCGGCTAACCGCCGCTCGGTCCAAGTGCTAAAAAACTTGGGATGACATTGACCGGCGGCATCATGCTGGAGGGATACAGCTATGCTGATCACCTTTACGCGATGGATGCGCGCGACATCGGCGATTTGTCGGAAGTTACAGCGCGACTCTGAAGCCGAGAAGGCTCAGGCTTACTAATGCGATCGTGGCCCCCGAAAACACTTGAATGCCAGGCATGGCAAAGCCCCATCGTCGGTGATTTTCAATTGAAAGTGCAGCAGTGTTTCGCGCCACAACGCTTGAAACGGCCACCAATGATGTCAGCGCTGCGGTGCCAAGCCCCATCGTCACAACGGCAATAGCGCCAGCCATCGCGAGACCCATCTGCCACGCGATCACCAGCAGGAATATGGCGCCGGTGCACGGTCGGATTGCAATGCTCAAAACCAAACCAAGTGCATCGCGAACGGATCCGACACGGGCGACCTGGTCGAGTGTGGGACCATGAGCTGCACAATCACAATTTTCGTCACAGGGTATTTGGCCTGCTGAAGCGGACCGATCAGCCCATTCAATGCTTCGTTCAGTAATGCCATCTGCATGCGCCAGTGCATGTTGCCGCGCAAAAGAGAATTCACCTGCCGGCAACACCCGTTGAGGCTGATGCTGATCTTGACGCAACCGATCCAGTCGCTTTACGGCCTTTAGTCCTCGCTACACAAGCAGAAGTCCAACACCAGCGATTGCAAGGTAGCTGATTGGTGCCAGATACTCCTCGGCCAATACGGTCAATTGGCGCGCGGACACCTCAACGAGTGAAAACCCACCAAACACCAACACAATGGCCCAAAGGCTCTGCGCCAAGCTTGAGGCAGTGGCCAATCCGATGAGCTTGCGAGCTGACACGGACGTTCCCAACCCCACGCCACCAACGAGGTACTTTCCGTGGCCGGGGCCCAAGGCATGAACAAACCCATAGGCGGCAGTCGCACTCAGCAAGGCAGCATACGCGCCAACTTCACCAGCTTTGAGAGCGCGGATCGCGCCTGCCATTTGGTTTTGAAATCCGCGTTGCGCTTCCATTGCCCAAAGTGCAATTCGACCGAGGTCAACCAAATTGATTGCAAAGAGTGCGACGGAAACGGTTGCAATCAGAAAAAGAGCTACACGCATTTCAACGCGATCCTGTCTGCGAACAAGGACCCAACATTGGCCATTGAAGGTGTTTCCTCTCGACCCAGCCGCGCCAGTGTTGCTTGCAATTTCTCATCTTGTTCCGATGGATCGTACTTAACGACCTCCGCATTGCATTTGCCTCCAGAACCTTTGAGTTCGGGCAAATCAGTCACCGCGAAGGCATAGAAGAAAGTGGATTCGTAGAAGGCAACGTCGGCCACCAGGCCTGTCGCCCGAACTGTCTCCTCCAGTTCACGCGTGAATGTGACCCGCAGTCGGCCGTCCAACATTTCGGCATCTAGGTCGGTCGGTCTTTTCAACGCTATGGGCTGCGTTTCCACCGATAAATGTGCTGAGCCATCGAAATCGCTGTGCCAATCACTGCGATGTCGTACGAGCGTCATGCGATCGTTTTCATCCAACCCGCCTTGGGCGTTAAGCGAGAGGTTGTATGACGACAAAATATAGAGCGTTTCGAAATCGTCGTAGAGCCATGTCACGCGTAGCGCGACGAGTGTGTCGTTTTCAAAGACGAAGTCCACGCCGCCATCGACGAAGACATGAGGGTGTCCGGTTGCTGGATTGCCGAAAAGAGTGGCCAATCCGCAGAGCAGCGGACCACGGATCGCCTTGAGGGCATGTCGTTTCAGCCGATACTTCAACCGCCTAGCTCGCATTGGTGAGTGCAATCTCGGCTTCTTTGGAAAGCGGTCTAAGACAACGTCGCAACCTGGTTTCGGACAGATCGCGCGCGATGATGACAATCCGGCTCTTTCGATCACTCTGATCCCAGTCTTTGATGGGCACCGGATTGTCAAAAACATGCTGGACGCCGTGGAAGACAAAGGGGAAGTCAATGCCCTTGAGAAAAACAAGACCTTTGACCCGCAACAAGTTAGGTCCGCGCAGCTTAACCAAGGGTCTTGTCAGAATAACTTGGCTTGAGCAGGGTAGGGCGGTCGCATAGCTTTCTTCCATGACCAAACCCGCCTCATTCAAATACTTCAAAACCAGTCCCGAGATCATTCGTCTTGCAGTGATGCTGTACGTTCGGTTTCC
>NZ_JBDUXB010000007.1:0-7889 GCF_039945315.1 Tateyamaria sp. | reverse complement strand
GGACGTGTTCGAATACATCGAGATGTTCTACAACCCGACACGCAAGCACACCAACAACGGTATGCTGTCGCCGGTTAACTATGAAATCAAACAGAAGAAGATGAACGAGGCAGGCGTCTAGGAAACTAGGGGCACCTCAGGAAACGGAACTGGCGGCAGTTCAGGCGGTGGAAGCACCGGAGACGGAGGCAGCACAGGGGTAGAAAGTACAGGCGGAGGCAGTGGCGGCAGTAGCGCAGGCGGCAGCGGCAAAGGAGGCAATAGCACAGGCGGCGGCGGCAAAGGCGGCGGGCGGAAGGGAAACAATGGTGGTGGTAACGGACCTGAGGGTGCAAGTCCTGGTAAGGGTCATCGCGCGAACGATGACGAAATCGCCGCTTAAACCAGACCTTCGCTGGGCACAATAATAGGAAACCAGCCGATAGCTGAACAACCGAACGGAAAATTCACGCCTTCCGTAGTGACAAGGAATACGGGCCGTGCATCGATTAAGGTGTATGCGAAATTTGCAGAAATTGGCATGCAGTCTCGCCTCCGCCTACAATCACTTTTGTCAGGAACTCAGCGTCTACTCACGAAACAAATTTAAACTCAACGGCGTCGCCGCTCTTGCTGAGTGGCGGGGTTTCTGCGCGAACTAGTGGACAGTGCCACAGTCCTTGTGGAGACTGATTCGAATTAGTTCGCCAGCACCCTGTTCGGCACAAACTCCGGTAGTTTGTGGGAAATTGAGGTCAGTTCAAGCCCGTCTGACAGCACCTGTCATTGCGCTTGTCCAAATTGAAATCAACGAATACAACCAGTCTAAACAATACACTCTATAGGGGTTTCTTAAGGCGGGTCACAGCCGGCTTAGGTACAAGGTGTTCCAACGTATGACTGTTACACTATCTGCTCAACACCAGAGACAAATACGCTGGTTGGGAATTTTACTTGTCGTAATGTCCGCGCTGGCGTTTAGTTTGGCTGGCGTGTTGACCAAGGCGATCGAAAGTGACGTTTGGGTCGTTGGCAGTTGGCGCGGTCTCATCGGTGGTATATTGATCGTCGGATACGTATACTTGCAAGCGAAGCGAAGTTCAGCGGAAGCGCCATTTAAGCTTGGGTGGCGCGGTTGGGTGTTGGCAAGCTTGATAGCTGGCTCGGGTCTTGCTTTTGTCGCCGCGTTCAAACTGACCTATGTGGCAAATGTTGCCGTCGTCGTCGCTGCAATTCCTTTTGTGACCGCATTAATCGAGTGGGTTTTTATGCGTCAAAAGGTCCGCCGCGTCACTCTATTCGCGATAGTGATAAGTGCGATCGGAGTTCTTGTCATGGTAAGTGGCAGCTTGGGTTCAATCAATCTTCTGGGTGACACGCTAGCCATATTGATGATTTTGATGCAAGGCCTTGCAATGGTTCTAGTTCGGGTCTTCAAGGACACGCCTGTTGTGTTTGCCATTGCGGTTGGTGGCTTTCAGGTGTGTCTCATTGGCTTGATCTTTAGCGATCCATTTGCCGTTTCTTTCCAGGATGCAATGTTGCTTACAGCGTTTGGGTTGTCCGTCGCTACGGCGTCAATTCTGTTGATCGAAGGCCTACAGTTGATTAGCGCCACTGAAGCTGGTCTGCTGGGTACAGTTGAAGTCCCAGCGGCCATTTTCCTAGCGTGGGTATTTCTGGCTGAAACACCGCCAAATACCAGTATCGTGGGTGGGTCCTTGATACTTTGCGCCGTGTTTTGGAACGCACTGAAAGTTCCTCCGGCAGACTGATGTTTTTGGCCAATTGAGACGCCAACGAGTACACAACCTACCGACTCCATTTACCGAAACTTTCCAATTAAACGGTACGCACCTAGCGTCCTATTTCGGACCTCGTCAGAGCCAAAATCAAATGTAAACTGCTCTAATGACAAGCGCCCTTCGCTACATGATTGATGTGGGAGCGAAGCTTGAGCTATTAAGCCGCTGCGTGGGATGCAAGTTCAATCGCCCGCAAAAGTGCCTCATCAGTGCTCCGCAACGGGCGGTTTGAGACACAGACTTGCCTTTGGCCTCGGCCAACCCGAAAGAGACTGGAATAGTACACCCCTTCTGAAATCTCGGTTGCACACGGAACCCAACGCCCACCTGGGCCTTCCACGGCTTTTCCAAAGCACACGTTCACGGAACCTGCAGGTGGGCAGGACAAGGCAAGAGAAAGGTCAAACAGACAAATTGTATTCATGGCAGCTCCTACGCATGAATTTAGTCAAATCAATTTGGCCAAAAAATGTCGACAAACGGGTATTAGTATTCGAGCGCAGAAAAAGTGCGATGGCTGAGCTTACCTGCCCAGCGGTGACGAACAAGTTGGTTGGCTGCAATTACTGTTGCAGATGGCACGCAATTTGGTGTTCATGCCACCAAACTGTTCGCTGTGCTGTGCGCTTTTAAATAGGCTGCATCAATAGTGACCTTCTTTGCCTCGCTGTGCTTGGCGGCGGTACCTACCATGATCGTCGCGAAGATGTTCTGGTCGCTCCACCGCCCCCAGTGGTTGAACAAAGTCCTATATGAGCCACACACTTTGAATGCACTACGCCTTCACGTCGAAACCAATGGGTCCCGACACCAAGCAAATTGAGTGCAAGATCAGTTTTTGGATTCTATTGATGTCAGAGACACACCAATCGAGGAAACCTGACCCGAGAGTTGAAGAGGCTGCACCTCGCTCGCAACTACATTTTGAATATCGCTCGCACTCATAGAAACCAAATATTCTTCATTGGTAACCAGTTGATCCGGCCCAATCCACTTTCCGGGTTCGCAGTGACTGTAACCGTAGCGCAGCTGAGCACCTTTGGCTGCCAATTGTTTTGGGACGAAAGCAAAAACAAAGTCCGGTCTCCAAGCTTGATGGAGAATTTCAAAAAGCAAGCGAGACAGGAAACTCGTCGCTCCTTGGCTAC
Source organism: Tateyamaria sp. (assembly GCF_039945315.1). Taxonomy (GTDB): domain Bacteria; phylum Pseudomonadota; class Alphaproteobacteria; order Rhodobacterales; family Rhodobacteraceae; genus Tateyamaria. The sequence goes on along the minus strand of NZ_JBDUXB010000007.1, from coordinate 4,957 downwards.
GAGGCCCACCGAGCCCACGTGCCGGTAACCAAAAATCTCCATGGTAACCAACGGAGCCTGTGACGGACTTGAGCGCTTCAGGGCCACTAAAGAACGTCAGATCGGGATCTGGAGTCGTATCGGGTACAATGTACTTATGGCGGTGCATGTCCAAATGTTTGCCAAGGGAAATACCTGAAAGGTCCAGCAACCGAGCAGCCTGCGTGTGAACCAATTCGTCATCTCTGTCGAAGCCGCAAATCCAAAAGCCGTTTGATTCATCAATGAACGAACAGGTTGTGTCAAAAACTGGACTTAGTTCACTGCGATCCGTGCAAAAACTCCGATAAGAACGGTAGACGGAAAAATCGTCCCCAACTTCAACCCGCATACCGAGGACCTCGAGGCCTCTAATGATGCCCGAAATGTTATCCGCCATATCAACAATGCTTCTTACTGACATTTTGAACCCCGAATTTTGCTATGCCTGTGCCAAAGGCAACGCTAGCACAACAAAATGATAGTTATGCAAGATCATTGCATAAAACCCCAAATTATTGCTCAATCTAGAATTTGCATGTGTCTTTTAAAGCACTTATCCGGAAAGTTCAGGCGGGTTGTCCATTATCAGGTCCCTATCTAGCTGAGGACGATCGGCTGTGTCTAATGACTGAATTTCGATCTGTTCTGTCAGTGCGGCAAGAACAATCAAGCCAGGTGTCCCATCGGGGAACATGCCTCCTAGAAGCAATCTCTGGAAGGTTACAGGTTTGGGTTCGCCGCCATCCTTTTCCAAGTGAGCATAAATATGATCGAGACGAACACCTCCTTCATCGTAAATCCGAGCATAAGCACCCAAACTAAACTCATTATATTCGTCGCCAATATTGTCATCACTGATTAACTTGCCAATCGCGCTCTTAGACCACGCCCAACCAAACCATCGAGCATATGCCGACTCCCTGCCTACACGGACAAAGACCCAACCCGATGGCCCTTTGCGAAACAGCACCGCATAAGGCCAAATTTTCTCCATGGCCTCACTTTCAAACTGAGCCTCAGCGTTTCCCCATGCTACGAAGGTTTTTTTAATAATCGGCAAGCCGTTCATGGCGATTTGAGAGATCGAGTGCTGTTCAGAGCGATATACTCTTCCTTTGCTGTCAGTGTACTGAAGCTTCTCCAATCCACTGGATGAATCCCGCTTCAAATTGGACAGGCCAGCCCATGTTTCCAATTTGAGAAGTAAAAATTTTGCTTCTTCAAGGGATGACAGGCCAAAAGGTGTCAGCCGATATTGCCTATCTACTAAATCAAAAAGCGGTTCGCCCTTGATCAGCTCCAAATCCCTTATGTGGCGTCGGACGGTTTGACGAGTTGTATCGAGTTCGAGACACGTTTGGGACAGATTTAGGGTGCGCCCCATGCATACGAACGCTCGTAGCATGGCGACTGTGACATCGCCGGTAATTTTAGTCTGATACAAGGCGTTTCCTAGAAGTTGGGATCTTTCGTCCAGAGCATCGCACTCAAGTTCGAATAAAAGAAGGCGGAACTGTTGATTTTTTTGGGTGCGATTAGGGTTTCTATCGGGCAACACCGGCTCAAGGCGGGCATAGTTTCGTACCTTACTGTGATGACAAGACGCTTCGCCCTCCACCATTTCAAAGCTAGTACCGTGATCACCCGACTGGCGGTCATGATGTCTATTCGGATTTCTCTTTCACCTCGGAATGTTGCAGACTTTATACACGAACGTGGCATCGACATCAGCCACGAAACTGTTCGGTTTTGGTAGAAGAGTTTTGGTCCGATGTTGACCGCGGGTAACCGAGAGACAAAACGGACATTCAACTCTTTCATCAAGCCCTCGTCGCTGAACGAGATTTCAGGCTATTCTTAGCCAATTGGCGGCCAGCCCATCACATCTCCGGAGCTCGTGGGCGTCACGCCCCTTCGCCTGTGGTCCATCTACAGAATTTTTCACACTGGGAAGATCAGAAGCGCTACTGGGTTGTTCTCTTGTGTTCCAACAAGTGTCCCAAGAGTGGACCTTGACGGCCAATTGGCCACGTTCGCCATCAACCACGCCGATTGCCAGCGCTTCACCCGGTTGAAGATCCGACAACCCCGACCGTTGAAGCACATCAACGTGCACGAACACATCGTCATTCCTGCCAAATACATTGGCGAAACCGTACCCTTTTCCATTGTCGAACCATTTAACCCGTGCAGGTTCAAGCGGTACATCGGCGAAAGCATCTGCATCCCAATCAGCATTGCAATCTATTGTAGCCAAGTTATCGGCGTCAGAACCTTTATGTGGATGAATCGCCGCAACGCGAACGACCTGGGCGCCTTTGCTCGTTTCTTGTGCAAAAAAATCGACTCGTGCCTTGTCGGCGATAGACCTTTGACCAAAGTTCAGCAGCACGTTTACGTGAAGCAGTATGTCTGGCCCGCCTGTATCGGCTACAACAAATCCGAAACCCTTTTTGGGATCGAACCACTTAATCGTTCCTGATTGCATTGGTGAAGTCGAAACCTGAGCGACAGTATCTTCTTGTAACTCTTTATTACCGGTCAAAATAAACTCCTCTCATTCACTGCCCCCACGAACTCATGTTACATTCTCTACGCTTTTCTAGTGAAAGGTACGATTTTAAGCCTGTAATCGAAGTGTGGCAAAATTTAGGCAGTCTACATCTCGTTCCTTTGCCTTTCCACTTGGCGTACTACTCAAAGGAGACCAGACATGCCTCGGTACCGGCGTTCGTAGCGCAATACCTCGGAATACTAACCTCCTTCGGACCCTATCCGCCCTCCTAAACTGGAGGTTTTCTCCTTCACAAGACCGAATGTGGTTGTGGCGCATTCGGAGTGATCAAGCAGCAAGTTGTTCATCAAAACGATGAATTCGTGTGGACCTAAATACGGGCATCGCTTGACGTTTTTGACGTATGCTTTGAAGGCATAGAACGTCGTCGCTCCCATGTTCAGAATTATTCTTTTTTCTGCGCAGTGCCTCCAAAGCAACGATGCGGTTTGTGCGGGCAATTTCAATGTATGAGATGTTCATGTGGATACCTTTCCTGCGAGGAGAGATTGATGTCAGCGAGTGACTGATTAGATTGTAGGGAGCCTGTGGACAGCAAGTGTTAAGCGGCGTTCCCGGAAAAACGCAAACTCTCGGTAGTGAAGAAGACACCATTTGGCGTTCGGATCGGGCGAGGCCCGGCTCTCCAGTCAACGAAGGAAATGACGTTGTCGGTCATCTTTTTGACCGCTATGCGTGCGTGTGGTTTGGCTTTGCGCTGGAATGCGATGATGTTGTTCATTTTGTATCCCCTTAGTCGTCTGTTTGTTATTCCCACGAACCGTCCATCCCCGAACGCTCGCAGTTTTGGGCGATGCCCTTGTTTTGTTCATCGTTAGCGAGCCATTTGGGAGTTAAGGCACCGGCTGAAGAGCCTTGGGCCTATACACATCCCGTCGTTTCGGCAGCGATTAAACACCCTTTAAAGTTGTTTTCAATCTAGGCGAGAAACTGACGAATTTGTGTTAAATATATGTCAAAACACATAAAAAACATTCGATTGTCGCAACTTTAGCGAGAATTGGTCGTATCTTTGCCTTGATTGGCGCGCGTTTGGAAACCGCGATTCATCGAAGGTGGGGAGTTGTTTTCAGAATCACGCATCGATTCTTTTTAAACGCAGGCCTTAGGACAGCCGGAGTCGGCCTTTCCCGTAATTGAGACGTCTGAAGCTTGCGCGGCGAAAGGCCGGTTTTGGTTCCATTACATGTACGAGTATTCAACGGCCAGTTTGGGCTCAAAGCAGTTGGTCTCCCAGTTTTTGGAAGCCGGCGGTTGCGCCACTCACTGATCAAATGGAGCCACGCGTTTTTGCAGTGGGCGGCGACCCGGCAGAGCCGGGATGCGAACGCAGACACTTTGCAAAAATGATTGAAACGCGGATGTCTTTGTCAGGCAACCTGCGCGGTCATCCAGTTCGCTCTGCGTCCGAAGCTCTGGAAGGTTCAAGTGTTTACGTTTCGGAAGGGGAGACCCGAAACCACTTGAACCTTCGCAATGAAAGCCGCTGTCGTCAGACAGAAAACACATGGCGCGCCATACTTACTCGTTACTATTTACACATTAGGCCACACATACACGCGGCTTACTCTCTACATTACCGAGACACCAAACACTGTCTCGATAAGTAATGAATACTTGGCCGGGTTACTTTCGAACAACTCATCAAAATTTCACTCAAGTGCATATGATTTCATACTATGGTTGGATGATTTATTTACCATCAGTTTGAGGCGCGCCGAAGGCATGTATGGTGTTGAAAATATGAAATAAAATTAGACAATCCTAAGAGTTGATTTCCTGTGCCGCAATCCGGTCACAGAGTGGTCATAACAATGACATAAAATGACCTTGGGTTTGTCATGTTTTACAAGAAGAACTGTTGGCTGGGTTCTGTCAGACGAATTCGAACCAGTCTCAGATTGCCACCGAAACCGCGAACTTGTCCGGAACAAAGCTGGCGCCACTCGGAGAGAGCGGCGCTTCGGTTAAGTTTGAAATTGTATCGTGAGTAAAGGTGGCGTTCCTGATTGAAGTGGTTGTGGACCGAAGAATGGACGGCGGCGAACTTCTGCAAACTTCGCATACGCCTGAAACGCAGCATCGCCCGCTCTCGTCGTCGGAACGGCAGATATGAGTTCTCGGCCCTGTTGTTCAACCAGCGACCGGTTTCCTGTCTGCCTGCAGCGCCAATCTCCTTCAAAGCCGCGCCATACGATGCCAGCCCGTCCGTCACGACCATGTCAGGCCTGCCGTGCTTACGCATTGCTTTCTTTAAGAATTTCAATGCGGCTTTCTTGTCACGTGTCTTTGTGACGAAGCTTTCCAGGATTTCGCCTTCATGATCGACAGCCCGCCATAGATAATGTCGCTCGCCGTTGA
>NZ_JBDUXB010000006.1:0-276290 GCF_039945315.1 Tateyamaria sp. | reverse complement strand
GTTTGCTATTGGAAGAAGAGCATGTCAGATCCCGTTTTCTTTGCCGCTCCGGAGAATGTGAACCTCCAGACCATTGCTGATTGGGCGGAGGCGGAGATACTCTCGGGCGATCCGGCTCTGAAGGTTTCCGGTGTTGCTCCGGTTGAAGATGCTGTTCCCGGATCTCTCGTCTTTTTTGACAATACGCTCTACCTGAACAAACTGGCAGAGACCCGAGCTGCGGCCTGTCTTGTTGGTCGCAAACATAAAGACAAGGTTCCGAACGGCGTGGCCGTGCTTCTATGCCGTGAGCCGTACAGATCCTGGGCCCTCGTTCTGGCGCAACTCTTTCCCGCTGCAATGGTGCCGCGCGCAGAAAATGCGCTGGGTGTCTCGGACCGTGCTGTGGTCGAACCCACTGCGGTGCTCGAAGAGGGCGTTGTTGTAGAGGCCGGTGCCGTGATTGGTGCGGGTGCGGAAATTGGTGCGGGAAGCACTGTCAGGGCGAACGCTGTCATTGGTGAGCGTGTTCGTATCGGCCGTGAGTGCGTTGTCGGCGCGAATGCGTCTGTCCAGCACGCTCTGATCGGAAACCAGGTATATCTTCACCCGGGTGTCTGTATCGGTCAGGACGGCTTTGGCTATGCCATGGGACCAGGTGGTCACCTGAAGGTTCCACAGATTGGACGGGTCGTTATTCAGGACAATGTGGAGATCGGCGCCAACACCACAGTTGACCGGGGCGCAAACCGGGATACGGTCATTGGCGAAGGAACCAAAATCGACAACCAGGTCCAGATCGGACACAACGTTGTCATTGGCCGCCATTGCGTGATCGTTTCCCAGGTAGGGCTTTCAGGCAGTTGTACGCTTGAAGATTATGTTGCCATTGGCGGGCAGACCGGCGTTCGCGGCCACGTCACGATTGGCATGGGTGCCCAGATAGCTGGCGTGAGTATCGTCAATGACGATGTTCCAGCTGGTGGTCGGTATGGCGGAACACCGGCGAAGCCCGTAAAACAGTGGTTCCGGGAACTTGCGGCGATCCGCAAGCTTGCAGAGCGCGGCAGCGAGAAGTAAACGGATCCGCACTTGGATCCACCTATGTGACGGCGCACCCGGCGCCAAGGGGCTTTGAATGGAAGAGACAGACAAAAAGACGCTCGACAGCGCAGACATCATGCGGATCATGGAAGTTCTTCCGCACCGCTATCCGTTCCTTCTCATCGACAAGATCGTCGAGATGGACGGTGATGACAGCTGCATCGGCATCAAGAACGTCACGATCAACGAGCCGCATTTTCAGGGACACTTTCCGACACGCCCTGTGATGCCTGGTGTGCTCTTGATCGAGGCGATGGCACAGACTGCCGGTGCCTTGTGCGTCCATGCGAAGGGCAAGGACAGCCCACCGCAGCTCGTTTATTTCATGACCATCGACAAGGCCAAGTTCCGCAAGCCGGTGGTGCCGGGCGACCAGGTTCATTTCCACGTCAAGAAAATCCGCCAACGTGCCACGATCTGGAAGTTCGACGCGGTCGCGATGGTTGACGGTGCGAAAGTTGCTGAGGCGGAAATCAGCGCGATGCTGGTGGATGCGTGAGGACTTGATGGCAGATATTCATTCCACCGCGATCATTGAAGACGGCGCTGTTGTCGGTGATGGCTGCCGGATCGGACCCTATTGTGTGGTTGGTCCAAATGTGCGCCTTGAGCCAGGTGTCATTCTCGAAGCGCATGTCGCGTTGGCCGGTCATACAACGATTGGCAGTGGTACGCATATCTTTCCCTTTGCGAGCATTGGTCACAAGCCGCAGGATCTGAAATACGCCGGTGAGCCGACCCGGCTTGAAATCGGTCAGAACAATCAGATCCGCGAACATGTTACCATGAGCCCGGGAACAGCAGGTGGCGGTGACCTGACCAAGGTCGGAAACAACAACCTGTTTATGATGGGCGCCCATGTCGGTCACGATTGTATCGTGGGCGATCATGTCATTCTTGCGAATAATGCGACCCTGGCGGGTCACGTCGAGCTGGAAGATCATGTCATCATGGGTGGCTTGAGCGCAGTGCGTCAGTGGAGCCGAATTGGTACGGGTGCGATCGTTGGTGGCATGACCGGTGTCGAGTTCGATGTGATTCCATTTGGGTCGGTTATCGGCGACAGGGCGCGCCTTGCTGGTCTCAATCTGATCGGGCTCAAGCGCAAGGAGCTGCCTCGCGAGCAGATACATGCACTGCGAGGCGCCTATAAGCAGCTGTTCGAGAGCGATGAGGGCACCCTTCGTGAGCGCGCGGACTCAGTGGCTACCGAGAATGCTGATCAGCCACTGGTCAAGACGGTGACCGACTTCATCCTTGAAAAGGAAAACCGCAGGTTCTGTACGCCGCGCGGTAGCGACTGATCGGTCGACCATGCAAGCGCCTGTGTCCGCATCCATGAGCTTTCAGGAGCAGTCCAAGGCTGCTCCCGTCGCCGTGATCTGCGGCAATGGTCGTATTCCGCTTCAAGTGCTGGATGGCCTGGCGTCTCAACAGCGCGCGGCCTACGTGGTCGCGATCAAGGGAGAGGCCGAAACCGAGCTGCAGGCCAGGGCTGATATCGAGCTCGGTTGGGGTGAAATCGGCCGACTTTACAAGTCTATGGCAAAAGCTGGCTGTAAGCAGGTCTTGCTAATAGGAGGCGTCACAAAGCGCCCCGACTTCACCTCCATTGTCGGCGATCTCGGAACGTTGAAACGTTTGCCGAAAATTTTCAAGGCGCTTGTAGGCGGAGACGATAGCCTTCTGACGAAGGTCATTGGTCTCTTTGAAGTGGAAGGCTATCAGGTGGTCGGCATCAAGGACATCACACCCGAACTTCTTGCTGCCGGCGACGCCATGGGCGTGCATAAGCCACGCGCGGAGGATCTCCGTGATCTGGAGCTCGCCCGATTGGCGACAACGCGTCTGGGTGATCTCGACATCGGCCAGGCAGCAGTCGCGCTTGGCGGGCGCGTGATCGCGGTGGAAGGCGCGGAAGGCACGGATGTCATGCTGGAGCGCTGTGCGACCTTGCGGGAGAGCGGCCGGGTGCGAGCCAAGGGTAAGGCCGGCGTACTGGTCAAGGCGGTCAAGCCCGGGCAAGACCTTCGGGTAGATCTTCCGACCATCGGTCCAAAAACAGTTGAGTTTGCAGCGAAAGCCGGACTGGCGGGGATTGCGGTCGAAGCTGGCGGCGCTCTTGTTTCTGATCGTTCCGAGACGATTGCCAAGGCTGATGCCGCTGGTCTGTTTCTGTTCGGGTTTCAGGCAGAAACACTCGACGACGGGAGTTGAGGCGACATGTCACTGTCGGGCAACCCGGTCAGGGTCGCAATCTGTGTCGGCGAAGAATCAGGAGATCTTCTTGGCAGCCGGCTCATGGAGGCCTTGCAGCAGCGGCTCGGTGATGGCGGCGTGGCGTTTACCGGGTTGGGTGGTCGCCGCATGCAGGCCCTTGGCATGGAGAGCCTGTTCGATATCTCGGATATTTCGGTCATGGGGATTTCCGCCGTTCTGGCGCGGCTGCCCCTGATTGTCAGAAGAGTCTATCAAACCGTCGATGCGATCGTGGCGAGCGATCCCGATGTGCTCGTGATCATCGACAGTCCGGACTTCACGCACAACGTTGCAAAGCGTGTGCGAAAACATGCTCCGCATATTCCGATCATAGGCTATGTCTCTCCATCAGTTTGGGCGTGGCGGCCGGGCAGGGCGCGCAAGATGACAGCCTATGTGGACGAGCTTCTGGCAATTCTTCCCTTCGAGCCTGAGATACACAGGAAGCTTGGTGGCCCTCCAACACATTATGTCGGCCATCCATTGATTGAACGGCTCAGTGAACTTCGCCCATCCGCGGGGGAACGGGCGCCTGTCGACGGACTCGAAAAGGTCTTGCTTGTCCTCCCAGGCAGCCGTGGCAGCGAGGTGGACCGCCTGTTGGCTGACTTTGGAGGAACGGTCGACAAGTTGAAGGAGCGGTTCCCGAATCTGGAGGTGCTTCTTCCTGCTGTTCCGCATCTGCGCGAACGCATTGTTGACGGGGTGGCCCAGTGGAAGAGCAAGCCGACCATCATTGACGGTGAGGCCGACAAATATAGAGCTTTCCGCAGGGCCCACGCGGCTCTGGCCGCGTCAGGAACTGTATCCCTGGAACTCGCCATCTCCGGCGTTCCCATGGCAATCTGCTACAAACTTGACTGGTTCTATCGTCGTCTGCGGCAGATACACAAGATCATTCCGATAGCCAGCGTTGGTTCCATGGTGCTGCCGAACATCATACTTGGCCGGAATGTCGTTCCGGAATTCCTGGATGACGAAGCCAACCCAGGCACATTGTCGGATGTGATCGGTGAGCTTCTGATCGATAGCAGCGAACGACGCAACCAGGTCGAAGCATTGAAGGATCTGGATGCCCGAATGCGGTTGCCGGACGGCGGAAAGCAGAGCGATGCGGCGGCGTCCATCGTGCTCAAGGTTTTGAAACGCCAGACTTGATTGAACCGGTTGGTTGCGGGACAAGCAGTGGCGTTGTGCGGTTGCCACCTTTCTTTGTCCGAGGTCTCATGAATATCCCAAGACTTGAAACCGACCGTTTGATCTTGCGCGCCCAATCCTATGATGATTGGCCTGCCTACCGGGACATGATGCGGTCCGGGAGATCTTCAGGCATGGGCGGGCCGCACGAAGTCCCCGTCGCCTGGGGCATGTTCTGTCACGACCTTGTCCAATGGCAACTCTTCGGCCATGGAGCCTTGATGATGGACGACAAGCAGAGCGGGCTCTGCATTGGACAGGTCGGCATTAATGGCGGCCCGTTGTTTCCCGAGCCTGAGTTGGGTTGGTTTGTCTATGGGGGCGCCGAAGGGAAGGGCTATGCCTTTGAAGGCGCAACCGCCTTTCGGACATGGGCGCTGACTGAACTGAACTTGCCGTCACTGGTCAGCTATATTGATGATGACAATCTACGCTCGCGGGCTTTGGCAGAGCGTTTGGGTGCGTGGCTCGACGATCGAGCGAAGGCGCCTGACCCCGGCGATTTGGTCTATCGGCACAAATGAAGCGACAAACAGAAAGGGCGCCCGTTAGGCGCCCTTTTAATTTGTTTCGATGACGGCGACTTAGCGCTGTTCGATCGGCGTGTAGTCGCGCTTTGGCGAGCCTGTGTAGAGCTGACGCGGACGGCCGATACGCTGGGACGGATCTTCCACCATTTCCTTCCACTGGGCGATCCAGCCCACTGTGCGCGCAAGAGCGAACAACACAGTGAACATGGTGGTCGGGAAGCCGAGCGCACGAAGCGTGATGCCGGAGTAGAAGTCGATGTTCGGATAAAGCTTCTTCTCAACGAAATAGGGATCGTTGAGTGCGATCTTTTCCAGTTCCATTGCGATATCGAGCAGCGGATCGTCCTTGATGCCAAGCTCGCCGAGGACCTCGTGACAGGTCTTCTGCATGATCTTCGCACGCGGATCGTAGTTCTTGTACACCCGGTGACCGAAGCCCATGAGACGGAACGGATCGTTCTTGTCCTTGGCGCGTGCAATGAACTCCGGGATGCGGTCCGGGGTGCCGATTTCCTTGAGCATCTCAAGGCAGGCTTGGTTGGCGCCGCCATGAGCAGGTCCCCAAAGGCAGGCGATGCCTGCGGCTATGCAGGCAAACGGGTTGGCACCCGAAGACGAGGCGAGGCGCACGGTTGAGGTCGACGCATTTTGTTCGTGATCGGCGTGCAAGGTAAAGATGCGGTCCATCGCCCGGCTCAGGATCGGGTTCACTTGGTAATCTTCTGCAGGCACAGCAAAACACATGCGCAAGAAGTTGGAAGCATAATCCAAGTCATTGCGTGGGTAGACAAAGGGCTGGCCAATCGAAAACTTATAGGCCCAAGCGGCGATTGTCGGCATTTTGGCAATCAGACGGATCGAAGCCACTTCGCGTTGGTGCGCATCGTGGATGTCGGTACTGTCATGATAAAAAGCAGACATCGCGCCGACGACGCCGGTCATGATTGCCATCGGGTGCGCGTCCCGACGAAACCCGCGATAGAAATAGACCATTTGTTCGTGCAGCATGGTGTGGTTGGTCACCAAACTTTCGAACTTCTCGAGTTCTTGCGCGGATGGAAGCGCACCGTACAACAGCAAATAGCACACTTCGAGATAGTGAGATTTTTCAGCAAGTTGACCAATAGGATAGCCCCGGTGCAGCAATACGCCTTCATCCCCATCGATAAAGGTGATGGTGCTGTCGCAACTGGCAGTCGAGGTGAAACCGGGGTCGTAAGTGAACACACCCGCCTGACCATAAAGCTTGCGGATATCGACAACATCAGGGCCTTCGGTGGGCGAATGTATCGGCAGATCGTAAGAGTCGTCGCCTATCGTCAGTTTCGCAGATTTGGGACTATCAGCCATCGGGTTATTCCTTTCGTCGCAAGGCAGCGCAAGCCACCTGGATCCCGGCAAGGGCCGCGATCCCATCATTTGGCCGCCAACGGAATAGATCCCGTATCAGATGGCAGCATCCTCAAGCCGGGCCAGGGTTTCATCGCGCCCCAGCACCAGCATCATGTCAAAAACCGAAGGCGTTACGGCCCGACCTGCAAGGGCCGCGCGAAGCGGGCCAGCGAGCTTGCCGAATTTTGTGTCCTGAGACGCAGCAAAGTCGTTCAGGACAACCTCCAAACTGTCACGATCCCAACTACCGCTTTGCAGGTGCGGCGTCAATTGCCCTAGTATACCACGGGATACCGTATCAAGCGCTTTAGCGGCTTTTTCATCCGGCGTGATTGGTCGATCGGTCAGCGTAAAGTGTGCTTTATCAAGGAGTTCCGGGAAGGTTTTAGAGCGTTCTTTGACAAATGGTAGGGCTGCGCGCATGCCATCTTGATGCGCAATTGTGATCGGTGGCATGTCCGCTGCGGCCAGATAGGCATCAACTTCTTGCTGCAGCGCAGCGTCATCCATCTGTGCCATGTGCTGACCACACAGATTCTCCAGTTTTTTAACGTCAAACCGCGCCGGGCTTTTGCCGATCCCGTTAAGGTCGAACCAGTCGCGCGCCTGCGCATCTGTGAAAAACTCATCATCACCATGGCTCCAGCCCAGCCGCGCCAGATAGTTGCGCATACCAGCGGCGGGATAACCCATTGCTTGATACTCCTGCGCGCCCAGTGCGCCGTGTCGTTTGGATAGTTTCTTGCCGTCCTCTCCATGGATCAGCGGGATGTGCGCCCAGACCGGCACGTCCCAGCCCATCGCGTCATAGATCATCATCTGACGCGCGGCGTTGTTGAGGTGATCATCGCCCCGGATCACATGGGTGACGCCCATATCGTGATCGTCGACAACCACGGCCAGCATGTAGACTGGAGTGCCGTCTCCGCGCAGTAGAACCATATCGTCCAGCTGCTCATTGCGGATGGTCACATTGCCTTGCACCGCGTCTCGTATGACGGTTTCGCCGCTTTGTGGGGCCTTGATGCGAACCACGTAAGGCGCATTAGGATGTGACTCGGGTGCGGCATCGCGCCAGGGGGAGCGAAATAGGGTTGATTTGCCTTCTGCACGGGCGGCATCGCGAAAGGCTGCGATTTCCTCCTGAGTAGAGAAACACTTGTAAGCTTTGCCTTCAGCCAGAAGTTGATTGGCCACTTCGGCATGCCGGTCTGCCCTCGCAAACTGGCTGATTACATCGCCATCGTGGTCCAGACCTAGCCAGTCCATTCCGTCCAGAATCGCCTGCGTCGCTTCGGGGGTCGAGCGTGCCCTGTCTGTGTCTTCAACCCGCAACAGGAACGTGCCGCCATTGGCGCGGGCATAAAGCCAGTTGAACAGCGCCGTGCGCGCGCCGCCGATGTGCAAGAAGCCAGTGGGCGAGGGGGCAAAGCGGGTGACGACGGGAAGGGACATAAGAGCGATCTTTACCTTTGTTTAACCATGACGGTCTTAGGGTTCGGCCTCCTGATACTCACCAAGGGCGACAGGGGCAAGCATGGGCCTGATCGGGCAATTTGGCCAAACGTTGTTGTTTCAGAGGGGCAGTCTGTTTGGCTGGTTGCCCGTGGGCATGGCCATGGGCATTGCCCTGTTTTTCCGAATGACATTTGAACCTTCGATGGCGTTGCTTGCTGGCATTTGCGTGGGCGGTGCAGCACTTGTTTGGTTGGCGCGCATCAGCGATCAAAGCCTGTCTCCGGTGCCCGTATTTCTCTTTATGATGGTTCTTGGATTTGAACTGGCTGCGTGGCGCGCACATTCGGTCGCGAGGCCCGTGCTAAGCTGGCGATATTATGGCCCGGTCGAAGGGCGGATCGTGGGCATGGATCGCAGCAGCTCTGACGCGGTGCGCCTCACATTGGACCGGGTCAAACTGGACCGGGTTGGCCCGGACAAAACCCCGCACCGTGTGCGCATTTCTTTGCATGGCGATGCGACCCTTGGGGTGCCGCCTGAACCGGGGCTGCGTGTGATGACCACCGCCCACATAAGCCCGCCCAGCGGGCCGGTGGAGCCGGGCGGCTTTGATTTCCAACGCCATGCATGGTTCGCCGAACTGGGGAGCGTGGGATACACACGGGTGCCCCTGATGGCGATTTCCAAAGCCGAGTTCGACGTGCGTCAGACGGTATTCCGCATCCGCATGATCGCCTCGATGCGGGTACGCGAAGTCCTTCCGGGGGACGTTGGGGGCTTTGCCGCCGCTGTGACGACCGGCGATCGCAGTGGGATCAGTCAGGACGGTCTGGAAGACTTGCGTGCCTCAAATACGGCCCACCTGTTGGCAATCTCGGGGCTGCATATGGGGCTCTTGTCTGGGTTCGTGTTCTCACTGCTGCGGCTGATCTTCGCACTCATTCCCGCTATCGCCTTGCGGTGGCCTGCGCGCAAAATGGCTGCCGTCGGCGCGCTCATCGCGGCCTCTGTCTACCTCGCACTATCAGGGGGCAACGTGGCAACTGAGCGGGCGTTTATCATGGTTGCCGTTGCTTTGTGCGCGGTTCTGGTCAACCGGCGCGCTTTTTCCCTGCGCGGCGTGGCCCTCGCGGCGATGATCGTTCTGGCATTACGACCCGAGGCGCTGATGGGGCCGGGCTTCCAGATGTCATTTGCCGCGACAACAGCGCTCGTGGCGGTGTTTGGCTGGGTGCGGGAAGGGCAGGTATCCATGGGGCCCAAGTGGCTGGCTCCGGTGGTGGCCGTCGTGATTTCGTCGAGTGTTGCGGGGCTTGCGACGGCACCCATCGGGGCTGCGCATTTCAATGCCATTGCCCATTATGGGCTGATTGCCAACCTCGCCTCTATCCCGCTGATGGGGGTTCTAGTCATTCCGGCGGCTGTGTTGGCGTTGTTTTTGGCGCCCTTCGGTCTCGACTGGATTGGGCTGTGGATCATGGGCGGCGGGCTGCGTTGGATCTTGTGGGTTGCCGATACGGTGGCAAATCTGGAGGGTGCACGGGGCTTCGTAGCAGGGCCGGGACCCTGAGTTTTGCCGATCATGGCGCTTGGGGCACTGTTTGTGATCTTGTGGCAGGGTCGGATGCGCTACATCGGAATTGCCGGCATCGGGTTGGCCCTTGCGCTTTGGCAATTCGGCGACCGGCCGCGCGTATTGATTGCGGACACCGGTGGGCTGATCGGTGTGATGACAGACACGGGCCGCGCACTTAGTCGCAAAAAAGGTGCCGGGTTTGTTGCGCGCAACTGGTTGGAAAACGACGGGGATGGCGTCGCACAGGATGTGGCCGCGTTGCGCTGGTCTGTCGGTAAGGTTGCGGCATTCAACCTGATCCAGGTGAGTGGCAAACGTGCCATTGCCAGCTTTGCAGGCTGTCGTCCCGGCGACATCGTGGTGATGAACGGTGAATTGGCGCAGCCAGCGCTGCCAGACTGTTTGGTTCTTGACCCCAAAACGCTGCGTGCCACGGGGGCCGTGGCCCTTGTGGGCGAAGGAAAAGACGCACGGCTCGTCTCTGCCCGCGACGTGGGCGGGGACCGCATGTGGTCAGGCTGGGCGCGTTATCCGAAGGTTCCGTTGGACTTGCCGGAAACCAGAGACAAAATGGTCCATAAAACAAAGTAAGGCGGACCTGTTGGCCCGCCCAGTTGTCTAATTTTCGTAGTAATCAATACGTGCGGATCAAACCGACCAGCTTGCCCTGCACCTTGACGTGACCCACCGGGAACACACGGGTCTCATAGGCCGGGTTTGCTGCCTCTAGCGCGATGCTATCGCCCTTGCGTTTGTAGCGTTTGAGGGTCGCCTCGTGATCCTCGACCAATGCGACAACGATATCGCCATTATCGGCGACTGACGTTTCACGGATAACAACCACATCACCGTCGTTGATCCCTGCATCGATCATCGAATCACCTTTAACCTCAAGGGCATAGTGATCACCCTTGCCAGACAGCATCTGACCGGGAACAGCGACGGAATGGGACACTTCGGATATTGCAGAAATAGGGACACCCGCTGCAATCCGGC
Organism: Tateyamaria sp.; assembly: GCF_039945315.1. Classification (GTDB taxonomy): domain Bacteria; phylum Pseudomonadota; class Alphaproteobacteria; order Rhodobacterales; family Rhodobacteraceae; genus Tateyamaria. Next base: position 265,799 of record NZ_JBDUXB010000006.1, on the reverse strand, counting down.
CCATCACAGGCAATTCAACCGCGTGTGCTGTTTCAACATCAAGTGCGCCCGGAGGGGGGGGCGTATCGGGCCGATCGCCGTCGATGACGCGCGGAGTGAACCCGCCAGTTGTGCTCGCTCCGCCCATGCTTTCGGGCAGTTTCACGACCTCGATCGCACGCGCGCGGTGCGCAAGACGGCGGATGAAGCCGCGTTCCTCAAGGGCAGTGATCAGGCGGTGAATGCCGGATTTTGATCGCAGGTCCAGCGCCTCTTTCATCTCGTCAAAGCTAGGCGGCACACCGTCGCGCTGCACCCGCTTGTGAATGAATGCCAGTAGATCCAGCTGCTTTTTCGTCAACATGCCCTGTCCTCCGAAACAATGGTCACCACATTCCCGTGGTTTGGGTTTGTTCTACGGACGTTCTTGTTTTGTGTCAACTGTTCAACTTAGGGTTATAACCTCCACTGGATCACCCTCATCTCGCTCGGGGTCGTGGGGCGGTCGGACAATTAGCGCATTTGCGCGCGCCAATATGCTCAACAACGAGCTGTCCTGTGCACCTGCATCCGCGACCCTGCCGTTTGACACAATCGCCCGCATGTAATGTTCCCGTGGCCCGTTTTGACCCAGTGGAGCGGACAATGGCATCGGCAAACGTGGGGCAGGCGCTTGTCCCAGGCCGAGCATCGCGTTCAGCATTGGTGTAAGAAAGACCGCGCCACAAACCATGGCCGACACCGGGTTACCCGGCAGGCCCACCATCGGTATTCCGTTGAGGCGCCCGGCCATCAGCGGTTTGCCGGGGCGCATCGCAACTTTGTAAAACGCTTGCTCCATACCAAGGTCGGCAGCCACACCGGCAACCAGATCGTGATCGCCGATCGATGCCCCGCCTATGGTCACGATTAGGTCTGCACCCTGGGTCAGGTCAAAGACGGTTTGCAAAGAGCTTTCGGTGTCCCGCGCAATAGGCAGAATACGTGTTCGCGCACCGACCTGTTCAAGCATCGCAGCCAGCCCGAATGTGTTAGACGCGATTATCTGATCTGGACCCGGATTCTCGCCCGGTACAACCAGCTCATCCCCTGTTGAGATCAGTGCAACCACTGGCGCGCGTCGCACAGGCACTTCGGGAATGTTCATCGAAGCAAGCAGTGCAATATCACCAGGGGACAGTCGGCGTGGCGCGTCGATCACCATGCCCTGTTCGAAATCGACACCTGCAGGTCTGATATTGTCCTTGGGACCGGGGTCGTCTGTAATCGAAATCATGTCTCTCGAGCGCGTGACATCCTCTTGGATTACAATCTTATCGGCGCCGTCCGGTACGGGTGCACCAGTAAATATGCGGACGGCTTGCCCCGCACTCAAAGTGCCGTCCCATCGGTGTCCGGCGGCAGATTCGCCCACCACCTTGAATTGGGCGTGCAGATCAGCCTCAACAGCTTTGAGGGCGTATCCGTCCATAGAAGAGGCCGGAAAAGGCGGCTGGGTTCTGCGCGCGCTCACCGACTGTGCAAGAATCCGACCAGCGGCCGCGCGCAAAGGTACGGTTTCGATGTCGATGGGATCGGCCAGAGCGAACAAGTGGTCCAGCGCAGTTAAAACTGGGATCATGTCGCCTCGTAACGGCCTGATTTTCCGCCATCTTTCAAAACAACGCGCAGCCCGCCAATCTCCATGCCCTTATCAACGGCTTTGGCCATGTCATAGACCGTAAGTGCAGTCGTTGAGGCCGCAGTCAGCGCTTCCATCTCTACACCGGTTTGGCCCGTCGTCTTGACCGTGGCCGTGATGCGCAGGCCCGGCAGTGCCGCGTCAGGTTCCAGATCAACGGCCACTTTGGTGATCGGCAGCGGGTGGCACAGCGGGATAAGGTCCGACGTCCGTTTCGCGGCCATGATCCCGGCAAGGCGTGCCACACCGATCACATCGCCCTTTTTGGCGCGGCCTTGCGTAATGATATCAAAGGTTTCTGGCAGCATTTTGATCCATGCTTTAGCCACGGCAACCCGGTCAGTCACGTCTTTTTCTGACACATCGACCATGTGGGCCGCGCCGTCTGCATCAAAGTGGGTCAGTGCCATCTACATGCCCCCGCCTGAGGTTAGCGGATTGGCCAGCAGCGTCCGCGTGGCATTCGCCACATCGTCCTGCCGCATCAGGCTTTCCCCGATCAAAAAGGTGCGCGCGCCATACATCGCGAGGTCGGCAAGATCGGCCGGGCTGTTCAGCCCGCTTTCTGCCACGATGGTGCGGTCGGCAGGCACATGCCGCGACAGCTGGCGCGTCGTGTCGAGCGTGACATCGAAGGTCTTGAGATTGCGGTTGTTGATGCCCATCAGCTTGCTTTTAAGGCCGCAAGCACGCTCCAACTCTTCGGCGTCATGCACTTCCAGCAGCACGTCCATACCCCATTCCATGGCGGCATCTTCCAGTTCTTGTGCCTGTGCATCGCTGACGCTGGCCATAATGATGAGAATGCAATCGGCCTCACGCGCACGTGCCTCGGCGACCTGATAGGTGTCGTACATGAAATCCTTGCGCAAGGCGGGCAGGGCACAAGCAGACCGGGCGGCGCTCAGAAATGCCTTGGCACCCTGAAAGCTAGGCGTGTCCGTCAGGACCGAAAGGCAGGTCGCACCGCCTGCCTCATAGGCAGCGGCCAACGTGGCGGGATCAAAGTCTTCACGAATCAAACCTTTGGATGGACTGGCTTTTTTGATCTCGGCGATCAGACCGTATCCTTCGCGGTTGGCGCGCTGGAGGGCGGCGGCAAAGGGGCGCACGGGCCCCGCTTCACGCGCTTCGGCCTCGATCGCTTCAAGCGGTTTGGCGGCCTTGTCGGCGGCGACCTCTTCCAGCTTGTAGGCTTTGATTTTATCGAGGATCGTTTCAGTCATGATGCGGTTCTTTTTGTGAGTACGTGCGCAGGGGCAAACCCCCGCAGTTTATTTGGCGAGATAAAGCGGATCAGCTTCCCTGTGTGATTTGGGCTACTGCCTTGATCTTGGCCGTAGCAGCGCCTGAGTCGATGCTTTCTTTGGCGTGCGCGACCCCGGCTTTGAGGTCAGAGACCTTTCCAGCCACTTTCAAAGCAGCAGCGGAGTTGAGCAGTACCGCGTCGCGATACGCGCCGGGCGCACCGTCAAGCAGGGCGGTAAAGGCGATTGCGTTCTCTTCAGGGCTACCGCCAAGGATGTCGTTGAACGGGTGGACGGGCAGGCCGGCCTCTTCGGGATGTACTTCGAATTCACTGACCGCACCATTTTCCAATGCCGCCACCCACGATGTGCCGCAAATGGTCAGCTCATCCGTTCCGTCTGAGCCATGGACCAACCATGCGGCCTCTGATCCCAACTGCCCAAGCGTTTCGGCCATAGGGCGGATCAGGTCGCGGTTGAAGGCGCCTGTGAGTTGCCGTTTGACCCCAGCGGGGTTGGTCAGGGGCCCGAGAATGTTAAAGATGGTGCGCGTGCCCAATTCAGCCCGCGTTGGCATCACATGCGCAATGGCCGGGTGGTGCATGGGGGCCATCATGAACCCAATGCCTGCGCCCGCCAGCGACGCCTCGACCACGTCCGGGCCAACCATCACGTTGATGCCCATCTGGGTCAGCGCATCTGCCGCCCCCGATTTGGAACTGAGGTTGCGGTTGCCGTGTTTTGCGACGGTGACGCCCGCACCCGCGACAACAAAGGCTGTGGCGGTCGAGATGTTGAGTGTGCCCTTGCCGTCCCCACCGGTGCCGACGATGTCAATGGCCCCCTCGGGCGCGCGCACTGCGTTGCACTTTGCGCGCATCACGGCGGCAGCGGCGGCAAATTCGTCCACAGTTTCGCCCCGCGTGCGCAAAGCCATCAACAGGCCGCCGATCTGGCTTGGCGTTGCCTCTCCTTCAAACAGAATCTGGAACGCCGCCTCGGCCTGATCCCGGGTCAGTGGGCCATTGGCAGCGGCATCAATCAGCGGTTTAAGCGCGTCGCTCATGCGGTCACCGGCATCAAGTCTGTAAAGTTCTTAAGCAGCGCGTGGCCATGTTCCGACCGGATGGATTCGGGGTGAAACTGAACCCCATGGATCGGTAGCGTCTTGTGAGACAGGCCCATGATCGTGCCATCGTCAATCTCTGCGGTGATCTCTAGGCAGTCGGGCACGCTTTCGCGCTCGACTGTCAGCGAATGGTATCGCGTGGCCTCGAACGGGCTTGGAAGGCCAGCAAAAACGCCGCGGCCTTTGTGCTGCATCACGCTCATCTTGCCATGCACAATATCAGGCGCGCGCACCACCTTGCCGCCAAAGGCCTGCCCAATTGTCTGGTGCCCAAGGCACACGCCCATCAGCGGCGTGCGGGTTTCCGCCGCCGCCAGAGTAAGAGGAAGACAGATGCCCGCCTGATCTGGATCGCAGGGACCGGGGGACAGCAGGATGCCCGCAGGGCGCATCGCCATTGCCTCTTGCACGTCCAGTGCGTCGTTGCGGCGTACCACGACGTCGGTGCCCAACTCGCCCAGATAGTGCACAAGGTTGTAGGTAAAACTGTCGTAATTATCGATCAGCAGCAGCATGGTGAAATCTCGTGTTCCAAGGGGGGCCGTTGGCCCTTATAGTTGCGCGCATACATGCTCAGGCTCGCCCGCCTTCGTCAAGAGGACGGCGCGGTTCAGGCAAGTGAGGTAAAGCAGACCGGGGCGACACATCGCAAAGCGAGGTCGGGCCCGGGCAGGACATAGGGACAAAGACATGGCCAGAGGATTTCTGAGCGGCATTATCTGGGGCGGGGTGGTCAGCGTGATCGGGGCCGGTGTGGTGTCGGTGATGTCAGAGGACCGCGTTGCGCCATTGGCTGAGGTCACCGCGCCCAGCAGCACCGATGCGCCAGAGGCCAGTGAAAACGGCGCGGCGACGGCTGTGACAGACGCGGATCTGGTGCAGGATGAAAGTGCGCCGCAGGTTAGTACACCCGACGCTGACGATTTAACCGCCGCAACTGAGGCGGGCGACGATACGCCTTTGGTCCCTGAAACGGGACAGGCTGACGATCTGGCGGATCCTGCAAACACTGCAGAGGCAGGCGCACTGGCTGTTGTGGATGACACACCGGTGGCCCCAAGTGCCCCGGCTGCAGCGCCAGAGGCACCGCAAGTTGAAACGGAACTGTCAATTTCGACCGAACCAGCCCAGCCCGCGCCGCCATCCGTGCCAGAGGCTCCGACAGCATTTGCCGAGGAGGAAACCTCAGCACCCGAAGTTCCAGCTTCCGAAGCCCCTGCGCCCGAAACCCCTGAGGTGGCTGAGGCGCCGTCAGTAGCAGAAGCGGATGCGCCCGCTGCCACAAGTGAAACAGCACCAAGGCCCCCGGCATCGGATGGCGACGCGGGCGAACAGATCGCAGCCCTGCCGAGTGCGGACGATCCGACGCCGAACACGGGTCCCAAGATTGGCAAACCAGCGATTTCGCTTGTCGACCGCACGCCGGAGGTTCCTGATGCAGACACAGACGCCATAGTCGAAGACGCACTCCTCGACCCGCGGGCAATCGTCGCCTATGGAAGGCCCTTCGAAAACCCTGAAGGCAAACCGCTGATGTCCATCGTCTTGATAGACGGCGGTGTCGACCTCACGGGCGGAGCCGTCGGGCTGGCCGCCTTGCAGAGTTTCCCCTATCCGCTCAGCTTTGCGGTCGACGCCTCGCTAGAAGATGCAACGAAGCGGATGGCCGACTACCGCGCGCAGGGTTTTGAAGTGATGGCGCTGATTGACTTGCCCACAGGTGCGACGGCCGGTGATGCCGAAGTGGCCCTGTCGGCGGCACTTGATGCAGTTCCGGAGGCCGTTGGCGTCATGGAAGGGGTTGGAACTGGCCTGCAAGACAGCCGCGATGCGTCCGAACAGATCGCTCAGGCAGTGCTCGACACAGGTCACGGCCTAGTTTTGCAATCAAAAGGGCTCAACACCACGCATAAGCTGGCCGTGCGCGACGGCGTGCCAGCGGGGCTGATCTTTCGCGACTTCGACAGTGCCGATCAGACACCTACGACCATCCGGCGGTTCCTCGATCAGGCGGCGTTCCGCGCCGGGCAGGAGGGCGGCGTGATCATGGTCGGCCGGGTGCGGCCTGACACGATCTCGGCACTGTTGCTTTGGGGGCTGCAAGATCGGGCTGAGCGTGTGGCACTTGCACCCATTTCAGCAGTCCTGACGACGCTGGTACCTGCGCCAGAATAGCGATCAGATGATCTCATCTTCATCAAACAGCGGATCGGCTTCCAGCTGAGCGGTGAGGGCATCAACGGTGTCCTCATTGGCAGATGCACTCAACTCGGCCAGATGAAACACGGCGTCGCCTTCATTCACGACGGGCAACACGGCGCGCCCGATCAGGATGCCTGGGCCGGGGGCGAGCAATTCGGTTTCCACGTCCCCAACAGGGTCGGATATGGCGGCCAGCACGTCGCCTTCTTCTACAATCTCGCCTTCGGCCCGGAACGTACGCAGCAGGCCACCTACAGGCGCGCGCAACCATGTAGACGCGCGGCAGACCAGCGAGGGGGTGCGGGCCTTGGCAATTCCCTTGGCGGCCAGCATGCCTTCATCCCGCATGACACGCAGGATGCCAGCAACGCCGACGCGCACAGCAAACTCATCAAACCGCAACCCTTCGCCTGCCTCATAGAGTAAGACAGGGGTGCCGCGTTCTGCGGCCTCACCGCGCAAAGACCCATCGCGCAAAGGCGAGGTCAGAATGACGGGTGCGCCAAAGGCGCGGGCCATGCGCGCGGTCGTTGCATTCTGCGGCGTGACGCGAATCTGGGGCAGGTTGGTGCGATGTTCGGCGGCCGAATGCAGATCGATGCCAAAGTCGCACCGCAACACCACCTCACGCAGGAAGATGTAGGCAAGGCGTGATCCCAAAGACCCCGACTCCGAGCCGGGAAAACAACGGTTGAGATCGCGGCGGTCCGGCAGGTAACGCGACCGCGCCAAGAACCCAAAGCTGTTGACGACAGGAACCACCAAAAGCGTGCCCCGCAGATTGATCAGCTGAGGTGTGCGCAGCAACCGACGCACAATCTCCACGCCGATCACCTCATCGCCGTGCACCGCGGCGCTGACGAACATCACAGGGCCTGCGCGTTTACCGTGAATAACTTCGACGTTCAGACCAACAGCCGTGTGATCGGGCAGGGCAGAGACAGGCAGGGTGACACTGCGGCGCGTTCCAGGCGCAACATTGACGCCTCCGATCGAAAACGCCTCACGCGGCATGGCTCAACGCCCTTCGCTCCCGCACCCCTAAACCTCGCGCAAAAAGGGGATCACTGGTTCCCACCACCAAATCGCGCCGCGTCCTTGGCTGCGCGCCTTATCGCACCCGCTTTGTGCACAGTCTCCATAAACTCAGCCTCGGGATCGCTGTCGTAGACCACGCCACCCCCGGCCTGAATGTAGAGCTTTTGGTCCTGCACCACGGCTGTGCGCAGTGCGATACACATATCCATGTCGCCCCCCGCACTGAAATAGCCGACACCACCGCCATAGACGCTCCGCTTTTCGGGTTCCAATTCGTCGATGATCTCCATCGCGCGCACTTTAGGCGCACCCGAGACTGTGCCCGCTGGCATCCCGGCAAAGAATGCGTCCAGCGCGTCCTTGCCTTCGTCCAGCTCACCCACAACATTGCTGACAATGTGCATCACATGGGAATAGCGTTCGACGATGAACTCTTCGGTTGGACGCACCGTGCCGATGCGCGCCACACGGCCCACATCATTACGGCCCAGATCGAGCAGCATGAGGTGCTCGGCCAATTCCTTCTTGTCGGCCAGCAAATCGGCCTCAAGTTCGTTGTCTTCTTCGGGAGTTTGCCCCCGGGGGCGGGTACCTGCGATGGGGCGAATGGTAACTTCGTTGCCAAATACACGGACCAGGATTTCCGGGCTTGCCCCGATCACCTGAAAGCCACCGAAGTTGAAATAGAACATGAACGGCGACGGGTTTGTGCGGCGTAAACTGCGATAGAGCGCGAAAGGCGGCTCTTTGAACTCTTGCGTCCAGCGCTGTGCAGGTACCACCTGAAAGATGTCGCCGGCCTTGATATAGTCGCGCGCCTTTTCGACGGCTTCCATGTATCCGGACTTGGTAAAGTTACTGACCGGATCGGGCACATCGGCGGCATCACCAAGATTGCGGGTCTCAGACGGCATGGCGCGTTCCAAATCGCGCACGGCGTCCATTACCCTCTCAGCGGCTTGGGCATATGCCGCGCGCGCGCTTTGGCCTTCGCTGACCCACGCCGGAGAGACCACGGTGACCTCTCCCTTTACCCCGTCCAGCACGGCGATGACGGACGGACGCAGCATAATCGCGTCCGGAAGGCCCAGAACGTCTGTATTTACGTCCGGCAAATGTTCCACCAAACGGATCATGTCATAGCCAAGATAGCCAAAGAGGCCGGCGGCCGATTGGGGCATGTCGATGGGCAGGTCGATCCGGCTTTCTGCGATGAGGTCGCGCAGCACATTCAGCGGGTTGCCCGGCACGTCTTCAAACGCGTCCGCGTCATATCGGGCCTGCCTGTTGATTGCAGATGTCTCGCCCTGACAGCGCCAGATCAGGTCAGGCTTCATTCCGATGATCGAATAGCGCCCGCGCACTTCGCCGCCGGTAACGGACTCAAGCACAAAGGCGTCTTTTTGTGCCCCCGTAAGCTTGAGCATCAACGACACAGGCGTGTCCAGATCGGCGGCCAGTCGTGTGTAGACCACCTGATTTTGCCCCGCCGCATAGGCTGCGGCAAAGCTGTCAAATTCAGGGACGAGAGCCATCAGGGAAAGTTCACGTGCACCGCGTCCAGTGCCTGTTGGTTGATTTGTGGGCCTGCACGCAGCACGACGTCTTCGCCAAACAGGTTGAACAATTCAGTCGCAACCGACTGACCGATCTCGGCGCTGAGGGCCTGCGTCTCGGTCGTCACTTCGTCGTTGGTTTCGACGGCGGTGATCTTGTCCAGGCGCACCACAAGCACCGAGCCAAAGCCCTGAATGATGCGCACTTCGCCGACTTCCATCTCGAAAACCGCAGGCATAAATGCCGGGGGCGTGCCTTGCACAAAGGCCGAGCGATCGAGATCAATTTCCAAAATCGCGTCCAACCCCTGTTCGGCAAAGCTCTCTCCGCCAGTGAGCGCGGGCAATGCAGCCTCGGCTTGGGTGGTCAGGCGCTCTTCGGTTTGTGCTGCCTCCCAATTTGCGCGTACGTTCTCGATCGCGTCTTCGTATGGCGCAGGGCGAGGCGGCAGTGTTTCTTCAAGACGCATGGCAAAGATGCCGCCATCGTCCAGCGAAATGATTTCCGGGAAATCCTCTTCGCTCAAAGTCCGCGCGGCTTCGTGAAAGCTGTCATAGGCCGCGATGCCTTCGCCTTGGGCCGGGAACCAGTCGATGCTACCTATGGCCATGTCGGTTTCTGCATCGAGCTCCTCAAGCGTCGCACCTCCGGCTAGCATGTCGTCAAACTCTGACGCCAGCACGTCGACCTGACGGCGGGCGGCATCCCGTGCCAGACGGATGCGCAACATGCCCGCAGCGTCCTCAAACGATGTCGATTGGGCGGGCAGCACGCCGTTGACGCGGAACAGGGCAGGGCCAAGAGACGAGGGCAGTGGGCCAACGACATCACCGACTTCGGCACCAAAGACAGCCTCACCTGCGGCGTCGAGTTCAAGGCGAGACACATCTCCCAAATCAACATCGCCCAGAGCGAGCCCACGCTCTTCAACAAGGGATTCAAAAGTGGTGCCATCCACCTCAAGCTGTGCAGCCGCACGCTCGGCGGCGGCCTCGTCAAGGTACACGAGACGCTCAACCAAGCGGCGCTCGGGCATGTTGAATTCTTCGGCTGAGGCCTCGTATTCGGCACGCAGCGTTTCCTCATCAATCTCCATCGTTTCCAGGATCATCTCAGGCAGCAGGGCTGCATAGGTGATGCGCTTGGTCTCGGGCAGTTCATAGTCGTCAAGTTTGGCCTCGTAATAGGCGCGCAGTGTGGCGTCATCCGGAGTCGGCAGGGGTTCGGCCAAATCGGCCTGTCCCAGCCGCACCCAAGTGAAATCTCGGGTTTCACCCAGAAAATCGACCATCGTGCGGGCATAAACCTCGGGCATGCTCACGCCAGACATGATTGCGGCCTGCAAAAGGGACCGGGCAACTTCGTCCCGCAACTGCGCTTCGAACTCGGCCTCAGAGCGGCCGGAATTGCGCAAGGCAAAGCTGTAGGCATCGCGGTCAAAGCTGCCATCAAGCCCCTGAAATGCAGAGATGTTGAGGATTTCGTCGCGCAGCGTTTCATCGCCCACGCTCAAACCCATCTCGGCAGCCTCATGATCGAGCGCACGGGCGCGCACCAATTGGGCCAGCACCGCTTGATCCAGACCAACCGCCTGAGCCTGCGCAAATGTCAGTTGGCGGCCGGTCTGGCGGCTCACCGCCTGAATTTCCTGTTGCAGTGTGCGCGCGTAGTCATCGATGTCGATATACTTGTCGCCAACACTGCCAACTGTCCGGATCGTGCCTGACAAATTGGTCGCGCCAAAGCCGCCAAGGCCAAGGATCAGCAGACCCAAGAGGATCCAAACTGCGGTTTTTGAGAATGAGTTCGAGCCCTTGGCCATGCGTGCCCTCTTTTCGGGGAAATTTCAGTTTGGCGATGTCTATCTGTGCAAGGGCGGACGGGCAAGGGCGGTTGGGTTCAGATGGCCAGTGCTGACAGCCTTTTGTAAAGCGTATCGATTCCTGCGGCATCCAGATTGGCAAAGGCGATGCGCAGTTGCGCTTTGCCCTCGGGCGCACCTTCGGGCCAGAACATGGTGCCAGGCAGGCACAGAATGCCTGCCTCTCGCACCAAAAGTGGGGCCAGATCGGCAGACGACATCTCGAATGGATGAGAGATATAGGCGAAGTATGCGCCCAGCCCCAACAATTCCCAGCCCTTGGCTTCGAGGGCGGGAAAACCGGTCGCAATTGCCGAGCGCCGGGTCAGGATTTCGTCTCGCTCACCCGCGACCCACTGGCTGAGGTTCTCAAGTCCCCACAGCGCAGCGTATTGACCGATCTGACCGGGACAAATGGCAACTGTATCAAGAAATTTTTCTGCCTCCGCCAAGCGCTCAGGAGAAGCAATCAGCGCGCCCACGCGGTGCCCGGTCAAACGGTAGGCCTTGGAGAAGGAGTAAAGGTGTATAAACGTGTCTTCCCACCCGTCTTGCTGAAACAAAAGGTGAGGGGGACCGGACCGGCTGTCAAAATCGCGGTAGGTCTCATCGACGATGAGCGCGATGCCATTGGCGCGGGCCAATTCATAGAACGCCAGAACCAGATCAGCAGGGTATTCCACCCCCGCCGGGTTGTTCGGCGTGACAAGCGCAATGGCGCGAGTTTTGGGGGTGATCAATGCGGCGGCCGCATCAACATCCGGCAAAAGACCCGCGCCAACAGGCAGCGGAACCGACGTTACCCCCGTCATGTCCAGCCACATTTTATGGTTGAAGTACCATGGGGTTGGAAGGATAACCTCATCCCCTTCGGCGCACAGCGTAGAGAGAGCTGAAGCAAAAGCTTGGTTGCAGCCAGACGTGATGCTTACGTTATCTGCACTTGTGTCCGCACCATAGTGCGAATTGATCTGCGTGCTTAACGCAGCGCGCAGAGCGGGCATGCCGAGGACAGGGCCGTAAAGGTGCGCATCATCTTTGGTCAGTGCAGCATCGGCCATGGCTTGACGCAACTCAGGTGGGGGCGGCTCGACCGGGGCGGCCTGGCTGACGTTGATCAGGGGGCGGTTTGCGCCAAATTTCACACCTTCAAGCCAACGGCGGGCCTCCATCACAGGGGGCGGAAAGGTAGTCGCGGTGCGGGGTAGGGTCATGACGCAGCTCCTGCGGCGGGTGTCGGAGGCGAGAATTCAGTGTGCGGTATTCAATCTGTCCCGCGATAGGGCTCAACATATTGCAATGCCATATCCCATGGGAAAAATATCCACGTGTCCTGAGAGACCCCGGTGATGAACGTATCCACCTGAGGCTCACCGGACGGTTTGGCATAGACGGTTGCGAAATGGGCGTTCGGGTACTGGCTGCGCACCAATTCCAGTGTCTTGCCACTGTCGACGAGGTCGTCAACGATCAGAATGCCGGTGCCGTCTCCCATCATGTCTGCCTGCGGCGCTTTTAGCACTTCAGCATCACGACGCTGATCTGCTTTGCCGCCGCCTGAGTGATAGGATTTGACGCTGATCGTATCGACGGTGCGAATGTCGAGCTCGCGCGCGACGATCATTGCGGGTGCCATGCCGCCTCGGGTGATGGCCACCACCGCGCGCCAGCTGCCGTCATCCGGGCCTTTGCCATCCAGCCTCCAAGCCAGTGCACGGCTGTCGCGGTGCATCTGATCCCAGCTCACGTGGAACCCTTTTTCGTGTGGTAGGCGATCAGCCATAGTTATTTCTCCAAAATCAGACGCACGCCAAGGGCCCCCAGCAGGGTTGCTGCGATACGGTCAAGAACAGGTTTGAGGCCGACATAGGCGCGCCGGGCAGGGGGCGAACTGAGCAGGACGGCAAAGACTGCATAAAAGGCGAGTTCCAGAACGAGGTGATTGGCGACAATGATCGCGATATCCACCACGCCCAGCCCTTGGGGAAAGACCACCACGATCACAGCGGCGGCAAAAAGCATGGACTTGGGATTGCCAAAGTTCAGCAGCAGCCCCGAAACAATGGCCCGGCCACGGGGCATTGGTGCCTCACCAATCGGGTCGCGCGCATGGCGCCACGTCTGGATCGCAATCCAGATCAGATAAAGTGCACCGCCGATTTTAAGCGCCGTATAGGTCCAAGGGAACACAGTGAACACAGCCTCAAGCCCCATGAGGGCCGCCAACGTCCACAGCGCGGCTGCAGTGCCAAGCCCCACGCCAGTGAGCATGCCCGCGACGCGGCCAGAGGTCACGGTTGTCTTGATGAAATACAAAAGCGCTGCACCCGGCGCGGCGATGGCTGCAATCAGCACAGCATTGAACGCGATCAGGTCTGCAAGCGTCAGAGACATGCGTTACCCTTTGGAGATATCTGGGGCATCCACTGCCTTCATACCCACAACGTGATACCCGGCGTCCACGTGCAGGTTTTCACCTGTCGTGCCGCTAGACAGATCCGACAGAAGGTAGAGCGCGGATTTCCCAACATCCTCGATGGTTACGTTGCGGCGCATGGGGGAATTGTATTCGTTCCACTTCATGATGTAGCGGAAATCGCCAATGCCACTGGCGGCCAGCGTCTTGATGGGGCCAGCTGAAATCGCATTCACACGGATGCCGTCCTTGCCCAAATCTTCAGCCAGATATTTGACCGAAGCCTCAAGTGCCGCCTTTGCCACGCCCATCACATTATAATGCGGCATGACCTGCTCGGCCCCGTAATAGGTAAGGGTCACGGCACTGCCGCCGGGGTTCATCATCTTTTCGGCGCGCGCCATAACAGCGGTGAAGGAATAAACAGAGATGTCCATTGTCATGGTGAAATTGTCACGACTGGTGTCGACATAACGCCCACGCAACTCGTTCTTGTCGGAAAAGCCGATGGCGTGGACCAGAAAGTCAAGGGTCCCCCAACGCTCTTTGAGATCAGCAAACAGCGCATCCATCGACGCCTCGTCACCTACATCACAAGGCAGCACGATGTCGCTGTCCAGTTGTGCCGCTAAGGGATCGACGCGCTTCTTGAGCGCATCGCCTTGATAGGAAAACGCCAGTTCTGCGCCCGCCCCATGCAGCGCGCGCGCAATCCCCCACGCAATCGACTTGTCGTTGGCCAGCCCCATGATAAGGCCTCGTTTTCCTGCCATCAGGTCTGTTGCCATATCTCTGCCCACCTGTCCCATACTTCTGGCGATCAGCTTTAGGCCATTGCCCAGACAGCATCAAGGGAGCGCGATGTGGTTGATCATATCCCCCGGCAAGGCTAGCTGAGTTGTAAGGGGACGAAGGAGAAACGAGATGGCAGACCGGCGCGATATTTTTGCAGGCGATGACCCATTCGACATCATACGACGGTGGATGAGCGAGGCTGAGGCGAGCGAGATCAACGACCCCAACGCCATGGCTCTTAGCACGGTGGACGCAAGTGGGATGCCCAATGCGCGTGTGGTTCTGCTTAAAGAGATCGAGGACGACGCTTTTGTCTTTTACACCAACTATGAAAGCGCAAAGGCGCGCGAATTGGATCACGCCGAAAAAGCGGCCTTCGTGATGCACTGGAAGTCGTTGCAACGACAGGTGCGCGTGCGAGGGCATGTGAGTAAGGAAGATGGGCCGCAGGCGGATGCTTACTATGCCTCGCGTTCACTCAAATCACGTCTTGGGGCGTGGGCGTCCGCGCAAAGCCGGCCACTCGAGGGACGCGCAACGCTTATGGCCGAGATGGCCAAGGTGACCGCACAACACGGAACGAACCCGTCGCGCCCGCCGTTTTGGGGCGGTTATCGGATCACACCCATTGAGATTGAATTCTGGGCCGATGGTGCCTTTCGGTTGCATGATCGCTTCCGTTGGAGCCGCGAAAAATCGGGCGGTCAATGGAGTAATTCGCGGCTTTGCCCGTGAATTTCACGCGACGTGAAATGCAAATAATTGAAAATAGATGACTTTAACTTCTTGAAACTGGTGGGTGAAATAGAGCAAGTCTTGTGTAACGACGCAAAATGCGCAGAGAGATGAAGCGTGTCAGAGTTTTTGGAACACCCTGAATCCGTGTCCGGCACGGTAAAATGGTTCGACCCGGTAAAAGGATTTGGCTTCATTGTGTCAGGCGATGAGGGCCCGGATATCCTGTTGCACGTCAATGTCTTGCGCAATTTTGGGCAGTCCTCTGTCGCCGATGGTTCGGACGTCACAGTGCGCATTCAAAAGACAGAACGGGGGGTTCAGGCGGTTGAAGTTTTGACGATTCAGCCACCCGCCTTGGTTGAAAGTGAACCTCTCGCTGATATTGCTGAGTTGGATCAGGATGCTGTTGCAAATGCGCCGCTCGAACCTGGACGCGTAAAATGGTTCGACAAAGGCAAAGGATTCGGGTTCGCCAACATCTTCGGCGCGCCGGAGGATGTGTTTTTGCATGTCGAGGTGCTGCGCCGCTCGGGTCTCTCAGATCTTGCTCCCGGAGAAGCGCTCGCCATGCGAGTGATCGACGGAAAGCGTGGTCGTATGGCCGCTGAGGTGCAAGCGTGGGAAGCTGCGCTCACCAAAGATGCGGATGACTAAGATTGCGACGCGCGCCCGTGCGTGGGCGTACCGATCGACTATCGCCGCTTTTATTTCGATCTTCTCAGTACCATCCCTGTGGGCGGCTTGTAGTGAAGGGACCGTCTGGATCCGGGGGGAGTTCGGGCAGGCCCGATTTACAGTCGAAATCGCAGATGATTCCGAAGAACGGGCCATCGGCTTGATGAATCGTCCGTCCATGCCGGCATCTGCGGGCATGCTGTTCGTTTATGAGCGCCCCGGCACACTGTCTTTCTGGATGCGGAACACGTTGATTGAATTGGATATGCTGTTCGCGGACGCCACCGGGACGATCAAGAATATCCACCACCGCGCGATCCCGTTGGACGAAACGCCAATTTTTGGCGGTGATGGCCTGACGCACGTGCTGGAAATCAACGGCGGGCTTGCCCGGACAATGGGTATCACAGCCGGTGATCAGTTGCGCCACCCAAGCTTTTCGCAAACTGATGCCGCTTGGCCGTGCTAAGGGGCTTTTCAATTCCGAAAAGCATGTCTAATAGAGGCGCACGGTCGGAGCGTGGCGCAGCCTGGTAGCGCACCTGTTTTGGGTACAGGGGGTCGGAGGTTCGAATCCTCTCGCTCCGACCATTTCAAAATATCAAAGTAAAGCCGTACAGCGGATCAATGCGTCAGTGTTTCACACAACGCATATCTCAAGCGTGCAATGGTGCGTTTAAATGGCGTTTGCCGCGATTCCGCCCGTTGCCACCAAAAGCTGATCCATCAACTGATCTAGGCTGCGCTGCTTGAAATAGATGCGGCGCGGATTGCCTGACTTCTGCACCACCTCTGCGAAATACGACAGCTCCACAACAAACGCGTCCGCGTCTGCATCCGTTTGTTTCTGAACGACCAGTGTAGGGGCCTCAAGCGCTCCGTCATACTGCACCAGCAAGAAAGCAGCCAAATCTGGGGGCGGCAGGATCCTACATTGAACGACAGACCGCGAAACGACGCGCAATTCGTCACCGGGTGAGTCGCATGATGAGCGGAAAGCAAGGTCGAGCGGCGCGGGGGGCTGCTCAAAAATCGCACGTCGTACAGGCAGGTCTTGGTCTGAAGACGCAATTGTCTCTACATATTGTGGTGCACATCCGCACAAGGCGACCAACAAAACTGCAAAAATGGGTCGCATACCGTGCCTCACTTTGGGGATATCTCACACAAACACATTTTCCGCAGCGCGGCAAAAGCTTTCTACTTTGCCGAGTGTTAACTGTGGATAACTTAAGGTGAAGCATCCACATTTGGGGCTAAGTCGGCCCCTTACTTGGCAAAATTTGCGATCGGGACGTGGATGGATTTTGCGGTCTTTCTCTGGTTGTTAACCAATTGAATCAGGTTCAGTGCGGCAGGGTGGCCCAAGACCCAATCGTCAAGAAAAAAGATGTCAAAAAAGATTTAAAAATCCGTTGACGTTGCGGGGCAAGATACGCCAGTTTGTGCGGGCCGGGTCAATCACCACAACATGTAGTGGGTAGCGCTACGAGGGGTCGACCGGGCGCGAGGGACAGAATACAGCCAGTGAACTCGGGTGCTCGCAAGAGCCTTGGAGATGTGCAGCCATAGCGGTTGCACGTGGCGCTATCGCTTTGTCTTTCGTGCTGGCACGCACACCGGGGTCCCCGCAACGTCGGGCCAACCTGATACTGACACAAGCTGAATTAAGAGGCAGCGCGATGAAAATTGAAAGACAGTTCACTACGGCTGGACAGGACGCATACGCAGACCTGAATTTCGTGACAACCGTGTCCGAAATCCGCAACCCCGACGGGACAACCGTCTTCCGCTTGGACGAGGTCGAAGTGCCTGCCAAATGGAGCCAGGTGGCCAGCGACGTCATCGCGCAAAAATACTTCCGCAAAGCAGGCGTGCCCAGCAAGCTGCAAAAAGTCAAAGAAGACGATGTTCCTGAGTTCCTTTGGCGCTCCGAAGCGGTCCCAGGCGCCGAAATGGGCGGTGAAACGTCCTCCAAGCAGGTGTTTGACCGTCTGGCGGGTGCTTGGGCCTATTGGGGCTGGAAAGGCGGCTACTTCACCACAGAAGAAGACGCGCAAGCCTACTACGACGAAATGCGTCACATGCTGGCGACACAGCGCGCCGCACCAAACAGCCCGCAGTGGTTCAACACAGGCCTGCACTGGGCCTACGGCATCGACGGTCCGGCCCAAGGCCACCACTATGTCGACTACAAGACCGGCAAGCTGACAAAATCCAAGTCCTCTTACGAACACCCCCAGCCACACGCCTGCTTTATCCAATCGGTCTCTGACGATCTGGTCAACGATGGTGGCATCATGGACCTGTGGGTGCGCGAAGCACGCCTGTTCAAATATGGCTCCGGTACTGGCACAAACTTCTCCAGCCTGCGCGGAGAAGGCGAAAAGCTCTCCGGCGGCGGCAAATCCTCCGGCCTCATGGGCTTCCTCAAAATTGGTGACCGCGCCGCCGGCGCGATCAAATCCGGCGGCACAACACGCCGCGCGGCCAAGATGGTGATCGTTGATGCCGACCACCCCGATATCGAAGACTTCATCAACTGGAAGGTCATCGAAGAGCAAAAAGTGGCGTCCATCGTCGCTGGCTCCAAGATGCACGAGGAAAAGCTGAACGGCCTGTTCGCCGCGATCAAGGCATGGGACGGCGCAGAAGAAGATGCGTACGACCCAAAGAAAAACGACTCGCTGAAAGAAGCGGTCAAAGCAGCCAAAAAGGTCGCCATCCCCGAAACCTATGTCAAACGCGTGCTGGACTATGCTCGCCAGGGCCACACCAGCATCGAGTTCCCCACATACGACACCGACTGGGATTCCGAGGCCTACAATTCAGTCTCCGGTCAGAACTCTAACAACTCGATCCGCGTCACCAATACCTTCCTGACGGCTGTTGAAAAAGACGCCGATTGGGAACTGATCAGCCGGGTGACGGGCAAGGTCGAAAAGACGATCAAAGCGCGCGACCTTTGGGCGCAAGTCGGACACGCCGCGTGGGCCTGCGCCGATCCGGGCATCCAGTACCACGACACCGTCAACGATTGGCACACATGCCCCGAAGACGGTGCGATCCGGGGCTCAAACCCTTGTTCCGAATACATGTTCCTTGACGACACGGCTTGTAACCTTGCGTCGATGAACCTGCTGACCTTCCTCAAGGACGGCGTGTTTCAGGTCGAAGACTACATTCACGCCTCGCGCCTCTGGACCATCACACTCGAAATCTCGGTCATGATGGCACAGTTCCCGTCCAAGGAAATCGCGCAGCGCTCCTATGACTTCCGCACGCTGGGTCTGGGCTATGCAAACATCGGTGGTCTGCTGATGAACATGGGCCACGGCTATGACAGTGACGAAGGCCGCGCTCTTTGCGGCGCACTCACCGCGATCATGACGGGCGTGGCTTATGCCACATCGGCCGAAATGGCGGGCGAGTTGGGGCCATTCCCGGGCTACAAGAAGAACGCCAACCACATGCTGCGCGTGATGAAGAATCACCGCACAGCGGCCTATGGTTCGACCGAAGGCTATGAAAAGCTGGCAGTGAAACCTGTCGCACTGGATCACGCCAACTGCCCAGATACCCGCCTGATCGATCTGGCGATGTCCACATGGGACGAGGCGCTGAAACTGGGCGAACAACACGGCTATCGCAACGCGCAATCCACTGTGATCGCGCCGACCGGCACCATCGGTCTGGTCATGGACTGCGACACAACCGGGATCGAACCAGATTTCGCTCTGGTAAAGTTCAAAAAGCTCGCAGGCGGCGGATACTTCAAGATCATCAACCGCTCTGTGCCTGCTGCTCTGGAAAACCTCGGCTACGGCTCGGCCCAGATCGAAGAGATCGTGTCCTACGCAGTTGGCCACGGCTCCATCGGCAACAGCCCCGGCATCAACCACACGTCGCTGGCAGGTCACGGCTTTGGCCCCAATGAGCTGGCCAAAGTGGACGCGGCACTCGAATCGGCCTTCGACATCCGCTTTGTCTTCAACCAATGGACACTGGGTGAAGAGTTCTGCACCGGCGTCCTTGGCATCCCGGCTGAAAAGCTGAACGACCCCACCTTTGATCTGCTGAAATCGCTTGGTTTCTCCAAGGCGGACATTGATGCGGCCAACGACCACGTCTGCGGAACAATGACGCTCGAAGGCGCGCCACACCTCAAGGAAGACCACTACCACATCTTTGACTGTGCCAACCCATGCGGCAAAAAAGGCAAGCGTTTCCTGAACGTTGACAGCCACATCACCATGATGGCCGCAGCACAATCCTTCATCTCGGGCGCGATCTCCAAAACCATCAACATGCCCAACGATGCCACGATCGAAGACTGCCAAAAGGCCTATGAACTCAGCTGGTCGCTGGGCGTCAAAGCCAACGCGCTTTATCGGGATGGTTCGAAACTCAGCCAACCTTTGGCCGCATCGCTCGTCGAGGACGACGATGAAGCCCAAGAGGTTCTGGAAACCGGAAACCCAGTGGAAAAAGCCGCCGTTCTGGCCGAAAAGATCATCGAAAAGGTCGTGGTCAAAGAGATCGTCAAATCGCACCGCGAAAAGATGCCTCAGCGCCGCAAGGGCTACACCCAAAAAGCCATCGTCGGCGGGCACAAAGTCTACCTGCGCACCGGTGAGTACGAAGACGGCAATTTGGGCGAAATCTTTATCGATATGCACAAGGAAGGGGCGGGCTTCCGCGCCATGATGAACAACTTCGCCATCGCGGTGTCAGTTGGTCTTCAATACGGTGTGCCGCTCGAAGAGTTCGTCGATGCCTTCACCTTCACCAAGTTCGAACCAGCGGGCATGGTGCAGGGCAATGACAGCATCAAGAACGCAACTTCGATCCTCGACTATGTGTTCCGGGAACTGGCTGTGTCTTACCTTGACCGCACCGATCTGGCGCACGTGAAACCCGAAGGCGCGACCTTTGATGACATCGGCGCGGGCGTAGAAGAAGGCGTGTCCAACGTCTCCGAACTTTCGGAAACTGCGGCCTCCAAGTCCTTGGAAGTGCTGAAACAAATCAGCTCGTCCGGCTATCTGCGCAAGCGTATGCCACAGGATCTGGTCGTGTTGCAGGGCGGCATGGCCGAAGCGGCAACGATTGATGCCGAAACCGCGCTGCAAACGCTGGTGCCCGAAGTGGCCGTAAGCGGAGGGGCCGCAATGGTGACAACCACGACGGCCGTGTCCTCCGGATCGGTCAGCATGGATGCCCGCACCAAAGCCAAGATGCAGGGCTATGAAGGCGAAGCCTGCGGCGAATGTGGCAACTACACACTGGTGCGCAACGGCACCTGCATGAAGTGCAACACCTGCGGCGGAACGTCCGGGTGTAGCTAAACGACTACGCGCCCCGGACATGGGGCGCGAGGGGGCCGGGCTGGCTTTGGGCAGGCCGGTCCCCGACGAGACGGGTGGGGCGGTACGTTACGTCCCCCCACCTTTTCCGGGGCGGATGCGTTCGCTCCAGACGACGTTCAGGCCGCAGGCAAAAAAGTACCGGGCGGTTAACATATTGAGCCTGAACGGCGAAACTAAAGGGGAGCGTTCGCGCTCCCCTCTTTTGTTGGCAAGGCTGCGCATTTGCCCCACCACTCGGGATGCTTTGCGACGGCCTGAGGGCGGTCAGCCCTCAGTCACTCCTCCAACTTGATCCGCAAGCGCGCTCGCGCCCGCGCCAGCCGTGACATAACGGTGCCAACCGGCAAACCTGTGCTGTTGGCCAGCGCGCGAGGGGACGTTTCTCCGGCCACAACCAGTTCCATCAACTGACGCTGTGGTTTGGGCAACCCCGAGATCGCCGCAAGCGTGTCGGCGAAATCCAGGCGGATCAGGGCATCGGGCTCGGTGATGCCATGATCATCCTCCAGCTCCTCGGTTGCTTGCACGCGCCAGCCCCGGCGCGCCCGATTGGACAGGGTGCGCATGGCGTAGCTTGGCAAATCGTCAATCCTGTGGCCTGCGCGCAAACATTGGCACAGGCTCAGCAACGTGTCCTGCACCAGATCCTCGGCCTCTGCCGGGCTACGCGCAAGGCGTCGTGCACGCCGGTTCAGGATCGGGATCAGGGGCACAAGGCGGCGGGGGTTTGGGTGTTTATGTTCCATCATGGATCAAAGGTGGGCGCACACGGCACGGTTGAAACCCCCGGGGATTCTGGCCGATCCGGCCGCGCCCCCCTTTTTGGGCAAGGCGCCGCCCATCACACACATCCCAATCGGCAGGCCCTCGCGCGGGGCTCCATACACAGCGACAGACCGGGATGCGCAGGCCCCGTGACGGCTCTTACCTTTTGAGGGCGCCACTCACGGACCCCTCATGAAGCAAACTTAACGGGAGTTACTCATGACGAAATATGCAGCCCTTACCACCCTTGCGGCCCTGACGTTTCCAGCACTGGCCATGGGGCAAAGCGCGGCCGATCTGGACGTAAACGGCGATGGTGTTCTGACCATCGACGAAGTGCAGGCCAGTATGCCCGAGGTCACAACAGATATGTTCACAACAATGGACCTCAATGCCGATGGCGCGCTGGATGCAGAAGAGATCGCAGCTGCACAAGAAGCGGGGTTGATGCCAGCAACCGACGGCTAGAAGGCCCACAGCATTGTGGGTCTCCGGTCGCACAAACGGACGGACGATCGCAGCTGTCGGGGGCGTGAGGCCCGGTCTCCCCCCAGGGGCCGGGCCTCACTGCGTTTTTGGGGTGCGCGTTCAGTCGACCCAAGCCGGGAAATGGATGTTAAACCGCGCACGGACAGCGGCCTCAACATCCGGGGGCAGGGCGGCGGCGGTCTTCATGGCCAAAATCTCTTCTTTTCGCGCAGTGGCCAGGGCCAGCAGGTCAGGCTTGCCCAGTTCCACCCACTCCTTGGGCGATGTGCGGCTGCCAAATGTAGGATAGACGCAATTGGTTTGCATGCCGCTCAGCGTCTGATCCGTGCCCAGATAATGGCCGGGGCCGTTCATGCACACATCTGCAATCTGATCCAACGCCAGCGTCTCGTCGTTGACCTCGATCCCGCGCACACAACGCAGGGTCTGCCCAATAATGTCATCGCCCAAAATCAGAGATTCAAGGCAGAACCCAAGCAGCGAAGCATGCATGCCCGCCGCCTCATAGACCATGTTCACGCCAGACAGGCCCGCGGACAGGTTCGAACACATCTGTTCCCACCCGGCCTGCATGTCAGGCAGCTTGCTGTCAGACGCACCACCCGCAGCACCACCGGGAATGTCATAAAACCGGTGCATCTGGCCGCATCCGGCACTCAACAGCGCCTGTTCGCCTGATCCGATGGACATGGCACCCGTGCGCAGATCAAGGCCAAAGGGCCACGTGCCAAAGATCGCAGGCGCGCCGGGTTTGACTGCGTTTACATAGACAAGGCCCGCAAGGCATTCGGCCGTGGCTTGCATGATCGCTCCGGCGATGGTCGACGGGGCGGTGGCCCCCGACATGCCAGCGGAAAGCAACAGCACAGGCATACCCGCCTCGATACAGGCCTCCATCACTTCACAGCTTTCGGGTGCAAACTTCATCGGCGGCACAACAAAGCAGTTGGAATTGGACACGAAGGGGCGCGCCCGCCACGCGTCTTCGCCGCCTGCAATCATGTGCAGCATCTCCATGGCGGGGCCAACACAGGTGGTGTCGGTAAAACTGGTGCCCAAATGTTTGCCGGTGCCGGACACGCAGGCAAAGACCGAGTTGTATTCCATCTCGATTGTGTCGGGGATGTCCCGGCAGATCATTGGGCGCTGAAGAAAGTGGATGTTGTCGAGTTGATTGGCAATGCGCGCGGCATCGTGCAGGTCCTGCACGGTGCTTTCGCGGTAATTGCGCCCATCGACTTCCACAAGGTTTACGGCCGCGCCAGCGGTCCCGTAATGCACGCGCGATCCTGACAGGTCGAGGTCGTATTGCGGGTCACGCGCATGCAGCGTCATGGTGCGATTTGCATGTGCGATTGTATCTTCGACCAGCGCACGCGGGAAACGGATGCGCCCATCATCGCCTTGGATCGCGCCAGCGTCGGTCAGGTATTTCACGCCACTTGGCGGGGCATCGGCCAGTCCGATCTGCTCCAGCGCATCAAGCGCGCCCTGGTGGATACGTTCGACCTGCGCGGGCGTCAGGGGGTTGTATGTGCCCCCTTCAAGGCCGGGGCGAATGGGGCGCAGATGGTCTGCCAATGGGGCGGCGCGGGCGGCGCGACGCGCGGCGCGCCCACCTGATCTGGATTTTGGAGAAAGGTCATTCATGAGGTCGTTGTCCGGGTCTGATTTCTTAAACGGAGTGAGGTACTTCGTCTAAGTGTTCGGTCGGCCCCGCGCCGCGCGTCCACGCTCCGCCCCGATGGTGCGGGTGATCAACGCGATCTTGCTTCGGCTTGCCTGCACACTCAGCCTCCATGACTTGGTGCGACGTTGCGGAAAGTCTCCGGTCGGATCAGCTTGGCGCGCCGTTTTCTGCCTGTCTGTCCTGTTTGCGACCTCGTCTTGGCGGGGGATTGCGCATGGTTTTTGTGTTTGAGGGCAAGCCTTTGCTCAGGAGAGGGGGCGCACGGTTTCGTGTCTGGAATTGGTCATTGGGTTTGCCCACGTGATGAGGCGGCGGCGCGCCTTGCGTGCCGCGACCACTCACAAATGGAGCAGACAATGAAATCTCAGATTCTTGCCGCATCACTGGCCGCCAGCCTTGCCGGTCTTAGCACTCTTCCGGCGTTCGCGGGCGCCTTGGACGCCCCGGCCGCTGATCCGATCCCACCTGCGGCGCCTGCATCCGTGGCCGTCGTGCCTCAGGGTGGGGACTGGACGGGGGGCTATGCTGGTGTGCAGCTTGGCTACGGCGACGTGGATGGCACCGGTGCAGCGGACGGCGATGATGTCCTTTACGGTGTGCACCTCGGCTATGACTATGATTTTGGCACCTTCGTGCTGGGCGGAGAGCTGGACTATGACGGCGCCGACATTTACCTGAACGGTGCGGCGACCGTGGACAGTGTCGCAAGGCTGAAACTGCGCGCAGGTTATGATTTCGGGCGCACCCTTGGCTACGTCACCGCCGGTGTGGCCGAAGTCGACACGTCGCTCGGTTCCGAAGGCGGAGAGTTCTATGGCATCGGCGTCGCCTACCAGATCAACGAACGCTACACCGTCGGTGCCGAACTGCTTGAACACAACTTCAACGACATTTCGGGCACGGGCGTGGATGCAGACGCAACCACGCTGACAGTGCGCGGATCAATCCGCTTCTAGCACCAAAAAAAGGGGGGGGCAGGGCAGTGACCCGGCCCCCTCTACCACCGCCCCAAAACTGGCCGATACGCGCAAAGACTTGCGCCACGGGTACAGACGCAATGCATCACATCAGAGCAGACACAGGAAACGCAGGCGGTTAGGCTGCACGGCCCTCGGCAAAACGACACAAGGTGGTCAAGGCGGCCTCAAACGCATCGTCATCAACGGTCATCGCAACGCGCAAATGGCCCGCAGCGGCAGTGCCAAAGCTTTCACCCGGCATAACGGCGATATGCTCGGCCTCCAAAAGGGCATCGGCAAAATCATCGCCCGACATCCCCGTGGCGCGGATATCCAGCATCAGGTACATCGCCCCCTGCGCAGGGATCAAACCCACCTTGTTCTGCGCGGCCAGCACCCTTTGCGCAATCGCGCGGCGGCGTTTGAACGGGGCGCCCACTTCGGCTTCAAATTCATCGCCCTGAGACAGCGCAAACACGCTGGCATCCTGAATGTATCCCGGCACGCCATAGGTCGTATGGGTGGAGAAGTTGATTAACCCTTCAATCGCATGCTCAGGCCCGATCAGCCAGCCACAGCGCGACCCGGTCATCGCATGGCTTTTGGACATCGAGCCGACGACCAGCGTACGCTCGGCCATGCCGGGCAGGGCGCGGGGGCTCAGATGTGCGCCCTCCCAGACCTGACTGTCATAGACCTCGTCCGAGATCAGCCACAGATCGTGGCGCTGGCATATATTTGCAATCCCCTCCAGCGTGGCGCGGGAATAAACGGTGCCCGTGGGATTGTTGGGAGAGTTGATCAAAAGCGACTTGGCCCCGGCCACACCCGCCTCGATATCTTGCGCGCGCGGCTGAAACGCGTCCTCGGCCCGCGTCGCAATGCTGCGTGGGATCGCCGACACGCCCCGGATCGTGCCGGGATACGTGGCATAATAAGGGTCAATAAACAGTGCGACATCGCCCGGATCGCACGCCGCAGCATGGGCGGCAAAAAGGGCGGCCTGACCGCCCGGGGTGATCAACACGTTGTCACGACTGGTGGGCACGCCGGTGCGCTCAGTTGCGCGCTTGGCCACAATATCGCGCAGCGCATCCGTGCCCGGGACCATCGCATAGCCTGTGTGGCCACCCATCGCACTGCGGTGCATGTCTTGCAGGATTGGGGCGGCGGTGCGGATGTCATGTTCGCCAATGGTCAGTTCGGTCACAGAAACGCCATCCGCAATCATGCGCCGCGCTTTGAGGAACAGATCCCACCCGTCCGAGCCGCCGCCGGTCAATGTCGCGATACGTTTTGAAAGAGCCATGGTACGCCTCCCTGATGTGGGTTTTGCGCAAGGGGCACGCGCGGCGTGGGGATGTCAACACGCCAACAACGCCTTTGCCACCTGTGATCCAAATGAGGGCTCTGCCCGCGCGACTCTTTGGGGGGCTCTGCCCCCGTCCTTTGGACTCCCCCGGGATTTTTTCAATCAGAGAACGGGCGCGTTGCAGGCGTTGCGTTCTAGGCCGAACCGTCGTTCCACGGCGCAAGCGTGGCTTGCAGTTTCTTGGGCAAGCTCGCGCGGACAATGGCATAGGACGTGTGGATGCGGTCGCGAAATTCGTCCGCCCCCTTGCCGTCAAATGGGACCCGCGCCCAAGAGCGGTGGAAATACTTTGCCTTTTGGGCCGCGCCGATTTCGATAAGGAATTGCGCTGTTTCCACATCCGCGCATTTAACCGACACGCCATCATTGGCCATGCCAATGCAGGCAAACATTTTGTCGCCGATTTTCCACGCATCAAGCCCGCCTTCGTGGTGGCTGGCCCAATGGGCACCCGGCAGAGTGGCACAGATGCTATCGACGGTTTCGCGGCTCATGGGCGCAGTTTGCCCGCCCGGCGCGGCTCAGACAAGGGTTGACCCTTGGGCGCGCCATGGGCTAGCGATAGAGCATGACCCGGACCCCTTGCATCATTTGCTGCATTATCTGCTGATTTCCTCAGCGGGCCGGTTCTTTGTTTTCATGACAGATCAGAATTGCTAGGCCCGCGCCAACCTGCTGTCGCGAGTACGCCTTATGACCATCACGCTCTACAACACCGCCACACGCCGCAAAGAGGCGTTCGAGCCGCTCGATCCAGAGAATGTGCGGATGTATGTCTGCGGGCCAACGGTCTATGACCGCGCACATTTGGGCAACGCGCGCCCCGTTTTGGTGTTTGACGTGCTCTATCGTCTGCTGCGCCACACCTACGGGGCCGATCACGTCACCTATGTGCGCAATTTCACGGATGTAGATGACAAGATCAACGCCACCGCCCTTGCGCGCAAAGAAGCAGGGGCGCCCGGCACGATCGAAGAGTTGGTGCGCGAACGCTCGGATGAGACCATCGGTTGGTATCACGCCGACATGGACGCGCTTGGCACGTTGCGCCCGAATGCCGAGCCGCGTGCGACGGAATACATCGATCAGATGGTGGCGATGATATCCCAACTGATCGCGGACGGCTTTGCCTATGAAAACGACGGCCACGTGCTGTTTCGGGTGCGCAAATACGCAGAGTACGGCGCACTGTCGGGTCGGTCTGTCGATGATATGATCGCAGGCGCACGGGTCGAGGTGGCACCCTACAAAGAAGACCCCATGGATTTTGTATTGTGGAAGCCGTCCACAGACGAATTGCCGGGCTGGGACAGCCCGTGGGGCCGTGGCCGCCCCGGTTGGCACATCGAGTGCTCGGCCATGGCGCATGATCTTTTGGGTGCCGAGTTTGACATCCACGGTGGCGGCAACGATTTGCAGTTTCCCCACCACGAAAACGAGATCGCACAATCCCGCTGCGCAGGCCACGGCTTTGCCAAGGTGTGGATGCACAACGAGATGTTGCAGGTCGAGGGCAAGAAGATGTCCAAGTCGTTGGGCAACTTCTTTACCGTGCGTGACCTGTTGGAGAAGGGCGTCCCGGGCGAAGTGATCCGGTTCGTGATGCTGTCGACGCATTATCGCAAGCCGATGGACTGGACAGAGAAGAAGCGGGCGGAAGCTGAAAAGACTTTGATGGGATGGCTGAATACCCTGCAAAAACACGGGTTTTCATCCAAGATGGTGGAACGATTGCGTGATATGGATCGCTGGAATGGCGATCCGGAGTTCATGGGTGCTCTCGGCAACGACTTGAACACACCGGGCGCATTGGCGCGGCTGCATGTTCTGTCCAAAGCGCATACGGCTGAGGGCTTGGCGCCCATGGCACATGCATTGGACACGCTCGGTTTGGTATCCGACTGGGACCTCCTTGATCTGTCCCCATCGCAAAACGATGAGATGGAAGACTGGATCGTGGTCGCGATTGATCGGCTCTTGGAAGAAAGATCATCTGCGCGAGCGGAAAAGAACTGGGCCGAAGCGGATCGCTTGCGGGACGTGCTGAATGTTATTGGCGTTCAGGTGACGGATATCGGTGGATCTGCCACATGGTTGCCCGGCCCGGATTTTGACCCTTCCAAACTGGAGGCCTTGCTATGATCCGCACCAACCACAGGCCAACTTCCGACCTTGGGTGGGGGAGTAGCGCCCTCGTCGTGCGGACGCACGCCTTTGACGTGACGGGGCGGTCAGGGGCTGGCCGTGACGCAAGCGCCACGGCTCGGACAGATGGCCTACAGCGCGTCTCAAATCTGAACAGAACATTAAACCGTCTCTGTAACCCACTGAATTTTAACGGACGCACCTCTGTCCCAGCATGGGACACTTAAACATGACCCGCGAACGCCTCTCTCTTTTTGACACCACCCTGCGTGATGGCCAGCAGACCCAAGGGGTACAATTCTCAGCCTCGGACAAGCACCAGATCGCCCAAGCCCTCGACGCCCTTGGGATGGACTACATTGAAGGCGGCTGGCCCGGGGCGAACCCGACCGACAGCGCCTTTTTCGAAAACGCCCCCCAAACCCGCGCCACCTTCACCGCCTTTGGCATGACCAAACGGGCCGGAATGAGCGCCGAAAACGATGACGTGCTGGCCGCCGTCCTCAATGCAAACACCCCCGCCGTTTGTCTTGTGGGCAAGACCCATGAGTTCCATGTCAAAACGGCCCTCGGGATCAGCCTCGAAGAAAACACCGCCAACATCGCCGCAAGCTTTGCCCATATCAAAGCCCAAGGACGCGAGGCGATTTTTGATGCGGAACACTTCTTTGACGGTTTCAAATCCAACCCCGACTACGCGCTGCAAGCCATCCACGCCGCCTATGACGTGGGCACGCGGTGGATCGCCCTGTGCGATACCAATGGAGGCACGCTGCCCGCAGACATCGCGCGCATCACCAAGGCGGTGATCGACAGCGGTATCCCCGGTGACCACCTTGGCATCCACACCCACAACGACACCGAACAGGCCGTGGCCGGTTCACTGGCCGCGGTCGATGCGGGCGCGCGCCAAATCCAAGGTACGCTGAACGGATTGGGCGAACGGTGTGGCAACGCCAACCTGACAGCACTGATCCCGATCCTGCTGCTGAAAGAACCCTATGCGTCCCGGTTCGAGACGGGCGTGAGCCTTGAGGCGCTAGGAGGTCTGACCCGCACCAGCCGTATGCTGGATGACATTTTGAACCGGGTCTCGCAGAAACAGGCGGCTTTTGTCGGCGCGTCGGCCTTTGCCCACAAGGCAGGGCTGCACGCCTCGGCCATTCTAAAGGACCCGACGACGTACGAGCATATTGACCCCGCAGCTGTTGGAAACGAACGCATCATCCCAATGTCCAATCAGGCGGGGCAATCCAACCTGCGCAAACGCCTGACCGAGATGGGGATCGAGGTCGCGCCCAAGGCCCCAGCGCTGGCCCGCATTCTGGACCAGATTAAGGTGCGTGAGGGGCAGGGCTATACCTATGATGTGGCGCAAGCCTCGTTCGAATTGCTGGCGCGCAATGAGCTTGGCGTGTTGCCCGAGTTCTTTGAGGTCAAACGCTATCGCGTGACCATCGAGCGGCGCAAGAACAAGCGCAATCAAATGGTGTCCCTGTCCGAAGCGGTGGTCGTGGTGAAGGTAGACGGCAAAAAGATGCTGTCGGTGTCTGAATCCATGGATGAACACGGCACGGATCGCGGTCCCGTCAATGCGCTCTCCAAGGCGCTGGCCAAGGATCTGGGCCGCTATCAGTCTTATGTCGAAGACATCCGGCTAGTTGATTTCAAAGTGCGCATCACCCAGGGCGGAACCGAAGCCGTAACCCGCGTCATCATCGACAGCGAGGACGGACAGGGGCGGCGCTGGTCGACCGTTGGGGTGTCGGCGAACCTTGTGGATGCAAGCTTTGAAGCCTTGCTGGATGCGATCCGGTGGAAGCTGGTACAGGACGGTGTGACATGACCCCCGAACAGATCGATGCGTATTTGACGTTACACCGCGATTTGCATCGCGAGGGGCCGGGTGAGCCTGCAGATGTGCACTGGGCGTTGGAGCAGTTGGGCCTTTCCGGGCCGCTCGACGTGCTTGATGCCGCCTGTGGGCCGGGCGCGGACACATTGACGCTGGCCGAGGCACTGCCAGAGGCGCACATCACAGGTGTCGAAAAGACAGCGCATTTTGCGACAGAGGCCAGCGCGCGTATCGCGGCGTATGGCCCACGTGTTCAGGCCATCGAAGGCGATATGAGTACACCTGAGGGCAACTACGATCTGATCTGGTGCGCGGGGGCGTTGTATTTTCTGGGCGTGACAGAAGGGTTGCAAGGCTGGCGCACTGTACTGAACCCCGACGGTGCAGTGGTGTTCTCCGAACCGGTTCTGCTGAGCACGCCGCCAGGCGCAGATGTGCGGGCATTCTGGGAAGAATATCCGCAAATCACCGACCTTGAGGGCATCAACGCGCGCGTCACTGCGGCGGGGTATGCCGTTCAGGATCACCGCATGATTGTGGGCAAACCGTGGGCGGATTACTACGGGCCACTTCAAGCCCGGATCAACATGTTGCGAGAGCAAGACCCCGATACTGCGTTGATCGCCGCATTGGATGAACACCAGCGCGAGATTGATCTGTGGCGCGCGGCGCAGGATCATATTGCCTACGCGCTTTTGATTGCCACACCTGCATGAGCCTGCCTGAGGCGATCATTCCCTGCGCTCAAATCGTGGAAAAGGGCGACCCTTTGCGTTTTCGCACGGTGATGGCCGCGCCAGTAGAGGCGCGTGCCGTTCTGTTTCCGCTTTACGCCTTCAATATCGAAGTGTCCCGCGCGCCTTGGGTCACGCAAGAAGCGATGATCGCGGAAATGCGTCTGCAATGGTGGCGCGATGCGCTGGAGGAGATTGCGGAAGGCAAGCCGGTCCGCAAGCATGAGGTGACGACGCCTCTGGCGGATATCCTGTCTCCGGCGCAGGCCAAGCGGTTGGACGAAAGCGTCGCTGCGCGGCGCTGGGATATCTACCGCGATGCGTTCGAGGATCAGGCGCATATGGACGCCTACATTGATCAGACGGCAGGTCATCTGATGTGGACGGCCTGTGACGTTCTTGGGGCTCGGCCGGACGCTGAAAAATCTGTGCGCGACCTTGCCTTTGCGGCTGGGACGGCGGGGTTCTTGCGGGCGGTGCCTGAGTTGGCTGATGCCGGGCGGCTCCCATTGCTGAATGGCACCGATAACGGGGTCGCGGTCCTAGCCGGGCGGGCCAAGGATCACCTCGCACGTCCGCGCGTGGCACGTTCTGTACAGCCAGCACTATGGCCAGCAATTGGTGCGGCTGTGACGTTGAAGCAGGTCGTGCACGATCCCGGATCAGTGGCTGAAGCGCGCCTTGATCCGGGTGTCACGCCGTTTCGGCTGGCGCGCACAGTGCTGTTGGGGCGTCTTGTACTTTAGGCAGTGGCCGTTCGGTTGCGCATCACAAGCCAGATCAGCGATCCACCCGCCAGCACAAGAAACGGTACCATCGCGATGTTCACAGCGGCCCAACCCTCAACCGGGTCTCCGCCGATACAGTTCATCAGGCCGCCGGACGCCAGCGAGGCCACAGTCACTCCGCCAAATACGATCAGATCGTTCATCCCCTGCATGCGGCCGCGTTCCTGCGGAGTATGCGCCCCGGCCAGCATTGTGGTCGCGCCAATAAAGCCAAAGTTCCAGCCGATGCCCAACAGAAACAGCGCGCTGTAGAAGTTCATCAGATCAACGCCTTGCAGGGCGACAATCCCGGCAACGCCCAGAATCCCAAGTCCTAGCCCCATGATCCGTTCGACGCCAAAGCGGCTGATCAGGTGCCCGGTGAAGAAGGACGGCGCAAACATGGCCAGTACGTGGATGGTGACTACGTTGGCCGCGTCGGGTTCGCCAAATCCGCATCCCACGACCGCCAGTGGCGTGGACGTCATCACCAGGTTCATCAGCGCATAGGATACGGCCGCGCAGATAACGGCGACAGCAATACGCGGGCTAGCCAGCAACTCGCGCCGGGTGCGTCCGGGCCCATCTGAAGCGGGCGGAGCCGGGGGTTTTGGGATATCGAGCAACAGAAACAGCGCCATGCCCATCACGTTGAATGCAATCGCCCACCAATAGATTGGGATATAGCGTGCCACGGTCGCATCCGCTGTATTGGCGGTGACATAGCCGACCACCTGAGGACCGATGATGGCCGACAGCAAGCCCCCGGCCATGACGTAGGAGATTGCTTTTGGGCGAAACGCCTCGGATGCGGTATCGGCCGCTGCAAACCGGTAAAAACCTTGCGCAGACATATAGATACCCGTCATGTAGCTGCCTGCCAGAAACAGCCAGAAGCTGGAGATCGAGAGCGCATAGGCCCCAATCGCCGCCCCGATCAGCCCGCCGCAAGCACCTAGGATAAACCCGGTCTTGCGCCCGAACCTTTGCATGACGTTGGACAGCCACGGCGCGGTGGTCATCGACCCGAAAACGATCAGGGAAATGGGCAGCGTGGCAAGACAGGCATAGGGCGTGATCTGTTGCCCGGCCAAACCGGCAACCACAAACATCATGGTGATCTGGCTGCCTAGAAAGGCTTGGGCGGCCACCAGAACGGCCACATTGCGCTTGGCGCGGGAGTCATCAATTTCAGTCATTGGCTCTGGTTAGCCCGCGTGTGAAGCGGCCACAAGGACTGCAATGCCGCATGGATGCACAGCCGGTTGCGCAGTGCGGTTTTGCCAGTAGGGTGCAGGCATGAGCCCCGTTCCCCCCATCCTTGTTCTGGCAGGCGCCCGCGAAACCGCTGGGACCCTGCAGGCCCTCGCCGGGCATCGGGTTTGTGTTCTTTGGGCCGATGAAAGCACACCTGTCCCAGTAGAAGCAGAGGTGGTGCAAAATGCGCCTGACGACGTTAGAGCCATTCTGGACGTCACCCATGCCTTTGACACACAAACGCGTCACCGCTGGGTGAAACCGGGTTTGCCATACGCCCGCGTTGCACGAGCGCTCTGGAAACCGGAACCAGGCGATCAGTGGACAACTGTAAGCTCGATTGAACAGGCCGTTGCGGCGTTGCCAAGCGGAACCCGCGTGTTTGCGGCGACCGGGCAGGGCAGTGGCCCGATATTGGCCAAACATGATGGGCCTGTGTTTTTGCGCCAGCTGAGCACACATGATTTGCCCGCCCCGCCAAATTGTACCTATGTCTTTGGTGCGGGCCCCTTTGATGTAGAGGGCGAAGTCGAAGTGTTGCGCGAATTGTCCATCGACGTGGTGATCGCTCGCAACGTGGGCGGGCCGGACAGTTACCCCAAACTTGCAGCGGCCCGGGCGCTTGGACTGCCCGTTGTGCTTTTGCGTCCGCCACCTTTGCCGGATGGCCCAGTCCTTATGTCACCGGAGGACGTGCGCAGATGGGTAAAGGGCTTGTGAGGATCATCGAGACAGAAAAGGATGTGGCCGAAGGGGCCGCTTGGCTAGAAGCGCAAGATCCGGCTCTGGCGCGTGCGCTGGAGATAGCAGGCCCACTGCCTTTGCGCCGCCGCCCAGATGGGTTTGCAGCACTCCTGAATGCCATCATCGGCCAGCAGGTCAGCACGGCTTCGGCCAATGCGATCTGGTTGCGACTGGAACAGGGGGGGGGTGACGCAGCCCTCAGCTGTGATCGCTGCTGGAGAACAGGGCCTGCGCGCTGCTGGCCTAAGCCGTCAAAAGATCGCCTATGCATTGGCTCTGGCCGAGGCAGGGATCGACTATCACGCTTTGCGCCACGCCCCAGACACCGAGGTGATCGCGACACTGACGGCCATCAAGGGCATTGGGGTCTGGACGGCAGAAATCTATGCGATGTTTGCGCTGGGACGACCGGATGTCTTTGCGCCCGGTGATCTGGCGCTCCAAGAAGCGGCGCGGGTGATCTTTGATCTGCCTGACCGGCCAAAGGAAAAAGAACTGCGTGCGATGGCCGAAGATTGGAGCCCGTGGCGCGCAGTGGCGGCGCGCCTGTTCTTTACCTACTACCGGGTGATCAAGGGGCGTGAAGGGGTGTGCTAGGCTTTGGATCTATAGATCCAAAAGCTGATGATTGACGCTGAGGCGGACCTTAGGGCGCTCCGGTTCGAATGACTGTTTTGAGCCCATTTTGACCAATGCTGCTAAATGAACAAACGGCAGCAATGCTCAGACACCGGACTAAACAAGACTTCTATTGCGGTAAGAAGAAAAGGGCCCTCGAAAGAGCCCCTTGGTTTGTCATTTTTTCGAGATGTTTTCAACGTCGCCCAGCATCCAGTTCTTGAACCAGTCCTTCGTCTCGGGACGATAGAGACGAAACAGGAAGAACCAGTCGTTCGCGTCTGTCGCGCTCTCGGTCGTTACCCAGTTGGCCTCAAAGCCTTCCGGGACTTCATCCAGATTTGGCGCATAGTAGATGTCGACCGAGCCGTCGTTATTCTTGACCATTTTGTCCAAATCTTTGGTCGACGCGCCGACACGATCAACGCCACGGTTAAAGTTCTTGGTTTCCATATTGTAGACGATAGCTGACCAGAAATCTTTCGCCGGAACGTCATTGGGAACGGTGAGCTTGTAGGTGTCTGTACCGTTCAGCATGTTGCCATCCGAATCCCGCAGCCCCGTCAGGTAGAAAGTTGCTCCGCCCAGCTTGTTTGGCAGGAAGGTTACATAGAAGTAGGATGCTGCTCGTTTGTCGATCAGAATTTTTTCTGCGTCTTCGAACGGGAAGCCCAATCCAGCCTGAGGGCCAAAGTTCCAGAAGGACCACTCGGAAAGCTTCTCACCATCTTTGATCCACAGCGGCGCGACAGTTTCGCCCTCAGTTACGAACTTTTTCTGCATGTATGAGTACGCAAGTTCCAGACCTTCAAGAGCGGCTTTCTTCTGGATATCCGTCGGCTCAAACGCTTTGCCTTTTTCAATACCGATGCTTTGCAGCATTGAGTACATGGCGCGGTCTTTCTCACGCACTGGATTGTTTTGCACGACATCGTTGATGTCTTCGATGAAGGTCATGTTGTAATATGGCAGGCAATCATAAGGGAGTTCGGTCGCATCCAAATAATGCGTCGGCTCGATTTCACCGTTGACCGCCTCTTCCAGTGAATAGATTTTGATGCCTTCGGCATGCGCACCTGCTTCAGCATGGGTGGCACCGTTCAAAAGCGTCGGGCGGAAGGAAAACGACGCCTCGTAAGTGTCAAAGTTGGGTACGATAATGTAGCCTTGGGCTTCCAACTCTTCTGCTGTGCCGAACGCGTTGTCGTACATCGGAGGAATGAACAGGTATTTCCCGCCTTTGCCCTCATCAGCCCCCTTTGAGCCTACATCGACCATCGGAACGTGCCATGCCGAGATGAAAGAGCCAAAATAGTCAATTTTGTCGGACATGGGGGGAACTACGACAACCATTGGTCCGTCTTTGGCACTAATAGACCCCCACGCATAGGCAGTCGTATCGTTCGCGGTGAGGAACCCTTTTTCGGACCCAAAAGGTTTGGTGACAAAGTTAACCGTGTCGTAGTCACCACCTGCGCGTCTCGTCGCCTTAATGAAATCCACTTCGGCGACGGCAGGCATGTAGTAAATTGCGGCCTGCGAAGCACGCTGGACCATGATGTCATATTCAATGTTCGTATGCTCAGCAGAGCGGGCCAAAATGTCACCGGTATCATTAAAATCAGAGCCGGTTGGCGTAACGGCCATGGACGGACCCAAAACGAGAAAAAAGGCGACGGCCGTTGAACCAAGTAGTTTCTTCATTGATTTACTCCCTATGATTTCTGGTCGCTAGGCGATGTCGCACCGCGATTTTGACAGCGGCTAGGGTGGTAAGCTAACGATAATAAACGCTAAATGGCAATGACATCTCGGCCAGCATGAATGGCTGCTTTTCTTCGGAAGCGGCATTCAGCCGAGGTGATCAGAACGGCACCATTGTCAGCAACTCGGCCATTGAAGAACGACGCAGGGAACGGCTGCTTTTGGTTTCTTTGTGGATCTAGATCTTAGACAATGCGCCACCATTCAAATCTGAACGCCTTTCGGAGAAGAATAAGCGCTGATTTGGCTTGCGGGCTGCGGCGAGAGCGGACTTTTCTGCCGCCAGAACCCAAAAGCTGGTTCCATCGGCGCGCGTGTTTTGGCATGTCGGTCAGGTCGACACGTCGACTGGGAGAGAAACTAACATGACACGAATTCTAAAATCAGAACGGCGTGCGGCCCATTCGGGCGAGCTGCGCTCGATCGTGGTGTTCCTGCACGGATACGGTGCGAATGCCGCTGACCTAATGGGGTTGGCGGATCCATTGGCCGAACACTTGCCGGATACGCTGTTTGTAGCCCCCAATGCGCCCGAAGAGATACCGGGATATCCGGGTGGCTATCAATGGTTCCCGATCCCATGGATCGACGGGTCAAGCGAGGAAGAGGCAGAGCGTGGGTTGATCGCCGCGAGCGCCGATCTCAACGCCTTTTTAGATGCTCTAATGGTGGACGAAGACGTCATGCCAGAGCAGGTCGTTTTGTTCGGGTTTTCCCAAGGTACAATGATGGCGCTGCATGTGGCTCCGCGGCGTGAGGATGAAGTGGCCGGGATCGTGGCCTTTTCCGGCCGTCTGCTGAACCCCGAAAGCCTCGCGGACGAGGTCGTCAGCCGACCGCCCATTCTTCTGGTGCATGGTGATCAGGATGATGTCGTGCCGCCCCAGTCTCTTCCGCAAGCGGCCGAAGCGCTGCAAGAAGCAGGGTGGAAGGACGTGTACGCGCACGTAATGGAAGGCACCGCCCACGGCATCGCCCAAGACGGGTTAAGCGTCGCGCTGGCCTTTATGCGGGACAAATTGGGCCTGTAGCTTATGCGGATGCTAGTCGGAATTGGCGGACGTATGGTCGCTGTTTTGAGTTTGTCGCTTGCGTGGAGCTTTTGGCCAGATAAGCGCGCGCCGGACACGCCGTTACAGATCTAAACGCTGAAAGACGCGTTGGACCGGCCGTTTGGTCTGTATGTTTGCGGGACAGTGTCTGAGGTTTTCGTCGACGCCCTGTCAGACCTTGATGCGACGGTCGGCGCGATTGCGGCCGTCGCGTAGGCAGGATTAGCAGATCGCTTCAAACCCGACAGGCCGATGCGGCGCAATTACGATGCCCTGTTGGGAAGGCGTGTTCGATTGTGCGCGCAGCCAGGCTGCATGGATGATGAACCCGATGCTTGGCTGAACAGTCATCAACGCGGCTGCCGTGCGTCCGGATATTTTGCCATGGCCAAACAGGCTTGCGAGCGCCAAAACGCCTTTCAAAGCTGAGGCCCGCAAAGGTACGTTTCGTGCATCCTCTGTGCGCACATCAAAGTCGAGTGTCCCATTGCGCAGATCCCGCGCAAGCCGCTCGATATGCGCCCACCGACGGTTCAGATCAGTTTGCGCTCCTAGCGCCACGGTTGCATGTTCAATCGCCTCGAAAGGATCAGAACATTGAGCGTGATAAACCGGGGCATCTCCTTGGGGGGCGACGTACCACAGCAGATCGCCCGACGTTGTGATGGCCCGGTAAGCGGTCATGCCACCGCATTTTGACTGGATCGCGTGGCCCGGATCATACCAAAGCGTGACCCATGTACGGTCCACATAAGTAAAGGCGCTGGCATCCGCGATGACCTCTTTCTCGCTTGCAGACAGAGTTTTGCGTTCACTGATCAGCTTCTGAAACAGGGCGCCAGGTCTCTGTGGGGCAGGGGCGGGGGCAAAGTCTTGTTCGGCGGACATGGGGTAGCTCCAAGGCTGGATACGAACGGTTTGAATTCAGCGGGCCAAATTGGCCCTTTCGGTTTTTGGAGTGTGACTAATAATTGGGGTATTAATTCTCTTTCGTCGAGTGATGTATTCCTTACCTTTGGTTGATTCCATGAGCCAAGCTGACGCAGGGGCAGCTTGTAGATAAACGTCACAAGGTGGTCATATATTCAGCATACATCAATTGCGACATCCTGTGGTCACCTGAGGTCTTGCAGATCGATTTCCACAAGATATAGTCGAACTCAAAGCTGGGGCGGCTCCCCCGACCCGGTGCGCTCAAGCGGACAAAGCGAGGACGGGTGCAGTAATGATGGATGGTGAATTTAGGACAGAATTCGTGCGCAGCCCGTCTGCGCTGAAACATCACCCTGCGCTGGTGCTGAATGCGGATTATCGGCCGCTCAGCTACTATCCCTTGTCGCTATGGCCCTGGCAGGAAGCGGTCAAGGCGGCATGGCTCGACCGGGTCGACATCGTGGCCGAGTACGAAGAGGTGGTGCGCAGTCCGAGTACCGAGATAAGGATACCGTCGGTCGTTGTCCTCAAAGACTATGTCAAACCTCAAAAGCGCGTGGCCTTCACGCGCTTTAATTTATTTCTGAGGGACGAATTTCGTTGTCAGTACTGCGGGGCCAAGGGCGATCTGACCTTTGATCACGTGGTGCCGCGTGCAAGTGGCGGTGTAACAAGCTGGCAAAACGTCGTTGCCGCCTGTTCCCCATGTAACTTGCGCAAAGGGTCTAAGGCGTTGCATCGCACGGGCATGTCCTTGCGCAAACCTCCGCGTCAGCCCGGTGCCGAGGAATTGCGAAACATGGGGCGCAAGTTCCCCCCAAACCATCTGCACGAAAGCTGGATGGACTTTTTGTATTGGGATGCAGAGTTGCAGGCATGATACGTTCACGCAGGTGAACCTATCATGTGGCAAAGGCTGCCTTTTGCAAAAAAGCTGCCTTCCATACAGGCGATCCAAGAACAACTAGGGCTTTTTCGATTTGTTGATCTTTCGCTGTAACAAGCCGCCGAAGAATCGATCTGTGCGCTAAGCAGTCTTCCGGCGACCGTTACGCCGGCCGAACGCGGTTCAGGCCGCCAGATCCACCCAGACGGGCACGTGATCGGATGGCTTTTCCTCACCCCGTACCTGTTTGTCGATCTGACAGTCCGTCATCATGTCGGCACAGGCTGGTGACATCAGGAAGTGATCGATGCGTATGCCATCATCGCGGTTCCAGGCGCCTGCCTGATAGTCCCAGAAGGAATAGTGTCCCGGACCATGGGTGCGGGCGCGGAACGCCTCGGTCAGGCCAAGGTTGATCAGGCGGCGATATGCGGTGCGCGACTCGAGGCGAAACAACGCATCCTCGCGCCACGCATCGGGGCGCTTGGCGTCTTCGGCCTGAGGGATAATATTATAGTCGCCCGTCATCAAAAATGGTGTCTCTTCGGCCAACAGTGCAATGGCGCGCTGGCGCAAGCGTTCCATCCAAGCCAGTTTATAGTCGTATTTCGGCCCCGGCACAGGGTTTCCGTTGGGCAGGTACAGCCCGCAGATCCGAACAGCGTCCCGTTCGCCAATCACTGTGGCCTCGATGTAGCGGGCTTGTTCGTCTTCATCATCACCGGGCAGGCCCAGACTGACATCTTCCAAGGGCAGTTTGGACAGGATGGCAACGCCGTTGAACGACTTTTGCCCATGGGTTTCGACGTTGTACCCGCGCTCTTCGAATATTTCGCGCGGAAAATTTTCGTCGATCGATTTGATTTCCTGGAACAGCACCACATCGGGGGTTGCGGCATCCAGCCAGCGGGGCAGGGCGTCAATGCGCGCTTTGATACCATTGATGTTGAAGGTGGCGATTTTCATGTTGCAACCTCTGGCTTGGGAACATCACAGGTGTGACGGATGCCTTGCGGGACTTCAAGTGCACAAGCTACGCGCGCTGAATTAACTATTTCTTAACCAATTGATTCGGTGTAACCTCGTCTTCATGGATTGAAATATTATGTAAAATGCAATGAAAACAGAACTGTGGATAAGTTTTTTCCACCGGTTCAAGCGCAAGTTGATTTGACCAAAGCTCAATCCTTTCTGTGGCTTTCCTTATGTGGATAACTTGGACGCTGCGCAGCTTCTGCGCGATTTTTCATTTGCGAAAACACTCATGGCGAGCATTGGTGAGGGCATCACAACTCAGAGAAGAAAAGGACGATCCAATGACTGCCCAACGCAAAATCAACTACGCCCTGACCACCACCGACCTGAGCACAATGCACAACGGATGCGACGTGGAAATGTTCTCTTCCGGCAGTGCGCCTGAGAGCTCGGATATCATGACAGGGGATGCGGTGGAGATGTTCTCGTCTGGTTCGGCCCCACTGCGCAGTGATCTGAGTGCCGGGGATGCCGTGCAAATGTACTCTTCCGGCTCAGCCCCGTCGGGAAGTGCAACGACAACGGGGGACGCTGTTGAAATGTTTTCCTCCGGCTCTTCACCGGCACGGGGTGATTTGTGCACAGGGGATGCTGTTCAGATGTTTTCTTCGGGCTCCGCACCGTCTGGCACGGCAGCTGTTGCAGGGGATGCAACCGAGATGTTCTCCTCCGGCTCAGCTCCCACCAGTGGCACGCTGACAGATGGCGCTGTCACGGGCCTGTTCTCTTCAGGTTCCTGAACCTACTTGCGGCGGGACGTTTGTGAAATACGCTTTGAAAGGACAGATCTTATGTCAAACATCGTTGCCCTGAACGCCCCGCCGCGCCGCCAACGCCTGTG
This sequence comes from Tateyamaria sp., assembly GCF_039945315.1. GTDB lineage: Bacteria > Pseudomonadota > Alphaproteobacteria > Rhodobacterales > Rhodobacteraceae > Tateyamaria. The sequence goes on along the minus strand of NZ_JBDUXB010000006.1, from coordinate 225,206 downwards.
TGATCGCACAAGCGCACTGGTCGACTGCTTTGCCCGCCAACGCCGCATACCAGATGATGTATTCTGGCTGAAAGAAAACGCAGAACTGCTCAACATTTTAGAATGCACCGGCCGCAGTTTGTCGGAAGCAGATCTTGAGCCGCACCTGACGTTCTATCACCAACTGCCTGATCGTATTTCGTTTTTCCCGCAATATTACCGTTTCTTGCTGTCTATCGGCCTCGATCTTGAAGACCTCGGCTTGCCGGGAACCCAGATGGAGCGGTTGTGTGCCTGGGTCGGCACCCAGAAGCTTGCCGAAGCGGAGCTAAGCGACCTTCAACGCGCCGAATCCCGCAGATTGTTGGCTCGCCGTGGTGTCGGCTCCGGACTCGTCGACACGCATCTTGATGACCGTCTGCGCGCCTTCATCAATCGCCCTGAAACCTTTGCGCTGCCCAACAAGAAAGCGGCGTATGAGCTGACGCATATCGTGTTTTACCTGTCCGAATACGGCCGCAGCGACCCGCAGCTGGATGCGCATGCGCTGATGAGCCTCGAATATACAGGTATCCTTGCCCATCTTGAACAGAATATGGATTTGTTGGCCGAAGTTTGTGTTGCCATTCGACAGGCAGGCAGGTTGCCAAGCCCGATCTGGGAAGACGCTGTGCGCGCCAATCTGTCTGGATTCTCAATTGTTGCGGATGATCAGATGGCCCTGACTGATCACTATCACGAATATCTCGTCTCGACTTGGGCGATGGTTGCGGCAGGGGCCGATGATACGGGCAGTGCCGTGCCGGTTGGTCGCTGTGTTTTTGTCCAACCGGATGGTGCAGCACCTGTCTTGAGGGCGATGTCGGCGGCGCTCATGTCCTTTGGACAGACCCGCAGTGCAGATTGGGAACAAATGCAATCAGGCGTGTTGGATATGCTTGATGAGGAAAGCGCGCTCACTTTGCAAACGACGGTCGCCTCAAGCCCGCTGTTCGGGAATTTCTTCGAAATCTTTGCCCGCGCGACACAGCTGTGACGGCAAAGCCGCCGTTGTCACATTGAAAAGGACGTGCCGCATCCGCATGAACTGGTTGCATTGGGGTTTTCGATCACAAAGCGTGCGCCGATCAGTTCCTCGGAAAAGTCGATCACTGCGTTCGACAGAAAAGGTAGGCTGATCGCGTCCACGACGACCTTTTGGCCAGCACCTTCCAGCACCAGATCATCGTCCTTGGGTGCATCAAGCGCGATTTCGTACTGAAAGCCCGAGCATCCGCCGCCTTCAACGGCCACGCGTAACGCTTGCCCTTCGTTCGCCGCACCGATTTCGGCCAGCCGTTCAAAGGCTCGGGGGGTCACTGTGGGTGGCAATTGCATCAGCTGCTCCTTGGCAAATGGCGCGTTTCATCTTTGCTGCACTTGCAATATATGAAGCAAAATAACTGGCGACAAGGACAAGGCAGATGTCTGCGCCCTTTGCTTCTGATCCAGCCCGTGCCCGGGGACGGCGCTGGCCCGAGGATGAATCCCCTTTTCGCTCGTGCTTTCAGCGCGACCGCGACAGGATTATCCATGCCTCGGCATTTCGTCGGCTCAAGCACAAGACCCAAGTTTTTGTGGAACATGAGGGCGATTATTTCCGCACCCGACTGACCCATTCGATTGAGGTAGCTCAAGTCGCACGCACGATTGCCGGTGCGCTTGATCTGAACCCCGAATTGACCGAAGCGGTTGCGCTTGCCCACGACCTTGGCCATCCGCCGTTCGGACATACAGGCGAAGACGCGCTGCAGGCGTTGATGGCCCCCTATGGCGGCTTTGATCACAACGCTCAGGCCGTCAAGATTGTGACGAAACTGGAATGCCACTACGCCGCCTTTGACGGGCTGAACCTCACATGGGAAAGCCTTGAGGGGATTGCCAAGCACAACGGCCCGGTGGTCGGTGATCTGCCCTTTGCGCTGGCAGAGTATGACGCGCAGCACGATCTGGAGTTGGCCACCCATGCCAGTGCCGAGGCGCAGGTTGCAGCCCTTTCCGACGACATCGCCTACAACAACCACGACCTGCACGATGGCCTGCGCGCCGGGCTGCTGAAGGAAGAGGATGTGGCTGCCTTGCCCATAGCGCGCGAGGCCTACTTTGAGGTGGATCACAAGTATCCCGGCCTTGATCCGGTCCGGCGTCGGCATGAGGCTCTGCGACAGGTCTTTGGCGCGATGGTCAGCGATGTGATTGAAACCTCGCGGGCTCTGCTTGCAGACAGTGGTGCTGCGTCAGTCGAAGACATTCGCAATCTGGGCCGCCCCGTGATCAGATTTTCCGACCCGATGTGGGCGGATCTGCAAGTGATCCGCGCGTATCTCTTCAAAAACATGTACCGCGCGCCCAGCGTCATGACCAAGCGCGCAGAGGTCACGAAAGTGGTCGAAGATCTGTTCCCGGCCCTGATGGCACAACCGGACCTTCTGCCTGCCGGGTGGCAAACTGACGTTAGCGAGGCGCAAGGCGACGCGACTGCACTGGCCCGTCTAACTGCGGACTACATTGCAGGCATGACGGATCGCTTTGCCTTGCAAGAACATGCAAGGCTGTTTCACGCCAGTTAGGCGCGCGCAACAACGTTACACGCGCCCATTAGGTCAAGTGGTTCCGGCATACTGTAAATGCAGCAGCCTTTGACCTGTGGGTTCGTGCACGCTGACGTCATCTCCGACAAAGCCATAGGCGGCATAAAACTTTCGCCCGATGGTATTTTGCTCGAATACCTCGACGCTCAACGGACCAGTGTGGGTGACGGCCGCATCGACAAGCGCACGGCCGTATCCACGCCCGTGTACAGCAGGATCAAGAAAAAGGCCGGCCAAAGCATCCTCCACCACAGACGCAAAACCCACGGCGCGCCCCTCGACCTCAATCACCCATGTTCGGGCAAAATTCAGGTAGACGCTGCGCGGGTTCTCGGCCTCCGCCTCGATAAAACCGGCAGTCAGAAACGGGTGGGCAAGGGCAGAGGCCTTCCGCCAAATAGTTACAAGAGTTTCAGTATCATTGATGTCAAAGTCTCTGATCATTGTCAGATGTGTCCTTTTTGGTGCCACAACGTCCGAAGCGCGCGGCCTGAGATATGGAATGTATTTGGACAAACGAAACAGGACTGCGCCTTTACAGGCGCGTTGAATGCGTTTCAGTTTGATAGGGCGCCCAGCATGCGGGCCACAGCAATCAGGACATCAAATCTCCATGTCTGCCCCCTTATGCCTCAACAAAGGCGGGCGCTCAAGCTTGCGGGGATGGTTGACCCGGCTCTTGGGCGTGATAGACCGCCCCAACACACTCCGAAAGACCCCGAAAATGAACCTCTTTGCCGATATCCGCGCCGTAGTGCTGTCCAACCTTGCCGAGATGGTGGAGGCCGGGGATTTGCCCGCAGGCCTCCCATTTGACAACGTCACGGTTGAACCCCCGCGCGATACCGCGCACGGGGACATGGCCACCAATGCCGCGATGGTACTTGCAAAACCTGCAGGCCTCAAACCTCGCGACATCGCAGAGGCACTGGCCACCCGCCTGAGTGCGGATGAACGCATTACCAGCGCAGAAGTGGCAGGACCCGGTTTTTTGAATCTGCGTCTGGCGCCATATGCATGGCAAAACGTGGTTGGCGCCGTGCTGGCTGCTGGCATTGGTTTTGGCCGCTCGGACCTCGGTGCTGGCAAGAAGGTCAATGTCGAGTACGTCTCGGCCAACCCCACCGGGCCCTTGCACGTTGGACACACACGTGGGGCGGTGTTTGGCGATGCTTTGGCGTCGTTGCTGGACTTTGCCGGGTTTGACGTGACGCGCGAATACTACATCAACGATGGCGGTGCACAGGTCGATGTGCTCGCCCGGTCAGTCTACTTGCGGTATCTCGAAGCGCATGGGCAAGAGGTTGCCTTTCCGGACGGGACCTATCCCGGCGACTATCTGGTCAAGGTCGGTGAGGATCTCAAGGCCAAGGTCGGGGACGCCTATGTTGGCAAGGGCGAACAGTTCTGGCTGGAAGAGATCCGCGAATTTGCGACCGAAGCTATGATGGACCTGATCCGCGAAGACCTTGCAGCACTTGGCGTCGAAATGGATGTCTTCTATTCTGAAAAGTCTTTGTATGGGACGGGCCGGATCGAGGCAGCGTTGGAAGACCTGCGCAGCAAGGGCCTGATCTACGAAGGTGTTTTGGAGCCCCCCAAAGGCAAACAGCCTGAGGATTGGGAGCCGCGCGAGCAAACTCTGTTCAAATCCACCGAACATGGCGACGATGTCGACCGGCCCGTGATGAAATCGGACGGCGGGTGGACCTATTTCGCGCCCGATATCGCCTATCACTATGATAAGGTTCAGCGCGGCTATGATGCGCTGATCGATGTGTTTGGCGCCGACCACGGTGGCTATGTCAAACGTATGAAAGCAGCCGTAAGCGCGCTGTCCGGTGGCACTGTGCCGCTCGACATCAAGCTCACGCAACTGGTCAAGCTGTTCAAGAATGGTGAGCCGTTCAAAATGTCCAAGCGGGCAGGGACTTTTGTCACCTTGCGCGATGTGGTGGATCAGGTCGGGGCAGGGGCCACGCGTTTTCACATGCTGACGCGCAAGAACGACGCACCGCTTGATTTCGATTTCGACAAGGTGCTGGAGCAAAGCCGTGAAAACCCGGTGTTTTACGTGCAATACGCCCATGCACGGGTCGCTTCGGTTTTGCGCAAGGCTGCAGAGGCCGGTATTGCTGTTGATGATGCGACTTTGGCCGCTGCCAATCTGTCCAAGTTGGATCACGAAGCGGAATTGGCGCTCGCCGCAAAGCTCGCCGAGTGGCCTCGCCTTGTGGAAACTGCAGCACGCAGCAACGAACCCCATCGGGTTGCATTTTACCTCAACGATCTGGCCAGCGCCTTCCACGGACTTTGGAACCGGGGCAATGATGTGCCCACATTGCGCTTTGTGCAGGACGACGCGGCCACCACACAGGCAAAAATCGCTCTTGCGCGTGCCTGCGGCGTTGTAATTGCCGCCGGCCTTGGTATTCTTGGCGTAGAACCAGCCGAAGAGCTGCGTTAAGTCCCGCAAAAGGGGCGAACAGGCACGATTTCCAAGATGCACCCGGGGCTTCCGGGTGACGTACAATCAGATGACCCGCGCGGGCACGTATCGGCGTGGGCAACGAGGCAGAGATGGCAGATATGCACTATTCCCATGACATGGGTCATGTCGGGCACGCACCGGAATCAACTTCAACATTGCGCTCTAATCCTATAAAAAACATGGCAAACCTTGCGGGAGGTGTAACGTCTCTTGCCCTGATCGCAGGGGTGGCGGTCTGGGGTTATCAACTGGTTGTGCGCGATGTGTCGGGCATTCCGGTTGTGCGTGCCACGCAAGGTGAGATGCGCATTCGTCCTGAGGAACCTGGAGGACAGTTGGCGCAAAATACCGGCCTTGCCGTAAACGAAGTCGCCGGAGCTGGTGAAGCTTCGGGCCCTGTGGACAGCCTGACCCTCGCACCGCGTCCCGTTGATCTGAGTGACGAAGATCAGCCAATGGCCGCCGAACCAGTGGCCCCTGTGCAACAACCCGCTCCTCTGGACGTGGTTGCGAGCCTCGACGCCGAGCCGATCAACGTGGCCTTTGAGCTGCAAAATGGCGAAGTTGATGAGATTGTGCGCCAGCTGACACAAGGGGTAACCCCGATCGGAGCCGCCACAGATACAGAAGACGAAACCAAGCCTGTGTTGGTCAGTGTCGCGGCAGCACCGAAACCGGAAACAGTAGCGGCTGTGGTCACCGGACCCGGCCCCAAGCAAAGCTACCGCCCTCAATTGCGGCCCCGTACTGCGCCGACGGTTGTGGTGCCTGTGTCTGCACCCGTTAAAGAAACGGTCAAGGACATCGATGCAGCATCGGTCCCCACGGGAACGCGTCTGGTTCAGCTCGGTGCCTATGACACGCCGGAGATTGCTCGCGCCGAGTGGGACAAGATGGAACAGAGATTTGGCGACTATCTTGAGGGCAAAGACCGCATCATTCAAACCGCGGAAAGTGGAGGGCGCACCTTTTACCGCCTGCGCGCGCACGGTTTTACGGACCTGAGCGATGCACGCCGTTTTTGCTCGGCCCTCGTGGCCGAAGGGGCGGACTGTATTCCAGTTGTGACCAGATGAGCTTTGGCGCGACCATTCTGGATGCCGACGGGCTGCGTTTGAGCAAGGATGAAGCGGCATTCTCTCGCGATGCCGATCCATTTGGGTTCATCCTGTTTGCCCGCAACATCTCTGAGCCTGATCAGATCTATGCCTTGTGTTCCGACATGCGCGATGCAGTCGGGCGAGACGCGCCGATCACAATTGATCAGGAAGGCGGCCGGGTTCAGCGACTGCGTAGCCCCACCTGGACAGAATGGGCGGCACCGCTTGATTTTATCCAAGCCGCTGGAGATGACGCTGAGCGTGCAATGTATCTACGCCACAGGCACATAGCCCACGAACTTAAAGCGCTGAGCATCGACAGCAACTGCGCGCCGATGGTCGATCTGATCGTGCGCCACACGCACGAGTTTCTGCGCAACCGCTGCTACGGCAGCACCCCGGGCGATGTTGCGGCCTTGGGTCGTGCGGCAGCCAACGGTCTTCTGGATGGTGGCGTGCTGCCGGTTCTGAAACACATCCCAGGACATGGGCGTACCGATCTGGACAGTCATTTTGATTTGCCCCGCGTGGATACCGAACTGGACGAATTGCGCGAGACGGATTTTGCTCCGTTCCGCGCCCTCAACGACCTGCCCATGGGGATGACGGCCCATGTGGTCTACAGCGACATTGACGATGCTCCCGCAACTCTGTCGCCTGACACCATGGCGCTGGTGCGGGATGACATTGGCTTTGACGGGCTGATCATGACGGACGACATCGGGATGAAGGCGCTTAGCGGTACAGTTCCACAGATCGCCAAAGGGGCGCTGGCCGCAGGGTGCGACGTGATCCTGCATTGCAATGCTCCTCTTGCGGATCGCATTGCCTGTGCCGGTGCGGCCGGGCAAATGACCGACGCTGCACAAACCCGCGCCGAGGCCGCATTGGCTGCCCGTCGCACCCCTGATGACATTGACATTGCCGCGCTGACAGCCGAACTTGAGACGCTGTTGAGCGGGCGACCATATGGCTGACGACACATTCGAGGAAGACACAATGTCTGTGGCCGATCGCCTTGCGGCGGAGGCACTGATTGTCGACGTGGATGGGTATGAAGGGCCGCTTGACCTGCTGCTGACCCTAAGCCGCACGCAAAAGGTGGATCTGCGCAAGATTTCGGTCCTGCAACTGGCCCGCCAGTACCTCGCCTTTGTTGAAAGAGCCAAAGCGCTGCGCCTTGAACTGGCGGCTGACTATCTGGTGATGGCTGCATGGCTCGCGTTTCTTAAATCCCGGCTGTTGCTGCCCCCGGACCCGACCGAAGAGGGGCCATCGGGCGAGGATCTTGCAGCACACCTCGCCTTTCAACTCGAACGCTTGCAGGCCATGCGCGACGCTGCCGCCAAGCTGATGGCGCGCGATCGGCTGGGGCGCGACTTCTTTGCCCGCGGGCAATCCGAAATGGTGACGCGGGTGCGCAAGGTGACGTATTCGGCGACGTTGCTCGACTTGATGCAGGGATACGCCCGTATACGCACGCGCGACGAATTCCGGCCCTTCGTAATGGACAGAGACGCGGTCTTTACGATGGAGCAAGCATTGGAGCGGATGCGCGGATTGATCGGCTATGCTGGTGAATGGACCGACATTCTTTCCTATTTGCCAGAAGGTTGGGAAATGGATCCGATCAAGCGCCGCTCGGCTACAGCAGCTACGTTTGCCGCAAGTCTGGAACTGGTCAAAGAGGGCCACCTGGAAATCCGTCAGACCGATACATTCGCGCCAATTCAATTGCGCAAACGAGATGAGCCCCGTGACAGAACCAGCTGAACATCAAGAAGAAAGCCTGTTTGAAGCGCCCCCCATGGCCGAACAGGAACGCATGGTCGAAGCGATCCTGTTCGCCACCGCCGATCCCATCACCGTCGCGGAATTGAGTGCACGTATGCCCCATGGTTGCGATCCGGCAGAGGCACTGGTTTATCTGCGCAAACGCTACGAAGGGCGTGGCGTTGCGGTCATGAAAGTCGGGGACGCATGGGCCATACGCACGGCGCCTGACCTTGGATTTCTGATGCAAAAGGAAACGGTCGAGACCCGCAAGTTATCGCGCGCGGCCATCGAAACGCTGGCCATCATTGCCTATCACCAGCCAGTTACCCGGGCCGAGATCGAAGAAATCCGTGGCGTCAGCGTCAGCCGGGGCACCGTGGATCAACTACTGGAACTTGAATGGATCCGTTTCGGACGGCGCAAAATGACGCCGGGGCGGCCTGTAACCTTTGTTGTGACGCAGTCGTTCCTTGACCACTTTGGGCTCGAAAATGCCCGCGATCTACCGGGCCTCAAGGAGTTGCGCGCCGCAGGTCTGCTGGAAAACCGACCCGCACCGGGTCTGACGCCGGGACCTGAAAGCGAAGATGAGGATGAGGACATCGAAGGTCAAAGCGAACTTTTTGAGGATTGACCCGAAAATCGCCGCATTCTGCTCTATATTGTCGGCAAAACGTCAGGCAGGAGCAGTTCCATGAATGCCAATCAGATTATCAACATGGTTGTCCGCATCGTCATGCGCAAAGCGATCAATGGCGGGATCAATGCTGGGATGAAGAAGGTCTCGGGTGCACGCAGCGCGCAGCCTGTGCCGCGCCCCCAACCAAGGCACGCCCATGCGCGCGCTTCTCAGGCAACGCCTGCGCCGTCAACAGAACTCGGGCCCAAAGAGGCCAAGATTCAACGCAAATTGGCCGCCAAGCGTGCAGCCCGCGCGGCAGAAGCTGCGGCTCGTATCAACACCGGCTGACGGTCAGGAAATCCACCGTTGATCACGTATAAGTAGTAGCCTAGCCTCAATCCCATTGTTTTAAAGATAGGAAACTGGGTTATGGCTGATCAAAATATCGGCGTGCGCGCATCCTCTGTGTCATTGGGCATTACAGTTATTCTGCTGTATGTACTCTTCGTATCGATGGTGACCTTCGGGTTCGGAACTTACATATTCCGGACCACTTGGCAGGCCAATCCGCCCATTATTTTGGCTGACGAGGCTGCGGGTGAAATCGAAATTGATACCGATATCGACAACAACGTTTTTTTGCTGCGCCGTGAAAAAGTGATCGAAGATGACAAGCTGATCGTAGCTGCCGAGATACGGGCTTTGCGACAGCGGCTCTCCGAAAATGAGGCGCAGGTCAATATTTCCTTTGGTCCGATAGCCCGCGAACGCGAAGAGATGCGACTGTTCGTTAATCGCACCATTATTGACTTGGCCGACTATCAATATGCTCTGACCGGTCCAGATCGGTTCAAATATGAAAACACGGTTAATGATGAGGATCTGCAACCTTTTGCCAAGCTGACAGAATTGCTCACGGTGTTGGACACAGGAATTGATGCGGCAGACCTCGATGAAGATGCACGCGACAGTTACGTGGACCTTAGCAATGCTGCCAAGATTGCGCTGAAACTGGCACTGGGCGACATCGAAGCGGCGAACGCAGCCTCCCATGCAGTCCAGCAGGAAGGCGAACTGATCGAGGATCAGATTGCTGCGCGCGAGGACCGTAACCGCTTGAATGACGAAAACATCGCAGCTCTTCGGCGGGTTCTGCCCCTTGAGTCCGTGATCCGTGCGCGTCTGTCGTCGCTGTCTCTGGACTTGCCGATCGCGCCTGATTTGTTGTTACGGCTGGTCAGCTTCCCGACTATTTTTCTGACCCTGATCGTGACAATCGCTGCAGGTGCTTTGGGCACAGTGGTTGCGTTTTCCCGCCGCTATTACTCCTCCACCAGTTCTGCGGACCTGACCTTGAGCCGTCTGTTCGTGAATGTGGGCGAAGGGATCGCGGCGGCGATTGCGATCTTTCTGTTTTCTGGGGCGGGTATGCTGGCCCTGACCCAAGGGGGGGGCAGTGCCGAGAATGTTGAACTGAGCCCTTACACCGTTGCTTTTGTGGCCTTCCTGTCTGGTTTTATGGCCGAAGACGCCTTCGCCTCGATTCAGGCGGCGGGCAAGCGTCTATTCGCAACAGACGAGAACAATGACAACGGCAATGGGAATGGGAATGGCAATGGGGAAGGCGGTACAACAGAGGCAGCGGTCCTCGAACAACCCCACCCCGCAGCAGTGACAGAACCGCCGAACAACTAGGCGGGGGCCGCGAAGTGTTTGGACAGCTTCAGGCCTTGCCCCTGATAGTTTGAGGCAATGCCTGTTCCGTAAAGCCGTGCTGGACGCACAGCCATACGCTCGTAAATCAACCGACCCACGATCTGCCCGTGTTCCAGCACAAAGGGCGCTTCGTGACAGCGCACCTCAAGCACGCCGCGCGCGCCAGCACCGCCAGCGGCATCGTGACCAAAACCCGGATCAAAGAAACCCGCGTAGTGCACGCGAAATTCCCCGACCATCGCGAGGTATGGTGCCATTTCGGCAGCGTAATCAGGGGGAATATGGACCGCCTCGCGACTCACCAGAATGTAGAAGGCGCCCGGGTCCAGTATGATATGACCGTCGCTGCTGTGGACCTCTTCCCAGAAGTCGGCAGGGGCATAGTGCCCTATATTATCCAGATCGATGACGCCGGTGTGGGGTTTGGCCCGATAGCCCACCAGAGTTGTGTTGGGCAGACGCAGATCCACGGAAAAGCCAAGTCCGTCGTCAATCACGGCGTCTCCGTCCACAAGCGGCATGTCAGTGTGTAACGCGGTGAGGTCGGCGTCACTTAACACCGCTTGCCCGGCGCGGAACCTGATCTGGTTCAGTCGCATGCCCGGACGTACCAATACTGAAAACGAACGCGGACAGATTTCAGCGTATAGCGGGCCATCATAGCCGGGAACAATGCGGTCAAACTCGGTCCCACCATCGCAGATCGTGCGCGTCAGCAGATCAAGGCGTCCAGTTGAACTCTTGGCATTCGCTACCGCCTGGACATCGGCGGGCAGGGACAAACGCTCCATAAGCGGGACAACATATACGCAACCCTTTTCCAGAACCGCTCCGTCGTTAAGATCAACGCGGTGCATCTCAAACTCTTCGAGCCGGTCGGCAACAGTGCGCCCATGTCCGGCAAGAAAAGAGGCACGTACGCGGTAGGCGACCTGCCCAAGGCGCAGGTCAAGGCTGGCGGGCTGGATTTGGGCAGAAGTAACTGCAGGGCGCGCCGAAATCTCGCCACGCGTGATCATGTCCGTCAGTTGGCTGTCTGCAAGTACACCGGTCATCTCGTCCCCTCGTCGTCAATACATGTCAAAGCGGAGATTTGGATAGGCCCCGTAGCGCTGGGGCGGGTGTAAATGGTCGGGCTAGCAGGACTCGAACCTGCGACCTTCCGTCCCCCAGACGGACGCGCTACCAGGCTGCGCCATAGCCCGACGTGAAGCGTGTCATACCCGAATTCCGGCCCGAGGCAAGGGTGAATGCGCAAAGGTTGTCGTCTCTTTATCGCGGATCTTGCCGCGCACGGGCCATCCGGTCCCTCAGCGCCGTCAATTGGGCCATAAGAGGGCTCAATGCGTCGGCTTGCACGGGTGTCAACTGGCGCAGCGTTGTCGCCCGGGTAAGGAGCGATGGAGAGAAGTCCGCGGCTTCGATCCCGTCGTCGTCTGGCACATCTACGATACGTGGGCGCGGAGGTGCTACTGGCTCGGGTTCAGCATCAGATTCGGTGTGCGTGAACATCGGCGCCGCATTGGGGGTGGGTTCTGATTGTGGTGTCTCCGTGGGCGCTTCGGACGGTGTTTCTTCCGCAAGTCCTCTTTCAAACACTGCTTCAGAAGGCGTTTCAGGCGCGCCAAAGCTAAACACAGCAGGCTCTTGAACCTCATCCGGCACTGTCGGCTCAGGTGCGAAGGTTGCAACCGGGACCTCCGGCGGGGTGGCGGGCACGTCTTCGGGCACTGGCGCGTATGTCTCTTGCGGTGGGTTGGCCTCATCCGGGGGCGTATCGTCTGCACCCGCTTCCGACATATCCGCCCCTACGTCAAAGTTGGCCATTTCGGGCGTGAGTGTCGGCACGTCCGGCGCACGCGGCGTAACCTCAGCATCCGGATCCGGCGACGGTTCCGGACCACGCATGAACGAGGGCAGGGCGGCTCCAGCGTCTTCACCCTGTTCCGTCGGCGCGGAAGCCGATGGTTCCGCAGCCGCATCGGGACGCGAGTGCTCTGGTGCCTGATCAAGGCTTTCGGCGATTGGTGTTGGTTTGGGTGCAGTTTCGACGTCCGCGTCAGTTTTTGAGACGAGATCAGCGTCCAGCTGGCCGGCCGTGTCATCGTCAAGAGGTGGCGACAAATCGGCGACGTGTGCGATTCCCTCTTCGCGTAGGATTTTTTGCACGCCTTTGATCGTTAGGCCGTCATCATGCAGCAACTTACGAATGCCACCCAAAAGCAGCATGTCCGCCGGGCGGTAGTACCGCCGTCCGCCTGCACGCTTTACTGGTTTGACCTGGGTGAACTTGCTTTCCCAGAACCTCAGAACATGGGTCTGGACGCCCAGCCAATCAGCCACTTCAGAGATGGTGCGAAAGGCGTCTGCAGACTTTGCCATGGGACCTACGATTTATTCCCGCTTGCTACGCGATCTTTCATCAGATGCGAGGGGCGAAAGGTCAGTACTCGGCGTGGATTGATCGGTACTTCTTCACCGGTCTTGGGGTTGCGACCTACGCGGGCAGACTTGTCCCGAACCGAGAACGTACCGAAGGAGGAAATCTTCACCTGCTCGCCACGTGTCAATGCGTCGGACATGTGATCCAGCACGCTTTCTACCAGCTGCGCGCTTTCGTTGCGTGACAGCCCAACCTCGCGAAATACCGCTTCGCTCAGGTCCATACGCGTCAATGTCTTGTCAGCCATAAATCACTCCCCTTTAGCGAAGCATAAGTTGAGGGGAAATTCCGAGTCAATATCAATGGCTTGCAGAGTGGCGGGAATCTGCAAGCAAAACGGGCAATTACGGCCTATTGCAGGATAATGCGTGCAGATCTTACCAGCGTAAGACCACGGCACCCCATGCCAAACCGCCGCCGATGGCTTCGGTCACGACCAGATCACCGGCTTTGATCTGACCATTCGCGCGCGCCACAGACAGCGCCAGCGGGATGGAAGCCGCCGATGTGTTGCCATGATCCTGAACGGTCACAACAACCCGATCCATCGAAACGCCCATCTTTTTGGCCGTCCCCTGAATGATGCGGATGTTTGCCTGATGGGGAACGATCCAATCCACGTCTTCGGCAGTGACTCCAGCCCGATCCATGGCCGTATGGGCGGTTGCGGCCAGTTTTTCTACCGCGTGCCGGAACACCTGATTCCCTTGCATGCGCAAATAACCAGACGTGCCCGTGCTGACGCCGCCATCCACATAGAGGAGATCGCGCAGGCGCCCGTCGGAATTGAGGTCTGTTGACAGAATGCCCCGATCCCCGGACGTACCCGCGCCCTCCTGTGCTTCTAGCACAATGGCGCCTGCACCGTCGCCGAACAACACACAAGTGCCCCGGTCGGTCCAGTCCATGATCTTGGAAAAGGTTTCCGCGCCGATCACCAGCGCCCGTTTGGCCTGTCCGGACACGATCAGCGCATTGGCATTGGCCAGCGCGTAGATAAACCCGGCACAAACCGCCTGAACGTCGAAGGCAAAGCCGCGGGTCATGCCCAGTTGGGATTGCACCATGGTTGCCGCTGAAGGAAAAGTAAGGTCGGCTGTCGAGGTTGCTACAATGATGGCATCGATGTCATCCGCCACCAGCCCGGCATCTTTCAGCGCGGCTGTTGCGGCGGCACATGCCATGGAAGACGTGGTGTCACCCTCTGTTGCGAAATGACGGCGCTCAATGCCGGAGCGGGACTTGATCCACTCGTCTGTGGTGTCCAGCGTCGCCTCGAACTCGGCATTCTCAACCACGCGGGCAGGCAGGTAGTGACCCGTACCCTTGATGACGGCACGCACAGTCATAGTTCGCTCTTTTCCCCGGTTGGGCCGGCTGCGGCCACGCGGGCCGCCAACTTGTCGCTAAAGCGTAGCTCGGCCAGTTGTGCGGCCAGTTTCAGGGCTGCCGAAACGCCCGTGGCATCAGCACTGCCGTGTGATTTGACCACGGTGCCGTTCAGGCCCAGAAACACGCCACCATTGTTACGCCGCGGATCGATCCGCTTTTTGAGGCGATTCATAGAGGTATAGGACAGCAAGTAAGCAAGGCGCGACAAAGGTGAGAATTTGAACGCCTCACGCAGCAACTCGCCGATCAGGCTGGCCGTGCCTTCGCCGGTCTTTATGGCAACATTGCCTGTAAATCCGTCCGTTACGATCACGTCTGCCACGTTCCCTGGAATATCGCCGCCTTCAACAAAACCGACAAAGTCGAACTCTGCTTCACCCGCGTGTGCGCCAATAAGATCATAGGCTTCTTTCAATTCCGTACGGCCCTTGTGCTCTTCGGTGCCGACATTCAGCAGACCGATGCGCGGGCGGGCCAGATCCATCCCGTTTCGGGCATAGGATGCACCCATCAGCGCAAAGCGCAACAGGTCATCGGCATCTGCACGAATATCTGCGCCCACATCCAGCATCACGTTAAAGCCCTGCGGGTTGCGCGACGGCCAGAGCACGGCGATGGCAGGGCGGTTGACGCCGGGCAACTTGCGAAGGCGGATCATCGACAGCGCCATCAAGGCGCCTGTATTGCCGCAACTCACTGCGACGGTCGCCTCTCCGTTGCGCACCGCTTCGACACAAGACCACATTGAAGTGCCTTTGCCGTTGCGCACCACATGGCTTGGCTTGTCTTCCATTGTGACGACGCCGGTAGCGTCACGCACTTCGCACCGTCCGGCCAGACCCTTGCGGCGCGCGACGAGGCGCGTCAGTTCGTCCTTCGGCCCATGCAGGATGAAACCAAGGTCCTGATTCTTTTTTGCAGATATCGCACAGCCCGCAACAACAGCGGCGGGGCCTTGATCCCCGCCCATGGTGTCCACGGAAAGAATAATAGGAAACGCAAGAGCGGCGTTCGTGTCGGCCTGTTTAGTTATGGGGGCCGTCATGTGATGCTGCCTAGCTCTTTTGCCTGTGTTGATCCTAGGCTTAGGCCGCGTCGTCTTCCAGATCAACTTCTTCGGTCATCGGGACGATTTCATTGTCGTCATAGTGACCGCATGCCGCGCAGATGTGGTGGGGGCGTTTCAGCTCACCACAGTTGGGGCATTCGTTGGGATTCGCGGGCGTCAGGCTGTCGTGGGCGCGGCGGTTGTTGCGGCGCGATTTCGACACTTTGTTCTGTTGCACAGCCATTGGAATGGGCCTTTGAGGTTCGGGCAGAGCCGCGACGCGCGCGGGTGCATGTTTCAAGTCGCCCGGAATCGGGCATAATTTCGGTCGTCCACTTTTGGGCGTGACGTGCGTTTAGGCAATGGCCCCGCCCATGTCCAACCCAAAATGGCGTGAGGGCGGCAAAATACGCATATCTTTCGCACGTGCAAGGCGAAATTCGCCCCCGCGCCCCTATTCCTCTGGGTCTTTGCCCAACTTTTTCTTCAGATCCGCCAGTCCTGCAAATGGGCGGACCGCCTCATCCGTCAATGGCGCTTTTCCGGGTTCGGTCAGAACTGTTTCGCCCAAGGACACATCCGGCGCACGGGGATAGTCGGGCAGGGCAAGGATTAGCGCTTCGATCAGCACTGCATCAGGATCAATCCATGCGCCCAGTTGCTCTACCTCATCATCCTCAGGCATTTCGACCTCGGGCGCATCGCTGTCATCGGCATAATCGCGCAGATAAACGCGGCGCACTGGCGTATCGATGCGCGTGACCACCGGTGCCAATGTCACGGCACAGGGCTGAGTAACCGTCGCACCCAATGTGCCGGTCAAAAGCCAGTCCTCTTTTCCTTGTGCCCGCACCTCACCGGAAAAACGTACTTTGCGCAAACCCGTCAGTTCGAGCAGTTCTGCCATCGCTGACAGAGCAGTCTTGTCAGGCACGATCTCAAACGTCGTGCCCGTATTTTGGGCCAGGTCGGCGACCCGTAGGGCAGATCTGGAAGGTTGTGTCTTGGACATGGCGCGTAACTCGTTTCTTGAACCGCAGGCAATCCTTGAGTAAGTCGAGATAAAAGGACTGCGCCCTGCACACAAGGGGCGGCACACATAAAGGGGGCCGACATGCGCGCCTTGGCATATCTGACAGTGGCGATGCTGTCGCTGGGGCTTGCGGCCTGTTCACCGACATTTCGCAACCACGGTTATATCCCGCCCGAAGAAGACCTGCAGGAATTGGTTGTCGGCATCGACACTCGTTCGAGCGTCGAAGATGTCGTGGGTCCGCCTACCGCGGGCGGCGTTCTGGAGGGGGGCAACTACTATTATGTGCGCAGTACTGTAAAAACCATTGGTCCACGCCGTCCCGAAGTGATCGACCGACAAGTGTTGGCCATCTCATTTGACGGGAATGGTGTTCTGGACAACATCGAAAGCTTTGGGCTTGAAGATGGCCGCGTGGTTGCACTGACGCGCCGTGTTACTGACGCTGACCTCACCAATGTTACCTTCATTCGCCAATTGCTCGGTGGTATCGGACAGGTCAGTCCTGACTTTGGTGGCGGGTGAGCCGTCACATTGCTTTGATCGAATATGTGCTAGGAGGTGCAAAAAGCCACGGAACAGAGAAATGCGCATGATCGGTTTGAAAAAAGGTCGCTACCGCGTTGTCGAAGGGCAATGTCCTGCTGACATTGCAGATGCGCAGGCTTTGAGGGCGCGCTGTTTCGATCTGGATCGGGACGCGGACACATTCGATCCATTGTGCACCCACATCCTGATCCGCCGGCTGAGCGACGAGGCTTTGGTCTGCTGTTTTCGCATGATGCCGCTGTCAGGGGCGGAAATCGCGCGCAGCTATTCGGCACAGTATTATGCGCTGGACGCCTTGGCGGCTTACAACGGCAAAATGGTTGAGATGGGGCGGTTCTGCGTGGACCCAGAGGTGCGCGACCCTGACATTCTGCGCGTCGCATGGGGTGCAATGACCGCCTATGTTGACGGCAACGGGGTTGAATTGCTGTTCGGCTGTTCGTCCTTTTCCGGCACCGAGACGGCGGATTATCTGGACGCCTTCGCCATGCTCAAGGCGCGTCATCTGGCCCCCAAACGCTGGTTACCCAGGGTCAAAGCGCCCAAGGTTTTCAAATTTGCAGCGCGCCTGCGCCGCAAGCCGGACGCCAAAAAGGCGATGCTGCGCATGCCGCCGTTGCTGCGCACCTACCTGCTGATGGGGGGCTGGGTCAGTGATCATGCGGTGGTGGATGATCGGATGAACACGCTGCATGTCTTTACAGGTGTCGAGATCGGGGCCATCCCGCCGGCGCGCAAACGTCTTTTGCGGGCTGTGCTAGGGTAATGCCTTGGGGGTAGCCCATAAAAGCGCCGCAGAACTTTGGGCACAAAGAAACCCGCACCGCATCAGTTGACCCCGCGTGGCCAAGAGACTAGCTGGCGCCCATGGCACGCATTCCACTTTTACAGCTTTCGGACATCTCCCTGACCTTTGGGGGCGACCCGGTTTTTGACGACTTGTCCTTGGTTGTACAGCCCGGCGACCGTGTCGCGCTTGTGGGGCGCAACGGGTCGGGTAAATCGACCTTGATGAAAGTGATGGCCGGCATTGTTGAAGCGGATCGCGGAGAGATCGTTGCAGGCCCCGGCGTGTCCGTCGGCTACATGGAACAGGATCCCGACATGGCAGGTTTTGCCACGTTGGGTGATTTTGCCATGCACGGGCTGGACCCGTCGGACCTTTATAAGGTCGAGCGGGCGGGTGAGGGATTGAAGTTTGATCCCGCGCGCCTTGTGTCCACAGCGTCCGGAGGTGAGCGTCGCCGTGCTGCTCTGGCCCGTCTGATGGCCGAATCCCCTGATCTGATGCTGCTAGACGAGCCGACAAACCACCTCGATATCGAGGCCATTGGCTGGCTCGAATCCGAGTTGAAGGCGACCCGCGCAGGGTTTGTTCTGATCAGCCACGACCGCGCCTTTCTGCGTGCGCTGGCCCGCGCCACCCTGTGGATCGATCGCGGTATGGTACGCCGTCAGGAAAAGGGGTTTGAGGCGTTCGAAGCCTGGCGTGACACCACGTGGGAAGAAGAAGATACGCAGCGACACAAACTTAACCGCAAGATCAAGGCCGAGGCCCGCTGGGCGGTGGAAGGAATCAGCGCACGGCGCAAGCGCAATCAGGGCCGGGTACGTGCACTTCAGGAATTGCGCGCCGAACGGTCCTCGCAGATCAAACGGCAGGGCACGGCTGCTATGGCGTTTGAGGCTGGGCCCAAGTCCGGGCGCAAAGTGATCGAGGTGAAGGACGTCACCAAATCGTTTGGCGACAAGGTTATTGTCGAGCCGTTTTCGCTGACGATCCAGCGCGGCGACCGCATTGCCTTTGTTGGCCCGAACGGGGTGGGCAAGACCACACTGCTCAACATTTTGATCGGGCGCGAGGCGCCGGACAGCGGCACTGTGACCCTTGGCACCAACCTCGAGATTGCGCTGTTTGACCAGACCCGCGCTCAGCTGGATCCGGACATGAGCCTGTGGGACAGCCTAACGGGCGATCCGGAGATGCGCGTGAGCGGCAAGGCTGATCAGGTCATGGTGCGCGGTGCGCCAAAACACGTTGTGGGCTATCTCAAGGAGTTCCTCTTTGATGAGGCGCAGGCGCGTGCCCCCATCCGTTCGCTTTCGGGTGGTGAAAAGGCACGGCTTTTGTTGGCCAAGCTGATGGCACGCCCGAGCAATCTGCTGGTGCTTGATGAACCAACCAACGACCTGGATGTCGAAACGCTCGACCTGTTGCAGGACCTGATCGATCAATATGATGGCACTGTCATGCTCGTCAGCCACGACCGTGATTTTCTGGACCGCGTGACCGTGACCACCATTGCGATGGAGGGGGATGGCAAGGCCACGGCCTATGCTGGCGGGTGGAGCGACTATCAGTCTCAACGCCGCCCCACTGCCACGCGGGAAGTCGTCGCAAAATCAAAGTCTAACGCGGCGAAGGTAAAGCAAGGCGAGAACTCCAAAGCGGGCCTCAGCTTTACCGAAAAGCACCGTCTTGAGGCCTTGCCTGCAGAGATGGAGCGGCTGGAGGCTGAGATCGTCAAGCTTCAGGAGTTGATGAGCGATCCGGACCTGTTCACCGAAAATCCGGTGAAGTTTCAAAAGGCCACGGATGCGCTGATCGAACGACAGGCCCGGCTGGATGAGGCCGAAGAGGAGTGGCTGATGCTTGAAGAAAAGGCGTCCGCCTGATCACAGGGTGAGCGCACGGCCCGGGTTGCCAACGACAGTTGCACCCGCTTCGACGTTCTTTGTCACGATGCTTCCCGCACCGATGATGGCACGATCCCCGATTGTGACTCCCGGCAAGACAATCGCGCCCGCGCCGATCCACACATCAGTCCCAATTGAAACGGGGGCTGCCCGTTCGATCCCGGCACGGCGCTTGATGTGGTCTCGGTGATGATCGGCGCAGAGGATCTGTGTGCCCGTTCCAATCAGGGTTCCATCGCCAATGTGCACACGCGCGCTGTCGAGGATCACACAACCGCTGTTGATAAAAACTGCATCGCCCAGATGGATGTTTATCCCGTATGAGCAGTGAAACGGCGTTTCGATCAGGCAGTTTTCCCCGGTCGCGGCAAAAAGCGCTTTGAGCGGCGCACTCAGAGTGCGTCGCTCGGACGGTGGTAAGTGGTTGTGGGCAAATACCGCCTTAAGCGCTGTGAGCCGCAAGGCTTCAAGCTCAGGATCAAGGCAGGAGTACCACGCACCTGACGCCATATTCGCCTTTGCGCTGGTCATGCCAGTTGGATCGGATCACCGATGCGAATGGTGCCGCCCATGACAATGCGGCAGTTAAGGCCTGAGCGGTGTTCGAGCAGATCACAGATCGTCTTTTTGGCGATCATGTCGATGTAACGGCAAGGATAGTTCAGCCGTCCACCTTCCAACACGACATCGCCCACTCGGAATTGCCGCCCCACAAGGTGATTGAGCGGTACATCACGGGTGGTCAGGTTGCGGCGGTGTTCCCTTGCGTCCAGCACAATGTCATGGTCGCGCGCCAGCGCCTCCAGCGTCTCCACCTCGATCAGGGTCACTTCGCGCACATCTGGTTGGGCAGAGTAGGTGCCTGTATCGATTCCCTTGGCATAACGGTCGCCCGCTATACCGACCCCTTCGATCAATTCGGCCATGTCATGGCCAACCATAGGCGCGCGTGCCTGCGGCGTTGTATGAATGCTCAAGAGTTTTCCCAGCCACATCGCAGCGGTCCTCTATCGCATGCGCAAGGCGCCGTCCAAGCGGATCACCTCGCCATTCAGATATCCCATTTCAACGATGAACCCCGCCAGCCGCGCGTATTCGGACGGATCGCCCAGACGGGCCGGATTGGGAACGTCTGCCGCCAGCGCAGCTTGCACGTCCTCTGGCAGCCCGGCGAGCATTGGTGTCTTGAAGATGCCCGGCGCGATGGTCATCACCCGCACACCGGAACTAGCCAGATCACGCGCCATGGGCAGGGTCATGCTGACTATCCCGCCCTTGGAGGCGGCATAGGCTGCCTGTCCCTTTTGCCCGTCAAAGGCAGCGACAGATGCCGTGTTGATGATCACCCCGCGCGCGCCATCGGGTTCGGGGTCATTCCCGGCCATGGCCGCCGCTGCAAGGCGGGCCACGTTAAAGCTGCCTACCAGATTGATGTCGATGGTTTGCTGAAAGGCGGGCAGGGGGTGCGGGCCGTCCCGGCCCACGGTCTTGATGCCCACAGCTATACCAGCGCAATTTACCGCTGCACTGATCCCGCCCATCTTGTCGATGCCTAGGTCAATTGCGGCTTGTACGGACGCCTCGTCCGTCACGTCAGTTTGCGCGAAGAAGCCGCCGATCTCTTCAGCGACCTGGGCCCCACGTATGGCATCGCGGTCCAGCAGGGTCACCCGCGCGCCTTGCTTGGCAAAGTACCTCGCCGTCGCTTCCCCAAGTCCGGACGCGCCGCCTGTTACAACGGCTTTGGTTGTTTCGAGTTTCATCGCTCATGCTCCCCTAACGCAGTCCTTGCGCCACATAAGCGCAAGGGTGCGAGCGCGGCAAGGCAGAGTACTCAGCCCTTGTGGATCCAGCCCCCGCCGTAGATGCGGCTGGAGTCCCGATCATAGAACACACAGGCCTGCCCCGGCGACACGCCCGCTTCGGCAGCGACCAGTTCTACAGTTGCCTCGGTCTCATTGATGGGGCGAATCACGGCATCTGTGGGCGGCCGGGTCGATCGGACTTTGACCGCCACATGCCATTCATCGCGTGATGCGAACGGTTCATCGCCCAGCCAGTTCACTTCGCGCACTGGAACTGTGCGGGTGGCCAGCATCTCTTTGGGGCCAACGATCACCTGACGGGTATCTGCGTCGAGTTTCACCACATAGAGCGGGTCGGCCAGACCTCCGATACCAAGCCCACGGCGCTGTCCGATTGTATAGTTCACCACACCGTCATGGCGTGCCAGAACGCGCCCCTCCACATCAACGATGTCACCGGGGGCAGCGGCCTCGGGGCGCAGTTTGCGGATCACGGCGGCATAGTCGCCATTGGGCACAAAGCAGATGTCCTGACTGTCGGGCTTGTCCGCGACGGATAGACCATATTTCGCCGCCAGCGCGCGAGTGTCATCCTTAGATGGCAAGTGCCCAAGTGGAAAACGCAGGTAATCGAGCTGCGCAGGCGTGGTCGAGAACAGGAAGTAGCTTTGATCCCGGTTCGAATCCGCCGCGCTATGAAGCTCCGGGCCAGCATTGCCCATCTTGCGCTGGATGTAGTGGCCCGTGGCCATGCAATCGGCTTCAAGATCCTTGGCCGTCTCCAGCAGGTCCTTGAACTTCACCCGCTCGTTGCAACGGATGCAGGGCACAGGCGTCGCGCCCCCCAGATAGCTGTCGGCGAATTCGTCTATGACCGCGTCTTTGAACACGTTCTCATAGTCGAGCACGTAATGGGGAAAGCCCATTTCCTCGGCCACACGGCGCGCATCATGGATATCGATGCCCGCACAGCACGCACCCTTTTTCGCCAAAGCCGCACCATGATCGTAAAGCTGCAAGGTAACCCCGACCACGTCATAACCTTGCGCTTTCAACTCAGCCGCCACAACAGAACTGTCCACGCCGCCAGACATGGCGACGACAACACGTGTGTCTGCAGGGGCTTTGGCAATGCCCAATGAGTTGAGCGGACCTGAATGGTCAAGCATAGCGAAGTCTCCGGGAGGGTTCGTGGCATATATATGAAAATGTTAAATAGTCTCAAGAGGGGGTTTAACCCGCCATTAGGGTCGCAGGCGCATGTTGGCCGAAATGTAATGAAGAGCAGAGCGATGTATTTGAAGAAAGTAGATGGACCCCGCGCAGTGACCTTGCCTGATGGTACGGTGCTGACGCGGGCCGACTTGCCGCCCCCAGCTACTCGCCGTTGGGTTGCATCGCGTAAAGCGGCTGTGGTGCGTGGCGTTTTGTACGGATTGCTGACGCAGACCGACGCGCTAGAGCGTTATTCCCTAAGTGAAGAAGAGTTTTTAGGGTGGGTACAGGCCGTTTCAGACCATGGCGAAGAGGCACTGAAGGCAACCGCCTTGCAAAGGTATAGACAACTTTAGGTTGTTATCGTATAAATCCCACAAGGGTAACGTGTGGTTGACCTTTTCGGTTCACGTTTAGTTCGACACCGACACCCATTGTGGAGACCGATTGAATGCGCGTGCTGCTTGTAGAAGACGACCCGACAACTTCCAAGAGCATCGAATTGATGCTGACCCATGCAAATCTGAACGTCTATGCCACGGATCTGGGGGAAGAGGGCATCGATCTGGCCAAGCTTTATGATTACGATTTGATCCTTCTGGACCTCGACCTGCCGGATATGAACGGGCACGAGGTGCTGCGCCAGTTGCGCCTTGCGCGCGTGGAAACCCCCATTTTGATCCTGTCGGGCTCAGATGATACGGAAAACAAGATCAAGGGGTTCGGCTTTGGTGCTGATGATTACCTGACCAAACCCTTTCATCGAGAGGAACTGGTGGCGCGCATTCACGCCATTATCCGCCGCTCCAAAGGGCATTCACAGTCAGTCATCGATACAGGCAACGTGTCAGTGAACCTCGATGCCAAGACGGTAAGCGTGGATAACAAAGCGGTGCACCTGACGGGCAAAGAATATCAGATGCTCGAACTGCTGTCGTTGCGCAAAGGGACGACACTGACCAAAGAAATGTTCCTCAACCACCTCTACGGCGGCATGGACGAACCTGAATTGAAGATCATCGATGTCTTCATCTGCAAACTGCGCAAAAAGCTGAGCGTGGCGACGGGTGGAGAAAACTACATCGAAACTGTCTGGGGCCGTGGCTATGTGCTGCGCGACCCGGAACCTGTCGAGCAGGGCGATGACACACGGCTGGCCATCGGCGCCTGATCCGACTCAAATGTGTTAACAAGAAACCGGTGCGGCTCAGACTTGCGCCGGTTTCTTGCATGCAGGGGCCCAAGCTCCTTTTCCCAAATATGTCTTCTATGACTGGACCCGGCGCTCACACGCTTTTATCTCTTGGCCAGAACCAAACGGGGACAGATGTGAGCGCCGAGACACCCACCAATGACTTGTCCGAGCAGGAGGCCATAGCCGAACTGGCCCGACTGGCAGAGCTGCTTGACGAGGCAAATCGCGCGTATCACACCCATGATGCGCCAGACATCTCGGATGCCGACTATGACGCGCTCAAACGCCGAAATGCTGAGATCGAGGCGCGTTTTCCTGCACTGAAACGTCAGGACAGTCCCTCCGAGCAAGTTGGCGCCGCACCTGCCGACGGGTTTTCAAAGGTCACTCATGCCGTTGCCATGTTGTCTCTGTCAAATGCGTTCGAGGATGCGGACGTGGGGGAATTCGATGGGCGCGTGCGCAAATACCTTGGGCTGAACGCTGATGCGTCGGTCGCTTATACCGCAGAGCCAAAGATCGACGGGTTGTCCCTGTCCTTGCGCTATGAGAACGGCGCGCTTGTCCAAGCGGCAACGCGTGGGGATGGATCAGTGGGCGAGAACGTCACCGCCAATGCCCGCACCATCGCCGATGTGCCCCAAAAACTTACAGACGCTCCGGACGTACTCGAAGTGCGTGGCGAGGTTTACATGTCTCACTCGGATTTCGAGGCGTTGAATGTTCGCCAGACAGAGGCGGGCCAAAAACCCTTTGCCAACCCGCGCAACGCCGCTGCTGGGTCGCTGCGCCAATTGGACAGCGCAATCACCCGCGCGCGTCCCTTGCGTTTTTTCGCATATGCATGGGGCGCGCTATCGGACCCGCTGTCGGATACTCAACACGGCGCTATCGAACGGCTCGAAGAGTTGGGCTTTCAAACCAACGACCTGACGGCATTGTGCGACGGTCCCGAAGAGATGATCGTGCAGTACCGCAAGATCGAACAGCTGCGCGCGGCGCTCGGCTATGACATCGACGGTGTCGTTTACAAGGTCAACGATCTGGCTTTGCAGGCGCGTCTCGGGTTTCGCTCGACCACGCCGCGCTGGGCGATGGCGCACAAATTCCCGGCCGAACTGGCTTGGACCCGGCTCGAGGCGATTGATATTCAGGTGGGGCGGACCGGGGCGCTGTCTCCTGTTGCGCGTCTGACCCCGGTGACAGTGGGGGGAGTCGTGGTGTCCAACGCCACGTTGCACAATGAAGATTACATCGCCGGACGCGACAACAAGGGCGAAGAAATCCGCGCAGGCAAAGACATCCGTGTGGGCGATTGGGTGCAGGTCTATCGGGCAGGCGACGTGATCCCCAAGGTGGCGGATGTCGATCTGAGCAAGCGGCCTGACGACGCGATGCCGTTCCGAATGCCCGAACGGTGCCCTGAATGCGACAGCGAGGCCGTGCGCGAGCCCGGTGACGCCATCCGGCGCTGCACCGGTGGCCTCATTTGCCCCGCGCAAGCTGTTGAGAAGCTGAAGCATTTTGTTGCACGTAGCGCCTTTGACATCGAAGGTTTGGGCGCCAAGCAGGTGGAGCAATTCCACACAGATAGATGGATCGCAGAACCTGCCGACATCTTCACGCTGCGCGACCGTTTCGGCAACGGCGTTCAGCAACTCAAGAACCGCGAAGGCTGGGGGGACAAGTCCGCAGCCAATCTTTTCGACGCCATAGACGAAAAACGCAGCATTGACCTCAATCGCGTTATTTTTGCGCTTGGCATCCGCCATGTAGGCGAGGCAGCCGCCAATTTGCTGGCCGCGCATTACGGCACTTGGACGGCTTTCAACACAGCGATGCGCAGCGCGGAAGAGGGCAATGCGGCATGGGACGACCTGCTGAGCATCGACGGAGTGGGCGCCGTGATGGCCCACGCGCTGGCCACGACATTCAACCAGGATGCCGAGATTGCCAGCATCGACCGCCTTGTCGCGCAACTCAGCATCAAGGAAGCCACGCGCCCGAACACCGAAGGCAGCCCAGTCGCGGGCAAAACGGTTGTCTTCACAGGCACGCTCGAAAAGATGACCCGCGCGGAAGCTAAGGCGCGCGCAGAATCGCTTGGCGCCAAGGTCTCGGGCTCTGTCAGCGCCAAAACGGACCTGCTGGTCGCGGGGCCGGGCGCGGGATCCAAGGCGAAGAAGGCTGCGGAACTGGGCATTGAAACGCTGGACGAAGACGGCTGGCTGGACCTGATCGGCACAGCATGAGCCGTCCTGAAATACTTTTCCCGCTCTTTGCCGATCTTGAAACACTGGAAGGGGTGGGGCCGAAAACCGCGCAGCACATGGGCGGGCTCGCTATCACCACCCCGCGTGATCTGCTGTTTACGCTGCCTCATACCGGCATCGACCGCGCCTTGCGGGACAGCATTCAAGGCGCAGTGTTGCCAAGCACTCTGACGGTAAAAATCAAAGTTGGCGCACATACTCCAGCACGTGGCCGGGGCGGGGCCTACCGCATCCATGTTGAGGATGCCGAGACATCGTTTCAACTGGTCTTCTTTCACGGGCGCAGCGATTACCTGAACATAGTGCTGCCCACGGGGGCCGAGCGCGTTGTGTCGGGCCGTGTCGAACTGTTCGATGGCATCGCCAACATGGTCCATCCCGACCACATTCTGCCTGTGGAAGAGGCCGGCGACATCCCCGCTTATGAACCCGTCTATCCACTGACCGGTGGCGTGACCCAAAAGACGATGTTCAAGGCCACGCGCGCCGCGCTGACCCGAATGCCTGCGTTTGATGAATGGATCGACTCCAGCCAGATCGCGTCAGCGAAGTGGCCCGATTTCGCGGATGCGATGACACAGGCTCATGCGCCGAAAGGACAGGCTGACCTTGCCGCGACGAGCCTTGCGCGCACCCGTCTGGCCTATGACGAACTGCTGGCCCACCAGATCACCCTCGCGCTGGCCCGCGCGTCCGAGCGCAAGATGCCGGGGCAGGTCACACAAGGCACAGGTGTATTGCAGGCCAAGGTGCGCGCGGACCTTCCTTATGCCGCCACAGGGGCGCAGGACCGCGCGATCGCACAGATCGCCGCCGACATGGCCGGGCCCACCCGCATGAACCGTCTGCTGCAGGGCGATGTGGGCGCAGGTAAGACGCTGGTGGCCTTCATGGCGCTGCTCATCGCTGTCGAGGCGGGCGGGCAGGGCGTCATGATGGCCCCTACAGAAATCCTTGCGCGCCAGCATCTTGAGGGTTTGCAGCCACTGGCGGAGAGTGCCGGCGTGGTGCTGGAAATTTTGACAGGGCGCGACAAGGGCAGTGAACGGCGCGCCAAGCTGGCCGCGCTTGTCCGTGGTGACATCCAGATTCTGGTTGGCACCCACGCCGTGTTTCAGGACGACGTGGTGTTCAAAGATCTGCGCATCGGAATCGTCGATGAACAACACCGCTTTGGTGTCCGCCAGCGGCTCGCCTTGGGGAAAAAGGGGGCTGGCTCGGACGTGCTGGTGATGACGGCCACGCCTATCCCGCGCAGCCTTGCATTGGCGCAATATGGCGACATGGACGTCTCGATACTTGATGAAAAACCCCCGGGGCGCAAACCGATCAAGACCGCACTGGTCAGCACAGACCGGATGGATGAGGTGATCACGCGCCTGCGTGCAGTGATGGACGAGGGGCGGCAATGCTACTGGGTCTGTCCGCTGGTCGAGGAAAGCGAGGCAGTGGACCTCACCGCCGCCGAGGAGCGATTCAAACGTCTGCGCGCGGCGCTGGGCGAGGGGCGTGTCGGGCTGGTCCACGGGCAGATGCCACCCGCAGAAAAAGACGCCGCCATGGCGAAGTTTCAGGCGGGGGAAACAGGCGTGCTGGTGGCAACAACCGTGATCGAAGTCGGCGTGAACATTCCCAACGCAACCATAATGGTGATCGAGCGGGCGGAAACATTTGGACTCGCGCAACTCCATCAGTTGCGCGGTCGCGTGGGGCGGGGCGAGGCCGCCTCGACCTGTTTGTTGATGTATCAGGCGCCGCTGTCAGAGACCGGGCAAAAGCGGCTTGAGGTGCTGCGCGCCACCGAGGATGGCTTTCAGATTGCCGAAACCGATTTACAGATGCGCGGGTATGGTGATCTCATCGGCACGGCGCAATCGGGTGTCCCGCGGTTTCGTATCGCTGACCTTGATCGGCAGGCGAACCTCATGGCCATTGCTCAAAGCGATGCGCGCAAGGCCTTGGCAGACGATCCTGAACTTTCCAGCCCGCGCGGCGCAGCAATCCGTGTTCTTCTTTGGTTGATGAGACAGGACGAGGCGATCCGTTTGATATCAGTCGGTTAAGCCGTTTTGTGCCAAAAAGTTCGCAAATGTTCTCAAAAAGTTCTTTACGGAGTGTTAAATTTATGAGAACAAAGGGGCAACTTCAAGGAAGGATGCTGATATGACCACACTCCGCACACTCAAAGATGTCGCAACCCGCGCCGAAGCCACTTTGCTTCAGGATGTGGTTGGTGCAGCAGCGTTGACTGTGATGCTTGTGGTCGCTTTGCACTTGCCGTCTTTGATCTGAATTTCTGCCTGCGTACTTGCCTGTGATCCACCTTCGCGCCCGTCCCAATTGGCGTCCTCACCAAGCGGCTCTGCCTGCCGCAGGGTGACCCTGTTCCCGCAGGGGTCCCGGATCCGTCCCCCGCAAGACACGCTTCACTTGCGCCGCCATCCTTCCCGGATGAGCGGCGTTTTTTTTGGTCATGTCAGAAGGGGTCAGGCGCAGTTGGCCTGTAATGCCTGTTCCATTGCCTCAGCCGTGGCCTCGATGGCGAGCAGGATTGACGCGTGCCGGTTTTTGAAATCCTTCGCGGGTGCAAGCACTTCGAATCCGTCAAAGGGGGCTGCGGGTACGTCGCCGCCGGATTTCAGCATTGCGCGCAGACCATCACGGGCGTCCTCAATCTCGGGCAGGCTGCGTCCTATCACGGCATGACCAGTGACGGCCGCCGCGGCCTGACCCAGAGCGCAGGCCTTCACATCCTGGGCAAAATCTGTGATTCGACCGTCTTCGACGCAAACATCCACTGTCACAGCCGATCCGCACAACGGAGAGCGTTTTTTGACCGTCGCATGTGCGTCCGTCAGACGTTTGGTGTGCGGGATGTCCGCCGCCAGCGCCAGAATGCGGGTCGAATAGAGTTTGATCAGGTCGGTATCGGCGGGCATGTCCCCTCCGGCTCTGGTGTCGGTTACTTATCCGTCCTACATAAGCCCGCCCAAGCCAGATGCAAAAAGGTTTTGTTATGACCACACCCTTTGACCCCGCAAGCTTGCTTTATAATGCGCAAGGGCTGGTGCCCGCTATCGCGCAGGATGCGACGAGCGGAGAGGTTTTGATGATGGCGTGGATGAATGCCGAGGCTGTGGCACGCACGCTGGACACGGGGCGAGTCACGTATTGGTCCCGCTCGCGCCAGGCGTTCTGGATCAAGGGCGAGACGTCAGGGCACGTTCAGGAACTCGTGTCGCTGCGTGTGGATTGCGATCGCGATTGTTTGCTGATGCAAGTGAACCAGACTGGCGCTGCCTGCCACACCGGGCGGCGCACTTGTTTTTATACCGAAGTCGTCGACGGGTCCGAAGTGGAGTTGATGGCACCGCTGTAGGGCGGCAGGCCGACCATCGCGCGAATGTCGTCCGGAGTCGCGCCTTCTGCGCGGTATTTGGAGATTGCGCGTCCATCGTCGCGTTTGGCAAGCCGCTTGCCCGCTTCGTCCCGGATCAGACGGTGGTGATGATAGGCCGGGGTCGGCACATCCAGAAGTTTTTGAAGCAGTACGTGAATCATCGTGGCCTCTGCCAAATCCGCTCCGCGCACCACATCAGTGATGCTCTGAGCAGCGTCATCGACGACCACAGACAGGTGGTAAGATGTGCCCATGTCGCGACGTGCAAGAACAATGTCACCCACCGTGGTGACGAGGTCACCGCTTGCGATTTGCCCTGCGTTCACTCCGGTCTCTTCATAGCTGAGCGGCGCTGCGAGGTGACGCATTGCTGCCACCATATCCAGCCGCAGGGCCTTGTCTGTCGGCCTCGGGCCAGTACGGGGATGACGGGTGCGGCAGGTGCCGGGATAGATGAGCCCATCCGGGCCATGGCGCTGTACGCCTTCTTGCGGAGCGCTCAGGGCTGCTTCGATGTCGCGACGGGTACAGTCGCATACATACAACAGGCCTCGTTCCCATAATATATCAAGCGCTTGTGCATAAAAGTTCATGCGGTCCGATTGCCGCAACACCGGTTCAGTCCAGCTCACCCCAAGCCATGCAAGGTCGTCATAAATCTGGCTTTCCCAGTGATCACGTGCGCGGGTCTGATCGATGTCCTCGATCCGTAGCAAGACAGTGCCGTTTTGAGCCTGGGCCATGTCATAGGCAAGCAGTGCCGAATAGGCGTGGCCCAGATGCAGTGGGCCCGTCGGGGATGGCGCAAATCGGGTTTTGAATATCACGCTTTTTCAAGTACGTAGACGTTGGACTTCAAGCCGATACCGGGCAGATGGGGGCCATGTTCTTTGAACAGTAACCGCGCTGCACCACAATCGGTCCACTCGGCGACACCAGCCTCGTTTGCGGGTTCTTCGAGAGCATGATCGTTGAACGAAAACACCAGTTTACCGTCGCGCGGTAGGGCGCGCATAAGGATGTGCAGCACCTCAATGGGGGCCGCACCCGCGCCGATCACCCCGATTGCGGCGCACAGCGCGTAATCCTTGCGGGGCAGGTCCGCGCCCGCTTCGATCTGGTCGAGGTGGCGATATACCCTTTTGCTGCGCGCGCCTTCCAGCATCTCTGCTGACAGGTCGACGCCGTCTATGGTTTCGAACCCGGCGAGTTTCAGGGCAAGGCCGGACAAACCCGTGCCACAGCCAAAGTCCAGCACCGGCGCGCTCGTGTCGCCTGCATAGTGCTTGAGCGCATCCGCGCAGCGCCCGGGCGTGGCATAGCCGTGTTCGCTCACTTCCGCTTCGTAACTCGCGGCCCAGTCGTCATAAAGCACGCGCGTCGAAGCTGCGTCGCGGGCGGTGTAAGCTTTGTCGAGGAATTTGGTCATGGGCGTAGGTTAGCCGCGTCAAATGCGCGGCGTCCAGTGGCTTGATTAGGTCAGGGCAACGGGCAACACCCGCAGCATGTCCAGTCAGAACCAGATCAGGCTGCTTGTGACTGAGGAGCCAACCAGTTTTGCCAGTCTGCCTTGGCGCGATCTGTGTAGGCTTTGTAGCGGTCTTTACGTCCGCGCCGCCCGCCTTTGAGGCCCTCGACAGGCGGGAACAGACCGAAATTGACGTTCATTGGCTGGAACGTCTTGGCCTCAGCACCGCCGGTGATGTGTGTGATCAAGGCGCCCATGGCTGTCGTGTTGGGTGGGATGTCCAGTGCGCCGCCCAGAATCTCCGTGGCTGCCATCCGACCAGCAAGCAGGCCCATGGCGGCGGATTCAACATAGCCTTCGACCCCGGTGATCTGCCCGGCAAAGCGGATATTGGGCCGTGACTTCAGGCGCATGTCCGCGCCCAGCAGGGTTGGACTGTTCAGGAATGTGTTGCGGTGAATGCCGCCCAATCGTGCAAAGCTGGCATTCTCAAGTCCGGGAATGCGTTTGAAAACATCGGTTTGTGCGCCGTATTTCATTTTGGTCTGAAAGCCGACAATGTTGTAAAGCGTGCCCAGCTTGTTGTCTCGGCGCAGCTGCACAACGGCGTAAGGCTTTTTGTCGCTGTGGGGGTTGGTCAACCCGACCGGCTTCATCGGACCAAACCGCAACGTCTCGCGCCCGCGTTCGGCCATCACTTCGATCGGCAGACAACCGTCGAAATAGCCCGCTGTTTCGCCCTCTTTGAACTCGGTCTTGTCGGCTGACAGCAGTGCGTCGATGAAGGCCTCGTATTGGTCGCGGTCCATGGGGCAGTTGAGGTAGGCGGTGCGCTCTTCCTCGGTCTCTCCCTTGTCATAACGGGACTGCATCCATGCCTTGGACATATCGATGCTGTCGAAATAGACGATGGGTGCGATAGCGTCGAAAAAGGCGAGGGCTTCGCCGCCAGTTTCCTGCGCGATGGCCTGACCCAATGCTGTGGAGGTCAACGGACCGGTTGCGAAAATCCAGTTCCCGGTGGCGGGCAGTTCCGTGATTTCACCGTATTCGACCGAAATATTGGGATGGGCCGTCAGTGCATCTGTCACCGACTGGGCAAAAGAATCACGGTCAACGGCCAGTGCGCCGCCCGCTGGCAAGCGATGCTGGTCTGCCGTGGCCATGATCAAACCATTGGCAGCCCGCATTTCCCAGTGGAGCAGGCCCACAGCATTCTGTTCACTGTCGTCAGAGCGGAACGAATTCGAGCAGACCATTTCGCCCAAACGACCGGTCTGATGGGCAAAAGTGCCAACATCGGGTCGCATTTCGTGGATGACCACGGGCACGTCCATATTGGCCGCTTGCCAGGCCGCTTCGGATCCGGCCATGCCGCCGCCAACGATATGCAATTGTTCTTTCATGGGGCGGATGTAGGGCACCGCGCGCCGTTGCGCAACTTTGATCAGGGTGGGGGGGATTTTTGGGGTCGCCGCTGCGGGGATGGTCGGTCAGTGAGAGGCTGACCTGGAGGGACCTTCCGCCAGTCGGCGACCCAAAATCGTATCCGGTTGTTAACCGTGTCCAATTTGTGCCTCATTTGCGCCCAGATTAATAGAGCTTATTCGGAAACAATCAGGTGCCAATACGGAGACAACCATAGGTTACCCTTATTTATATGGCTGAAACCCTATTGTGACCACTCTGGCGGGCGTTTGTTGATAAAGGCATCAATGCCTTCTTTGGTGTCTGGGTGCACCATATTCTCGACCATGACCTGCCCGGTATAGGTGTAAGCGTCGGCGACGGGCATCTGGATTTGGGCGTAAAAAGCTTCTTTTCCAATGCGCACGGCTGATCCGAGTTTCGATGCCAGCTGCTCGGCGAGGGCTGATGCCTCGTCTGCCAGATCCTCGGGCGCAACGGCGCGATTGATCAGGCCCAGCGTTTGGGCGCGCTCGGCCTCGATAAAATCACCTGTGGTCAGCATCTCGAACGCTTGCTTGCGTGGGATGTTGCGGGACAAGGCGACCATAGGGGTCGAACAGAACAACCCGATGTTCACCCCGTTCACGCCAAATCGGGTGCCATGTGCGGCCACGGCCAGATCGCAGGTGGCGACCAACTGGCACCCAGCGGCTGTGGCGATTCCGTGTACCTGAGCAATCACTGGCTGGGGCAGGGACTGGATGCGCGCCATCATGGCCGCACAGCGATCAAACAGGTCTTTGAAATAGGCAGCACCGCCATCCGCGTTCTGACGCCCCGCGGTCATCTGTTTCAGATCGTGACCCGCGCAAAACGCTTTGCCTGCTCCGGACAATATGACGGCGCGCACACTGCGGTCGTCTGCCACGTCATCCAGAGCGCCATGCAGCGCTGCGATCATCTCATCACTCAGCGCGTTTAACCGCTCAGGCGCGTTCATCCGCAGATGCATTACAGCACCCGTGACCTCACGTTCCAGAATTGCCATCTTGCTCTCCCTCGTCTTTGCAGCGAACCCTAGGGCAATTGTGCGAGGAGGAAAAGTATGGCCCCACTGATGGACGCCGCCGAAATGAACGCCTTTCTGGGCCGCGTGTTTCTGGAGGTGGCGGGCGAATTCCATGTGGAAGAGGTCAGTGGCGACACTGTCACCTTGCGGCTGTTTGTGCAGGATCGCCATTTGCGCCCCGGTGGTACGGTATCTGGCCCAGCCATGTTCTCCCTTGCCGATGTGACAGCCTACATGGTGACGCTGGCCCATATTGGGCCGCGCGCGCTGGCGGTGACCACGAACTGTTCCATTGATTTCATGCGCAAGCCCGCCGCCGGGGTCGATCTGATTGCCAGGGGGCGGCTGTTGAAACTGGGCAAGCAACTGTCCGTGTCGGACGTGCTGATCTATTCCGAAGGCATGGACAAACCTGTGGCGCGGGCCAGCCTGACCTATGCCATTCCGCCCCAAGGCGTTGATTTGCCCGGTTAGATCAACCCCGCGGCACCCCAGGCCAGCCCCAACCCAACGGCCAAAGTTGTCAGCGCCGCCGCATACCCCGCCAGCTTCAAAGCTGAATACGGACGCTCTCCGTATGCGCGCCCTTCGATCCCGCAGACAACGACCTTTTTTGCGGTGCCGTTGTATTCGTAGTGCAGGATCCACACCGGCAGCAGAATACGCCGGTAATGAATGCCACTGGTGTCGGTGTGATAGCGGATGTTGTGCACGCCGGACTTGTTCACATGCCCCTTGATCCGGTTGCGGATCAGCAGCGCCTTTTCATTGCCCTTGCGCTCCAACCCCTCGCTCAGCGTCTGGTGATGCTGTTCGGCGGCAAAGCCTGACAGATAGCCAGCGCGATACGGGCGCAGCCGCTCGGGGTAAAAGTCGTGCAGGATGCCGTCACGGATCAGCGGTGTCACATGGTGCGAAGCGGGCACGAGCATATCGTCAACCCGCATACGCAACACGCCCGAGGTCTGGCGCGTCTCAGTGCGCTTGTTGCGCCGCACGCGGTAGCTGGCCCAATACTGGATCAACTCGTCGCTATCAAAGGTCCAGAACGGGACGTAGAGGCCAGCCACACGGGCTTTGGCCACCACGCCGGCCAGATCACTGGGTGCAGCAATGCGTTTGCGCACCCAAGCCTGTGCGAGGGTCTGGGCATCCTGTTCGGGAACGCGGAAAGGGATCAACGCCATGGGCTCGTATCCGCGGTCATTTGTTTCAACTACAACTGGCCCGTCGCAATAAGAGCACCGGGTGCTCAGCGATTGGGCCACAAAGGTAACAGACCCGCCGCAGGTCTCACACCGGTGAACGATGCTGTCAAAGTCGACCTGCGCCTCAGGGGCGGATGCCAGCGGGTCAAATGGGAATTCTTCAGCCGCTGCATCGTCGTCAGCAGTTTCCAGCGAGGTGACGTTTCCACAGCTGGCGCATTTTAAGGCTTGCACTGCAGGGTCGTACACACACTGACCCGCGCAGGTGGCGCATTGCAGTTCGGACTGGATGACAGGCGCCGCCATCAGTCCTCTCCCATGATCGCAATGGCAATCTCAAGCAACACACGCAGGCGCAGCCAGGACCGGCCAATCGCGCCTTCCAAATCGCCCGTCGCGCCCCAATCGCCAATGATCGTGGCCAGAAACCATGTGGTCATCAGCCAGAAGGCGATGATGGACCAGCCACCAATGCTGCGCAGCCAGCCGGTGGAGCCCTGCTTCAACTCATGCTTCGCCTCATAAACCGCGATTAGCTTTCTCACCGCCGGAACGCCTGCAAGCGTACCAAACGCGATCAACGCAAGGGCGGCGAGGGCAGGGGCGGCAAGGGACAAAAACATAAAAGATCAAAGCCGAAGGACAGGTGTGCCACCCTCTTGTTGGACGTGAGACCCCATTGCAAGAGTGTAAACGGCGAAATTGATGGGGTATAATAATACCTTATTTGTAAGATATTGTTTTTGCATATTTAAAACTGACATATGTCCGTTGACGCGCAATTCTGCCGCGCCTATACCCGCCCAATCCGAAATTCGAGCCCCCCAAGGGATGCGACACATGAAAACCTATACCGCAACACCTGCGGACATCGACAAGAAATGGATCCTCATCGACGCCGAAGGCGTGGTGTTGGGCCGTCTTGCTTCGATCGTCGCCATGCGCCTGCGTGGCAAGCACAAGGCGTCTTACACGCCGCACATGGATTGTGGTGACAATGTCATCATCATCAACGCCGAGAAGATCCAGATGACGGGCAACAAGCGTCAGGAGAACTTCTACTGGCACACCGGTCACCCCGGCGGGATCAAAAGCCGCACCAAGGAGCAAATCCTTGAAGGCGCGCACCCCGAGCGCGTTGTGACCCAAGCGGTCAAGCGCATGCTGCCCGGCAACCGTCTGAGCCGTGAGATCATGACCAACCTGCGCGTCTATGCAGGCGGCGATCACCCCCACGAGGCGCAAAGCCCCGAAGTTCTGGATGTTGCATCCATGAACAAGAAAAACACGCGGAGCGCATGAGCATGGCCGACGAAATCAACACACTCGAAGACCTGCAAGCCGTGGCCGGCGATGCCGCCCCGGTTGAAGCTGAAGTGATCCACCGCGAACCTGTGCGTGACGCACTGGGCCGCTCCTATGCCACTGGTAAGCGTAAAGATGCGGTCGCCCGCGTCTGGATCAAGCCAGGCTCCGGCAAGGTCACGGTGAACGGCAAAGAGATGAACGACTATTTTGCGCGCCCCGTGCTGCAAATGATCCTTGCCCAGCCGTTTTCCGTCGCTGGCGTCGAAGGCCAGTTCGACGTTGTCGCAACGGTCAAAGGCGGCGGCCTCTCTGGTCAGGCCGGTGCGGTCAAGCACGGCGTGTCCAAGGCTCTGCAACTCTACGATCCGTCCTTGCGCGGCGCACTGAAGGCGGCAGGCTTCCTGACCCGCGACAGCCGCGTTGTTGAGCGTAAGAAATACGGTAAGGCCAAGGCGCGTAAGAGCTTCCAGTTCTCCAAGCGTTAAGCTTTCTATTACAGCAAAGAAAAAAGGCCGCTACGATCGGGGGCGGCCTTTTTTGTTTTTGACGTTGGTTCTTACAGCCAAGGTACACGCAACCATGACCCGCCCAGGGCGCGCAGCTGTGCACCGGTGCCGATTTTGAACCGCGCCAACCCCGGCGCGTTCACCGTATCCACTTGGCCAAGATCAAGGCGGGCCAAGCCTCGCCTTTCCAGATGATCGCATGCTCGCACCAACAGAGCGTGATGCGCGCCACTTCTGCGCCCGGCTACTCCAGACCACCCCAGGTGATAAGTGGCCACGTGCCCATGTACTAAAAACAACATCGCCGCGACGGGATCTCGTTTGTCGGATGCGACGAACACCAGCACGTGGTCGGGACTGGCCTTGGCATAGGCCTGCAACACAGTATGCGGCAGGCTGCGAAATCCCTTGGAACGCTGTTGCGCCAGATCCGCGGAGAGTAACCAGCCGTGACAGAGCGGATCAAATCGGTCATGTTTGACCCGTAAACGTGCCTTTTCTGCCCGGCTCAAGGTTGCGCGCCATTTGGGTTTCATCGCGGCCAGACGTGCGGATGAGGTGCCCGACAAGGACAATTCGGCGACCCAGTTTGGCGTATGTATCAGGCGGTACCCGGCAGACCTGAGTGCGGCCAGATCGTACCCAATGCTGTTGATCACGTTCAGGCCGGAGCAGCGCAGGATGTTGGCATCATTTGGTCCATACTCAGCCCACCAGATTGGCCCGCGAGAGGCTAGCGTCAGACCAAAGCGTGATATCGCCTGCACTGGTGCTGCACTGGGCAGGTGAACCTCAAGCACGGCGCAACCGGTCTGGCGTAACGCCGCGCTGTATTGTGGGTGTTGTTGTAAGGGCAGGCAGAGATCCGGTTCCATCGCCACTGTTAAGTCATCCGAAACCTAATGTGGCGTTAACTGTGATCATGGCGGCAAGGAAAACTTCGCAAAAGACTGTGGCAGGTTGCTATGCTCCGCCTTCCAAACCAACTGTGTTTGGCGCAGCTGTCGTAGCCAGCCTCGTCACGTTGCCCATCGCGGTCGTGGTGCTGTGTATCGAGGTGTTTGGGCCTTGATCACCGGAACTGATGGGCGAGACCTTTGCGCTGGCCTGTCATGATTAACTCTTCTTTTACAATCGCCACCGTCCGTTGCGTTAACGACTGCCATTTGCGTAAATCGTATGCCACGCGGTGCACAGGGTGAGCACACATGGTGCACGGGGTGTGACTAGACGATTGTTCCTGTTTTTATGAGGTCAACATCCGCTAGGCATTTGTGCTGGCTGAGACATCAAAAAGCCGTTGAGTGCATGCTACTCGTCCGGCTTGATCAACCCCAAACCGCGCAGATAAACGCCGATGCCGGACTCCAGCAAATCCTCAGGCGGAAAGGGCGAAGCGCGCCCGGGCGAGTTGCGCGCGAACAGTTCGACCACCCCGTGGCTCATCGCCCAGATATGGGCGGAAAACATGGATGCAGGTGGGCGCTTATCCTCTGGAATATGCTCACTTAAATCGCCCGCAGCCTTTTCAAGAACATCATTGGCCCGGTTGGCCACATCGGCCAGTTCCGGGGTGCGGTTTACAGAAATGCCGCTTTCAAACATCGCGATGTAATGGCCGGGAAAGCGGCGGGCAAAGGCCAGATAGGCCCGACCCGTCGCCTCGAATGCAGCCAGGGCCGAAGGTTGCCCGGATTGATAGGCGTGCTCCATCAGATCAGCAAAGATGCCATAGCCCTGCCGCGCACATTCCGCGATCAAATCCTCGCGCCCTTCATAGTGTCGATAGACGGCAGCCGGGGTTACGCCTGCCTGCTTGGCCGCTTCTGACAGGGTGAAACCTGTTGGGCCCTTTTCCTCGATCAATTGCAAGGCCGCATCGATCAAAGCTTGTCGAAGATTTCCGTGGTGATAACCGCGTTTAGGCATCCCAGATATCCGGTCCGCCACAGATGTCTTTTTCTATTTTACCAATGGCTTGCACGTCTTTGTTTGTGTAATCCAACCCGTGCAAAAGCGTGCGGATTGCGTTCAGGCGTGCGCGCTTCTTGTCGTCCGATCTCACTATGGTCCAGGGCGCGATATTTGAGTGTGATAGCTGCAACGTTTCGCGGATCGCGTCGGTGTAGTTATCCCATTTGTTGAGGCCCTCGACATCGATCCAGCTGAGTTTCCACTGTTTGAGCGGGTTACGTTCGCGCGCCATGATCCGGCGCAACTGCTCGGCCCGGCATACGTTCAGCCAGAACTTGAAGACGTGGATTCCATCGTCAATCATCATCTCTTCGAAGGGGTTCACTTGCGCGAAAAAGTGCTTTCGTTGCGCGGGCGTGCAAAACTCAAACACATGTTCGACCACGCCGCGATTGTACCAGCTGCGGTCGAACATCACCAATTCACCGGCAGAGGGTAAGTGCTTGGTATAGCGTTGAAAATACCACTCCGTGCTTTCTTTTTCAGTGGGTTTTGACAAGGCGACGACCCGAGCGCTACGTGGGTTCAGGTTCTGGCGAAACCGTTGGATCGTGCCGCCCTTTCCGGCGGCATCGCGCCCCTCAAAAACACAAGCAATCCGCGCGCCGGTTGCTTTGACCCAGCTCTGCATCTTGACCAATTCGATCTGCAAAGCTTCCATTTCCCGTTCGTAATCTTTGCGCTTCATCCGCTCTGCGTGAGGGTAAGTCGGGGTCAGGATATCATCCTTGTCAGCGCCGGCGATCTTGTCGCGCACATCGTCTGGGGCACCGGTTTCGTAGAACTCGGTGATGGCACCGTCAAAGGGAAGGGTCATTTGATATCCCGCTCAAGTTACTGCTCTTAACATGCAATATGGGGGAGGTTAGCGGTTAACGCAAACCGGCCCGTGTAGCGACCCGGTCGATTGCAGCGATTACCTCTTGAGGGTTCGTGTGTTGCGGCATGTGTCCGATGCCGGGCAGGACGGTGACATTTGCCCCTTTGATCTGCCCGGGAACCTTGGCAGAATGGACCGCCAGCGGCACGATGGTGTCCGCATCCCCGTGCACGATTTCCACGGGAACTTTGATTTCACTGTATTGCGCGGACATTTCAACGACATAGGGGCGCAGCCAATTCACCTGACGGGCATTGGCCCGCATCGAATGGCGTCTTAACGACAGGGCCGCTCCGACATGCTCCAGATAGCCATCTGGCGCGTCTTGGGGTTCGAATATGCTGGCGAGCGTGGTTTCGACGTAGGTTTTTGGCACGAAAGCTGACAGCAAAGGCACCGCCAACCCGCCGCCCCAAGCCGAGCCATTTATGCGGTAGGTCCAGCCCAGATCACCCGGCCAAGGGTTGGCCACGCCAGCGACCGACACAAGCCCGGCCAGATCGTCAAATTCCAGCGCCCATGCGTATCCTATGATCCCACCGAACGAGTGCCCCAACACAATCGGGTTTGTGACCCCCAGCTGATCCGTGGCGGCCCTTAATAACCTTGCCTGATCCCGTGGGCTGGCATGAGCGGTGGAAAAGGCGCGCTTGTGGGTCGGGTCCAACTGTTCGGTCCATCCCATTCCGGGTCTGTCCAGCATCGTGACGCGGTATCGGTCCTTTAGCATATCGGCAAAAGCAAAGGAAAAATCGCGCGTGTTGCCTGAGGCCCCGTGCAGTAGCACGACGTCTGGGCCTTGACCCATCTGCACCGCGTGCACCGTCACGCCGTCCACATCGATCAATCGCCCCATATGGGGGTAGTTGGCGGCAGCATCCCTGTCGCGTTTGATCGAAAAGAACTGCACAATCACAACCGAGACCACAATCACGGCAAGCAGAAACACCAGTGCTGTTTTCATCGCCTATCCCCGTAGGTCGGTACGATCTTGTCCGATCCGCTCCATCTCATATGGGGTGGTCAGATAGACTTCTGACAACCAGTTTCCATAGAGCAGGTGGGCGTGGCTGCGCCAGCGGTTAAGGGGGCGCTGATTGGCGTCATTGTTTGGGAAATACCCGACCGGCATGGCGATCTTGGCGCCCTGCACCTGAACGGACGCCAGATCGCGGTCGTATTCCTGTTTCAGCGTGTCACTGTCGTATTCAAAGTGGTTCAGGATGTAGAGCGCACGGTGCTGAGGGTCTTCGATCAAGCAGGGGCCGGTGACGTCCGACCCCAGCAAAATTGGCAGACCTGCTGCCTCTACTTCATCGCGGCGCACTTCAGTCCAGCGGCTTACGGGGATGACGCAATCATCTGAAAAGCCACGCAAATAGGGCGAGGCGGGTGCAAGGTTTGCGTGCCGATACGTGCCGAACAGCTTCTCCGTCAGCAGGTGTTTGGGTACATCGTGAAAATGGTGCAGCATCGCCATCCCGCCCCAGCATACGCCAAAGGTGGAATGCACATTGGTTTGGGTCCAGTCCATGACCTCGCACAGCTCTGCCCAATAACTCACGTCTTCAAAGTCGAGGTGTTCGATGGGCGCGCCCGTGATGATCAAGCCGTCAAACTTTTGATCTTTGATCTCTGCAAACGGGCGATAGAAGCTGTCCATATGATCGGCCGAGGTGTTCTTGGCCTCATGATCGGTCATCCGGACAAGCGTCAGTTCGATCTGCAATGGTGTGGCCCCAATGAGGCGCGCAAACTGTGTCTCGGTCTGAATTTTCTTGGGCATCAGATTCAGCAGCGCGATTTTGAGCGGGCGAATGTCCTGAGAGGCCGCCAGCTCGTCATCCATCACCATCACGCCCTCGCTGTCGAGGACGGAATAGGCGGGCAGGGTGCGGGGCAGTTTCAGGGGCATGGGTGGTTCCGGGCGAAAGGGCTAGGGGAAGGCAGATAGCCTTAGCTGGCGCGGCGCTCAAGGGCGTCGGCGACGAGATCGATGAAATCCGCTTCACCTTTGAGAGAGGCGACTTCGTCCGCCGTGACGCTGACACCCCAACGCTCCATCGCCTCATAGCGGGGTTGGCGGTGCGCCAATGCGCGCGCGTACGTCCAGCGAACAAAGGCGTCTGGATCGACCTTGTCCTCGCCGAGGCCGGTTTCGCCCAGATAAGTGTCCCAGCAGTTCAATAGGAACTCGGGCTGATAGGCCATGGGCTTGGGGGCCTTGTCGAACCGTGCGATCAGCGCTTGGGTATGGGCGGCATCCCCCTTGATCCAAAGCGGCAGGCAGGTGCGCGACAGATGGGTCAGCAGGGGGTCGTTGTCGTCAGAAGCGTCCACCCATTCACAGATTGACCCGCCGGTGTCACAGATAAAGTGCGGATAGCCATAAAGCGCCTGCGCCCGGTCTGCGAAATAGCTGGTGTCGTTCAGGGCGGACAGTTCTGATTGGTGGAACTGTTCTTGACGGCGACGATATTCCGCGATGGGCAGTCCACCTTTTTCCGGATCGCCGGGTTTGCCCAGATAGGTGGACACAGGGGACAGGTTATCGAATGTGATGTTTGAGCCGATATAGATGCTGTCAGACATCAGTAAAGACCGCAAAAACGGCACCTTCATGGCTTCGGCCTTGGCGTTGTCGGCGATCAGCTCGCCCATATAACGCGTGCCGATCCGGTAATCGATAGAGTAGTGGAACCAGTGGCCGGAGGCGCGCACGATGCTTGACATGTGCGTCTTGCCCAGACCTGACATGCCATAGACCAACACGCGCTTTTGCGCGGCGGCGCGCCAGTCATCGGCACTGCGATAAAGCATGATCGTGGTTCCTGTTCGCTTCGGTTCGCGCCGTGGTAACGATGTGCCTGCTAGCGGTCAACACGACCATCCCCCAGACGCTCAGCGCGTGCTGCGCACCCATGCCCAAAGTCGACCGTCCAGAATGGCAAGACCAAGGGCCAGCAAGGCAAAGCCGACAAAGGCATTCGGCCCCAAAGCCTCACTTCGCACCAACGCGCCGAGGGCAATGGCCACAGGCGGGATCAGCAGGGTGACGAGCATCAGATTGCCTGAGCCCGCCAATGCCAACACTCGGTAATAGAGCAGGTAGGCACCTGCCGTGGCGATGAAAGCATAGTATCCAATGGCGAGCAGCGTCGGTGTCGCCAGATCAAGGCTGATTGGTCCGTCAACGATCCACGCGAGTGGTAGGATGATCAGCGTAGACCCGGTCAGCATACCTGCGGCGGCGACCTGAGGGGCAAGCCCACCCAGAAAATGGCGCGCCCAAACGCTTGCCAGAGCGTAGGACACTGTGCCGGCAAGAATGGCGAGCTGTGCAAGGCTTTGCAGATCAAAGCTGCGAAAATTATCGAGGCCGATGGCGGTCGCGACCCCCAAAAAACCCAAGGTCACCCCAATGGCCTTACGCGTGGTGATCCGCTCATCCGCAAAAAACAGGGCGGCTGCAATCACCCCGAAAATGGCGGTCGCTCCGTTCAAGATCGAGGTCAGGCCCGTTTCAATGTAAAGCTGCCCCCACGCCATCAGACCAAACGGGATCACGTTGTTAAGCAGCCCCATGCCCAGAAAACCCAACCAGATGCGCGGGTCGCGGGGCAGGGGCAGACGCATCACAGCCACCACGGCCCAAAGTGCCAGCATCGCCCATCCGGTACGGTGGGCAACAGAAGTCAGAGGGGGCACCTCATCCAGCGCCACCCGGATGGCCAGAAAGGATGCGCCCCATACCGTGGCCAGCAAGATCATCTCGGCCCAAGCACGGCCTGTCATCGTCTTTTGTGGTGTCATGTGAGAAGTAGTGTCAGCTGCGCTGAGTAGGTGCCACCCGAATGCTGCGCAAAGAAAAACCCCCGCGGCGTTAGCTGCAGGGGTTTGGTCATTTTCAAGACGGAATGGATCAGAAGTTGTAACCGATCTTGATGCCGAACGCTATTGCGTCGTTGTCTTCAAAAATACCGCCAGGCACCGCTCCGCCGACGCGTGTATTTGCATCACCGATGTCGATAAACCGAACACCAGTTGTGACTTTCATATTGCCTTTTGTGTAGATCGCAGACAGCGCCACACTGGTAAAGCCATCAGTCGGGCCTAGGTTCCCTGTGGGCGATCCTGTGGTTTCTTCGTAGCTGACTGATCCTGCAACGGACCACTGATCATTCAACCTGCGGCCCAAGCCCAGCGTCCATGTGATCCGATCATCGTCAAAAAATACCAGCGGCGATCCAACCAAGGCAACATATTGCTCCGGTGCGATTTCGAACGAGGACCACTCGACCCAGCGCACCGAACCGAACAGAAGCGTGTCCTTGGCGATCCCGGATTGGAAATCCAGCGTCAGCGATTGCGGTGTTTCGATCTTCGTAGTTGACGCAACACCGCTTCCCAAAACGCTGCTTTCGATGGTGTCAAGTTCGTGCTCGATGGAGGACTGGTAAGTCAGCGAGACGCGCATCGCAATTTCGGGCATCTCGTAAGACGCACCAACGAGGTAGCCAACTGCGCCGTCGCTGTCGGCGTTTGCTTCATAAGGTGGAGTCACACCCGGCACCGCCGTAACGAACGGCACGACAGCCGCGGCTGAGATAACTTGGTACCGCAGCCCGCCGTAAACACTGAATTGGTTTGGCATCTTGTATCGCAAAACCGCGGTCAGTGCGTCGGAATCAAAAAACGCCGTTGAACCCTGAGCGAAGTATCCGGTACCGGTGGGATAATCTACGTCCGCGCCATAGGGCTGGTCATAGATCAATGAATACGAAAACTTTTCGTTGATGTCCGCTTTGTACGCGAAACCAAACTGGTTGTAGCTGGGCGTCAAGTCACCCGATTGGGCGCCTGGCGTGACCAAACCACCTACACCCGAGGTGTCTGGGCTAATATGCGCATAGCTAAATTCAAGATAGCGGCCGTTCTCGAACAGTGGCGCGACTGATTGATTGGTGCGTTCCACTCCTGCTGCCGACGCTGCTGTAGCACCCAGTAAAACGGCGGACGTCGCCAAAATATACGTTTTCATTTACTTCCTCCCAAAGCGCGAAATCTGTTTTGAGTGGGTACGCGCTGGGTGTGCATAAGCTATTTTCAAGGGGGGTGCGTCAATAATGACCCTAGGGCACAAACCGACTTGTGACGGAGCGTCATAAATTTGTGACGCCGCCGCTGCAATCCTAATTGCGACGGGTTTCAACCCAAAGGTTCAGGTAGTTTCCGGCAAAGATGATCAGTGCGCCAACGAACACCCAGATATCGATTGCTTCGTTGTAAGCCAGCATTCCGATCACGGCTATCGTGGGCAAGCGGATAAAGTCGATAGGCACCACGACTGTGGCTGGTGCAATCGCCAGAGCATTAGTCAGGCAGTAGTGGGCCAGCAGACCTGC
This sequence comes from Tateyamaria sp., assembly GCF_039945315.1. Classification (GTDB taxonomy): domain Bacteria; phylum Pseudomonadota; class Alphaproteobacteria; order Rhodobacterales; family Rhodobacteraceae; genus Tateyamaria. The sequence continues at coordinate 180,614 of NZ_JBDUXB010000006.1, read as the reverse complement.
GCAACCAATCAGGAAGACCCATGGCGTCGTTTGCGCATTCGGCAAGGCGACATCTCCGTCCCAGCTCGCCATCACAACCCCCATCACCAGTTGCATTACGGTCAGCCAGAACAAGATCGACGTGATTCCCTCTGTTCGCGTAAGCCTTTTAGTCAGCATGATGGTAAGTGCAAAAAAGATGGCACTGGAGGCGGCCGTAATGACGCCAGCGTTCAGCCCGGCCATGTCAGGGCGTGCCACGATCAGGATACCAATGAACCCCATGATCGCCGCAAAGCCGCGCACGAGTGTCAAACGCTCGCCCAAGACCAATGGGCTTAGCACGATGACCCATATGGGCGATGTGAACTCAAGCGCAAATACCTGCGCGAGTGGGATGACCGTTACGGCGTAGAACCACAAGTTCTGGCCAGTGAAATGGGCCAAGTTTCGCATGGTATGCGTGCCAAGACGCTCCGTTTTGATGGACCGCCAAGCGCCCGTTGCACCTGCCAATGCACAGACGATGATCACCCCGACCATGCTGCGATACATCATGATTTCAAATGTATCGAGATCGCCTGATACTTCGCGCCCGGCCACGGCCATGCAGGAGAACGAGGCGATAGACCCCGTCATCCAAAGGGCAGCCTTCAAGACCTGAGGCGTAGAAGCAGCATTTTGGACTGAACTCATTGATGGTTCCTGTTCGCACTTTGCGAACCGGTCCAACCGTCGCGGGCGGACTGTGCGGTGATGTTTGCTAAACTGCAACCGGGGTGGCGCACAAACACAACCGGTTTAAAATTTGGATGGCGTCAACGGCGACGTCATTCCCACTCAATGGTACCAGGAGGCTTGGAGGTGATGTCATATGTCACGCGGTTGATTCCTGGCACTTCATTGATGATCCGGGTTGCCGTTTCGCCAAGGAAGTCGTGGCTGAACGGATAGTAGTCCGCCGTCATCCCATCCACGGATGTGACGGCCCTAAGGGCACAGGCATAGTCGTAGGTGCGCCCATCGCCCATCACCCCGACAGTGCGCACAGGCAGGATGGCAACAAAAGCCTGCCAAATATCGTCGTAAAGGCCATGCGCGCGGATCTGGTCGATGTAAACGGCATCAGCTTCGCGCAGAATTTCAAGTTTCGCCCGGGTGATCTCTCCGGGGCAACGGATCGCAAGGCCTGGACCCGGGAAAGGGTGGCGCCCGATGAAGGATGCAGGCAGACCCAATTCACGGCCCAATGCGCGCACCTCGTCTTTGAAAAGCTCACGCAGGGGTTCGACCAGTTTCAAACCCATCTTTTCGGGCAAACCGCCCACATTGTGGTGAGATTTAATGGTGACCGAAGGCCCGCCAGAAAACGAAACCGATTCGATGACGTCTGGATAGAGGGTCCCCTGAGCCAGAAACTCTGCCCCTTCGATCTGGTCTGCGTATTTCTGGAACACGTCGATGAACAGGCGCCCAATGATTTTGCGCTTGGTTTCCGGGTCAGACACGCCATCAAGTTCGCCAAGAAACAGGTCTGCCTCATTGGCGTGGATGACCGACAGGTTCATGTTGTCGCGGAACATGCCCACGACCTCGGCGGCCTCGTCTTTGCGCAGTAGGCCGTGGTCTACAAAAACACAGGTGAGTTGATCGCCTACCGCCTCGTGGATCAATGCCGCAGCGACAGAACTGTCCACGCCACCTGACAAAGCACAGATCACGTTCTTGTCGCCGATCTGGTCCCTTATTTTCTGGATCGCTTCCTCGCGATAGGCACCCATGGTCCAGTCGCCTTTGAACCCTGCCAGACGCACGAAGTTTTCATATAGCTTGGCACCGCGCGGAGTGTGATGCACTTCGGGGTGGAACTGTACGGCATAGAAGTGTCGGATCGTGTCCGCCGTTACTGCGTAAGGCGCATTGGGAGAGGTTCCATAGACCTCAAACCCCGGTGCAAGCTTTGACACATGATCGCCATGGCTCATCCAGACTTGTTCGCGACCCTCGTCAAACCAGCCGTTAAGCAGATCAAGGTCACTTGCCGGGGTCACAAAGGCCCGTCCAAATTCTGCAGTGCCGCCGCCGCCCGATATCTTGCCGCCCAGCACCTCACCACCCAATTGCTGCATCATGACCTGCTGGCCGTAACAGATGCCGAGGATGGGCAGGCCGAGGCCAAAGATTCCTTCGGGTGCGCGGGGTGAGCCGGGACGAGTCACACTGTCCGGTCCGCCGGATAGAATTATCGCGCGCGGTGCCATCGCAGTCACAAAATCCATTGTGACGTTCTGGTAGGGGTGAATTTCGCAATAGACATTCAATTCGCGCAAGCGCCGCGCGATTAGCTGCGTCACCTGGCTGCCGAAGTCGATGATGAGGAGGCGGTCATGAATCTGGTCTGTCATGCCCGTGCAATAGGCGCGGGGGGAGCAGGTGGCAAGCGTTGGACAGGAGTTCCCCCCAGACCTCGCTGTATTTTTGGTCAGAAGAAACGGGGATGTCGCTTTTTTCCCTCGTGCGGCGCTTATTGCGCGTTTGAAAGGGCCGGATCGGGTAAGCCCAACTGCACCGGATGACCGCGATGAGGGGATGGACACATGGCTGAGGCGACAGCACCGAGCAGACGCGCCCGTGGTGGCGGAGGGGCGGCACGCCGTGCGGCGCGCAGTGCCGTGTCTTTTGAGACTGCCCGCTACATAGAGCGCAACATCCCAAATTACGAAGTGCTCACAACCGAAGCTCTCGAGGTGATCGAGCACAATGCAGAGACGATTCTGGAAGAGATCGGTGTTAACTTCCCGGACAACCCTGCTGCTATCAAGCGCTGGGCGGATGCCGGAGCAGACATTGAAGGCGACCGCGTCCGCATCCCTCGTGGTCTGGCCCGTCAGCTCTGCGCCACCGCCCCCAGCAGTTACACCCAGCATGCGCGCAACCCCGAACGCAGTGTTGTGGTGGGCGGCAATAACCTTGTGCTCGCCCCTGTTTACGGGCCGCCCTTTGTGCGCGATGCCGCTGGCGGTCGCCGCTATGCAACGATGGAAGATTTCCGCAACTTCGTGAAGCTTGGCTACATGTCGAAGTGGTTGCATCACTCCGGAGGCACGGTTTGCGAGCCGACCGACGTTGCAGTGAACAAACGCCATCTCGATATGCTGCACGCCCATATGACTTTGTCGGACAAGCCGTACATGGGGTCTGTCACTGAACCCAGCCGGGCGCAGGACTCGGTCGAGATGTCCGAGATATTGTTTGGTAAGGAATTTGTCGCTGAAAACGCGGTCATGACTTCACTGATCAACATCAACTCGCCCATGACGTTTGACGATGTGATGATGGGCGCGCTGGAGGTCTATGCGCAGGCCGGGCAGGGCTGCATTATTTCGCCATTTATTGTTGGCGGCGCTATGGCGCCTGTGTCAGTTGCGGGCACGCTGACTCAAGTGCTGGCCGAAGTGTTGGCGGGTATCGCATATTCACAACTGTGCAAAGCCGGGGCACCGGTGATTTTTGGGGCCTTTGTGACCTCGATCGACATGAATTCTGGAGCGCCCACCTTTGGTACGCCAGAAGCAGCACATATCACCTATGGCGCTGGGCAACTGGCTCGGCGATTGGGTTTGCCATTCCGATCTGCGGGGTCGTTTTGTGGTTCAAAGCTGCCGGATGCGCAGGCAGCCTATGAAACCGCTAACTCGCTCAACATGGGATTGTTGGCAGGCGTGAATTTCATGCTTCATTCTTGCGGCTGGCTCGAAGGGGGGCTGGTCAGTTCATACGAGAAATTCGTGATGGATGCTGATCAGCTTGGCACACTGCATCATCTGGCAGCGGGTGTGCAAATGGATCAAAACGCCCAAGCGATGGATGCGATACGGGAAGTTGGCCCGGGCGGGCACTATCTGGGATGTGCCCATACGCAAGAGAACTTCAAATCCGCGTTCTGGAAATCTGATGTGTTGGATTACAAGCCTTTTGAAACATGGGCCGATGAGGGCGCGCGCGATACGCAAGCCCTGGCCACTGCACGCGTTGCCAAACTATTGAGCGACTATCAGCAACCGGCCATGGAACCCGCAACGCGCGAGGCGCTGGACGCTTATGTCGTGCAAAAGAAAGAAGCAGAGCCCGACAGCTTTATGTAGTCCTGTCAGGCTGCAGGGGCATCAACCTGTGCGGCACGCAGGATCCGCCCTTCGCCGACTATGGCGATCAAAACATCTATGTGGCGCAACAGGCTGTAGGACGAGTCTTCGCCGAGGCGCAGCGCGTTTAACTCACCTTCAATTTCCATCAGGCGCATCAGCGCATTGCCATGGCGTGGCAATTGCCCATAGCCAAGCAGGCGCGGCAAATGGGCTGCGCGGCGATAGTCTTCTGCTCCGATTCGAGCGGCGCGGATCAGAAGGCGTGGGCGGTGCAGCGCGTTCAGCATCGACAGGATATCTTGCATTTTCCAGTACTCCTTGAGTGTCTGCCGGCCTGATCCCCATCATGCTGGCATCTGCACTATCACACAACCTAAGCGGGTGTTGCGTAGATTCCGACGCCGCCGCGCGTTCGTTTAGCAACTGTTTATCTTTTGGAAACAATGCTGCGTACATCGACGAATATTAACGAATGGGTAATCAGTACACTCTTAGGTTGTGTGGATAGCTTGTGGACAACTTCGGCATTAAGACCGCGCCACGCTGATATTGAGGACGGAAAACAACGGATGCAATCAAACGATGGATCTCCTCCCGTGCTTGCGGGATTGCCAAGATGGGTGCCGGACGCTGCTATCCATTATCTGGCCCATACAGAAGCCGGTTTGCCGATCCGCGAACTGGCCCGAAAATCGGGATGCCATGCGTCTACCGTCCTGCGTCAGATCCGCAGATACGAAACACGCCGCGATGATCCGCTGATCGACGCCGTGCTTCGTAAACTGGGTGCACGGGTGACCATTCGAACTTCGAAGAATGCCCAAAAGCAGAAAAAGGAAGTGGATCCGATGAGACTTGCGATCAAGGATCAAGGCCCTGACGCCACTACACTGACACGCGATGCGCGCCGCATCCTGCGCCGTCTTTGTGAAACGGGTGCCGTATTGGCCGTAGCTGTAGACATGGAAAAAGCCGTCGTGGTGCGAGACGGTGCCACAGGGTCCAGCACACGCACGGCTGTGGTGGACCGCAAGGTAGCCGAAGCAATGGCATTGCAGGAGTGGATCAGTGCGGACGTGTCCGGGCGCATCACCCGCTACAAGATTACGTCAGCCGGACGGACAGCTCTTGCCGAAATGATGGAGGGGGAAGGCGCCGGGGCATCCGGCATGGCCGAAGCCCCGGCGGAATTTGCGGACCAGCATCGGGTCTGGGGCGAGCGCACGATACGGGACAATGAAACCGGTCAATCGCGCAAGGTGCGCTACAACCTGGCGGAATCGCCACTGACGTCCTTGGCCCGCAGGCGGGACAAGGACGGGGCCGTGTTCCTTACGGATGATCTGGTCAGCGCGGGTGAACGTCTGCGTGAGGATTTTGAATTGGCCCAGATGGGGCCGCGTGTTGCGCAGAACTGGGATCGATTTCTAACCGCAGGTGGGCGCGGCAGTTTTGCTGCCGACAGTGGGGTGTGCAATGGACCCGAGCGGGCGCGTAGACGTGTGGCATTTGTCCTCAAAGACCTTGGCCCGGGTCTGTCCGATGTTGTGCTGCGGTGCTGCTGCTACCTTGAAGGGCTTGAAGCGGCGGAGAAGAAGTTAGGCTGGTCGGCGCGTTCGGGCAAAATCGTGCTTCGCATCGCGTTGATGCGGCTCAAGCAACACTATGACGAAACCACAGGGCCGGGGGGCGGCCTGATCGGCTGATCAACTTTTCGGTCTGACAGAAATGGCGCTGCGATCCCTCCCTCTCAGCGCCATTTTTTTGTTTGGGGTTCTGGGACCGGGGCGCTACCCCAGACCGCATGGTACTTGTTGTCAGAAGACACATGGTGGCTTTGGGCCAAGTGCGCATTGCATAGCGGGGTTGTGCCATGTGGTGTTCATTGGCTGCGTGCCTATGTTAAGATGCGGACAGCAACTCACCCACAAGGCACAGCACATGCGCGATCTGAAAATTCCTGAACAGCGCCACCCCGAAAAAGCGCGCCGCCCGGACAACCCGCAGCCCAAGAAGCCCGACTGGATTCGCGTCAAAGCCCCCGGCGGTGAAGGATACGCTGAAACCGCAAGGATCATGCGTGACAACAAGCTGGTGACAGTGTGCGAAGAAGCCGGGTGTCCGAATGTGGGTGAATGCTGGTCGCAGGGGCACGCCACCATGATGATCATGGGCGAGGTTTGCACCCGGGCCTGTACCTTCTGCAACATTGCCACCGGCAAACCGCCGGAGGACCTTGACGCGTTTGAGCCGGGGCGCGTGGCGCATGCCGTCGAAAAGCTGGGTCTGAACCACGTTGTTATCACGTCTGTGGATCGTGACGACGTCGAAGACGGCGGTGCAGACCACTTTGCCCAAACCATCCGTGCGATTCGCCACCGCAGCCCCGCCACGACGATCGAGATTTTGACACCAGACTTTATTCGCTGTGACCCATCCGTTTTGGAGATTGTGGTCGAGGCCCGTCCGGATGTTTTTAACCACAACCTTGAAACGGTGCCCGGCCTTTATCCAGAGGTCCGCCCCGGTGCGCGCTATTTCCACTCGCTGCGCCTGTTGCAACGGGTAAAAGAGCTGGATCCATCGATGTTCACCAAATCCGGTATCATGGTTGGCCTTGGCGAAGACCGCCAGTCTGTCGTTCAGGTGATGCAGGACATGCGCGCCGCCGATATCGATTTCCTCACGATCGGCCAGTACCTGCAACCAACTCCCAAGCATCACCGAGTGGACCGCTTCGTGCATCCAGACGAATTCGCCTCTTACGAAAAAGCGGCTTACGGCAAAGGGTTCCTGATGGTTTCGGCTACGCCTTTGACCCGGTCGTCTTACCACGCGGGCGATGACTTTGCCCGATTGCGTGCGGCCCGGCAGGCTAAACTGGCCTAAGCTGGCGTTTAGGGGACAGCAGGCAGTGCTTTGACATAGGCCGCGATGGCGGCTCTGTCCGTCTCGGGCAGGCGGCTGAGGTTTTCAACGACCTCGGCCATTTTACCTCCCGCACTGTCGTAGTCCGGGGTGAAGCCCGAGGTGAAATACTCAACCAGATCGCCTTCACTCCACTCCAAAGCAGCGGGCGTGATGTTCGGAATCGTTCCCTTGCCCGACGGATTCGGAGCCCCGGCCATCCAACGAGATCGATCAAGGCCGCCAACGGCGTTGCGCGGCGTGTGGCATTCGGTGCAATGGCCAAGCGCTTCGACCATATACCGCCCGCGCGCCAGCGTTTCGGTGTCTGCTGCCATGACGTAATTGTCGCTCACAAACGCCAGTTTCCAAAGGCCCAGTCCGCGCCGGATATTGAAAGGAAAGCCGACATCATGGGCGCGCGATGGTGTCGCGTCGCCGGGCAGGGTTTGTATGTAAGCAAATAGGTTTGCTACATCTGCCGCCGTCATGTGTTGGTATGCGGAATAGGGAAAGGCGGGGTAGTAATGCTGGCCCTGAGGCGAGACACCCACGGTGACAGCACGGGCAAACTCATCTAGGCTCCAACCGCCCAAACCAGCAGTTTGATCAGAAGAAATGTTGGGAGCGTAGAAGGTGCCAAAATCGCTGGCAAAGACCTGACCACCAGCCAGCACGGGCAGGCCGTCAGTTTCTGAGCCGGGAGATGTGTGGCACGATGCGCAGCCCGCGGCCGCAAAGATCAACGCACCTGCCTCCGGATTCGCCGCGGTATTCGCGGTAAATCCATCAGGTATATTACCAGGTCGCGTCAGGAACAGCCCGATGGCCACACCCAACACAACAAGCGCGATCAGAGTTCTGACGATGCGGCGCACTGCAGCCTCAGTTGCGCGGGCCGCGATACGGCTTGTGGCAATCCCCGCATGTCCCGCCAAGGGCCTGCATTTGACCACGCAGGGCCTCCAGATCAGTGCCCGCGGCCGTCACCATGGCAGCAGCTGCAGTTTCGAACGCGATCGCTTGCGCTTCGAATCCAGCTGAATCGGACCAGATTTCGGCCTTAGCACGAGATCCCGCTACTGCACCTTGTTCTGACCCTTCCAGATAAAGCACGATCCGCGACATCGCCGCGCCGGCCTGCAAGTTTTCGGCAGCCGCTGTTGCAAGGGCCGCATCATAGGGTGCTTCGCCTTTGGCCATGCTGCCCAAAACGCCCATATGATAGCCGATCATACTCATATTTGCGTTTCTTGCTTTTGCAGCCGCCTCAAGGGCCTTGCTGGAGTGTCCGTCCGACAAAACGGGGGCCGCAAGGGATGAGGCGACTAAGGTGAGAACGGAAAGGCTGAATGGGCGCATTTTGAGAAACTCCTGAATGACTGTGCGACAAAGTGTAGCGCGAATGTGTGCGGAGCCCATGTCACAATTTCATGATACAATCCTGCACAGCGCCTTAGGTAAACCGAACCTTGCCAATGTAAGGCAGATTACGGTTTCTCTGAGCAAAGTCGATGCCATAGCCCACAACAAATTCATCTGGGATTTCAAAGCCTATCCAGTCCGAGCTAACGTCGACTTCGCGGCGGCTTGGTTTGTCGAGCAGCGCAATGCTGCGCAGCTTGGCGGGTTTGCGCCCCTTAAGCAGTCGTATCACGTGGCTCATCGTGTACCCGGTGTCGACAATATCTTCGACCACTAACACATCGCGCCCTTCAATTGTGCCGCGCAAGTCTTTGAGAATGCGTACTTCCCGACTACTTTCCATGCCGTCGCCATAAGAAGAGGTTTCAAGAAAATCGACCTCGATTGGCAGGTCCAGCTCGCGCACCAGATCAGCAATAAACACGAATGATCCGCGCAACAGACCGACCACAATCAACTTGTCTGTGCCGGAAAACTCAGCCTCAATATCCATGCACAACGCTTCGATCCGCGCGGCGATGGCCTTGGCCGAGATCATCTTGTCTATGACATATGGCCGCTCTGTCATGGTCATCCCCTTGATTTCACGCCGCAACCGGGACACATCGGTCGCAACTTTTTCCTTCGAGGTCTTGTGTAACCCGATGCCTACGCATTCCGAAACCCGGCTTTTGCCATATACACCCGAACAAATGTACGCGCTGGTGGCGGATGTGCCGTCTTATCCGGAGTTCTTACCATGGTGTTCTGCCGCAAGAGTACGCAAGGTGACCTCGGTCGGGGACAGTGAAGTCATGGAAGCGGATCTAGTGATCAGCTTCAAAGTGTTTCGTGAACGCTTTGGCAGCCGGGTCGTTCTGTGGCCAGATTTGCACAAGATCGACACAGAATATCTGGATGGCCCATTCCGGTACATGCGGTCGAATTGGTCGTTTTCGCCTGCCGATGGGGGGTGCAACGTGTCTTTCTTTGTCGATTTTGAATTCAAGAACGCGATTCTTCAGGGAATCATTGGCGTGGTGTTCAACGAGGCGATGCAGCGGATTGTGCGGGCGTTTGAGCGGCGCGCAGCGGCGCTCTACGGATAGTGCGGTCCGGCGCGTTTCCCTAAAGGGATTGCAGTCGTTTCAGCAAAAGTGTCAGCGCGTGATCCTTGGCTGCCGCACGTACGACTGCACGACCTGGCGCACCAAACTCGACGGTTTCGCTGACGACGCCAGTTTTGTCTGCAATCCCGAAACACACGCGCCCTTCTGGTTTGAATTCGGACCCGCCGGGGCCTGCGATGCCGGTGATAGAAACCGTCAGGTCAACAGGCGCGCGTGTCAGTGCGCCTGCGGCCATCTCGCGCGCAACTTCTTCGCTAACAGCACCATGCGTGTCGAGTGTCGCCGGGGAGACACCTAGCATATCAATCTTGGCTTGGTTCGTGTAGGTGACAAAACCGCGTTCGACCACGTCCGACGAGCCGGGTATGTCCGTCAACGCAGCGGCCACCATGCCCCCTGTACAGCTTTCTGCGGTAGCAATCATGACCGCACGTTCTTTTGCTGCATCAAGAACTTGCGTGGAAAGGCTCATCTTAACACCAGTTCATGCACAAGGACCGCAAGTACCACCACACCCATGGCGGCAAACACACCCGCAATCACATCATCCAGCATCACCCCCAGCGCATCGCCGCGCCGGTCTGCGCGCCCGACCCAAAGCGGTTTCCAGATGTCAAAGAGCCGAAACAAAGCAAAAGCCGCGATCCAGCCGGGCCACATCACCAGAATATCCATCCCACGGTCCCACGCCGCATAGCTGAGTGGAGCAAGTGCGATCCACTGGCCGACCACTTCGTCAATAACGATCTCGGATGGGTCGTGATCTGTTTTGCCAGCCGTCATTTGGATGGTGGCCCACCATCCAAGGGCAAAAGCCACAAATCCAGCCACCAAAAGCAAGGGAAAACCACCGAGAGCGTGGAGGCCCCAGCCCAATGGCAAGGCAACGGCCGACCCCCATGTGCCGGGGGCAGGACGCAGATGACCAGCGCCACCCACCGTTCCGATCAGATGCGCGATCATGGGCGCACCAGCGCGGCTGTGGCGATGCAGGCGATCCCTTCGCCCCGACCGGTAAAACCGAGCCGTTCGGACGTGGTGGCCTTAACCGAAACGCGCGCCTCTTTCAGCTCCATGATATCGGCCATGACGCTGCGCATACGGTCGGAATGCGGCCCGACCTTGGGGAACTCACAGATCACGGTGCAGTCAATGTTGGAAATTTCGAACCCCATGTCCCGGGCCAGATTGACCGCATGGGTTAGGAAAATATGGCTTTCAGCGCCTTTCCATTGCGGATCAGAGGGCGGAAAATGCTGGCCAATGTCACCTTTTGCCAGCGCGCCATAGATGGCGTCCGTCACCGTGTGCATACCCACATCAGCATCCGAATGGCCAACGAGGCCGTGACTGTGAGGGATATTGACGCCACACAGCGTGACGTGGTCGCCGGGGCCAAAGGCGTGCACGTCAAATCCATTGCCCAGTCTAATGTCCATCACGTCCTCGCAATATTTGATCGGCCCGCGCGAAATCTTCCGCATGGGTGATCTTTAGATTGTCTTCATCTCCCGGCACGATGGCAACGTCCAGCCCATAGGCGCGCGCCACTTGGACATCGTCGGCAGCACCTCCGGGGTGGGCTGCATGTGCGGCGATAATTGATTCCAGATCAAACCCTTGCGGTGTTTGCGCGCGATAAAGGCCCGAGCGGTCCATTGTCCCTGTGACGTGGCCTTCGGACCCAGTCCATAGGGCGTCCGTCACTGCGAGTGCCGGAGCCGCGCCGGTTTGCTGGCCCAAGGAGTCGATCACCCGCGAGATCAGGGCGTGAGTGATCAAAGGACGCGCAACGTCGTGGATCAGGACCAAGGGGGCATCAGTGACCGCGGCCAGTCCATTTTTGACGGACGCTGTTCGGTCGTTGCCACCGGTCACAGTGATCGTATTTGCATTCAGATAGGGATTGGCCCGCTGTGCGTCATCGGCGTGTAGAACAAGTACAACTTGCTCTATGCTTGGATGGCTCTGGAACGCAGCCAAAGTGTGGGCCAGCACTGGCTTTCCACATAGGTTCTGCCATTGCTTGGGCTCTGTTCCACCGGCGCGGACCCCGCGCCCGGCAGCCACGATGACTGCTGCGGCCTTGCTCATCTTTCGCTCATTAAAACCATGCTAAAATCTCTAGGTGCTATGACAGGTACTGTCCATGCTCAGCAAATGTGCCTAAATAATGTGCAGATGCGCTAAGTGGTGGCACTGAATGGCTTTGGCCGCATTGAGAATGCGTTGGCGCTGCTATAGCTCAAGTTGACCGCACAAGGATTAGGCAATGTCCACGGCCCTTGGCCCCCTAGATATGACACCCCCAATGATGTTGGCCCCAATGGCCGGGATCACCGACCTTCCGTTTCGCGCCCTCGTGGCACGGTTCGGGGCAGGGATGGTTGTGTCTGAGATGGTGGCCAGTCATGACATGCTGAACGCACGCCCCGGCAGCCGCGAAAAAGCAGAGCTCGGGATCGGTGTTGGCAGCACGGCGGTACAGCTTGCCGGGCGCGAGGCTGCACCCATGGCGGAGGCCGCCAAAATGGTCGCCGGGCAGGGTGCACAAGTGATCGACATCAACATGGGGTGCCCCGCCAAAAAGGTCACCCAAGGCTATTCCGGCTCTGCGTTGATGCGCGATCCGGACCATGCGTTGACACTTATCGAGGCGGTGGTGCGGTCGGTCGACATTCCGGTGACATTGAAAACACGACTTGGCTGGGACGATGCAATGATGAATGCGCCCGAGATTGCGGCGCGCGCCGAGTCCGCAGGAATAAAGCAGATCGTGATCCATGGGCGCACACGATGCCAGTTTTACAAGGGACGTGCAGATTGGGCCGCTATTCGCGCGGTCAAAGAGGCCGTTAGCATTCCCGTGATTGCCAACGGCGATATTGTTGATGCCGACAGTGCTGCCACCGCCTTACGCCAGTCGGGTTGCGATGGCGTGATGATCGGACGAGGTGCGCAAGGGCGCCCCTGGCTACTCGCTGAAGTGGCCCATGCACTTTATGGCACGCCTGCGCCAGAGGTTCCGAAGGCGGCCGCATTTGTTGACCTTGTGATCGGACATTATGAATCAATGCTGGCCTTTTATGGTGAAGTTTTGGGCCTGCGTGTAGCGCGGAAACATCTGGGTTGGTTTATGGACATAGCCAAAACAGGTGCTGATGCGCGGCGGTCCGTGCTGACGGCGAAATCGGCAAAAGAGGTTTTGGCGCTATTGCCGGATGCGTTGATGGCGGATGCCGGGCAGGTGGCGGCATGACCACTGTTGGAGACCTCTGGGCCTCTTTGCCGGTGCCCACAATTGTGATCGGACCCAACGACGACATTGTGGACATCAATTCGGCTGCTGAAGGGTTCTTTAATGTCTCCGCCAAGACAATGCGGGGTGCGCCTCTTTGGGATCAGCTTGCTGTTGATGCCCCGCTTGAGGAAAGCCTCGCTAGGGCGCGTAAGAATGGAACGCCACTTTTTGTAAATGACGTTGACGTCGGCTCTGGCCAGCGCGCTCCATTGCAATGTGCCTTGCAGATCGCGCCTCTGGTCGGCGCTTCGGACCATATGGTGCTGATGATCTCCCCGCGCGAGCTGGCCGGTCGCATGACGCAAAGCAATTCGGTGAAGTCTGCAGCCAAATCGGCGATCGGGATGGCCGAGATGCTGGCGCACGAAATCAAAAACCCGCTCGCCGGTATCACCGGCGCAGCGCAGCTTCTTAGCATGAACTTGGGTGCTGAAGATCTTGAACTTACTGATCTTATCGTCGAGGAATCCCGCCGCATTGTGAAGCTGCTGGAACAGGTTGAGCAATTTGGCAACCTGTCTCCCCCAGACCTGCGCCCCGTGAATATCCACGATGTTTTGGATCGCGCCCGTCGCTCTGCTTTGCTTGGCTTTGGTGCGCACATGCAGATCATTGAGGATTATGATCCCTCTTTGCCACTGGCGTTTGGTGATCCGGATCAACTGCTCCAAGTGGTGCTGAACCTGCTCAAGAATGCATCCGAGGCCGCGGCCCAAAAGGGCGGCAAGATACGCTTGCACAGCTATTTCGAGCATTCCTTCCGTTTGCGTCGCGCGGATGGGACAGGCCAATCGCTGCCATTGCAGATCGAGATCATCGACAATGGCCCCGGTCTGCCAGACGGCATTGCTGCGGATATCTTTGACCCGTTTGTCTCGGGCAAGGAAAACGGCACGGGCCTTGGCCTCGCGCTGGTCTCAAAAATCATTTCGGATCACGGGGGCTGGATTTCCGTTACCTCTGTGCCGGGTCAAACCGTGTTTCGCCTGTCGCTGCCACGCGCGCCCAAATCCGCCATACCCACTGCAGGAAAAGAGGACTGATCCATGGATGGAACCGTACTTGTTGCCGATGACGATCGCACGATCCGCACTGTTCTGACCCAAGCGCTGACTCGCGCCGGGTGTAAGGTGCATGCGACGTCTTCCCTTACCACTTTGATGCGTTGGGTGGGTGAGGGCAAAGGCGACGTCGTCATTTCCGATGTCATGATGCCCGACGGCAATGGCCTCGAAATGCTGCCCAAAATCAGCCTAGATCGCCCTGGTCTGCCTGTGATCGTGATTTCCGCGCAGAACACGATCATGACGGCGATCCAGGCGGCAGAGGCGGAGGCCTACGATTATCTGCCCAAGCCGTTCGATTTGCCCGACCTGATGAAACGCACCGCCAAGGCGCTGGAGATGAAAGCGCAGAGCCCGGCCCGCGTGTCTGAGGATGAGCGCCCGGACGAGTTGCCGTTGGTGGGACGCACGGCGATCATGCAGGCGCTCTATCGGGTTGTCGCACGGGTGATGAACACGGATTTGCCAGTGCTGATCTGGGGTGAAAGCGGAACAGGTAAGTCTCTGATTGCACGCGCAATTCATGATTTTTCCGACCGTCGCTCGCTGCCATTTTTCACTGCTACCGCCGCTGATCTGCAGGACCTTGAGGGACCTGCACGGGTGCTGGCGCGGGTCAAGGGTGGTACGCTGTTGATCGATGAGATTGGCGATATTCCTGAAGAACTACAGGCCCGCATTGTGCGGATGATGGACACCCCTGGCGAATATGTTCCGCGGTTTCTGGCGACCAGCCAATCGGATCTGACGGCGGCGATGGAGGCAGGGCGCGTACGCAAGGACCTCTATTACCGTCTGTCTGGGGCCACGCTAAACGTGCCTGCCTTGCGTGAACGCGTCGATGATATCCCGTTGCTGGCCGACCATTTTCTAGTCCGTGGTGAAAAGTCGGGACAGGCTCCGCGCGTCCTGTCCGAAGCAGCAGCCGAAATTTTCCGCACCTACAGCTGGCCTGGAAACGTGCGCCAGCTGGAAAACGCGGTGCGCCGGTTGGGTCTGACCAGTCGAGCAGTTGAGATCACTGCGCCGGAGGTGGAGCAGGTGCTTGGCAGTCAGCCAGAGCTGGAGCCGATCCGCAGTGCAGGCGATACGGAAAAGCTGGGCGCGTCTGTGGCGCGCCACCTCAAACGCTATTTTGACCTACACGGCAACATGCTGCCGCCCCCCGGCCTGTATCAGCGAATCCTGCGCGAAGTTGAAATTCCTCTGATCGAAATAGCGCTGGATGCGACAGGCGGAAATCAGGCTAAATGTGCCGATCTGCTTGGGATTAACCGCAATACACTGCGCAAGAAGATCACGGACCTCGATATAGAGGTGACACGGCGTCGCAAATTGATGTAATACTGCCACACAACCAGTGGCATCTGCGCCGCAATGGTGCAGCAGATCAATGGATTTAGCGGTTAGGTGCCATTGGCGCCACATCATCGAGGTCATGCCAAGTGGCATCCGGGACACGTACCAGTTTGTGGCTGACGTTTAGCCGTCTTTACCGCCGCAAACGCTATCGCAATGCAGCGACGCTTGGGCTTGTGGTTCTTGGGCCCGTGCTGGCGTTGGTCACGTATCTTGTCCTCGGACCTCTCGATCAAGGGGCAAGCGCACTTGCTCTGCGCCTCGTTTTGCTGGCCGACCTTGTTTATGTGCTGGTTGTGGCGGCCCTTGTCCTGTCTCAAATCGCGCGTCTGATTGCGGCGCGGCGGGCAAAATCCGCAGGATCTCGACTCCACTTGCGGCTGACTGGCGTGTTTGCTGTGATGGCGCTTATCCCCACAGTCACTGTGGCTGTGTTTGCGGGGCTGACCGTGAATATTGGACTTGAGGGTTGGTTTTCAGATCGCGTCAGCCGCGTTGTCAGTGCGTCACTGGCGGCGGCCCAAGCTTATGATACCGAGCAGCGCGAAGATCTGATCACTGACGCCCGCGCTCTTGCGCGTTACATCGACACCATTCGCGGCCAACAGACGGTCGGCGACCGAGAGGTGCTGAGCGAGGGGCAGGTGCAAGTGCAGCGTGGCCTGCGCGAAGCGTACATGATCGACGGCACTGGAGAGATGCGCGCACGCGGTAATCGTTCCTACCTTTTTGATTTCGAGCGCCCTTCCGCCGACGAAATTAGCGCAGCCATTGCCGCGGGCGGCATAGGCATTCAGGACTGGCCCAACAATGAATTCCGCGCGTTGGTGCCATTGGCAAGCTATGTGGACAGGTTGTTGTACGTCAGTCGTGAAGTAGATGGGGAAATTCTTTCACTACTCGACGAAACGCAGGAAACTGTGCGTCTTTATCAGCAGTTGGAAAGTGAACGGGGCAAGGTGCTGTTTCAATACGGCATTCTGTATCTCGGCTTTGCTGTTATCCTTATTCTGGCGGCGATCTGGCTGGGGCTTTGGTTCGCCGAACGCCTCTCTGGCCCGGTGGGTCGTTTGACGGGTGCGGCGCAACGGGTTGGCGCGGGTGATTTGGATGTTCAGGTGCGCGAAGAGATGGGCGATGACGAAATCGCAATGCTCAGCAGGTACTTCAACCAGATGACAAAACAACTCAAAGCTCAGCGCAAGACCTTGCTGGACAACACGCAGCAAATTGAGCGACGCGAGCGGTTGTTTGATTCCGTACTTGGATCGGTGACGTCGGGCGTCATTGGACTGGATGCCATGGGGCGGGTGACCTTTGTGAACCGGTCGGGTTCGCGCCTTCTGGGATGGCGGGATGATCATGAATCCGCGCCGCTGTCTGTTGCAGTGCCAGAGTTTGCGGCCCTGTTTGCACTGGTTCGTGCCAGCAAACAGGAAGTGGTTCAGGGCGAAGTCAAAGTGACACGCGGCGGACGTCTTGAGAATCTGTTGGTCCGGATCGCTAAACGGCGGCGGGATGACGGTCGGCTTGAAGGATACGTGGTCGCCTTTGATGATGTGACGGATCTGTTGAGCGCGCAGCGCATGGCTGCGTGGGGCGACGTTGCCCGCCGTATCGCGCATGAGATCAAGAATCCGCTGACCCCGATCCAGTTGAGCGCGGAACGGATCAAACGGAAATTTGCCCCTAAGCTGGGTGAGGACAGCGATAGTCTGGAACAGATGACGGATGTGATTGTCCGCCAAACGGGTGATCTGCGCCGGATCGTGGATGAGTTTTCCAAATTCGCCCGCATGCCGGAGCCAGATCGTCAGACTCATGATCTGGTGTCCATAGTGCGAGACGCAGTGGTCCTGCAGCAGTCCGGTCAGCCCGGTGTCAAGATTACGGCTGACCTTCCGACAGAGCCCATACTGGTCGATGTCGATGCGACGATGCTGTCTCAGGCGCTGACCAATCTGATTAAGAACGCGGGCGAAGCGATTGATAACTTGTATGAAAAAGGCAAAGCGCCGGAAGGGCATTCGCGTCAGATCGAAGTCGCAATGTCTCTTGGCGCGTTGGGTGCGGAAGTGAAAATATCCGATAACGGCATCGGACTGCCCGCTGACCGCGCGCGCCTTTTCGAACCTTACGTAACGACACGCGACGAGGGCACAGGCCTTGGCCTGCCCATCGTTAAGAAGATCATTGAAGAACACGGGGGCACACTGACCCTCGATGATGCGGCCCTGTTTGAGGGCCAAACCCATTCCGGGGCCATGGCGGTGGTGACACTGCCTAACGATGTCCTGGCACAATTTGAGCAGGAGCAGGTGGTATGAGCGATATTCTGATCGTTGATGACGAGCGCGACATTCGAGAGCTGATTTCGGATATTCTGAAGGATGAAGGGTATAAGACGCGGCTTGCGGGGAACTCGGATGACGCGATGGCTGAGGTCAACTCCGAACCTCCGGCGCTGATGATCCTCGATATCTGGTTGAAGGACAGCCAGATGGACGGGATCGATATCCTGAAGGCAGTGAAGCGTGACAACCCGGATGTACCAGTCGTCATAATTTCGGGCCATGGCAACATCGAGATTGCCGTCGCCGCGATCAAGCAGGGCGCTTACGATTTCATCGAAAAGCCCTTTAACATTGATCAGTTACTGGTGGTGATCCGGCGCGCGATGGAAACGTCTCGTCTGCGCCGTGAAAACTCCAGTCTGCGCCGCCCTGAGGCCGCGCAATCCACGATGGTTGGCGCCTCGGCCAGCTTCCGCGGTCTTATTTCGCAGCTGGACAAAGTGACCAAGTCGAATGGCCGCGTGATGCTGTCAGGCCCGGCGGGGGCAGGCAAGGAATTGGCGGCGCGCTACATTCATGCCAAATCGGGCCGAGCTCAGTCGCCGTTTATCACAGTCAACTGTGCCGGGGTCGAACCAGAGAACATGGAAGACATGTTGTTTGGCCGTGAATCAACGGATCGGGGTCTGGAAAAGGGGCTGCTAGAACAGGCCCATGGTGGCGTAATCTATTTCGACGAAGTGGCTGATATGCCCATCGGTACTCAATCCAAAATCCTGCGTGTTCTGGTCGACCAGCAATTCCAACGGGTAGGCGGCAATGACAAGGTGCGCGTCGATCTGCGCGTGATCTCGTCCACCAACCGCGATCTGGAACAAGAGATTGCGGCAGGCACTTTCCGCGAGGAACTTTACCATCGGTTAAATGTGGTCCCAATTCCCGTTCCGAGCCTTGAAGAGCGGCGCGAGGACATTCCGCTGCTGGCTGCGCACTTCATTGAGGAATGCAACAGCGCCCAAGGCCTGCCCAAACGCGATTTGAGCGAAGATGCCGCGGCTCTTTTGCAAACCATGGTGTGGCCCGGCAATGTGCGGCAGTTGAAGAACATGGTGGAACGCGTCCTGATCCTTGGGGATGGGACAGGGCCAATTGAGGCCCGTGAGTTGCCCGGGTCCGAAGAGCCGAGCAACGAAGACGGGCGGGTGGTGCTATCGGGCGCGCTGGCCACTCTGCCATTGCGTGAGGCACGCGAGGCGTTTGAGCGGGAGTACCTTCTGACCCAGATCAATCGCTTTGGCGGAAATATCAGCCGGACGGCGAATTTTGTCGGGATGGAGCGATCTGCCCTGCACCGCAAGCTGAAGTCGCTGGGCGTGGTCACGTCGTCAAAGGCTGGGGCCCGCGTGGCGCATCTGGATGAAGAAGAGCAGGACGCCGAAGCCAGCTAACCGGACACCGACACGGTTTCGGCCCATTTTCTGTGGCATCAAGCGACGTCTAGCGAGCCCGTATCGAAAGCTGTGCGAGCACGTCTAGCCCCTGCATGTTCAGGAAATGCAGCATGTCGATGAAGACCCAGTTTTCAGCCAGTTTGTCCCCATCACGCCGGTAAATATCGACCACCCGCATATCCGCCCATTTCCCTGATGGTGGCAGTCCCAGGTAAGGCCCTGTGCATTCCATCGTCAGGTTGGCCCAACCAAAGAAGCCGCCATAGTTTCCTTCGGCCATGCGGCAAATGTGCCCGTTGAACTGGCGCGCACCCAGTTGGGTGCGAAATGGTTGCTGATGCTGCTGAATGTAGCGGTCGATGGTATAAGTCGCACCGATCCCCGTAGGTCCCCACCAGACCATGTCATCCATCCAGTCTTCGGCCAGTTCTTCTTGCGGGGTAGGTGGGTTTTCTGCCTTGTTGGCATTGTCGATCGCGCCGATCATGCGTTCGATCAGGGCGAGAGTCTTGGCGCTCTCATTTGTGTCCTGTGCATCACGTAGCAGCCCGTCGTGGGTCATCGGGCCAGGCTGGACCAGTTGTGCCGCGGTCATGTCAGGCAGCGGATACTGACCCACTTGTGCCATCAGGTGCAGCAGATCGATGAACAAGGCCTGTTCGACGATCTGGTCATTCTCAACGCGCGAAAACTCCGCATATCGGACCATGACGATCTTGCCGGTGGGCTGAATGCCGAGAAACGGCGCGTCAAACAGCGCCATGAAGTGGCCCATAGAGGCTACCCATCTACCGCCTGACTCCAAATAGTTGTCACCGGCGAAAAACACATCCTCGCGCCGTTGCACCCGCGACATGGCTTGCAGGAAAGGGGTCCAGAACACCTCCGCCACTGACTGTGGACCGTTCTGAACATGAAACGGATGCATGCCCCGCCATGTGGCTTCTGGCGCCATGTGCTGGCTTAGGGCCCTTGTGACCGTTTCAGAAGTTGCACCGGCCATGGCCGCGTGATGGGCCTGCACGCAGGCCTTGGCATGGGAAAAGTCGATCATTGGTTATCCTTGGGTCACGATCCGGAGGCCGCCGTCAGTTTTGATGGCACAGCTATTGGAATTCAGGCGTGGCAAAACGAGCGAGGGGCCGGGTGGAGCGACCTCGGCCACACCGCGCGGGCAGGTGGGCAACTCGACCGGGGAGTAGCCGCGATCACTCATGTACAACCCTTTTACGCGCGCGCGCAAACTTGCGTTCACGTCGACGGTATAGATCTCTCCCGGCACCCAATATCCGCCCCGATTGTAACAATTGCCTCGTGCGTCACAGGCGCGTCGCGGAATGTACCGGGGGGCAGTTTGGCGCGTTTGGTTTGCCACAGGCGCGTCGCGCAAGGCTTGTACGTCGCAATTTGTGTTGTCGCGGGTAAACTGGGCAGCTGTCACCCCTTCCGCATAGTAGGTTGAAACCGGGAGACAACCGGTCAAACAAACAAGGGCGATGGCAACCAACTGAGCACGCATGTGAGCGACTCTGGCCGAAGACTTGTGCGTTTACAATCGTAATTCGCTGATTTTTGCACACGTTTGCAACCGTTGACCGGAAACGCCCGCTCTGTCATGCAAACGGATGAAAAAGGGCCTCGAGCGGGCCCAAACACCGGGGATACGTATGAAGGTCATTATCTGCGGGGCAGGTCAGGTTGGCTGGCAAATTGCGCGCCATTTGTCAGGTGAGCGCAACGATGTCACCGTGGTCGACAGTGATCCCGACCTTGTGCGACGTGCCACGGACACACTGGACGTTCAGGGGATTGCGGGCTTTGCCAGTTATCCCGATGTGCTGGACCGAGCCGGTGCGCGGGATGCGGATATGATCATCGCGGCCACCTATTCAGATGAGGTCAACATGGTCACCTGTCAGGTGGCGCACTCGGTCTTTGGCATCAATCGCAAGATCGCACGCCTGCGTTCTCAGGCTTATCTGACAGCGATTTATTCTGACCTGTTCCGGCGCGATCACATGCCGATCGACGTGGTGATCAGCCCCGAACGAGAAGTGGCGGCCGCCGCCTTGCAGCGCCTCAGCGCGCCAGCCGCCTTTGACACGGAGATGTTTATCGACGGGCAGGCCCAACTGCTGGGCATTTCATTGGATCAGGACTGCCCAGTGGTGAACACACCTTTGCGCCAACTCACCGATCTATTTTCCACGCTGCGCGTGGTTGTAGTGGGAGTTCGCCGTGAAGGCACGCTGTTCGCGCCGGAGGCCGGTGACCATCTGCTTCCGGGGGATGAGACCTACATCTTTTCCCATGTGGATGACGTGCCGCGCACGATGGAAGTGTTTGGCAAGACAATGACCAAGCAAGAGCGTCTTGTGGTCGTCGGTGGCGGCAACGTGGGTCTAGCAGTGGCCCGCGCTCTAGAAAAACGCACCAACCGGGTGCGCACCAAGATGATCGAACGCAACCGCCGTTGCGCGGAACTGGCCGCCGAAGCGCTAGAGCGCACAATCGTGTTGCATGGCGACGGTCTGGATGTGGCGTTGCTGTCCGAGGCGGGCGTGGCGAGGGCCGATGCGATGCTCGCGGTGACGGATGATGACAAGACCAACATGCTGGCGGCCGTACGTGCCAAGGCCGAAGGCTGCCCTTATGCAATTGCGCTGATCAACGACCCAACACTGGTGCCGATGATGGGGCCACTGGGCATTGACGCCTACATCAACCCGCGCGCAACCACCGTCAGTTCGATCCTGCGCCACATCCGTCATGGGCGTGTGCGTTCTGTCTACTCCATTGGAGATGCCGAAGCCGAAGTGATTGAAGCTGAGGTGCTGTCGACCTCTCCGATGGCTGGTCAAAAGATAAACGAGATAGACTTTCCCGAAGGTGTACTTGTCGGCTCGATCCGTAAAGGGGACAAGGTCACGCGTCCGGTCGGCAACACCCGCATTGACGAAGGTGATGTGATTGCGCTGTTTGCGCTGGCCAAGGATGTGCCCGAGGTGGAGCGCCTGATGCAGGTCTCCATCGACTTTTTCTGATGCAACTACCCGCACGACAGCCATCGCGTATCGGGGCAAACATTCTGCGTTTGCCGCTGTTTTTGCTGCTGGTTGGCGTGTTCTCGGCGTCAATGATGTTGCCTGCAGTCTACGGCGGCGTGGCACGAGATCTGGAGGCCGCGCGCGCCTTTCTTTACACAGCCATCCTCGGCGTAAGTGCCTTTGCCATGATTGGACTGGCCCATGCGGGGCGCGATCCACGCCATGGGAGCCTCGGTCCGCTCATGTCGCTTTTGTGCGCCTTTGTCTTTCTGCCCTTGTTGCTGGCAGTCCCTTTCTACGAAGGACTGGGTACAACCACCTTTCTGAACGCCTATGTCGAAATGGTCAGTGCGATCACCACCACCGGGGCCACGATGTTCGATGACCCTGAGCGGCTGAATGGGACGCTGCATCTGTGGCGTGCGCAGGTGGCGTGGATGGGTGGTTTGCTGATGTGGATTGCGGCCTCTGCCATATTGGCCCCTCTGAACCTTGGCGGGTTCGAGGTGACAGCACGGGCCGAACCCGGGCGTATGCAGACCCGTGACACGACCATGTCCGCGCCGGAAGTGCGTGTGCGCATCACAAAAGTCAGCACCGTTCTGATCCCCATCTATTTCGGTCTGACGGTTTTGTTGTGGATATTGCTGGCGGTTGGCGGGGATACGGGGCTGGTGGCGCTGTGTCACGCGATGTCGATCATGGCGACCTCTGGCATCTCACCGGTCGGGGGGCTCACGGGGGCAAACTCGGGCATTACGGGTGAGGCGGTGATGATGCTGTTCATGCTGTTTGCCTTGTCACGGCTGACCTTTTCGACCGACACAGTGACGTCCGACACAGGAGGGTTGCGCACCGACCCGGAATTTCGGATCGGTATCGCGCTGGTCATAGTTGTCCCGTTGGTTTTGTTCTTTCGCCATTATCTGGGCGCGTTCGACGTGAACGCCGAAGACGACCTACAGGGCGCGGCCCGTGCGTTTTGGGGCAGTGCGTTTACGGTTTTGTCCTTTCTCACCACGACTGGATTTATCTCGGCCAACTGGGGAGAGGCGCAGGCGTGGTCGGGTCTTGGCACGCCGGGATTGTTGTTCATGGGGCTGGCCGTCATTGGTGGCGGGGTCGCCACAACGGCCGGCGGCGTCAAATTGCTGCGGGTCTTCGCGCTCTACCTCAATGGCCTGCGCGAAATGGAGCGGTTGGTGCACCCATCTTCTGTCAGCGGCGGCAATCCTATGGGGCGGCGCTTGCAAAAGGGTGGGGCGTTTATCGCCTGGATCTTCTTTATGTTGTTCGCGCTCAGCCTTGCGTTTCTGACGATTGCACTGACCGCCACGGGTGTTGCCTTTGAGACTAGCCTTGTGATTGTGGTCGCGGGTCTTTCCACAACCGGGCCGTTGCTGGAGGTGGCCGCCGGGGCGCCGATTTCACTGGCTGAACTAAGCGGGACAGCCAAGGGCGTTTTTGTCGCAGCCATGGTGTTGGGACGCCTTGAGATGTTGGCCATCATCGCTCTTTTGACACCGGATTTGTGGCGCGGGTAGGCGAGCCCTTGCAACAGGTCCGTAACGGACTGTTTTTTGGGGTGGAATCTTCTGTGACCCCACGACATACTCAAGTCTTGAGGGACGGTCTGATCCGCAGGCCAAGCAAGAAAAAAGGGCGAACCTGAGATGGCTTCGGACAGACAGAATTTGCAGGATGCATTCCTGAATCACGTGCGCAAGACCAAGGTGCCCGTGACAATTTTCCTGATTAATGGTGTGAAATTGCAAGGCGTTATCACTTGGTTTGACAACTTCTGCGTGTTGTTGCGCCGTGACGGTCAAAGCCAGCTTGTCTACAAGCATGCGATTTCGACCATCATGCCAAGCCAGCCGATCAGTTTGTATGAGGGCGAAGACGCCTCTTGAGCGAAACCGCACCTGATGTCACCCGCGCGTGGGTGATCCATCCCGAAATCAAATCCGATCTGGACCGGCGCGAGGCCTCTCTTGCGCTGGCTGAAGCTGTTTCGCTGGCTCATGCTCTGCCGGAACTGGATGTGGTCGGGTCAGAGATTGCGCGGCTGCCGCGGGCCCGAGCGGGTCTGTTGTTTGGCAGCGGCAAGATTGACGAGATCGCAGCCCATCTCAAAGACAATGAGATTGAGCTGGTTCTGGTGGATGGGGCGGTGACGCCTGTGCAGCAGCGCAACTTGGAAAAGGCTTGGAAGGTCAAATTGCTCGACCGCACTGGCCTGATCCTTGAAATCTTCTCCGATCGTGCGGCCACGCGCGAAGGGGTGCTGCAAGTCGAGATGGCCGCACTCAGCTATCAACGCACGCGGCTGGTCCGGGCCTGGACCCACCTTGAACGGCAGCGTGGTGGCCTTGGGTTCGTCGGTGGCCCCGGTGAGACGCAGATCGAGGCGGATCGACGCGCGATTGACATCCAACTGGTGCGGCTGCGTCGTCAATTGGACAAGGTGGTCAAAACCCGCAGCCTGCACCGCGCCGCGCGCGCCAAGGTCCCGTACCCCATTGTGGCTCTTGTCGGGTACACCAACGCGGGAAAGTCGACCCTGTTTAACCGCCTGACGGGCGCACAGGTCATGGCCAAAGACATGCTCTTTGCCACGCTTGACCCAACGATGAGACGGGTCGAGCTCGACTCTGGCCCCGAGGTGATCCTGTCGGACACCGTTGGGTTTATCTCAGATCTGCCCACCGAACTCGTCGCCTCCTTCCGCGCCACGCTGGAAGAGGTGCTGGCCGCAGACATCATCGTGCATGTCCGCGACATCTCGCACCCCGAGACCGAAGCGCAGGCCGAGGACGTGGCGGCCATCCTCAACGATCTGGGCGTGGATGAAAAACGCACGCAGATCGAGGTGTGGAACAAGCTGGATGCGCTGCCGGATGATCTGGCGGACGCGGCGCGCGCACGTGCTGCCCGAGAGGAAAATGTGTTTGCAATCTCGGCCTTGACGGGCGAGGGGATCGCGCCGTTGTTGGATCACGTGGCGGAGGTCTTGCGGGCCACTGTCACGGCCGAGACGCTGCATTTACCTTATGCTGACGGGCGCAAACGGGCATGGCTGTTTGAGCAGGATGTGGTCGAAGCGGAACGTCAGAGCGAGGACGGTTTCGAATTCCACGTTCGCTGGAGCGCGATGCAAAAGGCGCGGTTTGACGGGCTTTAGCCTGCCTTCGCTTTCTTCTTCTTTTTGGCTTCGATCACCTTTTCGGCCAGATCGCGCGCGATGGCAAAGGCGCCTTTGATCTTGTCGCTGTCCTTTTTCCAGTCACGGCGCACAACGATCTTGTTGTCCTTGACCTTGGCCAATCCGCGTTGATCCTGAATGAAGGTCACGAGCCCTTCGGGTGAGGCAAACTTGTCGTTATGGAACTGCACTGTCGCGCCTTTGGGCCCACCATCCAGTTTGGCAATTCCGGCTCGTTTGCACATCGCTTTGATGCGCACGACCAGCATGAGCGTGTTCACCTCTTTGGGCAACTCGCCAAAGCGGTCGATCAGTTCTGCGGCAAAGCCTTCAAGTTCAACTTTGGTGCTCAACCCACTGAGACGGCGGTACAATCCAAGCCGCACGTCCAGATCGGGCACGTAAGCTTCGGGGATCAGGACAGGCACGCCAAGGTTAATCTGCGGCGCCCACTGGCCGTCTTCTTCGCTCAGGCCCTCCATCTGCCCGGACTTGATCTTGGCAATCGCCTCTTCGAGCATGGATTGGTACAACTCGAAGCCCACGTCACGCATCTGGCCCGATTGTTCTTCGCCCAGAAGGTTGCCCGCACCGCGAATATCGAGGTCTTGCGAGGCCAGCGTGAACCCGGCCCCAAGCGTGTCGAGGCTTCCCAGCACGCGCAGCCGTTTTTCGGCCGTGGCGGTGAGTTTGGCGCGCGGCTTTGTGGTGAGATACGCATAGGCGCGGGTTTTGGAGCGTCCCACACGCCCGCGGATCTGGTAAAGCTGGGCAAGCCCGAACATGTCGGCCCGGTGCACGATCATCGTGTTAGCGGTGGGTATGTCGAGGCCGGACTCCACGATTGTTGTGGCCAGAAGCACGTCATACTTGCCGTCATAAAAGGCGTTCATACGATCATCCAACTCTCCGGCGGCCATCTGCCCATGGGCTACGACGTAGGTGAGTTCGGGCAACTGATCCTTCAGGAACGCCTCGATCTCGGGCAGGTCAGAGATGCGCGGGACCACGTAAAACGACTGCCCGCCGCGATAGTGTTCGCGCAGCAGGGCTTCGCGGATCGTCACCGTGTCGAATTCAGAGACGTAAGTGCGGATAGCAAGACGGTCGACTGGTGGCGTGCCGATGATCGAAAGATCGCGCACTCCCGTCAGCGAGAGTTGCAGGGTGCGCGGAATAGGCGTTGCGGTAAGGGTCAGCACATGCACATCACTTCGCATCTGTTTCAGCCGTTCCTTGTGGGTGACGCCGAATTTCTGTTCTTCATCAATGACAAGCAGGCCGAGGTTCATGAACTTCACGCCCTTGGCGAGCAGCGCATGGGTGCCCACAACTATGTCGCATGTGCCCTTGGCCATGGCGTCGCGTGCGTCGTTTGCGTCTTTGGCAGACACAAACCGGCTGAGTTGGCGCACGTTGATCGGGAAGCCGCGAAAGCGTTCTGCAAAGCTCTTGTAGTGCTGGCGGGCCAAAAGCGTCGTGGGCGCGATCACGGCCACCTGCACGCCAGACATCGCCGCAACAAAGGCAGCGCGCATCGCCACTTCGGTCTTGCCAAAGCCGACATCGCCGCAGATCAGGCGATCCATCGGCGCGCCGCTGGTCAGATCGTCAATCACATTGCCGATGGCCGTCAATTGGTCGTCGGTTTCATCGTAGGGAAAGCGGGCCGAAAATGCGTCCCACATGCCGGGCGGGGGTTCGAGGACGGGCGCTTTTCGCAACGCGCGTTCGGCGGCGATGCGGATCAGCTTGTCGGCCATCTCGCGGATGCGTTCCTTGAGTTTGGCCTTTTTGGACTGCCATGCGCCTCCGCCCAAGCGGTCCAGCAACCCTTCTTCATGGCCGTATTTGGACAACAGTTCGATGTTTTCAACCGGCAGGTACAGTTTGGAGCGCTCGGCATATTCCAGCAGCAGGCATTCATGCGCGGCTCCGGCGGCAGTGACAACTTCCATGCCCTGATAGCGCCCGATGCCGTGATCGACATGCACCACCAGATCGCCGGGCGACAGGGATTGCGTCTCGGTCAGGAAGTTCTCGGCCCGCCGCTTGCGTTTGGGCGCGCGGATCAGGCGGTCGCCCAGCACGTCCTGTTCACTGATGACGGTCAGGCCGGGTGCCTCAAATCCGTGTTCCAGCCCCCAGACGACCAGATGCAGCCCGCGTTTGCCAATGCGGGTTGCGTCGGTGATGGGGATCACTTCAGCCAGTCCCTCATCCTCAATTAGGCCTGTCAGGCGTTCGCGTGCCCCGTCGGAATAGCTCGCAACAACGACCGGACCAGCATCCATTTTAGCCTTAATATGATCCGCCAAAGCCCCAAAAAGGCTCAGTGATTCCTGCTGGCGTTCGGGTGAGAAGTTGCGCCCGATCCGACCACCTGCGTCTGTGACGCCCAGCCCGGTGGCTTGCGGCAGTGCACTGAATTGCAACACGCGTTTGTCGGTGACCGCCGCCTCCCATGCGGTATCGTCTAGATACAGCCCCTCGGGTGGCGCGGGTTTATAGACTGAATCCATCTTGGACCGGTGCGCCATCGCCAATCGGCGGGTTTCGTACTGATCCGCGATGCTGTCCCAACGGGCGAGCCGGGTCGGTGTCACCTGATCATCGAGTGAGATCGAGGCATCCGGCAGGTAGTCAAACAGCGTCTCAAGGCGGTCATGGAAAAAGGCCAGCCAGTGTTCGGCCCCCTGATGTTTGCGCCCCGCGCTGATCGCCTCATACAGCGGGTCGTCCGTGCCTGCCGCGCCAAACTCCAGCCGGTAAGACTGGCGGAACCGCGTGACAGCAGCCTCGTCGAGGATCACTTCGGACACAGGCGCTAGTTCCACCACGTCCAGCTTTTCGGTGGTGCGCTGCGTTGCCGGATCAAAACGGCGCGCGCCGTCCAGAACATCGCCAAAGAGATCAAGACGCACAGGACCCAGATCGCCCGGCGGATAGATGTCGATGATGCCGCCGCGCACCGCATAGTCGCCGGGCTCCATCACCGTTGGGCTTTGCACAAATCCCATGCGCACAAGGAAATTGCGCAACGCCGCCTCATCCACACGACCACCCACACGGGCAGAAAACGCAGCCTCGCGTAGCAGATCGCGTGCCGGCACCCGTTGACTGGCGGCGTTGATGGTTGTCAGCAACACGAACTTGTCCGGCATCCCGTGGGTCAGCGCGGCCAGCGTGGCCATCCGCTGCGCCGAGATATCGGCATTGGGCGACACGCGGTCGTAAGGCAGACAGTCCCACCCAGGAAAGACCAACACAGGCATATCTGGAGCAAAGAAGCGCAACGCCCCCTGCATGGCCGCCAGCCGCTTGTCGTCGCGCGCCACGTGCACAACCGGGCTACGCGCTGCGACTTCGTCCAAAATCAGCTTGGCGTCAAAGCCCTCTGGGGCGCCGGAAACGGTGATGTGGTCTGGCTGGCTCATGGGCTCGGGCGGTAATGAAAGCGAGCGCCTTCAATTGGGGCAATCGCGTGCTCTGTCAACCGCCGAAGGGGCCCACGGACATGTTTTGGTACATCCCCCATAGGGCTGTTGCGAAAATCGCGACCATCCCAATAGCCTGAACATAGGTGCGATGTCGGCCTAGGCGGCGCCACAGCGCTTCGCCCGTCGCCTGTTCGATCTGTATCAACCGGGCGGTGGAGAGATTTAGAGCGCCCACAAGAGACATCGGAAAACCCAGCAGAAACACCGCTTGTGCAAACTCCACGCCATAGACAAAGCCCAAAAGCGCAAGACCGGTGAGGAAAAAGCAGGTGAAGCCCAGCAGCCAGAGGCCCGACACTTTGCTGATGAACAGCAGTCGGTTTGTGTTGATGTGCACCAGCGCATCCAGATCTTCGGACGCTTGCCCGCCATAGCGCCGCGCGCGCGCCACCATGTCATAAGGCACACCCAGCACCCAATGGCTGGCTGTCGACCACACAACCGCCAGCGCGATCCAGAACCACAGGTTCGAGAACGAGCGCATGTCGATGAGTTCAAAGATGGTTTCGTGCCAGTCCACGCGTCGCCTTGCTTGCCTCCTACGGGGCTTGCCCGCAGTGTTTGGCGACCCTCTTAGCGCGCGCAGGGCAGGATGCCTAGACTTGGCAAGCGCAAAATTCCATGCCACCCATGGCCTGTCACCCAAACTGGACAACTGCCCATGCGCCCGACCCAAAGCCCATTTCCCGCAACTCGCCTGCGCCGCACCCGCGCCACGCCTGCGATCCGCAACCTAGTGCGCCAGAATACGCTAAGCGTCGATGATTTCATTTGGCCCGTTTTTGTTCGGAGTGGCGAGGGGATAGAAGAGCCTATTTCTTCTATGCCCGGCGTTTTTCGCCGCTCGGTCGATAAAGTGGTTGAAGCCGCCCGTGAAGCTGCTGATCTGGGCATTCCGGCGATCTGCCTTTTTCCCTATACAGGGCTCGAAGAGCGCACCGAAGACTGTGCGGGTGCCTGGGATCCGGACAACCATGCCAACCGTGCAATCCGTGCCATCAAGGCGGCGGTGCCCGAGATCGCCGTTATGACGGACGTCGCTCTCGATACCTACAACATAAACGGCCATGATGGATTTGTAGAAGATGGTGAGATCGTGAATGACCGCACCGTTGAGGCGTTGGTGAAGATGACGCTCGCTCAGGCCGAAGCGGGTGCCGACATCATTGGCCCTTCTGACATGATGGATGGTCGCATCGGCGCGATGCGTTCTGCACTTGAGAGTGCAGGCCACCAAAAGGTGATGATCCTCAGCTATGCAGCCAAATATGCCAGTGCATTCTATGGCCCGTTCCGCGATGCAGTTGGGGCGTCTGGTGCGCTCACGGGGGACAAGAAAACCTACCAGATGGATCCGGGCAACGCGGATGAGGCGATGCGGTTGATAGAACGCGATCTGGCTGAAGGGGCAGACATGATCATGGTCAAGCCGGGCCTGCCGTACCTTGATATCTGTCGCCGTGCTCGCGACACATTCGGAGCGCCCACTTTTGCCTATCAGGTGTCGGGCGAGTTCGCGATGATCAAGGCTGCTGCACAGAACGGCTGGATCGACGAAGATCGGGTGATGCTCGAGAGCCTGATGGCCTTCAAGCGGGCAGGGTGCGACGGCATCCTCACCTACTTCGCGCCAGCAGCGGCCCGCCTGCTACAAGGCGCATGACGCTATATCCGGGCAGCTGTCACTGTGGCTTTGTCCGTTTCGAAGTTGAGGCACAGATTGACCACGCGCGCATCTGCAATTGCAGTATCTGTCACAAGCGCGGGGCGTTGAACTTCCAAGTGCCCGATGATGCTCTGATCCTCCATACGCCTTTGTCCGAACTGACGCTTTACATGTGAGGCTCGCGCACGGCCAAAGACTATTTCTGTCCGCACTGCGGTATCCTCTCATTCCGACGCCCTGCGGCGCTGACGCAGGGCGAAAGGGCACTAGGCCAGACAGAGTTTGACGGCTGGGCGGTCAACTTGCGGTGTCTTGATGGGTTTGACACTGACAACATCGAGGTCCGGCACATTCCTGGGCGGGATATTATTTTCGACACCTAACCCGCAAAACTTACCACACAGCAAAAACCCGCCAAACAGCTGCAAACACGTGACAGCGCGCGGTAATAGGCGTATGGTTGCGCCAAGCGCGGGCAAACCGCGCAACACATTGAGCAATACAGGCGGTTCAAACATGACACATTCAGGTATGTCACGGCGTGTCTTCACGCTGGGGGCAT
The DNA here is from genome assembly GCF_039945315.1 of Tateyamaria sp. GTDB lineage: Bacteria > Pseudomonadota > Alphaproteobacteria > Rhodobacterales > Rhodobacteraceae > Tateyamaria. The sequence goes on along the minus strand of NZ_JBDUXB010000006.1, from coordinate 149,597 downwards.
TGGTATCTACAGGTGCAGTTGCAGCATGCGGCAACGGCGTGGGCAGTCGCGGGGCGGTCACCATCGACGCCCGCGTTGGTGCCACGCTCGACGAGATGTATCGCAGCTATCCCAATACACGCCAACTGGCAGATAAGGCAGACGGCATGCTGGTCATGCCAGTGGTGACTGAAGCAGGATTTGGCTTCGGCGGGGCCTATGGGGAAGGTGCGCTTTTGGTCAACGGCGCAACTGTCGACTACTATTCTGTCATCAAAGGATCGGGTGGCTTGCAGATCGGCGCTCAGCAATTCTCCCATGTGCTGTTCTTTATGACCAATGAGGCATTGAACGATTTCCGCCGCTCTCCCGGCTGGGCAGCAGGAGCGGACCTTGAGTATGTAATCTCGGACAAGGGCGAAAGCGTTGCGGCAGATACAACCACAACACTGTCTCCCGTGTTGGCGGCCGTATTCGCTCAGGCTGGTCTGCGGTTGGGAGCGACATTGGAAGGCACGAAGTATACGCGCGTCATTCGCTGAGCAGTCTTTGTGTCGGTGGGTGACATTGCGCGACTATGCGCGCAATGTCACCCACCGGATCACTCTAGCCGATGGCTCGTAGTCGTTTGAACAGGCTGGACGTATCCCAACGGCCGCCGCCTAATTTCTGCACGTCTTTGTAAAACTGATCGACCAATGCTGTAACTGGCAGGCTGGCCCCATTCTCGTCCGCTGTGTCCAGGCAAATCCCAAGGTCTTTGCGCATCCAGTCTACGGCAAAACCATGATCAAAATGATCATCCAGCATCGTTTCGTACCGATTTGCCATTTGCCAAGAGCCCGCGGCCCCTTGACTGATCACCTCAACCACTGCGCGCCCGTCTAGCCCTGCCTTTTCGGCAAAGTGCAACGCTTCTGACAGTCCCTGAACAAGGCCTGCAATTGCAATCTGATTGCACATCTTGGTGGTCTGGCCCGTGCCACTTTCACCGATGCGTCGGCACAGCTTTGCATAGGTGTTCATGACCGGTTCAGCACGCGCATAGGCGCCTTCATCTCCTCCACACATGATCGACAGGGCGGCATTTTCAGCGCCCGCCTGACCGCCCGAGATCGGTGCATCGACATAGCTGATCTGCAAAGCATCTGCTGCCGCATAAAGCTCTGCCGTCACAGCCGCCGAAACCGTCGTGTGGTCGACAAAGATTGAGCCTGACTCCATCCCGGCGAACGCCCCGTTCTCACCCAGAGTGACCGAGCGCAGATCATCGTCATTGCCGACGCAGGACATCACAAAATCAGCGCCTGCCGCTGCCTCGCGCGGCGTTGCAGCCATCGCTCCGCCATTGGCGTTGACCCACGCATTGGCCTTAGCCGCTGTTCGGTTATAGACGGTGACGTCGTGCCCCGCCTTTTGCAGATGCCCCGCCATCGGTCCGCCCATTACGCCCAGACCCAAGAATGCCAGCTTTGCCATATTTTTCCCTCACGTTTTGCGCCAAGCCCCGCTTGCGCTTTTGTCCCTGTCTACCTAACAGTCCTGAGCCAAGGGTCAACGCAGAGCAAGGGGACTGGTCAATATGGCGGTGGTGTTTCAGTGGCTTGTGCGTTTGGCGGCCGTTCTGATTGTGCTGAGTGTGATGGCCATCGTGCTGGTCTACTATCTCGCCTCGCGGTCTTTGCCCAATTACGACGCCGTGGTGCGGGTGCCGGGGATCAGCGACACGATCGAAATCGTGCGTGACAACGCCAATGTACCCCATATTTTTGCGGTCGCGGACGCCGATGTGTTTCACGGGCTTGGATTTGCCCATGCGCAGGATCGGCTTTGGCAGATGATGATGCTGCGCCGCACGGCGCAAGGACGCTTGAGCGAGTTGTTTGGTACTGCGACCGTCGACGTAGACCGCTTTATCCGCCGTCTGGATATCTACCGACTGGCGGTGCAGTCCGTCGAGGCGCAAGACGGAGAGACGCTTGCCGCCCTTAACGCCTATGCCGCGGGCGTGAATGCCCGCCTTGATCAGATCAACGCCGAGGCGCTTGGGCGTGGTGCTCCGGAGATGTTCCTGTTCAACACGGCGCTTGCTCCATGGCGGCCCGCGGACAGTCTGGCTGTGGCCAAGCTGATGGGGCTGCAACTGTCAGGACACATGAGTGAGGAAGTGTTGCGCGCGCGGGTGTCACTGGCGTTGGGTGATCCGGCCCGATTGGCTGATATCCTGCCTGATGTGCCCGGACCGGGCGTGGCGAGCCTGCCGGAATATGCGAGCCTTGTGCCCGGTGCTATGCCGTCCTTTGCAGCTTTGCCAGATGATCCGCATCCGCTCTCGCCCTTCCGTCCTCGGGGGCTGACGGGAGCGTCCAATGCTTGGGCTGCGGCGGCTTCACGCTCTGCCTCCGGCGGTACGCTGTTGGCCAACGATCCGCATTTGGGCTTTTCGGCCCCTGCGGTGTGGTATCTGGCCCGTCTTTCCTTGCAAAGCGGGGCGGTCATTGGTGGGACGATCCCCGGTATGCCTATGGTTCTGACGGGGCGGTCAGACAATCTGGGTTGGGGGCTGACTACGGCATATGTGGACGATCAAGACGTCTTGATCGAAGAGTTGAATCCCGAAAATCCGAACCAGTACCGCACTCCGGATGGGTTCAAGGAATTTGAGAGCCGGGCCTCTATCTTACAGATCAAGGGAGAGGACCCGGTTACTCTAACGCTGCGGTGGAGTGACAATGGCCCCATCTTGCCGGGCAGTTTCCGCAACCTCGAAGCGGTCACCCCGCCGGGGCACGTGGCCGCGCTCAGTTGGACGGTGTTGTCGCCCAGCGACACGTCGGTACAATCGGGGCTGAAGCTCATGATGGCCCAGACCGTGGCCGAAGCGATCAGCGCCGCCGAAGGGCACATCGCGCCTGCACAGAACCTGACGCTGGTAGACCGTTCCAGCATCGCAATGAAGACCATTGGTGCGGTGCCGCGCCGTGACGCGAAACATCAAAGTCAGGGGCGGATGCCCTCGCTTGGCTGGCGTTCCGAAAACCGCTGGCAAGGGCGCATGGCCTATCAATCAAACCCCGGTTTCGTCGCACCCGTGGGGGGAATCCTTGGCAACACGAACAACAAAACGATCGACCGTCCGTTTCCCAACCATGTCAGCTTTCAATGGGGGGACACGCAGCGTGTCCAACGCTGGCGCCGTCTGATGCAGGCCCGCGAAGTGCACACACGCGACAGTTTTATCGAAGCACAATTGGATACCGTTTCGATTACGGCGCGCACTCTGCTGCCTTTCATGGGAGCCGAGTTGTGGTTTGCGGGCGAGGCTGCCCCCGCTGGCACCCCGGAACGACAGCGTCAGCGTGCACTGGCATTGCTGGCCGAGTGGAACGGGGAGATGAACGAACACTGGCCGGAACCGCTGATCTACGCGGCTTGGCTGCGCGCCCTACAGGACCGGTTGGTACGGGATGAGTTGGGGCCACTGGCCGATACTCTCACACACCCCGAACCGCTGTTTATCGAAAGAGTCTTTCGCGACATCGATGGAGCCTCTGTTTGGTGTGATGTGCGCCAATCCGCTCCGATCGAAACCTGCGCGGACATGGCGCGCTTTGCGCTGGACGACGCGTTGGTGTGGATCAACGAAACATGGGGCAGTCAGCTTGAATCCTTGCGTTGGGGGGATGCTCATCAGGCCACGCATGATCATCAGGTACTGGGCGAGGTGCCGGTGCTGCGCAATTTCGTCAACATCCGGCAGTCGACGTCTGGAGGGGACAACACCCTCCAACGGGGTTTAACGAGCGGGCAGGGGCTCAACCCGTTCCATAATGTGCACGGGGCAGGCTATCGCGGGGTTTATGACTTTGCTGATCCCAACAGTTCGGTTTTCGTCATCTCGACGGGCCAATCGGGGCATTTCCTCTCGCGTCATTACGATGATCTGGCGCAGCTTTGGCGGCGTGGCGAATACATTCCGATGTCGCTGGACGAAGGGCTTGCACGGGCTGCATCCGTGGGCGTCACCCGATTGGAGCCGCTGCGCTAGTGCCCACCATCCTGTTCAATAAACCTTTCGGCGTACTGTCCCAGTTTACGGATAAGGGTACGGAAGGGTCTGCCCGTCCGACGCTGTCGTCCTTTATCGATGTACCTGACATCTATCCTGCTGGGCGGCTGGATCGGGACAGCGAGGGGTTGATGGTTCTGACAAGTGATGGCGCTCTGCAGGCGCGTATTGCGAATCCGAAGTTCAAGGCCCCTAAAACGTATTGGGCACAGGTCGAAGGCGATGTCACCGCAGAAGCTTTGGTGGCGCTGGCTAAAGGGGTGACCTTGAAAGACGGCCTCACACGTCCCGCAAATGCAAAACGGATAAGTGCACCAACGCAGCTTTGGAACAGGGATCCACCGATCCGGGTCCGCAAATCGGTTCCCGATTGCTGGATAGAACTGACCCTTCGTGAAGGGCGCAACAAGCAAGTGCGGCGTATGACGGCGCATGTGGGTTATCCGACACTGCGGTTGATCCGCGTTGCGATCGGGGACTGGTCATTGGGAAATCTGCGACCGGGAGAGTGGCGCGAAATCTGAACCGGTTTGATATCATGTCGATACCCAACCGGCCTTTGATGTCAAATACCGACGCCTTGTTCAACTTCAGCCCGCCGCATCCGCTGCATCAGAACAGAGCCGGCCATACTCGCCAGCAGCACGGTTACGATCAACGCCATGGGCGTTCCATCAAATAACAGACCGACCGGAGAGGCTAGGGCAGCCCCCAAAACAGTCGATACTGCCCCGATGACCGACGCCGCCATTCCTGCGATATGCCCCATAGGCTCCATCGCTATGGCGTTCAGATTGGCGACCGTCAGCCCCCCCTGAAACATCACACCCCAAAGCCAAAAGACAAAGACAGGGAATAGGTAAGGCAGACCGGCCAACATCCACAACACGAAGACAGCAGAAAGAAGAACCTGGATTGCAAGCGCCCATGTCACCAGCCGTCGCATGCCAAAACGGCCTACCACGGCGGCATTGAGCAAGCTCGACACTCCCGATGCAATTGCAATTGCGCCGAACCAGATCGGAAAACTCTCTTCGCGCCCAAATGTGACATCAAAGATCGGTTGCACCATCGTGAGCACCGAAAACAGGGTCATCAACATCAGGGTTTGAACATAAATCGACAAACGTACAGTTGGGTTCGCGAACATCTGGCGCACCGCATCCAGCATCAAGGGGACGCGCAAGGGGCGCCGGGCTTCAGGCGGAAGTGTTTCGCCGATGCGTGTTGAGAACCAAACAAATAAGACGATGCTGAACACAAGGAACGCGGCGAATATCGCGCGCCACCCGAAGGCTTCGGAAATCAAGGCCCCGATCAACGGAGCAATTCCAGGAACGAGCAAAAACACCACCATGGTCAGAGACATGATACTGGCCATGGCGCGGCCCGAATACAGATCACGGATGATGGCTGCGGACACAACTCGCGGGCCGGCAGCCCCAAGGCCCTGCAAAACACGGGCAGCCAGCATCAGTTCCAGAGTGGGTGCCATCCAGCTGAGAATTGCTCCTAACGCGTAGACGGCGAGGCCCGCATAGACCACTGGCTTGCGCCCAAAGGCATCTGACAGCGGTCCGGTAAAGAATGTGCCAGCGCCCATGCCGATCACGAAAAATGTCATAACCAGAGCGGCTTGCGCCACGCCCAGCGGAGCAATGTCGGCGGAAATCGCTGGCAAGGCTGGCATCATCGCGTCGATCGAAAACGCAATCGTCGCGAACATCATCGCCATCAGTGCGATGAATTCAGTTTTGCTTAGGTTTTGCCCTTTTGGGGTTGTCACTGCCCATCTGCTCCAGAATAGTGGACGCTAGTTAGCGTCACTTTGGGCGATGGGTGCGCGAGGTGCAACGCCTTAAAGTTGCAATTTCCATAAAATATGTAACTTAGACGTGTTTACGTTTGGTCAGGCAGCGCCTGCACGCAGCTCATCAATGACTTGTGCCCAAAGTTCGGGCGGCTGGGCCCCGGGCACCGCTTGTTTACCTGCCACAATGAACGTTGGCACCGAGTTGATGCCCATATTCCGGCTGTGAGTATCGCGGGCAGCAATGTTTGCGCGATCTGCATCCGACGCGAGCAGGCGGGTGACGACGGCAGCGTCCATTTCAATGCTGTCTGCGATGTCCGCCAGCACTTCGTGATCGCCAATATCGCGGGCGTCTACAAAATAGGCCTTGAACAGGGCCGATACGGCAGCGGTTTGTTTGCCCTCGATCCCGGCCCAGTGGATCAGGCGGTGCGCGTCCAGTGTGTTCGGGGTGCGCTCCATCCCCTCAAAGTCGATCTTGAGCCCGGCCTTGGCCGCGTTTTCCACCACCGGAGCATAGGCGCGTACAGCCCCTTCCTTGCCGCCGAATTTGCCTTCAAGATATGCACGGCGATCCATGCCGCCTTCGGGCATGTCCGGGTTCAACTGGAATGGGTGCCATTCAATGACGAACGGATGATCCGGGTGTGCTGCCAGCGCACGGTCCAGATGTGCCTTGCCGATATAGCACCACGGGCAGATCGGATCTGACATGATGTCGAGTTTGATGGGGCCGTCAGTAGTTTCGGTCATGTCAGCGAGCTTTCGTATTCTTGGGCCAGAACAGGTGCAGGCGGCGGCGCAGGATTTTGCCATTGGCGCTCATCGGCATTTGTTCGACCCGGATATAGGCACGGGGCTGTTTGTATGTTGCTAGATTGGGCTCCACATATGTGCGCAAGGCGTCTTCGTCCAGTGGGGCCGCGCTTGAATAAAAAGCGACGATCACACGTGCGCCTGGTTTGACTTCAACCTCTGCCGCTCCTGCTGAAGTCACGCCCGGTGCTGAGGAGACGACCGCCTCAACCTCAATTGGAGAGACGCGATACCCGCCCGCGTTCATCATGTCGTCATCGCGCCCAAGGTAGTGGATCTGCCCATCCGCGCTCATGCGGCCCAGATCCCCGGTGAGGAACCAATCATCCTTAAATTTTGCCTGTGTTTCAGCCGGGTGACCAAGATAGCCGATCATAAGGCCCGGATCGCTTTGGTGCACTGAAATGACCCCGGTATCACCTACTGGAACAGGCCCTTGCGCCCCAATGATGGCCACACAGCGTCCGGGTTGAGGACGCCCAAGCGCCTCCGTGGCACACGGAGCTTCCGGGTTTGACGAGATGAAAGTGGAACACTCTGACAACCCGTATGCTTCATAGATTTGGGTGCCGGTTTCGGCCTGCCATGCCTCTTGAGTCGCAGAGGGCAGCTTTTCACCAGCGCTAAGGGCATGGCGCAGGTCGGGCAGGGTGTGCAAAGGGCCGCGTGCCAACATCTGCCGATAGACGCCCGGTGCTGCGGCAAACAAGGTACCTTTGTGACAGGCCAACAACCCGCTGAGCGCTTCTGGTGGCGTGCCGGGTGCGGGGATCAGTGCAGTCCCACTGACACTCCACGGGTCCATCAGACCGGTGCCGAGTGTGTACGTCCAGTTGAACGCCCCTGCATGCATCAACACATCGTCCTGCCTTAGGCCGTACCAGCCTTGATGCATCATTCGGCGGGCCCAGATTGCACGATGGGCATGCGCCACGGCACGCGGTGCGCCGGATGTCCCTGACGTGTAAACGATGTATCCCAGCCGGTCGGGATGCCCCATATTCCACGGAGCAGGAGGGTGCGCGCGCATGGCACGCAATGTAGCCAAGCCGATTTCAGGCGCGCCGGATGCTGAAGCAACATCAGGATCGCGCAGAATGATACGGGGCTGCATCTGCGCGACAATCAGCGCGACTTCGTTCTTGCTGAGCGCGGCCGAGGTCGGAATTGGGACAAGCCCGACGGCTAAGGCGCCTAGATAGGCAATTGGAAAGTCGATGGTATTGCCCAGACGCAGCAGAATTTTGTCTCCGGGCTTACATCCTGCCTGTAAAAAACCAGCCCCGGTGCCGCGGACTGCGGCGACCAGCTCGGCATATGTCAGTCGCTCAACGCTTTTTTCGGAGACGACCGCTACTGCCACCTTGTCTGGCAAGGCTTCAGCACGTGCCAGAACATACGCCGCCATGTTGAACGGGCTTGGGCAGGCAGGAAAAGGCTTGGGGGTTGTGACGCTTAGCATACCCTTAGCGCTAAGGTCTGGAGGCCGGCGTTGCAAGCGTGACGGCGGCGACCTATATAGAGAACGTCATGACCGGAAAAGACCCTAAATCGCTGATCGAAATTGCGCGTTCCACTGGGGGCGAAGAGATGCCTGAGCCACTGGATCTGGGTGCGCGGGTGCGGGAGTTGCGCAAAGCGCGAGACTGGACCCTCGAACAGGCGGCGGGGCAGGCGGGACTAGCACGCTCTACCTTATCCAAGATCGAAAACGGGCAGATGTCACCCACCTATGAAGCGCTGAAAAAGCTTGCTGTGGGACTGGAGATTTCGGTCCCTCAGTTGTTCACGCCTCCGGAAAAAGGGCAGATCAACGGGCGGATGGTGATGACCCGCTCGGGCGAGGGCAATGCACAAGCGACAGTGACCTATGAGCATGAACTGCTTGCCGAAGCCCTTACCAAGAAAACCATGTTGCCCTACCGCGCGCGCGTGCGGGCCCGCACCATGGATGAATTCGATGGCTGGGTGCGGCACGACGGAGAAGAGTTCTTATACGTGCTGACGGGTGTGATCCGGCTTTATACCGAGTTTTATGAACCGGTGGAAATGCGGCGCGGTGATAGTGCGTACTACGACGCCACAATGGGCCACAATGTGGTTTCTACCAGCGACGACGACGCGCTGATCCTTTGGGTGACATCGCTGGCCTGATGATCAGGCTGTGTGCCGTTCCTTGGAAGTTTGGCGCGTCAGGTAGGCATCAAAGGCGTCTTGCGCTTCTTTGAGGGACATATCGTGCGTCGCGGCCAGATAGCTTTCGAAACGGTCCTGGTCCGCTTTCAAAAATGGCATTGCGCTTGGTTCAAGGTTCGGGAACTCGTTGCACAAGGCATTATAGCTCGCCGCCCAATTTTGGGTCAGATCATTCCAATTCATGCGTACCCCCGTAAGGTCTAGGTCTGGCCCTATCAAAGGCCATAGCAGTGACGTAGCAGGTCTTTTACGCACGTCAGACATCCACCCCGCGGGTGACTGTATTGTAAATGGCCTCGCGATCAAGCTTTATCGCGCGAAAAACTTTGCAAACAACCTATGCGAGAAGGTGGCCATGCCGCCACCAGTCAATGGTAAATGCATGGGGTAGCGGGGGTAAATGCCTGCAATCGTGTGGGAATATCTGCTCGTGGCTGCGACGGCAGGGTTTGCAAAACTATGACTGGTGGGAAACCTGTACACCTCTCTACTGTGGAGCGCCGTTGGCTTCGGGGAATAGTTTAAGCCCCCGAAGTCCAAGAAGAACTGGTCGAATTGACCATGCACAGCGATAGCGCCCTTTCCGCCTTGATGGGCCAATCCAACGTTGTCCGAGCCGATAAAACTGATCATCGGTATCGCCATGTTATTGCCTTCGGCGACCAAGTTGCAGCAACTTGGGACTACTCTTGGTACCACCAAAACTGTGGCATCCAGTCTGGTCCATCGCCGTAGATCGGGATGACGTCAGGATGTTTCATTTCTTGAACATGCGCGATGCGGCCTGTTGTAAACTGCCAGAATGGCACCACATAACGGCCCGCGATCAGAAGACGGTCTAGGGCTCGGGTTGCAGCAACGCTCTCTTCCGCGCTGCGGGCTGTGAGCATAGCGGTGATCATTGCGTCAATGGCCGGGTCTTTGGCTCCCATGAGGTTCCGCGAGCCCTCCTGATCCGCCGCCTCAGATCCCCAGTAGAAAAACTGTTCGTTTCCGGGGCTCAGTGACATGGCGCGGCGATGATAGGTCATGTCGAAGTCATAGGTGGTGGTACGGGCCGTGAATTGCGCGCCGTCCACCAATTCAGTCGTCACGTCAATTCCCATTCCTTCGAGCGCTTGGGTGTAGAGATCCGCAATTGCCCGGTCTTCACTGCGCTGCTGATCCAGCAGGATGGTAAATGCCATGGCCTCCCCATCGGCATTGCGCAATTTGCCGTTTTGGGTGGTCCACCCGGCTTCTTCCATCAGGCCAAGAGCACGGCGCAAACCAGCGCGGTTGCGCAAAGTACCGTCACTCTCGGGCAGGGCATATCCCTCCATCACACCGGGCAACAGTTTGCCGTTGAACGGCGCGAGCAGAGCGGCGACTTCGCCCTTGGCTGGTCCCGGTTCCATCGCAAGTGGCGAATTGGAAAAGTAGGAGGTGATGCGTGGTTGCGCGCCGCCTGTGAGGGTGTCGTTGATGTATTCAAAGTTGAATGCTGTGATCAGAGCTTCGCGCACACGCCAGTCATCAAACGGTGTCCGTCTTGTATTCATGACAAAGCCGGTGATGCCGGACGGCTTTTGGTGCTTGATTTCTGACTTCACGACGGCGCCAGATTCGACACGGGGGAAACTGTACTGGTTGGCCCAGGCATCAGCGTTGAACTCGCGCACAGCAGACACGTCGCCGGCTTTGAATGCTTCAAACACCACATCGCCATCGCCATAAAAGTCGATGGTGATTTGGTCAAAATTGAAGGTGCCGCGCATAAAGTTTAGATCGGCGCCCCAATAGTCAGGATTGCGTGTCAGGACAACGTTTCGGGCCGCCTCATAATCGCTGATCACGTAAGGTCCGCTGCCGATCGGGATATCGCCAAGGGCAGCGTCGGCGAAGGATTTCCCTTCCCACTGCGCCTTTTGCAGAATCGGACGCATGCCGGCCAGCAGGGCCAGTTCGCGATTCTCGGTGTTGAAGGTAAAGCGGACGGTGGCCGGTCCAATCTGCTCAAGAGTTTCGATCTGGGTCCAGAGACTGCGGTAGCGTCCATGCCCTTCGGTCCCAAGCGTTTCATAGGACCAGATCACATCTTCGACCGTCACCGGGCTGCCATCAGAGAATCGCGCCTCGGGGCGCAGGGTGAACTCCACCCAAGAGCGATCGTCCGGCACCTCAATTGATTCGGCGAGTACTCCGTAGAGAGCAAAAGGTTCGTTGCGGTTGCGCCCCATCAGGGATTCGTGGGTCAAAAAACGTAGCTGCCACGGCACGTTGCCCTTCTGAATGTAGGGATTGAGCGAATCAAAGCTGCCGGTGTTGGCCAGCGTGATCGCGCCGCTTTTTGGCGCATCGGGATTCGCGTGCGGAAGAGACACAAAATCCGGTGGTAGGGCAGGCGCCCCATACATAGCTATGCCATGGCTTGGCTCTGCTTGTGTCTGCGTCGTACCTGACACAAAGGTTAACAGAATCGCGCCAAATGCGATCAAACGCACCTTCTCAAATTGGAAATAATCCCGGCCCATATCGTAAACAATCCTCAATTGCCCTTGTTTTGTTAACAATAGCGAGCGTTGGACCTTTACGCATTATCAAACTTTTAGCTTGGACTCTTTGAGCGCATTTGCTTATAACGAAGTCACTGCTCGATAGGTTTCTTGCCTGTATGAAACCTGCCTCAATAACTTAACGCCAGCTTCGTGCTGGCGTTTTTTTTGTTCGCTTTTGTGTCGTCGAAAACGACGTTGCCCAAAAAACGATGTGATATCGATCCCGAACCTGAAGCCGCCGACGAATATTGTCGTCGGTCACACGGAACTTACTTGGGCGGTTGCGTCGGGTCTTTGCCATTCGGATAAACGAGTCCCGCCGAGATCACCAGTTTGGCCGCATCCTCGACACTCATATCCAGTTCGATCACGTCTTCGGCAGGGAAGAACAGCAAAAACCCGGAGGTCGGGTTCGGTGTCGTGGGCACAAAGATGCTGCGCAGCTCACCTGTATTACCAGCGCGCTCGCTCACCTCGCCTTTGGCGGTCGTTGAGATAAAGCCGATAGCCCAGATGCCTTTGCGTGGATACTCGATCAGGCACGCTTTTTCGAAGGACCTTTCGGACTGCGCAAACACCGTTTCCGAGATTTGTTTGATGCCCGAATAGATCGAACGCACCACTGGCGTGCGCTCCACCAGGCTTTCGGCCCATCGGATCAGCGATCGTCCGATATAGCCTTTGGCGATCCAACCGATAAAAATGGTGAACAGCAAAAAGACGATAACACCAACGCCACGCACGTTGACGCGTATCCAGTCCGGGTTGGGAATGATCACGCCGTCCTGATTGATCATCCGCGGGTTGCCGAGCCAGTAGTTAACAATCGAATCCGGCTGCCAAACATTTGGCACCAGCGGCCAGACAAAGCCGTCGATCCATCCGATCACTGTCCAGATCAACCAGATCGTCAGGCCGACGGGAGCGATAACCACCAATCCAGTCAGAAACGATGCCCGCAATCTGGACAACAGACCGGGGCGGCGCGGTTTTTCAGGATCGAAAGGGGTATTCATATGCGTCCCGCGACTGGTTCGTGGGATACGTAGGGGAAGGTAGAGGGCACTACAATGGCTTCACCCCGGCTTTGTGCCTGTGGATCAGGCATTACGGGTCATGTTGCTCAAATGCGTGGCAATTTCGGCGCCAAGTCGCGCGTTGTTGCGTACCAGTGCGATATTGGCGATGAGTGATCGCCCGTCCGTCAGTTCGAAAATGCGTTGCAACAGGTATGGAGTAACCGCCTTGCCTTTGATGCCATGGGTATCCGCATCCTGTGCCGCTTGCGCGATGATGGGGGCAAGGGTGGCGCGGTCAATCTCTGCCTCGGGTGGGATTGGGTTGGCCACCAGTTGCCCGCCGGGAATCTTCATTTCGCGACGCGTGGCGTGTGCCTTTGCGATGCTTTTCGCGCTGTCCATGCGCAAGGGCGCTGCGATACCGGCGCTACGCGACCAGAAAGCGGGCATGTCGTCCTGGCCATAAGCAATGACAGGCACGCCTTGGGTTTCCAGCACTTCGAGGGTCTTTGGGATATCGAGGATCGCTTTGGCGCCGGCTGCAATGACAGTGACCGGGGTCTGGGCCAGTTCCAGCAAATCGGCCGAGATATCAAACGTGCCTTCGGCGCCTTTGTGGACGCCGCCGATGCCGCCTGTGGCAAACACTTCGATCCCGGCAAGCCGTGCGGCGATCATAGTTGCGGCGACCGTGGTCGCGCCTGTCCCCCCTGTGGCGATACACGCGGCCATATCCGCGCGCGACAGTTTGGCGACATTGCGGGCCTGTGCCAGCGTTTCCAGCTGTCCATCGTCCAGACCAACGTGCAACATGCCTTCAATTACCGCCATGGTGGCGGGTTCAGCCCCGTGCGCGCGGACGTCCGCTTCGACCTGCCGGGCAACCTCAAGGTTTTGAGGATAAGGCATTCCGTGGGTGATGATGGTGCTTTCCAGCGCCACAAGTGGCGTGCCTGCCGCCTGAGCGGCGGCCACGGCGGGCGGGCGGGTCAAAGAAATCATATGGGTGTTTTTCCCGAAACATAGATTGAAGCGGCCTCTAGAGCGCGCATGAGGGACATTTCACGCGACGCTCCGCGCACTTCGGCTGCGATGTGGGCGGCCATGAAGGTATCGCCCGCGCCGGTGACACGGGTCACATCGGCCTTGGGTGGTATTTGAGAGATCAGCCCGTCGCGGGAGCCCTCAGTCGCCTTGCTGCCACCATCCGTGACCAGCACGCGCTGAGCGCCTGCATCCAGCATCGCCTCGGCGGCGTCGTGGGAGTTGGTTAAGACGCGGTCGCATAGTGTCCTGGCCTCTTCGAGGTTCACATAGAGTGTGCCGCGTTTGTGAGCCAAAAACGGGGCCAGCCGGTCCGCTTTGCCCGGGGATGCGGGCGCGATGCGCAGGTCCGCACCGACAAGGATTGGACTGGTGGCGATCTCGGTAAGCAAGTCCACGGTCAGGTTCCCGTCCAGCGCAACAAGGCCCATGTAGGGCGCGTCCTGCGTTGCTAGCCTGCCATCGATGAGGGGGCTTAGGATCTGGTCGCCGGCGCTTTCAAGAGAATGGGCGTCAGCCACGGCAGCGATCAGCCCATTGGCGCCTTCGATGGCCATATACTGATCTGTTGGCAGGTCTTCGGATCGGTGGACAAGGTCGGTGATCAGGCCGCGCGCCTGGCAGGCAGCAATCAGTTCGTCTCCCGCCGCGTCGCGTCCAACAGCGGATAACAGGGCAGGGGTCAAGCCGGTACGTGCCAATGTCATTGCGATGTTCAGAGCAACACCGCCGGGAATACGCTCAATGCGACCCGCATTATCTGACCCGACGCGCATGGCGACAGGAGCGCGGGCGATCATGTCCCACAGGACCGATCCGATACAAAGGATGTCAGCGGCTTTGCTCATGCGACCCTTGTGCCGCTGTGTGCGCTCAGAGGCAAGCCGAACTAGCGCGCTGGCATACCGAAGGTGAGGGCCGCCCAGAACGTGTCCCAGACCGCCGCATTATCGTTCAAGATCGGCTCGAGTACGACTGCATCAAACAGGTAGTCGTGACCGGGTTGAACAGAAATTGTCGCCCGGCCGTTCTGGTCGGTGCGATGCAGACTGACCTGCACCTCACCCGACGGCGCGCGATCAAACACTTCGACCTGAGCGTCAGCGCGCGGGGTACCAAGATAAAGCACCAGCACCCGCATTTGACCGTCAAAACCGGGTGCGTACGGATTAGTGAGTGCTACGAACTCGGTTTTGAGTCCAAGCGCCTGGTCCGTTCCTTTACCGTCACCCACACCGATCAGCGCCTTGGCGTGGCGTGTATAGCGTTCCTTAAAGGGTGGCGGAGGAAAGCCATTTGCGCTGTGGCGCGCGGCCATGTCGGGGAAATCCTTGTGATCTGCAAATTTTTGAAACTTGTCCCACTCTTTGTAATTCACAAAGGAGGGAGTGGTTTCGTGTACGATGGTGACCAGACCTTCGCCCGGCGCGGGTTGATCAAATGCCGGTCGATCGCCCATGCGGCCCTGCACATTGGCCCCTTTGCTGCCCTGGATCACGTCAAAACGTGAAAAGCTGCGGGTGAAATAGGACAGCGTCGTGCCTTCAAAAACTTGGCCGTTCTTTAGGTTTGCAACGATATTTTCGCCGGAGGCGACTTGATACCTGTCTGCTTCGATCCAGAACTCATGCGCAGTTGCACTGCTTGCGAAAATCGCGCACCAGAAGGTCAGCACAAATCGGGAGAGTTTCATGACATCAGCCTTGTTCAGTATTGCCAGAAAGCTGCGGCTTTGGGGGGTGATGTCAAGCCTTTGGGCTTTGCTGTGTGTCAGTATGGCGAGTGCTCACGAAGTTGTGCCCACCATTGCCGACCTGACGGTGGCGGATGGGTCAGTGACATTTGAGATGCGCGTGAACATCGAAGCGCAATTGTCCGGCATCAATCTGGACGAGGTGGAAGATACGGATGAGGCGGAAAACGCAAGTGGTTACGATGCATTACGCGCGCTTTCTAATGCAGATATCGCCGCCCGTGCGCCTGACTTGATCGGGACATGGGATGCAACACCGTTGTTGAGCGCCGGGGGCGTTCAATTATTGCTAACACTGGACAGTGTGGTGGTGCCCGATGTGACGGACGGCGAATTGCCGCGCATCTCAGATATGGTCGTCACGGCAACATTACCGGAAGGTGTGTCCGCGATAGAAGTCACATGGCCGGAGGGCGCTGGCGATCTGGTCGTACGCCAGCAGGGAGTTGATGACCCCTACACTGGCTTGATCGACGGCGGTGCCACGTCCGGGCCCATCTCTCTGGCAGGCGGAGACGAAGCAACTGGCTGGCAGGCCTTCGGTACATACATCCCGGTCGGCTTTGACCACATCTTGCCCAAGGGTCTGGATCACATCCTGTTCGTGCTGGGCTTGTTTTTCCTGTCCACGCAGGTTGGCCCACTGCTGTGGCAGGTGTCAGCCTTTACGCTGGCGCATACGGTAACACTCGCGCTGGGGGCCTTGGGCCATGTCAGCGTACCGGGCGGTATCGTTGAGCCTCTGATCGCGGCCTCCATTGTATATGTTGCTGTTGAAAACATCTTTTCGCGCGGGCTTACCCCTTGGCGACCGGCAGTTGTTTTTGGATTTGGCCTGCTCCATGGGCTCGGTTTCGCCTCGGTGTTGGGCGAGTTTGGCCTGCCAGAGGGACAGTTCATTCCTGCTCTTATCGGGTTCAACGTTGGGGTCGAACTTGGGCAATTGGCAGTGATTGCGATGGCGGCAACTGCGCTTTGGCTTGGGTGCCGGGCTGCTGTGGCAGCGCGGCTGACAGGTGTTGAAGAACTGGTGGCGGAATACCCTGTCATGTTCCGAGCCTGGTCCATGACTGGTTCACTTATTATCGCAGTTATTGCGGTTTATTGGGTGATCGAGCGGACGCTTTTGTAATCAAGGGGGCGGGGGACGCCTTCGCCTTACGCGATCGGTGCAGTCAGAGCCGCAAAGGCGGCAACCGGATCATCCGCGCTCCAGATTTCTTCGCCGATGGCAAAGAAATCCGTAATCGGGGCAAGGCGGGCGATGCTTTCTGTATTCAAACCACCCTCTGCCACCACAGGGACTTCGACCACATCTGACCACCACTGAAACAGGTCATCTTCTGCCGCGGTGATATCGCCAAATGGCGTGATGGGACCAAACGCCACGTAATCTGCGCCAGCCTCACCTGCAGTCAGTCCGTCATGGCGGGACGCCCCGCAATAGCTGCCGACGATGGCGTCAGGACCAAGCGCCTTACGGGCATCGCGGGCGGACTGCTTGGCGCTCGACAGATGAACGCCATCAAGGCCCAACCGCTCGGCCAGACCTGCATGATCGGCAACAACGATGGCAACATCACGTGCATGCGCCACCGCGCGACATGCGTCTGCTGCGCGGGCAATGCGGTCTTCGTCATGGGTGGCTAGCGACAATCGCATGCAGGCGATGTCATGTGCATCGAGAAGGGCGGCCAATTGATCGGGAAATGTCGACAGGTCGAATGTCGGCGGGGTCAGCAGGTACAGCTGCGGCTGTTCCGGGCCTTGCTCGGGCTCACTCATCTTGGTCGTCCTTTTGCTTTGGGCGTTCTCTAGCGGATTGATGTGCAGAAGAAAACTTTTATGCCTCCGTCAGGTGTTTATTTGGCGAGATGAAGGGATTGCACGCCCGGCTTTGGTCGCGGTAGATGCGCGCCATGACACCAACCTTTGTGCTTACACGGCCCCAGATGGGCGAAAACATTGGGGCTGCGGCCCGCGCGATGCTGAATTTCGGCGTGGACCGGATGCGCATTGTGGCGCCACGCGACGGGTGGCCAAATCCGGCGGCCGTCGCAATGGCCAGTGGCGCGGGTCGGGTTCTGGACGCAGCGACGGTACATGATGATCTGGCAGGATCGCTAAGCGACTGCACCTACGTCTATGCAACAACAGCACGTCAACGGGATCTGACCAAGTCTGTTCTCAGCCCAGAGGCGGCCATGCAAGACGCAGCCGCGCGCATTGCAGAGGGACAGCATGTGGCTGTTTTGTTTGGCCCGGAACGCTCTGGTCTGGAAAACGAGGACATCGCGCAGGCCAACGCGCTGATCTCTGTCCCGGTGAATCCTGAATTCCCATCCTTGAACCTTGCACAATGCGTGCTGCTTGTGGGTTATGAATGGATGCGCGCCGCCGGGGCCGTGACGGCGGTCACCACTGAAATGGCCGGAACAGACTGGGCGACGGGTGATGAGGTCGAGCATCTTGCACGTCATTTTGAAGAGCGGCTGGAAGAGGCGGGTTTTTTCTTTCCTGACCACAAGGCTGCCAGTATGAAGGTTAATCTGCGCAACATGTGGAGCCGCATGCCGCTAACCCGTGCGGATGTGCAGACCCTGCACGGCACACTGCGTCAGATGGTCCGCTGGGCGCGGACGCGCTGACGCTGGACGTCTGTGGGTCGCGACCTTACGTTGCGCGGCGAACGAGAGACGTAAGGACTATGCATGGCGAAGAATCGCAGCATTTTTGAAGAGGTTGGAACGACCGAAAAGCAGGTCGTGGAAACTGGCGTGATCGATCGCGGACGTGGGGGCGCGCGCGGTGCGATCCGCGTGTGGCTGATGATGTTGTTCACGCTGGTCGTGCTGATGATCGCCGTGGGTGGATTGACCCGGTTGACGGACAGTGGGCTGTCGATCACGGAATGGCGTCCCTTTACCGGAGCGATCCCGCCCATGTCGGCAGCGGAGTGGGATTCTGAGTTCGCCAAATATCAGGTGATCGATGAATTTCGCATCCAGAACAGCTGGATGGAACTCTCCGATTTTAAAGTGATTTACTGGTGGGAATGGGGCCATCGACAATTGGGTCGGGTCATTGGAGTGGTCTGGGCCATCGGATTCTTTTGGTTCCTATTGCGCCGCAAGATACCCACTGGTTGGACACCGTCGCTGCTGGGGCTGGGTGTGCTGGGCGGACTGCAAGGTGCCATTGGCTGGTGGATGGTTGCCAGCGGCGTGACGTCTGGCGAAGGCATGGTGGATGTTGCGAGCTATCGCCTCGCGACGCATCTGGGCCTCGCTTTTGTCATTCTGGGCCTGCTTGCGTGGTACATCTACCACATGGGCCGGGCTGAGCGGGACTTGATGCAGGCGCGCCGGGATAAGGAGGCCAAGCTGTTTTCGATGTCTACGGGCCTTATGCACTTTGCGTTCCTGCAAATCCTGATTGGGGCGCTGGTGGCTGGGATTGATGCCGGGCGCAGCTATACCGACTGGCCCTTGATGGGAGGGCAGGTGTTTCCGGCCTCTGCGTTCATCTTTGAGCCGTGGTGGCGCAACCTGTTTGAAAGCCCGGGGCTGGTGCAGTTCGTTCACCGCGTGTCGGGTTATCTGTTGGCGATCTTTGCCGTGGTTGTGTGGATGCGCGGGCGGCGATCGGCGCACCCAAATACGCGGTTTGCGTTCAACGCGGTAATGGCGGCGATGGCGCTGCAAATTGCGCTTGGGATTGTGACTGTCTTGTACGGAGCACCTTGGCAGGTCGCTATCCTGCACCAATTCTTGGCCGTGGTGCTGTGGGCGCTGATCTTGCGAGCCCGGTTCCTGGCGGCCTATCCGCTTGCCACATCTCTCAGAGGAAACACCGCATGACCGCTTACGCTGACCTGATGGCTTTTGAACATGACACGCAGGCGCTTGGGCAGATTGCCGGGCGGCTCGGTTGGGATCAGGAGACCATGATGCCCCACGGCGCGCGCGACCAGCGGGGCGAAGAGATGGCAGCCATCGAAAAAGTGCTTCATGCCCGCCGCACAGACCCTCGCGTCGGCGATTGGTTGGCAGGTATCGATGCGGCGACTCTGGACGCTGTAGGGCAGGCGCAACTGCGCGAGATCCGGCGTAATTTCGAGCGTGCCAGCAAGGTACCTGCCGATTTGGCGGCGGCCTTGGCCCGCCAGACGTCGCTTGCGCATGGAGTTTGGGCTGAGGCGCGGGCAAATGACGATGTTGCCGCCTTTCTGCCCGCCTTGAGCGAAGTAATCGACCTCAAACGTGGAGAAGGAGCGGCCCTTGCGGCAGGCGGTGATATCTATGAAGCTATGCTTGCAGACTATGAACCCGGAACGACGGCTGCCGATCTGGACGCTATGTTCGGTGCTTTGCGTCCTGAACTGGCCGACTTGCGCGCTGCCATCCTTGAACGCGCCGAACCTGCTGGCGTGAGCGGGCCATTCGACGAAGCGGCGCAACTGCGCCTGAGTGAAACGCTTGCACGCGCCTTTGGTTACGACACCAAAAACGGGCGCATCGACAAGGCAGTGCACCCGTTTTCGTCCGGCTCCGGTCTTGATGTGCGGATCACCACACGCACCAATGCAAACGACCCTTTCAATTGCTTCTACTCGACCATCCATGAGGTGGGGCATGCCTGTTATGAACAGAACATCGACCGCAATTACTTGCTGACCCCATTGGGCCAAGGCGTGTCTATGGGCGTACATGAAAGCCAAAGCAGGATTTATGAAAACCAGTTGGGACGGAGCCGCGCCTTTACCGGGTGGCTGTTTGGGCAGATGCGAGACGCGTTTGGCGATTTTGGGATTGCAGATGAAGACGGGTTTTATGCGGCTGTAAATCGCGTTTCGAACGGATACATCCGCACGGAAGCGGACGAAGTGCAGTACAATTTGCACGTTCTGCTGCGTTTTGATCTGGAACGCGCTTTGATGTCAGGTGATTTGGGGGTGGATGACCTGGAAGCCGCTTGGAATGATCGCTTCGCAGCTGATTTTGGATATCAAGTCGACAAGCCGTCCAACGGTGTCCTTCAGGATGTGCATTGGTCCGAAGGCCTTTTCGGGTATTTCCCGACCTACAGTCTTGGCAATGTCTACGCAGGGTGTCTGAATGAGGCGCTGCGCGCGTCCGTGCCAGATCTGGACGAACAACTGGAGCAGGGGGATACGTCGGCAGCAACGGGTTGGCTACAGGAAAACTTGCAACGGCACGGTGGACTGTACGAGCCGCGTGACGTGATTACACGTGCGTGTGGGCAGGCACCCGACCCAGCGCCATTGCTGACTTATCTCAAAGACAAGTTCAGCGGCATTTACGCGTTGTAGTGCCAAGCACGGTTTCGGTCTGAGGTGACCGATCTGCGACTGCAGGCAGACTGCACATCTTTCCATTTGCAGTGCCTACTTTGGCATAGTCTTGGGCCGTTGCCACGACTGAACTGCAAGGCATCTGCAAATGAAAATGAATGGTTACAGTCGGGCGGAAAGCTCACGCGTGAAACGCACGTTGGGAAGAAGCGAACAGAAATGCAGAGGCAAGGCCACTAAAGGATCTGACACGGTCAACTTGGCCTGTTTGGGTTACTCGGCGTCCCCATCGTCTTCGCCTTGGTCTGCGATCCAGGCCACGCTGACAACTTCTTCGCCCTTGCCAGTGTCAAACACCTTGACGCCTCCGGCGCTGCGCGAGCGGAAGCTGATGCCTTCGATCGGTACTCGAATGGACTGGCCCTTTGACGTGGCAAGCATGATCTGATCGTCCATTTCGACAGGGAACGACGCCACGATCTGGCCACCACGCATGGCCTTGTCCATGGCTGCAACGCCCATGCCGCCGCGTCCACGCACTGGATAGTCATGGCTGGACGACAGTTTGCCAGAGCCTTTAGCCGTGACGGTCAGGATCAGGTTTTCGGCCGCCGACATCTCTGCATAGCGTGCCGGATCAATGGTCGCATTTGCATCCGTTTCTTCCTCATCTGATACATCAACATCATCCGCCAAGCCCGCAACTGCCCTGCGCATTTTTAGATACGCAGCACGCTCGTCGCTGGTCGCATCAAAGTGGCGGATGATCGACATGGAAACCACTTTGTCCGACCCGGACAACTTGACCCCGCGCACCCCGACCGAACTGCGCGAGTTGAACACACGCACGTCGGTGGCCGGAAAACGGATCGCCCGGCCCGAATTAGTGATCAGCATCACATCGTCGTCGTTTGAGGCGATGCGTGCATTGATCAGCGTCGTGTCGGCGTGCTCATCTTCGAACTTCATCGCGATCTTGCCATTGGACTTCACATTGGTGAAATCCGACAACTTGTTGCGTCGCACCGTTCCGGCGGATGTGGCAAAGACAACCTGCAGGTCGTCCCATTCCTTTTCATCGCGATCCACTGGCATGATGGCTGCAATGCTGACGCCCGTAGGGATGGGAAGGATATTGACGATCGCCTTGCCTTTGGATGTGCGACCACCTTGCGGCAGGCGCCATGTCTTGAGCTTGTAGACCATCCCGTCTGTCGTGAAGAACAACAGTTGCGTGTGTGTGTTCGCAACAAAGAGGGTGGTGATCACGTCCTCTTCTTTGGTCTGCATGCCGCTGACGCCCTTGCCGCCGCGCTTTTGACTGCGGAAATCAGCCAGAGGGGTGCGCTTGATGTAGCCGCCCGAGGTGACGGTCACGACCATATCCTCGCGCTCGATCAGGTCCTCATCTTCCATGTCGCCGGACCAGTCGACAATCTCGGTGCGGCGGGGAACGGCAAACAATTCTTTGGTTTCAGAGAGCTCAGCGGCGATGATCGCCATGATCCGCTCGCGGCTGCCAAGGATTTCGAGGTATTCCTTGATCTTGGCCGCCAGTTCTTCCAGTTCGTCCGTAACTTCTTTTACGCCAATCTGAGTGAGGCGTTGCAGGCGCAGTTCCAAAATGGCGCGGGCTTGGGTTTCGGACAGGTTATAGGTGCCGTCCTCGTTCGCGGTATGGGTCGGATCGTCGATCAACGCGATATAGGTCAGGATGTCGTTGGCCGGCCAGCGGCGCTCCATCAGCTTCGCGCGCGCCTCGGCGGCGTCAGCGGAGGAGCGGATCGTGGCGACAACTTCGTCGATATTGGTGACGGCAACGGCCAGACCACACAGGATGTGACTGCGCTCGCGTGCCTTGCGCAACTCAAACGCAGTGCGGCGCGCAACGACTTCTTCGCGGAAATCGATGAACGAGGTCAGGAAGCGGCGCAAAGTGAGTTGTTCTGGGCGTCCGCCGTTCAGTGCCAGCATGTTGCAGCCGAAATAGACCTGCATGGGCGTAAAGCGGAACAACTGGTTCAAAACCACTTCTGCCGTTGCATCTCGTTTCAATTCAACGACAACGCGCACACCATTGCGGTCAGATTCGTCCTGGACGTGGGCGATGCCCTCGATCTTTTTGTCGCGCGCGGCCTCTGCGATCCGTTCGATCATCGTGGCCTTGTTCACCTGATAGGGAATCTCATCAATAACAATGGCGTAACGGTCTTTCCTAATCTCTTCGACACGTGTCTTTGAGCGGATGATGACGCTGCCGCGTCCCTCGAGATAGGCCTTTCTTGCGCCAGAGCGGCCCAGAAGGATGCCGCCCGTCGGAAAGTCCGGGCCGGGGATGTAGTCGATCAGCTGTTCAGAGGACAAATCCGGGTCTTCGATCAGTGCAAGGCACGCATCAACGACTTCGCCCAAGTTGTGGGGCGGGATGTTGGTTGCCATGCCCACTGCAATACCGCCAGCGCCATTGACCAGCATATTGGGAAAGCGGGCGGGCAGGACGGTTGGTTCACGGTCTTTGCCGTCATAGTTGTCCTGAAAATCGACTGTATCCTTGTCGATATCGGCCAGAACATAAGCGGCAGGCTTGTCCATGCGTACTTCGGTATAGCGCATAGCCGCCGGGTTATCGCCGTCCATCGAACCAAAGTTGCCCTGACCATCCAGCAACGGCAGGGACATCGAGAAATCCTGCGCCATGCGCACCAGCGCGTCGTAAATCGCGGAATCCCCATGGGGGTGGTATTTCCCCATGACGTCGCCAACAGGGCGAGCCGACTTGCGATAGGATTTGTCGTGGGAATTTCCGGTCTCGAACATCGCATACAGGATGCGGCGGTGCACAGGTTTTAGGCCATCACGCAAATCCGGAATCGCGCGGCTGACAATGACCGACATCGCATAGTCCAGATAGGACGTGCGCATCTCGTGCTCGATGGACACTGAGGGTCCATCATAGCTGGGCCGTTCTGGCGTCATTTCATCATCATTATCAGGGGGTTGCGGCGTGTCGGTCACGTGGTTCTGCCCAATCTTTGCGTCACTCTACATCTTGGGGAACAACCTATCAGAAAGCACAGATAATGTGCAACGCCTGAGCGCACGCGCTGTTAGCAGTCTTGGCAATAGGCTGCTAAAATATTGTTTTTGTTGCTTATTAATCTTTGTCGCGCTCAACTGAACGCAGAAAAGAAAACAGAGGTGCAAAATGGAGCAAAATGAAACCGAACTGATGTTGAAGGGTTATGGGCTGACGACGGCTGAAATCTTTTACCGCATGCCGGACTTTACCCATGTCCTGAACACCTTTGTCTGGCAGGACTATGACATTGCGCCGGATCATCCGCGTTTGCTGAAATTCATCGATTTTTGGAAGGCCGAGATTGAAGGGCCGCTACATTCGGTGCGGTTTACGCACCGCAAGATGATGTCATGCGGGGAATGGCGCAATGTGACCGGAGAGTTCACGGTGCACTAAGGCGCTCTTCTCTGTTCAGGCCGAACAGGACGCCCCACCTAGAACGCAGAACTTGGCGCAATGTGGATGGTTTAGCGAAACCTCGCCTTCGGCCTCGGCCAGCGTCGCGCCCAGTTCAAACTGTGGATCATAGGGCAAGAGTGTACAGGCCAGCACTGCGGGACGTGCCGCCCCCTTGCGTTTGACCACCATGCGTGACGATGAACACATCACCGCTTCGGGGCGCTTGTTCAGGATCGACCAACATTCTGTCGTAATTTCAGGCACTTCAACGTCTTCGTCCATTTCCGGGAACAAAACCGTCGATCCGGGGTTAAATGCGTCGATGTCCCAACCTCGCGAGGCATAAAGGCTGGCATAGCCCTGACGTGCCTCGTCTTCGCTTTCAGCCATCTCAACCCGACCGGCAACTGCCATCCGCGCACCAACAGAGGCAAGCCATGCCATACCGCGCATCGACTTTTCGAACGCGCCGACACCACGTTCGGCGTCATGCACCGCGGGGGCATGGTGATCGAGGCTGACACGAAATGTGATCTTGCTGCCATAGCGGGTGACGAGATCCTTGATTCCCGCCTGCATCGTGGGGCGCATCATCGGAGCCATCGCGTTGGTCAGCACCAACACGTCGTATCCGCGCGCAAGGCTGCGCTCCAACATTTCGATACAGGCCGGGTTCATGAACGGTTCACCGCCCGTGAACCCGATTTCGCGAACGTTCCACCGACGCATTTCAAGCTGGTCGAGATAGTCGCTGACCTCGTCCGCACTCATATATACAAGAGCGTCATTGGTAGGAGAGCTTTCGATATAGCAGTTGATGCAAGTAATGTTGCAAAGCGTGCCAGTGTTGAACCACAGCGTTTCCGGGTTGCTGAGCGCGACTTTTGCCCGTTTCTCGCCCTTGGCCGTGACGTCCGGGTGTTCGAATTTACCAAGATTGGCGAGGTCTTTCATCGGACAACGTCCTGTCGTCAATTGGATACATTACACGTTCATTCCTAGAAGTTGGGTGCGGGTTGGAAAAGGCTCCTCCTGACGCTTTGACAGCTTTGTGATAAGCATTGATGCAGATAAGGCGCACAGCGTGTTTGACCGTTGAGTACCCTGTTGAATCTGATAGTGTTTGCGCAAACATTTTTTAGGAGTACCAAGCCATGGTTTCGCGTGTCATTCCGGTCGAGCCTTTCGATCTGGTGATCTTTGGGGGAACAGGCGACCTTGCACGACGCAAGATTTTGCCCGGTCTATTCCGTCGCTTTTGCGCAGGGCAAATGCCTAGCGATGCGACAGTCATAGGTGCGGCCCGTTCGGGCATGGATGCAGATGGCTACCGCGCATTCGTGGCCGAAGCGGTGCAAGAGTTTGGTGGAGAAGAAAAGGCGTCTACTGACAAGCTGCAGGCTTTTCTGGCGTGTATGGCTTATGTGTCGATCGATGCGCGCGGCGAAAAAGGGTGGCTCGAACTGGTAGAGTTGATCCAGCCGGGACGCGTACATGCGTTCTACTTCTCGGTTGCACCCAGCCTCTTTGGCGATCTGGCAGAACGTCTGAACCAGCACGGGCTGACCAACGATGCCAGCCGGATCGTGGTTGAAAAACCCTTTGGGCGCGATCTGGCGTCGGCCAAGGAGCTCAATCGTGATCTGGCCGCTTACTTCGACGAAAGCCAGATTTACCGGATCGACCATTATCTGGGCAAGGAAACGGTTCAGAACCTCATGGCCGTGCGCTTTGGCAACATGCTGTTCGAACCTCTTTGGAACAGCCAATATGTCGATCACATCCAGATTACTGTGGCCGAAACCGTCGGCGTGGGCGGGCGTGGAGAGTACTACGACAAGTCCGGAGCAATGCGGGACATGGTTCAAAACCACCTGATGCAACTTCTTTGCCTGATCGCGATGGAGCCGCCCAGCAAGTTTGACCCAGATGCTGTGCGCGACGAAAAACTCAAAGTCATCCGCGCGCTCGATTCTGTGGAACCGCATCACATCGTCCGGGGACAATATGAGGCTGGACCCGAAGGCCCCGGTTTCCGCGAAGAAGTCGGCGATCCGCGTACCCGCACCGAAAGCTATGTGGCCATGAAGGTTGGTGTCAGCAACTGGCGGTGGGCTGGCACGCCCTTCTATCTACGGACGGGCAAACGCCTCAAGGCGCGCTGTTCCGAAATTGTAGTGGTATTCAAAGAACTCAACCACTCGATCTTTGGTGAACAGGAGGATCATCGCAACGTACTGTCGATCCGCTTGCAACCCAACGAGGGCATGAAGCTAGGGGTAACTATCAAGGAGCCGGGGCCAGGTGGGATGCGCCTGATTGATGTCCCGCTAGATATGTCGTTTGCGGACGCGCTCGGCGATGAAGCAGCAGACCAGACGGATGCCTACGAACGTTTGATCATGGATGTGATCCGCGGCAACCAGACGCTGTTTATGCGCGGCGACGAGGTTGAGGCCGCGTGGGCGTGGACGGACCCGATCATTGATGGGTGGGAGACCCGTGGCGAAGTGCCGAAAACCTACGACAGTGGCAGCGAAGGCCCGGTGGATGCCGTGCAGTTGCTGGCCCGTGACACCCGAGTGTGGCGAAAGGTGGCCTCATGAAGATCCAAGAATATCCCGACCGTGAACTGCTGGCCATGCGGCTGGCGGATCAATTGGCTAGCGAGTTGAAGAACTGTTTGTTGATCCACCCATGGGCCTCCTTTGTGGTGCCGGGGGGAACAACCCCGGGGCCGATCTTTGACAGCCTTTGCGCCTCGGCGCTCGATTGGGACCGCGTGCATGTGATGCTCAGCGACGAACGCTGGGTGCCCGAGGGGCATGAGCGTTCAAACGCCAAGCTGCTCAAGGAACACCTGTTTGTCGATCGTGCCGCGGCGGCCAAGTTCATGCCATTCCATATGGAAGGCGAGACTCCCGAAAGCGCTGCACCTATCCTGTCCGAACATCTGGCAGAGGAGATGCCGATCTCGCTGTTGTTGCTGGGCATGGGCGCGGACATGCATACCGCTTCGCTGTTTCCCGGTGCAGCTGGTTTGCCGGCGATGATGGATGACAACGCGCCTTTAGTTGTGCCTGTATCCGTAGAGGGGCAAGAGCCGCGCATATCGTTTTCTGGCCCTGCGCTGGCAGGCGCGATGGCCAAACATCTGGTGATTTACGGCGACGAAAAACGGCGCGCGCTTGAAGCTGCGCAATCCATGTCACCAGTTGAGGCCCCGATCCGGGCCGTAATGGACGGCCTGATCGTCCATTGGGCGGAGTAAGTAACATGTGGAACGACTTGAACACTTTGGCCACCCAAATGGGTGAGCGACACATCCTTGAGTTATTTAATGAGACGCGCGCTGACGACTTCGCCGTGCAGACCCAATTCATGCGGTTTGATTATGCCAAGACAAACATAGACGCAGCCACGCGTGATGCATTGTTGGCCCTCGCTGATGCGGCCGGCGTCCCGGCGCGACGCGACGCGATGTTCTCCGGGAAAAAGATCAACGAGACGGAAGGGCGGGCAGTGCTGCATACCGCCTTGCGCAATCTCGATGGTGGCCCGGTGATCGTGGATGGTCAGGACGTCATGCCAGAGGTGCTTGCGACGCTGGACCGGATGGCGGTCTATGCCGAAGAGGTGCGCCGCGGAGCGATCACTGATGTGGTGAATATCGGGATCGGCGGATCTGACCTTGGGCCCAGCATGGCGGTGCAAGCCTTGTCGCCATACCGTGACGGCCCGCGCTGTCATTTCGTGTCCAATGTGGACGGTGCTCATATCGCGGATGTGCTGCGGGAACTGGATGCGAAAACGACACTTGTGATTGTCGCCTCCAAAACTTTTACAACGATCGAAACCATGACCAATGCGCGCACTGCGCGGGCGTGGATGCTTGATGGTGGGGGCGATCCTGCGACCCAATTCGCGGCCCTATCCACTGCCGAAGACAAGACAGCAGATTTCGGCATTCCGTCCGAGCGTGTCTTTGGGTTCGAAGACTGGGTCGGCGGGCGCTATTCCATGTGGGGGCCTATTGGGCTGTCAATTATGCTGGCCATTGGCCCTGACGGTTTCCGTGCTTTTCTGCGCGGCGGGCAAGAGATGGATCGCCACTTTTGTGCCGCGCAAGGCACGGAAAACATGCCGCTGATGCTTGCCCTTGTCGGCATCTGGCATCGGCAAGTTCTGGGTCATGCCACGCGCGCGGTGTTGCCCTATGACCAAAGGCTGGGGCAATTACCCGCTTACCTGCAACAGCTCGAGATGGAATCAAACGGGAAGTCGGTTGGCATGGATGGCCAACCGTTGCCGGTAGACAGCGGTCCTGTGGTCTGGGGCGCGCCCGGCACCAATGGACAGCACGCGTTCTACCAGTTGATCCACCAGGGCACGTCTGTGATCCCCTGTGAATTCATGGTGGCCTGTGACGGGCACGAGGATGACCTGAAACACCATCACGACCTGCTCATCGCCAACTGCTTTGCTCAGTCCGAGGCTCTGCTGCGCGGCCGCGATCTTGACGAGGCGCGCGGCAAGGTAGCGGGTAAGTTCGAAGGGGCGGAACTGGAACGCCAAGCTGCCCACCGCGTCTTTGCGGGAAACCGTCCGTCGATCACGCTGATCTATCCAAAGCTGGACCCGTTCACGCTGGGGCAGATCATCGCCCTTTACGAACATCGGGTCTTTGTCGAAGGGGTGATTTTGGGCATCAATTCCTATGATCAGTGGGGGGTCGAATTGGGCAAGGAATTGGCCACAGCACTTCAACCTGTGATCGAAGGATCAGAAGTGCCTGCGGACAAGGACGGCTCGACCCGCGCCCTCGTCAGTTACCTGCATACCCATAAAAAATAGGCTTTTCCGCAGGCGGAAAGCCGTGCATGCGTCAGCGATTATCCGCTGGCGTATGCTTACCTATGGGGGAATACCTGACCTAACCCCCGGTTGCATCGACCCATTTTGGCGCCCTACAATTGCAATGGGGCGCAGCATATTTTCGCCCTTCTATTTTTATGACTCAAATTCAGGAGGCCTGATTATGGCTGGAACTCAACACGGGCTCACGCGGCTCGACCAACTCGTAAAGACTTGTATCCACGCAAACGGACCGTCACGCCCGTTTGCGCAGACCCTTGGCCGGGTCATGCCACCCAACCCGGTGCATATTTCCAACATCACCCATGCAGATGTGATCGCCGCACTTGATGAATTGTCTCAAAGCATGGGCGTGAACGGAAACACCGATGGGCCAGCGGACGCAGGTATGACCTTCTTTGGTCAGTTCGTGGATCACGATATCACGCTGGATGCCACATCCGCCCTTGGCACCCGGATTGATCCCGCAACTATCCCGAATGTGCGCACGCCGTCCCTTGATTTGGACTGTGTCTACGGCGCAGGCCCCGAGGCGTCGCCGACGCTGTATGGCGCGGGCGATGCAGAACAGTTCTTGATGTTCGGTCGCAAGGACAACCCGCGCGATCTGGCACGCACTTGTGCAGGCAAGGCGCTGATCGGCGACTTTCGCAATGACGAGAACATCATCGTCGCCCAAATACAGGCGGTGTTTATCGAGTTGCATAACCTGTTGATGAGCAAGCGGGTAGAAGGTGGTGGCGAGGCTGATGACATCAAAGCCTGCGCCCACGACGGCATCGACAAGCATATCTGGCACGACCATGTTAGCCCGAAGCTGTCGAATTTCGAAGAGGTCCGCCGCTTTATCCGGCTACACTACCAATGGATGGTGTGGTGCGAGTTGCTACCTTCCTTTATTGAGCAAGAGTGTCTGGATTGGGCGCTGAAAGACCCGAATCCATTTGGTTGGGACGCTCCAGTGATGCCTGTTGAGTTCACCGGGGCCGGGTACCGCTTTGGCCATGCGACCACACAGTTTGAGTACGTACTGACCAATGGTGGCGATCCCAAGGGGCTGTTCGCGCTGCCCGGCTTTGGTCCGCGCCCTGTCGATGGCAACATAGAAATGGCCATGTGGTTCGAAATGAATGGCGCGGTTTCCTCTCAAAAGGCGCGCCCCGTTGGCCCTCATCTGGGTCTGCCTTTGCTGAACCTGCCTTTCGTGCATGCACCCATCGAACTTGCGGATATCGAGGAAACGCTAACTCTCGATCAATCTCGCAATTTGGCGCTGCGCAACATGGTACGCGACCGCTACACCTACCAACTGGCCAGTGGTCAGCAGCTTGCGGCCAAGTTGGGGACCAAAGTGCTGCCTGTTCCGGATATCCTGAAGCACAAAGGGTTCACCAAAACTCCGCTGTGGTTCTACTGTCTCCAAGAGGCCGAAGCGCACGGCAGCGGTAAGCTGACCGGGGCAGGGGGTAAGTTGGTGGCGTCTGTCTTTGCCAACCTGTTGCGGCGCGACCCGACAACCTTCATTCATATGCCGCACTTCAAGCCGTGGCATGGGTTCAAGGGTCAGCCGAGCGTGATGGCAGGCATCATCGCCTACATCGATGCCAACCGGGCCCATATGAAGCACGTAGAAGAGCTGCAATGCGGCTAAAACGTAGCGCAAGGCGGGGGTAGCTCCGCCTTGCATCTCCATCAAGTGCGCTCATCAGACTTGCATGGGCGCGTGCGCCTTGGCAGGGTTCCCTACAACTGGGGGCAAAAACAACGACTCCCTTCAAACAACTGAATGGGAGGTGCCAAATGCTTGGCCAAATGATGAATTTCCCTCTGACCATCGGATCACTTGTGGATCACGCCGCGCGTTTCCATGCTGAGACAGAGATCGTGTCCGTAAACACTTTGGGCGGCGCCGAAGTCACAACATGGGGTCAGGTCGGAGCGAAGGCGCACCGGCTGGGTGATGCGTTGACGAAACTGGGGCTGGATCCGCAGACCCGCTGTGCCACGATCGCGTGGAATAACCGCCGCCATCTTGAGATTTACTTTGGCGTCTCCGGGGCAGGTTTTGCCTGCCACACGATCAATCCGCGCCTTTTTCCCGAACAACTGATCTACATTATCACACACGCAGAGGATCGCGTGCTGTTTATCGACAAGAGCTTTGTCCCGCTGGTCAAGGCCATCCGGGATCAGATCCCATGCGTCGAACATATCGTGTTGATGGGTGGAGAAGACGCAGATGCGGCCGCCATGATCGATGGCTTGAAGTTCTACGATGACCTCATCGCCACTGGCTCGCCCGACTTCGAATGGCCCGAATTTGACGAAAACACAGCCTCTTCCTTGTGTTATACCTCGGGAACAACAGGGAACCCCAAAGGTGTTCTCTATTCGCATCGCACAACGGTGCTGCATGCCTTGGCCGCGAACACGCCCGATTGCATTGGCTTTTCGGCGCGCGACGTGGTTTTGCCCGTGGTGCCGATGTTCCACGTTAACGCATGGGGGACACCCTATGCCTGTGCGCAGGTCGGCGCGCGTATGGTTCTGCCAGGCCCGGGTCTGGACGGTCCATCGCTGGTATCGCTTATCGATGCGCATCGCGTGAACATTGCCCTTGGTGTGCCAACGATCTGGCAGGGTTTGTTGGCAGAGGCCAAGAAATCGGGCTCAAAACTAGCCAGCCTGACGCGCACCGTGGTAGGTGGTTCGGCATGTCCACCTTCGATGATGGCGACCTTCCGTGACGACTATGATGTCGAAGTGATCCACGCATGGGGCATGACCGAGATGTCTCCGCTTGGTTCATCCAACCAACCGTTGGCAAAGCACGCTGATCTACCCATCGAAGAGCAACATACCTTGCGCGAAAGTCAGGGGCGCCCGCCTTGGGGTGTTGACCTCAAAATTGTGGACCCGGACGGCAAGGAATTACCGCGCGACGGGGTGGCACAAGGAGATTTGATGGTGCGAGGGCATTGGATACTAGATGCCTATTTTCAATCAACGGCGGCGGAAACTCTAACTGAGGGCTGGTTTCATACCGGCGACGTGGCCACGCTGGATGCTGATGGCTATCTGTCGATAAAGGACCGGTCCAAGGACATCATCAAATCTGGGGGGGAATGGATTTCGTCCGTAGATCTGGAAAACATCGCGCTTGCGCATCCCGAACTGGCGGATGCGGCGGTGATCGGTGCGCGGCACGAAAAATGGGACGAACGGCCCGTGTTGATCGCTGTACGTGCCGAAGGGCATGCCCCCAGCGAAGAGGCTGTGTTATCGATCTTTGAGGGCAAAATCGCCCGCTGGCAGGTACCTGATCGGGTTGTTTTCACGGATGTGCTGCCACGCAATGCGACCGGCAAAGTGTTGAAGCGGAACTTGCGCGACACGTTCGGGGATGTCTTGATCGGCTAAAGCCGGCGAACAATGCTGGAAGTGTTGGCCCACATGAGTGGGTCGCATGGTTGTCCCATGGTGCGCCAAAAGTGTTCGAAAACTCGTTCTTTATTGAGGGTACCCCCACCAATTGCCTTGGATTTTTCGCGATCCTGCGCCGTTGGCACCACATTCTTGAGGCATCCAGCTCAGTAAGGGCGGTGATTTCAATGGCCGCTGGCGAAAGATTGGGCAGCAGTGGCCATATATACAGATCAAACGATTGCCGGAAATTACGATCCGGGCGCGTCGTCAACTCCGTTTACGGCAACCATCATTACGATGGAGATCAATGACGCTGACAATGATAACGTGATCCGTGCGGATGGCGGTGATCAGGTTAACGGCAGCAACGTGACCGCTGTTTGGGTTGGCGACACGATAGTCCTCAATGGCGAAACCATCTCAGGCGTGACCTTTTACACCGCTGACGGTGGCCGGTACTTCACTCCAGACGATGACACTGTTCTGGAAGATGGCACGATCACTGCACAGACCTTTGTCACTGGGAGCACACAGTTCCCGGTTGGCGATTTTGGACCACCGTGCTTTGTCGTCGGAACCCGGATAAGAGTGCCCGGTGGGCAGGTGCCGGTCGAAAAAATTGGCGTTGGCGACCTTGTCGAAACGCGGGACCACGGGGCGCAGAGGGTATGCTGGATCGGTTCGAGAACGGTAACCGGGCAGGGCGCCTTTGCACCGGTTCACATTCAACGTGGCGCGCTTGGCAACGCAGATCCACTGACCGTGTCGCCCCAGCACCGCATCATGATCGACGATTGGCGCGCTGCGTTTTATCTGGGCGATGACGAAGTATTGTGTTCGGCCCAAATGCTGGTCAACGGCGAGACGATCACCCGAGAAGCGTGCCCGACCGTCAAGTATGTACATTTCATGTTTGACCGCCACGAAATTGTTTATGCCAATGGCGTTGCTGCCGAGAGTTTTCTGCCCGGTGAATATTTATGTCACGAAAACAGTTCTTTGCGCACCGAGATAGATGTGGTTTTCCCTGAGCAGAGTGCGGTTAAATTGCAGATGGCTGCCGCACGGCGGATTGTCCGCTCTTTCGAGGCGCATTTGATTCTGCCTACTATTGATCAGTCCATGATCCGAGCCGCTTGAGATTCTCGGGGTGTGGCGTCTCGCAAGCAACAAAAAGCTGGACGCAAGGAATGCCCGGCGCCCAGCCTTAAGTTTTTTAGTCCGGCCTTTACCCGACCAGCGCGCCGTCTGTCCGTTTGACCACAACGATAGACGACCGTGGCAGCGACCCTTCACCGTCAGGGAATGGTGCGCCCGGGTGCTGGATGCCGACAAACATCGTCCGCCTGTCGCTGGACCACGTGAGGCCCGTTACTTCTGACCCGTTCGGGCCCGTAAGGAAGCGGCGGATTTCACCTGTGACCGGATCACCGGCCAGCATCTGGTTGTTGCCCATGCCCTCGAATTCACCCTCGTTATCGTCGTTACCGTCTGTTTGAATCCACATGATGCCAGTCGAGTCGAACATCATCCCGTCGGGTGCGTTGAACATGTTCCCTTCGTTGATATTGGACGAACCTTTGTAGGCGCCTTCCTGATTGGTCGGGTTGCCGGCCATCACGTAAAGGTCCCAGTCGAAGGTGTTGGATGCGTGGTTGTCGCCCGAGGGGCGCCAACGCACGATCTGTCCATAGTTGTTGATCTCACGCGGGTTGGGCCCATTGGCCGACGTGTCATCGCCTCCGGCATTGGGTTTAACGCCACGGTTCTTGTTGTTCGTCAGGCAGCAATATCCTTCGACCGCTCTGGGGTTCACAGCTACCCATTCAGGCCGGTCCATTGTCGTCGCACCAACGGCGGAGGCCGCGATACGACTGAAAATGGCGATTTCAGGGGCTGACATACCCGTGGCTTCGGGGGTCAGTGCGATCCATTCACCGGTCTGGTCCATGTTGAACTTCGCCACGAACAACTGGCCTTCGCTCAGGAGGGTCGAGGTGTCGCCTCCCGGCACATATTTGTCCGCGCTTAGCCACTTGTACATGAACTCGCCACGCTCATCATCGCCCATATAGACGATCACCCGGCCATCGGGTGCCAGCGCATAGGCGGCGTTCTCGTGTTTGAAGCGGCCCAGGGCCGTGTGCTTGACCGGTGTGCTGTCGGGGTCAGCAGGGTCGATTTCCACGATGTAGCCTGCACGGTGTGGCTCATTCGGGTTTTTGGAGATGTCGAACCGCGGGTCAAACCCATGATAGTTATAGCGGTTTGCATCCACTTCAGTTTTTACGCCATAGCGCGAGAACCCGGCAACGTGCACGTCGTCCAGCTCTGGTGCTTCGGTGGTGCCGAAATAGCCGTTAAAGTTTTCTTCGCAGGTAAGATATGTCCCCCAAGGAGTGCGGCCAGCGCCACAGTTGTTGAACGTGCCAAGCGAGGCGGTTCCTGTCGGGTCGGCATCTGTCTTGAGTAGATCGTGACCTGCGGCAGGGCCGTCAATGACCATGGGCGTGTTGTGGTGGATGCGGCGGTTGAACGGGCTGTCCACGACAACCTCCCAGCCGTTTTCGCCTTCGGTCACTTCCATGACGCTCACGCCCTGGAAGTTTTGCAGGCGACGGACGTCGTCGGCAGATGTGGGCATGCCGTCCTCGGTGTGTGCGAGGTTGTAGTGGGAGTTCACATATTCTGAGTTCACAGCTAGCAGTTCGTGATTGCCGACCTTGAACAATTCCATCCCATCGGTGTTTTCGCCAAACACACGGTCTGACCCTTCTGTCGGGATGCCGGTGGCCGCATCAAAGGCAGGGGCGTCGGAGAACAGTGGATCACCCCAGCGCACCAGAACATCCCAAGTGTAGCCTTCGGGCACATGTACGGTGCCGTCTGTCTGGATCGGCAACTGTTCGAAGGCAAAGCGGTCTGACTGACCCGCCATCGCCGTCGTCCCTTTGAGCATGGCCGTGCCCATTACAGCAGCCCCGGACCCGAAGGCGAGCACGCCGCCCATAAAACCACGTCGCGAGATGGCCGCCTCTACAATGTCATCAAACCCCTGTACGTCCGGGCGGGGAAAGTTCATCTCATCCCAATCGTCGGGCGACATTTCATGCTGGTCGATATCTTTCATGATCGGCTCCATTCCTTGATTTTGTATCTGGGTGCGGCAGACGCGCAAAAGCGCGTTTGGCAATGGGCTAACGGGTTAATTCAAAGAAAA
This sequence comes from Tateyamaria sp., assembly GCF_039945315.1. Classification (GTDB taxonomy): domain Bacteria; phylum Pseudomonadota; class Alphaproteobacteria; order Rhodobacterales; family Rhodobacteraceae; genus Tateyamaria. The sequence continues at coordinate 114,058 of NZ_JBDUXB010000006.1, read as the reverse complement.
TGTGACAGATCGCGGTTTATGCACAGAATAAAGATTCAACCATAGCGATTTAAGCGCTTATGCGCCGAGGGCGACCCTGCAGCGATATTGGATTTCTTGGGGCTAAACGTTTCAGACCGATGCCGTCAGGCAAAATGTCACTGTCCTCACAATAGTCATAACGGCTGAGGATGACGGCCGAATTACTGCAAGAGAGATGGAGCGGGTAACGAGAATCGAACTCGTAACTAAAGCTTGGGAAGCTGCCGTGATACCTTTTCACCATACCCGCCGCTGGGCTGCGGGCATAGACGCCAGCGCCTGCGCCGTCAAGCAGCAGTGCGGGCTTGAAACAGATTGATGACGGCCGGGATACGCACGCCATCGTGGGTTTCAAAAGGGGCGAAACGTAGTGCAATAGCATCGGACAAAGCTTTGCGATTTTCACTGGTGCCTTCGTGATACCGCAGTGCACTGTCGGCAGGGCCGATGCTACAGCATAGATCGCCAACGTCCCTCAAATCGCCAACTGGCGTCAGATGAAGATCGACTGTGGATACCTCAATGCTAACTAATCCCGCAGTTTCCAGGATTGAGGTGACACGGTCAGTGTCCTCGAATGCGAAGGGTCCAGGTTGTGTACGGTCCACTTTCGGCATCTCACCCAAAAGTTCTGTCGCCGCGCGCGCCGGCTCCATAAAGAATGGGTTTCGCGGGGCGGGCCCCCACGCGGCAAAGGTCAGCGCGCTGCCGGGAACAAGGGCAGCACTCATGTTTGCAAATGCCGCTGAGCTGTCTTCAAAAAACATAACCCCAAACCGCGAGATCAGGGCATCGAAGCTGCCTGGTTCAAAGGGCTCGGTTTGTGCATCCGAAAGCATCAGGCTTGTGTTGGCGTGGCCGGTGAGTCGGGTCTTGGCCAAATCCAGCATCGTGTCTGCAATATCCAGACCGGTGACGTGACCGGTGTCCCCAACGATGTCCGCGGCTTGCGCCACGCTGGCCCCGGTGCCACAGCCGATATCGAGTACCCGCTGGCCAGCCTGAAGCCGAGCGTGGGTCAGTACCAAGTCAAGAACGGGCTGCATCAGACAGTCAAGTTCGCTCTGCAACGTGACCCAGGCCGGGCCTGCGGATTTGCTCCAGAACTCTTCCTGATCTGTGTTGTTCATGCCCGTCTGCGCCTTCTCCGCCCGCCTGTTTCGTCGCCGCCAGTGTTGAAGCTAACGTCTGGCAAAGCAACGATTGAGTTGAGGATCGGGAAGGGTTCTACCGAGTTGGGGATGGCAGAAGCGTTTACGAAATGCTCCTGAAAGCGGGGTTCGATTGCGGTTTCGATCTTGTGGATGCGGTGAACGGTCTGTTCGATTTCGCCCCGTGCATCGCGATTTAGAAGCGCAATGCGCGCGCCAGTGCCTGCGGCATTGCCCGCCGAGGTGACCTTTTCCAAAGGAGCGTCGGGGATCATGCCGAGAACCATGGCGTGCTTGGGCGAAATATGCGCACCAAAAGCGCCAGCCAGCACCACGCGATCCACGCTGTCCACGCCAAATTTGTCCATCAGCAGCCGTGCACCTGAGTAGAGGGCCGCTTTGGCCATCTGGATTGCGCGGATGTCGGGGTTGGTGACTGAAATCAGCGGTCCGCCGTTGGCGGTGCCGTCATGCAGCACGTAAGCATGCGTGCGCCCGTCCTTGATCGAACGTGGGCTGCCGGTTTGTTCGGCGCTGCCAATCAGGCCTGAGGCATCGAGCAATCCGGCAAGACGCATTTCCGCAATTGCTTCGATAATACCAGACCCGCAAATCCCGGTGATGCCAGATGCAGCAGCAGCCTCGGCAAAGCCGTCTTCGTCCGACCACGCGTCCACGCCAATGATCCTGAAGCGGGGTTCTTTGGTGGCCGGGTCAATCTCGACCCGCTCAATCGCGCCGGGGGCGGCGCGCTGGCCTGCGGTAATTTGCGCGCCTTCAAAGGCCGGGCCTGTCGGAGACGAACAGGCCAGCACTTTGTCTTTATTACCCAGCAGAATTTCGGCATTGGTGCCCACATCGACCACCAAAACAAGATCTTCGGACTTGTCCGGCGCCTCGCTGAGCGCCACGGCAGCAGCATCTGCGCCCACGTGGCCTGCAATGCAGGGCAACAGGTAAACACGGGCAGACGGGTGAATATTGAGGTCGAGATCATCGGCCCGCAACCGCATCGATCCTGATGTGGCCAGAGCAAATGGTGCCTGACCCAACTCAAACGGATCAATGCCCAGCAGCAAGTGATGCATGACCGGGTTACAAACAAACACGGCATCTACGATCAGTTGTTTGTCTATGCTGCCTTCGGTAGCGATTTGCGTGATCAGCGCAGTCATTCCTTCGCGCACCGCGGCTGTCATTTCCTGCGCACCGCCTGCGTTCATCATCCCGTAGCTCACGCGGCTCATCAGATCTTCGCCGAAGCGAATTTGCGGGTTCATTATGCCGCTTGAAGCCACGACCTCGCCTGACAGCAAATCGCACAGGTGGCCCGCAATTGTAGTCGATCCAAGATCAACAGCGAGCCCATAGACAGTTCCGTCATAGTAGCCGGGCCAGATATGCATGATGCGCGGTGCGTTCTCTTCGTCCCCGAGGTGGATGGCGACGGTGACTTTCCAATCTCCCTTGCGCAGTACGGGTTGCAGGACGTGCAGGATGTGAAGATCAGCGTGAATGTTTTCAATGCCCCATTCCGCCTCAAGGGCGCGGACGAGCCGTTCCAGGTCGCCCGAAGGTTCGTGCATGTCTGGCTGTTCCACTTCAACATAAAACAGCTTGGTGGAGGGGTTGATGGTGATGTCACGGGCCTCGGCGCGTTTGCGCACGACTTGTTTGTGCACCTGACTTTCGGGTGGGACGTCGATGACAACATCATGCTGCACTGTGGCCTGACATCCCAACCGGCGCCCTTCGATGAGGCCGCGCTTTGATTTGTAGCGTTCCTCGACTGCGTTCCATTCCGACAGCGCATCGGCCGATACGGTCACCCCGTGCTTGGCAAATTCGCCCACGCCCGGCGTGATCTGGCACTTTGAGCAAATGCCCCGACCGCCGCAGACCGAGTCCAGGTCGACCCCAAGCTGGCGCGCTGCCGTCAGGATTGGTGTGCCGACCGCAAAATGACCGCGCTTTCCCGAGGGGGTGAAAACAACAAGGGGATCGGTGCTCATAGAAGCCTCTGTTTGGTTCATTGCGCTGAGCATAAGCACGTGCGCAGAAAGGAAAAGCCGTGATGCGACCTGCACACGCGTGACCGCGTCATTATTCAGGTGTTGGCTGTGGTCGACCGATCCTCTGAGGGGCAGGGGCTGAGCTCTTTCGACGCTGCATACTGACCCGCCGTCACATTCCCCGGGCATGAAAGATGAAGCCCAAAAGGTTCATCAAAACCTGCGCCGCCAGAATGGCTGTGCTGCCTGTTGGGTCATAGTCGGGTGCTACTTCAACCAGATCTATACCGACAATGTCATTTCGGCGTGCCACCTGCTGGAGCATCTCTAGTACGTCGTAATACAGAAAACCGCCGTGGCTGGGCGTGCCTGTGCCTGGCGCGATCGAGGGACAGAATGCGTCGATGTCGATCGTGATATACACCCGCGCACCTTCAGGGATGTGTTCGATCACCGCACGGGGACCCATGGCGCGTGCCTGGCGAACGGACAAGATGTCAGACCCCATCGCGCGCGCGTCCTCATAACCCTCACGCGCTGTGGAACTGACATTGCGGATGCCCACTTGGGTCAACCCGGTCACATAGTCCTGTTCTGCCGCGCGCCGCATTGGGTTGCCATGTCCGTGGCGCACACCGTGGCGTTCGTCCACGAAATCCAGATGCGCGTCAATTTGAAGAACGTGTATGTCGCCCTGACCATCAAAGGCCCTGATGCAGGGGATGTTGATCGAATGGTCGCCACCGATAGTCACGGGCAAGGCCCCCGCAGCCAGTGCAGCCCGTACGCCCGTTTCGATGTTGCGATGTGAGCCAACGGTGTCTGTGTGGATGATATCGGCATCCCCCATATCCACGATCCCGACGGTGTTGGGCAGATAGGTGGCGTCATCCTCGTGATCATAGGCGCCACCATGGCCAAAACTGAACAAGGTTGAAGCTTCGCGCACCGCGCGCGGCCCAAACCGCGCTCCTGATCGCCACTGTGTTCCGGCATCGAAAGGCGCACCCAGAATGGCCACATCTGCATCGAGCTTATCCCAGTCTTCGACATAGGGCCGCTTTCCAAAGGTCGAAATGCCCACAAACGGCAGGTTCAAGCGGCCCGTGTCATAGCTGTTGGTCATTGGGTCGCGCTCCTCGCTCTGTGCAGTTGGTCCATGTTTGACGCAGGTGCCCGGGCAAGGAAAGACATCTTAATGCCGTTCCTTGCCAATCCACAGCATGCGCACAGGAAAACAGCGCTGCAGCCCTTTCCATTCCCAAAGGGCCGTGACATACGAAATCGTCAAACGAACCCTCCCCAAGGAGACCGCCATGGAGATTCGCGAGGCACTTACCTTTGATGATGTTCTGCTTGTGCCGGCCGCTTCCAGCGTGCTGCCAGCGACTGCGGACACCCGTACGCAGGTGACCCGGGCCATTGGGCTGAACATCCCACTTCTCAGTTCAGCGATGGACACGGTGACCGAGGGGCGGATGGCCATTGCCATGGCGCAGGCCGGTGGCATGGGCGTTGTGCACCGCAACCTTGATGTAGAGGCGCAATCCCGCGAAGTCCGCCGCGTCAAACGTTTCGAAAGCGGAATTGTTTACAACCCAATTACACTGACGCCTGATCAGACGTTGGCAGATGCCAAGGCGCTGCAGGAACGTTACCGCGTCACCGGCTTTCCGGTCGTTGATGAAAAGGGACGTGTGCTGGGCATCGTGACCAACCGCGATATGCGGTTTGCCAGTGATGATGCGACACCTGTTTCTGTCATGATGTCTTCGGACAATCTGGCAATCTTGCATGAACCCGCCGACCGCGAAGAGGCCATCAGCCTGATGAAGTCCCGGCGGATTGAAAAACTCTTGGTCACCGATGGGACTGGCAAACTGACAGGCCTTTTGACGCTGAAGGACACCGAACAGGCCGTCCTGAACCCGACGGCTTGCAAGGACTCGCTAGGACGTTTGCGCGTAGCGGCGGCCTCGACGGTTGGAGATGCTGGGTTTGAGCGGGCTGAGGCGCTTGTCGATGCCGGTGTAGATATGATTGTTATCGACACAGCACACGGGCACTCCGAAGGAGTTGCTGCGGCCGTACGCCGCGCTAAATCACTGTCCAATGAAGTTCAGATTGTAGCCGGGAATGTGGCCACAGGTGCGGCAACCCGCGCGCTGATTGATGCTGGCGCGGATGCGATCAAGGTCGGTATCGGTCCGGGCTCCATTTGCACCACCCGCATGGTCGCAGGCGTGGGTGTGCCGCAGTTGACGGCGATCATGGACTGTGCTGCCGCCGCTGGTGATGTGCCAGTGATTGCAGATGGTGGCATCAAGTTCTCTGGCGACTTTGCAAAGGCAATTGCAGCGGGCGCATCGTGCGCGATGGTCGGTTCCATGATTGCAGGCACCGATGAATCTCCGGGCGAGGTGATCCTGTATCAAGGCCGCAGCTTCAAATCCTATCGTGGAATGGGCAGCCTTGGTGCTATGGCGCGTGGTTCGGCGGATCGGTATTTCCAGAAAGATGCGGCCAGCGACAAACTGGTGCCAGAAGGGATCGAGGGTCAGGTGCCCTATAAGGGGTCTGCCGGGACGGTCATTCACCAGCTTGTTGGCGGATTGCGCGCAGCTATGGGGTACACTGGCTGTGCAACTGTCGATGAAATGCGCAAGAACTGCGATTTTGTGAAGATCACCGGGGCAGGCCTCAAGGAAAGCCACGTGCATGATGTGCAGATCACACGGGAATCCCCAAACTATCGCATCATGTGATAAATCAATATGTTGAACATTTTAATTGATGTGACTTTCGCGCTATGACACCCGGCGCTCGCATCGCTGCAGCGATTGAAATTCTTGACAGCATCCAAAGTGGTCAACCGGCCGAACTCGCGCTGACCCGATGGGCCCGCAGCAGCCGCTTTGCAGGCTCTGGAGACCGCGCCGCCATTCGCGACCATGTCTATGATGTCCTGCGAAACACGCGCAGCGATGCCTGTCTCGGGGGCGGTGATACGGGGCGTTCCCTGTTGATCGGGCGTTTGCGAGCCGAAGGCGCAGACATCTCTGAGCTGTTTAACGGTGTTGGTCACGCGCCTGAGCCGCTGAGTCCAACAGAACTGTCAGCTGGTGAATCTCCGCAAGCGCGAGAAGATATCTGGAACTTGCCGGGTTGGCTAGCGGACGCATTCACTCAAAGTCTTGGTGAACGGGCCCAAGCAACGGCCCAGGCGCTTACTTTGCGCGCACCCGTTACCCTTCGTGTGAACACCAACAAAACAAACCTCTCGGAGGCACTGGCCCGATTGCAGGACGAGGGCATCGAGACGACGGAAAACCCGCGTGCTGAAACAGCCTTGACCATCACAAGAGGCCCACGTCGCTTGCGCAATTCGTCCAGCTATCTCAACGGCTTGGTCGAATTGCAGGACGGTTCCAGCCAGGCGGCGGTAGCGGGGGTAAAGGGCGCGGGAACGGCGCTTGATTATTGCGCCGGCGGCGGCGGCAAAGCTTTGGCGCTCGCAGCATCTGGTTGGCGTGTCACTGCTCACGACATCGATGCAAACCGAATGCGCGATCTCCCGGCCCGAGCGTTAAGAGGCAATCACGAGATTGCATTATGCGCACCGGAGGACATTGATCATGCCCGCACGTTTGATCTCGTTTTTTGCGACGCACCGTGTTCGGGCTCGGGGACATGGCGGCGTGCGCCAGAGGCCAAATGGGCGCTCACTCCGGAGAAGTTGCAAGACCTAATGGGGATGCAGGCACAGGTTTTGGATGCGGCGCAGGATCATGTCGCTCCGGATGGGCAACTGATCTATGCGACCTGCTCCGTTCTGAACGAAGAGAACGAAGGTCAAGTTGACGCTTTTCTTGGACGATTCCCGCAGTGGCAGGTGACGCACTTGCAGCGATGGGACGTTGATGACTGGGGCGATGGATTCTTTGTGGCGCATCTGGTGCGGCACTAAGCCGATTCACCTCAGGTGCTCAACCTAAAGTATAGCTACATTTCTTAAAGTTGTGCTACAGATAGTGTTGGACCACGTTGAATTTACGCGTGGTTTAAGAGCTAGTTAACCGTTTTCGCTGCAAAACGTTGGGAACGAATCGACAAGCATGAGGTGTTCGGTGACTGACAGCGCGCTTTCTCAGAGCAGGCTTTCGCAGGTTGCGCGGGACGGATCACATCGCATACTCGCCGTGTTTGGGGGCTCTGTCTTGTTTGGCGTCATGGCGTATTTCGCACCTGAACCGCTTGTTCAATTGGGGTTGGCGGCGGCAGCGGCTGCGTTGATGGGCCTTGCTGGTGCCATCACCCTGTCTGCAAGAAGCACGCGTATGCGCACCAACATGGCAATCGCCGCCATTGCCAATTTTATCGAGAAAGACGGCTCTCCGAGCTTCGTTTGTACGCCTGATGGCGAGGTGATGCGGGCCAACGCCGCGGCGCGTCAGATGTTTTCGACCCGGCGTGGTGAAACGCTCGCGGGAACGCTTCGCAATACATTTGCCAACCCTGGCGGTATCATCTTCAGGCTGAAATCGGCGGCGCAGGCCGAAAATGGTGCGGCGCGCGAAGATATTGTGACGCGGAAAGGGCACATGCGACTTGCGGTCCACGCGATGGATTCTGATCAATTGCTTTGGCGCCTTGAGGCGGTTGCAGAAGCCGGGCAGGGGCGTGGTGCTGACGGGCCCAGCCTGCCGATGCTGATGACGGGTCGAACCGGCGCCGTGCTGTACATGAACGAGGGTGCACGCAGTTTGATCGGCGGGCGATCCAAATCACTGGACGCCATTTTTGATTCAATGCCTGTCCGCTTCGGCAGAGTGAACCAGATCACGACGTCTGAGGGGCAAATGAATGTGCTTGCGACAAAGGTGGACGCGGGTGCCGGCCGGAAAGCAATTTACCTGTTGCCGCCGGGCGAAGAAGTGACCGAGAGTGCTTCGACATCCTGGTCCTCTTTTGAAGATCTTCCTGTGCCATTGGTGCGGTTCTCGCCCGAAGGCGAAGTGTGCAAGTTCAATCGCAAAGCCGCCGATCTTATAGGTGTCGATCTCTTCGACGGTGTTCACATCTCTAAATTGATGGAGGGATTGGGCCGCCCGATTACCGATTGGCTGAACGAAACAGTGTCAGGGCGTGCAGTGCAGCAGTCCGAGTTCTTGCGTTTGAAACGCACAGACAAAGAGATGTTTGTGCAAGTCGCGCTGAACCGCATGACTGATGAGGGCGAGACATCAATCGTTGCCGTACTTGCCGACGCAACAGAACTCAAAACGCTGGAAGCCCAATTTGTTCAAAGTCAAAAGATGCAGGCGATTGGTCAGTTGGCAGGCGGTGTTGCGCATGACTTCAACAACCTGCTGACCGCGATTTCCGGGCATTGCGACCTCTTGCTTCTTCGCCACGATCAGGGTGATCCGGATTACAGCGATCTGGTTCAAATCAATCAGAATGCCAACAGGGCCGCTGCACTGGTGGGTCAGCTTCTGGCCTTTTCACGCAAGCAAACTCTACGCCCTGAAGAATTGGATTTGCGCGACACGATGTCTGATCTCACCCACCTGTTGAACCGGTTGGTTGGTGAGCGGGTGCGGCTGTCTCTTTCCCATGACCCAGTTCTAAAACCCATTCGTGCTGATAAGCGTCAACTGGAACAGGTGCTGATGAACCTTGTTGTCAATGCACGTGACGCGATGCCCGACGGTGGCGAGATCCAGATTGAGACCGAATGCATCACTTTGAACGAACCGCTTGAGAGAGACCGGGTCAGCGTGCCTGTTGGCGATTACGTGTGTCTGCGCGTGATCGACTCAGGGATGGGCATACCTGCGGATAAGCTACAGAAGGTTTTTGAACCTTTTTATACAACCAAGCGGACAGGTGAGGGGACAGGTCTGGGGCTGTCGACGGCGTACGGTATCGTCAAGCAGACTGGCGGATTCATCTTTGTGGATAGCAATCTGACACAGGGGACGTGTTTCTCAATCATGTTCCCCGTGATCGAACAAGCGACACCCGCGCCTGCGAAATCGAGCAAAATCAATGTCAAAGTGGAACCTAAACATGGGGATGGTGTTATTTTGCTGGTTGAAGATGAAGCACCTGTGCGGGCCTTTGCGAGTCGGGCATTGCGTTTGCGCGGCTACACTGTTCTTGAGGCGGAATCTGCTGAAGCAGCTCTTAAGACGCTCGAAGATGAAAGCCTGAGTGTTGACTTGTTTGTTACGGACGTTGTCATGCCCGGCAAAGACGGCCCAAGCTGGGTTAGGGAGGCCCTGAAAGAGCGTCCTGAAGTGCGCGTGGTCTTTGTCTCAGGTTATGCCGAAGATCGTTTGAACAACCAAGAAGACAGCATTCCAAACTCTGTCTTCTTGCCCAAACCGTTTTCATTGAATGATCTTGCTGAGACCGTGCACAATCAATTGCACTGATCCCGCTTGATCGGATCAATCATTCGGAATGCTGTCATACAGCGCGAATTCTTCGGGGAACTTCCGCCTGTATCGCTGCGCGACTTCGTCACTCAGTGACACAGGTATGCCGGGTGAGACGTTTCTGCGTTCAAGTTCAAAGTCGACGCCTAGTCGGCTCAGGAGGAAGCTTTGCAACCGCGGTTGATCTTCGTATCGGAAGAGATGTGAAACGTGAGTGCCGTTTGGCTGACCTTCCAAAAACTTGAATTGGCTGCCAACGTCCGCATAGCCAGGTTTTTTGCCTTTCATGTATGCCAGAACGAAGTCATCAAAGCTGATCCCATGCGTCGCATTGGCCCTTCCCTGCATGAAGGGTCGTTGGCGAAACCGCCACCAGCTTCCAAGCCAGCTGATGGGTTCCCGCATCACCGCCATAACCTCCAAGTCAACATCGCATACTTTTGCAAACATTGGGCGTACAAAGCGGTTGTAGCGATAGACGGGCGCATGTTTCAGCATCGGCGGTTCCGAAATCACCAAATCTGCGTGATCCCGAAGCGCCGCCTCGTAGGCGGTTGTTCCAGTCTTCGGCACAGATAAGAACGCCAGTTTGGCCTTGTAAAATACCAGCAATTTCTGTGTCCTATCCGTTTTTCGTCAATCTGACCTTAGACGTAAACTACTCTTTAACCACTGGCGGCAAAAGGTAGGAACAGAGAATTTTATTGAAATGTTCCACTTTTGGTCCCATAAGGAACGCAAGGGGAACATCGAAGCGGCCGCGGCAGTGATTGCCGCCCCCGAGCGGGTATGACACAAAGGATAAAACAACATGGCAACGGCAGACCTTTTGACAATGACAGACAAAAAATCGGCAGACAAACAAAAGGCGCTGGACAGTGCGCTTTCCCAAATCGAGCGCCAGTTCGGCAAAGGCTCGATCATGAAGCTGGGCGACAAGGGTGCGGTGATGGATATCACGGCCAGTTCGACAGGATCGCTGGGGTTGGACATCGCACTTGGGATCGGCGGGCTGCCGATGGGACGGATCGTGGAGATCTATGGCCCTGAGTCTTCGGGTAAAACCACGTTGACGCTGCATTGCGTTGCAGAACAGCAAAAGTCCGGCGGTGTTTGTGCGTTCGTGGATGCCGAGCATGCGCTTGACCCGCAATACGCCAAAAAGCTGGGAGTGAACCTTGATGAATTGCTCATCTCTCAACCCGACACAGGCGAGCAGGCGTTGGAAATCACCGACACGCTCGTCCGCTCGGGGGCCGTTAATATGGTGGTTGTCGATTCGGTCGCTGCACTCACGCCAAAATCGGAACTTGAAGGCGACATGGGCGACAGCAGCGTTGGCGTTCAAGCCCGCCTGATGAGCCAGGCCATGCGTAAACTGACAGGATCGATCAGCCGATCCAATTGCATGGTGATCTTCATTAACCAGATTCGGATGAAAATTGGTGTGATGTTCGGCTCCCCCGAAACCACCACTGGTGGGAACGCGCTTAAATTCTATTCGTCCGTCCGTCTCGACATCCGCCGTATCGGCGCGCTGAAGGATCGAGACGAAGTGGTCGGCAATGCCACCCGCGTCAAAGTTGTCAAAAACAAAGTGGCGCCACCCTTCAAACAGGTCGAATTCGACATCATGTATGGCGAAGGCATTTCAAAGATGGGCGAACTGCTTGACCTTGGTGTGAAGGCGGGCGTTGTTGAGAAATCGGGATCCTGGTTCAGCTATGGCGACGAACGGATTGGGCAGGGACGTGAGAACGCCAAGTCCTTCCTAAAGGAAAACGATCGTATCGCGATCGAAATTGAGGACAAAATCCGCGCCGCGCACGGGCTTGATTTCGACATGGCTGAGAACGAAAAAGTCGAAGACGACGACATCCTCGAAGCGTGACCATTTGGGCTTGAGGGCAGCTAAAACTCCCCCGGCTCGTTAAGCGTGACATGAAACTTCCTATGACGGGGTGGTGCAACTGCACCATCCCGTTTCGTTTATGGACAGAGCGTGCGTGCAAGGATATGTGAGGGCGATCCTCCAGACGCCCAAGGTGCACGCAATGCCATCGCTTAACGAAATCCGCTCAACATTTCTGAATTACTTTGAAAAACAGGGACATGCGGTGGTGCCTTCCAGTCCACTGGTGCCGCGCAATGACCCGACCCTGATGTTTGTGAATTCGGGCATGGTCCAGTTCAAAAATCTGTTTACCGGTGTCGAAAAGCGCGATTACCAGCGCGCGACCAGTTCTCAAAAATGTGTGCGCGCCGGCGGCAAGCATAATGACCTCGACAACGTCGGTTACACTGCGCGCCACCACACCTTTTTTGAGATGCTGGGTAACTTCAGTTTTGGCGACTATTTCAAGGCTGAAGCAATCCCCTTTGCTTGGAACCTGATCACCAAAGAATTTGGTATCCCAAAGGATCGTTTGTCCGTTACCGTTTATCATACGGATGACGAGGCCTATGACATCTGGAAAAAACTCGGCGTTCCGGATGAGCGGATCATCCGCATCGCAACCTCGGACAATTTCTGGCAGATGGGCCCAACGGGTCCCTGTGGGCCGTGCACCGAAATCTTCTATGATCACGGCGACCACATCTGGGGCGGCCCTCCGGGCTCTCCTGAGGAAGATGGCGACCGGTTCATCGAAATCTGGAACATCGTTTTCATGCAAAACGAGCAGTTCGAAGATGGTTCGATGATCGATTTGGACATGCAGTCCATCGACACAGGCATGGGGCTAGAGCGTATCGGTGCACTGCTACAGGGTAGCCATGACAACTATGACACTGACCTGTTCAAGTCCCTGATTGAAGCGTCGGCGGATGTGACGGGCGTTGATCCATATGGGGATCAAAACGTGCATCACCGGGTGATCGCGGATCACTTGCGCTCGACCTCGTTCTTGATTGCGGATGGCGTTATGCCCTCAAATGATGGGCGCGGTTATGTGCTGCGCCGGATCATGCGCCGCGCCATGCGCCATGAACATTTGTTGGGAGCGAAGGACCCAGTGATGTACCGTCTGGTGCCCGCGCTGGTTCAGCAGATGGGCGCCGCTTACCCCGAGTTGGGTCAGGCGCAGCCTTTGATCACTGAGACGTTGCAGGCTGAAGAAGTCCGTTTCAAACAAACGCTGGAGCGCGGTCTTAAGCTGCTTGAGGACGAGGTGAATGGATTGGACGAGGGTGCCGATCTGCCGGGCACCGCTGCGTTCAAGTTGTATGATACGTTTGGGTTCCCGCTGGATTTGACGCAGGATGCCTTGCGCGAACAGGGGCGCGGTGTCGATACGGATGGCTTTGATGCCGCCATGGCCAAACAGAAAGCCAAGGCGCGCGCGGCGTGGTCCGGGTCGGGTGAGGCGGCGGATGCGACCGTCTGGTTCGATGTGGCAGAAGCCCATGGCGCGACTGAATTCCTTGGATACGACACTGAAACGGCGGAAGCTCAGATTGTAGCCCTCGTGATGGCCGGTTCCGAGGTGCAAACGGCCGGCGAAGGAAATGAAGTCCAAATCGCACTTAACCAAACCCCATTTTATGCGGAAAGCGGTGGGCAAGTGGGCGACACGGGCGTATTGCGCACTGACAGCGGCACCGTTGAGATTACAGACACCCGAAAGTCTGCTGATGTGTTTATCCACATCGGAAAGGTCACAAAAGGGAACGTTTCCAGTGGTGAAGCGGCTGTTCTTGAAGTCGATCATGCGCGACGTACGGCCATCCGGGCCAACCACTCAGCCACACATCTGTTGCATGAAGCCTTGCGTGGAGCCCTTGGGGATCATGTGGCACAGCGCGGCTCTCTCAATGCACCTGACCGGCTAAGGTTCGATTTTTCGCATGGCAAAGCTATGGATCTGGATGAGCTTGCCCGGGTTGAAGCTGAAGTGAACGGTTACATCCGCCAAAATGCTGCGGTCGATACGCGGATCATGACGCCGGATGACGCACGTGCGCTTGGGGCGCAGGCGCTCTTTGGCGAGAAATACGGTGATGAGGTGCGTGTCGTGTCGATGGGACGTCAAGGCGGTTCCGGTAAGGGAACGGGCGGAGACACTTATTCGCTCGAACTGTGTGGCGGCACGCATGTGCGTCAAACCGGCGAAATCGGGGCGTTCGTTACGCTTGGTGATAGCGCCTCAAGCGCAGGTGTGCGGCGGATAGAAGCGCTGACCGGACAGGCAGCGATGGATTACCGACGCAATCAGGACAAGCTGTTGGCCCAAGCGGCACTGGAACTTAAGGCGCAGGCGCAGGACGTGCCTGCCCGGATCAAGGGCTTGTTGGACGAACGAAAGGCACTGGCCGGGGAAGTCGCGCAGTTGCGCCGTGAATTGGCCATGTCAGGCGGCGGTCAGGCCACACCCGAGGCCGAGGATGTGAACGGGACAGCTTTCCTTGCACAGGTATTGAACGGCGTGACAGGCAAGGACCTGCCCGCACTGATTGATGAACACAAATCACGCGTTGGCAGCGGCGCCATCCTGTTGATTGCAGAAAGCGACGGCAAAGTGGCAGTGGCTGCGGGCGTGACGGACGACAAAACCGCCACTGTGAGCGCGGTTGATCTGGTGAAGGCTGCCGTTGCCGAGCTGGGTGGTAAAGGCGGCGGTGGCCGCCCGGACATGGCGCAGGGTGGTGCCAAGGATATCAACAATGCGGATGGCGCGATCGCCGCCGCCAAATCTGTTTTGGGAGGGTAACATGCCAGCACTTTGGATTGCACACGTCACGGTCACTGACGAAGAAGCCTACAAAAAATACGCGGCCGGCGCCGGTGTTGCCATCGCCGAACATGGTGGGACTTTCATTGCGCGCGGTGGGCGTTACGTGCAGCTGGAAGGCAAGGATCGGCCACGCAATGTAGTCGCCAAGTTTCCAGATGTGGAAACGGCAGAAAAATGCTATCATTCAGACGCTTATCAGGCGGCGCTCGCCTTTGCGCGCGGCGCATCTGAACGCGAACTTCTGATCGTCGAAACGTCTGAGTAAGCGACCAACCCCTTTGGCCAAGAGTATTGCAGGGTCTGGGGCAGAGCCCCAGTCCTGTGTCTAGCCCGCTCGTGCCATGCGCTTGCGTTCGTGCGGGTCCAGAAACCGCTTGCGCAGCCGGATCGCATTTGGCGTGACTTCAACCAATTCGTCATCGTCAATGTAGGCAATCGCCTCTTCCAGAGACATGGTAATCGGCGTTGTCAGACGCACCGCTTCGTCGGTACCAGAAGCGCGCACGTTTGTGAGCTTTTTGCCCTTCAGCGGGTTCACCTCAAGATCATTCTCCCGGCTGTGTTCACCAATGATCATGCCTGTGTAGACGTCAGCTTGCGCACCGATAAACATGCGCCCGCGCTCTTCGAGGTTCCAAAGGGCAAAGGCGACCGACTGGCCGTTTTCCATTGAGATCAGAACACCTGCGCGCCGCCCGGGGATCGGACCTTTGTGCGGCGCCCATTCGTGAAACACGCGGTTCAGCACACCCGTGCCACGCGTGTCCGTCAGGAATTCACCGTGATACCCGATCAGCCCACGCGATGGCACATGGGCTATGATGCGTGTCTTGCCAGCGCCCGCTGGCTTCATCTCGACCAGGTTGCCGCGCCGTACGCCGGTCAATTTTTCGATCACTGCGCCAGAGTATTCGTCATCTACGTCGATGGTCGCCTCTTCGATGGGCTCGTGGCGCACACCGTCGATCTCTTGAAACAGAACCTGAGGGCGCGAGATGGACAGCTCAAAACCCTCACGACGCATGTTTTCGATCAATACACCCATCTGAAGTTCGCCGCGACCGGCCACTTCAAAGGCGTCTCCACCGGGGGTGTCCGAGATTTTGATGGCGACGTTTGATTCCGCCTCTTTCATCAACCGCTCACGGATCACGCGGGACTGCACTTTTTTACCGTCCCGGCCTGCAAGGGGCGAGTCGTTGATGCCGAAGGTTACCGTGATAGTGGGTGGATCAATGGGCTGCGAGGGCAGGGCCTCGGATACTGAGGTGGCGACAATCGAGTCGGCCACTGTCGCTTTCGACATGCCTGCCAGTGACACGATGTCGCCCGCTTCGGCCATGTCGATTGGCTGTTGGCCCAGACCGCGGAAAGCGAGGATTTTTGTGCAGCGGAAATTCTCGATCAGCGAACCATCGCGCGCCAGCGCCTTGACGGTTTCGCCTGCCTTCAATGTTCCAGATTCAACGCGGCCTGTAAGGATGCGTCCGATGAAAGGGTCCGAACCCAGTGTTGTTGCCAGCATACGGAACGGTTCATCCCGCGCCTCGATTTGGGCGGGGGCAGGGACGTGGCTGACCACGAGGTCAAACAGCGCGGACAGGTCTTTGCGTGGCCCGTCCAGCTCCAAATCCGCCCAGCCACTGCGGCCAGAGGCATACATATGCGGAAAGTCGAGCTGTTCGTCATTGGCCCCGAGATTGGCAAAGAGGTCAAAGCATTCGTCCAACGCGCGGTCGGGCTCGGCGTCTGGCTTGTCCACCTTGTTCAGTACCACGATCGGGCGCAGCCCCAGCGCCAATGCCTTCGAGGTCACGAATTTCGTCTGTGGCATTGGACCTTCTGCTGCATCCACGAGGAGCACAACACCGTCAACCATGGACAGGATCCGCTCGACTTCGCCGCCGAAATCCGCGTGGCCGGGTGTGTCCACAATATTGATGCGGTGGCCTTGCCATTCCACGGATGTTGCCTTGGCCAGAATAGTTATCCCGCGTTCGCGTTCCAGATCGTTGCTGTCCATGGCCCGTTCGGTTGTGGCTTGGTTCTCACGATAGGTGCCAGATTGCTTCAGCAGTTCGTCCACCAGCGTGGTTTTGCCGTGGTCAACGTGGGCGATGATGGCGATGTTGCGCAGATCCATTTCGGGCCTCTTTCAAGCGGAAAAGCCCCGGATGCGGGGCTGTTGAGGGCGCCATATAGTGCCGCGTTGCAGAAAGAAAGGTCTGTTATGCGTGCCCGTGACGTCGCTAGTGCGTCGCACTGCCCGAGAACAGCTGGATCACCACGATACCGCCGATGATCATCCCCAGCCCAAGGATGGCAGCCAGATCCAACCCTTGCCCAAATACGACCAGTCCAATCAGGGAAATCAACACGATGCCCAAGCCGGACCATATCGCGTAGGCAATGCCGACCGGAATGTATTTCAAAACAACGCCCAAGAAATAAAACGCGACAGCATACGCAATCACCACAAGGACCGACGGCCAGAACTTGGTAAACTGGTTACTGGCCTGCAACGCAGTGGTGCCGATGGTTTCGGCGGCGACCGCAATGAACAGGTAAATGTAGGTCAATGGCATCAGTGCGTCCTTTCAAAGGGGGAGAGCGGTGCCGTCTTTAATCTCTTCCATGACAAAGCTTGCCGCGACATCTGCGACTGGCACAAGGTGAATAAGTTGCTGGTATAGGGCGTCATAGCCCGCCATGTCCCGGACCCGCGCGCGGATCAGGTAATCGAGATCACCCGTCATGCGATAGACGCTGAGAATATTGGGGATGGCGCGCGTCGCCTTTCTGAAATCCGTCTGCCAGTCAGGATCATGACTGTGAGTGCGCACTTGCATGAAAACCATAAGCCCAAGATCTGCGGCCTCTGGATCGACAAGCGCGACGCGCCCCGTAATGACTCCAGCCTCTTCGAGCGCTCTGATGCGCCGCCAGCAAGCGTTACGACTAAGGCCAATCGAGTCGCCCAGGGCCTCCAATGATTGAGTCGCATCCTGTTGCAATTCCTTCAGGATTCGCGCGTCTGTTTGGTCAAATTTCTCCATATACGAAAGATAGGTGGGAAAAATTCCCCAATCAAGCTGGAACTTTCTCTAAATTTGGGAACCGTTCCACTCTGATGCAGGTGATTTTGAAGCAACACCACTCGCGACCCTTCACTACCACTCACGGAGCTACTCAAAATGATCGAACGCGTCTTTCTCAACCATCCTCGTCAGGTCGACGAAACCTATGCTGAACATGCCGTGTTTGCCTCAGGCTTTGCATTTCGGTTGTTTCTGGCGGGCGGTGCCGCCTTGGTCCACGCCATCATACCCTGCCTGTTCGAGAAGACAGCTAGCCGGATGATCGCGGACATGTATGCGCGTACCTCCAATCGGGGCTAAGTCGCGATGTAGCGATCGCGGCGGTGATTGAACGTAATTACCAGGTTCAGCACCACCGCACCCAGCAGTGACCACCCCACAATGCTGAGCGGGAACAAAAAGGCCGCCACCGCAAATATGACCGCGTCGGAGATCAATTGTACATACCCGGCCTTGAACCCGTAGCGGTCCTGGATCAACAGCGCCACGACGCCCAGTCCGCCCAACGACCCGTTGTGGCGGAACATCGCAAGCAATCCGAACCCGACCGTTGTGCCAAAGATCACGGCGCCCAGTGCCGGGTTGAGTGTTTGAATGGTAATGCCCAGTGGCAAGATATCAGTGATCACCGACAAAAGTGTAACGGAGATCAGCGATTTGATCATGAACTCCAAGCCGAGCCGCCGGTAAGCCAGTGCATAAAACGGCAGGTTCACAACAAAAAACACAGCGCCAAAAGACCAGCCCGACAGATAGCTGATAATAACCGCGATCCCCGCCGTCTGCCCCGTGATCAGCCCCACTTGGGTCAGCACATGCATCCCCAAAGCGCACAAGAACACGCCCAACCCCAGACCCTGAACATCATCCAGCCTTGAGTGCGAGATTTTGGTTTCGTCAGCGTTGATCATATGCGGCTGGTATGATGGGTACTCGAGCCGTACCAGCACGCACGCGACCCAATTGCCGCAGATTTGCGTACGTGCACAGATAATGGGCGCAGTTGCCCGCGCCTTGGTCAGTTCAAAAGTAAGAACGGATCAACCAGCAAGAGCCTTGTTCAGATTTTCGTCAATCTTTTCAAGGAAACCCATGGTTGTCAGCCACCTCTGATCAGGGCCGACCAAAAGTGCGAGGTCTTTGGTCATGTCGCCGTCCTCAACAGTCTGGACGATGACCTTTTCCAAGGTGTCGGCAAAATTCATCAGCGGAGCGTTGTCGTCCAGTTTGGCGCGGTGTTTCAGCCCGCCGGTCCATGCATAAATAGAGGCAATTGAGTTGGTTGAGGTCTGCTCACCCGCTTGGTGCTGTCGGTAGTGGCGGGTAACCGTGCCATGCGCGGCCTCGGCCTCCACGATTTTGCCATCGGGTGTCATCAGCTGGCTGGCCATCATGCCAAGCGAGCCGAACCCTTGCGCCACGGTATCGGACTGTACGTCGCCGTCATAGTTTTTGCAGGCCCAGACAAAGCCGCCATTCCATTTCATCGCGCAGGCGACCATGTCGTCGATCAGACGGTGCTGGTATTCGATCCCTTTGGCGTCAAAGGCCTCTTTGAACTCGGCGTCGAACACCTCTTGGAACAGCTCAAGGAAGCGCCCATCATATTGTTTCAGAATGGTATTTTTGGTGGACAGGTAAACAGGCCAGCCGATGTTGAGACCATAATTGAATGAGGCACGCGCAAAGTCGCGGATCGAGGCATCAAGGTTGTACATTCCCATGAACACACCCGAGGACGGTGCATCAAATACTTCGCGCTCATCCACAGTGCCGTCTTCGCCGACAAATTTCATTGTCAGCTTGCCCGGTCCGGGAAATTTCATGTCTGTGGCTTTGTACTGATCCCCAAAGGCGTGGCGGCCAATTACGATTGGTTTTGTCCAGCCGGGTACAAGGCGGGGCACGTTCTTGCAGATGATGGGCTGGCGAAACACGACCCCACCAAGGATATTGCGGATCGTGCCATTGGGAGAGCGCCACATCTTTTTGAGGCCGAATTCCTCAACCCGCGCCTCGTCCGGGGTGATCGTGGCGCATTTGACGGCCACGCCGACCTCTTTGGTCTTTTCAGCGGCGTCAATTGTGGTCTGATCATCGGTATCGTCGCGCGCTTGCATGCCCAGGTCATAATAAAGCAGGTCGATGTCCAGATAGGGCAGGATCAGTTTTTGCTTGATAAAGTCCCACATGATCCGGGTCATCTCGTCTCCATCCATCTCGACGATGGGGTTCTCGACTTTGATCTTGGTCATCGGGCTGTCCTTTTTGGGGCTGGGGTTTGGTATTTCGACTAGCGGGTCCGCGTGCTTTTGAAAAGCTGTATGCGAGGGAATGCGGGGTTTTGGAGATTCTGCTGAAACCGCTTTGATGCAAATCGCGGCACCACGTCTGGTCATATCGAAGGAATGCTGGCTGCTCCGCTCCGCTGAAAGCCAACGAGTTGGTCGGTGATAGGAAGTGGAGATTTTTTTCTGCACACACTCGACATAGACCAATTGAGGTCTTGCCATATCGAACAGACGCGCGGTGGGCTTGCAATTGCTTGGCCGCTACTCGCTGGCTTTGGCCGCCTCGTGCGTCTTGAGCTTTTGAGCAAGGAACTTGCGGCCTGCATCATTTGCCATGCGCGTGCGAACCGCGGTCAAAAACGCCTCTTCCAGTGTTTGTGAGGACGCGCCGAGGACATCGCCAACCGCCATGAACAGCCGGTCATCGCCGACTTCGCTTTGGACGGCCAAGCATTCCTCGGCAAGTTTGTTTGCCATTTCGATGACAACCGGATCGGCCATTAGCGGGTGGTTTCCGTCAGACGCCGTTTCACATAGTCGGTAGTATGGCCGATCAGCGTATCCATGTGTGGCTGCTCAAAGAAGTGACCCGCGCCCTCAACTTCTGTGTGGGTGATGGTGATCCCTTTTTGCTCATGCAGCTTGTTGACCAGTCCTACAGTGTCTGCCGGAGGGGCCACACGATCGGCTGTGCCGTTGATGATCAGGCCAGAAGACGGGCAGGGCGCAAGGAACGAGAAATCGTACATGTTGGCGGGCGGTGAGACACTGATGAACCCGGTGATCTCAGGGCGGCGCATCAACAATTGCATTCCGATCCAAGCACCAAAGCTGAAACCGGCAACCCAGCAGTGCTTGGAGTTGTTGTTCATGGATTGGAGGTAATCCAGCGCAGATGCGGCGTCGGACAGTTCACCGATCCCCTGATCATACTCACCTTGGCTGCGGCCCACGCCACGAAAATTAAACCGCAACACAGTGAACCCCATGTTGAAGAATGCGTAATGCAGCGCGTGCACCACCTTGTGGTTCATCGTGCCGCCAAACTGCGGATGCGGATGCAACACAATAGCAATCGGTGCGTCACGTTCTTTTTGGGGGTGATAGCGGCCTTCGAGGCGGCCTTCGGGTCCGGGAAAAATGACCTCGGGCATAACTGTGTCTGTCCTCGTGCGTCTTTTGGTGATCCGAATTCTTGACGAATTTAATCGGGCACCTTAGAACGGTTCTAATTTCATGGGCAGGATCACGATCCTGCGGTGGAAAAGCATGTATGGCCTCCGGGCCGAGACGTCAATTGGGGGCGTTTGCCTAATGAAACTGTCGACCAAAGGGCGCTATGCGATGGTGGCGCTGAGTGACATTGCCATGCAGCCCAGCGATCAGCTGGTTAGCCTTGGCGATATCTCTGCCCGCCAGGACATTTCGCTGCCCTATCTTGAGCAGTTGTTTGTCAAATTGCGCCGCGCTGATCTGGTGGCGTCCGTACGTGGTCCGGGTGGAGGATACCGTCTGACACGTTCTGCGTCCGACATCCGGGTTGCCGACATTTTGGCGGCCGTCGATGAAAAGGTCGACGCTATGCACAAAGGGGCAGGGGCTTCAGGTGCGGCATCCGGATCGAAGGCGCAATCCCTCACCAATCGTTTGTGGGAGGGGCTGTCGGCCCATGTCTATGTGTTCCTGCACCAGACCCGACTGTCTGACGTGATTGAAAACGAACTTGCGCCTTGTCCAGCAGTGCCCAATTTGATGGCCGTGGTCGATGAGAACTGATGCCCGATGGAGGCCAGCCCCCACACCCTTGGAATTTCCGTGGCGTTATAGAGGGTGGATAGGGTGAACCGGATCTATCTGGACCATAACGCCACAACCCCTTTGCGGGCGGCGGCGCGCGACGCGATGCTGGCGGCGATGGACGTGGTGGGCAATCCTTCGTCCGTACACGCTGAGGGTCGCGCGGCGAAAATGATGGTGGAGCGCGCGCGCGCGCAAGTTGCTGCCCTGGTAGGGTGTTTGGTAACTCAAGTGGTGTTTACCGGATCCGCGACAGAAGCCGCCGCGCTTGCAGTGGCTCAAAAGGACCGGCATGGCGGTGTGTTTGCGGCATTGCCGACTGAACACGATTGCCTGCAGGTCTGGGACGAGTGTGGTCTGCCCTCGATCTACGGCAAAAGCGGTGCCTTGGCACCGGAAGGTCTGTCAGCGTTTTCGAACTTTGTGGCATCCTTGTCGGACCGTGAGTGGCGCGATGATCGGACGCCTGTTGGGCTGGTCGCTATATCGGCTGCCAACAGCGAAACAGGCGTCATGCCCAACACGTTGCCGGCTAATAGCGGTATCAATGCACTCATTGCTGGGACAGTGCCCTATTCGGTTGTGTGTGACATCACACAAGTGGCTGGAAAGATGCCCATCGACTATGACGGCGACAAACGTCCGGCCTACATGATCCTGTCGGCGCACAAGTTAGGCGGGCCAAAGGGCGTAGGCGCATTGATCAACTTTACCCGGGAAGATCCAGAGGCGATGTTGCGCGGCGGCGGGCAAGAAATGGGCCGCCGTTCGGGTACAGAGAACGTCATCGGCATTGCAGGTTTTGGGGCCGCAGCAGAGGCTGCGCGAGTTGACGTTGGGGCAGGAAAATGGGATCGCGTCGAGAAACTTAGAAATATTCTAGAAAGTGCTCTTGAGGCTTCCTCAAATACGACTATTTTTATCGGGAAAGATGCGCGCCGTTTGCCGAACACATCCTGTTTCGCCACGCCCGGTTGGAAAGGCGAGACACAGGTGATGCAGATGGACCTTGCTGGCTTTGCGATTTCGGCTGGGTCGGCCTGTTCTTCGGGCAAGGTCAAAGCCAGCCGGGTACTGACGGCGATGGGTTTGGGCGATGTGGCTGGTGAAGCGGTGCGCGTCTCCCTTGGGCTTGAGACAACAGAAGAAGACGTGATGCGCTTTGCCGAGGCTTGGGCGCAAAAGTTGAAGAAACACGAGGCACGGGCGGCTTAAGGGCTGTTTTGCGAAAGGAAATGTCTGATATGGGCAATGTTGTAGAAGATGTCGTGGTCAAGGAAGGCGTCGACCAGGAGACGGTCGATGCAGTCCGCGAAGTGGGCGGCGCTTACAAATATGGCTGGGCCACAGACATCGAGATGGAATACGCCCCCAAAGGCCTTTCCCCTGATATCGTCAAACTGATTTCCGAAAAGAATGAAGAACCCGAATGGATGCTGGAATGGCGTCTGGCGGCCTATGAGCGCTGGCTGCAAAAGGAAGAGCCCACGTGGGCTATGGTCGACTATCCTGAAATCGATTTTCAGGATCAGTATTACTATGCCCGTCCCAAGTCGATGGAAGTGAAGCCCAAGTCGCTGGACGAGGTTGATCCCAAGCTATTGGAAACATACGCAAAACTTGGCATTCCGCTTAAGGAACAGATGATCCTTGCCGGTGTCGAGGGAGCCGAAGACCTGACGGATGCGCCACGGAAAGTAGCCGTGGATGCAGTTTTCGACTCCGTATCAGTCGGTACGACCTTTCAGGCGGAATTGAAAAAGGCGGGCGTCATTTTCTGCTCCATTTCCGAGGCGATCAAGGATCACCCTGAACTGGTGAAGAAGTATCTCGGGTCGGTCGTACCTGTCTCAGACAACTATTACGCGACACTGAACTCGGCAGTCTTTTCCGATGGGTCTTTCGTCTATGTGCCGCCGGGTGTGCGCTGCCCGATGGAGCTGTCGACTTATTTCCGCATCAACGCGGAAAACACAGGCCAGTTCGAACGCACATTGATCATCGCCGACAAAGGCAGCTACGTCAGCTACCTTGAAGGGTGCACAGCGCCTCAGCGTGACATCGCACAACTGCATGCTGCCGTGGTCGAAATCATCATCGAAGAAGATGCAGAGGTGAAGTATTCCACCGTTCAGAACTGGTATCCCGGCGATGAAAATGGCAAGGGTGGCATCTACAACTTTGTCACCAAACGCGCCGATTGCCGGGGCGACCGGGCCAAGGTGATGTGGACGCAGGTGGAAACCGGGTCAGCGGTGACGTGGAAATATCCGTCTTGCATCCTGCGCGGCGACGATACTCAGGGCGAGTTTTACTCGATTGCGATCGCCAACAACATGCAGCAGGCCGATACCGGGACCAAGATGATCCATCTGGGCAAGAATTCGAAGTCACGGATTGTGTCCAAAGGGATCAGCGCCGGCAAGGCTCAGAACACCTATCGTGGCCTTGTTTCGATGCACCCAAAGGCGAAGAATTCGCGCAACTACACGCAGTGTGACAGCCTTCTGATTGGCGATAAATGCGGGGCCCACACGGTGCCGTACATCGAGGTCAAGAACAACTCGTCCCGCGTTGAACACGAGGCGACAACATCCAAGGTCGATGACGATCAGATGTTCTACTGCCGCAGTCGTGGCATGGATGAGGAAGAGGCCGTTGCGCTGGTTGTGAATGGATTCTGCAAGGACGTGTTGCAGGCCTTGCCGATGGAATTTGCCATGGAAGCCCAACAGCTTGTGGCGATTTCGCTTGAGGGGTCGGTGGGGTAATGAAGCTTCCTCGCTTCGACAACGCTGACGTGGGGCAGGTGCATCCGCATCCGAAAGCGGTTTTGGCGCAGAAGCCTAAACCTACCCAATCCGGCGTGGCAGGCACCATGATGCTGGCCGTAGTGGTGGGCGCATTCCTTGGATACTTGGTGAGTTTCATTGTTGGCGCCCATTTTGCGTTCCCGTTTGTCATAGGTGGAGCCATGGCCTTTGGCGCGGGTGCAGTTGTGCTTTTCCTGTTGAAGACGGAAGAGGGCGAGCCTCAGGACAACGTTCGCAGCGAAGCTGAGGTCCGCCAAGCCCTTTCCGACATCGAGGCGAACAAAAAGTGACCCACGCCTTGTTCCAAGACAATGATCCAAGCGAACGGCGCAAGATCAAGAGGCCCATCGTCTCTGACGCCGATGGCACGCGTGAAGGTGGCCTCGTGTTTGTGATCGTGTTCATTGTTGGCTTCATTACAGCAACGGTTGTGCACCCGGCCGCGATCACCTCGTTCTGGGTGTGGTTCTTTTTACTGGTCATGTGCGCCGGAGTCGCTGTGGGGGTGCGAAAGAGTATCGCACATTTTTACGGGTTCGAAGAAGACGGGGAGGATGACACATGATCGCGACCCTTGCGCTTCAATCCATTGGCATTCCTGCGGGGACGTTCACTGGCATCCTGCTTGGCCTTGGCATGCGTCGCCGGTCGGGCAAAACGGACGGTCTGTTGGGCGGCTCACTCTTGCTGACCGCTGTTGTGGCGGCATTGATTGCGTGGGTGGTCGCGATCGCCGTCAACTATTTCATCGGAAGCACGCCATGATCCTCACCACAACCCATTCGATCGAAAGCTACAAGATCACCGACTACAAAGGTATCGTTGTGGGCGAGGCGATCATGGGCGCCAACATCGTGCGCGATTTCTTTGCCTCTGTGACCGACATCGTCGGTGGCCGTTCTGGTGCTTATGAGACAAAGCTAAAAGATGCACGCGACGAGGCGATGCATGAGTTGGAAGAGCGCGCCTCGGCTTTGGGCGCAAACGCCGTCGTTGGCATTGATCTGGATTACGAGGTTGTGGGCGACAGCATGCTGATGGTGTCTGTGTCGGGCACCGCGGTGCTGGTTGCCTGAATCATGCGTACCAATTTTGCCCCCCAAACGGTCCAAACCAGCATGATGTACCAAGAATTTTCAGGTATTTGCCCTGTCTTGGCCATAAATCAGCCGACATTTACGCGAAATTTTAGGATAACTCGTACCGTGTTGAACGAGTTTTTCGGGGTTCGTGATGGATACCGCACCGCACACTTCAGAGTTTCAGTCCCGTCTGGACGCGATCGCCGCAACCCGTGGCGAACTGTCCGATCAGGCGGAGGCGATGAAAGAAGCGGCGCGTGCGGAACGGCGTGCGGCGCTGATCGACGACTTGATGACCCCGCCCATGCTGATGTTGTGCCTGTTGCTTGGTGCTGGCGCCATGTTTCTGGGACGTCTTGCGCATTTTCTACATGCCGGCGATCAGCTGGAGTATCAGGCCATCACGATAGAGGCGCTGATCGGGATCGCAGCCCTGTTCATGATCCGCGTCGCTCTGTTCGTCAAAGAACGCAAATACGACGTGGCACTGGGGCTCGGATTTGTCCTGATGCTGACATGCATGCACAATCTGGTTTGGATGTGGCCGCGCCTGTTTGCTGCGATTTTTTCCCGCGACTACGTGGTCGCGGTCGAAAATGTGACCGAACCGGGCACAGTGTTTTTATGGGTGGTTTCCATTCCGTTCATGGCGGTCTGACACCACTTTCATCCCTCTTTCAACATTATCAGGACGCAGCAAATGTGCTGTGCCAAAGGAGCTGTTCATGCTGACGATCAAAAACCTGCACGTGAAACTGGAAGAAGAAGACAAACAGATCCTCAAGGGCGTCGACCTGACTGTAGAGGCGGGCAAGGTGCACGCGATCATGGGGCCGAACGGGTCGGGTAAATCCACGCTGTCTTACGTGTTGTCTGGCCGTGATGGGTATGAAGTGACCGACGGCATGGCACATCTGGGTGATGTGGATCTGCTTGAGATGGAACCAGAAGAACGCGCTGCAGCTGGCCTTTTCCTTGCCTTTCAGTATCCGGTTGAAATTCCCGGTGTGGGCAACATGACTTTCCTGCGTACCGCCGTGAATGCCCAGCGCAAAGCACGTGGCGAAGAAGAAATGAGTGCCGCTGAATTCCTCAAGGTCGTGCGCGCGCGTGCCAAAGAGTTGCAGATCGACGCGGATATGCTCAAGCGCCCGGTCAATGTCGGCTTCTCCGGTGGTGAGAAAAAGCGCAACGAAATTCTGCAAATGGCGATGCTCGAGCCCAAGATGTGTATTCTGGATGAAACAGATTCCGGTCTGGATGTGGATGCGATGAAACTGGTGGCGACGGGCGTGAACGCATTGCGGGATGCGGGGCGCGGTTTCCTCGTCATCACCCACTACCAGCGTTTGCTTGATCACATCAAACCCGACGTTGTGCATATCATGGCTGATGGTCGCATTGTAAAAACTGGTGGGCCGGAACTGGCACTCGAGGTCGAAAACAACGGCTACGCAGATATTCTGGCAGAGGTGGCGTAATGGCGGCTCCTGCAACTGAAATGGACCTGACAGAGGCGCGGATTGCAGATCTGACAGTGCCCAAAGGCGGGTGGTCCGAAGCGGCGCGCGCAGACGCGCTGGCGCGGTTACGGCGCACCGGTCTGCCGCAGCGACGTGATGAATACTGGAAGTTCACCCGTCCTGACCTGTTGACACAAGTTGGCGCTCAGGCTGCAGTATTTGAACATTCCGAGGCTCCGATTTTTGGTGCGATGGATGCGCTTCGCATTGTCTTTGACGATGGTTTATTTAACGCCGAGGCGTCGGATGCCCTTGCAATGGAGCACGTGAGCATCGAGCGACTGGCCGATACCGATGTGGACATTCACTGGGCCAAGGGCGTCTACGGCGTTCTGGAAACAGCGGGTCAGACACCTGTAGCGCGTCCCTTGGCGGCCCTGAACACGGCCTTTGCCAGTGATGGCGTGCTGATCCACGTGACGGGCAAGGCTCCGCGGCCGATCAGCTTTATCTACAATCATCGCGTGGAAACGTCCGACGCGATCCTCCATCATGTGATTAAATTGGATGAGGGCGCCGACCTGACAATCCTTGAAAACGGGCCAGCCGCGGCCCGCTTCAACAAGGTGATGGAAGTCGATGTAGCGGACGGTGCGTTCTTCCATCATGTCCGTGCTCAGGGGCGGGATCACGAGCGACTGGCCGCTACCCACATCTTTGCGCGTCTTGGCGCGGAATCGACGTTCAAATCCTTTACTCTCACAGTAAATGGACGCATGACGCGCAATGATTGCGTGATCGAGCTGACAGGGGATGATGCGGTTGCGCATGTCGCGGGAGCCTGCGTTGGAGACGGTGATTTTCACCACGACGACACGGTGTTCGTCACCCATGACGCCGAACGCTGTGAAAGCCGTCAGGTGTTCAAGAAAGTTCTGCGCAACGGCGCTGTTGGTGTGTTTCAGGGAAAAATTCTGGTCAAGGAAGGCGCGCAAAAGACTGACGGGTATCAGATCAGCCAATCCTTACTGTTGGACGAAGATGCGCAGTTCCTCGCCAAACCCGAACTCGAAATCTATGCCGATGACGTGGTGTGCTCTCACGGTTCCACATCGGGGGCGATTGATGATGAGGCCCTGTTCTACCTGCGCTCGCGCGGAGTGCCGGAGGGCATCGCCACCGATCTGCTGACACTGGCGTTTTTGGCTGAAGCGGTGGAAGAGATCGAAGACGAGGCCTTACGCGAAGTGGTTGTCGATCGGCTGGAAGGCTGGTTGGAGCGGCATAGGTCGTAAGGCAACATGGCGATCACACGCAATATCACCGCAACGTACCGTGGTCCGGGCCGTGTTGTGGCACGCATCCTCGCCGATCAGGTGCGCGAAGATCGTGTGCTGTATTTCCTGATCACGGCATGCGTGGTAATTTTTATTGCTCAAGCCCCTTACCAGTCTCGCGAAGCGCACCTGGATGACACTGTGCCGTTTCAAGCGCGCCTCTACTGGTCCGCATTTTTGTGGATCTTTATCTTTCCACTGCTGATGTACGCGCTGGCGGGTTTGGTTTGGCTGGTCAGCCGGGTCATGCCGCGCGCACCATCGGGTTACGAAATCCGTGTTGCGCTGTTCTGGGCGCTGTTGGCTTCGACACCCGTTGTGTTGCTTTTGGGGCTGACTGCGGGGTTGGTCGGGCCAGGGGCTGCATTGCAAGCCGTCGCGCTCTTGTGGTGTGGTGTGTTTTTGTGGTTCTGGGTTGCAGGCACACTTGCCGCCCGCCACAGCGAAAGGCCGATCACATGAACTTCTGGCCGCAACTGGCAGTGGACACCCTGCGCGACCCCAAGGATACGGCCGTGCAAATCATGGGTTGGAACCTTGATCGTGCGACGCTGTATATGGCGCTTTTTGCGGTGGCAGCTGTCAACGCGCTTCTCGCATCTGCACCTGTCGTGCTGAGCCAGGGTGGAATTGATGCTTCGGCGCGCGCGGCGCTGCCTATCCTCGCTCTGCTGGAACGCCCGATCATGTTCTTTGTCATTGTGGCCGGAACGCTGGTTGTCATGATCCAGGCCCTGTTCTGGGCCGGACGGGCCATGGGCGGCACTGGGGAAATGACAGAGATGATGTCTTTGATCATCTGGCTGCAAGCACTGCGCGCTTTGGCTCAAGTTGGAATATTGACGGTCGGGTTTATCGCACCGGTGCTGGCCAGTCTTGTGGCATTGGGGTTGCAGATTGTGGCCTTCTGGCTGTTCTTGCATTTCATCAGCGCGGCCATGCGATTTAACTCTCTGTTGCGAGCATTTGGCTTGCTCGTGGCAGTCGCAACGGCGCTGTTTTTGGGGATGATGCTTTTGTTGACCCTGACAGGCTTTTCCGCAGGAGGATTGGGCAATGTATGATGTAGAAGCCGTACGCGCGGACTTTCCCATCCTGTCGCGCCAAGTGAACGGTAAACCGCTGGTCTATCTTGATAACGGCGCGTCTGCTCAAAAACCACAGGTGGTGATCGATGCGATCACGAAGGCTTATTCCGAGGAATACGCTAACGTGCACCGTGGGCTGCATTTCCTGTCAAACCTTGCGACAGACAACTACGAATCCGTGCGTGCCAAGATCGCCGGGTTCCTGAATGCGGGAAGCGAGGATGAGATCATCTTCAACTCAGGCACCACCGAAGGCATCAACATGGTGGCTTATGGCTGGGCGATGCCACGCATGGAGGCTGGCGACGAGATTGTCCTGTCGGTGATGGAACACCACGCCAATATTGTACCCTGGCATTTCCTGCGCGAGCGGATGGGCGTCGTGTTGAAGTGGGTCGATGTAGACAGCACAGGTGCGCTGGACCCCCAAGCGGTGATTAACGCAATTGGCTCCAAGACCAAACTGGTGGCCGTCACGCACATGTCCAACGTGCTTGGGACCAAAGTCGACATCAAAACCATCTGTGAGGGCGCTCATGCCAAAGGCGTGCCAGTCCTTGTGGATGGGTCACAGGCGGCGGTGCACATGCCTGTCGACGTGCAGGACCTTGGCGCTGACTTCTATGCGATTACGGGCCACAAGCTTTATGGTCCATCGGGGTCAGGCGCGATTTATGTCAAATCCGAGCGGATGGCTGAAATGCGCCCCTTTATTGGGGGGGGTGACATGATCAAGGAAGTCACCAAGGACGGTATCGTCTACAATGACGGGCCGATGAAGTTCGAAGCCGGGACACCCGGCATAGTTCAGATGATCGGCCTCGGCGTCGCCATCGACTACATGCTCGGACACGGGATGGAGGCGATCGCCGCTCACGAAGACACCTTGCGGGATTACACTGTCGAGCGGTTGTCGGGTTTGAACTGGCTGCAAGTGCAAGGCACCACCCCGGACAAAGGCGCCATCTTTTCGTTTACGCTGGATGGGGCAGGGCACGCCCACGACATCTCGACCATTCTGGATAAAAAGGGCGTTGCAGTGCGTGCGGGCCAACACTGCGTTGGCCCTTTGATGGAACATATGGGATTAAGTGCGACGTGCCGCGCATCCTTTGGGATGTACAACACGACGGCTGAGGTCGATGTCTTGGTCGAGGCGTTGGAGTTGGCACACGATCTGTTTGCCTGACAACGGCGCATGAGCGCTTTGAGAAACGGCAAGACTTACAATTAAAAGGTATTTGCCAGTGGGTTACTGGGCAAAAGTTCAGTGAATTTAGAATTTTTTGGTGGACCCTACAGGATTCGAACCTGTGGCCTCTGCCTTCGGAGGGCAGCGCTCTATCCAGCTGAGCTAAGGGTCCATGCCGTTGTTTTATAACGATTTTTCCAGCCTTCTTAAGTGTTTTGCAAGAGGGTTTACTTACGAACTGCTTAAGAATAGGCGGAAAACCGCTATTTCGGCTTCCCTACCTTATGGTCTCTCAGGCGACAAGCCTTATTCAGTGGAAACGAAAAACCGCCCACGATGGGGCGGCTCTCCTTTGTTTGTCGATGGTTCTGGCTATTCCGCTGCTATCCGTTCAGCATGTCGACCAAACGACGGCTGGTCGTCAAAGTAGGCTTCAACTTGGATCATGAGGTACGGTACGGTCCGGCGAAACGTCAGCACTTGACCTACCGACCAATTCTTGCGGATCAGGTTGGTGAGTTCGGTAACCATGGCGTCAATGTCGGATGTTCGCTTCACGGCGTATTCACGGTCGATCAGTTCCTCAACAGTGTCCCTCAGTTCTTCTGAACACCCACAGTGGTCCATGTCGTTTTCACGAACCCAAGTACTTTGAGAGAGTTCGACCCACGGGTCGCTGTGATTTTCGTGACGGTTGTAGGTCACTGTGACTTCGGCGCTGAAGCTGGGATCATCTTCGCAGATGGTATTTTGTTCGGTCATGTTTTCTCCTTGGTTGGATTTAGGAGTTCAGAACACCACACCTCGTCGGTTGATACGTACCTGAACACCCAACTTTCGACATACGGACAAAGAAAAACCGCCCACCGTGGGCGGCTGCGTCAGTTCTGAGGTTCAACTATCGTTGCGCTCACTAAAGGGGCGGTGAGCGCGCGTACGAGCAGGAGTGGCGAGTAAAAGCACGAGTGCGATTATTCCAAGAAAGAAGCCCGCAAGTCCCCAACCACCCTGATCAAGATTTTTCTGCGCTGCGAGGTAGTGGCACATACCACCAAAGATAACTCCGTGGATGATGACGAGTAAGATAATTGTGGCCATGATGATTGTCTCTCCTGTTTGATTGAAACTTAGGGTCGGCGACCGCTCGTTGCGTTAGAACAGCAGCCAATCGTTTTGGAATTTCGGCCACTGAGCGGCTAAGAGCGCCGAGACTGAACGATCGGCATTGTTTCGACTAAAAATTTGTTTTCAGAAACGATTTGACAGGTTCCGGATTCGGAACTACAAAATATTTGTTCCGAATCCGGAACCACATTCATCAAATGGCAGACGGCACTTGGCCGCGCCACTCAGGAGAGAAACAATGGATGGACAACATCGCCATGACGCGGCCTATGCGACCATGTGCTCTTATCTTGGCCTTTCAGCAAGAGATGTAGCGGAAATCGGTGGCTTTACTGACCGGTTTGCGCGGGACATTCTCGCCGGCCGCAAGTCTTTTCCTCAAGACATTAAGGTCGCATTATTCAAGCTGTTCAAAGACTACAAAACGATCATCGAAGCACTGAAAGCAGAGGTGCGTGCTGGGGAGAGGGTTTTTTATATCTACCGCACCAACGAACAGCTTCGAGCATCGCCAGTTGGTCACATTTGGCCAGCTGTCGGCAAGGCCGATGGTGGATTTGTTGGTCCTTATAGGAGCGCCGCCTTCGAAGTCTATCAATGGGCAGGGGAAATTGGGCACGGACGATCTCCAACTCCCATCAGTCTGATATTTGCCGAGACCCCTCGATAAGACTGATCGGACAACCCCGACAAAAACCAATCCAAGGCCAGCGCAAACCATGTCCGCGCTCCGATCCCGGCTGCCAAAATCAAAGGTGAAAAATGACAAGCCAATCCGTAAACATTTTCAATGAAACCCAGACGTGCACGTTCAAAGACGACGTTTACGACGTTAGGGACAACGGTGCGATACTGCGTCGAAAACGACCCAACGGAAGATACCGCAAACTCGACGACCATTGGAGTTTTGGAACCAAAGACGCAAACACAGGGTATGCAAACTTCGGAAGCTGCAGAGTTCACCGTATCGTTGCGACTGCCTTCCATGGAGCTCCACCAAGTAAGCAGCACATTGTCGATCATATTGATACCAACCGGATGAATAATCGACCGGAGAACCTGCGCTGGGTTACGAAACTTGAAAACATCCTGTTAAATCCGATCACCCTTAAGAGGGTAATTGAGGCATACGGCTCCGTAGAGGATTTCTTTTCCGACCCCCAAAAACCTAAGCACAAACCGCTACCAAACCAATTCGATTGGATGCGGACAGTCGGTGCGTCGGAAGCCGCCGAGAGTAGACGCAAGCTAGAGAAATGGGCTGCCAGCTCCAAGTCGCCGTCAGGCTCTGGTCTAGGGGAATGGCTGTTTCAGAATCGTACCCAAGTTGAACAACCCGAGCTGCCCGAGATTATCCCGTCTTTGACCGAAGGTGCCGCGCAAATAAACTGGCGAACACCGTCTCAGTTCCCGTACTGCCCGGACCAGTTGAAAGATCAGGATTTGATAGACTACTATCGGGCGCTTTCCTTCGGAGCGGTGTTTGCAGAAAATGAGCATGGAAAGTCATTTTTCGTGGACGGGTGTTTAGATCACCGAAGCGACTGTTTGATAGTGGTCTCCCGCATAGAGAATAACCCAATCAATGATTGGGGCATCACGTCTGTTTATATGCATGAAGGCCAGTTTATCCATGAGAACAAAAACACTTACCTCACATTGGTTGAGGCAATGGAGATTTATGCGGCAGGCACTAGGGAGGGTTTCTACCCTGAGAGATACGAACCGGATTTGGGTCGCCACTTGGCTCTAGGTGGGATTTCAAAATAGATAAACGAAGGAGATTTCGGCAGATCAAACTTGTTTCGCAGTTAGTTTGAGGCAAAACTGCTGTATGGGTTTATCAGACATTACTGCCGCAGCTATAAACGCTGCGTGTGAAGAATACGACGAGATCGGGAAGACCAATTTTCTCAAAAAGTATGGCTTCGGCATATCTAAGGTCTATCACCTGTTTCTTCGCGGAAACTACTACGACTCCAAAGCCATAGTGGGAGCAGCTCACGGCTATTTGGGCCAAGGTTATGAACCGCTCAACAACACCGACTTTTCCGGCGGCCAACAACATGCAGTACAAGTTTTGGAAAGACTGGGCTTTAACGTCGTCGAGAACCCACCTCCAATACGAAATCCAGATTGGTCACGTGACGAACTGATCCTTGCCACAGAGTTTTATTTTCGGCATGCACCTTCGATCCCCGGAAAAACCACAAGAACACTAGCAGCTCTAGCTGACGACATTCGAGCAGCTGCCACCATGCAAGGTCTTGTTGGCAATCAGACATTTCGAAACGCCAATGGCGTTTACATGAAGCTGATGGAGCTGCGAAAGTACGACGACAGCTACAAGGGCGTAGGCCTAGGCCATGAGCGCGTTCGCGATATCGAATTGGAAGTGTTCACGCTGCCAGAGACACAGCTGTTGCTCGCCGCGCGTGACATTAGAACACGCGTCCAAGCTTTCCTTGAAGGTGGCGGACAAGTTCCTAACGTTGAGAGACTACTGCCTAAATCGGAAGTTCTTAGAGAGCTTCTGGCAAGCAATGACCCTATTGAAAAGCAGCTCGGAGAAGTGCTTGTTGATTGGCAGGAGACCAAGCGTTCGACCGGCAAGTATGCCGGCCTTGGCCGTGATCCCGGCAAGATAAGGCAGGATGGAGCACGAAACGTCGTTGAGAAACGCGTGCGGTCCAGAGCTAGTGGCTTTGATGAAGTCTCGTCTTCCGGCCAGTCATACGAAAAAATAGTCGTTGATCATGCAGACCAGTTTCCCGACGATGTTGTAAAAATTGCGAAAGATCGGTTGGCAGATTTTAAATTGGTGATGCCCACCGATGACAGAGACGCGTTGAGTGACAAAGTTGATAGCATTCTATCGCGTCCCGATATTCTTTTAGAAGTTCCTGCAGGTAACCCAGCACCGAAGAAAGAGCTTTCGGTTGGGACAACCTATATGCGTGACCCTAGAGTGGTCGCGTACACGCAGCAAAGGGCAAGGGGCGTCTGCGATCTATGTGAGGAAGAAGCCCCATTTCGCAAACCATACGGAACACCATACCTAGAAACGCACCATGTCTTACCGCTTGCCGAGGGCGGACCTGACACGATCGAGAACTGCGCCGCTGTCTGCCCAAACTGCCATAGGGCATTGCATTCTTCTCATGAAAAAGGGCGTCTGACAGACCTGCTGAGGGCCAGGCTCAACGCGAATTAGTCGTGCGTGCTGTGCTTTGGTCGCATGGTGGAAAGCAAAGAACTGATCGCTGGGGCCTTTGGATTGGTGGGATATGTATGAGGGGCCATCAGTTGGGACGTTCCGAGCGATACAATAGGCCATCGCCATCTTCGTAGATTTCTTGCTCAGACCGTTTCTGCAAATCTTGTTGGCCGACGACTTTCTGCGGCTCGAGTTTCAAGGAACTGTACAGTGCGCGCATTTCTGAGGCCAAAGAAATTGTCCTCTTATTCATGGCGACCCCCAAGTCGTCGGTGACAAGCGCATCGATCCCATCCTCGATAATTGTCTGGGTACACCAACCTTCAAATCTGACCAGCTGCTCAATCACAATACAGATACGCCTAACCAGATAAAAATGTTGGGAAGTGAGGTGCCAATCAGGCACAGAATTGACGATTTTTAACCAGATATCACGCTGCTCGTCTGTGAAATCCTCTGGGGGATCCATCCTCTTTTGCGGACGTTTATTGTTGGGGAGGATATTGGCCATGGTCATTGCAACTCCATGTTTTTGATGCATAATTAATCCGAAAGGTAACCTTTTCGCGCCTGATCGGTAAAGTGTTCGGGGCTTTACGCGAAAACAGCCCGAGGAGGCGTTTTTCCAACGTCTGGGGGCCAGGGTACACGGACAAACACGAAAGACCCCGAGAGAGGGCTGGGATTAAGCCGATTACACGTTTTCGGCCCTTGGGGCGCGTGCATACACACAGAAAACGCTGATTTACGGTCCAAAAACTAAAAGTTACCTTAGGGGCTCGCCATCTTGATTTTGGCCGAAGCTAGGCTACCTCCCGCCCCGATCTGTTCGCCCTGTGGCCGATGGCAGGAGGTGCGGAACCACCACAATCTTGGTTCAGCACCAACAACACCTCAAAGCGACGAAGACCAAAAGCGGACCTTCGCGGTACGCGAGTTAAGTTGCCGAGTTGCGGACTAAGAGGTCGGAGTCGTCTGCCTTCGAATGACTGTGGCCAGCCCGAAGCGGACACGATCCCACGTCATTCTGCGACCAATGGGTCCAGCAGGCTGGGCGGAAAGCTGACCTTCGCTGCGGGTGCTGAAGTTCCTCACCTCACCTACCTAAGCGGACAGTCAAAGGGGCCAGTTATATTGAGATTTGCAGGAGTCTTGGGCAAACTACTTGTATTGGGCGCTAGAAATAGAACGCGGATACATCACCAGCGCATTGCTGAGGGTTAAAATAGGCTGCAGTATCGATTACTAAGATGATAAGTCAGTTCCAGAACCGAAATCCGGGTCAAAGTAGAAAGCCAGAGAATGACATCAATCGGCATCAACGATGAACCGAACGAAGCCCTGCCATTCGAAGAGAATTTTATCGAGCAAGCAGAGTACATCGATAGGGAGCGGTTTCTTGAGCTTGCCGCAGAGCATCCATATGAAGCGAGCATCCTAAAGAAGCTCACGGGTGGTGGAGCAAAATTACTTATTGGGCCGAGGGGGTGCGGTAAGAGCACTCTGATGAGGAAAGCGTTCTATCAGATCCTTGAAAAGGATCTCGACACGGCCCTTCCTGTTTACGTCAACTTCAAGTTAGCGCTGAAACTAGAGCCATTCTATGTGAACGGTCCAAATGCCTCATATTGGTTTAGGGCTTGGTTGGTGCTGAAGGTGGTCGCCGGGATTTGGGATACTCAAGAACAATTGGATAGCTTAATTCTGCCTATTAATTTTCCATCGAAGGCCAAAATTTTTAAATTGATAGATGCTCTTGAATCGAGCCGTGCAGACGGAGACTTAGTGGAACAGTTTTCCGTCCGCTTCCTTTCTGACCTAGTGGATGACATAGCACTTGAAAACGAGCTGAAGCGTGTTGTCATCTTAATCGATGATGCAGCACACTCCTTCTCAGAAAAGCAACAGGAAGATTTTTTCGATTTTTTCCGAGCGATAAAGTCCCGACTCATTTCCCCAAAGGCAGCAGTCTACCCGGGCATCACGTCCCATTCAGCAAGCTTTCATGTTGGACATGACGCCGAACAGATCGATGCTTGGGTGAAGCCTTCAGGAAACGAATATGAAGACTTTATGGTCTCGCTTGCCGAGAAACGCTTTTCCGGGACGGGACTTGATTTCGTAGCAAATAATGAAGAAGATATTAGGTTTCTAGCCTATACATCTTTTGGTATTCCAAGAGGCTTTCTAGGTATGCTTAGGGCTATCTATAATTCCCCTGAAGCCTACACAACTTCGGATGGTTCTTTGAACAAGAACAAGGTTTTGCGACTGTCCCGTACAGGCCGAGACATGTCACACGCAGTCTTTGACTCTCTGACTTCAAAGCTCCCATCATATGAAAGTTACGTTCAGAACGGATCAAAAATCTATCAGACAATTTTGTCTCAAATCAAGGAGTACAATAAGGGTAAGTCACTTGAAAAACAGGGATTCCAATTCGCCATCAAAATGCCTGTCGACTCCGATCTCGAGAAAGTATTTGGTTTCCTGCAATACTCTGGGCTGATTATGCCGTCAGGATCAATTTTGAAGGGCGAGAAAGGTTCATTTCAGCACTATCAAGTACATACAGGTGATATCACGACTGAGAATGTGATCGTAGGTAGTAGAACGAAGTCGATAGCTTCATTTCTAACAGTAATACGCGCCGCGAAACATCAAGCTTGGCCTCGACTCACAACAGCTTCAATATTTGAAAACGCTGGAATCGAAAGTAAGGATTTTGTGCTGTCGCTACCGTTGTGTCATGTTTGCTCTACTCCAAGAAGTAATCCTGAAGCAAGGTTTTGCGCCAACTGTGGCGAACAGCTCAAACCGTCTTCCACTTATGAAGCACTCGTACAGCAGAACATATCGGCCCTTCCTATTTCCAAGCGGATGGAAACCAGAATCAAGCAGAATTCCAACATAAGAAAAGTGCGTGACATCTTAATTGATGCAAACAAAGAGACGCTTCTTGGCATTCCTTATGTAGGAAAAATCAGGGCTCAACGGATCGTTGGGCACGCTGAAGAGCATGTTTCGTGAGTTTTTCTATCTTGGATTACGTGAATGCTTCGCCTTCTTCGAGCAGCATCGGTTCAGTAGACGCGTTCCTCAAGGAAATTCGGTTTCCGAACCCTATTGATACCTACATTGAACACTCCCGCAGTTTGCTCTCGTATGGGACGCCTGACAGGTTATCCAATAATCCGCATCTAGGGGGATTACTGTTATTGGGCTCGGTTTCTGCGGCGGAGGCGTATTTTCGTTCCGTACTCTCATCAACACTGGAAGCATGTCCTATTTGTCGAGAAGTCGCTGCAGAGAAGCAGATCAATCTTGGAGGCGTTCTCTGGCACGGACATGCAGAGTTTCGGAGAAGCGCATTTGAGCACCTTTCTTTCAGCTCCAAGGAAGAACTTGTCAAAGCAACAAAGGGTTACCTTAGATTTGAACTTAAGACGTCCGTCTTTGAAGCTCCGCTAATGCAGTATGACATAGCCTGCCATTTACGTCATGGGATCGTCCACAATGGCGGAGTTTTGCCCGGAAGAAACGCTGTTCGGATACAGGCCAAAAGTTACAGCAACCCAGTAAGGATAGCCGTGGACTTTGCATTGCTACAGCGGACGGTCGAAGCAGTGGATACATTAGTGCTTACGTTCAACCGGGAACTTTTTGGAGAGATGTGCAAACGCTGGGCCGTTGACTGGCGACAAAGAGAAGACTGGGATGTTTCGACTGAGGACAAAACTTTCAAGAAACTCTGGGATGTATTCGTTTGTAAAGAATTGAATAGAACCAGGGTTGGACGATCTAGATTGTCGCGTAGCCATTGCCTTTCTCAGATACGGGACACCTATAATCTTTGATGTTTCTGAATGCCGCTGTGATTCAGGCTTGCCCATTTGCAGATTGTGCGAGCGCAGCGAACGACTGGAATGATGGATCGCGCCGCAGCATCCCGATTGGCAGAACAACGGCAGCTTTGGGCCGCCAGCGCATGAACGCGGTCTATGGTCTGGAACTTCGCAAAGTCTGCTTTCTGCGCAAAGCCGCCATCCGTACACCCCGCAGCATTTTGGAAGTATGGGCTCGAAGCGGTCGTCAGCGTCGATCGGCCTGAATGACCGCTTCGCGGACAAAGCCAGCTCGGTACTGGTGGGCTTTACTTGCTCAAAAATACCAAAACCGGACAACCACAGGAACGCGGGAAAAACGGGGAAAACGGGATCGAGACACCCCCATTTACCAAGTGGTCTAAATTATTCCTTCAACCGTCAACTTTTTTCTAGTGTAGCCTTCCCGCTCTTCCCGCTTTTCCCGAAAATCGGTTTCTCGACCGGAAAACTGGCGAAGGGGTTTACCCAAGCGTCTACATGCCGAAGTCCACTGGCTTTTTCTTCGGATCCAAAACAAGGAACCGAGTGTAGCGCTCCTCTTCCACGCCGAGCCTTCGATCACCGACGACGCGACCTTTTATCTTGCGCAGTAGGATGCCGACAGTTCTTGGAGCGAGTTCTTTCGCTCTGCTTACCCCAAGGGCATCCCGTAGTTCGTACAATGTCTCCCGCAGTTCTGTGTCGTCGAGAAGTTCTTGGGCCGTGTACCCTGCAATTCTAGCAGTCGTCCGCTGTTTGTCTTCCAGAAGGTTTAGGAACGCGCCGATGGCCCGCAGTTCTTCCGATTGCACACCGTCGGCGTTCTCGATCTTCCAACAGTCGATACCAGACGCAGCAAGAACCTTGTCCCGCACCATATGCGCCCATTCGTTAAACCGACTGTGTGTCCCCTGTTGGTCGGTCTTCGATTGTAGGATCGTAAACAGGTGTCCAAGGAGTTCGGCCCGATTGTCCATTGCGAACGCACAGGCATCTTTGTGGACGAATTTTCGATCCATTGGATTTTCGCTCTGGGCATCGAGTGCAATAACACCAAGCCGCGAGTGCATGTCCGTACTTTTCGAGAGGTTGTTCCCGTTTAGGAACAGGACAAAGCTGCACACAATTAGCTGGTTTTCGTTCTTTCCCAGCAGTCGATCTTCGAATGTCTCCATCGTTATCGTCGCGGACAGGTGTGGGCAGTCCACAAGCGCATAGTCTGGGATGTTGTCGAATACGACCAAGGCTGGGTTCTGCATCCCCACAGAGAGGATGTTTTTGCGTCGTTCGTCGGCACTGTCGGCCCATGCCTTGGCGGGAGCTTTCACACCGAGGACAATCGTCGAGATAATGTTGCACAGTTCGGTCTTGCCCGTCTGTTGGCTGGTGGCAGTTACGAGGAAGCCAGGAGTGGTTATCCCGTGGGTGCGTTTTACGAGCATTGTGAGCATGGCACAGACAGCCATTGCTTTGCTTTCTTCGTCCGCGAACAGAACGTCTGGCAGTGCATTGTCCACGATGGCCTTGTATGCGGCAGCTGGATCGTTGCCCGTCTTTATTGCCAGCTTGGGTGTGGCGATAAACAGTCGTGTGTCTTGGTTGTAGCCATAGCCTTTGAGGATCGACCCGTCCGGTGCTAGCGCAGGATAGTCCACGACGCCTTCTAGCTGTGTGAGGCCTTCCCCCTTGCGACCAATAAGAGAAGTGGCAACATCGTTTGGAGTGTTTTGGGGTGTCCAGACATAATCTCCAGATCGAGCTTGTCCCACTTTGCCAAACTCGATGCTCCGGTTCACTTCCTCCCGCACAACGACATTGTTGGGTTCGTAAACCAGAAGTTGAGAAGGCGCAGGCACGTTCTTGTCTCCCAGCCGATGGGCGCCAGCAAGCGAGCGGCGACCGACCCGAACGACACGACCGGACATAGAGAACAGTCGTTGGTCTGAGCTCAGGTATGGCAGAGAGTTGTCGATGCCGATTTCTGGTCGTTGGGGGTCCCAGTGAACGATGGTTCTTCGGTCTTGGGTAACGTGTCCTGTCTTCGGCAGCTTTGATTGGTCTGGGTGGCTCCGTGAGAACATTTCAACGATGCCTTTGTAGGGTGCGGCAGTTGCACACATAGCTTCCCAATCGACCGGGTGTTCTTCTATGTCTGCAAGGTCCCACGTGCGGGGCAGAGAGGTCGGTACGTCCACGAGCAGGAAGGTGGCAATGCCAAGTTCGTCGCCGCAGGCACAGACGACCCGAGCCGCAGTCCATCCGTTTTCGTCGTTGTCTGGCCAGACCAGAACCTTGCGTCCACGGAGAGGTTCCAAGTCGTATGCCTCGAAGTTTTCTGGATGGTGGATTGCGCCGTACACACAGGTGGAAACCGCAACAACATTGGTCGGGCGCAGGACGTTGTTAACATAGTCCACGACCTTTTCGCCTTCGACCCACCAGACATCGGCACGTGGATTCTGGGCCAGAGCGGGCAGACCGTAGAGAGGCCACTTGCCGTTGGGCAGCCTGGGCAACAGCGTTTCGTCCAACTGGGACCGACGCCAGCCACCGGGGCGACCCGGCCCTTCGTCGGACGCATACCATGTTGCATAGGTCTTCGGCTTGGGTGCCTCTGGGTTGTTGTACCGATAGCGATAGAACAGCTTTTGGTTGTCCAGCCCGCGATATGTGTATTCGAGTGCGAGAGTGTAGTCGAATTCGTCCACGCGGATGTCGGACTTGGGTGGCTCCTCGCTATTCCACGGAGGAACAACTGCTATCCAACTTCCGTTTTCTCTTTCTCTGGTAGTTGTATGGTCTGGCGACATTCTACGTCCCTCGTTTTTTGGGTAAGGGGTTTGCCGACAGCCTCTACACAACCATATGTAGTGTTAAGCGGAGGTTCGCACCCCTGTGGTTGCATCTGGGGCTGGAGAGTGGTTACTCCGGCTCCTTTCCTTTTCGGGGCTGTAGTCCTGTGTTCGTTGGTCATTTTCGCAACTCCATAAGTCGATCTCCGGTCTTGGACATTTGTTCCAGTACTGCCGCTGTTTGGTCCGAGAGTTCTTTGTACCTATCCACCAGCATTGGGTGGAGATCGTTTTCCAGCATGTAGTCGACCAGCCACGATTTCTCGCTGGCGAGCCGACCCATCGTTACGACCAAGAGGGACATTCGTTTACAGGTCGGGCGGAGCCGTGGATCGGGATCTAGCTCGTGTGGCCAGAGACCATTGTCCGGCGTGATCTTCTCACCTTCGTACATCAGCATGGGCCTGCTCATGCGGCCACCTGAATTCCGGCCATGCGGCGCAGCCATTCACGAACGTGTTCGACGTGAACATAGTTGCGGCGACCGAGCTTAAAGACCTCTGGTCCTTTGCCCTCGGCCTTCAGTTGTGTGTAGGTCGTTCGGGGTAAACCGAGTTGGGCGCAAAGATCATCTTCGCTGACTGCGCCAAAGTGGTTCGCCGAAAGATTGAATATCGAATTGCGTTGAGCATTGATGATCTCGTTCGCAATGGTCAGGTCTTCAACTTCAATTTTGTTCGCCATCCGGGCCTCCGTCGTTGATACCCGGACTGGATAGCGGCCATTTTAGGGCGATACGTACCTGATCGCCCGCCTAAATAGGGCTCGGACTAAAAAAGATTAAACGGGTCAGGGACTACAAAAGACCAGACAAAGTGCGAGGGTGGTAGGCGCGCTGTTTGATACCCAATTCGCTTTCGCGAGCGTTCAAGGCTGCGCGCATCTTGGCCCCGTGAACCCTGATCAAACCTGATTTGTTCAGACGAATACCACTGATGTTGTCGGCGATAACTTTAGCCACAATCCGCTTCTTCTCCGCCACGGTCCACTCAGTCTTCCGGGTGCCGCTGTCCTTCCGGCGCTGCCGTTCCTTTTCCTTTGCGTCGAAGTGGCTTTCGACGACCTTGTGGTGTTCGGGGGATGCTTCTGGGGGCAGGGTGGTCAGCAGACCATACCGCTGTACCTCAAAAGTCTTCCACTCGTTTTCCCAGAATTCGTCGTCCTTACCCATCGAACCACGCCTCCCGCTGATCGGAAATGAAGTTGGCATAAGTCGCTTCGATCATACTCAATGAAGTACCACATTGTTGCGCAATCGCCATGACAGGAACCGCCTTGACCAAGTGGCGCGTGATATAGCTGTGCCGGGCTGTGTACAACGAAGCCTCTGGCGGCAGTCCAGCGATCTTACAAGCCTGTTTGAATCGCCAGTTCGCTGCGTCACCGTCCCATTGCTCACCATCGTGGTCGAG
The DNA here is from genome assembly GCF_039945315.1 of Tateyamaria sp. GTDB lineage: Bacteria > Pseudomonadota > Alphaproteobacteria > Rhodobacterales > Rhodobacteraceae > Tateyamaria. The sequence goes on along the minus strand of NZ_JBDUXB010000006.1, from coordinate 71,065 downwards.
CAACAGCCATCGGTCTGGGTCGTCACACCCCTGCGCCAGTTCCGTGAAGAAAGTGTCAGCGGTCGTGCTTAGCACCATTGTTCGCTCGCCCGTCTTGCCGTTCACGGTCAGTCGTCGGTGGGCAAGATCCTTGACGCGGGCAGACTGAATTTCCCCAAACCGGCAGCCCGTCAGAAAGTGAGCGCGGACCAGATTGCGGAACGCCGGGGTTTCACAAGCCTCATACAGTTCTGTTTCTTCGTCATCGGTGAACACAATCACTCGCTTCCCAAAACTGTCGGACTTGGAGAACTTCTTCACCAGCGCCCAAGGTCGGGCTGCGTCGGGCAGGTGACGGTCGGCTGCGTAGTTCAACACACCCTTGAGGCTTGCCAGCGCCCGGTTCGCGGTCGCTCTACGCGCCCGTAGGCGGTCGCCCTCGTACCCGTCCAAGAAGGCGTCTCTGAAACGCTCCACGTCTTGGCGGGTAACGTCTACCAGCTTGGTATTTGGGAACGCTGCGACAGTTCGTTTCACATACGAAGCGAGGTCACGTTCGGCCTTGTCGCTCAGGCCCATCTTGCGTTTGTCTTCCGCCCATTTGTCCAGCGCACGCTCAACGGTGATAGCAGACGGGGCAGGGGCGACGATATCCCGCGCCCGAGCACAAGCCTGATCAAAAGACAGGACGTCAGCGTCGTTGGGTTTTTCAAGATCGTCCGCCACCCCAGGAATTCGGGTCTGCTTGTACTTGCCATCTTGGGTCACTGTGCGAACCGTCCACAGGCCTGCGCCGCGCTCAGTGCGACGATAGCCGATGTGGATGTTTTGGGTCAGCCGCCGAAAGTATGCGTTCTGTGAAACCTTCAACCGCTTGCGGGCTGTGGGGCTGGTGATGGGAGCGTCTTTTAGGGTACGGGCCACTGGATCAAACCCAATTACAAACGAACGGCAACGGGAAGCGCCGCTTAAGAACTACTTAACTTAAGAGCCGTTGTTAAGTAAATGGCGTCCGGTGGTAACCAGTGCAAAACTCCTTATTTTCATGGGTTTTGCGAAATTGGGAGGCTTGTTGTTAAGGGGCACCACCGCCTTCGGAGGGCAGCGCTCTATCCAGCTGAGCTAAGGATCCACTGACGGTCGTATAGCCAGCGGTCAATTGTACCGCAATTGCTAAAAGACGTCCGCTAAGGAGTTCAGCCGCCCCAGGTGCGGACCACGCCGCAATCCATATGCACGAAGTTCGAGCCAGAGTATTTTCCGACCCCACCGCCGCGGCAGGCTGCTGCGGCGCGCGCCATTTGGCTGACAGAGCGCGTGGACAGGCGCAAATCTGCGGCCTGACCTTTCATATGCAAGGAGTTTTTGGCTACACCCCGGCTGCGGGAACGCAACATCGCGTTGGTTTGAGGGCTGCGATAGCCTGACAACAGCATGTAGGGTTCGTTCACGTCGAGTAGGTTGTGCGCAGCGGCCATGATGTCGACATTGCGCAAGTCCATCTTCATTGATTGGCCAGTGCGCCAGTCACGCATGAAGTGGTTCACTTCCTTAACGGCGTCTTTGATGTAATCGCCTTCGATCCAGTAGATCATGTCGATCCGTTCTCCGGTGCGGCCTGAATACATACGCAGACGTCGGATATCGCCGGATCCACGCAAAAAGCCTGCGGCTTTGGAGAATGTTGGAGCTGCTGTGATGGTGGTCGCCGCAAATGCACCTAGAAGTGCCCGGCGGGATATGCCCGTAGAGTCAGTTTTTGCCATTTTACTGCGCCGTCCCGTACGCCTGCCGCCCATGATGTTACACGGGCTTTGTGTCATCTCATCCCCAGATGCGCCCTTTTTATGACATAGCTTGATTCGTTTACCAAGCTCTGAATCTGGCAAAAGTTCGGTCGCAAGATATATTGGCGGGATTTTGCGCGATTTGTGCGCATTTTGTTCGGCGGGGCTGTGACCGATGCATCGACGCATCAGGCGTGGCCGGAATGACGCATCAACATCAATGTGAATGGACACCGTCTGGGCGGATTGGGGATACTGTTTCGCAACTGGAAAAAAGTTTTTCTTGAGGTGAGTGATGTTTTTCGTTGTTTCTCGTCATTGGATGTTTGTGTTGGCATTGGCTGTGGGCACGATGTTATCGGCGTTGCCCCATACCGCCACGGCGCAAGTAACTGCGTTCAAGCAGGCGGTGGCGGAAGCTGCGGCACGAGATGCTGACATCTCAGCGTTTTACAAGGCGAGCGGGTACAAAAGCCTCTGGACGGGCCGGTCGGGGCGCGAACGCCAGCGCCGAACAGCCCTGTTTGCCGCGCTCTCAAAAGCAGGCGATCACGGATTGCCAACCGCGCGCTATGACGCTGGTGGGCTTCAGGCAAAGATGAAGGCCGTGAAGACCGAGCGTGATCGGGGTTTGGTCGAGGTCGAGTTGAGCCGCACCTTCCTTCAATATGCTCGCGACCTGCAAACTGGCGTTCTGGTTCCATCCCGCGTGAACAAGGCCATCGTCCGGGCGGTGCCATATCGGGATCGCACGTCTTACCTCGTGAATTTCTCCAAATCGTCACCCAATGGCTTCTTCAAGGCGCTGGCCCCGAAAACGACTGAGTACAACGCTCTAATGAAAGAAAAGCTGCGCATGGAGCGTTTGCTGGCCAAAGGCGGTTGGGGCGCGGCTGTGCCCGCAAAGACCCTCAAGCCTGGCCAGTCCGGAGCATCAGTCGTGGCCATGCGGAATCGCCTGATCGCTATGGGGTTCCTCAAGCGTACGAATACTCAGACTTATGATGGGAGCGTGCAAGCCGCTGTTCAGCAATTCCAACTGGCCCATGGCCTGGCTGCTGACGGTGTCGTTGGTGCCGGCACAATGAAAGAGTTGAACACTGGCGTGCAGGAACGCCTGCAATCCATCATCGTTGCGATGGAGCGCGAGCGGTGGGTCAATCAGGAACGCGGCAAACGCCATGTGCTGGTCAATATCCCCGACTTCACAGCCAAAATTGTCGACAACGGCAAAGTCACGTTTTCGACCCGCTCTGTCGTTGGCGCGAACAAGCAAGACCGACCCACGGTCGAGTTTTCCGATGTGATGGAATTCATGGTTGTAAACCCAAGCTGGTACGTGCCGCGTTCAATTGTTGTGGGTGAATACCTGCCGGCGCTTCAACGTGATCCCAATGCCGTGCGTCACATCGAGATTACAGACAGTCGCGGGCGCAGGGTGAACCGCGGGTCTGCGGACTTCTCCCAGTACACGGCACGCACGTTTCCTTACGCGATGCGCCAACCGCCGAGCAAAGGTAACGCACTGGGTTTGGTCAAGTTCATGTTCCCCAATCCACACAACATCTACCTGCATGACACGCCAGCCAAGAACCTCTTTGCCCGTGAATCGCGCGCCTACAGCCACGGCTGTGTACGTCTGGCGGATCCGTTTGACTTTGCCTATGCGCTCTTGGCCAAGCAAGAGTCGAACCCGGAGTCGTATTTCCAGTCTGTGCTCGCGACAGGCCGCGAAACCCGCGTTGACCTGAAAAACCCAGTGCCTGTTCACATCCTCTACCGCACCGCGTTTACGACCCCTAAAGGGCGCACGCAGTATCGCCGCGATGTATACGGACGGGATGCGCAAATCTGGCGTGCTCTGTCCAAGGCAGGGGTGGCTCTGCGCGCCGTTCAGGGATAAGCCTTCCCCGTCAGCTTTTGCGGCCGGAGGACCCTTATGCGCTATACCGTTGCAGAGATTGCCGATGCGATCGGTGCGGAGGCTGTTGGCGATACATCGGTTGTGATTTATGCATTGGCCGAACCCAGCTCGGCAGGTACAGACGATCTCGCGATGGCGAGTACGGCCAAATACGCTGACAGTCTGGCGAAGGGATCGGCGCAAGCCGCGCTGCTCTGGGCAGAGGCGGACTGGCAGTCCTTGGGTCTGAAGGCTGCAATCCTGCCACAACGTCCACGCTATGCGATGTCTCACCTTACCACGATGATGGACCCGGGGCAGGGGTTTGGTGCAGGTATTCACCCCAGCGCCATCATTGATCCGACGGCCAAGATCGGCGCGGATGTGTCCATTGGTGCGGGGGCCGTCATTGGGCCGGACGCGACGATTGGCGCAGGTTCTGTGATTGGGCCGCTTTGTTTTATCGGCTGGAAGGCGTCCCTTGGTGAGGGCGCATTCCTGCGCGAACATGTAAGCATTGGCGCTCGGGTGGATATTGGCGAACGATTTGTTGCGCACCCTGGCGTGCGCATCGGTGGGGATGGGTTTTCTTTTGTCACGCCGGAAAAAAGCGGTGTCGAGGCCGCACGAGAAAGCCTTGGAGAGCAGGGGGAAGCGCAAGGCCAAGCGTGGGCTCGCATCGCCAGCCTTGGCGGCGTTCTAATCGGTGACGATGTTGAGGTGGGCGCCAATACCACCATCGATAATGGTACCATTCGGGCCACGCGCATCGGGGACCGCACCAAGATCGACAGCCTTGTACAGATCGGACACAACGCATCTCTTGGTCAGGATGTTCTGGTCTGTGCGCAGGCCGGCGTGGCCGGTTCATCAGTGATCGGAAATTTTGTCGTGCTTGGTGGTCAGTCCGGTATTGCTGACAACATCATTATTGGAGATCGCGTGGTCATCGGCGGAGCAAGTACTGTCCTGTCTTCAGTTCCGGCCGGTAAAGTCATGTTGGGCTACCCGGCGACCGAGATGAAAACCCAGATCAACAGTTACAAGGCGCTGCGTCGCCTGCCGCGTTATGTTGCAGACATTGCCGCCCTCAAGAAAGCGGTTTTCAAGTCAGGTTCCAGTGACTAAATCAACGGCGTAAATCGGGAAGAGGACGGGCCATGAGTGTTCAGGACAAGGTTATTGAAATCATCGCTGAACAGGCTGTGTTGGAACCGGGCGATGTCGCATTGGACAGTACGCTCGAAGACCTGGGCATCGACTCTCTTGGCCTTGTGGAGAGCATTTTCGCAATCGAGGAAGAGTTCGACATCTCTGTGCCATTCAATGCCAACGATCCTTCCGAATCCGATTTCGATATCACCAATGTGCAGTCCATCATCACCGGTATTGAAAAGCTGATCGCGGATCAAAAAGGCTGATGCACCGCGTTGTTATCACCGGGGCTGGAAGCGTGAATGCGCTTGGTCACGATGTGCCCGACACGCTTGAGGCGATGCGCGAAGGGCGCTGCGGTATCGGCGCGCTCGATTTTCAGGATGTTGAACGCCTGTCGATCCAGATCGGCGGGCAGGTGCGCGGCTTTGAGGCGGAAGGGCGTTACAACCGTCAACAGATGAGCCTCTATGACCGTTTCACCCAGTTTACCCTCGCAGCTGCAAAAGAAGCGATTGAGCAGTCCGGGCTGACATTTTCGGGTGACGAAGCCGCAAAGTCAGGCGTTGTTCTTGGCACGGCGGGGGGTGGGGTCAGCACGTGGGATGCGAACTATCGCTCGGTCTATGAAGAGGGCAAGAACCGGGTTCATCCTTTTGTCGTACCGAAACTGATGAACAACGCGGCTGCCAGCCATGTCAGTATGGAACACAACCTCAAGGGACCGTCCTTTACCGTGTCGACCGCCTGTGCATCGTCCAACCATGCGATGGCGCAAGCCTTTCAAATGGTGCGCACCGGCATGGCCCCGGCGATGATCACCGGTGGGTCCGAAAGCATGCTCTGCTTTGGAGGGGTCAAGGCGTGGGAAGGTCTGCGTGTGATGTCCAAGGACGCGTGCCGTCCGTTTTCAGCGAACCGCAACGGCATGGTGCAGGGCGAGGGGGCGGGCATATTCGTGTTCGAAGAGTACGAACATGCGCGCAAACGTGGCGCCGATATACTGTGTGAAGTGATTGGCTTTGCCATGTCTTCGGACGCGAGTGACATTGTGATGCCGTCCAAGAATGGCGCAGCGCGGGCCATGGCGGGTGCTCTGGCGGACGCAAAAGTGAACCGGGATCAGGTCGGCTATATTAATGCGCACGGCACTGGCACTGCGGCGAATGACAAGACTGAATGTGCCGCTGTTGCCGATGTTTTCGGGCCTCATGCAGATAAGCTCATGATTTCCTCCACCAAGTCCATGCACGGTCATCTGATCGGCGGTACGGGCGCTGTTGAGTTGTTGGCCTGCATTATGGCGCTGCGCGATGGCGTCATCGCCCCGACAATCGGATACGAAGAACCGGATCCGGAATGCGCTTTGGACGTTGTGCCGAACGATGCGCGCGAGGCCAAAGTCGATGTGGTTTTGTCAAACGCCTTCGCCTTTGGAGGTATGAACGCCGTTCTCGCACTGGCGCGCGTTTAGGGCATTTCAGTCAAACACAATCGTTCATCAGCGCAACAAAAAAGACCGCGCTGAAACTGCGCGGTCTATAGGTCGTGCGGCCCTTAGGATGCACTTAATTCTCGAGGACGGTCGTCTTTTCGAAACTTGCGGTAAAGCCGTTAAGCGACATCGTCACAGCGACTTTCTGGTCAGGTGCCATGGCTGGAACGATTGTTACAGTGGCCTTGCCACCAGCGCGAAAAGCGGCAATTTCCTCGGCCACAAGACCGACGCGCGAATAGCACCCAATCGAATTGCAAAACGAATAGGGGTAGCGACGCGCAGCGCCATCGTCGACCTGCATGGTCAACTGTTGGGGAAGTGACGTCTCGAGTGGCACGACGATGGTCGCACCTGCTACCGCGCGCCCGCCTTCGGGCAAACGGAAGATCGAAACTTCGGCGACTGGCGTGCCTTCGCTGTCGGACATCAGCTGATACATTTGGCAGGGCTCTTCAGTGCCTTCCTCTGCCTTGATGCAGCGCAAGTCCCAATCGCCGTTTTTTTCAGCCGTATAGGTCTCGCCCACCTGTGGTTGGCTCGCATCTTCGCCAAGGCTCAGCTGGTCTTCGATGCTTTGGGATGGCGTTTCTGCTTGGGTTGTTTCTGTGTCCGTGGTTTGCGCCAACAGGGCGGCGGGTAGGACAAGGGCCGTGGTAAATGCAATCAAAAAGGTTCGCATGTTCATTCCGGTTCAGTTGTGCGTCATCGCGGTTGCTAACATGCCGGAACGGCGCTGTCAGGGCCAAAGCGCAAAGTTTTCATCACAGCCGGTTCAACAGGTCGGACCCTTGTGCCCAAACACAAAAAAGGAGGCCACAAAGCCTCCTTTTCCGGTCGTTTTTTGTAACTCCCCGTCGGACTGGCCGACTTATTGCGCTGACGTTACGAAAGCGTCACGCTCTGGTCAACAGCCTTTATGAATCGTTTTTGTGTCTAGTGTGCGCGGCGAACCAAAAAAGGCCGCGCACAAGGCGCGGCCAGTCTGACAGGGAGGAAGTGTTCCGCACCAGGAGGACATTAGGCGGGAACAAAAACACTATGGCACCCAAGTATTAACTTTGTATGGTCCCTCCGAAGAAGCCCAAGGACAAAAGGTTAACGAGGATGAGCGAAGACATTTTTATCGGCGGGGGCGGTGTCGACTACGCCGACCCACAGCGGCTGTCCCTTGGGTACGCCAACCGACATGGGCTTGTAGCGGGTGCGACAGGTACTGGCAAGACAGTTACCTTGCAGATTTTGGCTGAGGGTTTCTCAAATGCAGGCGTCCCGGTGTTCCTGTCGGACGTCAAAGGCGATCTGTCAGGCCTCGCCAAATCCGGCACATCGGATCACAAGTTGCACGAGCCGTTCATGAGCCGCGCCGAAAAGATCGGGTTCAAGGACTATAACTATCACGCATGCCCGGTGACGTTCTGGGACTTATTTGGCGATCAGGGTCACCCGGTGCGTACGACTGTGTCCGAGATGGGACCGCTGCTTCTGGCGCGTCTGCTTGAGTTGACGGAGGCTCAAGAGGGCATTCTGAACATCGCCTTCCGCCTCTCGGACGAAGAAGGGATGCCGCTGCTTGATCTAAAGGACTTGCAGGCATTGCTGGTTTGGATCGGAGAAAACAGCAAAACGCTGTCCTTGCGCTATGGCAATGTGTCCAGTGCGTCCATCGGTGCGATCCAGCGGCGCCTCTTGGTTCTAGAAAATCAGGGCGGTGCAGGTCTGTTCGGCGAACCGGCACTGGAACTGGCCGACCTTATGCGCACCGATGCGAACGGAAAGGGGCGCATAAACATTCTCGCCTCGGACAAGCTGATGCAGGCGCCGGGCCTCTACGCGACGTTCCTGTTGTGGCTGCTGTCCGAACTCTTCGAAGAGCTGCCCGAAGTCGGAGACCCCGATAAACCCAAGCTGGTTTTCTTCTTTGATGAGGCGCATCTGCTGTTCGATGATGCCCCCAAAGCGCTCGTGGACAAGGTGGAACAGGTGGCCCGCCTGATCCGTTCCAAGGGGGTGGGGGTGTATTTCATCACGCAAAACCCATCGGACGTGCCAGAGGATATCCTTGGCCAGCTTGGCAACCGTATCCAGCACGCGCTGCGCGCTTTTACAGCCAAGGACCGCAAACAGTTGAAACTAGCGGCGGAAACCTATCGAGAAAATCCGCGCTTTTCCACCGAGGAGGCGATCCGCGAGGTTGGGGTCGGTGAGGCGGTGACGTCTATGCTGATGAAAAAAGGGATACCCGGGATTGTGGAGAAAACCCTGATCCGCCCACCTTCGTCTCAGCTTGGGCCTCTCAGCGCGGCAGAGCGAGCAGAGGTATTGACAACCAGCGACATGGCCGGAAAATATGACACGCCATTGGATCGAACATCTGCATTTGAGATGTTGAAGGCCCGCGCGGAAAAAGCAGCCGCTGAGGCAGAAGCCGCCGAAACGCAAGCAGAAGAGGCCGATACGCCTGCGCTGCGGGAATTCAATGCTGCACGACGGTATTCGGGCAAAGGCGTATCCCGCTCGACGTCAAGACCCGCGCGCGTCAACCCGAGTTTTGGTGAAGCGATGACCAATATGGTGGTCAAAGAGCTGACAGGCACGACCGGTCGGCGGATGGTACGCGGCATATTGGGTGGGTTGTTCAAGGGACGTTAATAAAAGGAAAGAGTTGAGTGTTGACCTTGAACCCTTTGAAGAGGTTCATGCCAACCCTCCCGTAATTGGCCGAGATTGGAACGGCGCGCGCGATTGAGAATGTAGGGCAATCATGAGTGGACAAGAGTGATGGCGTTCAATTGACGCTGGGACCAGAATGTCCATAAGACCCACGCGGTAAAACGGATTGAGCGGAGTGACACATGAGAAAGACACTGAAAGATCTTTTTTGGCTATGTTGAATGCAACACTGATCCTTGTGGCCGTCATTCTTTTGCTCTTGGTGTTGCTCCTGACAAAGGCAAATTCTCTGAGCGAGACATTTGCTCAAAGTCTCGTCGCGATAAAGCCACTTGAGGCAGGCATCGAGACCATCAATTCTGAAATCAGCAAAATTAAGTCTGACGTTGTAGCACTGAAGCAGCAATCCCAAGGGATTTCGTTCACTAGGCTGCAAGAGCTGGACGCAGGTATTGGAAAAATTGAATCGCATCTTTCAGACATCAATTCTTCAATGTCTACGTTGGCTCAGACGCCAGAACGGCTGTTGGACGATGCTGTCGCGGTAGCAGCAGAAAAGGCCGTCGAAGGCGCGGAGCGTTTGAGAGGCTGTGTGCCTGCAGGAACAGAATGACGCAGCCTGCGACATAGTCACTTGGCATAGTGAGGTTCCGCGCACGGCTGTGCGCTTACTCCTCATGCTCCTCTCTGCCGCTTGGCGGCTTTGGCAAAAAATGCCATGCAAACGTTATACATCCCGATACCTATCCGGAAGGATAGGTTAACTATACGTTCACTCCTTTGAACGAAGGGATAGACGCAACTAGCGACAAGCGTCGCTAGAACGGCGCAACGACGCAAAAATCAAAAGGCCAGACCATGAGTGAGACACGAATTGAGATTGTCGTTACCGGAGAAAACGCCGAAGCAACTATCGATAAGCTTGCCAGTCAGCTTCAGAATAGCGAAGTGGCAGTATCAGGACTTGAAACTGTCGCACAGCCAGCGGACCTGATCGCGGCCGGCATTAATGCAAGCGCGTCTCTCCCTGCAAAAGTTGAGGCATGGTTTTCCCAGATTGGCGCATCCGAAGGGTATCAACCTTTGGCCACACTGGCGATCTGCATAGCTATCTTTGCACTCGCGTACCTTGTGGAGCGGATCGTCGTGGGCTTGCTGATGAAACGGAAAGCGGAAGCGGCCGCTGCCGCGTCTGGCGTATCGCAAGCGCTCAACAGTGCGGTACGTTGGGGCATCACGCATGCTTTGGGCCTTTTGATCTTCTACGCGATGTGCGCCATCGGCTTGAACGTGTTGTTCGACAGCGGCACGGAGGCGTTTGAACTTGCGGCGGTTGCTGTTTCAAGCGTGATGTTGCCACGTACATGGTTTCTGGTCATGGAAATCCTGACGGGGTCGAAAGATCCGCACCGGCGTGCAAACAGTCTGAGTGATGCTGAGGCTTCTCAGGTGATGCGGTCAGCCTTGTTCCTTATCGTTTTCTTTGGAATGACAACTTTTGCTCGCGAATTCGTCATAAGCGTTGTGGATGCAGGCCAAAGTGGTGCGCTTTTCGCTGTTGCCACCCGGCTACTTGATGGCGTTGCTACGGCGTTTTTCTTTGTCTCGGTTCGAAAACCGGTTGGTGGCCTGATCATACGTGTCCTGTCGACAGACGCCGATAATCCAAGGCCTCTTGTCCGCTTGCTGAGCAGATTCTGGCCCGTGTTCTATATTTTCGTATTCCTGCTGCAAGTTGCGGCAGAGGCGCGCGGTTATCTAAGTGGAACACTGGGCGAAGATGCTTCGGCTTTGAAACGCTCTTTTGCCGTGTTTGTACTCACGCCCTTCCTTGTCGCAAGTATTGGAATTTGGCGGAATGACATGATGTCCCGGGTAGAACGGGACAAGCGCGGTCGCATTGCCGGAGTGTTTTCCTTGTTGGAAGGCGCAATAACTGTCGGTGCCGCGATTTTCATCCTGTACGCTTGGAACATCGATCCTTTCGCAACCGATCTGGTCGGTGCGAAACGTATTCTTCCCGGACTGGTAAGCGCAGCCATTGTAACGGTGGTTGGTGTGTCTGCATGGCGTATGATCAGTGGTTTTCTTGATTCAGGGTCGCCAATGGCCGGAGAAGATGAGGGCGGTGTCCCCGAAGGCGAAGGCGGCGTGGGGGGCAGTCGAATTGAAACGGTCTTGCCAATTTTGCGAACCGCGCTTGCAGTCCTGATCGGAACTGTAACTGTCCTGCTGGCGCTGTCGTCACTGGGCGTTCAGATTGCACCGCTGTTGGCAGGTGCCGGTATTCTTGGTCTTGCTGTCGGGTTTGGCGCTCAGAAGATCGTAGAAGATATCATCTCTGGAGTTCTCTATCTGGTCGAAGACGCTTTCCGCAAAGGCGAATACATTGAGACAAGCGAAGGAAAAGGTGTTGTCGAGGCAATCATGCTGCGCTCTGTAAGACTGCGCCACCATCTGGGCGCTGTCTTTACAGTTCCGTTCAGTTCCATCGGAACAGTTCAAAACCACAGCCGCGACTGGGTTACTGTCAAACTATCGTTTGAGGTTGCACCGACACAGGATCTGGAAAAAGTCCGCAAACTCGTCAAGAAGATCGGCTCGCAATTGATGGAAGACCCTGAACTTGAGGGGCAGTTCCTTGCTCCCCTGAAAAGTCAGGGTGCTGTTGCTATGGTTGGCTCCAACTACAAGATTGGTGTGAAGTTTACTGCCAAACCCGGCGAGCAGTTCCTTATCCGACGCAAAGCGTTGAATGCGATTCAGAAAGCATTTTCTGAAAACAACATTCAAATTGCGGCGCCGCGAGTGGTCGTTGATTCCGTCGAGGATGTACAAGCCGCTGCTGCAAAAGTCGCAACCGACGCAGCAACACCGGCCTGACCGCCGCGCACAAAGATCGGCCGTCCAATCCCGACTAAGAAGTAAGAGGTTCCTTTGATCCGTTTTTTCAATCGCACATCTGCAGTCATGATCAGTCTTTCCGCAGCTCTTGCAAGTCCGGCGCACGCAGACCAAAGGACGGTGGACCAAGTTTTCACATCAATTGAAGCGTCTGTGGTTGCGGCGGATTTGACACCGGTTATTCAGATTGACCACGCGGGCCTTGCGGCGGCAGAAGGCGTCGAGATGCCGGCGTCGCGCGTTCAACTGTTTGCGGATAGCGCCGTCAATGCCAACGTGATGAAGGAAAACATACGGGCTGGTCTTGATCTGCCTTTTCGGGTGCTGGCTTTCGACCAGAGCGGAAAGGTTACTGTATCTTACACCTCATCAGAGTTTTTGTCGCAAAGGCATGCGTTGACAGACGCCTCAGCGCTTGCCGCCTTCGATGCGCGTTTGAGTGATGTAGTAGGTCAGTTGGAACACGCAGTCATTGCGCCGGCGCCGACACTTGGCGTAAGCCCGAACTTCGCCATTGTTGAACTCCAATCACAATATGATGTGCCCGAGACGGTGGCGCGATTGAAAGCGGCTGTGACATCGGAACCCGACACGATCTGGTTTGGTGAAATCAACTTTCAGGAAGACGCCGCAAAACTCGGTATCCCACTGGTATCCTCGCAACTTTTGCTCTTTGGCGGTCCAGCGCCGGGGGGGGGGTGCGATGGCGGACTATCCAGCCATAGGGCTGGATGCCTTTTGCCAAAAACTACTGGTTTACGCTGGGGATGATGGCAAAGCGCGCGTTCTCTACAACGACATCGCCGCACTGGCTGAGCTTTACTACGGGACTTCTATCGACCCACACAGGATGCTCAACAAGAGGCTTGGGGCCACGTTCTCTTCCGCCATCGACTGAACTCAAGCCACGCGGACGGAAATGCCCTAACTCATCAAGCGAATGGTAGGTACGACCGCCCATTTTCAGAATCTAAGCTGACTTGGTCAAATCCACTACCAACCAGAAAGAGGGAAAATATGTTACTTTCAATGCCACTCAAGCGCTCTGCCGTCGGTGCCGTACTGGTCACTTTGGCTGGCGTTTCGGCGACCTTCGCGCAAGAAGACCGCCCGAACATTCTGGTTATCATGGCGGACGACGTCGGCTGGGCCAGCCTTGGGAGCTATCATCAGGGTGTCAAGAGCATCCAAACGCCCAACCTTGACCAACTTGCGATGGAAGGCACCCGCCTGACCGACTATTACGCCGAGCCCAGCTGTACGGCCGGACGTGCCGCGTTTCTTACAGGCCAGTTTCCTGTCCGCGTCGGCATGCACACGGTCGGTCTGCCTGGTGACCCTGTGGGGTTGAACAATGAGGACCCGACGCTCGCAAACATGATGAAATCGCTGGGTTATACGACAGGCCAGTTCGGCAAAAACCACCTTGGTGACCAAAACCAGTTCTTGCCCACGACAAAGGGGTTCGATGAATATTGGGGCTGGCTCTATCACCTGAATGCAATGGAATATACGTCTGACCCCGACTGGCCTGACGATCCCGAATTCGAAGCACAATTCGGGCCGCGCAATGTCATCCACGCCTTTGCCACCGAAGAAACCGACGAGACTGTAGATCCGCGGTGGGGATTGGTCGGCAACCAGCGCATTATCGACGATGGTCCGGCGCCACCTGAACGGCAAAAAACTCTCGACAATGAGGTGACAGCAAAGACGCTGGACTTCATTGACCGCGCAGTGGAAAGCGAAACCCCGTTCTTTGTCTGGATGGCACCAGCCCGAGCGCATGTTTGGACTCACCTGAGCCCGGTGTATGAAGCGATGCTGGGCGATGGGCGTGGCTTGCAGGACGTGGTCATGAAAGAGCTTGATGACAACGTAGGCAAAGTACTCGCACGCCTGGATGCGTTGAACGTAAGCGACAACACGATCGTGGTCTTTACGTCGGACAACGGACCGGAAACGATGACTTGGCCTGACGGTGGTACAACACCGTTTCATGGCGAAAAAGGGACCACATGGGAAGGTGGCTTCCGCGTGCCTGCAATCATCAAATGGCCGGGTAAAGTACCTGAAGGCCGTGTCGCCAACGGCATTTTTTCAGGGATGGACTGGATGCCCACGCTGGTCGCTGCAGCCGGTGGCCCAGACAACCTGCCCGAGGCTTTGCTGGAAGGATATGAGGGCTACCAAGTCCACCTCGACGGTTACAATCAGCTCTCTTATTTGATGGGCGGAGAAGACAGCCAACGAGATGAAATCGTGTACTATGAAGGCACGAACCTTCAAGCGATCCGCTATCGTGATTGGAAAGCTCACTTTGTCGTTCAAAATCACGGGTGGGGCGGTCCAAAGGATGAGTTGAACGCACCCTTGCTGTTCAATCTTAGGCGTGACCCATACGAAAAAGCTGCCGAAGAGTCAGGTATGTATGTCAACTGGATGGGCAAGAAGATGTGGGCGTTTGGTCCGGCAGCTCGCGTCGTTCAACGACACCTGCAGAGCTTTCAGGAATTCCCGCCGCGTGGAGCCGCTGTCGAAAACCAGAGCGATGTTGAAAAACAAGTATCGACTGAAGGTGGCATGTCCCAGTAGGACTGCAATCGGAAAAATGGCCTGATCCAGCAGAGTTTTCTGTGGGTCAGGCACCCAAACCCGAAAGCGCCGGGTACTGCCCGGCCTTACTCTGGCATTCAGTCCAGCGGTCAGAGCAATAAAGACTGAGATTGTTCGGATGAGGTCAATCATGGCCCAAACTGTATAAACGCGTTCCAACAGATCCATGTTGCCAACTGGACAAATTGCTTTTTGGAATGCTCACTTTTCTTGCGCGTGGAGCTATCCGGCTGCATCCACGATGCGGTCCAACATTGTGTTGTTTCTGATGGAAACACGGCTGCTCCCACGCATGGAAGTCCGTATGTATTTTGCAAAGTGACGCGCTGGCACCTGCCGTGAGGGTTGGCTTTGGGGGATTTGTCGCGATCCGAATAACGCGTTCGACCGGCAGATTCATCCACAAAACGGTAGTTGGGGAAGCGACATGGCGCAGCCCGCACATTCCGCGATTTGGTCATCTTGCCAGAGCTTTACCATACGGTGTTCACAGCCCACCGACGGTGTTTAGTATGGCCCGTGATGCCCTATCGCTGCCAGCAATGCGGGTAGCCGTACCCCCAACGCCAAGGCAGACCGGTACAAGGACCGCCCCCCAGCCGAACGGCCTGAAACATTGACTCGGAGATCGCATCGTAAGCGGCTCGCACTTGCTCTGCATTCAACCCGTATTCCTCGATCAGAACGCTATCGCGAGTGCTTGCAGTTCCTTGCACGCATTGACGCAGAACCTCGTCGGCAGTTAGGCGCGCGTCGTAGCTGACGATGGGTGCCGGGTCAGGTCCAGCATCGTGATAGGCCCGGTCATGCGTCACGCAGCAGGATTCCCAAGGTGGTATACCCCCATGCGCCTCGGAAAATGCCGGGTAACGTTCGGCCATGAAAGTCCAGAGGCTGGACATTCCCCCTGAGCAACCATCTGTTCTGAATGGGGTCGGACCATCGCTGGCCGCGCGTTGCTCAGCCAGCCATCGATGCGCAGGCAGTTCGACAGCGCGGGAAATCTGGCCGGACCAGTCCTCGGCAGTCGCCGCACCAGTGCCAATCAGGATCGCCAGGGCGATGGGATAAAGGCGGGCCATCATGACAATCCTTTGTGGAGCACGCCAAAGTCACTGTGTCCGGGGCGAAGAGCCAGTCGGTTCATAACAGTCTCCATCGTTCTACAAGAATAACTTGGCAGTATCGGGGGCGATATTCAAAGACACAAAGGTCACTTGGCGAAGAATAGATCGCGAACGATGAGTGTGTTCGCTATGCGGACGTTCTCCTACCTCTCAGGAATCAACCCCCGCGGGCTAAACCGCAGCACAAGGATCAGCACAAATCCCATGGTCAGAAGTCGCATGTGCGCCGCAGAATCCAGCAGATGGTCTCGCAGCCAATAACCCTCGGCCATGCCCGATGTGATCAATTGCATGAGCCCAAGCCCAATAGGTTCGACCATCACCCAGAGCCACCAGATCAGGAACCCACCCAACACCGAGCCGAGGTTGCTGCCCGAGCCACCAACGATCACCATAACCCAAACGAGGAAGGTAAAGCGCAGTGGTTGGTAGCTGCCGGGGGTAAGTTGCCCATCCAGCGTCGTCATCATAGCGCCCGCAATACCGCAGATGGCCGAGCCAAGCACGAAAACCTGCAAATGGCGGGCGGTGACGTCTTTGCCCATGGCTTCCGCCGCCACCTCATTGTCGCGGATGGCGCGCATCATCCGTCCCCATGGGGAGTGGAGCGCGCGTTGCGCCAGAATGAAGAGAGCGATCAGGACCACGGCGAAGAGGCCCGCATAGATCAGTTTGACCCAGATGGTCGAAGCGGTAACGGGGTCGAGGCCCAAACCGGCGGCGCGTTCGACGAAAGACGGGTCGTTTTGCAGATCAATTTCGTACGGCGCGGGACGGGGCAAGCCAACCACGTTTTTGACACCACGCGCCAACCAGTCCTCGTTCTTCATCACAGCGATAATGATTTCAGCGATGCCAAGCGTCGCGATGGCAAGGTAGTCCGAGCGTAAGCCGAGGGCCGTTTTGCCAATGATCCAAGCCGCACCCGCTGCCAGCAGTCCACCGACAGGCCATGCGATCAGCACCGGCAGACCCAGCCCGCCAAGATAGCCGGCATTGGCAGGATTAACCGCCTCGACCGCCTGTACGCCGCCATCAAAGACAGCACGGTAGACAAAGAAGCCAATTGCGAGGATGGCAATCATGCCAATCGTGCGCATTCGCCCTTTGGGCAAGGCGCCATAAGCAAGGATCGCTCCGACGATCGTGGCGGCCCCCAATACAAGAGAAAGGACGACGCGGATACCACCCGCCGCCCAGGCTTCACCTACTGGAGGCATCGAGACGAGTACCGTGGCAAGCCCGCCCAGTGCGACGAAACCCATGATCCCGACGTTAAACAGCCCCGCGAACCCCCATTGCAGGTTCACCCCCAACGCCATGATCGCACTGATCAGGCCGAAGTTGAGTACAAACAGGGCAGAGTTCCAACTTTGAACAAAGCCAGTGCCGATGATGAGAAGGGCGACGAATGCAAAATAGAGGGTATTGCGTGTGAGATCGCTCATACGGATTTCCCCGCGAAAAGGCCGGTCGGCTTGAACAGAAGCACAATCAGCAAGATTACGAAACTGACGGCAAATTTGTAGTCCGTGGACAGAAGCTGGGCCAGACCGTCAGGCGCGATGGCCTCGGGGAGAGCGTAGTTGGCGACCTTTTTCCAAGCATAAGTGATCATGACTTCGCTGAAGGCGATGGTAAATCCACCTGCAATGGCGCCGATTGGGGAGCCGAGACCGCCAACGATGGCAGCGGCAAAGATGGGAAGAAGCAGTTGGAAATAGACAAAGGGTTTGAACGATTTATCGAGGCCGTACAAAACTCCAGCGATCGTGGCGAGTGCCGCTACGATCAGCCAGGTGACCATGACGACCCGTTCGGGGTTGATGCCGGAGAGCAGCGCGAGGTCCTCATTGTCCGAATAGGCCCGCATGGATTTGCCAGTGCGCGTGCGGTTAAGGAAGTAAAACAGAGCTGCGACTACGATGACGGCCGTGACAACTGTAATCCCTTGGGTGGTCTTGATGGCGAGCCCCTCTTGCAGGCCCGTCATCTCCTTGAATGTCCGCACCGAGATGATGAAGCGTTCGCCATCCGCAAAGCGCTGGTCATTGGGCCCGATGATAAAGCGGACAAGCCCGTTCATGATGAACATGATTCCGAGCGACACGATTACAAATATCACTGGTTTCGCTTTTTGCTGGCGGTAGAAACGATAAACGGTGCGGTCGGTGAAAAGCAAAAGAGCAGAACAAATCGCGATGCCAAAGGGCAGGGCGATGAGGGCCGTTGGAAGTGGGCCGGCAGTGACACCTATGGATTGCAGCCCCCATGTGATCAAGATGGTGGCCATAGTGCCAAAGGCCATCGTGTCGCCATGGGCGAAGTTAGAAAAGCGTAGGATGCCGTAGATTAGGGTGACGCCAAGTGCGCCTAAGGCGAGTTGCGAGCCGTAGGCGATGGCGGGGATTAGAACAAAGTTGGAAAGGGCCACGAAGGCATTTAGCAGGTCCATGACTATTTACCCTCGCACTTTGTGGCATGGGTCATTGCCGATGCCACGGCCGGGATGAAATCTCGCTTCACGGTCCTCATCCCCCCAAGAAACTCTTGCGCACTTCGGGGTCAGCCAGCAATTCCTTGCCTGTCCCTGAATACGCATTGCGCCCCTGCACCAAAACATAACCTTTATCTGCAATCTCAAGCGCTTGGCGGGCGTTCTGTTCCACCATCAGGATCGGAATACCGGTGCGTGCCACCTCGATTATACGGTCAAACAGCTCGTCCATGACGATTGGGCTGACTCCGGCGGTGGGCTCATCCAGCATCAACACTTTGGGCTGTGTCATCAACGCGCGACCCACGGCGACCTGTTGGCGTTGTCCACCGGACAGTTCGCCCGCAGCCTGATAGCGTTTTTCTTTCAGGATCGGAAACAGGTCATAGACCTGCGCCATCGTCCCGGAAAAGTCGTCCGTTCGGATGAACGCACCCATCTCGAGGTTTTCCTCAACCGTCATCGAGGTGAAAATATTCGACGTCTGCGGCACAAACCCCATGCCTTTAGCCACACGGTCCTGCGGAGACAGATTGGTGATGTCCTCGCCGTCCAGTCTGACCGAGCCTTGCCGCACGTTCAGCATGCCAAACACGGCCTTCATTGCAGTAGACTTGCCTGCTCCATTGGGGCCAACGATCACCGCAATCTCTCCTGGTTCAACGGCGACAGTACAATCATGCAGGATGTCAGGGCCGGCGCCGTAACCTCCGGTCATTGTGTCGCCGATCAAAAAGGGTTCAGACATCGTCTTCTCCCAATTTTTCCGGACCGACAATACTACGGAAAGCGCCACTCGTGCCCGTCAGATTGTTGCGATCAATGCCAAACAGGATCATGCGCCCACCTTGTCTTTGTTCTTGAGGCCCGTGCCCAAGTAAGCCTCGATCACCTGCTCATTGGCCTTGATCTCGGCCAGTGTTCCTTCGGCCAGCACACGGCCCTCGGCCATACATATGACGGGGTCGCAAATCTTGCCGATGAAATCCATGTCGTGCTCAATCACCACAAAGGTGTAGTTGCGTTCCTTGTTAAGCCGCAGGATTGCGTCGCCAATGGTGTTGAGCAGAGTGCGGTTCACGCCTGCGCCCACTTCATCCAGAAATACGATCTTGGCGTCCACCATCATGGTGCGGCCCAGTTCCAGCAGCTTTTTTTGTCCACCCGAAACCTGACCCGCCTTGTGATCCGCCAGATGTTCGACCGTGAGAAACTCCAGCACTTCGTCCGCCTTGGCGGCCAGTGCACGTTCCTCATCGGCGATGCGCTTGCGACCGAACCAAGTGTTCCACAGCGTTTCACCCGATTGGCTTGCAGGAACCATCATCAGGTTTTCCCGGCATGTCATGGACGAAAACTCGTGGGCGATCTGGAAGGTGCGCAGCAGGCCTTTGTGAAACAGGGTATGCGGCGGCAGGCCGGTAATGTCTTCGCCGTCCATGGTCACGCGACCGGAGGTTGGTGGAAGAACGCCCGCGATCACATTGAATAGTGTGGTTTTTCCGGCGCCATTTGGGCCAATCAACCCAGTAATTGATCCCGGCTCGATTTGTAGCGATGCACCGTCCACGGCGTGAAATCCGCCGAAATGCTTGTGCAGGTCGTCAACGACGATCATATCTGTCCCCGTGCCACGTTAAGAGCGACCTTCAAGATATTGAAACAGCCCGAGGATTACGCCTCGGGCTGTCTTGTTTGTACATGCGAAACGGATCAGCGGAAGCCGACCGTGTTGTCCACCCCGCCGTCATAGTTGATTTCGCGGTAGTTGCCCGCGGCTTCACCCGGTCCGACCAGTTCTACGCCTGTGGCACCGACATAGTCGATGTCGCCGCCATCCTTGAGGATTTGCAACGCTTTGGCCAATTCGCCCACGCCAATCTCTTCACCCGGTGCATTGGCGACGTTCATGACGTGCTCTTTGTAGTCGTTGCTGTCTTTGGAGCCAGCCGCCTGCATCGCCAGCATGATCAGCGCAGCCGCATCATAGCTTTCTGGTGTGAAGGGAGAGGAGCTGTCAAAGGCACCGCCGACGTGATCGGCAAACGCAGTAGAAAGCTCTTCGGAGGGGCTGGGGTGTGCACCCGAGGAGCCGTTGATTTCAGTGCCGAAGTTTTCCAGCAGTGCCGCAGAGACCATGCCATCCGGGAAGTGGAATGTGTCAAAGGCACCGGAATCAAGTGCAGCCCGCACAATGCCCGACCCGCCTTGGTCAACGTAACCGGCGACGACAAGACGTTCACCGCCTGCTGATGCCAGCGCGCCAACTTCCGCGGAATAGTCGGCTTTCCCGTCTTCGTGTGCTGCGTTGATCGTCACAGTACCGCCTGCGGCCTCAAACGCTGCCTGGAAGCTGTCAGCCAGACCCTTGCCATAGTCGTTGTTGGTGTAGGTCACGGCGACTTCTTTGATGCCCTGATCCATCAGCAGTTCGGTGATCACAACGCCTTGGCGCGCATCAGAAGGTGACGTACGGAAGAACAGGCCGTTGTCTTCGTTGTCGTTGTGCGACAGGCCGGGGCTTGTGGCGGAAGGTGAGACCATCACAACACCGTTGGCCACGGCCACGTTGTTCAGGATCGCGCCTGTGACGCCGGAGCAGTCAGCGCCCATGATGCCATCGACCTTGTCGGCCGTCACAAGACGTTCGGCGGCAGCCGATGCCGCGCCTGCGTCAATGCATGTCGAATCTGCGCGTACGGGTGTGACGGTTGCGCTGTCGAGCAGCAGACCGGAATCCGTGACTTCCTTCATCGCCAGCTCAGCGCCATCGGCCATGGAAGGCGTCAGCGATTCAATGGGGCCGGTGAAACCCAGAATGATGCCGATTTTGACGTCCGCTTGGTGACCGTCGGCAAAGGCAGAGCCTGCCATCAGTGCTGTGGCCGCTGTGGCCATCATGAATTTTTTCATTTTGTTTCTCCCTTATTGGAACTGTTGTTCTGGGACAGGACGTTACGTGGGGCTTTTGAAAAAGAAAAGTGGGTTACTTGGCCTCCCCGCGGTCAATCGGCCTGTAAATCCTTCAAACGCGGCACATATGACTTCAAAGGCGACTAGCGCGCTTTTGCGATCCGGGAGGTTGCTATGAAAAATGCCGTTGCACTGACTCTGACTATATTAGCCACACAAGCCGTTGCGCTTGATGCCGAGCGCGGGACCGTAAACGTGACAGCCGTAGCCACCGGGCTAGATGACCTTGGGCTGTGGCGCCAATGCCGGATGGTGGTCTTCTTGTCACCGAACGCGATGGAACGTTGCAACTGATCCGGGACGGGCGGAAAAACAAGGTATCAGGAACGCCGCGCGTGGTGGCACGGGGGCAGGGTGGCCTTCTCGACATTACACTGGCGCGTGATTTCGCTCGTACCCGCACCCTGTTTCTGACCTATTCCAAACGGCAGGGCGGCGGGTCAGGCACAGCCCTTGCTGCGGCTGAGTTGAGCGCGGATGGACGACGTCTTGTCAACTTGCGCGACCTGTTTGAAAGCGCACCCGGCGGCTCTGGTGGTCGTCACTTTGGCAGCCGCGTGGTCGAGGCGCGCGATGGCACGCTCTTTGTCACGATTGGAGATCGCGGGGATCGCCCATCTGCGCAGGATCGTTCCGTGCACAACGGTTCTATCGTTCGAGTGAACCGGGATGGGACGGTGCCGGGCGACAACCCCTTTGTGGGTGTGGAGGGGGCGCAGCCTGAAATCTGGTCTTACGGACACCGCAATCCTCAGGGCGCCGGTCTGGATGCGCGCGGCACGCTTTGGACAGCGGAACACGGTGCACAAGGTGGGGACGAGGTGAACCGGGTGCAGAAAGGCGCGAACTTCGGCTGGCCCATCATTTCCTACGGGGTTCACTATTCCGGTGCCAAGATCGGGCAGGGCACATCGGCACCGGGAATGGAGCAGCCGGCACACTACTGGGACCCGTCGATCGCACCGTCGGGACTGATTGTTTATCAGGGCAATATGTTCCCCGAATGGAAGGGCGATATGTTCGTCGGTTCTCTCAAGTTCAGCTATATCTCGAGGCTGGATGTATCCGGCAGACGCGTGCGCGAAGTCGAACAGCTTGAAAGTGACGAGACGCTTCGCGTGCGCGATATTGTTGAGGATGCCGACGGCAGCATTCTTTTTGTTTCTGTGGGCAACGGGAAAGTCTACCGCATGAGCCGATAACGCGCGGGATTTCTTTGTGCGTGCGCTCAGGTCGGGTCAACGATCCCCATTGCGATCAGGCGCAGGCATGTCATCGATGGGATAAAGAAGTATTCCCCCCCACGACATTCTACAAAGGTCTTTAGCTTGCTCATGATGTAGGGTGGTTTGCCTGACTTCGGGTCTGACGGAATCGTAAACCGGGTGTGCGTGCGGTGCTCTCCCAGCATCGGGCAGGTGTTGTTGCCCTGATGGAAGTCGAGCCCGTACTGCACCCACTGTTGCTGCACGAATTCAAACTGACGAAACAAGCTGGTCCCGATGATCATCATGGCCACGCCCTGTTCGGTGTCGTCTGTGTTTTGGCTGGGGTCCGACGCCCCGTATGGCAACCCCCGCCGCAACACACGACGGCGCTTGTTGAGCGCGTGGGTGGCGTTTTCGTTTGAGAAGGGACAGCCCGTGTCATCAACGCCAGGTTTGTTCAAAGGATCAAGGTAGTCGCGTGTGTTCATCCGCCGGATATGCGCGCCACCGGGCACGTTGAAACCGGGCATGTCGTCGGCGTAACGAAAGTCAGATGCAGCCGGAGACCGCAGGTATTTGGCCTGATTTTCCAGAGCTTTGACAGGGTCCGGGTCGTCAAACCCATGTTCTGACCGAAAAGTTTGCCATTTTGCGTAAGTTGGCACGGTGGCCAGTGGCACCCCATCTGACCAGCGTCCGCACATTTTTGCCCGCAGCGTTTGTGCCGCCTCTTCGGCAGAGACGTCCATAACCGCGGCAAATGATTTGGCTTCTTCTGCCAGAACCTCATCGAACCGACCCACATATTCATGCAGTTTGCGGAAGGCCATGAAGGTGCCGTTTTGCGAAAATTCAGGCGGCATGGCGGCGGGCGGGAGTTCCTGGCTTTCGTCAGGATGACCAAGAATGAATTCACCGGTCTGGATTGGCACCCATTTGCCGTCCACCTGCTTGCCTCGTCCGATTACTGCGGTCTTGGTTTTCTCTGGATCATATTGCCCGTCAAAGACCGGGTCTCCAATTCCGTCAGCAAAGCCGAAATGCTCTTTTGGCGTGGGCAGTTCTGTTTCACCGTACTTATCAAAGACTGCGTTGGCGGACTGAAAGTCTGCCTTGCCGTCCTTGCCGTGCCCACTCAACAAACGTACGCCGCCATCCGTGGCGTCACACAAGTCGCGCAGCCACTGCGTCTTATCCTCCAGCGCATCCACAGGCTCAGCTGCGCCGGGTGTCTTGAGTTGCGCATTGAGGGACACCCAGATGTGCACGTCATCGCGACCAGACGTGCCTGGCATACGGTTGCTCTGCCAGATTGGATCCCAATGGGCGTCCCATTCGGGGTCATCCTCGGCCACTTTGGTTGTGTCGCGATCTCCAAGGACAAAGGCCCGTGCCTTCATACCGTCCACGAATTCGTCTGGCATGCCTTTGAGCGTGCGCGCAGGCACGCCCAACTGCCAAAGTGCAAAGAACGTGAAGCCGATGTTCACAGTGCAGTCCGGCTTTTCAGCCTGATCAGGCCAGCGCGCGGCTGTGGTCACTTGGCCACGCACATCATCCACGAATTTTCGCCCGGCCTTTCGGTCAGCGATATGAAAGAAGAAATAGCGCGCAAAGGGAAAGGAAAACCGCCCGTAGGCGCGCACCACGTTGCCTTGGATGTCGTGCAAGTTCAGCGCTTTGGTCATGGGGCACCTATCACGCC
The DNA here is from genome assembly GCF_039945315.1 of Tateyamaria sp. GTDB lineage: Bacteria > Pseudomonadota > Alphaproteobacteria > Rhodobacterales > Rhodobacteraceae > Tateyamaria. The sequence continues at coordinate 47,043 of NZ_JBDUXB010000006.1, read as the reverse complement.
GGGGGCCTGTGTCGGACCGGAGCGGTCGCTGGGTTTGTGTTGCTTAAGAAAGGCGCCAAAGCGTGCGTGTAGATCGGCATCGTCTACCCCTTGGGATTCCACATAAAAGTCCGAAAATGCACGTTGCAAATAGAGAGATTTCAACACAGAGGGCAGATCGTCATATTCCCCCGGTGGCAGCGGCTTTTCTCCGTTGTGGATGGCATAAAGTACGGCCGCGAACCCGATGACTATGGTGGCAATCCCGCCAAAGATCAGAGCGAGCAGCGTGTTGGTGCCAAAGACAGGCATCTCCATCACCCCAAATATCCGCAAAATCAGACCGAGAAGCGCATAGAGAAGGGGCAGCCCAACAGCGGCCAACAAAAGCTTGAGGGGCAGCCGATTAAACTCGGGCAGTTTAAGATAGTAATCGTGGAACGGCATGGTCGTTTCGACGTGGCAGCGGTCCAGATAGGTTGCGAAGTCTTCGGCGCTGTCTACGCTGTCAAACCCGACGCAGTTTGAATAGACGGCACGCAATTCGTCCTCCATCGTCTCCCAAAGCTTGGTGGCGTAAGAAGCACGAACACGTTTTTGGTCTTCGGGGGCGAGGGTATGGGGCAGGGGAGCGCCGTCAACTTCGACCGCGTCAATGTCAGCGCAGAACACAAGGTAGGAAGTGTTTAGGCGGTCCACTTCCTGAATGGTGGCCGGGTTATCTCCAGAGACGGACGCTGCCAGTGCGTTTTGGCCCAAACGTCCATTGTAGACCACGTCGTTCAGCACAAACATCCGCGCCAGATGGGTGCGAGTGTTGCGTGAGAACGGGCTGTTCACACCGATTTTTTCCGTCGCCGGGGATTGTAGAGCCGTAGGAAGGCTGGCCAGCGCGACCCGCACATCCTGCGTGAAAGAGGTATGTTTGTCCGGGCGCGCGCTGCTGTCGCGAATAGGGGCAAAGGTTGTCAGAAAGATATGTCCGCTGTCGAGATCAGGCATGATCAACCCTCGCCAGCGCTGGCGATGTAGTCGCCGCGATTGAGGTCGGCGCTTTCTGTGCTGAGGCTGGCAACCGGGCCGAACCCCGTGTCACCAAACCCAGCCTGTACGCGGGTTACAGCGGCCTTGTAGGTTTTTGCGAATTCTTCAGGGGTTTGGTTTTTGTGCGTCTTTTCAAGGTCTAGCAGGGCGTCATACATGTCGAGTGACGTTTTGATATCGCGCTGTGCGGCCCCCGGTGTGGCGTTGTAGTAGTAATCTGTATGGACCTGATTGTGGGTTATGTAGGTCTTGAATGGGGTCACAGGGATCGAAAGCGGGTACTTTGTGGCCGAGAACCAAAACAGGTTCAGGCCGTTTGGGATGCCATCGGAAAAGGCGTCAATGTACTGATCCCACGTGCCGTTGAAATTGGAACAAAACAGCATGTAGTCATTGTCGATCTTCTGGCGGCCTTGGCCCAGATTGGGCCAATCTTCGGGTTTGATGATCACCCAGCGGGCAAAGTGGATCAAAGACAGGCCCAACAGTCCCATGAGCCGTTCCGGCATCCCCCGTGCGGCCATGAACAATAGCCGGTTGATCCAAGTGACCCGCGGGTTGCTCGGGGTTACCACATTCATGGCGTAGGCCTTGCCTGCAATATTTGTCATCCGCGACCTCGGTGCAAAAATCTAAATCAATGCCACCGAAATACCATGAATGGTTGAATGTGTTAACGACTTTCGTGCCTGTCCTCAGATGACAGCGGGCGAAACCCAAGTGCACCGTGTTCAACGGCGGGTGTATATCTCTGGAAAGAGCGAAGTGAGGATGCTGATCAGGAACGCGGTGCTTATCCCGAACGTCAAAAGACCAGTGACCGCCGCAAACGTAGCAAAGATGCGCAGGCCTTCACCCAACACCAGATCGCCGTATCCCAGTGTGGTGTAAGTGACCATGGAAAAGTAAAAGCTGGTGGGAAAGTCAGGTATTGCGGCGCTGACGATGAATGCAATTGCCCACGTCCAGACCTGCATCGTGTGCGCCAAAAGGATGATCAGGACGCCAGTACTCAGAACAATCATGCTCCCCAATGAATGGCTGGCATGAGCGACACGTTGCCCAACCTTTTCCAGAACAGGAATAGCACTTGCCACTATTCCCACATGGACGAGTGCACAGAAGGTCAACAGAGCGCTGCCAAGCAGAATTTGCAGTGTTGTCGTCATATCGTAGTCCCATCGATTCACCCGTTAGAAACGAGCATCAAAGCTGCGCGGGACCATAGATCAGGACGTGCCCAACAACCATGCTTCAAAAACCCATCTTTGCGTTGGCGCTCTACCTTGCTGGTCTCTCATTCGCAACTGATGGTGCTTAACTGCTTTTTAGCGCCGCTAAAGTCGACGTTCAGTTGGTTCTGATGAAGGGAAATGTGTTTGTTAGCCGGTTTTAGGCTGTGGACCAGACGGGTCGGCCTGATGTGCGTCATAGCTGGCTTCCAACTCGCCTTTTAGAAAGTCGCCAAAATTTAAAGGTTCGAACTGCGGTGAACCGGTTCCTGGTAGAGGTTTGATGGTCGCTGAAACAGTGGGGTCAAAGAAGAAGGGCACCGAATAGCGTTCCCGCCCCGTTGCATTAATAACCCGGTGCGGCGTTGACAGCAGTTTTCCGTTCGACATGCGGTGCAACATGTCGCCAACGTTCACGATGAAAGCGTCATCTCGTGGTGGTGCGTCGACCCATTGACCCGCAGGCGTCTGAACCTGCAGGCCGCCGACATCATCCTGCGCAAGAAGCGTTAAGCACCCAAAGTCCTTATGCGGGGCAGAACCATAGAGGTCCTCAGGCGCTTGCGGGGGCAGCGGCGGATAGTGAAGCAACCGCAACCAAATTGTCGGCGTTTTGAATGCGCTTAGAATAGACCTGTCGGTCGTGCCGATCGCATCCAACGCCAACCCCATCAGCTGGTAACCCAACTCTGTCATTGCTTTCGCATACGCCTCGCACGCGTCCCGAAACCCGGGCAGGACAGGCCATTGGTTTCGGCCGGATAAATACAGGTCAGGATCGGGTTCTGCGTCTTCGCGCATCATCATGAACGACGCGGATTGATTGGGCTTTGTCACCTCGGCGAGATCGGAATTTACGTCTGTAGAGGTGTTTATGGCAATATAGCCGCGGTGGGTTGAGTCGAGCGCGATTGCTTGTTTTGCTGCGTCGGGCAGATCGTGAAATTGCCTTGAAATCGCGAATATGGCTTTGCATAAATCGGAGGCCACACCATGGTTAACAACATAGGCAAAGCCGATGTTTCCATATGCGTCAGCAAAGTCTGCGGCCAGTTGAGTTGTGTCTTCGCCAGTAATCAATGGCGCAAGGTCAAGCACTGGTATTTCTGTAAATTCAGTCATTTATGGTCTCCAAAAGTCGTATGCAGGGTGGTGTTGTTGCGACCCTGGCTATCCGGCAAAACGCTTTCGGCGATGAGCGCTGTGGCGTTCCAAGACTGCAAAATGAGGAAACTCTGACATGGTTGGCACCGTATGATGGAGCGGAGCGTGGATCAACTGTCACAAAGGGCTCGAAGGAGACATCGGCAACGGTGAGGGCAAGCTGTCTTACGGTTAAACAATTCTGCTCTTCGCTTCGTTCGCAGAAGGTAGGGCGAGGCGACAACGTCGCGAGGCCTCTGGTGTAGTACTCTCAGGCCTTTTGGTAGGCGCAGCATCTGTGTTCAAGTAGGCCAGTCCTCAGCCGTCGGGCTTGAAAATGAGGACAAATGTGGTCAAGCTAGGTCTATAGCAGAGCTACTTTGAATAAACCAGTTTAGCTTTTTCGTTTCTTAACGCAACGCCGTTTCTGATTGAATAACTTAGCTTAGAGAGGTGTGCGCTTTGGCCAAGAAGTCTGCAAAAGAACACAAAGATGAGGGTTCAGCACTCGGTGCTCTGATCGCAAAAGCCCGTAAGAAACCGCATAACTTTGCCTTGGTAATCGCCAAGGATGACGGTGTGGTTCTTGAAGCCGACCCCCGAAAGGCTGCGGCAGTGATGTGGCGGCAAGCCAAGGCCAACGGTGGCACCTCCAAGGGGACGATGGGTACTTTTCTAGTCAGGGGGAAAGTACTGGAGTTTACCGTTGAAGGCGACGATCCGCCCCCCAAAATTCTTCTTATGCAAACGAAAAAACACCTCAAAGACAGGGGGTTGGCGTTCAAAGTTGCATTTGTCATGCCGGGCGGTGAATCTATCACCGACGACGAAGACGACAAAGAAGAACCGTCCAAGACTGGGGCTAAGGAAGACGCAGGCGGCGAACAAGATACGGATGCAGGCACGGATGATCGCGTCGAACTCTTGACTGCCAAAATCAAAGAGTTGGCTGTCGGCGTCAAAAAACTGGGCGCAATTAACAAGTCAGCTGCATCCAAACTGGCCGACGGATTGAAAAAGGCTTCAGCGGCCGTGGCGTCGGGCAAATTCAGTTCTGCGGAAACGACGACCATCATGGTTGCGAAAGCGCTTCAGGCGATGGGTGTGTCGAGTGGCAAGCCCGCGACAGAAGATCGAGACGGCGGTAGCCCTACGGTGCCGGATATAGACACCGACGCGATGCGCGAAACGGTCGAAAAAGCCTACAAGGAAATTGAAAGCAAGTTGGGCGCGATCAAAGAGGCTGGTGAAACAGCGGTGTCCAAGAAGGCAGTACAACTTGAAGCGGCCTATGCCAATTTCCTCAAGAGCGAAGATTTCCAAAAGGCGACTGGCCTGGTTAATCTGGCCAAGAGTTTTGTCGATAAGGAATACGCCAAACTGGAAAAATCTTCGTCTGGTTTCATGGACACACTGTCTGAGATGGCATCTGACGCTGTTGATACGGTCAAGGAGGTTGTGTCGGATGTTGCCGAGGCGGCGGATGACTTCATTGATAGCCTAACTCCGGATGGTCGCCTGAAGCTTGAACTTCAGAAGCTTGGCTACTCGGACGAAGAGCAAGATAGAATCGTCGCAGCGCTAGAGACTGTTCCGGATGAGCAAAAGGCGACTCTTAAAAAACTCGCTGAAAAGAATCCGAAGTCGTTTGAAGCGGCGATGATTACGCTCAAGGAACTGGAAGCTGGTGGAGCCGTCGAAGCCAGCGCTGAAAAGATTGCCGAAGGAAAGACAGCGCTGGACACAGCGCAAAAGGCAGAGGCCGAAAAGTTTGCGGCACTCGGTGTTGCAAACGTCGCGCTTCAGGAGCTGAAGAACGGCAACCCGGCGCCTAATTCGGACTGGGCCAAGGGGCTTGCCGCGGCAGAGGCTGCGGAAAAGGCATGGAAGGACTTCAACGACGCGTTGCCTGACCTTGCATCAATGGCTGAAAGTGAGCGCAACGAGGCCATGCTCAAGGGCATGGAACTGGATCGATTGCGCAAAGAGGCGGCGCAAGCGGCCGAAGAAGCCAAAGCGCGCGACATCAAAGCCGCCGAAGACGTTGCTGCTGCCGCGAAGGGCGAGCATGACACCGCCAAAGAAGGAACCAAAGCTGCATCCGATGATCTTAAGAAAAAGGAAGCCAAGCGGGGCATTCTGGATGCCATCACCGTCGGACCTTTGTCGCCCAATCATGGCGCTCCCTTCGACGATGCGGTTTCTGCCAAGTTCATTGAAGGCTTTCAAAAGGATCCTGGCCTGACGGCGAAAGCCATCGAGTCAGCGACAGGCGCGCGTCACCCCGAAGCAGTGGCCAACGCCCTTGGCGGTATCGCGGACAATCTGTCAGCCGGATTTGCCGATAAAGACGGTAAAACCTTGCCCGAAGGCGAAGACCCTCGTGCCTACGCAGAAAAACTTATCCAAACGGGATCGTACTGCGGTCCTGAATACTTCGACAAACTTGATGCATACATTTCGTCGGGTGCACATCTTGAAGACTCAGGCTTTAAGGCAATTCCCACCGACAAATCCAATGAGCGCGCGCAAAAGCGCAGCGTAGCCACCGCTTCGGCCATGATAGACGGCGACGGAAATCTGGACGTTGAAAGCGAAGCTGCCCAAAAGGCTGTCGGCAATCTGTTGTTCCATCCGGATGCGATGAAACACCCGATGCCGACCATGAGCGACACCACTCTGCGCACGCTTGAGGAACTCAAAAAGCCCAAAGCAGGCGAAATCATCAATGGAATGACCAAACCCGCTGTTGGTGGTGGCGCCGAAGAACTGGTTGGACGCGCGGTTGGCGTAACTGGGCCAGTCAGTGCAGATCAAGCCAAGACAGCTGTGCTGGCTACAATGATGAAATCGCTTGATCAGGGACCAGTCGGGTCATGCTTTTCCACTGCGCCATCGCGCAATCTTCGCGAAGGGCAGCCGCTGGTTGCGATGGAGAAATATGCCGAGATCGCATCAACCGGTAAATTGACGACAGCAAAGGGTCCAAAAACCCCGGTCGTTACAGAAACGCCCCCGGGCGAAGACCCGATAATGCGGTCTTTCGAATATACTCTTGCCACGTCCTTGGCGCGAAACGAAGCAAGCACGCAATTTAAAAAGATCCAGGACCGGAATGCCGCTGGTGCAGCGGCGATTCGCGGTGATGTGGCTGCAGCCATGGGCAAAGAAGAGCCCGAGGTCGGCAAGGATATTGCGAAAATCCTGCTTCAGGTCCGCAAAGGGTTTGAAATCCAGTATGATCCCAACGCTAAGCTTGATGGTGTGTCTAGCGATGGACACTCATCCCAAGGCCGCCATGTATTGGTGGAAAAGGCGACCAAAACCGTCATCACATCGCGCGAAAAATTTGTGGCTGCAGTTACACCCATGGTACTCAAGGCCCTTGGTCTTGAAGCTGACAGCGATGCGGCCAAAGCTCTGAAGCCTAAAATCGAAGCAGAGTTTGTCGATGCGATGGTCAGAACCAAGCAAGTCACCAAACCGGATGGAACCACGGAAACCGTTGTTGACCGCGCGCCATGGAAGATGGCCTCTGGAGGACAGACCGGCGAGGCGGTCGAGCAGCTCTTTGGCGAGACGGACTACAACGTAGCTGTGGGCGAGAACTACGCAGTTGTCGGCGGCAAAGAGGTGCCGAAATCTAACACGCGCGCTAAACAAGGGGCTCGAACTGCAAAGGTTCTTGAGAATCTGGTCGGCACATTTGGGGCCGACCCGGCAGACATGATAGTGATCCGGACGGTTGGTATCCATGGGTTCAACGCCATGCCCAACGACCCTTCGCTTAAACCCATCCTTGAGGGCGAAGGGACCGTTGAAGATCGGATCAAATCAACCTTGATTGATCCCGGCGCAAAAATCGCCAGTGAAGATATGCCGGTTGAACAGACACAGAAATACTATGATGAAAAGGTCGCGGCCTCGCGCAAACATGTTGAACGTTGGATCAGTGAAGCTTCGACTCCGCATGAAAAACAGCGTTTGGAAGGTTTTCTGGGTGATTATGATACCGCGGCCAAGGACAATCGCCCCACTGAAGGCAAGACGCCGACGGAATTGGCCGACCTTATCAAAACTGTCCGCACTGCCGCCCATTTCTCAAAACCCGATGCTGGTCGGGATTCAATGGCTGCAGAGATGATCACGGACTTGGGCGCCCCGGAGGTTGTGATTGCGGACACAAACTGGGGCGATAGCACTTATCACGTGTACATTGTTGCGGCGCCCGATCCCATGTCAGGAGAAGTCATCCTGTGGAAGAAATATGACCCCCCTGGTACGCGAAAAGTTCTCGATCCGAAATGGATTGATGCCTCTTGGGCCAGCATGATCCCGAAGCCTTGAGCCGAAATAACCGGAAGGACAACAGGCGATGTCAGACTACACAGATCTTATGGAATTTAGCGTCACGGCTCAGGGGGAATGGGTGGTTATTGTTGGCACTCAAGAAGCCCGCACGATTGCAGATATCATATCTCTGGCGCCCAACGCTTCACCTATGAACTGGGCGGACATTCTCAACGAACTCGCAAGTGGTGGCGACTACGAAGTGATTGAAGACCCCGCAGCGTTCCGCACGGCTTACGAGGCGACAATGGCCGAAGAAGACCCCGAAAAGGGCTGGAGCCAGGATGCGATGCGTTTGCGTGACTTTGGTATACCGAATTTCGATGAGATCAACGTGCCTAGAATAAACGGTGGAACCTTGGTCTATTTTGCCAGAGATATCTACACGGGCCTGCCTTACCGCGCGGAGATTTTGCTTAGCAATGCTGCCGCAGAACCCGCGTATGCACCGCTCGACCTTATGCCCACGCCCGAACCCGCAGCGCATGTCCCGCCAGTGATGGAAGTACCTGATGATGAAGCCGACGATGAGAGCTTTCTCGGGGAACGAGCGCCTTTTCCTGATGAGCCGACAGGCGACGAGGGCTGAGTTCAGGTATACAGTTTTGGAAGTAAACGTGCGCTCGTCAGGTTGGTGCGCGCTATGGAATTTGGCAACGAGTATCTTAACCATCATAGCTTTCTCGCTTTTGCAAAACGCCATTCGGCTAGCTCGCGGGAACGAAGCCCGTAATAAGCTGTTTCAATCCCACAGCTGCTCCGACGAAGATCGCCAGGAAGGCCAGGGGAGCACTGAACGCCAAGACCGAAAATGCAGAGATGCCTTGGCCGACGCTGCATCCAACGGCAAGGATGGCCCCAGGCCCCATGATCGCGGCGCCCATGATCTGTCGCCGCAATTCGCGTGGGTCTTCGCAGGCTTCCCAGCGAAAGTGGCCCTTGGAATATGAGCCGAGGGCTGCGCCTATCACCACACCCAACACTGATCCAACGCTGAATGACAGGGCATTGCCGGACGCAGTCATCGAATAAAAAATCGTATCGCCAACCGGGGCGGCAAAGGTGTGGGTTTCGATTGGCTCAGCCTCGAAACCGGCCATGGCGACCCAGTACGTGCCAATCCAGCCGGATACGATGGCAAGGCCGACTACGGCGCCCCAAAACATGTGTCCAGGCGAACGGCGCATTTCTGCGGACGCGATGGCCCATATCAAAAGTGCCCCGCCAGCCACCAGTCCAGTCGCAAGGGGGGCTATCCCGAACCCGTCAAACAGCTGAGTAAAACCCTGAGACGACGTGGCATCGGTTTCGACCGGGAACAAAGCGACCCGCAGATGGGCGAGGGGCCCTGACATGACGAAATAGGCCGATAAGCCCATCACCAACACGATCACAAATGATCTCAGGTCGCCTCCACCAAGCCGCGCCAGCGCGCCGTAGCCACAATTCCCGCTGAGGGCCATGCCATAGCCGAACATCAGCCCGCCAATGATCGTTCCCAAGGGGTTCCACACCCGGTCGAGATAGGCCGCTTCGGCTGAGTCAAAGAGATCGATGGAGATGGCAATATGGGTGCCCACGATTGCGACTCCGATGGCAATCAGCCACATCCGCATGCGCCGATCATCTGAGCCGTAGAGAAAGTCTTCGATTGCCCCAAGCGTGCAGAAACGGCCAATGCGCGCTGCCAGCCCAAGCGCTATGCCGCCCAGCAATCCAATACAGGCAACGGTGTTGGCTTCACCCAGTAATTCCAGCATCTCGGCTTCTCCCCCGGGACCGATCGCTGGCTAAGCAATCGGTCAGTCGTCGTCCCTGCAGAACAGGTCGTAGACCACTTCCATGATTTGCCGGGGACGATCATCTGTCAAGCTGTAGTAAATCGCCTTGCCATCACGACGGGGTTTTACCAACCCTTCGAGACGCAGCCGGGACAGTTGCTGTGAAACCGCTGCTTGGCGGGCAGACAGCAAATCTTCAAGCTCGGTCACAGACTTTTCGCCAGACGCCAGATGGCATAAGATCATCAATCGGCCTTCGTGGCTGATGGCCTTGAGGAAGTTTGAGGCTTCCTGCGCGTTGCGCATCATCTTTTCCATATCCTCGGCGCACATTTTTGCGTCAAAGACTGGAAGGCGCGAGAGCGAGCCGCTCTGAGGTGTTGGTTCACTTGTCATGTCAAGCGTCATAGCGTTCTAGCCCGTATTGTCCAAGGGAATGTCGGCACGTTCAAACATCATTGTGAGAAGGCCCCAAAAGAAACCTTCGCCGGGGTATCCTTCGATCCGGCCCACTTCGATGTCGTCCTTTACCAGAATGAACGTTGGCGTGAACCTCACCTTCTGAGTGAAGGTGACATTCGGCGTCTCGCCGTGCAGATCGTAGCGTTGGAGCGGGGCGGTCTGGCCCTCGGGCGTCTTTGGATAGATGTGAGAAATTTCTTCGTTCCAGCGAGCACACCAAGCGCATCCAGCCTCTTCCGCCATCAGCAGATAAGTCTGCGCGAAGGCGGGCAAAGGCAGAACCAAAAGGACTGCGATCAGCCAGGCATTCAGTGTCTTCACGACCCACTCCAATTGACGTCGATTCACTGTTCATCATAATCTAATTTGTGAATATCTCAAGTAAAAGGGCCGCGAAGACATGTTTGATGTGACATATTTGGGCGCTTTGCTGGCAGGTCTGCTGTCTTTTTTATCGCCTTGTATACTGCCTATCGTGCCTTTCTACCTAAGCTATCTGGCGGGTGTCAGCATGAACCAGATCTCGGTAGAGGCGGAGATCTCGCGCGCCGTTCGCATGCGTGCATTTCTGGCGGCGTGCTGCTTTGCGCTCGGGGTGATCACGGTGTTCATGGGACTTGGTGCCACGGCCACCGCCTTTGGCCAGATGGTGCGCGAGTATTTTGACGTTCTGCGTTGGGTTGCGGCCGCGATTATTATTGCGATGGGGCTGCACTTCTTGGGCATTGTGCGCATCGGGTTCCTGTACCGGCAGTTCCGGGCGGATGCGGGGAACACCTCGAATGTGGGTCTGTTCGGTGCATTTGTGATCGGGCTGGCCTTTGCCTTTGGCTGGACGCCCTGCGTGGGCCCGGTGCTGGCTGCCATCCTGTTCACCGCCGCCGGTCAAGAGACGGCCGGGCAGGGGGCGAGCCTGCTCTTTACCTATGGTCTGGGCATGACTTTGCCGTTCATTGCGGCCGCGCTGTTTATCGGGCCGTTCATGAGGTTCATGGCGCGGTTTCGCCGCCATCTTGGACTGATCGAAAAAATCATGGGGGCGCTGCTGATCCTGTTCGGGGTTCTGATCGCAACCAATTCCATCAACTACATCGCGCAATGGATGCTGGAGCACGTGCCGTGGTTCAGCGCCATTGGCTGACATTCAACGGAGGATACTATGTTTCGACTGATTGCACTGCTGATCGCTCTGAGCCTTGCCGTTCCAGCAATTGCTGGCGAGCTGGGAGATGACGGGCTGCACAAAACGCCGTGGATGCGCGATACGTTCAAGGACCTGACCGAAGATCTGGACGAAGCCAACGCGGAAGGCAAACGCCTGATGATCATGGTCGAGCAACGCGGCTGCATCTACTGCAAGAAGATGCACGAAGAGGTCTTTGTGATCCCTGAGATCGGGCAATACATCGAAGACAACTTTTTTGTGGTCCAGATCAACATGTTTGGCGACGTCGAAGTCACAGATTTTGACGGTACAGTGTTGCCTGAGAAAGATATGGTCAAACGTTGGGGCGCACTGTTCACCCCCAGCATCTATTTCTTTCCGGAAGAGGTGGGTGATGATGTGATGGCAACCCAAGCGGCAGTTGCGAATATGCCGGGCGCCTTTGGCCGTTGGACCACGTTCAACATGCTGAACTGGGTTGTTGAAAAGGGTTACGAGGGCGACGAGCCGTTCCAAAAGTACCATGCCCGCAAGTTTGAGGCGCAGAAGGGCTAAGAAATGCTGCGTGCGCATTGTCATTGTTGCGCTCAATGCTGCGGGTGCGAACAGATATAAAAATTCAAGTAGTTGAATTTGATATTGCGTGATGGTGAATGTGTACGTTAGTGTACCCGTTAAGGACCATAAGAATCGTCCAGGGAGGATGCATGAAAAACGCATTTGGATTGACAACCGCCGCAGCACTATTTGCTTCGACGGTTGTTGCAGAGGAAGTGAAGCCGACGACTGTCTCATTTGTCGACGGTACAGTCACAGAGTCTTTGACGGGCCAAACAGGCGATCCGGTTGAAGGGCGCAAGGTGTTTGCCAACCGCAAGCTAGGCAATTGTCTGGCCTGCCACGCTAATGCCGATTTGTCCGAAGAAAGCTTTCACGGTGAAGTCGGCCCGCCCATGGATGGTGTCGGTGATCGGTGGCTCGAAGCAGAGCTGCGCGGTATCGTCACAAATTCTAAAATGATGTTCGAGGGCACGATCATGCCAGCTTTCTACATCGACGAAGGCTATACCCGTCCGCTGGACGACTTTGCTGGCAAAAGCATTCTGACCGCACAGCAGGTCGAGGATGTTGTCGCCTACCTGATGACCCTCAAAGAACAGTAATATCCCGGAACTCGAGGAGAAATGAAATGAAACTGACACGGCGCAATCTGCTGATCCTGAGTTCGGCAAGCGTGGCAGCGACGGCGATTGGGTCTTTCCCTGCCTTTGCCTCGCTGACCGATGATGCAATCGCGGAACTGACCGGCGATGCCGAGCTGGGCGAAGGAGCAATCACCCTTACAGCGCCTGAAATCGCTGAAAATGGCAACACTGTTCCGATCGAAGTCTCTGCCCCTGGCGCCGTCGCGATCACACTGTACGCGGACGGTAACCCTGTGCCCAGTGTGGCGACCTTCAACTTCGGACCGCTCAGCGCGGAACGCAGCGCTTCGACCCGTATTCGTTTGGCAAAAACCCAGAATGTCGTTGCCGTTGCAAAGATGGAAGACGGTTCGTTCCAGATGGCAAAAGCCAACGTGAAAGTGACCATCGGCGGCTGCGGCGGCTGACTCAAAGAGACGAGGAGAGAAAATATGGCATCTGGTGTAAAACCCCGCGTCAAGGTCCCCAAAACGGCGGCAGCTGGCGATACGATCACGATCAAGACCCTGATCAGCCACAAGATGGAAAGTGGTCAGCGCAAAGACGATGATGGCAACGTCATTCCCCGCTCGATCATCAATCGCTTTACCTGCGACTTTAACGGTCAGAACGTGATTGATGTGACGCTCGAGCCGGCGATTTCGACCAACCCGTACTTCCAGTTCCAGGCGGTTGTGCCTGAATCCGGTGAATTCAAATTCACTTGGTACGACGATGACGGCGACGTTTATGAGACAACCAAGAAGATCGAAGTTTCTTAACAAAAAGTGACGCGATCCAGTTTGGCCCGTTCCGGGTCAGCCAGGGAGGGACCAAAATGAACTTGAAACCATGGATGACAGTGGCAATGGCCAGCTTTGCAGGCATGGCCTTTGCTCAGGACAGCAGCACGCTTTCGATCGAGGGCGACTCTTTCGTCACTGAGACGGCGGCGCCTGCGCACATGGAAAATGTTGACACGATCTATTCGGGTTGGCGCTTCCGTTCTAGCGAGACGCAAGCACTGGAAACTGACGATTTCGACAACCCCGCGTTTGTCTTCGTCGATCAGGGTATCGACTTGTTCGACAAGGTCGAAGGCACCGAAAACAAGGCGTGTTCGTCCTGCCATGAGGATGTCGAAGACTTTGCTGGACTGCGCACACAATTGCCACGCGTGGACGATGGCGAACTGGTCACGATGGAAAATCTGGTTAACGAGTGCCGGACGGAGCGAATGGGTGCAGAACCCTGGAAGTATTCGGGCGGACAGATGACAGCCGTGACCGCGCTGATCGGTCTTCAGTCGCGCGGAATGCCCATGGACGTTGCTGTCGATGGCGATGCTGCACCCTTCTGGGAGCAGGGCAAAGAGCTCTACTACACCCGTGTCGGCCAACTCGACATGTCCTGCTCGAACTGCCACGAGGACAATTACGGGGTTATGATCCGCGCCGATCACCTCAGCCAGGGTCAGATCAACGGCTTTCCGACATACCGTTTGAAAAACGCCAAGCTGAATTCGATCCATGGTCGTTTCAAAGGTTGCATGAAGAACATTCGCGCCACGCCGTTCAAAGAAGGCGGAGCCGAATTCAAGGCACTGGAGTTGTATCTTGCTTCACGCGGACAAGGTCTGTCGGTAGAAACGCCTTCCGTTCGCAACTAAACTGATTTGAGCCTCGCCTCTGTATGGGGTGAGGCACTTTTTTTGCGCAAAAATTCAAACATGCGCATATGTATTGGGGGGCTGTTAAGACATGATCTCACGTCGGGACTTTCTGCAAGTGGGCATGGCGGCCTCAGCGCTGCTTGGAACATCGGGTTTTGGGAGCTGGGCTCGGCTGGCCGCGCAACAGGCATTGACTCAGGATCAGTTGCTGGAGTTTGACACCTTCGGAAACGTCTCGCTGATCCACGTCACGGACATCCACGCGCAGCTAAAACCCATCTACTTCCGCGAACCTTCGGTGAATATTGGCGTTGGCGGCAACAAAGGGGTTGTACCGCACGTCACGGGCTCTGATTTCCGCAAACTCTACGGGATCGAGGACGGCTCGCGCTCGCACTACGCGCTGAGCTCCGGAGATTTTGCATCGCTTGCGCAAGGTTATGGCCTTGTCGGTGGGATGGACCGTGTCGCGACAGTGGTTAAGGCCATCCGCGCCGACCGCCCCGATGCCATTCTTCTGGATGGGGGCGACACATGGCACGGCTCCTACACCTGTCTCAAGACTCAAGGTCAGGACATGGTCAACGTCATGAACGCGCTTGAGCCTGATGCGATGACTTTCCACTGGGAGTTCACATTGGGGTCTGACCGGGTCAACGAGTTGGTCGAGGGGCTGCCCTTTGCTGCTCTGGGTCAGAACATATTTGACACCGAGTGGGACGAGCCAACAGATCTTTTCCCACCCTACAAGATGTTCGAACGCGGGGGCACCAAGATTGCCGTGATCGGGCAGGCATTCCCTTATATGCCAATTGCCAACCCCGGTTGGATGTTCCCCGAATACGCCTTCGGCATCCGGGATGAGAACATGCAGGCTATGGTGGACGAAGTCCGCGCTGCCGGTGCTGAATGCGTTGTCGTCCTCAGCCACAATGGCTTTGACGTTGACAAGAAGATGGCCACGGTCGTCAGCGGCATCGACGTGATCCTGTCGGGGCATACGCATGACGCGCTACCCGAACCCGTTTTGTCTGGCGAAACGCTGATCTTTCCCTCTGGATCCAACGGAAAGTTTGTGACGCGTATCGACCTTGATATCCGCGACGGTCGGATGATGGGCTATCGCTCTAAACTGATCCCGATCTTCTCCGATGTCATTTCTCCCGATGCTGATATGGCCGCGCTGATTGATGAACAGCGCGCACCGTTTGAAGCGGACATGGGCCAAGTGATTGGGCAGACCGACAGCCTTCTCTACCGTCGCGGAAACTTCAACGGCACTTGGGATGATCTGATCTGTGATGCCTTGTTGTCTGAACGGGAGGCCGAGATTGCGCTCAGCCCCGGTGTGCGTTGGGGCCCATCGCTGATCCCCGGACAGGACATCACCCGCGAGGATATCTACAACGTCACCTCCATGACCTATGGCAAAGCCTATCGCACGGAAATGACGGGTGAATTCCTAAAGGTTGTGCTGGAGGATGTGGCCGACAACATCTTCAACCCCGATCCCTATTACCAGCAGGGCGGGGACATGGTGCGCACCGGCGGGCTTGGGTACCACATTGACGTGGGCCAACCCCAAGGCAGCCGTATCAGCAATATGACATTGCTGGGCACGGGCGAACCAATCGATCCCGCACGCAACTATGTCGTGGCCGGCTGGGCATCCGTCAATGAAAACACTGAGGGGCCGCAAATCTGGGACGTGGTGGAAAGCCACATCGCCAAGATGGGCACTGTGACCGTTAACCAAGACAACAACAGCGTCGTCGTGACCGGCGTTTAATCAGGGGAATTGTCAAACATGGATGATATCTTCAAACCATCCCGGCGGGCCTTCCTTCGCGGTTCCGCCGCTTTGGCTGCCGGAGGTGTTGCCGGTGCGGCAGCGGCGGACACGCCCGATCAGTTGATCACAGAGCTGCAGGACTGGGCCAGTTACACAGGCGTCGGCGTGGACGAGACTCCCTACGGCATGCCTATCAGTTTTGAGTCCCACGTGGTGCGACGCAATGTGGAGTGGCTGACGGCTTCGCCCATCTCGTCGATCAACTTCACCCCGATTCATGCCCTTGAGGGGACGATCACACCACAGGGCTGCGCGTTTGAACGCCACCATTCGGGGGCCATTGAGCTTTCCAAACTGGATTACCGGTTGATGATCAACGGTCTGGTCGATCAGCCACTTGTCTTCACTTACGAAGACCTTGAACGCTTCCCGCGCGAAAACCACGTCTATTTCTGTGAATGCGCGGCCAATACAGGCATGGAGTGGGCCGGCGCCCAGCTGAATGGTGTCCAGTTCACCCACGGCATGATCCACAACATGGAATACACCGGCGTGCCCCTGCGGACCCTGCTGAAAGAGGCGGGCGCAGATATCAGCGCTGACAAATGGGTCTATGTTGAAGGCGCCGATGCCTCATCGAACGGACGATCCATCCCGATGGAGAAAGCCCTCGATGACGTGCTTGTCGCGTTCAAGGCCAATGGTGAGGCGCTGCGCATGGAGCATGGCTATCCGGTGCGCCTCGTCGTGCCGGGCTGGGAGGGCAACATGTGGGTCAAGTGGCTGCGGCGCATCGAAGTGACCGATATGGCCGTGGAAAGCCGCGAAGAGACAAGTAAGTACACAGACGTGCTGGAGGACGGCACGGCGCGCAAATGGACATGGGAGATGGACGCAAAATCCGTCATCACGTCGCCCAGTCCACAAATGCCGATCACCCATGGCAAGGGGCCACTGGTCATTTCAGGCCTTGCATGGTCCGGCCATGGCAAGATTACCCTCGTCGATGTCTCCAAGGATGGTGGGATCACTTGGGAAACCGCGCGTTTGGGCAAGCAGGGCGACACCAAAGCGCTCACACGCTTTTACCTCGACATGGATTGGGACGGAGCGCCGATGCTGCTGCAATCTCGCGCCATGGACGAAACAGGATACGTCCAGCCGACCAAAGAACAGCTGCGCGAAAAGCGCGGCGAAAACTCCGTCTATCACAACAACTGTATCCAGACCTGGTACGTGAACGCAGAAGGGATCGCTGAGAATGTCGAAGTCTCCTAATCTCCTCCTCCCCGCATTGGGTGGCACAGCCCTTGTTCTTGGCGTGGCGTTTGGCCTGATGAACCGTGATTACGCCGCCGACAAGATCGATACGCTCGAAATGCGGGTGGATCAGGTGTCAACGCAGGCAAGCTCTGCTGCTGAAAAGGCCAAGGTTGAAGCGGCCCGTGCGGCTGAATTGGAGCAGCAGGTCGCCGAAATACAGGCCGCTGCCGCCAAGCAAGTGGCAGGTGGAACGCTTGCCGAACCCGCGCCGCAGATTGAGGGCCGCTATGGTCTGGGCCGCGCCGCGCTTGCCGAAGAGATTGCCGCTTGGGACGTGGACGTTCTGCCGGATGGTCGCGGTCTGCCTGAGGGCAGTGGCGATGTGTGGACCGGCGAAGAGGTGTTCGTCGACTACTGTGCATCCTGCCATGGCGACTTTGCGGAAGGCGTCGACAACTGGCCCGTGTTGGCCGGAGGTTTTGATACGCTTGCGAACGAGGATCCGGTCAAGACCGTAGGCAGTTACTGGCCTTATCTCTCAACGGTGTGGGACTACGTTCACCGCTCGATGCCGTTCGGCAGTGCAGGTACTCTGACAGCGGACGAAACTTACGCCATCGTGGCCTACATACTCTACTCCAACGACATGGTGGACGATGACTTTGTCCTCAGCAACGAGACGTTCAACGACGTCGAGATGCACAATGCCGAAGGCTTCATTGTGGATGACCGTGCCGACGTGGAATATGCCGAATGGAGCGTGGAACCTTGCATGGAGAGCTGCAAGGACGAGGTCTCGATCACCATGCGCTCGGTCTTCCTGGTGGAGACTCCGCCCGAAGGTGGGTCAAATTCGGTCATGAACCCGGCCAAAGTCGACGACTTGCCGTCCTTCACTGCTGCGGGACCGTCTTTCATCCCTGCAGCGGCAACCAAACCCGCCGAGGCGCCGGCTCCACAGGTGACCGAAGTGGCCGTAGCCGACGATGGTGATGCGCTGCTGAAGCATGGGGAAAAAGTGTTCCGCAAATGCTCGGCCTGCCACGCGGTCGGCGACGGGGCTAAGAACAAAGTGGGCCCTCAGCTCAATGGAGTCATGGGCCGCATAATGGGTTCGGTTGAAGGCTTCGGGTATTCGAACGTTTTTGCCGAGGCCAACGCGGCAGGAAAAGTATGGACACCCGAGGAAATGGCGGCGTTCCTGGCCAAGCCCAAGTCCTACATCAAAGGTACCAAGATGGCCTTTGCCGGTCTGAAGAAGGACGAGGATCTGGACGCCATCACTGCCTATCTGGCGAGCTTCGCGGAGTGATCGCGATGCGCGTGTTGCAGTATCTGATGCCGTTGGCCCTTGTCGGGCTGATGGCCTTGCCCGTCCAAGCCGAAACCGGCGACGCGGAGCTGGGCGAAAAGGTGTTCCAGCAATGCAAGGGCTGCCATCAGGTTGGAGCCTCTGCTAAAAACCGGATTGGCCCGCATTTGAATGGTCTTTTTGGACGCAAGGCAGCCGGGCTTGATGACTTCAAATATTCCAAGAGTTTTCAGCGCGCAGGCGCAGGCGCAGGCGCAGGCGGTCTGGAATGGCACGCCGATACACTTGACGTATTTCTCGAAAACCCACGCGCCATGACCAGCGGCACCCGGATGAGCTACCGAGGCCTCAAGGATCCACAGGAACGAGCCCACCTGATCGTGTACCTGCGCCAGTTCTCGGATAATCCCGCAAACATCCCTGAGGCGGACCCGACGGCGCAAGCGGTCGATCACGATCTCGACCCGGCGATCCTTGCCCTCGTTGGCGACCCCGAATACGGCGAATACCTGAGCGGCGAATGCACCACGTGTCATCAGGCAGCGGGTGGCGACGATGGCATCCCATCGATCACCCTCTGGCCCGAAGACCAATTCGTCGTGGCCATGCACGCCTACAAGAACAAACAACGCAATCACCCCGTCATGCAGATGATTGCAGGGCGCTTGGGTGACGAAGAGATCGCGGCACTCGCCGCATATTTCAAAGACCTCGAAAATTAGAGGCAACCTTAGGGAGGAGACAGAAATGACTTTTAATAGAAGGATGTTCCTTGGAACCTCTGCCGTCATGGCAGCCAGCCTTGCCGCACCAATGGTGCGCGCGCAAGGAAAGCCGCGCGTCATCGTGATCGGCGGTGGGGCAGGGGGCGCAACAGCGGCCCGCTACATTGCCAAAGACAGCAAGGGTGAGGTCGACGTGACCCTGATCGAACCCACGCGCACCTACTACACCTGCTTCTTCTCGAACCTCTATCTTGGTGGCGTAAAAGACATCGATGACTTGGGCCACAGCTATGGCGGGCTTGCCGCAGGTGGCGTGAACGTTGTGCATGACTGGGCCGTGGGCGTGGACCGCGGTGCAAAAACTGTAACCCTCGCCAGCGGCGGTAGCCTGCCTTACGACAAGCTGATCCTCAGCCCCGGCATCGACTTTGTCGCCGGTGCGGTCGAGGGGTGGGATCTGACCTCGCAGAACGCGATGCCCCACGCCTACAAAGGTGGCTCGCAGACCGAGTTGCTCAAGGCGCAACTCAAGGCGATGCCCGAAGGTGGCACCTTTGCCATGGTTGCCCCGCCAAACCCGTACCGCTGCCCGCCCGGACCATACGAGCGCGTATCTATGGTTGCGCACTTCCTCAAAGCCAACAATCCGACGGCCAAGATCATCGTGGCTGACCCAAAACCAAAGTTCTCAAAAATGGCTCTATTCCAGGAAGGGTGGAACAACCACTACGCCGGTATGATCGACTGGATCGGTGAAGAATTCGGTGGCGGTGCTGTGTCCGTGGATCCTGCGGCCATGACCGTAACCATCGACGGCGAAGAGACCAAAGTTGACGTCTGCAACGTCATCCCGGCCATGAAAGCGGGTCACATCGCTGAAATCGCGGGCGTCACTGATGGCAACTGGGCTCCGGTCAACGCGGCTGACATGTCTTCCAAGGCCGACCCGGACATTCATGTCCTCGGGGATGCCAGCCAGCAGGGCGATATGCCGAAATCCGGCTTCTCTGCCAACAGCCAGGCGAAGGTTTGTGCCAACGCCGTGCGCGGAGCACTCACGGGGTCCAAGGTGTTCCCAGCCAAGTTCTCGAACACCTGCTGGTCGCTCATCGACACCAATGACGGCGTCAAAGTCGGAGCCACCTATGAGGCGACGGACGAAAAGATCGCCAAGGTCGACGGGTTCATCTCGCAAACCGGCGAAACCGCAGATGTGCGCAAGGCCACCTACGAAGAATCCGAAGGCTGGTACTCCGGCATCACCGCCGACATGTTTGGCGCTTCGGTTTAAGAATGCGGCGGTGTCTTGATGTATCTCAAGGCACCGCCGGCAACGGTATGCAATTCTGCAGCAAAATAAGGAGAAAAAGATGAAAAAGACCGTTCTTGCCATCTCGCTGTGCCTTGCCAGTGCTGCTCATGCCGAAACCCCAATCACAGTGCCGTTTGAGGGCAGTTTCGAAGACGCCACCTTTGCCGTGGAAAGTGCGATTGTCGGCAAAGGCCTTGTGATCGACTATGTCAGCCATACGGGTGAGATGCTGAACCGCACGGGTGCGGACGTTGGCAGCGATGTCGAACTGTTCAAGGAGGCGGACATTTTCATCTTCTGCTCGGCCGTCGTGTCGCGCGAGGTGATGGAAGCGAACCCGATGAATATTGCGCATTGCCCCTATGGCATCTTCGTGGCTGAAAACGCCGATGGAGTCATGGTCGGCTACCGCGAATACCCGCAAGGAGAGATGCAGAAGGTGCAGGCCCTTTTGGCCGACATCGTCGCTGACGCCGTGGAGAACTGATGAACTACAACAATTTCTTTCGATCTCAGCTGGATGCGCTTCGCGACAGCGGCAACTACCGCGATTTTGCCGAGCTTGAACGTCACCGCGGGGCCTTTCCGTCGGCCAAATGCCACAATGGCCCGGGTAAAGTTACGATCTGGTGTTCCAATGATTATCTGGGCATGGGCCAGCATCCACTGGTGCTGGACGCAATGCACGAAGCTCTCGACCGGACCGGGGCAGGGGCAGGAGGAACGCGTAACATCTCAGGCACAACCCACGATCACGTGTTGCTTGAGACGGAACTTGCGGATCTGCACGGAAAAGAAGCGGCGCTTTTGTTTACGTCCGGCTATGTGTCGAACTGGGCGGCTCTGGGCACATTGGGTGCGCGTATTCCCGGTCTGACGATCCTTTCGGATGCGCTTAATCATGCGTCAATGATTGAAGGCATCCGCCATTCCAAAGCTGCACGCATGATTTGGAAACACAATGATCTGGAGGATCTGGAGGCAAAGCTGGCTTCTCTGCCAGCCAACGCGCCCAAGTTGATCGCTTTTGAGAGCGTCTATTCCATGGACGGCGACATCGCCCCGATTGCCGAGATTTGCGATCTGGCCGACCGCTACAATGCCATGACTTATCTGGATGAGGTGCATGCCGTCGGCCTGTACGGCCCACGCGGCGGAGGCGTGGCCGAGCGCGAAGGGTTGATGGACAGGCTCACCGTGATTGAAGGGACATTGGGTAAGGCCTTTGGAGTCATGGGCGGATATATCGCTGCATCGAGCGAACTGTGTGATTTCGTACGCTCCTTTGCGAGTGGGTTTATCTTTACCACCGCCTTGCCGCCTGCAGTTGCGGCAGGTGCGGCGGCATCCATCCGCCATTTGAAGCAGAGTGCAACAGAGCGCGCGTCCCAGCAGGCCCGCGTAGCGCAGGTGCGTGAACGGCTTGACGCCATCGGCCTCCCGCATATCGACAATCCAAGCCACATCATCCCGGTGATGGTGGGCGATCCTATGAAGTGCAAGTTCATCTCGGACACGTTGTTGCGCGACTACGGAATCTATATCCAACCCATCAACTATCCGACAGTTCCGAAGGGGACAGAGCGGTTGCGCATCACGCCATCGCCTGTTCATAGCGATGCGGATGTGGAACGCCTTGTGTCCGCGCTGGAAGAGTTGTGGACCCAATGCCAGTTGGCGCGACGCCCAATGGCCGCACAGTAAGCTTTAGATCGATTGCTTCAGTTGCTGTAGTAACGCCAACCAGCGATCGGTGATCATTGCCCCCATCCACATGCAGAACACAGCGACCCATGCTGTCAGCGCCATGATGGAACCACCTGCCATGCCTGCCCCCACGGCGCAGCCTCCGGCGAGCATGCTGCCAAAGCCCATGAGAACCCCGCCGACCAGATACCGCTCCATTGGACTGTCGGCGTCAAAACGCTGGATGCGCGCCTCTCCCTTGACCAGTGCAGTCAGAAGAGCGCCGATGAAAACGCCAGGCACAAGGCCAAGGCCAAAGCTGGGAATGACTTCGGGGGCTGTGACCAGCGCCATGAGAGTATCGGTTGAGGGCCCAGTGAAGGTGACGGATTGCACCGCGATCACCTCGAAGGACACCTGCGCAATGGTGTAGGTCGCCGCCCAGCCGGCAAAGACTGCGACGCCAACAAGAGTTGCCGCTGCAAGCTCGAACGCAGGCATGCGGTGGACACGTCCAAAAATTAGTGCGCCCAAAAACGCGAGTGCTGCAATGATGGTTAGAACAGATACGCCCATGCCCGTCATCGTCACGATGTTTCGCGCGGACCCACCAGGTACCGTCCAAAGCAGCGCAAGCGTTTCGCGCAGGGGTGAAAACACACCGGTGAGTGCAGCTTGTGCCACGATCGTCACGACAAGCCCGGTCACGATGGCCCGCAAGTTCCCAGTCGCGGACAGCACGAGCAACCTGCTGACGCAACCGCGGGCAAGGATCATGCCCGCGCCGAACATCAGCCCGCCGATGATCGCGCCCGACAGACTACCTGTGGCTGCCAGTTGGCGCACATCACTGGTGTCCAGCGCACCGGTTAGTATGGCGACCTGCACCATCAAAAGTGCGGCAAAAAACGCCACCAGCCAAATGGCGAGCCGGGGGCCGGGTTGACCCTGAGACACCTCAACAGTCGCCGCGCGCAGGCAGAATTTTGAATGCGCGGCGGCGGCACCGAACAGCAGACCTACAAGCAGCCCAGCCGCGCACATGAAGGCAGGTTCACCGTACCGGTCGATCAGGGTCTCCAGCACCAAATGCTCCAGTCTTGTTTATTCTGCGCGTGCTGTGCCAGCATTGTGGCGCGCGCGCTTTGACTTAGCGCAAGTGAATGGATCCTACTCAAACTCTATTTGTTCATAGACGCGACCGGCGTTCTTTGTGGCCAGTTCTTCAAACGTATCAAGGTTGGAATAGGGCGATTGGTCGACATAATAGGCGTCGGCCAGATCACCACCGGCGTCCAGATGCGCACCGACCTGTTTCCGCAGATACACGAGGTAGTCACGCGTGTAGCGGCGCACTTGATCCATATTGGTCGGATGGCCGTGGCCTGGGATCACATAAGTGGCGTTCAACGCCTCGAAACAGCACTCCCAAGTCTCGATCCAGTCCGCGGTCATCGTGTCGGCAAAGATTGGCAGCATGCGTTCGTGGAATGCCATGTCGCCGGCAATGACAAGTCCTTTGTCAGGTAACCAGACTTGCGTGTCGCCGGGGCCATGGGCCGGTCCAAGGTGCAAGACTTCGATCCTGAAATCGCCCATTTGGATATCTTCGCGGTCTTCAAAGGTCTGCGTGGGCGCCGCAACAAATGTGCCTTCAGCTTTGTCACGATTGTAGCGTTTCATGTTCTCGAGAATGCGGAAGCCGTTCTCCTCGATCTCATGTGCGGCATCGACATGGGCGAGGATCGGCACGCCCTGTTCCGCCCAATAGGAATTACCCAGCATCGCGTGGCCCTGACCGTTTTCGTCGATAACCAATTTGACGGGCTGGTCGGTGATCGTTTTGATCTCATCATGCAACGCCTTGGCCAACAGGTAGGCCGCGCCGCCGTTGATGACGATCACACCATCGCCTGTGACGATAAAGCTGAGGTTGTTGTTGTGCCCGCTGTTTTCATAGGTTGGTGGTGCCGTGGCCCCGATGGCGGACCACACGTGCGGGATCACCTCGACCGGTTTGGAATAGAGGATAGATCCGGGATACTGGTCTGCGATGTCTTCGCTTGCGAGGGCGGGAAAGGCGACAAGCGCGCTCAAGATGGCAAAAATACGCATCATACGTCACCCGGCACGAACACGTACCCATCTGCATCCTTGTCAACGCGACCCATGCCACCTTGAGGCAGGTGAAAGCCGACAACCTGCATTTGCTCGGATGTGATCCGATCGAACAACACCTTACGGGTCGTGGCGGCCATATCGCCGTCCTGATCGGACCCGCTGATCCAGGCAGGCTTGCGAAAGGCCACGTGGTGGTTGCCAATTGCGTCCCCAATGACCAGCGCGCTGTCAGAACCATTGCGCAACTCAAAACTCATGTGGCCGGGTGTATGACCTGGAGTCGACACGGCAGCGATGCCGGGCAGGATTTCCTGACCATCGTCGAACAGCTGCACGCTGTCCTCGATCACCTCCATCCGGCGCTTAGCCCCCACAGCAAAAGCGGCGCGCGCGTCACCAATGGAATTCACGGTTTCTGGATCCCACCAATAGTCCCATTCGGACCGGCCCATCATGTAAGTGGCGTCATAGAACAACGGTTCGTCAAAGTCGTCCAGCAACCCCCAGATGTGATCGGGATGAGCGTGAGTGAACACAACATGGGTAATGTCCTCGGGCGAAAGCCCTGCGGCATCAAGACTGTCAATGATAGTGCCTGCTGTTGGCATAAAATCCGGGCCCGAGCCCACGTCAAAGAGCACAGTGTTGGTTCCATCACGGTAGAGCGCGAGGTTGCATTCGGGTGTCAGTCGTTCGTCCGATATGCCGTAATCCGTGAGGATTGGAGCCAGTTCGTCTTTGGGCATGGGTTCAAAGATGAAACTGCCGGGTAGCATCAAACTGCCGTCGCTGACGGTCGTAAGGGTGGCCGACCCAAGCGGTGTGTCGGCTCGTGTCAGGTTGGGCAGGGCGCTGGCAAGCGGCACTGCGGCGGCCCTTTGCAAAAATGAACGGCGTGACTGGCGCATTGAAGCTCTCCCTATAATTCTTATATTTGAATATGAATGTATTGAGTGGATGTGACAAGTACATCTGTAGCACCCGGTGTTTCACCGCAGGTGAAATGCGTCCTAACGGGAGGCAACGGAAAAAGGATTGAGGAAAGATGGCAATCGGCGACTGGACAGAACGCTTTCAGGGCACCGCGGCACTGCCGCGTTCTGTCCGCAACCGGCTTCTGGACAATGCGAGGATCGTGAGGTTTTCAGCTGGCAAGACGGTGTTCAACCCCGACAATATCCCTGACAGCCTGATGTTTCTCGTCAACGGAACCATTCGCGTCTCGCAATCATCCGAAGGCGGGCGCGATATCGTACTCTATCGGGTAGAAGCCGGGGACAGTTGCGTGCTGACGACTGCATGCATGTTGGCCGAAGAGGCATATAACGCTGAGGGAACTGCCGAGACGGACGTTGTGGCAGTAATCTTGCCGCGTCCGGCCTTTGACAGATTGGTGGCCGAAGAAGCAGCATTCCGCAACTTCGTGTTCAACGCCTATTCGCGGCGGCTGATCGATTTGTTGCGTGTGGTCGATGACGTCGCTTTTGGCAGGATCGACGTGCGACTGGCCGAGCGGTTGATCGCGCTGGCAGGGGGCAACAACGACATCTCTGCAACGCATCAGCAGCTTGCCAGCGAACTGGGAACCGCGCGTGAGGTCATCTCGCGTGTATTGCAGGACTTTTCCAAACGTGGGCTGATCCAACAGACCCGTGGGCAAATCACGATGACAAACGCAATGGGGCTGCGCGCGATAGCAGAAAGCACCTGATCATCGAAATTTTCTTTGCGGTTTGGTGACAATATCACTGAAGCCAAAAAACGCCCCGGCTATCAACAGAGAAGATCAATCACATCAGAGAGCATCTCATGACTGCGAATGTTGGAACCATCGACCGAATTTTGCGCGCGGCTATTGGCGCTGTCCTTTTTTACTTGGCGTTTCTGAGCAGCCTGACACTCTTTGCAACCCCGCTGTTCAAATACAGCGCAGCTGTGATCGGCGTCGTAATGCTGGCGACGTCAACGCTTAAGATATGCCCGATCTATTCGGTTCTCGGGCTCAAAACGTGCCGGGAGTGCTGAGATGGAAACCACGTTTACACCTTTCGCGTCGTTCGGTGGCGGGCTTGCTATCGGTCTTGGCGCAGTCCTTTTGATGCTGGGTCTCGGGCGCATCTTTGGCGCAACGGGCATACTGTCCGGGGCCGTCTTCGCTGAAAACCGAGAAGAGAGGTCTTGGCGCATCGCATTAATCGCAGGCATGATCCTAGCGCCCGGATTGATCTTTGTTGTCACAGGCCAGATGCCTGCCATCAACGTACCTATCAACCCGGCGATGATCGTCGTGGGCGGGATCATCGTGGGGCTTGGTGCAAGTCTAGGGTCCGGCTGTACGTCCGGCCACGGGGTCTGCGGTTTGTCCCGTCTGTCTGTCCGGTCGCTGATTGCAGTGCCAACGTTCATGGTGACCGCTGCGATCACCGTTTTTATCATTCGTCATGTGTTGGGAGGTTGACCGATGAAGCTCGTTTTTGCCCTGCTTTCGGGGATCGTCTTTGGGACCGGTATTGCAATTTCTGGGATGATGGACCCAGCCAAGGTGCTTAATTTCTTTGACTTAGCAGGCAGCTGGGACCCCAGTCTTGCGTTTGTTATGGGCGGTGCGCTGGTCATGACCTTTGTGGGTTACAGACTGGTTTGGCGGAGGGGCTCGCCACTATTCGCTGGCCAGTTTCAGGTCCCCACAGGCAACGCAATCGACATGAAACTGGTTGGTGGATCGGCCCTATTTGGCATTGGATGGGGCATCGCGGGCTTCTGTCCGGGTGCTGCGATCCCAGCCCTTGGGACCGGGCGTTGGGAAGTTGCCCTTTTTCTTATCGCAGTTGTTTTTGGGTTCTATTTGCGCCGTCTTCTAACCCGCAGAACACCAATCGGAGCCATGCAGTGAAAAACTGGATGAAATTCGGTGCAGGAGTTGCTGTGGTGGCAATTTCTGGTCTGACTTTTGCCAATGCGCAATCCCACGGGCATATGGTTCACGGTGGGGGCATGCATCTGCACGATGAAGTTACCATGCCAGGGCTGCTTGGCGAAAATGCTAGCCCGGAAGAAAGCGCGGAACTGGCACTGATGTTCCGCAAATTCGATACTATCACCCGCGAGGTGGAAAATCTGCCGGATGGCATCCGGACCGTGACAAGGTCAACGGATCAGGAGGTGATGGATGCTCTTGTCAGCCATTCCGTCGGCATGATTGATCGCGTGGGTCAAAAGGACGACCCCAAAATCCGGATCCAAAGCCCTACGCTTGATGTATTCTTTCTGCACGGTGACGAAATCCAATCGGTTGTCGAGATGACCGATGACGGGCTTGTCGTCATCCAAACCTCCGAAAACCCCGAATTGGTGGCCGCGCTGCAGACCCATGCAGCCGAAGTCACCGATATGGCGGATCGCGGTATGGCCGCTGTCCACGATATGATGATGGAACAAGGCCGCGGTCACTGACTGCGCCGAAAAGCGAAGGAGCAACAAAATGACCTTTCCTGTGAACATGGACATTAAACCCGACGTTCAGGCCTTTTTCGACGATGCAACCAATACGATCAGCTACATCGTCAAAGACCCCACGTCGGACGCTTGTGCCATCATCGATAGCGTGATGGACATCGACTACGCTGCCGGTCGCATCACTTTTGACCATGCGGATGAGTTGATCCGTCAGGTCGAGACCCAAGGGCTCAAATTGGAATGGATCATCGAGACCCATGTTCATGCCGACCACCTCAGCGCTGCACCCTATCTGCAGCAAAAACTTGGCGGCAAAATCGGCGTTGGGTCAAAGATCACAGTTGTTCAGGATGTCTTCGGGAAAGTCTTTAATGAAGGAACCGAGTTTCAGCGCGACGGCAGCCAGTTCGATGCGTTGTTCGAAGATGCTGATACCTACATGATCGGGAATATGCAGGCCTTTGCCATATACACGCCTGGTCATACGCCTGCATGTATGGTCCATGTCGTCGGGAATGCCGCCTTTGTGGGTGATACGCTCTTCATGCCCGACGGCGGGTCCGCCCGATGCGACTTCCCCGGTGGGAGCGCTGAAGAGCTCTATGAGAGCATCATGAAAGTGCTGGCATTGCCGGACGAAACACGGCTTTTCATGTGCCATGACTATGGGCCGAACGGACGTGACATCGCATGGGAAACCACCGTGGGCGATGAAAAAGCCCACAATATCCATGTAGGCGGTGGCAAGACCAAAGAAGAGTTCGTCAAGTTTCGCACTGAGCGTGACGCCCAACTGGATATGCCCAAGCTGATCATTCCGTCTCTTCAGGTGAACATGCGGGCGGGGGAGGTGCCGACTGATGAGGACGGCAACCCGATGCTCAAGGTGCCTGTCAACGCGCTCTAACGCCAGAAAGGTTCGCTCGATATGAACTTCAACAAGATCACCGACACGCTGACCGTCAGCCCACAAATCCATCCCGACGATATGGCGGCGATAAAAGCTGCTGGGTTCAAAACGATCGTCTGCAACCGTCCGGACGGCGAAACAGAGGACCAAACGTCCTTTGCTCAGATCAAAGCGGCCGCCACGGCGGAGGGTCTTGTCGCCTATAACATTCCGGTCACCCCACAACAGATTAGCGATGAGGACGTTGCCAAATTCGGTGCGGCATTGTCGCAGGGGCCCCTTCCGGTGCTGGCCTACTGCCGGACCGGTACGCGGTCAGCGATGCTTTGGGCGTTTCACGGCGCGGGCGGCCGATCCCAATCCGACATCCTCGCTGCAACTCTTGCGGCAGGTTACGACCTGACGGGAGTTGCAGACAGGATCGCAAACTGTGGCACGGCCCAAACTCTAGCGACCGGATAATCCACAAAAGCAGAACGTGTTCCTCGTTGTGCGTGGAAATTCTGTAAGCAACTGCGCAGGCGGGTTGACGTTGGCTCGCCAGAGCGCTTTTTCGAAAGAGCGTGGCCGATGGGGCTGAAACACTACCTGCCGATCCTCGACTGGAGCCGCACATACAATCGCAGTGCCTTTTCAAACGACATGATCGCCGCTGTGATCGTAACAATAATGCTGATCCCGCAATCGCTGGCCTATGCGCTTCTTGCCGGACTGCCGCCCGAAGCGGGCATCTACGCGTCAATCGCGCCGATCATCCTCTATGCCATTTTTGGTACCAGCCGCGCGCTGGCCGTTGGCCCCGTCGCCGTTGTTTCGCTGCTGACGGCCTCGGCCATCGGTCAGGTGGCCGAACAAGGCACCGCTGGCTATGCCGTTGCGGCGCTGACGCTTGCCTTTTTGTCGGGCGGGTTCCTCATGTTGCTTGGGGTGTTGCGGTTGGGGTTTCTGGCTAACTTCCTCAGCCATCCGGTGATCGCAGGTTTCATCACCGCATCTGGGATCCTGATCGCTACCAGCCAGCTCAAGCATATACTGGGCGTTGACGCATACGGCCACACGTTGCCGGAAATGATCGGATCAATCCTTTCCCACCTTGGGCAGATCAATTGGATCACGGTTGTGATCGGGGTGAGTGCCACTGGATTTTTGTTCTGGGTTCGCAAGGGTCTGAAGCCGTTTCTAAAAAGCGTCGGTGCGTCTCGGAAACTGGCAGATGTTGCGACCAAGGCCGGACCAGTTGCCGTCGTTGTCGTCACAACCCTGACCGTATGGTTTTTGGGGCTGGACAGAACAGGGGTCAGGATCGTCGGTGACGTGCCACAAAGCCTGCCCCCGCTGACTTTGCCCGGGTTGTCGCCAGACTTGGTCAAAGCTCTGCTCGTTCCCGCCATCTTGATTTCGGTGATTGGTTTTGTGGAATCTGTATCGGTTGCACAAACACTGGCCGCGAAGAAACGTCTGCGCATCGACCCGGATCAGGAGTTGATCGGTTTGGGTGCCGCAAAT
The DNA here is from genome assembly GCF_039945315.1 of Tateyamaria sp. Lineage (GTDB taxonomy): Bacteria > Pseudomonadota > Alphaproteobacteria > Rhodobacterales > Rhodobacteraceae > Tateyamaria. The sequence continues at coordinate 16,948 of NZ_JBDUXB010000006.1, read as the reverse complement.
ATCGGGGCGGCCTTTACTGGTGGATATCCCGTCACGGGTGGGTTCGCGCGGTCAGTGGTGAACTATGATGCCGGCGCGGAAACTCCTGCGGCTGGGGCCTACACTGCCGTAGGCCTTGCCATCGCCGCTGTCGCTCTGACACCGCTTGTTTACTATCTGCCCAACGCAACACTTGCTGCAACGATCATCGTTGCTGTTCTCAGCCTTGTCGATTTTGCGATCCTGAAGAAGACCTGGGGGTATTCAAAGTCAGATTTCGCCGCTGTGACGGCCACGATCCTTTTGACGCTGGGCCTTGGCGTTGAGGTCGGTGTGGCATCCGGCGTCGTCATCTCGGTTTTGGTGCACCTGTTTAAAACGGCGCGCCCACACGTTGCCGAAGTTGGCCTGGTTCCGGGCAGCCAGCACTTTCGCAACGTCGACCGTCACAGCGTCGAAACCAGTCCGGAGGTGCTTACATTGCGGGTTGATGAAAGCCTGTACTTCATAAACGCGCGGTTTCTTGAGGAAATGGTCAAGAATCGAGTGGCTGAGGGATGCAGCATCAAACATGTGATCCTCATGTTCTCGGCTGTTAACGAAGTAGATTTTTCCGCTCTGGAAAGCCTGGAGGCCATCAACGAACACCTGAAGGACATGGATGTTGGACTACATCTTTCTGAAGTCAAAGGCCCGGTGATGGACCGCCTGAAACAGTCAAGTTTTATCAAGGATCTGAATGGAAGCGTCCACTTGTCACAATTCGACGCTTGGCAGGCTCTGCTGCGAGACCTGAAATGTGACGCTGTTCAAATGCGATCGCAAACCCCTACCGCGAAAAATTGAGTTCGCCTGATAACCAGCTAACGCCTACGAGGCCGGTCCCAAGATGCTGACTTATTTGAGCGCGACCGACCGTGGGATATAGGGTTCCCCTGCCGATTGCACCATCGGTGAAAGGGACAAAATCCCGAACATGATCCGGGTTGCTAGATTGCCGATGTTCGAGATCAATGATGCCCGTGAAGAGCCGGGATGGCAGACGTAAATCTCTACGTTCGAATTGCAGGCGGTCTCCAGCCGGTCCTGTAACTCAAGGGCAAACATCATCTGCGCCGCTTGCTTTGTGAATGTGTTTTGTTCTGGTGGTAATTATTGTCCCAGTTCATGTCGTCGAACTGCATTATTTTTATGCCCATATTGCAGCCGAGGCTGCTTACAACCACTATCCGGACCTTGAGTACCTTCACTGCGGCTTCGTGGACGCTCTCTAGTGAAGAAAGATCCCTGCACACAAACCCCACATTCGCATCTGTTTCGAACTCCTGCTTAAGCTTCACAACGGCAGCGTCCGGTTTTTCAATCCCGCACGTCTCAACAAACCTCGGTGAACCGATTTCAATTGACGAGATGGCAAATGGTGAGCACAGCAGATTGCGTCGGCAGCATCTCCGATTGTCTCGGTATAGTAGGACTTAGTCTGCGCAAACTGAGGTACGCATAATCCACCAGTGCGATGCTGCGTGTGCCGCGTAAACTTCAGTGAGCCAATGGGTTGACCAGCAAACCCACCACACACAGAGTTCCGCCCATATCCAAAAAAATCCTCGGAGCAGCAATGTTTGAAAGGTATGGTCGTCAGGACACCGGCAGAATCTGTGCGCAATTTTCAGTGTCACTGCAGCGATTAATGGGAGGACACAATGTTAGATACCACGGTTTTAGATCAAACTCAGGCGTTCCTGGACAGCTTTGGCGACGCGCTCGCCAAGGGAGATATTTCAAGCGCCTGCGACATGTTTGAGGATGACTGCTATTGGCGTGATTTGGTGAGTTTCACGTGGAATATCAAGACGGTCGAGGGAAAAGACCAGGTCGGCGACATGCTATCCCAACAACTGGCCACCACAAAGCCACGCGATTGGAAAATCTCAGAGGGCGAGGCTCCAGCGGAGGAGGACGGTGTTACCACTGCGTGGATCACATTCGAAACCGAAGTTGGCCGGGGATACGGATTGGTCCGCCTCAAGGGCGACAAAATCTGGACGCTTCTGACCACGCTGGTAGAACTGAAAGGGCATGAGGAACCAGCCGGCGAACTCCGGGCATTGGGGGCCAAGCACGGCGCAGGCAAAAACCGGACCACATGGGCCGAAGAACGCGCGCAAGAAGAAGCTGAGCTTGGCTATGATACGCAACCGTATTGCGTCATTATCGGTGGCGGTCAGGGCGGGATCGCGATGGGCGCACGCCTGCGACAACTGGGCGTGCCAACGATCATCGTTGAACGGAACGAACGGCCCGGCGACAGTTGGCGCAACCGGTACAAGTCGCTGTGCCTGCACGATCCCGTCTGGTACGATCATCTGCCCTATCTAAAATTCCCAGACAACTGGCCTGTCTTTTCCCCCAAGGACAAGATCGGCGACTGGCTTGAAATGTACACCAAGGTCATGGAGCTCAACTACTGGACCAAGACCTCAGCCAAGTCCGCCACATTCGACGAAGCCTCGGGCGAATGGACCGTTGTCGTGGACCGGGACGGCAAAGAGGTCGTCCTCAAGCCCAAGCAACTTGTGATGGCGACAGGCATGTCAGGCAAGAAACGGATGCCAGAGTTCCCCGGCATGGACACCTTCAAAGGCGTCCAACAGCATTCATCTGAACATGACGGTCCCGATCAATGGAAAGGCAAGAAGGTTGTCGTTGTTGGGTCAAACAATTCGGCCCATGACATCTGCGCAGCGCTTTGGGAGGCGGATGCAGAAGTGACTATGGTGCAGCGGTCATCAACCCATATCGTGCGCTCCGATACCTTGATGGAATTCGGTTTGGGCGATCTCTATTCCGAACGCGCCGTTAAGGCGGGCATGACAACCGAGAAAGCTGATCTGATCTTTGCATCGCTGCCGTATCGGATTCTGCACGAATTCCAGATACCCGCCTATGCGGCCATGAAAGCGCAGGACAAGGATTTCTACGACGGGCTCGAAAAGGCTGGGTTCTGGCTCGACTGGGGCGATGACGACAGCGGCTTGTTCATGAAGTACCTGCGGCGCGGGTCAGGCTATTATATTGATATCGGAGCAAGTCAGCTGATCATTGACGGCGAAATAAAACTCAAACGCGGTCAGGTGGTGGAACTCGACGAAACGGGCGTTATCCTTGATGACGGCACCCATCTGATCGCAGACCTAGTGGTTTATGCGACCGGGTACAATTCGATGAACGGCTGGGTTGCTGACCTGATGGGGCAAGACATGGCTGACCAACTTGGTAAGTGCTGGGGCCTCGGTTCCGACACCACCAAAGACCCCGGTCCATGGGAAGGTGAACAACGCAATATGTGGAAGCCGACGCAGGTGCCAAACCTCTGGATGCATGGCGGCAACTTGCACCAGTCGCGGCACTATTCGCAATTCCTAGCCTTACAAATCAAGGCAAGAATGGAAGGAATCCCCACCCCGGTTTACGGATTGCAAGAGGTTCATCATCTCACCTGAAGAGCGACTTTTTAGGCGGAAATGGCCCTTCGATCTTTGTGGGGGAAGGGCCATTTTAAAGAAGCACACTGCAGCATTCAGATCGAATGGTTAACAAGAGTTGCGGGCCGCGAAAATGAACCATTGGACCAAGTGTTGGATAGGTGGCTGAGCCCTTTAGATGCGCTGTATGCGGCTGCAGGTCCCGTCCATATCGAGATACCGCACAAGACCGCCTGGCAGACGCTCTTCATGGCTCAAGCACCAGGATTCCATATCGCCCAAGCCTACGTCGTAGCCGCGCTCAAAAGTCCGGTTGCCCTTTTTTGTATCAGCAAAAGACACAAAAGAGGCGGCAGCCCTTTCATCGCCCAGCATTTGGCTGATCGCACACAGCACGTAGGTTTCGCAGCTTACTTCTTGATTTTCATTCTTTGCGTGTCGAAAGGCCTGTTTGGCAAAGCCTATGGCGTAACCAAGCGCGAATGGCTCGTGCAGAAAAAGGTGAGTAACCATGCGATTTGCGCCGCCCGAAACGTCATCAAGTTGACCCATCGCAACCCGGCCGATCAAAAAAGGGTCCTGCATCAAGGTCATTCTTCGTCCCGAATTTAAGGCTTTGTTCATAGCTTTGTATCCGACCCCGATCTCGCGGGGATCCGTTGTAAATGGCCGTTGACTGTTCGAAGGAATTTGGTCCCGGGCTTTGCACACAACCGTCCTGCTCGGCCCGGGACCGCGCAGGTGCACAAACTGTACCGGCTTACAGGTTACCACCAAGAAAAACGCGTGAGATCAGCTTGCAGGACGTTCAGCAACCAGAAAACACACGCTATTGCACTCACCCGTGTACGATACGACCTAAAAAGATCGTGCGAAATTGGTGTGTTCACCTAGGTAGATTTGCCTATAGCGACCCGCAACACTGTTAAAAATTCGGTTGAAGTGTCACAAACAACTGACGCATTTTCCAGCCATGTTTCGATCAGAACGACGCAGGGCAGGGATGTATGGGAGAGATTTCATATGAAAACCTCGTTAGGGTTGGTACTTGCATTTTGCCTTGCCGGCCTACAATTCGTGGCGATCATTATCATCATGTGGTCGTCCTATGTGACGTCTGAGCGCGTCTTGTTGGATCATGCGCGCAATCTGCTACGAGATGTTGGCGTCAACACAATCGCCCATTCCAAGGGATTCCTAAATCCTGCTCAAGATGCTGCCGAACTGGCTGCGCGTATCGCCGAAAACAGAATTGTCGCCAGCGACAATCGGCAACTGCTTGAACAGTTATTGTTTCAGCAGTTGCTGACGGCGCCGCATCTGGCTGGTTTATTTTACGGCGATCAGCGTGGCAATTTCGTTTATGTCAAACGCAGCGATGTGACCGCGCCGTTCCGCTCCAAAATTATTTCTTATGACGGTGATGACCGAACTACAGAGCTGATCTGGCGTGACCGGGACTATGTTCAAGTTGCCCAGCTGCCGGACCCCGAAGATACATACGATCCCAGAGAAAGGCCCTGGTACAAACAGGCCCAACAGCAGCGCGGAACGATCTGGACACACCCCTATATTTTCTTCACCTCCCAGAACCCAGGTATCACAATCGCGGCTCCGGTGACCGGCAGCGATGGAGAAATACAGGGCGTGGTGGGCGTTGATATCGAGATCAGCGAATTATCGGAGTTTCTCGCCCAGTTAAAAATCGGTGAGAACGGTACTGCCCTTATCGTTAACCAGAACGGGGACGTGATTGCACATCCGAACCCCGCTTTGCTCAAGACAGTCGACACAGACGGATCGTTCCGTTTCGCTGGGATTGAGGAAATCGAAGACAATATCGCGCAGACCGCGTTTGGAGGTTTGGCGCAGATGGACTCTGTTTTGGTTGAATCCGAAACATATGCCGAGTTCAGCTATGAGGGCGCAGACTTCGTATCAACAATAGTGCCAACGATAAGTGAGGAGTTGCCCTGGACGATTGCAGTCTATGCACCAAAATCGGACTTCGTCGGCGCGATTGTTCAAAACCGGACAAGAAACATCTGGATCGCGGCGTTGGTGTCCGTCCTGACAGGCGCCGTTGGCTTGTTGCTGGCCAACTACATCAACCGCCCCGTGCGTGCCTTCGCGGTGCGTGCCGCCCTCATTTCGCAGGGTGAAGTCGATCCTTCCGAGCCAATGCCAAGAACTTACAAAGAGCTTGAGCGTGCGAACTCCGCACTGACCGAAGAAATCATGCAACGCAAAACAGCAGAGCGCGAATACGGACAAACCTTTGAACTGTCATCTCGGGGGATGGTGCAAATTTCGTCCGAAACAGGGCGGTTCATTCGGGTCAATGCCAAGTTCGCAAGCATCACAGGATATGAGCCGGAAGAACTGTTGCAGATGAAGGCGGTCGACTTTCTGGCGTCAGACGACCCGGCGGCCTTCAACCGGATATTGAGCGAGATGCTGGATAGCGGCGATGCCAGCGTTGTCCGAAAATGTCTTCGCAAGGATGGGCAGACCGTTTGGCTCAGGGTGAACGCGATCTTAATCCGCGACAACGACGGCAAGCCGTTGCATTTCGTGGCGACGATTGCTGACATCACAAGCAACCTCAATTCCCAAAAGCAGATCGAAAAGCTGAACCGGGACTTGTCGCATCTCGCGCGCGGCGAGCTTCTTGGCCAAATGGCGGCCGGGCTCGCACACGAACTTAATCAACCCCTGACCGCCATTACCCAGAACGCAGACGCCGCTCTTTTGACCGCGACAGAAAACGCCGGGCAAGACAGCGAACTGCAACAGATACTCCAAGAGCTGGATCAACAGGCCCACCGCGCTGCTGACATTATCAAGGCTCTGCGGAATTTCGCCAAAAAGGGGGAGGAATGGAAAACACCATTCGACCTTGACGCCCTGATCGGCCAGACTTTGCACTTGGTTAAGGCAGAGGCGACTGAACATGGCGTACGTATTGAATTCAACCCCGGAGATCTGCCCGAAGTGACAGGCATCCGCACCCAAATTGCGCAAGTGATTGTCAATCTGCTGCGCAACGCGATTGAAGCGATTGCAGGCACGGACAACCGCGACAACTCGATCCAGATAACATCCAGCGCTGACAAGGATTTCGTTACGGTTTCTGTCGAAGACAGCGGGCCTGGTGTGGATCCAGGCCTTGATCTGTTTTCCCAATTCGAAACAACAAAGGCCGACGGCATGGGGCTTGGCCTGTCTATCTGCCGATCCATCATCGAAACTGGCGGCGGACGGATGTGGCATGAACCCGGCCAGGCCGGGGGCGCGCGCTTCTGCTTTACCGTACCGGTGGCCCAAAAGTGACTGGCAAAGGGGATACCATTTTTGTTGTCGATGACGACGAAGACATTCGGTCCTCGCTGAGCAGGTCCCTGAAAAAACGGGGGTTCTCAGTTAAAACTTTCGAGTCTGCCCGCGCCTTTCTGGATGAATACGAAACGGGCCGTTCGGGGTGTATCGTGCTTGATTACGGTATGGAGGGAATGAACGGGCTTGAATTGCAAAAAAAGCTGGTGACTGAAGGAAACGGGCCACCAATTATTTTCATCACAGGTCACGGCGGCATTCCTGAATCTGTGGAGGCGATGAAAGCCGGCGCGATCGACTTCCTTGAAAAACCTTTTCGCACGGAGGTCCTTGTGGATCGTATCCATCAGGCGCTGAAAATCAGTGCCCTTGCCAACGAATCCCGGGACAAGGCGGTGCGCGCAAGAATGATGCTGGACACTCTGACCACCCGTGAACGGGAAATTGTGGATATGGTCGTGTCAAACCCCTCAAACACAACCAGCAAGGAAATCGCGCGCGCTCTCAAAATCAGCCCGCGTACGGTGGACCACCATCGCGCACGCATTCTCGAAAAAATGCAGGCCAGTTCAATGGTTGAAATCATTGACTTGGCGATCGCCTCGCAACGGTTGAACTCTTAATCCATCACCTAAAGTTCTTTGGATGTATGGCGGTGGCATAGGTAAATCTACCTAGGCAATTTTGCCAATTTGTAGCTTTGAGCCAGAGTGGTAGTTTGACCGTACGGAAACATTACTGATCCGCGGACACTCTGGGGGCCAAATCTTTAGGCTGCTAAAATGGTACGAGTAAACCGGTTCGTTGTGCCGGAACCCAGTGAGACATCGTGAGTTGTTTTGCTGGCTGCATGCTGGTGTGTAAATCGAGTGACCGGCACATCAGATGCAGATCATAGTTTGTTTGAAGTATTTTTTAGGGCGTGGCGGCAGTCTATCCCCAACTATCAACCGTCACGCCCTCATTTAAAGCCTGAACTCGTGACAAATTCAGCATCTGCACAGGCCAAAATAATCCGCTAGGTCACAGCGTTCCAAATCCATAAATCATGAATTTTGCGCCACAAATGCGGTTTGACAGGTCGTGGTGATGGGATTTGCCAGATTTATAGCGCGAAAATAACCAAGTTTATGGTTGCTGTCCGATACCTCGTCAGCACGTGGAAAATTCTGCACCGACATCATTTGCAATCTGTTCCACTGTCTCTCGAAGCCAGATGTGAGCTGCCTCGTTTGAGTCGCGGATGTGCCAGGACATGAAGACTGAAACAGGTTTAGAGGCGAACGGAAGTGGCGCAATGTCCAAATCCTTCAGGCAACTTATTTTCATAAGATCCATCTCGGTTGCAACCATTGCAGAACCCTTCACAAATGCAGGGATGGCACCAAAATTGGGGACTGACACACGGGCCTTGGGAATTGTGAATGTGTCGACTCCCTTTAAGGCGCGACGTGATGTTCCACCATCGGGAAACTTCACGGAGACATGATCCGAGCGAATGTACTGCTCCAAGGTCGCAGGGGCTCGACGGATCGACCCGTCGAAAAAGCACATCATTCGCCCCTCGAAGATCTGCTTTTGCAAGATATCTGAAGCGTCCGGGGGAAAGGGGGTAAGTGCAAGATCACATCGCCCGTTGCGGAGCAGGGCAGGTGTGGGGTGGCCGGATGGGATAAACTCGAAAGTGGCATCGATGCCTTGACGACTGAGGTCTCGGATCAGACGTGGAAACACCAATTCTCGCTGCATATCGTTGGCTGCTATCGTGAAAGCCCGCTCGTTCTCAGTGGGATCGAACGGACGCTCAAATGAAAGTGCCTTCAGCCGGTCCAAGGCAGATTGGGCAGGTTTCTTGAGGCTTTCGGCATGTTCGGTTGGTATCAATCCGTTGCCCGCGCGCACGAAAAGCGGATCATCAAAAAAAATCCGTAGCCGCCGCAAAGCATGGCTGACTGACGATTGAGTGACTCCCATTCGCCGCGCGGCTTTTGTGACGGACTGTGTTTCAAGAATAAGAAGGAAAGTCTGTAGCAGTTGGCCGTCGATAGACAGGTAATCAAGTTTGTTCATTTAGGTCATCAATCTTATTCATTCGACTTGAGCGAAACATAATTGCATAGTTCTCGCAAGTTGAACGAGTGCGACGCTTGTCGCGGTATCTTCGTCCGACTGAGCCCGTAGATGTACAATTCCATCGGTTCAGTTCTCGATGCCGGAAAAACAAGCAGAATTAACTATCTGGAATCGCAGCAAAATATTGTGGTCGGTCGCATACTGCGGACTGACTGCAATATGGAAGGAGAATATCATGTACAAAAAACTGTTTGGGACACTGAGTGTTTCGCTTTTGGCGTCTGGCGCCTTTGCGGACGGAGCACCATCGCCCGAGGCTGCGGAAGATCTGTTTTCAGACAAACCCTTTTCTCCGTATGCAAATAGAACAATTCCAGAGCGCCCACTGTGGGGTGAAACCCACCTGCATACTGGGCTGTCGCTAGATGCAGGCGCGTTCGGCAATACTCTGTTGCCGGATGAAGCTTGGCGATTTGCAAAGGGCGAACAGGTGATCTCATCGACAGGGCAACCTGTACGGCTGTCCAGACCACTGGATTGGATGGTCTTGACGGATCACACAGACCTTATGGGCTTTGCCCCTGATTTGCAGGCCGGGAAGCCGGCCGTTCTGGCGGACCCGAAAGGCCTCGAATGGTACGAAGGATATTCAGCTGGTGGTGCCGCGGCTGGGGAGTCCGCTTTCGATCTGATTACCAATTTCTCTCAAGGCACTCTGCCGGAACTTTTGTTGAAATCCTACAGCCCCGGTGCGGATGCGTTTGCCTTTACCTGGGAGCACATCGTGGACGCGGCGGAACGCCACAACGATCCCGGTACCTTTACGGCCTTCATCGGCTTTGAATGGACCTCGGTACCAAAGGGCTTCAACCTGCACCGCAACGTTATGTTGCGCGATGGCGGTGTCCGAGCGAAACAGGTTGTGCCACCGGTTACGCAACCGCCTTACGGCGACACCAACCCCAACAGTCTGTATGATTGGCTGGAAATGTACGAAGAGAAAACTGGCGGACGCGCAGTTGCCTTCTCGCATAACGGAAATCTGTCGAACGGTTGGATGTTTCCCACCGAAGATACCTACCATGGCGATAAAGTTGATCAGAATTATGTCGAGCGTCGTGCCAAATGGGAGCCGCACTATGAGATCACACAGATCAAAGGCGACGGTGAAACCCATCCGCTGCTGAGCCCTGACGATGCATTCGCGGACTACGAAAATTGGGACATTGGCAACCTCGACCTGACCGAGTTGAAGACCGAAGATATGCTGGCAGGCGAATACGCGCGCGAAGCACTCAAACGCGGTCTGATGCTGGAAGAGAAGTTTGGTGTGAACCCCTACAAATTCGGTATGGGCGGAGCGACTGATAGTCACACATCATTGGCGACTGCCGAAGAAGAAAACTTCTTTAGCAAATCTGTGAGCGTCGAACCATCCGCAACAAGGATTGAACACCCATTTATCAAAAGTGAACTGGGCGAGATTCCAGGTCACCTATTGGTAGCGTCCGGATACACGGCTGCATGGGCAACGGAAAACACCCGTTCCGCGATCTTTGATGCGTTCAAGCGGCGGGAGACCTATGCCACCACCGGTCCGCGTATCGCGTTGCGTTTCTTTGGCGGCTGGGACTTCACCGACGCGGACCTCCGCACACGGATGCCAGCCGAGATTGGCTATAGCAAAGGCGTGCCCATGGGCAGTGACCTGCGTCCGACCGAAGGTGACGGCCCCCCGAGCTTTATGATCTATGCCTTGCGCGATGCCATCGGTGCAAACCTCGATCGGATTCAAGTCGTCAAGGGCTGGCTCACTCCTGACGGAGAGCTTGCCGAGAAAGTCTACGATGTTGCCTGGTCAGGTGACCGTGTCGCTGACGAAAACGGAAACGTCCCCGAAGTCGGAAATACTGTTGATCTGGAAACGGCAAGCTGGACCAATACAATCGGTTCCTCGGAGCTGACAACCGTGTGGAGCGATCCCGACTTTGATCCTGCTGCTCGCGCATTCTACTATGTGCGCGTATTGGAAATCCCGACCCCGCGCTGGGTGGTCTACGACAAGGTGCGTTACGGGATCGATCTGCCTGAAGAGGCGCAACTAATCCATCAGGAACGGGCGTACTCTTCCCCCATCTGGTATACGCCTGAGGGTTGATCTGAGATTGCTGCGGGCGCTTTATGGCGCCCGTTGCCTCCAATGCGCACCAAAAAACCAACGCCCGTTTGCGCCCGATCTGCTTTGGTTTTTCTGGTGTGGAACTTTCAAAACTATTTCCGACTGAGCCTAAGCCGTGGAACTAGACACTGAGGAAACGATTATTCGCGGGCCTCTTTTCCAAGAAAGTCGACATTCTCAGTCTTGAGCCTTCGGATTAACCCGACCTGATTGTCGTTCCGAGCGCCAATACCGAAGCTTCGAGCCTTAGTTATTAAAAAAGTTGGGTGGGCCGGCGGCGGTACCTGACCTGCGAGAAAGCATTAAAAACTCGAGAAAAGGAATTGTGGCGGTGGACGCAGTCCAGAGCGCACGTGCTGCACGGAAGAGGCGTCAAGAACACGGACTCACTGGCAAATCCCGAGGTACTTGATCATTTTCGCGACCTGCCTGAGCTATAGATAAATTAGGTTATCCGCCTTCCGCTGCCTATCGGCGACGAGGCCAGAGGATTCGGATGTCTGAAGCATGAACTGGACCATGAAGGCAATCACTGGGGTCGGGACCAATCAACTGGCTCCGATATCACGGCAGCTTCCAACCAACAGCAGACATTCGAAAAATTCCGGGCAATGCCTGAGTTGGGGACAAAGTGTACTTATGCAAGTGTGGCTTTCTTTGTTGTCCCATCACCTCTACTGTGCCGCACGGTCGATCATGCGATGCCTCTAGTTTTGCTGGTCGGGCTGGCTGTGACTAGGACGTACCCCTGATCTCCAGCGGCTTCTTCGGCAAGGCTGGTACCTACAAATAAATCACCTACAAACTCGGCTTTGAGCGAAGAAAAGCAGCACGAAACGGTGCTAACCGCCACTACAAAACAGGGACGACACAGCCATTGCGACAACCGGTATCCACACCCATAGATTGAATGCTGCGGCCAGGGGGTCAAGGGCCAAATTAGTGTTTGCCAAATAGGGTTTGTCCGTTAGCTCAACCAGTAATGAAGCTGAACGTTTGAAGATGGAAGTCGAAGACGCTGGCAGCACACTTTAGTGGTTTGGCGCGATCCCCCAAGGCACGTCCTTGGGAGTATATAGATTTGAAATTTCCATGCCTTAGCCCCGTTTTGTTTTCATTTTCGCTGTGTGCGTCTTTTGCAAACGCGGAGATCCTTGTGGGCATCGCAGCACCGTTTTCCGGCGCGGCTCTTCCAACGGGAGAGCAAGTTGAGTTTGGGGCTCTGAAGGCCATTGACGATCTGAACGCAGCCGGAGGTGTTCTGGGTGAACAGATCGTGGCAACATCAGTAGATGACGCCTGCAATGGGGAACAGGCGGCAGTCGCTGCCCGCCAACTGGTTGCCGAAGGGGTCAGCTTTGTCGTCGGACATGCCTGTTCCAGTGGTTCGATCGCTGGTGGTCCTATCTACGCGGAAGAAGAAATCGTCATGATATCGCCAGCCTCAACAAATCCGCTGGTGACCGATTCAGGCTTGGGCAACGTTTTCCGCGTGATCGGGCGCGATGATGATCAGGGCGCGATTGCCGGAGATTTTTTGGCGGAGCGGTTCAAAGACGACAATATTGCAATTTTGCATGATCAGTCCGCCTACGGGCAAGGATTGGCAGAGATCACTAAAAATCGCCTGAACGCAAACGGCGTTACCGAAACGCTCTTCCAAACTTACGAGCCGGAACTGGTCGGCTATGATGACCTCGTCGATGCACTGGTTCAAAGCGAAATCGACGTGATTTACGTGGGGGGGTATCAGGCTGATGCAGGCATCATCATTCGTCAGGCCAAAGGGGCACTGCCCAACATCACTCTGATATCCGGCGATGCTCTGGCAAGCGAGGACTTCCCAATTATAGCCGGCGACGCTGGCTTGGGCGCTTATTTCACATTTGGGCCCGATGCGCGTGAAACACCCGCCGCCGAAGCGGTTGTGACAGCTTTCAGAAATGATGAAGGTTTTGAGCCCTCTGGGTACACGCTCTACAGCTATGCAGCGGTTCAGGCCTGGGCGCAGGCAGTCGAAAAAGCCGGAACAACTGAAGGCGCCGACATCGCCCGCGCTCTTCTGGAACAGGAATTTGACACCGTGCTTGGTACGATCTCCTTTGATAGCAAAGGTGATGTGGTGGGTTTGACTTCGTTCATATGGAACCAGATTACTGAAGACGGGTATGAGCCTGCAGAATGATTGACGCGAATGTTCTGAAAAGCGTCTGAGATAGCATGCCCAAGGAAACCCCTGACTTCGACGCGGATCAGCGTACCGACCCCATAGCGTTTTGGGGAGTGCGTGGGAAACTACTTCTGGCTTTTTTGGCAGTTGCTATGTTCTCTGTGCTGGCTGCAGCGACAGGAATCTATTCGATCACGCAGGTTGGCAAATCGTTTGACCAGATTGCGGAACGGCGGGTGCCTGAGGCGCTGGCCTGGCAGGAACTTTCGCGCAGCATTGAACGCGTGGTGCGCGGCGCGCCCGCTTTGCTGGCCGTAGACAATGAAACGGACCGCAAGATTGTTTCAGATGAAGTTTTTTCGCAAATGGAGACGTTGAAAATTCTGTTGGCAGACGCCCGGCAGTACGGCGAACTGGACGATGAGCCCTATCTTTTGGATGGCGCCATCAACACAAGCGTCGCCGCAGACCGTGCCGTGGAGCTTGTGGCGCGGATCGACGATAATTTCCTGAGCATAAATCAATTTGTCGTCGATCGCTTGCAATTGATCCAAAGCAAGAAGAAGGTGCAAACTCGGCTTGCGCGTGGAAACGCGAATGCACAGCGCACCCTTTTGCCTTCCTCTCGAGTTCTGGGATCCCAACTTAGCGAATGGCGCAATGATGCTTCTGAAAACGCGGACACGGACCTGACACCAGGGCAGCAGGAATTGGCACGGTCGATCATTGCATTTTATCCTGAACAGCAGGCAGCCGTCCTGTTTGATGCGTTTAACCGCCAGATATTCCTGATTTCTGAAGCAAGCACTATTGAGCAGGTTGACCTGCTTAGTTTCCCTCTGGAACGGATACATACGGATATTCGGCAATTACTCCCTTATATCCGCACCCGCGTACGCGGGCGTCTGGAGAAACAGTTGGATGTTCTGCTTAGACTGACCCAAGGGACGGAGGGTTTGCCGGAAATCCGAAAAGCCGAACTTATGGCAATCACGCAAGCCGAAGAGTTGTTGGGGTTGAACACGCGCCTATCCACTTTTCTTACCAATCGATCGGCCACTTTGGTGGATGCTGCAAATCAGCGCATTTCGGTTGCCAATCTTGAGGCCGTCGAGACTCGGCTTCAGAACCGGAATATTTTGATCGCGGTGGTTCTGCTGAGTATTGTCAGCTCGCTGTTGATCGTCTGGCTTTATGTCAGCCGCAACCTCACAGCGCGGCTATCAGCGCTCAGCAATTCGATGCTGGCGATCGCTGACGGAAACCTGAAAACACCGCTGCCACCTGTGATGGGACATGACGAAATCACTCTTATGGCTGAAGCCCTTGTCGGTTTCAGGGATACTGCGGTCGAGGTTGAAGAAAGTAATCTGCGTGAGATCGCCACCGCACGGCAACGGCTTGTCGACGCGATCGAAAGCATCAACGAAGGCTTCGCGTTCTACGACGCCGATGATCGCCTGGTGCTGAGCAACCAGCGTTACAAAGACTTGCTGTATGATGGGATTGACGTGGATCTGACTCCTGGGCTCACATTTGAAACAATCCTGCGCAACGCCGTCAAAACCGGCATGATCGAAGAAGCACGGCTGGACCCAGAAGAGTGGCTGGAGCGCCGTCTCGAACGCCACCGCGAGCCGGGCCAGCCCCTGTTGCAGAAGCGCAAGGACAACCGGTGGATCATGGTCAGCGAACGCAAAGTGGCTGGTGGCGGATCGGTCGCGATTTACTCGGATCTGACCGAACTAAAGCAACGCGAAGATCAACTGAGCCATGCCAACACTCAGATCTTGTCCTCTGTGCACTATGCCAGCCGCATTCAGGAGGCGATGCTGCCTTCCCGTAAAGCCTTGTCCAACATGCTCCCAGATCACTTCCTGATCTGGGAGCCGCGTGACATTGTTGGCGGTGACTTTTTCTGGTGCCACGAGACTGATCACGGCGCCTACGTCATTGTAGGCGATTGCACGGGCCACGGCGTTCCCGGCGCGTTTATGACTTTGATTGCCTGTGGCCTTATTGACCGACATCTGCGCACCAATGACGAGATGTCACCGGGCGCGTTGCTGTCGGCCTTGCACGCCGATCTTCAGCAACTTCTGGGTCAGAACGAAGACAATACCGAAACTGATGACGGGCTTGAAGCGGGTGTCTGTTTTATCGACAAGGCTAATCAGCGCATAACCTTTGCGGGATCACGGTTCAGTCTGTTTATCTCCAACAGTACAGGCATCGATGAGGTCAAAGGGGACAAAGCCGGGATTGGGTACAATCGCTACAGTCCCGATACGCAGTTCACGAACATCGACGTGAAGTTAGAGCCTGCTTGCCGCTACATTCTCGCGACGGATGGCTTGTTTGATCAGATTGGTGGCGCGAAACGTCGTGGATTTGGCAAGGTGCGGCTACGCGACTTTATTGCGGAGAGCGAAACGACCCGCACGGCTGAACAGGGCGATCGCCTTCGTGAAGCCTTTGCGGCATTTCAAGGTGACGAATATCGGCGGGACGATCTTACCGTTCTCGGGTTTGAAATTTCTTAGGCATAGGGGAACAGTATGCTGGCTACAGATCTCTACGATCTCCGAAAGACACTCATGCAATCAGGTGTTATGTTCGCCTATTCTGGCTACATGACTGAGCAAGTGCGGCTTGCGGTGGGCGAGACGCTCAAACAAAAACTCTCCATGGAAGAAGCTGATACCAAAACGGTTCGCAGCGTGTTTGCTGTGTTTGTCGAGCAAATGCAAAACGTCATCCGGTATTCGGCAGAACGTGTACCTGAAGAAGAAACCCCAGAGGTAACCGAACTTAGCTTTGGCATATTGACCATCGGCAAAGAGGGCAATGAATATGTCCTGCTGTCGGGCAACCTGATCCGTAGCGAAGACACCGAGCGGGTTTCAGAAAAGCTCCGAGAGATCCAAGGCATGAATCACGATCAGCTTAAGCGGTTTTACAAAGACAAACTCCGGGAAGGCCCGGACGAGTACAGCCAGGGTGCGGGCATTGGTTTCATAGAAATCGCTCGTCGTGCGTCACGACCCATCGAGTTTGATTTTGCGAAGGTCGACGATCGTCACAGTTTTTTTGCGCTTAAGGCGAATATCTGAGGAATATGTATATGGAACCGCTAAAAATCCCCGCCACCTCGAATACGCCTGAAGTCGATTTCGATTTTGATCAGAACCGCTTCTGTCTCAAAGGAGAGTCGCATCCTGAGGATGTCACAGCCTTTTACCAGCCTGTCATGGACCCGCTCGAAGCGCATCTCGGCAACCACGGCGACGGAACATGCGAGTTTGTGCTTGAGTTCATCTATTTCAATTCATCAAGCGCCAAAATCGTCATGACCCTGATGGATTTGATCGACGAAGCTGCCGAAGCCGGCGCAACCGTCAATGTGAAATGGGTTTATGATCCGGAAGATGACAACATGCTCGAACTGGGTGAGGAGTTTGGTGAAGATCTGGAACACGCCAAATTTGAGCTTGTGGCACAGGAGAGCGAATGAGCTCGGACGCCCTTTTCCGCAAGGAGCTGGAGGCCATTGAAAAGGCAACCGCCGCTCTCGCTGCGCAAAGGGTGAGGTGCCCCTAGATTTGTAGACGCTTTGCTTGGTAATTTTGGAACCAAGGAGAGACGGATATGAACAAGGGCATACGGTTTACGGATGAGTTTAAGCAGGACGCCGTGGCGCAGGTTGTTGAGCGTGGATATGCGGTC
>NZ_JBDUXB010000005.1:0-105420 GCF_039945315.1 Tateyamaria sp. | reverse complement strand
TTCATCAGACAGAAGCTGCGTCATGCGATTAACCGCAAGCTCACCATTTGAACGGATGGCCTCGCGGACTTCTACTGGCATTTTCGGCCGCCCACTTGGATTGCCACTTTGGCCTTTTTTAAACACGGCACGGCTCCTGTTATCAGTTTGTTTCCAATTCACGACATCACGGGCGCGAGGTGCGCGTCTGCACGCTTAAATATGCCCCCCCCCTGAGCCAGGGGATGAGGGGTGCCCCCTGCTTTGGCTCGCGGCTTGGGCATGGGGACTTTTCAACCTTTGGCTGATCGGAAGGCACACCCAAATAATTACCAGAATAAATAATAAACGCAAACTTTATGAGTTTGGCTCATGGTCGAATTAGTGGCCCGCCACGGGGTTTTGAGCGCCAGCGATAAGCTACACAGTTGTCACTAGGCTCAGGCCCCACAAATCGAACAAAGCGCAACTGGCGTTTCCAATCTGTGGCGCATAACCTGCGATCAGTTATTTGAGGCGGACGTTTTGAAACAGGTTCTTGGTGCTACTGCACTGGCGGTGCTTTTGGCTGTCGGTGGTCAAGCCGTTTCGGCGCAGGATTACGATAAAGGATGGGCAGCGTATGAAAGCGGTGACTTTGAAACAGCACTGCAAGAGTTTCGACCGTTGGCAGAGCAAGGGAACGCAGACGCGCAACTCAGACTGGGTCGGATGCACGACAAAGGTGAGGGTGTCACACAGCACCATGTAGAGGCGGTGAAATGGTATCGCTTGTCGGCGGAACAGGGCGAGAAATTCGCGTTGTACTATCTGGCTGATGCGTATCGCGATGGCAGAGGCGTCATTCAAGATAACCTATATGCCCACATGTGGTTCAACATTGGCGCATCTTTGGGTTTTAAACTAGCCGCCCTGAATAGAGATGAAATGGCCAAAGAAATGACCGCCGAAGACATTTCCAAAGCTCAAACACTTGCGCGGGAATGCGTTGCCAAGGATTACAAGGGCTGCTGACCCACAGGCCTGAGATGCGCTCAGAGACTCACACAGCGCCTCTGGCGATAGTCGAGCCACCAACACCCCAGAATGGACCCACCGTCATTGTGTGAGTCTCTCAGTCGAGCTGTCCGAATACGTTTCCACCACCTCCACCGTGAGCATCTCAAAAAAGGCCGGGGCGCGTTGTGCGGTTGGCAATCAGTATCGCGGCTGCTGCTTCAACAAGTGATCCATACGCGGGGTGCGACATTGCCTGTGTATGTGACAGCTCCAATTTAGGTCGCTCGGATTTCTGCGCTTCATTGATAAGCGTCCGCGCCACCGTGTGCGCACGCCTCAGTTCTTCGGCTGCTCTGTCCATCATTACTTTTTCCGTTTCTTTCCTCATCCATCTGTCTCCTTGCTGGTGATGATTGGGGTCGGCTGTGCTGGCAGTTTCAGGATCACGTCACAGGCTTGACCAAAAACGAGACTTCAACCATCTTTCCCTGATTGAGTTATTTGATTGCGTGAGAGAGGAAACACCATGGACGTCGCCGCCACAATGGGCTGGGGTTTTGCATTGATGGGCATGGGTCTGTCCGGCTGTGTCTGCGCTTCGATAGCCGACAAAAAAAACTACGCGCCGTTGCCATGGTTTATCGCAGGTTATTTACTCAGCGGACTATCTCTCGCTGGCCTCGTCATGTGATAGTCCTGCTCTTCCGCAGCCATCTGCTTCCTGCGCCACCCTGAGCATTTTAAAAAAATGACCGTCTTGTTTTTGTCTCGTCTCGTTTTCGTCTCGTTTTAGTCTCGTCTAGTCTAGTCTCGTGTTACCGAACCCTTCGGGAAGCCTTTCGGAACCCTTTCCGGTGAGGCTATCTGACCGCCGGACATAGTTCCGCTTTCCGCATCAGGTTGACCCTGTAGGAGGTCAAAGCGGCCTGCCTGCTCACATGCTCTGTATCCACGCGCTGTCCCATTTAAACGGAGGGACCAGACCGCGACCGCAACTTAAGATCAGTTGCCACTGTCAACCTATAGGCGCGCTTCTGTCTGGGGGCGTGAGCACCACACCAGATCGGCCCGGAAACCCCGCTCGGCGCCCCGTAGGTCACGCAGGGGAGAAGCCCAAAGCATCTGACTATCAGGGGAGCCAGCACAACCACGCGCTTTTTTGGGAAACGTCAAAACCCTTGGCTGAGGTACAGTGTGCCCGACGAGCGGTCTGCCTGCTCAAGCCCATCGCATCCAACCAACGACACGAGACTGGGCTGTTTGGATTTGAGTGCTAGGCGGCGTCGAGATCGCGCGCGGCTCGGACCTTGTCAGACCTGCCGTGGAGTTCATCGAAACCGTATTTGATTTCAGCGGCTTTTCGGGCGGCGGCAGCGTCTTCCAGACGGTCGAAGTGTCCCAGATGGAGATTTTTCCCATCGACCCTGATCGTCGCGCGCCATTTGCGCGTGAGCTTGTGGAGATAGACGCCCGTAGTCCCAGACGTGTTGTTGGATCGCCTGCGCGTGTTTCGCATGTTCGCCGAGCGGTCACTGGGCCTGAGGTTCATAAGCCGATTATCCGCACGATTCCCGTTCGCGTAATCGACTTCTTTCGGAAAATAGCCGTAGACAATTGCAAAAGCTGCGCGATGTGCTTTGAGCATCCGCCCTTGGAACCGCCCAATCTTATAACCTTGACAGTCAGCCGTCAGCGCAGGTTGGTGCGCAAATCGGGTGTTCCACCACGCTGGTACGTCGTCTCTGTATCGCCAGAATAAATAACCTGTGACAGCACAATAACGCAGCGACTTTCTCAGCTCGTCGATGTCAGGGCGGCTCATTACGCCACCTCGTCACGCGCTCGGACGCGGTCTGCTATCCATGAGTCGACCTCTGACTCAAGCCATGCCACCGCCTTCGCGGAGATGCGTACTTGTTTCGGGAATTCGCCTTCTGCTGCTTGGCGATAAAGTTCCGCTTGCGAGAGTCCGGTTTTGGCCAAGACATCTGGCTTGCGAAGTAGTCGGGCGTGATTCTGCATCCTGCTAGAACCTCCAAAAGAAAGTTCCCGACACACGGACATCGCGTGCGGGTCGACTTTTTTTGAATAATCTGAGTAGGTTGCTTAGTTTGGCTCGCTGAGACACGCCCAGTGAGTACCAGAATCATACGGAATCAGTTGCGACAGTCAAGCACTATATGTTGAGAACAAATAATCCGCCCAATCGGCCATAAGTTCTTGACGATGCTCAAGAAAATCACCCCGGCGGTATGCCCGCTCAACAGCGTTTCCGACAACATGGGCCAGAGCGTCTTCGACATACTCGCGTCGATACCCCTCCCGATTTGCCCAGTCTGAGAACGAACTGCGCCAGCCGTGTGGGGTGTACTGGCCGAGGCCACAGCGGCGCATTGCGGCCTTCATCGTCATGTCTGAAATCTGGCCCATGCGGTTCGATGGGAATAAGAGGTCGCAGCCCTTGAACCGTGGCAGGCTGTCGAGGTGTTCCCGCATCTGAGGCGTGATCGGCACCCGGTGTTCCTTGCCCGCCTTCATGCGGTCCTTGGGCACCACGATCATGTCGTCCTGTATGTCGTCCCACAGCAGCCCTCTGACCTCTCCTGAGCGCAGGGCGGTCATGATGCCCAAGACCAGCGCAGCGGCCCCCTGCCCCTCTCTGCGGCGCTCCCACAGCTTGGCAAAGGCTTCTGGCACGTCATCAACCGGGACAGCAGCATGATGCGTCACGTCCTTCTTCTGGCGGGGCAGGACATGCTCCAGATTGTCTTTCATCGCAGCCGGGTTTGGGGCTGGTCGATTGCCAAGCGCGATCTGGGCCGACATCACCCGGTCAATCCGCCCCTGCACTCTGCGCGCTGTCTCGACCTTCGAATGCCATATGGGCAGCAGGCAGGCCACCACATCGGCTGTGGTCACGTCCTTGACGCCTCGGCTCATGAGCGGCGCTGCATACGTGTCGAGGGTGTTTTGCCACTGCTGGCGATGCTTGGCGTTTTTCCAGTTGGGGGCGTTCGCGTCGAGGAATGTTCGCACGGCCTCAGCGAACGTCACAGCCGCTGTCTCGGCCTCTGAGGGGCGGTCACGCTCTGCAATGGGGTCGAGGCCTTCAGACACCTGTTGACGTGCCTCAGTGGCCTGTGCGCGGGCCTGTGCCAGCGTTACCGTCGCCAATGCCCCAAGACCCATCTCACGCTTGCGTCCGGCCATTGTGTATCTGAAAACCCACGACTTGCGCCCGTTCTTGGCGCGCAAAAACAGCCCGCCTCCGTCGCTGTGCATCCCGTCGCCTGCTGATTTAACCGCCACAGCAGATAGTTTGTTTAGTGCTTTCGTACGCATCGCCCCACCTCGCGACCCACCTGAATGGTGGAGATGTCCTAATAAGTACACGGAACCTGTGGGAATGGGGAGAACTTAAAACCCTTAGAAATAAAGGAATTAATCAGTTTCTTGGAATTACTCGGATGTGGGGGTGGCGGAGGCTCAGGGATTCGAACCCTGGGGACGCTCTCACGCCCAACGGTTTTCAAGACCGCCGCATTCGACCACTCTGCCAAACCTCCGGTGAACCCCCTTTAGGCACGCTTTTGCGATTCGGCAAATGCCCCACACCATGTGGAAAATTGCCGATATCGCACACGCGCGCTTTTCAGAACGGTATATTGGCGCTATGCTTCCTTCAGAAACCCGCATGACGGGCAAAAAATGATGTCGAAAACGACATCAGGTCACAAAGTGGCCACTTGAGGCAACAGCAGGCAAGGATTTGGTCCATGAGCAGACCCATCACGCGTTCCACTCTTCGCAGCGGTGTAGTTTTAACCATGACGTTGGCTTTTTTGGCCGGATGTGACGAAAGTGGGCAGTCTGTGGCTATGCAAGCCTTCAAACCCAACACCGAAACTGAAGGCGTACCAGAACCCGGTGTGGCCATTAAAACGGTTGAACGCGATGTAGAAGCACCAGATGTGTTTTCCGCAAATGAAGCCGGTCTTTGGGACGGACGTCCGTCGCTTGGCGGTGTCTGGGTTGCACACCCGGACGTCACGGACCCTGAGAGGGTGATTATTCGCAACGCCAACAACGACAAGTTTGTAGTGGGTGCCCTGTTCCGCCGCGAACGGGACATTCCCGGCCCTCGCCTCCAAATCAGCTCAGACGCTGCCGAAGCTCTTGGCATGCTGGCCGGAGCCCCCGCAGAACTGAACGTAACGGCCCTGCGCAAAGAAGAAGTCGCCTTGGAGCCTGAAGTGGCACCAATCGAGGCCGACGCGGTCGCGGCGCCCTCCGAAGTGATCGCAACTCCGCTTGATCCAATTGAAAGCGCAGCGGCAGCCATCGACGCGCCCATCCCCACTATCCAGCCCACGGCTATCGCAACGCCTGAGCCGACCCCTGTCGCAGCTGTTGCACCGGCGCCAGCACCCGCGAAAACTTCTTCACTCGCCAAACCGTTCATCCAGATCGGCATCTTCTCTGTTGAGGCCAACGCAACCCGCACGGCCAAACAGATGAGCAGCGCCGGGGTTGTCCCAACGGTCAAAACGTTTGAGCGCGACGGAAAGTCATTCTGGCGCGTTGTCGTGGGGCCTGCAGCAACATCCGGAGCGCGCTCTGACCTGCTGGCAAAGGTTAAGAGCGAAGGGTTTACAGACGCCTACGCTGTAAAGAACTAACAAAGGGAGACGTCCGTCCGTGATCCGTATCCTTGCTGCCGCCACCCTCGCGGTTCACACCACTGCAATGTCCGTTGCCGCCTTTGATACAAGGGCGACTTCGGCCTATGTGATTGACCACACGACGGACACCGTTCTTTTGAACAAGAACGCGGACGAACCCCTGCCCCCGGCCTCGATGTCAAAACTGATGACGCTCTATATGGCGTTCGAGGCGATTGAGCGGGGCCAGCTGTCGATGACAGACGAATTGGTGGTTTCTGCACACGCAAACAGCTTTGGCGGCTCCACCATGTTTTTGCGAACCGGCGAGCGGGTGACAGTCGAAGACCTAATCCGGGGCATCATCGTTTTGTCTGGCAATGACGCCTGTGTCGTGATTGCCGAAGCCCTTAGCCCGGATGGCACCGAAGGTGGCTTTGCCCGCCTGATGACCCGGCGCGCGCAGGAAATGGGCATGACCAACTCGACCTTCGCGAACTCAAGTGGCTGGCCCGCTGCCGGACATTTAATGTCCATGCGTGATCTTGGACTGCTGGCTCAACGCCTGCTGACCGATTTTCCTGAATATTATCCGATGTTTGCAGAAACAGAGTTTCTGTTTGACCCTGAAGAGGCCTCGAACCGCTTTAACCGCAATCCGTTGTTGAAACTAGGGATCGGCGCGGATGGTTTGAAAACCGGCCACACCCGGGAAGCGGGATACGGCCTGACCGGGTCCGCCAAACAGGGGGACCGGCGTATTATTTTTGTGCTGTCCGGCATGGACAGCGGCGCTGTGCGCGCACAAGAATCTGAGGCCATCGTGAACTGGTCGTTCCGCCAGTTTGCGCAGCGCACTCTGGCCCCATCTGGTCAGCGGCTCGCCGTGGCCGATGTCTGGGAAGGTGCAGAGCCACAAGTGGGCCTTGTTCCGGCCCAGGACGTCAACGTTCTACTACCAGTTTTAAGCGCTGCGGCGTTGAGCGCCGAGGTTGTTTATACTGGCCCAATTCAGGCACCGATTGCTGCAGGCACTCCCTTGGCTGAACTGGTGTTGCAACCCGAGGGTCTTCCTGAGGTGCGCATTGAACTCGTTGCCGAAACAGATGTGGCCTATGGCGGTTTTCTGGCCAAAGTCTCGACTGCGGCCCTGTCCATTTTCAACATCGTGCGCGGCACACCTGCAGCGGAAGACGGGGCGTGAGCGCCAAAGGGCACTTTATCAGCTTTGAAGGCATAGACGGGTCGGGCAAATCGACACAAGCCCGCTTGCTCGCAGAGCATTTGCGCGCCAAAGGCTATGAAGTGGTGCTGACACGGGAGCCCGGGGGCAGCCCCGGAGCCGAAGAAATTCGCGCTCTTGTTTTGCAGGGAGATCCTGATCGTTGGTCCGCCGAAACTGAGCTGTTGCTTTTTACAGCCGCACGCCGGGATCACATGGAGCGGTTGATCTCCCCTGCCCTTGCTTCGGGAAAAATTGTGATCTGTGACCGTTTTGCGGACAGCACGCGCATGTATCAAGGCCTCAGCCGAGGCGATTTGCGTACTTCTGTGGATGCGTTGCATGACTTGATGATCGGGCGTGAACCTGACCTCACGATCCTCATTGACATGGACCCGGCCCAAGGGCTGGCGCGCGCCAAAGGGCGGCAGGGCCATGAAGAACGGTTCGAGGATTTCGGGGCTGAACTGCAACGCGCCATGCGTAGCGGTTTCCTCGCTCTGGCGGATGAATATGCCGGCCGGTTTCGGGTGATTGATGGCGCGCGCACCCCGGAAGCAATCGCTGAAGATATTCAATCCGTTGCGGACACCTATCTCGCAGGCTGACCTGCCCACTCTGCTTTTCTGCTTCAAAGAATCTCCGAATAGACGTGGCAAAGCCTCCGTCAATTCAACGCAGACCATTTCCCCTGCCCTACACCAGTGCTACATCGCGGGGCATGGCTGACGAAGCATCCGATCCCACCCGCGTCCCCGGCGCGCCGCACCCTCGCGAGACCGCAGAGCTTGTCGGTCAGGACGCGCCTCAGGCGGCCTTTCTGGACGCCTTCAATGCTGGGCGGCTGCACCATGCTTGGTTGATCACTGGCCCGCGCGGAGTGGGCAAGGCGACGCTGGCCTGGCGCATAGCGCGCTTTTTGCTGTCCACACCCGATCCGGACCCGGACGATATGTTCGGCGCGCCGATCCCGACCAGCCTTGCTGTTTCGCCAGACCACCCAGTTGCGAGGCGGATTGAGGCGGGGTCTGAACCCGGCCTCAAATCCGTGCACCGCAGCGAAAATGAAAAGACCAAGAGGTTGCGCGACCAGATTGTCGTGGATGACATCCGCGCACTGGCGAGCTTTTTTCAGTTGTCCGCAGCCGATGGTGGTCGCCGCGTAGTCATCATCGACGCGTCTGACGACATGAACGTCAACGCCGCCAACGCGCTTCTGAAAATGCTCGAAGAGCCGCCTGCGCGCACCACGCTGCTGTTGATCTGCCACCAACCCAGCCGCCTTTTGCCGACGATCCGGTCGCGCTGTCGGACTTTGCGTCTTGGCCCGCTTGATGGGGATCAGATGGCACAAGCCATGGCACAAGCGGGCGTTGATCCCGGCGCTGATGGTGCAGCCCTTGCCGAACTGAGTGCAGGGTCCGTGGGCGAAGCGCTCAGGCTTGCCCTGCTCGACGGTCTGAAACTTTATGCAGACCTCATCAACCTGATGAACACGATGCCAAACCTCGACCGCGCCCGTGCCCTCGCCTTGGCGGACACAGCCGGGGCACGCGGGAGTGAGGCAAAGCTTGATCTGCTCTACACTCTCATTGACATCGCTCTGTCCCGCCTTGCGCGCACCGGCGCCGGACACGCCCCGCTGAATCAAGCCGCGCCCAATGAGGCAGAGACCTTTGCACGTCTTTGCGCACACCCGGGTCAGGCCCGCGCATGGGCCGACACGGCGCAAACCGCACTGGCCCGCGCCCGTCATGGACGGGCTGTGAACCTTGACCCCGGTGCGCTTGTGCTCGACACCCTGTTCAAACTTTCCAATACGGCCGCGCCCAGATGACTCCACAGATCACCGACAGCCATTGCCACCTCGATTTCCCCGATTTCGAAGGACAGCTAGACCAGATCGTTGCGAACGCGACCGAAGCCGGTGTGCACCGCATGGTGACAATCTGCACGCGCCTACGCAATGAACCCAGCGTACGCGCCATTGCCGAGGCACACGCGCAGGTTTTTTATGCTGCTGGCACCCATCCCATGAGCGCGGCGGATGAACCTCTGGCCAGTACCGACGATCTGATCGCGTTAGCCAAACACCCCAAGTTCGTCGGCATCGGAGAGACGGGGCTGGACTATCATTACACCTCCGAAAGCGCTGATATACAAAAGAAATCACTGCGCATCCACATCGATGCAGCGCGTGAAACGGGCCTACCCTTGATCATCCACGTGCGCGCCGCAGACGAGGACATGGCGCACATCCTAACCGAGGAGCACGGTGCTGGTGCCTTCAGTTGCGTCATGCATTGTTTTTCGTCCAGCGCGGCATTGGCGCAGGCTGCTCTCGACCTTGGGTTTTACCTGTCTATGTCCGGCATTGCAGCTTTTCCAAAATCCCAAGAGGTGCGCGACATCTTTGCTGCCGCCCCTCTTGATCGGGTTCTGGTAGAGACCGACGCCCCCTACCTCGCGCCGCCACCTCATAGGGGCAAGAGGAATGAACCCGCCTACACAGCTCACACCGCGCGCAAAGGGGCTGAGATCTTTGGCATCGACTATTCAGATTTTGCCGCCCAAACCGAAAAGAACTTCGACCGCTTGTTCTCCAAAGCGGCACAGGCCACAGTCCCGAAATGAGCGATAAGCTGACATTTACCATCCTTGGCTGCGGGTCCTCCGGCGGAGTGCCGAGACTGGGCGGGCTCTGGGGCGCATGCGATCCAAGCAATCCAAAGAACAGGCGGCAACGCTGTTCGCTGTTGGTCGAGCGGCACGGGCCAAACGGGACCACGACGGTGCTGATCGACACATCACCAGACCTGCGCAATCAATTGCTCAACGCAGAAGTCGGGCGGTTAGACGGTGTGATCTATACGCACGCCCATGCAGACCACGTACACGGTATCGACGATTTACGGATGATCGTGTTCAATATGCGCTCCCGTCTGCAAGTCTGGGCGGACGGGGCAACACAAGACGCACTGGTATCACGCTTTGGCTACGTGTTCGTTCAGCCCAAGGGGTCGCCCTACCCGCCGATCCTGGACCTGAACACACTCAAGGGCGCCACCACAATCGATGGACCCGGCGGGCCGATCACCTTTGATCCGTTCGAAGTCGGGCACGGAAGCATCGACACACTTGGATTTCGGATTGCAAATCTCGCCTACCTGCCAGACGTCGCTGAGATCCCGGATGCAGCCTGGGACGCTCTCAAAGACCTCGACATCTGGATCGTGGATGCATTGCGGCGGGATCCGCACCCCACGCACAGCCACCTCGCCAACACGCTGGACTGGATCGAACAGGTGTCGCCCAAACGGGCGATCCTGACCAACATGCACATCGATCTGGACTACGACACCGTATTGGCAGAAACCCCTGATCACATTGAGCCAGCCTATGACGGCATGACGCTTACCCTGCCCGCACCCTGACCCATTTTTATCTCGTCAGATTAACTCCCGCCGGAGGCACATGCACTCTCGGCACACACTAAGGCCTGAGACATGCAAGCCCTCCTCGAAGTCATCCTTCCCGTCTTTCTGGTGATTGGGTTTGGCTATGTTGCTGTCTGGCGCGGGCTGTTTCCG
The DNA here is from genome assembly GCF_039945315.1 of Tateyamaria sp. GTDB lineage: Bacteria > Pseudomonadota > Alphaproteobacteria > Rhodobacterales > Rhodobacteraceae > Tateyamaria. Next base: position 94,969 of record NZ_JBDUXB010000005.1, on the reverse strand, counting down.
GCATCCGGGGTCGATGCACTGATGAAGTTTGCGCAAAACTTCGCAATTCCCTGCCTGCTGTTCTCGGCCATCGCCAATCTCGATCTGTCGGTCAGCCTCAATCCCCGGCTTCTGATCAGCTTTTACGTTGGGGCCGCGGTCGGCTTTCTGGTTGGCCTATTGGGCGCACGTTACCTGTTCAATCGTGACTGGGAGGATTGCGTTGCCATCGCGTTTTGTTGCCTGTTTTCGAATTCCGTCCTTCTTGGGCTTGCGATCAACGAACGGGCCTATGGTGCGGATGCGCTTCAGGGGGCTTTTTCGATCATCGCATTCCATTCGCCATTTTGCTACGGGGTCGGCATCATAGCGATGGAAATTGCGCGTAATCGCGGACAATCCCCTTGGTTGATGGCGCGCGGCGTGGCGCGAGCGATGTTTCGCAACGTGCTGGTGTTGGCCATTCTGGCCGGGTTCGTCGTGAACCTCACAGGCATTGCGCTGCCCGGCGTGATCCGCGACGGGCTAGACCTTGTGATCCGGGCAGCCTTGCCGACGGCCCTCTTTGCCCTCGGCGGTGTACTGATCCAATATAAACCCGAAGGGGATGCCCGTGTGATAGCAATGATCTGTGCTGTTTCCCTTTTGGTGCACCCGGCGGTCACATGGGCCCTGGGCACCGCATTGTCCGTGCCCTCTGGTATCTTCAAAACAGGTGTCCTGACCGCAGCGATGGCGCCAGGCATCAATGGTTACATCTTTGCCAACATGTACGGGCGTGCACGCCGTGTGGCCGCCTCTTCCGTGCTGGTCGCGACGGGGGCGTCTGTGGTTACGGCGTGGATGTGGCTGGTGGTATTGGGTTAGCCGCATTGCGCGCTAGTTGCGCATTGAGCGCGCCCCCTAGCAGGACGAGATAGGCGCTGATGAACAGCCACATCAACATGACGATCACGGCGCCGATCGAGCCATAGACCTCGTTATATGTCCCAAAGTTGCGCAGGTAGATTGAAAACCCAACCGACGCGGCAACCCAGCACACCGAGGCAAAAACGGCGCCCGCAGATATCAGTCTAGGATAGCGCCCTTCAAGGTTCGGACCAAGCCGATAGATCAGGGCAAAGCCCATCAGCAACACTCCGAAGCCCACAACCAGACGCACCACCTCAACACCCAGCCCGGTCCAGGGCCCCAAGGGCACAAATGCAAGGATAAGCGGCAGGATCACGATGCAAGCCATTGCGACGAGAAGAACGCCGATCAGGCTCGCCGTCAGTAAAAGCGAGCGGAAGAATTGCGAAAAGCCGGCACCGTTAGGTGCATCGTAGATCGTGTCGAGACCGCGCATGATCGCTGCCACGCCCGCCCTTGCCGACCAGAAGGCAAACAAGAATGACACGATTGAAGCCCAACCTAGTGTGAGGCCATCCGCCGTAGACAACTTGCTCAATTGCCCCGCCAGAAGGCGGTAAACATCACTCGGTATGACGGCCTGAAACTCTTCAAGCTGGGTCAATGCCAGACCTGGATCGCCGACAATCCCCCAAAGTGCAATGGTCGCTGCAAGTCCCGGAAAGATCGCGAGGATCGCGTAAAACGCCACGCCCGCAGCGATCAGCCCAAGGTTCTTTTCGTTCATCAGGCGCATCACATGACGCCCAACGCGCCACCAAAGTGCAGCAGGTTGCGCGGCGCGTGTCGCGAAAGCAGGTTTATTCATGGATTGGCAGTCGCCCTTGCTGGTTTGGCGGTCATGTTAGCCTTTGCTTGGCGCGGCGCAAAGCCATGGTTCTGAAGTCACTGAGTTCCTCGGTTTACCGTCGATACACTTGGCCACCGAGCCGCTTGCCGTGTCTTTATGCATTCATGTACGCGTTGCGTTGATTAGCTTGTCCCAAAGCAGGTGTTGGGCAGAGCATCCTTTACCCAACCCAATTTTGCGATCAACATCGCGTTGACGCGACTTTGTCTTGGGCAATTTGGGCCAACCCGTGAATGGGAGACAAGGCAATGACGCAACCACAAGGCCAGACCAGGGGACTCCATCGATGAAAGACGCCGTAGACGAATTGCGCGAAAACGTCTCAGTTCCGTTCGAACGGGCGCGTGCCATGCCGCCTTCGGTGTACACATCAGAGGCGTTCATGGAGCGAGAACTGAGCGACATTTTTACCAAGGACTGGTTTTGCGTTGGACGCGCTTCGGCTTTGTCCGAAACGGGAGATTACGTCACACTGGAATTGGCCGGGCAACCGATCATCGTGTTGCGGGACGGGCATGGTGCGTTGAAGGCAATGTCCAATGTCTGCCGCCACCGTATGTCCACACTGCTGGAAGGGCGCGGCAACGCGCGCAGCATTGTGTGCCCCTATCACGCATGGACCTACAATCTGGACGGATCGTTGCGCGGCGCACCTGCGATGACCCAGAACGAGGGGTTCTGCAAAACCGATTACGCCCTGCCCGACATCCGCTGTGAAGAGTGGCTCGGCTGGGTCTTTGTGACCCTCAACGCCGATGCAGCACCTGTGTCTGATCAACTCGCCTCTCTGGCCGAAATGATCGCCGACTACAATATGGAGAACTACACCGAGACGTTCTTTGAAACCCATATCTGGGACACGAACTGGAAGGTGCTGGCCGAGAATTTCATGGAAAGCTATCACCTACCCGTCTGTCATGCAGGCACAATTGGTGGGCTTTCCAAGCTCGAAGAGATGGTCTGCCCACCCGGCGAAGACGCCTTTAACTATCACACCATCCTCAAGGATGAGACTCTGAGAATCGCGTTGGCCCATCCCGACAACACGCGGATGGTTGGGGACCGACGTCGGATGACGTACCTGATCGCTATCTACCCCAGCCTGATGATCACTCTGACGCCGGGATATTTCTGGTACCTGTCTCTGCATCCGCACGGGGTTGGACAGGTCAAGATCGGTTTTGGGGGCGGCATGTCAAACGACTACGCCAATGACCCGGACGCTCAGGCCAATTTCGTGCAACTCAAGACTCTGCTCGATGATGTGAATATCGAGGACAAGGGTTGTACCGAAAAGGTCTATCGCGGACTATCATCGAACGCCGCCACGGCTGGGCACCTATCGCATCTGGAACGGCCCAATTACGACTTTGCCCAGTATATCAACGCGCGAATGGCGCAAGCTCAAGGATAGGATCAGACCCTTGGCGCACACCCGTATTCGGCCTTTCAACACCAAAGACACCTATCCCGAACAAAGCCTCGACAACGATTTGGCACAAGCGGTGGTGACCACCGGCGGGCGGATCGTGTGGCTACGCGGGCAGTGCCCCCAAAACCTCGACGATGCCAAAAACATCGAAAGCCATGACCCCGTCGAACAGACTCACAAGGTGATGCAAAACATCAAGCAACTGATCGAAGAGGCTGGCGGTGAGATGGCGCATCTGGTCAAGGTCGTCGTCTACATCACCGACGTGCGTCACCGCGAGGCGGTGTACCGCACCATGGGCGAGTACATCAAAGGCGTGCATCCTGTCTCAACCGGCCTCGTGGTGCAGGCGCTCGCCCGCCCCGAGTGGCTGGTCGAAATAGATGGCACGGCGGTGATCCCGGAATGACCTTTTCTCTTGTCGCACGCTGCGCTGATACCGGCATGTTTGGCATTGCGATTTCGTCGTCTTCGCCGGCGGTGGCCGCGCGCTGTGTGTACACGCGGGCGGGCGTGGGTGCCGTGGCCAGCCAGAACATCACTGACCCGCGGCTGGGTCCTTTGGCGTTGGATGCGATGCAAGCGGGCAAGAACGCAGGTGAAGCAATTGCGCAGGTGCGCGATCAGGGTGACTTCATCGACTACCGGCAGGTGTTGGCCATCGACGCCCAAGGGCGCACAGGCATCCATTCTGGCCCAAATTCCCTAGGGATCTGGACGGATGCGGCAGGCGTTGACGTTATCTCAGCCGGTAATCTTCTGGCCAACGAAACCGTGCCACAGGCTATCGTGGTCGGGTTTGAAACAACTGCGGGCCACATCGGGGATCGCCTCATCGCCGCACTGCGCGCAGGCCTTGCTGCGGGCGGCGAAGCAGGCCCAGTACACTCGGCTGGTTTGCAAATCTGCGACAAAGTCGCATGGCCCGTAGCCGACCTGCGCTGCGACTGGACAGATGACTGCCCGATAGAAGCCGTAGCAGCGGCGTGGGAGGTCTACAAACCGCAACTGGACGCATACGTGCAACGCGCCCTGGATCCGCGCGAGGCACCTTCATACGGAGTGCCCGGGGATGCTTGATCTACACGATGCGACGGACAGTCTGTCTGACTTACGAGCCCAACTGGCAAAATGCGCCGCCGCCCCTAACGGTGCACCGCGCAGCCTGCCCGGGCGGGCCTATACCGACCCTGCCCTGTTCCAGCATGAATGTGCCACTGTTTTGCGCACCGGCTGGCACTGCGTGGGTCGGGTCGATGAACTGGAACAGATCGGCGACTATCTGACGCTGAACCTCTTGGGCGAGCCTCTGCTGATCGTTCGGAACGAGGACGGGATCAAAGCCTTGTCGAACGTGTGCCGCCATCGCGGGATGCCTCTCGCCGAAGGCAGCGGAAACGCGAACCGGTTCGTGTGTCGCTACCACGCGTGGACGTACGGTACCGACGGGCAGCTGTTGCGCGCGCCGCGCATGAAAAACACCAGTTTTGATCCCAAGGCGTGCAAGCTGGGCACGTTTCATTGCGCCGAACGGTTCGGGTTTATCTACGTGAACCTTGACGGGGCACCGAGCGATATCGATGCCGATCTCAGCGGCCTTGACGATCTGATCGGACCTTACCAGCCCCAAGACTACAGCATCGCCCATGTGGGGACCGAAATCTGGCACTGTAATTGGAAAACGCTGGTCGAGAATTTCATGGAAGGCTACCATCTTTCGGTCGTCCATCCTCAAACGCTGCATGGCTACACCCCCACTGGCCTCAGCAAAAAGGGGCCGTTTGGGCCCGGATTTACAAGTTACTTTGCGAACTATCCCGACAATATCCCGGGCCGGGGCGAAGGCGCGCCGGGTCTGGACAAAGAAGCGCTGCACCGCTCGACCCTGTTTGCCGCGTTCCCCTGTCAGGTGGTGAGTGTCGCGGCCTCACTTCTCGTCTCGCTCAGCATTCGCCCCCTCACGCCAACATCGATCGAGGTGCGTTGGACCATGTCCGTTTATGGTGACGCGTTGGATGGCGACACAATCGACCAGCGGATCGCGCTTTGGGAAGACGTCAATCGCGAAGACCGGGAAAAACTGGAAGCGATGCAAACCGCTCTCGGCTCGATCCATGCGACGGGTGGGCCGTTGGCGGGGCCTGATTACGAGGGCACGGTGCATGATTTCTTGCTCTGGCTTGCCGGCAGGACGCGCAAACCCTCTGATAGCGCTTGATTTGTCGCGACAGCTGCGCATTGTTCTGTGATGCCTTTGCGGTTCACATTCAGACAGTTGGAGTACCTTGTCGCGGTCGGCGATGAAGGGACCATCGCGATGGCCGCGCAGCAGCTCAACGTTTCCTCACCGTCGATCTCAACCGCCATTAACCAACTTGAGGGGCATTTCGGCATCCAGCTGTTCGTGCGCCGCCATGCCCAAGGCTTGTCGCTGACACCTGGTGGCCGACGTGTCTACAACGAGGCCAAGCGTATCTTGGGCGATGCGGCGGCCCTTAACGATCTGGCCAATGATATCATTGATCTGCCGCGTGGACCGATCTCCATCGGTGCGCTCTCAACCATCGCGCCGGTGGTCAGCGCGCGGTTCCGCAGGTCGTTCGAGGATGCATTTCCCGATGCGCAGGTTTCGTTGCACATGGGCGATCAGGTCGAATTGTTCCGTATGCTGGGTCGAGCCGAAATTGATGTCGCAATCACCTATGACATGCAGTTACCTGTGGATATTGATTTCCACCCGCTCATATCCCTTGCGCCCAAGGTCATGTTGCCCATCGACCATCTGATGGCCGAACAGTCTGATGTGTCCTTGAAGGCGCTGGAGCCTGAGCCGATGGTCCTGCTCGATCTGCCGCTGAGCCGAGATTACTTTTTGTCCACTTTCCAAATGGCCAATACTCAACCCAACATCGCTGAACGCGCCACCGACCTCGCGCTAGTCCGGTCATTGGTCGCAAATGGGTATGGCTACAGTCTGGTCAATATCGGCACTGATCACACCCTGTCACCGGAGGGGATCGAATTGGCGTTCAAACCCGTGCGCGAGCCAGTCAAACCGCTGATGCTGGGCCTTGCCACTATGCGCGCCGATCAACGCTCCGCCATTGTGGCCGCGTTCTTTGATCACGTGGCGGGCATGGATGTGACCCCTTAGCTTCGTTTAAAGCCCAACCATCAGCCGCTGTAGCAACGTATCCATCATCGCATCACAGGCCTCAAGCTGCACGACGCTGACGTACTCATCCGGCTTGTGCCCCTGCGCCATGGACCCCGGTCCACATACCACTGTCGGCACGTCTAGCCGCGACGAGAACAGCCCACCTTCGGTGCCAAACGCAACCTTCAGCGTTGCGTCATGCCCGCTGAGGCCCTGCACCAACTGCACCACGTCACTGTCGGGGGCGGTGTTGAGCGGTGGGTAGGTGTTTGTAACGTCTATCGAGATGTCGGCTTGCGGAAAATTTTTGCGCAAGCCTTGCACATAACTTGCCGCATGGTCTTGAATTTGAGCCAGAATTTGCTCCGGGCAATCTTCGATCAAATTCCTGATTTCGAACAGAAATTCCGATCTGTTGGGCACGATGTTCAGGGCCGTCCCCCCTTCGATCACACCCACATGCAAGGTCGTATAGGGCACGTCATAGGCCGGGTCCCGCGCGCCTGCCGCGGCAAGTTTGTCCTGCAGGTCACGAATAAAACTGATGATGTCGCAAGCCATGTGGATGGCGTTGAGCGCGTTGGGTGCAAGCGCCGAATGCCCGTCCTGCCCAGTCGCGACAAGGCGCGCTGCGGTCTTCCCCTTGTGCCCTGTTGCGACCTGCATCGACGTCGGTTCTCCTACAATACAGAACTGGGGTCGGATCGGTGCCGCCGCCAGCATATCGATGAGAGAGCGGACCCCAACACACCCAATCTCTTCGTCATAAGACAGCGCGAGGTGCAGTGGTGTTTTGAGGTCCAGTTCTGCCGCACGCAACGCCGCCGCCATCGCGCAGGCCACGAACCCTTTCATGTCAGCGCTTCCGCGCCCGAACAGCAAGCCGTCGCGCTCTGTCATCTCGAACGGCGGAACGGTCCAGTCCTGCCCGACCACGGGCACCACATCTGTGTGCCCCGACAACAGAACGCCAGGGCGATCCAAGGGCCCGATGGTGGCATACAGATTAGCCTTCTGGCCGCTTGGGTGTTCGATCAGTTCAACTTGCGCACCAACATCGCGCAACAACGTCTCGCAATACTGGATCAGGTCCAGATTGGGGTCCGCGCTGACAGTTGGAAACGCAATCAGATCGCGTAGCAGGTCGGTTGTTTGCATCACATGGCGACGTCGTTTTGGTGGGAGGCGGAGATATGCTCCGCAAGGTGCTGTGCATCCACCCAGACACCCCAGATAAAGGACGATCCGCGCATATAAAGCCACGGAAGGCCCAGAAAATACACCCCCGGTTCGGATGATACGCCCCGGACGTGCTGCGGTGCGCCGTGCGCGTCAAAGGCATCCACCTTCAACCAGCCAAAATCCTGCGTGAAGCCAGTCGCCCAGATGATCGTACGTATCCCGGCCTTTGCGAGGTCCAACTCCAGCACCGGTTTGATGACGCATTCGGGATCGGGCCGCATGATGCGAGCTTCAGGGTCGGGCGGCAGGTCAAGACCCTCGCGCGCGACGTAGTCATCCGCTTCATCAAGTATCGACAGGTAATTGGCATCCCCCGCCTCGATATTGCTTGCCAGATCCGGGGCGAACCGCATCACTCCATCCTCGCAGTCACGGGTCATCCCCACAAGGTTCATTCCCTTGGTGGCAAAGCGTCGGAAATCCACGGTTTGCCCGCCATTTGCACCGCTCACGGCTATGGTCACATGTTCGGCCCCGGCAGGCGGCAATTTCATCTCCCACTTGCCCAACACGCCCAACCACCAGACAAAATCGTGTCCCCGATAGCTGCGCGGCGGGCGATCGTGCGGGCCAACTGACAGGTAAACATCGCGCCCGGCATCCAGCAATTCTTCGGCGATTTGCGACCCCGACGATCCCGCTCCCACCACCAAAACACCGCCAGCGTCCAACTGCGATGGATTGCGGTAGGCGGTTGAGTGCATCTGCACGAGGCCCGCCTGTTCAGGAACGAGTGGAGGTATCGCCGGGTTCTGAAACGGCCCGGTAGCCGCCACTACATTGCGCGCGCGAATGGTCCCGTGAGATGTCTGGGCAACAAATGAACCGCCATCTGCAGTTTTTTCTACCGACGTCACTTCAACGCCGCAGCGAATGGGTACATCCATCTTGTCTACAAATTCTTCAAAGTAAGCGGCCATGGAATGTTTCGAGGCAAAGTCATCCGGACCGACATCAGAGATTTCCAGACTGGGAAAGCGGTCGTGCCACGCAGGACCATTGGCAACAAGCGAGTCCCAGCGCGCACTGCGCCAGCGTTCGGCAATGCGATGGCGCTCTAAGACCAAGTGATCGATGCCGTGCTTGCTCAGATGTTCGCTCATTGCCAAGCCGGCCTGACCACCCCCAACAACAAGCGTATTTACGGTCTCATCTGACATCGCATTTCCTCAGCCGGGAATTCAGAACGGTTAAATGAAGCTTAGCCAAGGAAAAAGGTGGTTTATACTTCGCATTTGCTAACCACTGCTTGGAGCGACGCTAAGGTCTCTGACCGGGAACGCAAATATCAGAATGTAGAGCGGTGTGCCGGTGCGAAGAAAGTTCAAACTGAACGATAAATCGCCTGCGCCGTTCAAACCAACTAGAACAGCGCACACCGTGAATGAGTTAAAACAATCGATCGCGAACAAGTACGACCGTGAAAAGCATCAGAAACCGCGAGTGTCGTAGCGCGAGAAATTGATGGCCGATTCACAATCGAGATCATCCGTCGCCGAACAGCTGACGGCCCGTATACCGTCGTATATGACCCGACGTTCGAATACTCGGCCGTTTTGATCATAGGTTCTCACCTCTGCTCTCAACGATTCCCCCTGGAAATTGAACGTGGTTTCTTGCGTGGCAATCGTCTCGCTGCACGCGCTTAAGACCAAGGGCAACACCAACAACGATTTTCTAACCATGACTTTTCTTTCCTTTCGGTCGACATTCCCCAAGCGTCGTGCGCCTTTTTCAATGGTGACGCTGTTTTCCGTCGCGTTCAAGTCTCTTGTGTCCGCCCCGTGGAGACGCCGGAACGTGCACTCTTCAAACTGTTAGGCGAGGGCTAGTTCCGGTTGTCAAACCTCAGGCATCCAGAATTTGCCAATACTTATTTCTTTTGCAGACGGCTTCGGTCTTAGCGGAAGATCCCTTTGCCGAATTGGTTCGGACCATCGTCACTCAACCAAAATTTGGAGATATGCGAGTTACTTAGATCGGAATTGTAGCTGCCAAACTTTGATCAGAGTATTTTAAACTCAAGTAGTATTTGGTGCGGGTGAAGGGACTCGAACCCCCACGCCAAAGGCGCCAGAACCTAAATCTGGTGCGTCTACCAATTCCGCCACACCCGCATAAGCGCTGCCTTACCAAAGCCTGTCAAAAGAGGCGAGAGGTATTCGCGCACCAGTACCCCAGAAACTGCAAGATGTTGCGCGACATCAAACCTGTCTTGAGCTATCCTCTTTTTGACCTAGAGGCAGGTTGCAAAAAAGAGAGACGCCATGAAACCGAATACGGTCGGGCGCGAATTGAGCGGGCAAATGCCCCCGTTGCGCAAAGAGATATCCCATGCTGGGCTTGTGTCCGGCACAGTCATTTTGACATCAGACGGAGAAATCCCGGTCGAATACCTTTCGCCGGGCGACCGGATTGTGACTCGCAATGCCGGTCTCGTGCCCCTTGCTGCGGTCCAAACCGTGCGCGTGAGCGAAGAAGCTGTAAAAATCGCGGCTGGATCTCTGGGCGACCGGAAACCGACCCACAACGCCATGCTTCCCGCAGCTCAAATGGTGCTGGTGCGCGACTGGCGCGCAAAAGCCCTGCGTGGCGCGACGCAGGCGGTGATGCCAGCTGGGTGCCTGATAGATGATGAGTACATCACCGCCCTCGGCGCACGCGAAATGACGCTGATACGGCTCGGTTTTGATGCACCTTATGTGGTTTACGCCGACGGTCTGGAACTGTCGGTCCCAGCCATGAGCACGCCGCGCGTCCCGGCCTAGGCCTCAAGGTTTCGTAGTACCTGAGGTAAAATTTCAGGCAGGTCTTCGGCAATGAGGCCGGCGCCAAAAGCACGTGCGCATTCCACATGCAGCCATGTGGCCGTTTCGGCGGCCACCATCGGATCAAACCCGCGTGCCAAAAGGCCCGTTATGAAACCCGCCAACACATCCCCTGCCCCTGCAGTCGCAAGCCAAGGTGCGGCACGGTCATGTTTTGCCGCATGGCACGCTACGCGCCCATCGGGATGAGCGATCACGGTTTGTGATCCCTTGAACAGAACAACGGCGCCACTGCGTTGCGCTGAGTCGCGCGTCGCGGCCACTTTGTCATATGTCGATTCCTGCTCCCCCCCCAGCCGTTCTGAAATGTCCGGAAACAGGCGGGCAAATTCGCCGCCGTGTGGTGTGAGGACGGCATTTGTATTCAAAGCAGTCATGCGGGAGCTGTCCCGCGCAATCAACGTCAATGCATCAGCATCAAAAACGGCACGACGCGAAATGCTAAGGTGGCCTCCGCCCAACACTGCATCCACAAGCGAGGCGGCATGATCATCCAACCCAAGACCAGGACCGAGACACAGCGCGTTGATCCGGGCATCTTCCAGAACGGTGGCTAGTGCGTCGCAATCCGCAACGCGCCTGAGCATGAGGGCAGTGATCTGCGTTGCCACCTCCATCTGCGCAGAAGGTGGTACGCCCAGCGTCACCAGACCCGCTCCAATTCGCAATGCTCCGCGTGCGGCCAAGCGGGCCGCCCCCGTGCGTCCAGCTCCACCGGACAGCACAAATGCATGCCCATGATCAAACTTTTGACCCTCCGCCTTGGCAAGGTCGGGCAGCGTGTCGCGCGTGATTTCTGTCCGCTCAGGGATTTTGCACCTCCGGTTGCACTTCATTGGGCAAAGAGAACTTCGTCACAGTCCGATATCGACCACCGCGCATCTCGTGTCCAGAAAATGAGGCATTTTGTGTATGGGCTTTGGACGGTGAAATGTGACTGCCAATTCTGATGGCAGGGGGCGGCCCGCAAGTGGTTCACCGGTATCTGCGTCATATCCTGTGGGAACGTCAACGGAGATGAAAAGTGGCGCACTCGCTCCGGCATGCCCCGCAGACCAAGCGTCGATCATGGCGTTCACCGGAGCAATCACCTCATCCAACGGTGCCCGCTGCCCGATCCCGAACAAGGCATCGATGACCGGAACAAGGGCCTGAGGGTCAGCGGCCAACCGGTCCAACGCCCCCAACAAATTCACTTTGGTCAACGCTGCGACATCTCCGATCAGGCGCCAGCGTTCATAGTTTCTGCGTGCGTCCGGAGGCAGTTTATCGGCGCTCCCGAGCAAAAACACTTCAACAGACCATCCGGCTTCGGCAAGTAACCGGGCCACGACAAACCCATCGCCCCCATTATTGCCAGGTCCGCACAACACAAGGACTCGATGAGACCCCGCCGCGAAGTCCGGCCATTCCTCGAAAAATGCTTGGACCAGACCCGTGCCGGCCCGCTCCATCAATTCCAGCCCTGAGGCCTCCCCCGATTCAATCACGGCGTGTTCCAGCTTTCGCATCTGCGCAGTCGTCAGCACTTCTGTCATAGTCAAAACCCTTTGCGATTCACTTTCGCCTATTTTTTGTGCGATCCGCACACAAAAAGAGCGGCACAGCAATATTCCTGTGTACACATTGGTATATCGCGCCCCCTCCCATGGACGCCCTACAGGACAGATGGTCCACCCATTTCCACATGATATGGCAATGGGAGGCCACCGCGTGAAAAAGATCGAAGCGATCATCAAGCCCTTCAAACTTGATGAAGTCAAAGAGGCTCTGCAAGAGGTCGGCGTACAGGGTCTCTCTGTCATCGAAGTCAAAGGGTTTGGGCGCCAAAAAGGGCACACTGAACTGTACCGCGGTGCCGAATACGTGGTCGATTTCCTGCCCAAGGTGAAAGTCGAAGTTGTTTTGGATGATGATCAGGTCGATGCCGCCATCTCCGCCATCGTAGATGCCGCCAAGACTGAAAAGATTGGCGACGGCAAGATTTTCGTCACCCCCGTTGAACAAACCATCCGCATCCGCACCGGCGAAACCGGTTCGGACGCTCTCTAATTCTACATCCAAGACAGGAAGGATTTTCCGCACATGGCAAACCCCGTTCTCGACATGATCAAGGCAGAAGATGCCGAATACGTCGACATCCGTTTCACAGACCCACGTGGTAAACTGCAGCACGTGACCGTCATGGCCGATCAGGTCGATGAGGATTTCCTCGAAGAAGGCTTCATGTTTGATGGCTCCTCCATCGCGGGCTGGAAATCGATCGAAGCCTCAGACATGAAGCTGATGCCAGACCAAGGCAGTGCCTATGTTGACCCGTTTTATGCGGAAAAGACGATCTGCGTGCACTGCTCGATCGTTGAGCCCGATACAGGCGAAGCCTATGACCGTGACCCACGGGGCACAGCCGAAAAGGCCGAGGCCTACCTTAAAGCATCCGGTATCGGAGACGTGGCCTACATGGGCCCAGAAGCGGAATTCTTCCTCTTCGACGATGTGCGTTTTTCAAATAGCATCAACAAGGTATCCTACGAAGTTGATGCAACAGATGCTTCCTGGAACACCGACACTGAGTACGAAATGGGCAACATGGGCCACCGTCCCGGCGTCAAGGGCGGCTATTTCCCTGTGAACCCAACGGACGAAGCGCAAGACCTGCGCTCCGAGATGCTCTCTACCATGAAGCGCCTCGGCATGAAGGTCGACAAGCACCACCACGAAGTGGCGTCGTGTCAGCACGAGCTGGGCCTGATCTTTGGCTCTGTCACCGAGCAAGGCGATGAGCTGCAGAAATACAAATACGTCATCCACAACGTTGCTGCCGCCTATGGCAAATCGGCGACGTTCATGCCCAAGCCCATCGCGGGCGACAACGGGACTGGCATGCACGTGAACATGTCGATCTGGAAAGACGGCAAGCCTTTGTTTGCAGGCGACAAATACGCCGACCTGTCGGACGAGGCCCTGTGGTTCATCGGCGGCATCCTGACCCACGCCAAGGCACTCAACGCCTTCACCAACCCATCGACAAACTCATACAAGCGCCTGATCCCCGGCTTCGAAGCACCTGTTCTGCGCGCCTACTCGGCCCGCAACCGCTCGGGCTGTGTACGTATCCCATGGACAGACTCGCCCAAAGCCAAGCGCGTCGAAGCTCGGTTCCCCGACCCATCCGCCAACCCTTACCTGTGCTTTGCAGCGCTGTTGATGGCTGGCCTTGACGGGATCAAGAACAAGATCGATCCAGGCGAGCCATCGGACAAGGATCTGTACGACTTGCCGCCAGAAGAGCTGGCCGGGATCCCAACGGTCTGCGGCTCCTTGCGCGAAGCGATGGAAGAGCTGGAAAAAGATATGGACTTCCTGCTGGCCGGTGACGTGTTCACCAAAGACCAGATCGAGGGCTACATTGAGCTTAAGATGGAAGAGATCACGACTTACGAACACACACCTCACCCGGTTGAGTTCGGCATGTACTACAGCTGCTGATCCTCCCTGGCAGCTAAACTTGAAAGGGCGCCTCCCTCGGGGCGCCCTTTTTTTGTTGTTCAACGTTCTCCAAGGGATGCCAAGACCCTGTAGTCGTCCTTGGGCAAAACAGATTCCAGTTTGGTCACAAAGGGTCGTTTCTGAAGGAGTCGATCAGCGAATTTGTCGTCCGCCGCAAAGGAACTCAATCTACCGCGCAGCGCGCCCCCTTTTCCAATCGATGTCAATTCCGCTAGGCTGCTTGCAACAAAGTACGAGACGGAGTGTTGGTATGCTGTTGAAACCCCTCGGAGTGGCGTGCGCGATGATCGCACTTTCAAGCGCTGCACATGCCGCTAGTTGCGGGAATACGGGGGCTGGCTTTGAGGCATGGAAAGCCGAATTTGCGAGAGAGGCCAAGCGCTCCGGAGTCAAAGCACGCGGCCTCGACGCACTCGCGCAGGCTCGCTACGCCACACGCACCATTGCCGCAGACCGCAATCAAAAATCATTCAGATACAGCCTGCCCAAGTTCATGCAGATCCGTGGGGCCGACACGATCGTGGCCCAGGGCCGAAAGCGGAAGGCGCGCAATCCGGACTTCTACGCGGCCCTTGAACGTCAATATGGAGTGCCTGCGGGCGTGTTGATCGCGATTCACGGGATGGAAACCGCCTTTGGTGGTTTTATGGGAGATAGCGCTGTCGTGTCTGCCATTGTGACGCTGACTTATGACTGCCGCCGCTCAGACTTTTTCAAACCCCATGCGATCGGCGCGCTGAAACTGGTCGATCAGGGCGCGATCACCGGGGCAACCCTAGGCGCCAAACATGGCGAGTTAGGTCACACCCAGTTTCTGCCCGGCAATGCGCTGGAATACGGTGTCGACGCCAATGGCGATGGGCGCGTGGATTTCTACAACCAGACCGACGCACTGGCTTCTACCGCCAACTTCTTGCGCAAAAAGGGATGGAAAAAGGGGCGCGGCTATCAGGAAGGTGAGCCGAATTTTGCCGTGATCAAACAGTGGAACGCGGCCACGGTGTATCAGCAGGCGATTGCGATCATGGCCGCCCGCATCGACGGCTAAGTGCAGGAACAAGACTGTAACCCCCATCCGTCTCCTCACTGATTTGCGGGCAGGTCGGTGAGATGTGGTGAGCCTAACTCTGCCCTTGCCAAAGCCAAATCACTCACTTAGTGACCCGCCCATAGGGTTCAGGCCCCTGCCCTGCGCATATGGTGAAGCCTGACTTTCCGATCCCTGATTGGTCGCAGCCCCGGCAATGCGCAGACCCGAACGGCACGTCTCGCGACTATAGACAGGAGACGGATATGGATATCCCCCTTCCCTCACGGGATGCGCTGAAAGCGCAAGCCAAACGACTACGTGCTGGTCTGAACGCGGCCGGAACGCCATGCTCGCATGCCCAAGCTCTTGAAACAATCGCCCATCAATGGGGCGCGCGTGACTGGAACACGCTCAGCGCGCGGGCCAAAGACACCCCGCAACCGGGCTACCACCCCGGACAGCGCATCAGCGGGCGTTACCTTGGGCAGCCGTTCGTCGGGCAGATCAAAGCGGCCAGCCGCGTCGGTTCTGCGCGGTACCGGCTGACTTTGCGCTTTGATACCAAGATCGATGTTGTGCGCTCTGCTCTTTTTTCGTCATGGCGTCAGCAAGTGAACTGCGTGGTCGACGGCACCGGGCGCAGTTTGCGCAAAACCTCTGATGGTGTGCCCCATGTCGTCCTCGATGACGCATGGTCTGGTGGTTAAGAGCGTCAGCTCAACTCAGGCACATCTGCACGGGCCAACACATAGGTGTGGATTGCAAAAACCACTGCATTGCTGCGCGGCAGGCGCAATAGCGTCTGCCGTTCAGTGCGATAGTAGGGTCCCTCTTTCAGGCCCGAACCAACCCGGCGCAGCTCGAACGCAGAGCGCGGTTGGTAAAGTTCGGGATCCTGATACCAAAGCTGATTGAAGCGCCACAACGGGCTCCCCGCTTTTATCCCGTCAAACAATCGCTGGACCCGGCGCGCCAGATCCTCAGTGTATTCGCGCACGGGCACGTGGATGTCGGTCAACGGATGACCCGCCTTTTCGCTCAGGCGCCATGACGCAGGAAAACACAACACGGCGCCCGTCAGCACATGCTGATCACCGCGCTTTTCCATCAGCACGAAATCGTTCTGGAACATCCGCCCCAGTGCCTCCAGCGGCGGAGTAGACGACACGTTCACGTCACGGCCATCCGGACAGGTGACAACGTCTCCAGCTCGCGCAAAACCAAGGTCAGGTGAAGCCTCCAGAGCAGCGTCAAGAAGTTCCTGTGCTGCCGGTAGCGCCTCCCGTTCCAGATACAGAACATGGTCCGCCTGCTCCTCCAGCAGCGCAACCCGACGTGCCATCTGCGCGGCATAGGCGTCATCCACACGCAGCCAAGGCCCGCGCACGGGCTGGATACCGGGCAATGCACGAGTGTCACGCATATCTTCGGGCAAACTCTTCTGTAAAATGGGTGTACTCATACTGTGTGTCTGCCATGAGCGCTGCGTTGGTTCCAGCCAGTTCAGGCCTCTCGCACAAAGGCCACCGCCGTCTGTTCCTGTTTTGCGCTCTCGATCTGCGTCACGCGCAGTGGGCCCGCAGCTACCAAGTGCTCTGCGATCTCGGGTGGGGTGCTGACGGCGATTTGCCCGGTCTCCCAATCGTGGCGGGCCGTCGAATGGCGCAGATGTGCGCCCGTATCTTGCAAAACAATCGTGCCCCCTTCTGCAAAGAACGCCAGATCGTCTCCCATGTCCGCCCCAATCAACTGTGCACGCATTCCCAAATGGTGCGCCAACAGGGCCGCTGTCACAATCGCAGCAGAAAAGGTGTACGCGTCAACCAACACGGCACACCGCTCGCCACGCCAGTTCCCGCGCAACCAGTCAATCAGAGGCATCGCATTCAGAAAGCTGCCACCGGGATTGCCGCGCAAATCAATCACGACATTTGCACCCGGCTGCTCAGACATTTGCGAGACACCTCGCGTGACTTGCTCAATCTCGAGTGTTTTCAAATCGGCAATGCGCCACCACCACAGCCCGTCGTGCCACACCAGTACAGACCCATCCGGCAAAGCATAGTCATCGCGCTGCGGGTCGAGCGCACCAGTTTCCGCGACCGGATACAAGTCCAGCGCAGGCGCACAGTCTTTCGTCGAAACTACTAAATCAGCGCCGGTCACAAGGCGATAGCGCACCTCCTTGCCCTGCCCGGCCCCAACCATTTGCAACGCCGCGGGCCACGCCATCATGATCCCGGACAAAAGCCGGCGCCGCGCGGCATTACCTGCCAGCAGCCCATCCCACGCCGTCAAAAGCTGTTCAGTCGCTATGCCATCCACGGCAAGAATGCGATGCGCGCGCCCGTCTTCGACCAACGAGGGGTGCCCATCCCGGATCACGATGCGACGCGGAACAACCGCAATGGCCGCATTCGGGATCACCCGGCTGTGACCATTGCCGGCCAGCGCGACAAGCTTCATCGCAGCGAGCATAAAAGCATCCGTATCCGCCCGCTGAGCTTGCGCTTTCAACGCCAGCAGGGCGTCGTTCAATACGTTTGGCGGCACGCTTTCAAAAGCGGGATCGCCTGCAATGACAACACCCTCGATCGCCTCAATGTCGCGCGCAAAATTCATGAATTCACACTGCCCTACATGGCGCGCCACGTCCAACACGCATGAAAAACGACGCGAGATCACGTCGCAAATCGACAAACACCGCGGGAAAAACGCGCCCAAGCTGGCCTTAACACCGGAGAACGACCATGAACCAGCATTACCGTGATACCCGCAAGATTGACCCGACCCGTGGCCCGGTCCTTGGCGATGGCACCCCAAACGATGCCGATCGGATCGAGATAGGGCCAACGCAGCTTGCCTTTGCCGAGTGGGAGGCTGCGGGCCTGACCTTGCCAAACCTGGAGGCGATGCGCGCCTATCGCCTTGAACGTCTTACCCAGCAAGTCGTGGATCGCGCTTACGGCGGGGTGTTGATGTTTGACCCCCTCAACATTCGTTATGCCACTGACAGTACCAATATGCAGTTGTGGAACGCCCACAATCCCTTCCGCGCAGTACTGGTTTGTGCCGATGGATATATGGTGATCTGGGACTACAAGAACGCGCCGTTCCTGACCTCCTTCAACCCGCTGGTGCGCGAAGTCCGCTCGGGGGCTTCTATGTTCTACTTTTCGGCTGGGGACAAACCGGATGTGGTGGCCGACCCGCTCTCAGCCGAAATCCGGGACCTGATCCACGACCATGGCGGCGGCAATATGCGACTGGCCGTAGACAAGATCATGCTGCACGGCGCGCGCGCCCTTGAGGCGCAGGGGTTCGAGATCATGGACGGCGAACAGGTCACCGAGCATGCCCGCTCGATCAAGGGCGCAGACGAGATTTTGGCGATGCGCTGCGCCAACCATGCCTGCGAAACCACCGTGCGCAAGATGGAGGATTTCGCCCGCGCCAATGTCGGCTATGGCGTGACCTGCGAGGACGATATCTGGGCGGTCATGCATGCCGAAAACATCAAACGCGGCGGTGAATGGATCGAAACCCGGCTGCTGTCCTCCGGACCACGCACCAACCCATGGTTTCAGGAATGCGGTCCGCGTATCTGCCAGAACAACGAGATCATATCCTTTGATACAGACCTGATCGGAGCCTACGGCATTTGCATCGACATTTCTCGCAGTTGGTGGATCGGAGATCAGAAACCACCCCCCGAAATGGTTTATGCGATGCAGCACGCGGTTGAGCATATCCAGACCAACATGCAGATGATCAAACCCGGAGTGATGATCCCGGAACTGACGGCGAACTGCCACCGGCTCGACGACAAGTATCAGGAGCTGAAATATGGCTGCATGATGCATGGTGTCGGCTTGTGCGATGAATGGCCCCTCGTGGCCTACCCGGACAAGGCAGTGCCCGGCGCCTTTGACTACCCGCTTCAGGCGGGGATGGTGTTGTGTGTTGAGGCATCGGTTGGCGAGGTTGGGGGAGAGTTCTCGATCAAGCTGGAGGATCAGGTTCTGGTCACCGAAGACGGGTTTGAAAATTTGACCACCTACCCCTTTGATGCGGCCTTGATGGGGGAATAGGCATTGGGGTGTCCCAGCGTGAGACACCTTTCTGATTCATATTTTTCAATAGGTTACATAGGCAGGTTTACCTCGCATTAAAAAATAGCTGCGTGCGACCCGCATTAGAACGTGCCCTCAATTTGCGTCAAATCATCATGCGGACATCGCGACCCTTCGCGTTGTATGGCGTCCGTTTTCCTTTGGAGCTGAGGGCCCGGATCGGACTCAAACTGAACGAGCGGATGCAACCATTGTCCGACAGGTGATTTGGATTTGCCAATTCGGCCAATGGGGGGCAGCCCCGCCGGTCTGACAAGGGATCGGTGCGGCATAGGATTAAGGCCTGCTGACAGATCAAAGCAAACCTTGCTACTAAATTGAACCCATTACAATCTTGGCCTTCAAACTCCCGCATTCTTAGCCCGTAACGAATTATTCTTTGAGGACATCTTGACTAAAAAATTTTAGCAGCAGCCGTGGCATTCGGCTTGAGTGCCGGATCGGCTCTTTCTGAACAAAAGCCTTCGCTTTCCGAAAACAACTTGCGTCAGCTTGCAGCAGACACATATATTTTCATGTTCCCCGTGGTGATAAATTATCGGACAATTTACGCACGGGCGCTAAAGCAAGGTGAGTTTGGCGAGTGGTTGCATCTTTGTGCATCTTCGCCGGCAGGAACCGACATTGTGCCCCCCAACAATGATACCCCGCATTCCTATGCCTGCGTTGATTTGCGAGTAGAACCTTGGGTCCTGACCATGCCCGAGATCGAAAGTGAACCGTTTTCACGAGCCAGTGGGATGACTTGTCGGGCTATGTTCTTGATAATCCGGGGTCTGTGAATGACGGCAACGAGGGCCATTCCTACCTACTTGCTTCGCCATCTTGGGACGGCGACGTTCCGGACGGCATTGAACGGGTCATTCAGGGCGAAAGCAGTATTCTTGGGACACTGACCCGCACCCAAGTTATCAACGGCCCCGACGACATGGCCCGCGTTCAAGACATCCAGAAAAGTCATGCTTTGCAGCAGTTGAGTGCCTTTGCGGGTGCGGCTGTTCTGACCGATGCTGAAACCATTGATTGGCCGGAATGGACTGACGGCGACGAGCTTTCCGAAAACTTTTTTGAATACATGAGCTTTTTGTTGCCTTTCACGCCTGACAACCCTGATGATGCCGAAATGTATGAGAAATTGGCGAAAATGGGGATTGTACGTGGGCAGCGATGGGACGCCGCATCGCTGGACTCTGCGTCTCTTGCGGCAAAGAATGCTAGCATTGCGAACGCGCAAAACCACATGAAGGAAATTTCTGAGGCTCTTTTTGATCCTGCATTCTTTTGTGACACCCGCGAAAAAATTGGAACGGACCACATCAATCGCGCGGGGGGGGGTTATGTCGGCATTTTTGGCGATACGACTGACCAGTCGGTGTATCTGACCGAAGTGAATGATCAAACCGATGCAAGCAAGAACGATTACACTGTCACGTTTGAAGCGGGAAACATGCCACCTGTAAAGTATTTTTAGTCCTACACGATGTATCGTCTTCCCAAGCGATTGTTAGTCGACAATCCAATGGACCGGTATTCCATCGGAAGCAGCACGCCCAGATTGCAGAAAAACGAAGATGGGTCGCCTACGATCTATCTGTCCAGGGACAGCCCCGGTGCCGACAAAGAAAGCAATTGGCTACCGGCGCCTGATGGTCCGTTCTGGGCCGTTTTGCGCACCTATGGTCCAAACGATGCAATCAGCAAAAAGGAATGGACGCAGCCTCCGTTTGTTCCAGAATAGAATGCCCTCTGGACTGCTGGCCTCTCATCAACAACGCACTCATTGTGAGCTCGACGTGTGAACCTTTGGCCCGGAAGGAAATCTGGGCCACCGAAAAGCGCCAGACGTTCCTGTTGGGCTCCATTTAGGTCAAATTCGACTGGATAAGCGCGGGTGAAAGGGTTTTTGCTTTGAGGTCGGCGCTGGCCTTCGCTGCGATCGCACAGGCTTGGAACGGGGATGGGGCGCAACGACGGCCCACCGGGGAAACCGCTCTACATCACCCGTAATTCCCGCCCAGAGCCACGTTCAGATTCACGAAATCGACAGCAAAATTGCGTTTGTCCAACGCCAGAGCATTTTCTGTCGCAAGCAGTGCGCGTTCGGCATCCAGCACCTGCAAAAAGCTTACACGACCTGAGATGTAACCTTGTCGTGCCAAACGCAGAACTTCCTTTAGCTCTTCGATGGCTTGTGACGTAAATTGTACCGCTTCGCGGTGATTGACGAGGCTGACCAATGCGTCTTGAACCTCTTCGACTGCCGTTACGACTTCTTCTTCCCATGCAAAAATCAGTTCTTTGGCGCGTTCCTTTTGAAATGCAACCTTTGCCCGGCGTTCAGGCAAATCGAACAAAGGGATATCAATTCCGGCGCGCCCGAACCCTGCAAGTGGTGGTAAGTCGCCTCCTGAATAGCTTAGGTTAATGTTTCCCGTCAGCCTGAGTTCAGGATACAATTCTGCCTCGGCAACACCCGTCAGCGCGACAGCTTCTGCCAGCCTTTTTTCTGCCAGAATGACATCTGGGCGGTTCCTGACCAGATCGGCGGGCACGCCTGTTGAAAGGGAGTTCAACTGGGGAACGGGCTGAGGTGCTTCTTTGTCCAACCCCTCTTTTGGTCGGTCCCATGCCTGGCCCAAGAGCATACCGATACGCGACACCGACTTGAAAAAGAGAATTTTGGTTTCAGGCAATTCGGCCCGTGCATTGGCCACAAGTGAGTGTGCCTGCGCGACGTCCAGTTCCGTGACCGCAACGACTGGAATGTCGCCATTGTCGTTTTCTGGCAAGCGCTCGATGGAACGCATTGATTCACGCGCCGAAATGGTTGCAGCGAGCGTTTCTTCTCGGGATTCAAGAACCCGTTGGTTGATGCGTATGAGTTCCTGAAAAAACCGAGCGTCGATGTATGCGGTTGTGAGTTCGCTCAAAAGGGTCGTGCGCGCGACACTGACGTCAGCGAAGGCCGCTTCAAGCCGATAAAGAGTTGCCTCTCTTTCTCGCGTCAGGCGTCCGGCCAAATCGGCTTGCCACGTTGCCTCGGCACGTACAAAGCCGCTTTGTACGCCGCCCTCATTGCCTCCGCCATTTGCTCGGAACTCTCCCACTCTGGCGACCCCGGACCATGCGTACCCGGATCCTTCAAACAGCGCCTTGGACTGTTCGACGCGTGCCTGAGCACGCCGGACATCAAGGTTTTCTTTGAGGCCGAATTCGACCAGACGGTTGAGTTTGGGATCATCGTACGCCGTCCACCAACGTTCGTAGCCCCGTGGGACTGGACGCGTTGACCGGCTGGTAAAGAACTGTTCCGGAACCTCTTTTTCTGGGCTGACAAAGTCTTCACCCACAGTGCAGCCTGTCAACCCCGCGACAAGGCAGGTTGAAGTCTTTAAAAATGAACGCCTGTCCATGTATTCGTCTGCTCAGTGGTCTGTTTTTTGAAAATCGTAGCATTTCGCCCAACAAGCCCAAAAGAAAGTCTGCAGCCAATTGCAACAAAGTTGAGGATAGTTGCAGAAAGATGCGCAATGCACGCACCGTTCAGACGGTTGCGGTCATCTCAGCCCGCCCTGCCCCTTAGATCAGCGCCGTTGACAGGACCGGGAAATAGCTCAGCAGCACCAGCACGACCGCCACGGCGATCAGAAATGGCCAGAGAGAGCGCAGGATGGATCCTGGGGTTGCTCCGCTCATGGAAGAGGCGATGTAAAGGCCGATGCCCACGGGCGGTGTCAGAAGCCCCAGCACAAGGTTCAGGCACGCCACGATGCCGAATTGATGAGGGCTGATGTCGTAGGACCCGGTTGCGATGGGCAGCAGGATCGGTGTGATCAGGATGATCGCTGCGATCCCGTCGATCACCATGCCGACCAAGAGCAAGCACAGGTTCACAATCAGCAGGAACATGAACGGATCGGAGGTTATGGTTGTCAGCAGCGCGGCGAGCTTTTGGGGCAGTTCTTCGTAGATGATGACCCAGCCAAACACGCTGGCGGCAGCAATCATGAACAGGATCATCGAAGCGTTCGCTGCAGTTCGAATGAACATGGCGCCCAATGCAGCGGGCTTGAGATCCCGATAGACGAGCCATCCCACCAGAAACGCAATCAACGAGGCGATGGCTGCAGACTCAGTCGGCGTGGCGATGCCAAACAAGATGCCACCGATGATGGCGAGCGGTACCAGCAAGGCTGGCAGCGCCGCAACCAAGGCCCGCCCAGCCTCGACCCGGGACATCCAAACGCCTTTGGGAAACTCCTGAAACCAGCCGATCAGGGTGATGACCAGCGCGAAGGCAACGGCCAGCAGTAGTCCGGGAATGATCCCGGCCACGAACATCTCGCCAATCGGGACCTGCGCCAGAACACCAAAGATCACGAACATCATAGACGGTGGGATCACTGGGGCGAGCAGGCCACCTGCCGCGGTGGTGGCGGTGGCAAAGCCTTTGTCGTAGCCCTCTTCCTCCATCGCTGGGACCATGGCGCGTGACATCACGGCGATCTGCGCTGTGGCCGATCCGATGATGGCGGCCATGAACATGTTGGCCAGAAGATTGATATATGCCAGCCCCCCGCGAAAGCCGCCCACGAACACACGCGCCAGCGCGATAAGACGGCGCGTCATGCCCCCTTCGTTCATCAACTCACCCGTAAGCATAAAGAGTGGGATCGCCAGCAACCCGTAGTTTTCGAGCCCTGCGAACATCTTTTGCGCGAAACTGTCATAAAGGATCGTGTTGCCGCTGTCCCAGATATACCAGATCGCTGTAACGCCCAGCACCAGCGCGATGGGAACCGACAGCAGCAGCGTGGCGGCAAAGACGACCGGGCTCATTTTGCGGCCCTGGGCTTGGAAAGCAGATGCATGGTGGCGTGCAGCGTCGCCCCAAGGGCAAAGACCCACATGACCAGCCAAAACAGATATTTGGGCAAGCCCAGTGTCAGCGTCGGTTCGGCGTAGATAAAGTTGAACGTCGCCCCCTGAAAGGCGGTCCGGTCAAACCCTGCACGCGCGATGTCGAGCGGCAAGAACCAGCGCCAGCAGAGCCACAGCATAGCCAGTGCAAAGGCGAAAACGATGATATCGACGATCTTGTCGATGATCCGGCGGACGGAGTCCGGCACGGCATCTGTCAGAAGTGTGATGGACACCGAATTGCGGTGGTGGAGTGCTGCGGACGCCCCCAGAAAAGTCATCCAGACCATCGCGTAAATCGCCAGTTCGTCCACCCAGAACAACGCATTGCCAGCCGTCCGGGTCACTACGTTGAGCAGGATCAGACCGGTCACACAGACGGCAAGCAGAGCCGCACAAGTCAGTTCTATCCGCGCCCACAGGGCGGAAAGGCGAAACAGCATACCTGGTCCTTTCACGACAAAGGGGCGCAGGTTGCCCCTGCGCCCCCCTTTAGTCGTTTGATATCGTTACTGTGTTTCTGCCGCAGTCGCGCGCAGGGCGTCAAGCGAGGAGGTTTTTTCGGACCAGATTGTGTTCCACTCCTCGATTGCGCCGCCAAAGAAAGATGCGTCCACCTTGGTGTAGGTTTTGCCTGTGCCCGCGATTTGTTCGAGCCAGCTTGCCTCTTTTTCGACATATGAATCGATGGTGCTGTCGACGTATTTTGCCATCAGATCGCCAACCAATGTGCGGTCTTCTTCGGACAGACCAGCCCAGACACGGGCCGACACAAGGCCGACCATGGGGAACATCATGTGATCGGACTGCACAACTGTGTCGGCGTGTTCGTAGTATTTCAGCACCCAGATCAATTCGGCGTCCATGTCGATGGCATCCACCTGCCCGTTGGCCAACGCGTCATAGACAGACGGCAGCGGCATGGGCGTCGGGGCGGCCCCGATTGCGTTGTAGAAATCAAGGATTGGCGTGAAGGGGGTGATGCGCAGCTTGAGCCCTGCGAGGTCCTCGGCGCTGTTCACGTCGCCCCGCGCAACGATCTGGCGCAGACCGGCCATGCCGTACCCAACCCCGACGACACCCACGTCTCCGGCGAGGGGTTCAAGAAGTGTCTTGGCCGTGTCCGAGCGCAGGATACGACCCGCGTGCCCGATGTCATCTGCGAGGTAAGGCGCATAGAATGCACCCAATTCAGGTGCCCGGTTGGACACTTCAGCCACTGTCATGAACGCCATATCAAGCGCGCCTGTCTGAAGCTGTTGCAGCATCTCGGCCTCGTTGCCCAATTGGCGGGCCGGGAAAACGGAGACTGAGTGCGCACCGCCCGAGGCTTCGGCCAGTTCTGCACCAAAGGCTTCGGCGGCCTTGGTCCAGATGTGGGGCGGAGGTGTGATCAGGCCCAGACGGAATTCATTGGCTTGCGCGGTGAGTGCCGAAGCCGCGAGGATCGCTGTGCTTGCGACGATATTTGTGAAGTTTTTCATGGTGTTCCCTATTGTTTTTAAAGTTTGACCCAGCCTTCAGGCGGTTCCTTTCCCGGATGCACTGTGTTGCAGTTCGGGCATGTGCGGGCCTCTTCAGAGGCATAAAATTTTTCATAGACGGGCGGCAGGTCGGTGACGATGGATTTCAGTTGCATTGCAGCGCGGTGGACCCGCGTGCCGCAATTAAAGCAGTACCATTCAATGGCGTCCAGTTGTCCTGCCTGCCGCTTGGGTTCGATCACCAGTCCAACGGACCCTTCCTGTGGCCGCTGCGGAGAGTGACGCACATGCGGGGGCAGCAGGAACACCTCGCCCTGACGGATCGGGACGTCGTAAAACTCTTCTCCGTCAAAGAGTTTGAGCAGCATGTCCCCTTCGAGTTGGTAAAAGAACTCTTCGACTGGATCGTCGTGATAGTCGGTGCGCTTGTTCGGCCCGCCCACGACGGTGACCATCATGTCGCTATCTTCAAACACCATCTTGTTGCCGACAGGGGGTTTCAGCAGGTGACGGTGGTCGTCGATCCACTTTTGAAAATTGAACGCTTTGAGCTTTGTCATGGTTCTCTCCCCTTTTTCAAAACCCTTGGCGGTATTGGTGCCTTCCGCAAAGGCTATGTCCGCATGTAGGTATCTGATTTGTTTATATCGCGTGTGTTTGAGCCAAGCCTAGCGCATGAGCCCGCAGTCTTCAAAGGCTGCGCGAATGGTGTCTTTTTCGGCCTGTGTCAGTTCCAGCATGGGCGCGCGCACCCGTCCGCCCCGTTGACCCAGCAGTTCCTGCCAGTATTTGCCGAAGGCGGTGGGTTTGCCGGGGGGCCGTGTGCGCGCCATGGCGTCGCGCACGGGCGCGAGGCTGTCAAAGACGCGGCGCGCCTCGTCGGCCTGACCGTTGAACGCAAGCTGTGTGTATTCGTTCATCCGCTGGTCTTGGCTGCTTTGCAGCTGGTAGGGTGGCGAGGAGCACAGGTAAAGCTTCCAATCCAATTCCAGAATATTGTCGAGCCATTCGTGTTCTGCCGAAGTGGAGACATGGATTTTGTCGCCCACCATATGGGTCAGCCGTACATACATTTCACGCGGGACGGAGTATTTGATGGCCACGATATTGGGCAATTCGGCGATGCGTGCGCATTCCTCGGGCTGCATCAGATAGCCGCTGTCGGGATGGCTCCACATCGCGATACCGATTTCAATTTCGTCGCAGAAGCGCTTGTAATATTGATATAAAACTTCGCCTCGATCATGCACAAAGCTGAGCACAGGCGCGTGCACGACGATATAGTCCGCCCCACAGTTCTGAGCGTGCCGAGCCAGATCCAGCGCGGTGTCCATATTCTGGTCAGAAACCGAGACAATCACCCCCGCCTTGCCTGCACATTCATCCACGGCAATCTCGAAATTGCGTTTGCGTTCCTCCAGGCTCATAGAGAAGAATTCGCCCTGCTTCCCGGCCACAAACAGCCCCTGAATGTCCAGATCGTCGATCCAATGCCGGATGTTTGAGCGCAACCCTGCCTCATCCAGAGAGAGGTCGTCGTTGAACGGATTGAGGGCGGCGGCCCAGATGCCGGTCATGTTTTCGCGCGCGTAGGCTTTGGCATCGTGTTTGGTGTAGTTCATGGCGAGGTTCCATTGGGATTACCTGCCACAAGACGCGAAGTTGCGCCCTAAATCCAAGGTGAAATCCTACAATTGGATATTTCATATGCGAATACCCACGCCTTTTGGGTTTCGATTTTGTGGGTGCTGGCATAGGTTTAGGGCATGAAAATCGGATTGATCGGTCAGGGTGCCATTGCCCGCTATGTCACAGATGCTCTTGGCTCCAGCACCCATGAGGTGGTGGCAGTGCTGCTGCGCCCCGAACGCGCCCGCGACAATGTGCCGTTTGAGTTTGGGTCTGTTGATGCCTTGCCTGCGGATATCGACGTGATGATCGATTGCGCGGGGCACACGGCATTGGCCGCCTATGGCCCGGCTTTGCTGGCGCGCGGTACGGACGTGATCACCGTTTCGCTTGGGGCGCTGGCGGATCAGGTAACGGCGGAGGCGCTGGACGTTGCGGCCCGTCAAGGACAGTCAAAGCTGCATCTGGCGAGCGGCGCAATTGGTGCACTGGATTGTCTGCGTGCGGCGCGTATCGGCACGTTGGACACTGTCACCTATACGGGCCGCAAGCCGCCACAGGGTTGGATCGGTTCTCCTGCAGACGACGTGCTGGACCTTGCCGGGCTGACGCAGGGCGCACACACCCATTTCGAGGGCACCGCGCGGCAAGCCGCCCTTGCCTATCCCAAGAACGCCAATGTCGCTGCTGCCGTGGCGCTGGCGGGATTGGGCTTTGATGACACCCGCGTTCAGCTGATTGCGGACGCCGACATCAGCCACAACATTCACGAGGTCACCGCCGCGGGCGATTTCGGCACATTTCAGTTCCAGATCAGCGGCAAGGCCCTACCCGACAACCCGCGATCCTCGGCCCTTGCGGCGATGAGTGTGGTGGCCAAGCTGGACCAACTCAGTGCGGCGGTCACGTTGTGATCGGGCGCCATTCGCGCATTGTGGACCGGGCGTTGACCCGCCTGAAGTTGCGCCAATTGCGCCTGTTGGTGGCTGTGGGTGTGCATGGCAACATTCAAAACGCGGCGCGCGAACTTGGCATCTCGCAACCTGCCGCGACCAAGATGATTCAGGACCTTGAGTTGGATTTCGAGGTCAAACTGTTCAACCGCACCAATCGCGGCGTGGTGCCGACCGTGTCCGGTGAGAGCCTGATCCGTCATGGCAAGTTGATCTTTGCCCAGATTTCCAATGCAGCCCAAGAGCTTGATGACTTGAACGAAGGCAATGCGGGCCGTGTTGTGGTCGGCACGCTGCTGGCCGCCTCAACAAGCCTGTTGCCGCGTGCCATCGACATTCTGCTGGCCGAGCGTCCCAATGTGGCCGTCAAGATCACCGAAGGCACCAATGAGGTGCTGATGCCCGGACTACTTTCGGGTGAAATCGACATGGTCGTGGGCCGCCTGCCCGCCCATCGTCACCGCGACAAGATCAGGCAGGAAAAGCTGTTAGAGGATCGCATTTTGGCGGTCGTCGGCCCCGATCATCCTCTGGCTGGCCAAAGCGATGTCACCTTTGCACAGACAATGCCCTTTGGCTGGATCGTGCCGCCGTTAGAGACCACGTTGCGCCGTCAGGTTGATCATTTCTTTGTCGGGCAGCAGCAATATGTGCCGCCTATGAGCATTGAAAGCGTGTCTTACCTTGCCAACCGTGCGCTGTTGCAATCGCGCGATCTGGTCGGATTGATGCCTGCCGAAGTGGTGGCGCAGGACGTGGCCAACGGGCATTTGATGGCGCTGGACTGGACCGTGCCGTTTGGTCAGGGACCGATTGGTGTGTCCTTGCGCGCGGACGATGAACTGTCCCCGGCGGGCCGCGCATTCCGCGCCGCACTGCACCGCGCGGCAGAGGCGAAATGAGCCCGGGTATGCCCCAAACTGATACCAGTATTCTGACAATCCGCTTGAAGCGCTGTCGAGGCCAGCGTGAGTTAAGTGCATAGGGCGTTGGGAGGCGCGGGTTTCATGTATCCAGAGCTAAAACTCTTTATTGCAGGCGCGTGGCGGTCAGCGGCGTCAGATATGCCCGTGATCAATCCCGCCACCGAAGAAGAGGTCGGGCGGTTGCCCTGTGCCAGCATCAGCGATCTGGATGATGCGCTGGAGGCGGCCGTCGCCGGATTTCGCCTATGGTCCCGCACGTCCCCCCGCCAGCGCGCCGATACGATCCTGCGCGCCGCAGCGTTGATCCGCGAACGGCAAGAGGAGATTGCCCAAGCCATCACCCTTGAGCATGGCAAGCCCCTGCCCGAAGCCCGCCTTGAGGTGATCCGTGGTGCCGAATTTTTCGAATGGGACGCGGGCGAAGCGATGCGGGCCTATGGCCGGGTTATTCCAGCTGCTCGCGGGCACAAGTTTTCCGTCCATCATCAGCCCATTGGCGTGGTCGCCGCCTTTTCCCCGTGGAATTTCCCGATGAGCCAACCGGCCCGTAAGATCGCCGGTGCATTGGCGTCGGGCTGTTCCATCATTCTTAAGGCCGCAGAGGAAACGCCCGCCGGTGCCGTGCATATCGTCAAGGCGTTTGAGGATGCGGGCCTGCCTGCGGGGGTGCTGAACCTTGTCTTTGGCAACCCGGCAGAGATTTCCGGCCATCTGATCCCGCAAGATCCGGTGCGTTTGGTTGCGTTCACAGGTTCGACCGCAGTGGGCCGTCACCTGACCACCCTCGCGGCGGGTCATATGACCCCTGTTCTGATGGAGTTGGGCGGGCATGCCCCTGTCATCGTGTGCGAAGATACGGATGTGCAGACTGCCGCCCAATCCGGTGCCGTGCGCAAGATGCGCAATGCCGGTCAGGTCTGCACCTCGCCCACGCGGTTTTTCGTGAACGAAGACATATTTGATCAATATTCAGAGGTGTTTGTCGCCCGTGCCGCTGCGACCGTTGTGGGCAACGGAATGGATGCAGGTGTCGAAATGGGCCCGCTGGCCAACGACCGCCGCGTGCCTGCACTGACAGAACTGGTTGAAAACGCCCGCGCCAAG
Source organism: Tateyamaria sp. (assembly GCF_039945315.1). Lineage (GTDB taxonomy): Bacteria > Pseudomonadota > Alphaproteobacteria > Rhodobacterales > Rhodobacteraceae > Tateyamaria. The sequence goes on along the minus strand of NZ_JBDUXB010000005.1, from coordinate 64,880 downwards.
GGCGCGACTGTTGCCACGGGCGGCGCCGCAAGCGGCAATTGCGGATATTTCTTTGAACCCACTGTGTTGCTGAACGTCCCTGATAACGCGCGTATCATGCAGGAAGAACCCTTTGGCCCCGTGGCGATTGTGAACCCCGTGGCGTCATTGGACGCGGCCATCGCAGCGGCAAATGCAGTGCCCTTTGGACTTGCAGGGTACGGATTTACGAACCGCGCCGACTATATCGATCGCATGATTGATGAGGTGGAAGTGGGTAACCTCAGCATCAACACGCTTGAGGCCTCGATGCCCGAAACGCCCTTTGGGGGTGTGAAATCCAGCGGTACGGGGCGCGAGGGGGGCACGGAAGGTGTTGAGAATTACATGACGGTCAAGAACGTGTGGCACGCGTCCAAAATTAGCTGAGTTTGCCTTGCACCAACTTTGAATTCGCAAAGTCGTTCCCATCACTTTCGCAAATACGCCAGTTTTCGGCGTGATCCTGCGGTCCAATGCGTATGGAATTCCTTACCTTCAGAATTTGCTCAGTTTTACCTAGCTTCCGATAATAACGGGCAATTATTCGAGCCCTGTTCTGCCCTGCGGCAGCTGTTTGAACATGACTTAGGAGTTTAAATTTGAGCCTCGCAATTGCAGCCCCCGTCGGAGACAAGAACCGTATTACCAAAGCTGACAAGAAGGGCGAAAAGTTCAAACCCGTCGCCAACAAAGCCGACGACGTCAAAATGGTGCAGCTTTTCCTGATAGCAAATGGTTTCAGCGTGCCTCTCGACGGCAAGGTGAACGCCGGGATGATCAAGGCGATCCGTGCTTTTCAAAAATCCGCATGCGGCTTCAAGAAGCCCGATGGTATTGTCGATCCCGGTGGTCGGACTTGGAAGGCAGGCTTTGCCAAACTCAAAGCGAAGCATGACGCGAACATGAAAGAACTCGCCAACCGGGTCGAGATCAAAGAAGGCGGTAAGGTCAAATACGTCACGATTAAAGAATTCGAGAAGCAGCAGGCCAAGATGCTCAGGAAATTCTCCGATCGCGCAGATGGTTTGATCAGTCAGGCCGATGTTTGGGAAGATTTCTGCAAAGATGCAGAAAAGACCATGCTCGGCGCCGACGGCTTCATGATGCAGATGACGGAGTTCACGGTCCGTTGGGCTAACAACAAGGCAGAGCCCCCTTGGGGCGCGATCCACGCGGCATGGATCGAGGCCAAGTCGCTCAAGTCTTTGACCACAAGTTCCAAACCCAACTGGGAAAAGATCAGCGCGCAGGAAACAAAGGCTGTCAAAGCGCATAACAAGGGCGTGAAAGCGTTCAAGACCTATATCAACGCGCGCATTGGTACAGCCAGCGTCTTTGCAGGCAGCCTTGAAATCGTGAGCGACACCGCTTTTGCTGTGGTCGAAGTCTATGCCACCGCGCAAATCGTCATCCAATCCAAGGGCAAGATCAAACCCTACGAGGCCCAGATCCTCGCCTCCGTGGCCGTGCAAGGTGTCAAAACCAGCGCCAATCAAGTGGGCGAAGTCCTCGCGGGTAACAACGTCACGTTTGAAGGTGCCGCCAAAAAAGTAGCCTTGGACATGTTCTTTGCCGGTGCCGCGTCGGCCATCACAGGCAAACTAGGGCCGGCCATGGCCAAAAAATTCGCAGGCGATTTTTCTGTGCAGATGTTTTCCAAACTGGGTACCAACAAGATCCCCAAAGAAGCCATCGACAAACTGATCACCAAGTTCCTGAAATCCGGGGCGGGTCAGGCGTACATGGAAAACATGGCCAAAGAGACGTTCATGTTGCTCAAAACGGGCATAGAAAAGGGCAAAGTCACTGGCAAAGATTTTCAGGACGCATTCTTTAAGGCTGCAACCGCCGGGTTGTTAAATGGGACTTTTGGCAAGGCAATTTCCAAGTTCAATGCGGATCGCCCCAACCGAACCGCCCAGGTCGTAGGTAAACTAGTTCACTCCAAATACCTCAAGGGTTCACCAGACATGCTGCGAAAACTCTATCCGGACGAGGCAAACCTGACCATGGTTCTGGTCAAGCATGGGCCTGATATTGCTAAAAACATTTCGGAAAAGGTCTCCGGCAAGATCACCGAAACAGCTATTTTGGCGGCAGTCGACAAGGCTAGCGGCACGGAAAACGAAAAACAGCTTGGGAACCTTTACGACGCCGAATTGCGCAAGTCCAAGGCGCTGCACGACGAGTTGGACAAGCTGATGAAATCCGAAGTGGGCAAATACTACAAAAAGCTTGAAAAGGCGAACTGATCCGAAAGTCGCCCTGACCATTTAACAGAGAGCGTCTTGAAACCGCTGGTGGTGTTCTGAAGCATGTCCTACACAACACCGTCACCCATATTACACCCCCCTTCACAGTTGGCCCTGCATCCCCCACCTTCAGGGCGAGCACGAAGGATCACGCCCATGCCAGTCGAACGCATTTCATTCCCCGGCCATGCAGGTACGCTGGATGCGCGCCTTGATCTGCCTGACGGCCCGCATCTGGCCACAGCCGTTTTTGCCCACTGCTTTACCTGCGGCAAGGATATCCCCGCTGCCCGCCGGATCGCAGCCCGCCTGACCACGCTGGGCATTGCGGTTTTGCGTTTTGACTTCACAGGCCTCGGCCACAGTGACGGTGAGTTTGCGAACACCTCATTCACCTCAAACGTATAAGACCTCGAGCGCGCGGTGGCTTACCTGGAAGAACGCAACATGCCGCCCACCCTGATGATCGGCCATTCGTTAGGCGGTGCCGCTGTTTTGAAGGCGACAGCCAACCTGCCCCAGATTAAGGCCGTAGCCACCCTTGGCGCCCCCTTTGATCCGGGCCATGTAACCCACAACTTTGCCGATGCCCTGCCAGAGATTGCCGCCAAAGGCGAAGCTGAGGTGTCTCTTGGCGGGCGTCCGTTTCGCATCGGTCAGACCTTCGTTGAGGATGTGGCAAGCGAGGCGCTGGCCTCATCGATCGCGAGACTGCACGCAGCCCTGATGGTGCTCCATGCCCCCGGCGACGCCATCGTGGGGATCGAGAATGCCAGCCAGATATTTCTAGCCGCCAAACATCCCAAAAGCTTTGTCACGCTCGACGACGCCGACCACCTGATTACTCGCGCCGAACATGCGGAATACGCCGCAGACATCATTGCGACATGGGCCAAAAAGTATCTGGCGTTGAAACCACCAGCCCCGCCCATTGGCGCGCCCGAAGGCATCGTTCGCAGCTCCGAAGCGGACCCGAACGGGTTCCTTCAGGACATTACCCACGGTACGCGTCACCACGTTCTTGCAGACGAACCGCGCGCCTATGGCGGCACAAATCAGGGCCTGTCGCCGTACGGGCTGCTGAGCGCCGGGCTTGCCGGCTGTACCTCAATGACCATCCGCATGTATGCCCGGCGCAAAGGCTGGCCGCTGGAGCATGTGTCGGTGGACGTGAGCCACGACAAGGTGCATGCACAGGATGCAGACACCGCAAGCGGCGACAAAATCGACACGTGGAAGCGGGTGATTTCGCTGCGCGGTGCGCTGGACGCGGATCAGCGTACGCGCCTTCTCGAAATCGCCGACAAATGCCCTGTGCATCGGACGCTGGAAAAAAGCTCGACCGTGATCACCGAGCTGGCTGAGGCGCAGGCCGCGACTTAGCGGCGACCGCGCCCCCCACCTCCTGCCGGACGGTGTGCCGGCGGGCGGGCCGCAGGCGGACGGGAGAAACCAGGGTCAATTCCACCACCGGGCGGACGCACGGGTCTGTCCGGGCGATCCGGTCTATCAGGTCGGTCTGGCGGTGGGCGATAACCGGGGCGATAGCTGCCATAGTAGTAGTCGTTCCACAGCATCGAGTCGTAATAGACCGCGCCAGATGTCGAAACACCGGTGCCGTCACAGCCCGCAAGAGCCAGCGAACCGGCAAAAGCCAGTGTCATCAGCTTGGAGAAACTTTTTTTGCACGTCATGTTCGTCACCTTCATCGGATTGACCTGATCGATGCCAACATGCGGTTGATGTCCGCGATGGGTTCCTGATCTACGCCCGCTTCCAGAACAACGACGGCGATGACCATCCGGTTGCTTGGCAGGTCGATGGCAAGTGCGGTGAACGCGACGTTTTTGCCGTCGCGGCGCCCCGTGCCTGCGATGCTGCGTGCCGGAAGGCCGCCGATCTGGCGAGATTTGGGTTCTTCGGCCTCAGCCTCTTGGACCAGAAAGGGTCCAATGTCTTGCAGGTATTCACGTGCTTCGTCAAAGTTGGAAACACCATGGGGCGAAATCACCCCGACCCAGACGCCCGGATGCGCATCTGCCGTCATGCCAAAAACCCGTGAGACATCGCGGATGTCATCGGCGTCTGGCCCCTCCAGATCGCGCAAGCCACCTGTGCGCAGGGTCCAGAAGTCAGGCACTTCTAGTTTGAACAGCGCCCGACCATCGTCTTCATAAACAACCGGGGTCCCGGCTTGGGCCGCTCCGATTGCAAGCTGCGCGGCCAGACAAATCGCAAGCCCTCCGCGATAGAAAGCGTTTCTCTTCAAAGCGATCACTCCCATACAACTCACTTCAGCTATTCAGGACCAAAGCACACGAACTGTCCAGCCACAAAAAAAGGGCCAGTGCACCGCACCGGCCCTTTTCGTTTTGAAATCAATAATGTCAGCGACGTGCGTCGCCTACCATCTTCCAGACCGTTGGCAGAACCACTGCCGCCAGCGCCAGTTTGAGCGCATCTCCGATCAGGAATGGAGTGAGCCCCCACTGGAGGATCGGCTTGTCCCAGCCATAAAGCTGACCCAGCCACAGAAGACCCGGCACATAAATCAGCACGGTACCGATCAGCATCGCCAGAGCCATCCAGCCCACTGAACGATCCCAACCGCGTTGCGCCAGCGCGCCCAGCGCAAGCGTCGCCAGCACATAGCCCACCAGATAGCCGCCAGTGCCGCCCATCATGTATGTCAGCCCCGACGCTTCCGCCGAAGAGCTTGCAAAGATGTCAAAGCCCAGCGCGCCGATGATCATGTAGGCAAAGATTGTCACCAGCCCCAGACGCGCGCCATAGGCCGCCCCGATGGTCAGCACTGCAAAGGTGCCCATTGTGATCGGCACGGGCCACATTGGCACTTTGATCTTGGCCGCCACAGCCAGAACAAGCACCCCGACCAGCACCAATGCCACCTGTTTGATGCGCAGGCCAAGGCCCTCATCAGCACCAAAAACGTCGCTCAGCACTTTGTTATTCCACGTTTGCTCCATGAACTCTCGCCTTGTCATATGAATTTGCTGACGGTGTTGTGCCAAGACGGTCACTTTTCTGCAAGCGCAAAGGACATGCGCTCAGGGCGCATTGGCGCGTCGATACCTGCTGATCATCACATAATCCTTGCGTGGTCCCGTCACGTCATAGCGCACTGTGAATGCGGGCCAATCGCTGAAATCGTATGAAACAAGATAGGTGTCGGGATCACAGAAATGCGTGTCCTGGCCTCCGGACGCGGGCACGGTATGAAATGGCCGGCCGTCCTCAAATTGAACCGACAGGTCCTCGCTCCAGATGTATTTCCGTTCGGCGGTCATCGGGGCTGCGCCCTGAAGCTGCAGTACGCCCGTTTCGGTGTAGATCGCCCCACCCGCCTCGGCCTGCCATGTTCCATAGCCGCTGAATGCGGCAGGCGGTCCGTCTGCCGGTGTGATCTGGCGCACGATCTCCCACCGTCCCAGAAAGTCCGCCAGTACCCGTTCAGTCGGCATATTGGGCCACCGCAATATCGTCCCGTTCTCCGACAAAGCGCACAGACTCGCCATCCCGTTCCAGTGCGTAGCAGGTCCAAAGGTCATTAGGGGGCCATTGGCTGCAATACTGATCGTTTTCGACCCGCCAGTATCCCCAGCTTTCGCGTCCCTTGAAGGTGTAAAGCGTCGCGCCCGAAGCGCGGAAGTCTTGAATGGTATCCACGCGCTGTGTCGGGTCGTCTTTGTCGAGGTACACCAGCGTGCGCCCGGTCAGGGCCGTGCGGATTTCGGCGCCCATCAAGCGGGTCCAGTCCGGATCAGCCAGTCCAAGCGTGGGCAAGGTGGCTGTCACGGCGCACAAGACAATGCGGATCATCAAAACCACTCCGGGGCATCAAACTCGGTTAGCATTGGCACAGAACGCAACGGCGCGCGCAAACAGAAAGTTGCGCGCGCCGTCGGTCTTGCCCTTGGAGGGGGTGGCTCAGCTTTCTTCGATAATATCTGTTTCCCCTGTGTCGACCTGCGCCTCATCGATCACTGTTTCGTCGGTCACCGGCTCTTCGGTTGCGGGCTGCTGTGCGATGTAGTCATCGATCAAGCCGTCCTGATCTTCACCAACGCCCATTTTTTCGCTGACCCAATCAAACACCTCTGGCGTAACGTCCTCTTCGGTGGTCGGGCGAGCACCTGTTGCATTCCACCCGTCGACGATTGCCTGTGTCAGAGCCTCGTCCGACGTGGCTATCAATCCCTCATCGACGGCTTCCTGCGCCTCTTCCACGGCCTCGAACGCATCTGACACCTCGTCATAGCCTTCAAGCGCCGCCTCGGCCGAAACCTTGTCCGCGCTCCATTCGTTTACCGCCATGTCATAGGCGTCTTGATCAACGAAGTCGTCGATTACAGGTTCATCCCCGATGGTTTTATCTTCATTCCAAGCGTCGAGAGCCTTTTGATATGCCTCTTGATCGGGAAAGTCTGCGATGGATGGTTGCGGCGCAGTCGCCTGTTTATTCAACAGGTCGGAAAGCGTCTCGAGTTCCATTAGGTTTGCCGGAACGTCATATCCCAGACCGTCCAATAGCGTACCGTACTTCTCCAGAGTTGGCCCAAATGTCTCGAGCGCAGCAGCCAGTGCCTCCTGATCCTCGACAAGCATTGCGCTTGCCTCAACATAGGCGCGGAACCCGACCATCTTTGGATCGTTTGAATTCATCAACCCGTTGATGTTCCGGTTGAGCGAATTCAGGCCCTTAAGTTGCGCCTGTACCGGCTTTTGTTTGGGCGGGCGGATCGACGCGGTCACTGTGGGTCCTGTTGCGGGTCGTGACTTGGCTTTTGCAGGCTTACTGGCCGTCCTGCTCGTCTTACCGCTGCTTCTGTTTTGTTTGTTTGATTTTGGTTTCAGCCCCAGCATTTCACCAAGGCTCTTGCGATTGCCGCGTGTGGCCGAATTGCCCTGTCCGCCTCCGTTGCCCTTGCTGGCGCTTTTGGACTCGTTTTTGGATCCTTTGTCGCTGCTTTTGCCTTTTCCGCCTCCATCGCTCTTGCCGCCGCTATTGCCGCCACCGTTGCCGCCGCCATTACCCCCGCCGTTGCCGCCGCCATTGCCGCCACCATTACCGTTCTTGGCGTAGGCCGACGCATTATCCGTCAAACCGATGGAATCGGTCAGAACGGGTGCGCCTAACGCCAACGCCGAAACTGCAAAAATTTTGATGAGTTGCATGATGTCCTCTTGGGCAGAATTGTGTTCCTGCCTCAATCTTATGCGCAATATGGGCAGAATTGTGTTCCATTCCCGGACCGGCGGAAAATCGCCCAAGGTGGTCGGCCTTGTATACGTCTCAGGCCCATTCTAAGAGGCGGGCAAAGCTAAAACGAAAGGCATATCCTATGATCCCACGTTATTCCCGTCCCGACATGGTTGCGATCTGGGAGCCTGCCACAAAGTTCAAAATCTGGTACGAGATTGAGGCACACGCTTGCGACGCCATGGCCGATCTGGGAGTGATCCCGCGCGAGAATGCCGACGCCGTCTGGAAAGCAAAGGACGTCGAATTCGATGTGGCCCGCATTGACCAGATCGAGGCCGTCACCAAACATGACGTGATCGCATTCCTCACGCACCTCGCCGAACATGTCGGCAGCGACGAGGCGCGTTTTGTTCACCAGGGCATGACCAGTTCGGATGTGCTGGACACCTGCTTCAATGTCCAGCTGACCCGCGCCGCCGACTTGCTGATCAAGGATATCGAAGGGCTCCTTGCCGCCCTGAAACGCCGCGCGATCGAGCACAAAGACACGGTCCGCATAGGGCGCTCCCACGGCATTCACGCAGAACCCACAACAATGGGCCTGACCTTTGCGCGCTTTTATGCAGAGATGGACCGGAACCTCAGCCGCATGCGCGATGCCCGGGCAGAAGTGGCCACAGGCGCAATCAGCGGCGCGGTGGGCACATTCGCCAATATCGACCCAGCCGTCGAAGAACATGTTTGTGAAAAGCTTGGCCTCGTGCCAGAACCGATCAGCACGCAGGTAATCCCCCGTGACCGGCACGCGGCGTTCTTTGCCACTTTGGGTGTCATCGCCTCGAGTATCGAGAACATCGCCATTGAGATTCGCCACATGCAGCGCACCGAAGTGCTGGAAGGGGCAGAATTTTTCTCCATGGGCCAGAAAGGCTCGTCCGCGATGCCGCACAAGAAAAACCCGGTGCTGACCGAAAACCTGACCGGACTCGCCCGCATGGTGCGCGCCGCCGTGATCCCCGCGATGGAGAATGTGGCCCTGTGGCATGAACGGGACATCTCGCATTCCTCTGTTGAGCGGATGATTGGCCCGGACTCGACGATCACTCTGGATTTTGCCTTGTCCCGCCTGACCGGCGTGATCGACAAGATGTTAATCTTCCCCGACAACATGCTGGAAAACATGAACAAGTTCCCCGGCCTCGTGATGAGCCAACGGGTGCTGCTGGCCCTGACCCAAGCTGGGGTGAGCCGCGAGGACGCCTACACTTACGTCCAGCGCAATGCGCTTAAGGTCTGGGAACATCGCACGGATTTCAAAGAAGAACTTTTGGCCGATGCAGATGTTGTGGCGGCGTTGAGTGCTGAAGAGATCGAAGAAAAGTTCGACCTCGGCTATCACACCAAACATGTCGACACGATCTTTGCTCGGGTGTTTGGGGACTAATAACGACCGGCCTATGGCGTCTTCGCCTGACGAAAACCGCGCGGAAATTGGGCAGTTGGGTGCATCTCGATGCGTCCATGACAATAATTCGTTTTGAACCCAGCCCGATCTGCCCTACCCTTACGTCACCTCAAACCTGAAGGAGACGACTGATGAAGACCAAGACGCTCGCAGTGGCCCTTGCACTCACCCTCGCCCCCGCTTTGGCGCTGGCAGAAGGCTGCAATTACGGCAAGATCGAACAGCAAGCCATGTCCTGCGCTGCTGGTACCACCTATGACGCAGGCACCAAATCCTGCCTGCCGACCACCAGCTAAAACACCTTCGGCAAAAAAACGGTTTCGTGATCGCATAAAACCGGGACGCGCGGGGTTATTCCCTTATCTTACGCTCAAGCGCGTCCAAACCGGAGAGACCATCATGCTACGTACCCTGATCCTGACATCCGTCATTGCCTTGCCCCTTGCCCTGCCAACGGCGTCGTTCGCAGCGGGTGACGATAACGAAAGCAAGCCAAAGAAAACCGAGACTACCCAAAACTGCCTGAAGGCAGAACAGTGGGATCCGGAAATCAAGAAATACGTCCGTTTCTCCAAGCCGGTGAACGGCGTGTGGGATGCAGACATCAAAAAGTGCGTGCGCCCCGACAAAACATCTCATCTCGACAGCGACACCCTTTACAAGGCCGTGCGTGAACTGGCCTATGCAGGCCGCTATGGTGAGGCCATCGACGTTCTTGATCAGATGCCCGACCAGTTGGATGATCGGGTGTTGACTTATCGCGGCTTTACGGCGCGCAAGCTGGGCAATCTGGAACAGGCCAATCTTTATTATGAGCAGGCCCTGACCGTGAACTCCAACAACATTCTCGCCCGCTCTTACATGGGTCAGGGCAAGGTTGCCGAGGGTGACAAGGTTGCCGCCATGACGCAACTGCGTGAAATCCAGGCCCGCGGCGGTGCCGGCACTTGGGCCGAGACGTCTTTGCGCGACGCAATTCAGTCCGGCACGACCTACAACTATTGATCTTGCCCGATCGCGGTTGAGAGTTTTTCAACCATTGCCTGCCAGAAATGTCCGGAAATAGTTTCAAGGCAGGACATGACCGATCTGGTACCCGTGTCCGCCGCCCCTGCCATCGTGCAGCCGGGCGGCGGTTCTTCTTTGCCCCCCATGCGTCTGAGCCAGCGGGCCAAGGCGGCGATCGTCGTGCGTTTGATATTGAACGAGGGCGCGGACATTCCGCTTGAGGAACTGCCGGAAGAATTGCAGGCCCACCTGACCAAGGCGATGGGGTCGATGCGCGTGGTGGATCGGGATACGCTGTCCTCTGTAGTGTCCGAATTTGCCGCCGAAGTTGAACGCATCGGCTTGCGCTTTCCTGGCGGCATGGCCGGGGCGCTGACTGCTCTGGACGGTAAGATCAGCCCGCAGACTGCCGCCCGCCTGCGAAAAGAAGCCGGTGTGCGCGAAGGCGGCAACCCCTGGGCCCGGATTCGCGAAACGGACAACGACCTGCTGGTGCCCGTTCTGAAAGACGAAAGTGTCGAAGTGGCTGCCGTCATGCTGTCCAAGCTTGACGTGAAAAAGGCCGCTGCTCTACTCGGCCAGCTGCCGGGGCCGCGTGCGCGCCAGATTACCTATGCCGTGTCCAAGACCGGCGCCATCAGCCCAGACGCCGTGGAACGGATTGGCCTGTCCCTCGCCGCGCAGTTGGATGCACGCCCAGTAAGCGCCTTTGACGATGGCCCCGTCCAACGTGTCGGCGCGATCCTGAATTCCTCCACTTCCATGACACGCGATGATGTACTGGCCGGCCTTGATGAGACGGATGAGGGGTTTGCGAATGCCGTGCGCAAGGCTATTTTCACCTTTGGAAACATCCCCGAACGCATTGCGCCCCGCGACATCCCCCGCATTCTGCGCGATGTCGATCAGGCTGATCTAATCACTGCCCTTGCTGGCGCTGGATCAATGGGGATGGATGCCAGCGTAGAATACGTCCTTGAAAACATGTCCGCCCGTCTAGCCGATCAGCTGCGCGAAGAAGTGAACGAGGCAGGCACTCCGACCCCCGCCGACACAGACGCCGCAATGGCCATGATCGTAACTGTCATCCGGGATATGGAGAATGCGGGCGACCTGATGCTGCTGAGCGCAGATGAAGAGTGATGCTGTGCGATAGCCAAAAGGGCCTGAGTGATACGCGTATGCCTAAGGGATAGGCGCACCCCTGCGTCGAAGCAGGCCGCTTTGGTGGCCGCGATACGCCTGAGTGTCATTTGCGACCGCGCTCTTCCCTCACTCCGGCTGGCACAAAGCGGCAGAGACTTGGAATGTTTCATGCAAGGGGGCGCGAACCCGTTTTCGAATGATCCTGCGGATCGCAAACTTGTTTGGTCAGTTCACGCCGGATGCGTTGCGTGCGGTAAGGCCCCAAAAAATGTCCCGGTTTTCAAATACTTTGCACAGAACTGCGCACCGCGTTCCCTTCTTTGTAAAAACCCACTAAGCCACCAAGATGACAAACAAGACGCCTCCGCCGAAACGCGCCATTCTGCTGGCGGTGGCGGCCATTTTTTGTTTCGGAATTATGGACGTCGCAGTCAAAGCCGTCAGCCCGATGACCGGGACCCTTCCCGCCCTTTGGGCCCGCTATGCCGGGCAAATGCTCATCGTTCTGGTGCTGGTTGCACCGCGCTTGCGCCAGGTGGCCCACAGTGCCTATCCAAAACTGCAAATCACCCGGTCCCTCTTGCTTATGATGGCCACATTTTTCTTCTTCTTGGCTTTGGGTCAAATTGGCCTTGCAGAAGCAACTGCGGTGATGGCGATGAACCCGCTGCTTATCACCTTGGGCGCAGCGCTTTTTCTGGGAGAAGCGCTTGGGCCGCGGCGGATCGGTGCGATTGCGGTTGCGCTTGTCGGCGCACTTATCGTGATCCGGCCCGGGACGGACGTGTTCCAACCTGCCGGATTGCTGCCGCTGGTCGCCGCGTTTTGCTTTGCAAGCTACACCCTGATCACCCGCCGCCTTGGTCCCGACGAAGACGTATGGACATCGCTGTTCTACACAGGGTTGGTTGGTGCCGTGATTCTGACCCTGATCCTACCCTTTCACATGCCCACCTTTAACCTGACCAGCATCTCTTTGCTGTGCCTGATCGGCGCTGTCGGCACCGCAGGACAGTTGATGCTGATCCGCGCGCTGAGCATGGCCGAAGCAGGACTGCTTGCGCCTTTCAACTACACTGGTCTGATCTTTGCTGTGATCTGGGGGCTTGTCCTGTTTGGCGAGGTCCCCGATGCCTTCACCATGCTGGGCGCGCTTGTGATCGCAGGGGCAGGGATTTATGTCTGGCATAGAGAAACACGTGTTGCCTGAGCGACAAACTAAAAAGCAAAGAAGTCCATGGCCCAAGACCCTGCCAACATAGCGCCCAAGAAGCGCGTAGAGTATTATGCGGTCAACTTGCTTGCGCGGGCCTTTATCGGAACGGCCTTCGCGATGCCGTATCGTTGGCGCGTGCCGTTCATGGGCAAGGTTCTGTCTCGTTTCATAGCGCCCGTGTCCGGGTATATGCGCCGTGCACAAAAGAACCTCGAACTCATCCTGCCCCACCTGCCCCATGCCGAACACCGACGCATCGCGCATGCCAGCCTCGACAATGCAGGCCGGACTTTGATCGAAAACTATTCGACAAAACAACTCCTTGCCCGCCAGAACGGGGCCGAGATCAAAGGCGAAGGGTTTGACCATCTGCAACAGGCGGTGGCACGCGGTCAGCCTGTCGTTCTGGTCACCGGGCATTTTGGAAACTACGAAGCCGTACGGGCGACGCTGGTGTCGCGTGGGTTTGATGTGGGCGGGCTTTATCGCGATATGGCGAACCCTTATTTCAACGCCCACTACGTGCGCACCATGCAGGCCTTTGGTGGCCCTGTGTTTCCGAAGGGGCGCAAGGGAACGGCCGGTTTCGTGCGCCACCTCAAGGCTGGCGGGCAGCTGGTGTTGCTCTTTGACCAACACGTGCACGGCGCGCCAGTTTTGGATTTCATGGGCAAACCGGCACACACTGCGGTCTCCGCCGCCGAACTGGCTCTGCGCTATAATGCCTTGCTGATTCCGTTCTATGGACTGCGGGGCGCGGACGGGCTGTCATTTGAATGTGTGATGGAGGCTCCGATCGAACATTCGGATCCGATCACGATGACCCAAGCCATGAATGACAGCATCAGCGCGCGCATCCGTGCGAACCCTGAACAATGGTTGTGGGTGGCCCGGCGCTGGCGCGGCACTGTCTGATCTGCGGCCAGAGAAAGCCCGCCGTAAACCGAACCGTGCCTATTGTATCTGTGCGGCCGCCAGAATGGGGCCATGGCGGCCCACCTGTACAATGACAACGACGGGCGCGTCGCCACTGGCTTGCGCCTCAAGGTCCAGATCAGTCACCCCGTCCCACTCACGCAGGATTTTCCAGTCTTCGGTGACGTTGGCATAGGTCAGCGTGTGGCCCGCGTTTTCGCCCCGCGTGATGCGGGCCACACGCTCGGGTTCGATGCGCAACATATGGACCAGCATACCAGTGTTGCGGGCCGCTGTTGTGGCCCTAATCCGTACCACGTCACCGTCCCGCATCGCGTTGAGCGTCACAGGAGAGGTCAGAGCGCTGTGATCCGCAATCGCCTTGGACAGTTCCATCGGCCGCGCGCCTACAATATCGGTGGTCCCGTTGATGATCATTTGCGGCGTGTAAACAGACCGCCTTCCCGCCTCCATCGCATAGCCACGCTGGCGATCGGCATTGGCCGGGTGCGCAAACTCGTCCTTCCAGCCTATGTAATCCCAATAATCCACGTGCAGGGCCAACGCGATCACGTCGTCCCGCTTGGCCAATTCATGCATCAGCTTGTCCGCAGGCGGGCAGGATGAACACCCTTGCGAGGTGAACAGTTCCACAACCACCGGGGATTGGGCCGAAACCGGCGCGCTGAGCGCGGCAAAGGCAGCCATGACCAGAGGAATCAGATGTTTCATATGCGCAGCTCGATCGTGTTTTGATGTGTTTGTGTGGCGATACGGGACAGACATACGCCGCATAGTTCAGTTTCGCCAATCAAGGTTTGTTGAGGTTGTGTGACAGTGACATTCATGTTTTGACCTAAAATTGTACACCATGGTATACAAAATCGTCACAGGGGTCTGAATTTCTGTTGAACCACGCTGGTCCTTGGGGCATGACACCCTCGAAACAGCCCCCCGCCGCCGCAAGGAAAGGATTTCCCAATGCCCATTACAGTTGGCCACGACAGTGCAAAGACACGCAAGACGCTTAGCGTCGGAACCCAGTCCATCGACTACTACTCCATTCCCGCCGCGACCGAGGCCGGTCTTGGTGATTTTTCGAAGTTGCCCGCCGCACTGAAAGTGGTGCTGGAAAACATGCTGCGCTTTGAAGATGGCAAGACAGTCAGTGTCGATGACATCAAAGCATTTGCCGAATGGGGCACCAATGGTGGCCAGAACCCGCGCGAGATCGCCTACCGCCCTGCCCGCGTGCTGCTACAGGATTTCACCGGTGTTCCTGCTGTTGTGGACCTTGCGGCCATGCGCGACGCTATCGTCTCTCTTGGCGGCGACGCCGAGCAGATCAACCCACTGAACCCCGTCGATCTGGTCATCGACCACTCGGTCATGATTGATGAATTCGGCAACCCTCGCGCCTTCCAGATGAACGTGGATCGCGAATACGAGCGGAACATGGAGCGTTATACATTCCTCAAATGGGGCCAGTCCGCCTTTAACAACTTCCGCGTTGTGCCCCCCGGAACCGGCATCTGCCACCAGGTGAACCTTGAGTATCTGTCGCAAACCGTCTGGACGGACACCGACCAGAATGGCGCCGAAGTCGCCTATCCCGACACGCTCGTCGGTACCGACAGCCACACAACTATGGTCAACGGCGCCGCCGTCCTGGGCTGGGGCGTTGGCGGGATCGAAGCCGAAGCCGCGATGCTGGGTCAACCGATCTCCATGCTGATCCCCGAAGTCATCGGGTTCGAGCTGACAGGCTCGATGATGGAAGGCACCACGGGTACGGACCTCGTGCTGAAGGTCGTTGAGATGTTGCGTGAAAAGGGCGTTGTTTCCAAATTCGTCGAATTCTACGGCGAAGGCCTGAACCGCCTGCCGCTGGCCGACCGCGCCACCATCGCCAACATGGCCCCCGAATATGGCGCCACCTGCGGCTTCTTCCCCATCGACAACGAAACCCTACGCTACCTGCGCAACACAGGCCGGGACGAGGACCGCATCGCGCTGGTCGAAGCCTATGCCAAGGAAAACGGGTTCTGGCGCGGTGACGATTACGCCCCGATCTACACTGACACCCTGCATCTGGACATGGGCACCATCGTACCTGCGATCTCGGGCCCCAAACGCCCGCAGGATTTCGTGGCGCTCACGGATGCCAAGGCGGCGTTCAAGCGCGAGATGGAAGAGACGTTCAAGCGTCCCATGGGCAAGGAAATCGCCGTCGAGGGCGAAGACTACACCATGGAAAGCGGCAAGGTTGTGATCGCCTCGATCACGTCGTGCACCAACACATCCAACCCTTACGTGATGATCGGTGCGGGCCTCGTGGCGCGCAAAGCCGCCGCACTGGGGCTGGACCGCAAGCCTTGGGTCAAAACATCGCTCGCTCCGGGCTCTCAGGTTGTCTCTGCCTATCTTGAGGCGGCTGAGTTGCAGGACGATCTGGACAAGATCGGCTTCAACCTCGTCGGCTACGGCTGCACCACCTGCATCGGCAACTCCGGCCCGCTGCAACCCGAAATCTCGAAATCCATTGCGGACGGTGATCTGGTCGCAACGGCCGTTCTGTCGGGCAACCGCAACTTTGAAGGGCGGATCAGCCCGGACGTGCGCGCCAACTACCTCGCCTCGCCCCCCCTCGTGGTGGCCTATGCGCTGGCGGGCACGCTCGATATCGATCTGTCCAAAGATGCGATTGGTCAGGACAAGGACGGCAATGACGTCTTCCTGAAAGACATCTGGCCAACGTCGCAAGAGGTTGCCGAACTGGTTGAGGCCACCGTGACGCGCGAAGCGTTCCAGACAAAGTACGCGGACGTCTTCAAAGGTGATGAAAAGTGGCAAGGCGTCGAAACGACGGACGCGCTGACCTACGACTGGCCACCAACTTCGACCTACGTGCAAAACCCACCCTACTTTCAGGGCATGGGCGCCGAGCCGGGTACTATTTCCAACATCGACGGTGCCAAAGTACTGGCTATCCTCGGGGACATGATCACAACCGACCACATCTCTCCAGCCGGATCGTTCAAAGAAAGCACGCCCGCTGGCCAATACCTGATGGATCGTCAGGTCGCCCCGCGTGAATTCAACTCCTACGGCTCTCGTCGCGGCAACCACGAGATCATGATGCGCGGCACTTTCGCCAACATCCGCATCAAGAACGAGATGCTCGATGGGGTCGAAGGTGGCTACACCAAGGGCCCTGATGGCGCTCAGACGTCGATCTATGACGCAGCTATGGCCCACCAAGACGCAGGCACACCGCTGGTCATCTTTGGTGGTGAGCAATATGGCGCGGGATCGTCCCGTGACTGGGCGGCCAAAGGCACGGCCCTGCTGGGCGTCAAAGCGGTCATCGCCGAGTCTTTCGAGCGCATCCACCGCTCGAACCTCGTGGGCATGGGCGTGATCCCATTTGAGTTCACAGGTGGCGACAGCCGCAAGTCACTGGGTCTGACGGGGGAAGAGACGGTTTCGATCTCAGGCCTCGATACGATCCAGCCGCTGCAGGTCGTGCCCTGCACGATCACGATGTCCGATGGCACGGTCAAAGAGATCCAGCTGAAATGCCGGATCGATACCGCGATCGAGATCGAATACATCGAACATGGCGGCGTGCTGCACTACGTGCTGCGCAACCTCGCTCAGGCGGCCTAGCCTTAACACCATCGAGCAACAGCACATTAAACTGAAAAACCCGCTTCCGGCGGGTTTTTTGTTCGACCTGCAGCTTAGACATGCCCGATTCGCGCGTCATTTTTCGGCAACAATCCAATCGATGCATAAGGTTTAGCCCTAACATCTCGGCCAACCCACACGCTTGAGGGGAATTATTTCAAAACCTCGCATTATGTGAAACCAAATCCAGCCAAATTTGGACAGGCGAAAATCCGCGCGCTATACTAAGGTATAGAAAACGAAGCTTGACAAATTTTTAAGTGAGACCGCTCGAGACTCTTGTCTAATTGCGACGACTAATTGGTGATTCTGGGTCGATGGCGCTCATACTCAATTTAAACAAAGCATAGCTTAAAGACTTTTCAGCACGTATCGCGCTCGTACACTTCGGTGTGCGGGCGCTATTTTTTTGCGCCCGCCTCTTCGAATGCTGTTACAAACCGGTTTTCGTAATCCGACCCCACAAGCGGGCCAATAAAGCGGTACAGTACCGTGCCATCCCGCCCCAGAATAAATGTCTCTGGCGGTGCGGTGACCCCCCAGTCAATGGCAGAACGACCTGCAGGATCAAAGGCCACGCCAACATACGGGTTCCCATCATCATCAAGGTAACCGCGCGCCGCGTTTTCCGTGTCGCGGAAATTCACACCAACGATCGGAATTCCCGCGGCAGCCATCTCCAGCAGCTTGGGGTGTTCCGCCCGGCACGGTGGGCACCACGAGGCCCAGAAGTTGACCAGGGTCACCTCGCCGCTCGCCAGCATCTCGCGGGTCACGCCCGGAAAATCGCCAAGCGTTTCTTCAGTCAATTCGGGCGCGGGTTGGCCCAACCGGGTTGATGGCAATTCACGCGGGTTGTCACGAAACATCCCCACAGCCGCAAGCGCCACGAACCCGGCAAAGATACCGATGGGTGCCAACATCAAAGGCGACAGCTTAGCCATTGTTTTTGGTCCGGTTTTCTACGTCACGCATAGCTGCACGGACGCGACGTCCGCGCCACAGGCTAAAGCCGACAATCGCGACCAGCAATACGATAGATACCGCATAGGCTGACAGGACGGCGTCCGCGTATTTGCCCAGATCAGGCATCATGCCCCCTGCTCCAATTTGCGCCCTTCGCGGGCGATCAGCGCCCGTGTCCGACGCACCCGAATTTCGGTGCCCGTCCGATACAAGACCAGCGCGAGGAACAGCAGAACAAAGCCTGCGATACACACCAGCAGCGGTTGATAGAACACGTCCGCCACGTTCTCTTCTTTGTCGAGACTCAACGAGGCTCCCTGGTGAAGCCCCTGGTTCCAAAAGTTGACCGCATAACGCGACAGCACAGCAAACACAGTCCCCACGAGACACAGGATCGAAGTCAGGTCAGCGCCCGTGTCCGGATCTTCAATTGCCTCCCACAAGGCGATGTAGCCAAGATAGAACAGGAACAGGATCAGGAACGAAGTCAGGCGCGGATCCCATGCCCACCACGTCCCCCACATCGGTTGGGCCCAGATCGCACCGGTAAACAGTGCGATCAGCGTCATCACCACCCCTACGGGGGCCGCTGCGCGCGCAGCCAGCGCAGACACATGGTGCCGCCGCACAATCCAGATCAGTGAAGCGACAAGCATCATGAACCACGCGTTGATCGCCATCAAAGCCGAGGGCACATGCAGGTAGATGATCTTGACGGTGGACCCTTGACGGAAGTCATCCGGGGTAAAGAAAAAGCCCCAGATCAAACCGACGGCAAGGCAAATACCGGACGACACCCAGAGCCACGGCATGACCCGTTCGCTTAAGGCCAAGAACTTGACCGGATTAGCATATTCCCAAAGTGACATATGTCTTACCTAAATCTTCGCCGCAGCCATCTCAATCAAAATGCGCGTTATCTGAGGTTCACGCGCAGCACAGCCCCTGCGGCAAAGGGCATCAGGGCCAGAACCGCTGCTGTGATCCCCGCAACAAACAGCAAAGGGGTGCTTGCATCTAGCCCTTGCGCCGCACGCCGCGCCGCCTCTGCCCCAAAGATCAACGTCGGCACATAAAGCGGCAGAACCAACAGGGACATCAGCAACCCACCCCGCTTGATCCCCACCGTCAGTGCAGCACCAAAGGCCCCGATCATCGACAGCGCCGGTGTGCCAAGCGCAAGGCTCACCACCAGTACGCTGTATCCTTCAGGCGCAAGGTTGAGCAGCACGCCCAACACAGGGGCCGCCAGCACCAGCGGTAGGCCCGTGGTCACCCAATGGGCGGCCGCCTTGACCGCCACAACGCCCTCCAGTGGCAAGGGCGAGGTTGCGAGCAAATCCAACGCGCCATCCTCAAAATCCACGGCCAGCAACCGGTCCAGAGACAACAGACACGCCAGCAGCGCCCCCAGCCACAACACCCCCGGCGCGATACGCGCCAACAGGTCCGGCGCCGGGCCAACCGAAAACGGCACCAGCACAACCACGATCAGGAAAAACGCAAGCCCAAGGCCAAATCCCCCCCCGGCGCGCAAGGCCAGCGTCAGGTCGCGGACAAACAGCGCTCTCACAAGAACGCCTCATCCGCATGGGCCATCGTTTCGGCAGCAGCACGAAACGGGGTGACATCCAGCACATCCGCGTCCAGTCCAAGTTCGATATGGGTGGCAATCAGGGCTGAACCACCCCCGTTCAGATGCGCACGCACCGCATCCGCAAACAACCCGACAGAGACCGCATCCAGTGACACCGTCGGCTCGTCCAGCACCCAGACCGGGCGCCCCGTGACCACCATCCGGGCCAGTCCCAGACGCCGCTTTTGTCCAGCCGACAAAGATGCAGCCCGCCGGTCCGCAAGAGCCTCTAGATCGAAGGCACGCAAAGCGCCCTCAATGTCGCGTTGGCCAAAGACGGCGCCCCAGAACCGCAGGTTCTCTGTCACGGTCAACGCAGCCTTCAAACCGTCCGCATGGGCACCATAGGCCACGCGATCTTCTGCGCCGGCGAGATGCCCTGCCATGGGCGGCTGCAAGCCTGCAACGGTGCGCAACAACGTGGTCTTGCCCGCCCCATTTGGCCCACGCAGCACCAGTGCACGGCCTGAAGACAGCGCAAAATTCAGCCCCGCCAACACCGGAACGCCCGCGCGTCCCACAGCCAGATCAGAAACAGTCAGGTCCATGGCATCATCGCTAACGGATTGAGGCTGCTCACAAAAGCCCTCGATCCAACTTCATCTTGCAAAACGGACTCCGTGGGAAGTGCGCACGCACCGTCGGCCTGCCCCCTGCAAAGGCTCAAACAGGCAGCATTGCAAGAGCAACTCGGCGCCCTTCGCTCAAAAGCACATTGTACGTACGCGCCGCAGATGGCGACGACATCACCTCGACCCCAATACCAGCGCCGTCCAGCGCTGTGCGCAGATCGGCCGGGATATGCGCAATCTCAGCGCCCGTGCCAAGAAACAGCACATCTACGACGCCCGAGAGATCCAAAAGGTCCTCTGGCGCCTCCAACCCACCCCACGGCCCGGTTCCTTTGGGCCCGGTCAGCACCGCGCCCTGTATCACTTCACCGCCAATGCGAAAAAACCCGGGGCCGTAACCCTCTACAGGTTTGGCATCGGTATAGGTGATCTCATTCAGACGCATATCGCTCAACTCCAGACGGGCAGACCCACAATAGCGGACAGTGCAATGACGATATAGGCCACGCTGCGAAAAAGTCGTTCTGCCTTTGGATCAAACAGCCATGCGCCCAACACGTTGGCGCACATGTAAACCGGCACGCAGACCAACCCCACCGTAATCGCCAGCAGGTCCAACAAACCTGTGGCTGCAAAAATGGCAATCATCAGAACATCAATGCCCAGAAGGTACAAAAGAAAGTTGGCACGGATCGTAGCGATAGGCATTGCACTGGCCATGTAGAGCATGATCACGGGCGGCCCCGGCACGCCGACGAGGCCGCCCAGGAATCCACCAACGCCACCTACTCCGAAAGTACTGGAATGGCTAAGCCGACCCGAATAACGCCAGCCCGTCATCACCAGCACAAGAAGCACCAACACAACAACGGAAACGGCCCATCCAAAAACCGCAGGTTCAAGCTGCGACAGCGACCAAAGGCCCAGCGGCAAGGTCAGCGCAGCGCCCCCCAGCAACAATGCCACCTCGCGCGCGTCACCTGTACGCCATGCCGCGCGCAGATTGGGCAAAGGTCCCCAGAACTCCACAACAGTGAGAAACGCAAGTGCTGCAAAGGGGCCCAGCACCGAACTGGCCACGGGCATGATGATCATGGCCGACCCAAAGCCGGTGAAACCGCGCACGAGGCCGGCCATTACAATCGCCCCCAGCAACCACCACAGCCCCGGCAAGGCCAGGGCCGAGGCGATCAATTCAGGCATCTATGTTGGCGTATTGGTTGCCTGCATTGGCATCCGGCTTGTCCCAGTTGCGCTTGACCCCAAGCCACAACAGGATGGTCGAAGCGACAAAGACGGAACTGTAGGTCCCTACGATTACGCCCCAGATCATCGCGAACACGAATCCGCGGATCACGTCGCCGCCAAGCACATATAGTGAGATTAGCGCCAGCAGCGTGGTCACAGAGGTCATCAACGTTCGGCTCAGCGTCTCGTTGATCGAAATGTTGAGCACTTCGTTGAGGGGGCGTTTCTTGTACTTGCGCAGGTTCTCCCGCACGCGGTCAAACACAACCACCGTGTCGTTAAGGCTGTAGCCCACGATCGTCAGAAGGGCTGCAATAATGGCCAGATCGAACTTGATCTGCAGTTCGGAAAACACGCCAATGGTCAGGATCACGTCATGAACAAGGGCCGCCACAGCCCCCAGCGCAAACTGCCATTCAAAGCGAAGCCAGATGTAGATCAGAACCGCCGCGATGGCCAAGATCACGGCCAGTGCCGCCGTCTGGATCAACTCGCCCGACACTTTCGGCCCAACGGATTCGACAGAGACGAACTTGATGTCCGGCACAGCCTCTTTCATCGCTGCTTCAACGGCAAAAATGGTCTCGGGCGTCACCGCTTCCTGCCCGTCTTGCGCCTGAATGCGGATCATCGCCACGTTCTCATCTTCGTCAAACGTGGGGTCAAACACTTCGGTTATCGAGATATCGCCCAGTTCCAGCGGGGTCATCGCATCGCGGTAAACCCCAATGTCGACGGCTTGCGTGCTCTCGGTGCGGATTGTAGTCCCGCCACGGAAATCTATCCCAAAGTTCAGGCCCTGAATGGCGAAAGACACAAAGCCGAGGATGACCAGCAGTGCCGATATCCCCAGCCAGATCTTCCAGCGGGAAAAGAAGTCATAGGTCGTACCCTGTTTGATCAGTTTCAAACGCATCGCTCAGACCTCAATCGTTTTCGGGCGGCGGCGTTCAAACCACATGACCAGCAAAAGGCGGGTCACGAAGATCGCCGTGAACACGGATGTCATGATCCCCAGCCCCAAGGTTATCGCAAACCCGCGTACAGGGCCCGACCCCATGGCAAACAGGATCACGGCCGTAATGAATGTGGTGATGTTGGCATCCAAAATGGCCGACAGCGCCTTTTCATAGCCAAGTTCAATAGCGCGCGCCGGACCACGAGCCGATTTCAGCTCTTCGCGAATACGCTCAAAGATCAGCACGTTGGCATCCACCGCCATCCCCACTGTCAACACGATCCCCGCAATACCTGGCAGTGTCAGCGTCGCCCCAATCAGGGACAAAAGACCAAAGATCAGCCCGATATTCACAATCAGCGCAATATTGGCAAAGATTCCAAACAGCCCATAGCTCAGGAACATAAAGACCAGCACCGCGGCAAAGGCGACCATAGTCGCCACCTTGCCCGCATCGATACTGTCCTGGCCCAGTTCAGGTCCAATGGTGCGTTCTTCAAGGAAGGTCAGTTCCGCCGGCAAGGCCCCAGCCCGCAGCAAAACGGCCAGATTGGTGGACTCTTCGACATCAAAGTTGCCTGTGATGATCCCTGACCCGCCCGGAATGTGGCTCTGGATCACGGGGGCACTCACCACCTCATCATCCAGCACAATGGCAAAGGGTGATCCGATATTTTCGGCTGTATAGTCCCCAAACGACCGCGCACCGGATGTGTTGAACCGGAAGTTCACCGCTGGATTGCCGTTCTGGTCAAAAGCAGGCTGAGCATCGACCAGGTCTTCGCCAGTGACCACAGGCGCACTCTCGATCACATAGAACTGACCGGGTTCGTCCAGCGACGGAACAAGCTTGTTCCCAAGCCCTGGTGACTGGTCCGGATCCGCAGTCCGGCTAACCACCGGGTTAAAAGTCAACTGCGCCGTCGTGCCAATGATCGCTTTCAACTCGGCAGCCGACCCAATCCCTGGCACCTGAATCAAAATTCGATCGGCCCCCTGACGTTGGATCGTTGGTTCGCGCGTGCCGACCTCGTCGATACGACGGCGTACGATCTCAAGAGATTGCTGGACCGTGCGTTCATCGCTTGCAAGCTTTTCGGCATCGCTGAGCGTAACGACGATCACGTTGGTGCCGTCCGCGCGTACCTCGATATCATTTGCCCCGACACCCGTCAGGGTCTGGACTGGTACGGCCAGGGACCGCACAATCTGCAAGGCGCGCTGCATGCCGCTTTCTTCAGAAATGCGCACGCGCAACTCATCCGGAGCAGACTGTTGAAGGCGAATGGTGCCAACGGTGTTGCGTTCGGGGCGCAAGGCGTCGCGAATCTCGGGCCAGCTGGCCTCCATCCGGGACGCATACACATCCGCAACCTGTACTTCGGCAAGCAAATGCGCTCCGCCGCGCAGATCGAGGCCAAGATTCACAAGAGAGGACGGCATCCAAGTCGGCCATTGCGCCAAGGCGCTCTGGTTCTCTGGCGTATCCGCGCCCAGTTCTATGGCTTGGGCGGCGTCATTGTGCCCCTCAACGCGGGTGTAAAACCCGTTTGGCAGCGCCAATATCAGACCAGCGACGACTGTCGCCCAGATCAGAACCCGTTTCCACCCTTCGATCTGCAGCATTACTTGGCAGGCTCGGTCTTGCTAAGGACTTGTGCGATTGTTGACTGTACCACACGCACTTTGACGCCGTCGGCCACCTCAACTTCGATCTCGTTGTCGTCTTTGACCTTGGTCACTTTGCCAATCAGGCCGCCTTGGGTCACAACCTGATCCCCCCGGCGCAACGCACCGACCATAGCGGCGTGTTCTTTCACTTTCTTTTGCTGCGGGCGGATCAGCAGAAAATACATGATCCCGAAGATGAGGATCAGGGGTACGAACTGAGCAAAGGCTTCCATGTAAGTCGCGTCCTTTTTGTCTTGGGGCAAGCACGCCCGTCGCAAGTTTTGGCATTACCTATTGTTGGTGCGCGCGCGGTGCAAGGTGGAAAGGGCTGTGCAACGACCAATTGGTCGCGCAATGACGTTTTGAGGGTACGGCTGACCGATCTTTCCGGGCACAACCGGCTCCTGCGCCACCCAAAGCGCGCGACAATATGGTGCGATAGACGACTTCAGCAATGGTCGCTAACGTGCGTTCCATGATCCTGCGCATTCTGCTTTTCATCTTTGCCGCTCTGCCCGTTGCCGCAGAAAGCCACCTCACTCCTATGCTTCCGTTGCCAGAGGATAAGGCCGCCGACTGGCCCGCGATCGGGCGTGTCTTTGATCCGAAAAATCCCAACCGTGGTTTTTGCTCCGGCGCGCTGGTGGCGCCGAACCTTGTGCTCACGGCCGGGCATTGCGCTGGAGGTACAGCGTCCAAAGACCGCGACGCACAAACCGTGTTTCTCGCAGGGGCCTTCAACAGTACCGTTTTCGCCAGCCGCCGCATTGTCGAACGGATCAGGCATCCTGACTATCGAAAAAGCGGGCAGCACTCACCCGAAGCGGACATCGGCTTGTGGAAACTCGACAGCCCCATCACAGACATTACCCCGCTTCCATTGGGTCGCCCACAGCAGGACACACTTGCCCTTTTGGGATATCACCGGCTTGCGCCTTATCGCCTGTCTGGCCGCACGGACTGCCCAGTTCGCAAAGCTGCGGCAGATCTGTTTGTGCTGGGATGCCGCGTGATCTCGGGCAATTCAGGTAGCCCAGTGCTGCAACTGGGCCCGGATGGAGCAGAACTGGTTGGAGTCGTGTCGTCTCAGAGCGGTGGAGACGCCATTGCGGTGTCCATCGGGCCATGGAGCCGTACCAACATTGCAATCCATCGCTCGGATGCGCCCTGAAACTGGCCGCTACGCAGTTAACCACCCGGTACGGGCTGTGTTTCTGGTCGGTTGGCCGCATCTGAGGGGCAAGCAAAACACTGAACACCGCATTGACCAAAAACATGCACCAAGCGGTGCACAGGTGGTGCACACCGCGTGTACGCTCTGTGCATCGCCATTCCGCCCCTTTTCGGCGCCTCAACAATCGGGCATATGACCCCCACACATCCACCCTGACCAAAGGTTAGAAACCATGCACGACATCCGCGCCATCCGCGAAAATCCCGCAGCCTTCGACGCCGCCCTCGCGCGACGTGGGGACTCGCCGGTGTCGTCCGAATTGCTTGCGCTTGATGAAGCACGCCGCGCCAAGATTCTGGCAGCAGAAACCGCGCAAGCCGAGCAAAACAAAGCCAGCAAGGAAGTTGGTGCGGCCAAGGGCCGTGGCGAGGAGGCAGAGTTTGAACGGCTGCGCGCCGTCATCGCAGAAAAGAAAAAAGAAATCAGTGTGATGCAGGACGAAGCAAAGGCTTTGGATGCACAGCTCACAGATCGGCTCGCCTACATCCCCAACCTGCCAGCAGACGATGTGCCGGACGGCGCAGACGAGGATGACAATGTCGAGGTCACGCGCTGGGGTATCCCTCGTGACTTTGATTTCAAGCCTCTTGAACACTTCGAACTGGCAAGCGTCGCTCCCGCCATGGATTTTGAGACAGCCGCCAAAATCTCTGGGAGCCGCTTTGTGTTTGGCAAAGGCGCCGTTGCGCGCATCCATCGTGCGCTGGCGCAGTTCATGCTCGACACCCATGTCGACAAGAACGGGCTGACCGAAGTATTCACGCCCGTCCTTGTACGCGACGAAGCCATGTACGGCACTGATAAACTTCCGAAATTTGGCGAAGATAGCTACCGCACCGAAGACGGAATGTGGCTGATTCCCACATCAGAAGTGCCACTGACTTACTCGGTTGCTGGTGACGTGCTCGATGCTAGCGCTCTTCCCATCCGGATGACTTGCCATTCGGTCTGCTTCCGTTCTGAAGCAGGCAGCGCGGGCCGCGACACATCCGGCATGCTGCGCCAACACCAGTTCGAGAAGGTCGAAATGGTGTCGATCACACACCCGGACGAAAGCGAAGCCGAGCAGAAACGGATGCTCCGTTGTGCTGAAGGTATTCTGGAAACGCTTGAAATTCCTTACAGAACGGTCGTGCTTTGCACCGGGGACATGGGCTTTGGGGCGCTCAGAACTTACGACATCGAAGCGTGGTTGCCCGGGCAGGATGCCTACCGAGAGATCAGCTCGGTCTCTACCACCGGTGACTTTCAGGCGCGCCGCATGAACGCCCGCTTCAAGCCCGAGGGTGGCGGCAAGCCACAATTCGTGCACACGCTGAACGGATCGGGTCTTGCTGTCGGGCGCTGCCTGATTGCGGTGCTGGAAAACGGTCAGCAAGTAGACGGATCAGTCAAACTGCCGGACGTGCTTGCACCCTATCTGGGTGGCAAGACGGTGCTGGGCAGCGACGGTATGCTTGCCTAAATGCGCAAGGATTTGGGGCGATAGTCACCGCGCCCCTTCCACCTTTCTCGCACTGAGGCGTGGGTTTCCCACTCCTTAAGCGGGCCTTGGCGCCATTTTTGCAAGAAAGACCGTTTGGGTGTGATCGCAGGTGCATCCACCAATGGATCCGGTTCGCTGGGTGGGAATTTGACCCCCTGCTCAAGCGTCAGCCGGCCCGCCCCCTGTACGACCCAGTCCAGCGGGATCATCGACAGCGGCTGTTCAGCCCCGGACCCACCTACAATGCTGTGATTGCCCACAAACCACATCTGCTGATAGGCGCGCAGAGGGCCGGTGTCACCTTCGTTGAGCCCGCCCTCACCTTCCAGATTGTCCCATTTTGCAGGCTTGTAAAGGACACGGCGCTCATCCAGCGCGAGCGCATGGCGGGCCGATTGCACAAGGCTCGACAGGTTCATGTCGTGGAACTTGTACTGCCGGTTCCAAAGCGAGGCGACGGGTCCAAGCACTGAGGGCGGGATGCCCCGCGCGCCTACAGTGTCCCAAACGCCAATGTAAGCAATGGCCACCAATCGCGACGTGTCGTTGCGCCAGGTCATGTCACTCACCGAGGTCGCAAAACGCGGCGACATCTCGCGCCGCGCCTCACGGATATGTGGCGCATCGGGCGCGTTTCGTTGGCCCTTTTTGCGGTAGAGTTTGAAGGCCGCGTTGATCCCTTCAGTGCTTGTGTCTTCAATGATCCCACATTTGCGGATCATTCCCGCAACAGACCGCGCTGTAAAAGCCCCGCGTGAAAAGCCAAACAGATAAATCTCGTCCCCGGGCTCATAGGCCTGCGCAATGAACTGGTAGGCCTGCTTGACCTTCGCATCGAGGCCCCAGCCAAATGCGCCTCCACCCCATTTGTTGAGGAACCTTTTCACCCGTCCATCAAAACGCTCGTCCGTTCCAATCCCTTGAAAATAGGCGGCAACCTGCCCCCGGGCTGGATCGCTCACCAGTGCCTGCTTTAGTTTATGCACACTGGTGGGTTCCTGGATTTTAGGCGAATTCCACGTTCCATCACAAAAAATCGCAATCCGAGTCATGTGTGGTCAAGTCCTTGAATTACATATGAAAGCAATAGACAGTGCCTAAGCACAGCGTCGCTGAACTACTTTAAATTGTAAACGGTGGAATACCATGCCCCTGATTGTCTTGCTGTTGGCGGTCGCTTTTGCAGCCTCTCCCTTGTGGGTTCCGGGGTTTGGCGGCTTTGATGCGGACCAGTTTCCGGTGCCCCAGATTGACCCGCCCGTGCAGCCCGAAGGCTATGCGTTTGCCATTTGGGGCGTGATTTATCTATGGCTGATTGTCGGGGCCGGTTTTGGGCTATGGAAACGCAGGACTGCGCCCGAGTGGATGGCCATGCGCCTGCCCTTGGCGCTG
Organism: Tateyamaria sp.; assembly: GCF_039945315.1. GTDB lineage: Bacteria > Pseudomonadota > Alphaproteobacteria > Rhodobacterales > Rhodobacteraceae > Tateyamaria. Next base: position 36,780 of record NZ_JBDUXB010000005.1, on the reverse strand, counting down.
TCCTTGGGGGTCGGTGCGGTTTGGTTGCCTGTGGCGGTGCGCAGCCCGGTTTGGGCGACAGTATTGATCTGGGTGATGCTGATCACGGCACTTTGGGCACTATGGCGCTCCCCACGCACGGATGCATGGGCGGCGGCATGGCCGGTTGGCCTTTATGCGGGATGGTTAAGTGCCGCGAGTTGCGTGGCCATTGGCTTGCTTCTGGCGGGCTACGGAGTTCTGGAACAAGGCCCGACAGCTTGGATCATGGTCAGTGTTGCGATCGCGCTGGCGTGGGCTGTCCAATGGATTTTGGGCCATACACCCACCTATGGCATCGCAGTGATCTGGGCGCTGGTCGCCATAGCGTTTCAGAACAGCTTTGCCGGTGTGGGGTTGCTGGCACTGGCCGGTGGCGCCGCCCTGATTTCACCCACCCTCAGGGCCGCGCGGGCTTCCAGTTAACTGCGGCGCCCGTTCGTATGTTTGCGCAATTTGCTGGGCGGTGCTTTTTTGCGGCCCTTATAAGGGTTGGCGTCATTCTGGCCGCGCATAAAGATGCGGATGGGCGTGCCCGGCATGTCAAAGTCCAGCCGTAAGCCGTTGACAAGATAGCGGTTATAGCTCTCGGGCACTTTGTCGGGATGACTGCACATCACAACGAACCCCGGCGGGCGGGTTTTGGCTTGGGTCATGTAGCGCAGCTTGATCCGCTTGCCTTGCGGCGCTGGCGGCGGGTGCGCCTCGAGCATGCCAGTTAGCCAACGGTTGAGCTGCGCCGTACTCACCCGACGGTTCCAGACCTCATAGGCCCGAAGGATGGCGTCATGCAGGCGGTCCATGCCCCGCCCTGTCTTGGCAGACACCGTGATTAGCGGAGCACCTTTCAGTTGCGGCAGCAGACGCTCAAAGCTTTCCTTGAGATCTCGCAACTTAGCCTGCTTGTCCTCTTCGACGTCCCATTTGTTGATGGCAACGACGACAGCGCGCCCTTCCCGTTCGGCCAGATCTGCGATGCGCAGGTCTTGCTGTTCAAACGGAATGGCAGCATCCAGCAGCACCACAACCACTTCAGCAAATTTGACCGCGCGCAGACCGTCGCCTACGCTCAGCTTTTCCAGCTTTTCCTGCACCTTGGCCTTTTTGCGCATGCCAGCGGTGTCAAAGATACGCATCGGCGTACCGTTCCAGTCGGTGCGCAGCGAAATCGCATCACGAGTGATCCCGGCCTCTGGCCCCGTCAACAGGCGATCTTCCCCAACGATTTGGTTGATCAGAGTGGACTTGCCCGCATTTGGACGACCGACCACGGCCACCTGCAGTGGCTTGGCGTTGGTGGGCTGAGGAATTGCGTCCGGATCATCGTCTTCTTCATCGAGGTCCACATCAACCTCAGGCGCTTCTTCGGCGGCTTTTTCTGCGTAGAGATCGGCCAGAGGCTGCAGCTGGACATACAGGTCGTTCAATCCCTCGCCATGTTCAGCCGACATGCGGATGGGTTCACCCAGTCCAAGCGAATAGGCTTCGATCACACCCGCATCTGCCGCCGCGCCCTCGCCTTTGTTGGCGGCTAACAAAACGTGGGCAGAGCGTTTGCGCAGGATGTCTGCAAAAATCTCATCCGTCGGCGTCACCCCGGTGCGCGCGTCGATCATGAACAGGCACACATCGGCCATGTCCACCGCCCGCTCCGTCAGGCGTCGCATGCGCCCTTGCAAACTGTCATCCGTCGCTTCTTCCAACCCGGCCGTGTCAATCACGGTAAAGCGCAGATCAGCCAGCCGTGCGGCTCCTTCGCGCAGATCGCGCGTTACGCCCGGTTGATCGTCGACAAGCGCAAGGCGCTTGCCCACAAGGCGGTTGAACAGAGTCGATTTGCCCACATTGGGGCGGCCGACAATTGCGAGGGTCAGGGTCATGGGTCAGGTCCGAACGGATAGGAGTCGCGCACATAGACCAATTGGGCGCCCGCGAAAAGCACCTAAAGTGGTGGCAGCTACTTAGCGGTAGGCGACCAGTTGCCCTTTGCGGTCGACGAGGTACAGCGTCTGACCGGCCACGACCGGCGCTGTAGACGCCCCATTTGGCACCTCAGTCGCCTCGATCAGAGTACCAGATACAGGGTCAAAGCTGCGCATTAGTCCGTCAGATGAAGCGACGATCAAACGCCCTCCGGCCAGAATGGGGCCGTGTTGGGCATAGACCTCGGCTTGCCGCCCCTGCTTGACGTTCACAAAACCGGGCAATGACGCTCCCCAGACCCGCGCGCCATTGCTCGCATCAAGGCGCAGCAATTCGTTGCGATCACTGACCAAGAAGACGCTGCCGCCGACAGGCAGAACAGTGTCGACCGCACCCTCGCTTGCAGTCCAAATCCTTGCACCACTGCGCGCATTTACGGCCACAGTACGTCCTGACTGGTTTCCGGCATAGATTACATTGCCTACCGCAATGGGCCGCCCGGTCACATCATCGTACTTAGACAAGGCCCGTCCCTTGCGTTCGCCCAGCACGGAGGCATCCCAGCGGCGCAATCCACCCTTGCTGAACACAGCCTGCATCTCACCAGAGCCGAATGAAAAGACGGTCAGCCCGGCCACAACAACTGGTGCAGGCGCGCCAAGAACGTTTGTCGGGCTGTCTGATCCGGTGATTTGCCAGGCCAGACGACCGTCTGATTTGTTCAACGCCCAGCCAGTGTCGTCCCCGGCCATAATATAGATCAGATCGCCAAAAACCGTGGGCCGGCCAGATCCTGTCGCCTCAAGGTCTTGGACCCAGATGATATTCCCGGTGGAGGCCTCAAGTGCAGTCAGGGCGCCAAAGCCGGTGGAGACATAAACAACGTTGCCATCAACGGCGAGGCCGCCACCCGTCGCATCACCTTCTTCGGCACCATCAGGCAACACATCGCGTTGCCACAGGACCGCGCCTGATGTCGACACGGCGGTAACAGTGGTTTGCGCATCCAGCGTAAAGATGCGGCCGCCAGACACCACAGGATCCGCGATAATGCGGTGCTTGCGGCTGTCGCCTTCACCGATGTCTACGGCAAAAATCTGGCGCAGCGGTTTCCCCAAGCTTGGATGATCCGTGCGGAAAGCCTGGGTGCCAAAGCTCTGTGCGGCATCTGAGTTTGACACTTGCGCGGGCAATTGAATGCCGCGTGCGGCGTCCGCCACGGTCTCAGCTTCGTCCGTACCTGGCGTGTCTGCTTGCGTCAGAACAGAGCGCACATCTTCACGCGGGCCAGGCAGAATGAATTCGCGTTCGTCGCAGGCCGCCAGAACTGTCAGGGTGATCACGGCAAAACCGAGAATGGTCCGATTGCGCGCAAAAGACCGTCCTTTGGTCGCGCCATGCTCTGTCATGCCAGTGCCCTCACCCATCCTCGGCGGTCTCGGTGGCCTGCGGCGCGCCGCCTAAAGCCACCATCGCCTGTAGGGCACGGCGTTGCAAGCCTGAGGTCACTTCAGCATCGTCCATGATCATCTGAAACCGTTCCAGTGCGGAGTCGGTGTCGCCGGCTTCAACATCCAGCAAAGCCAACTGCTCTTCGGCCAGCAAACGCAGACGCACACCCGGAGCGGACAACGCCTCGAATCCGGCGCGGCGCAGTTCTGCATCCATGCTGTCCGATTGCAGAATCAGCGATTTGAACGACGCCACCTGACGGTAAATCAACGGCACTTCGCCATTGCCTGCCACCGCTTCAAGAGTTTGAGCGGCCTCTTCGGTCTCGCCCGCTTCGGCCTGCGCACCCGCGGTCATAAAGGCAAGAACCGCAGCACCTTGGGCTGTCTCGCTCGTGACATCGGCCAATGCGCTCGCGCGGGCTACATCGTCATTGCGCGACAAAGCGGCCAACATGGCATCCCCAAGAGCCTGCGCTTTGGCGGTCTCCTGATCCTTGCGATATTCGTTGTAACCGGCGGCGGCAACGATCCCGATGATCACTAGCGCAGCAATCCAGCCATACTTGCGCAGGTAGCCATAGAGGCGGTCACGCCGCACTTCTTCGTTGACTTCTTCGATAAAACTGTCGGTGTCGCTCACGCCCGGCGCTCCCCAGATTTTCGGCGCGTTGTGCCCACGCCCGTTCAGATTACGCGCTCCTCTTAACCCGCCCGTGCGCCCAAGCCAAGAGCGACAAAGACACGCCTGATGCCCGGCATTTGATCACCATTGCGAAAAATGCGTAAAAAAAGTAATCTGAACTGGTTAGTTCAGTCGTAAAGTCCCATATAGCACAACAATTGCGTAGTGATGCGCGCACAGTGATGCTGACGGAGAGCGAAAATGCGGTTTGTTTCAGTTATTTTGGCCGTTTTGGTGGCCACAGGTTTGTACCTTGTTGTGATTGAACGCGAGTGGACCATGGCCACACTGGCCGGGATGTCGGAGGGTGACGCCCCCGAAACCACTGAGGAAACGGCCGATGCAGAGGCTGTAGAAGCTGAGCCTTTGGACGCAAGCGCTCTGATCAAAGTCGTCGCTCGCAAGTCTATCGCCCGCGAAATCGACAGCGCCGTCATCCTGCGCGGCCAAACTGAAGCCATGCGCGAAGTTATGGTTCGCGCGGAGACATCTTCGACCGTGGTATCCCCGCCCTTGCGTAAAGGGGAGTTCATCGAAGAAAACCAGTTGATGTGCGAACTGTCCCCCGGCACTCGCGACTCAGCTCTGGAAGAGGCGCGTGCGCGTCTGGCCGAAGCGATTGCAAGCAAAACCGAGGCCGAAAGCCGCGTGCCAGAGGCGCAATCCCGCGTCGTCGAAGCTCAGGCGCGCATAGACGAAGCACTCGTGAACCAGAACGCTGCCCGTCGCCTGAGCGAAGGCGGCTTTGCCGCTGAAACTCGCGTAAAATCAGCCGATGCCAGCCTTGCAGCGGCTCAGGCCGCGCTTGAAGCAGCGAAGGCCGGTGTTATCGGGGCCACCTCGGGCCTGCAGTCCGCGGATGCACGCATCGAAAGCGCCGAAGCTGCCATCGCAACCGCTGAAAAGGAATTGGAACGCATCGAAATCCGCGCACCTTTTGCCGGCCTGCTTGAAAGCGATACCGCCGAGCTGGGCAGTCTGCTCCAGCCGGGTGATCTGTGCGCTACGGTGATCCAGCTTGATCCAATCAAATTGGTGGCATTTGTTCCCGAAACAGAAGTTCAGCGCGTGAACGTGGGGGCGCCTGCTCGCGCCGAACTGGCCGCAGGTGGAACGCCGATCACCGGCACAGTCAAGTTCCTGTCGCGGTCGTCCGACCCCACAACCCGCACCTTCCGCGTGGAAATCGAAGTGCCCAACCCTGACCTCGCGATCCGCGACGGGCAAACAGCGGAAATTCTCATTTCCGCGCCCGGGTCCAAGGCGCACCTTTTGCCACCCTCGGCCCTTACGCTCAATGCGGACGGCCAGCTGGGTCTGCGCACCTTGGACGGTGACAGCACGGTTGTGTTTGTGCCCGTGCAGGTTCTGCGCGATTCGACCAATGGTGTCTGGCTGATCGGCCTGCCGGATGAGGCAGATGTGATCGTCGTCGGGCAGGAGTTCGTGACCGCTGGCGTCAAAGTTGCACCAACCTTTCAGGAGCAAACTCAATGACTGGTATTGTTGACTGGGCCGCGTCTCGGGCGCGGATGGTACTTGCCTTTATCATTCTGTCCCTGACTGTCGGGACATTTGCTTATGTCAGCTTGCCCAAAGAGGGTGAGCCCGACATCGAGATCCCAACGCTGGTGATCTCGGTCCCCTTCCCCGGCATCTCGGCCGCGGATTCGGAGACCTTGCTGGTCCGGCCCATGGAAACCGAACTGGCCGATCTCGACGGTCTCGACCGGATGACGTCCACAGCAGCCGAAGGCTATGCCAATGTCGTGTTGGAATTCGAATTTGGCTGGGACAAGACCCAAGTTATGGCTGACGTACGCGACGCCATGGACGGGGCCGAGGCCGATTTCCCGGACGGGTTCGAACAATATACGCTGGACGAGTTCAACTTTTCCGAATTCCCGATCATCATCGTGAACTTGTCTGGCCCCGTACCCGAACGTACAATCACGCGCTTTGCCAAAGACTTGCAGGACGACATCGAGGCAATGGATGCAGTGCTTGAGGCTTCCATTGTGGGCAGCCGTGATGAGATGGTCGAAGTCATCATCGACCCCCTGCGCCTTGAGGCCTACAACGTCACCGCCGCCGAACTGATCAACGTGGTGCGCAACAACAACCAGCTGATCGCCGCAGGCGAGATTGAAACTGCACAGGGCGCATTCGCCGTCAAGATCCCGTCGTCTTTCAACGAAGTCAGCGACATCTACGACTTGCCCGTCAAAACAAATGGTGACCGCGTTGTGATCCTTGGGGACCTCGCCCAGATCAACCTGACGTTTGAGGACCGCCTTTCCACCGCCCGTTTCAACGGCAACGACACCGTCGCGCTGCAGGTAGTCAAACGCAAAGGTTACAACCTGATCGACACCGCCACTGCCGTCAAAACCATGGTCCATGAACGGGTGGATGAATGGCCCGACGGCCTCAAAGTCGCGGTCGATGTCGGGACGTCCAACGACCAAAGCCGCGAAGTGGCAGGCATGGTCAGCCAGCTTCAGGGTTCTGTCTTTACGGCCATCGCGCTGGTGATGATCGTGTCACTGGCTGCTCTGGGCCCGCGCGCTTCGTTGTTGGTGGGCTTTGCCATTCCGACATCATTCTTGCTGTGTTTCGTGCTGCTGGCGATCATGGGGATCTCCATCTCGAACATCGTGATGTTCGGCTTGATCCTGTCAGTTGGGATGCTGGTGGATGGCGCAATCGTGGTTGTTGAATACGCCGACAAGCGCCAGCAGGAGGGTGCCGGGCCTATGCAATCCTACGTGGATGCGGCCAAGCGTATGTTCTGGCCCGTGGTCTCTTCCACCGCCACAACCCTCTGTGCGTTCCTGCCGATGCTGTTCTGGCCCGGTGTGCCCGGTGAATTCATGGGCATGCTTCCTGTGACGCTGATCTTTGTTCTGTCAGCCTCGCTGATCGTGGCTTTAATCTACCTGCCCGTTATGGGCGGGGTTCTGGGGCGGCTGACCACGTGGATTTCGGCCAAAAGCGGTGACATCGCTCACCTGCCCATGCTGGCACACATTTTCCTGTTCCCACTCGCGATCTTGCTGCTTGCAGGCCTCGGCGTGATACCGGTCCTGCAAGGCTTCGTGTCGGCTGAGTTCGCAGCCATGGATCAGCAGAACACCACGGGCTCTGTGCTTCCAACTTTCCTAACCGTATTTGGTTATGCGCTTGCCATGGTCACACTCGTAGGCCTCGCGCTCAGCGGCATTGTGTTGGCCTTCCTCGCCGCAGGGGCGCTGTTCGTGCGCCTTGGCTGGGCCAGTCAGTGGGCCGGGCGCAAGATGTTCGGACAAAGCAACCGCAAGGTGCGCTCCGGTTATCAGCGCTCAGGTTTTGGCTATGTGATCCAGGGGATCGTTGGCAACCCGGTGATGCCGCTGGTCATGGTCGCTGCCGTCTTTGTCTTTGTCGGCACCACCCTCATCTACTTCATCAACAACAACAAAGGCGTCGAGTTCTTTGTCGAGACCGAGGCAGAACAGGCCATCGTCTATGTGCTGGCCCGAGGGAACCTTTCGCTGGATGAAAAAGACACGCTGCTGCGCCAGGCCGAAGAGGTTGTGATCAACCACCCGGGCATCCGCAGCGCCTTTTCCTTCGCAGGCAACGGTGGCCTCAACGCCAACACAGGCGGAGCGGGCGCACCCAAAGATGCGATCGGACAAATCCAGCTCGAAACCATTCCATGGGAGGAAAGGCCTGAAGCGACGGAACCTTGGTTCACCATCCCTCTGCTGAACTACACCGTCACACGCGATATCAAGGCGCACGAATATGACGGCGACTCTATCATGGAAGAGATCGGCGACCAGCTGGCTGAAATCCCTGGCATCCGCACCGAAGCCCTCGCCCTTGCCCAAGGCCCGGCGACTGGCAAGCCGGTTCATCTGCGCCTGAAGGGCAACAACTGGGACGACCTGATGGCTGCCACCGCGCAAACGCGCGCGCAGTTCGAGGCCACGGATGGTCTCATCACAATCGAAGACACGCGCCCCCTGCCCGGCATTGACTGGCAGATCGACGTGGATGTGGAAAAAGCAGGGCGTTACGGCGCGGACGTGGCCACCGTTGGCGCCATGGTTCAACTGGTCACACGCGGTCTGTGGCTCGACAACATGCGCGTCGACTCCTCGGATGAGGAAATCGAAATCCGCGTGCGGTTGCCCGAAGAAGACAGGGTGCTCTCCACCCTCGACACACTCAAGGTGCGCACCGGTGATGGCCTCGTACCCTTGGCGAACTTCATCACGCGGACTCCTGTGGCCGAACTTGCTCAGATCAACCGTGTGGATCAGGTGCGCTATTTCGACGTGAAGGCAGATGTGCTGGCCGGTTTGCAAAAATTGGTCACCACCCAAGAGGTCGACGGAGCAGAGGTTGAGGTGGTCTCGGCGATATTGCGCCCCTCCCCGAGCGGTGAAATCACCTTTGAAGACGGTGCGACCTACACCGTCTTTACCGTGAATGAGAGCGGGCGCGGCGTTGATCTGCAAGCGGCAATCTACGCAGGCGACCTACGCGTGATCCCGATCAATGCGAACGAAAGGGTGCAGGAAATCAGCAAATGGCTGGAAACTGATCCGTTTCCTGCCGGGCTGGACCATGAATGGACAGGCGATCAGCAAGACCAGGAGGAGTCAGGGGCTTTCCTGGCACAGGCCTTCGCGGGTGCGCTGTTCTTGATGTTCATCATCCTGCTGGCGCAGTTCAACAGCTTTTACAACGCAATCCTCGTGTTGCTTGCGGTCGTGCTGTCGACAGCCGGAGTGCTGTGGGGAATGTTGATCATGGATCAGACATTCTCGATCATCATGACGGGCACAGGGATTGTGGCCCTTGCCGGGATCGTGGTGAACAACAACATCGTGCTGATCGACACCTATCAGGAATACGAACGCTACATGCCCCGCATCGAGGCTGTCATTCGCACCGCTCAGGATCGTATCCGTCCCGTGCTGCTGACAACGATCACGACAATGGCGGGTCTGGCTCCAATGATGTTCGGGCTTAGCCTCGACTTTGGTGGCGGTGGGTACACAGTGGACAGTCCGACAGCCCTCTGGTGGAAACAGCTGGCAACAGCCGTGGTCTTCGGCCTTGGGATCGCTACAGTACTTACGCTGATGATCACTCCGTCGCTGCTGGCTATGCGAGTGTGGGTTGTGACCTACGCCGAATGGCTCAGCCAGCTTCTGGCCAAATTGTCATTGGGACGCGCCAGCGTCGCCGCACGCGACTGGTCGCTATCACGCCAGACGGGCAAGATGAAAAGCCGAGAGTTGGTTTGGGATTTCGATGACGAACCGCAAGCTAAAACATCGCAACCAGAGTTGCCCTTTGCAACGACGCCTCCCTTGAAGGCTGCTGAGTAATCAAAACATGGGGCGGGCAGAAATGCCTGCCCTTTTGTTCTATGAAGACCGGCCGGTCGTGACAACGGACTTTGGCACGCTCGCAAAGTGCTTTTCGTCAAATCGCGATGGTGGCTATACGGCACTTTGCAGCCACTCGTCGCAACGTCCATCAAGGACCGCTGTGCGGACGAAGCTGCCGGAAGCGGGCAACGCAACTCGCCGGACCAATAACAAGACAGTTTAGCAGCGCGGCGGCAGTATTACCCCGAAGCAGCCATTCGCAATGGTTCGAACTGGACTGACGTTTCCAATAGATGGATGACCTCGGGGCTGGTTATTCACCACCGGAAGGTGCAGTTTATAGGTATGTCCATGCCAATCGAGTCCCATTCTTGACCAGACCTGATTTACCCAGACATGATCCAATTATGAGTGAACCGGCCAGTCCCAAACCACGAGCGGCGTTTCTTTTGCCTTGGCGGTTGGTTGCTCTGCTGTTCGTCGCTGTGTGTCTCGCCGGAGGGTTGGCGGCAGTGAGCGCAGGTTCGCAATACGTACCGGGCGCGATCTCGGGATTAATTTTAGGATTTTTTGGCACGGTGTTTGGCGGGCGCACCAAAACGATCTGCGCGATTGCAAGCGTAGCACTAGCAAGCGTAGCGAGCACGATTATCCCAAGTTGGGTCAGTTTCTATGCGTTGGCGCCGGCCTTTGCGATGCTTGCAGGAACAGAACTCGCACGCTTTGGAACCCGTGTCAGCGTTTTTGCAATCATGTCATGGATTCTGCTTAACGGTCCCGCGACGTCTGGTGCAGACCTTATTCCCCTACTACTTGCGTTTTCGGCATCGGCCGCGCTGGGGACGGCCATGGCGGTTGTGTTGAAAGTTGAGGGACGTGTTCCCAGCACGCACGTCGAGCGTGGTTACGCGATCGCACATGGGTGCGCTTTGGCACTTGGACTTGTATTGGCGCAACTCATCGCAAGTCAATTTGACAACGCAAACTCTCATTGGATTGCACTGTTGTTTGCAGCACGTGCTTTGGATCCTCCCGGAAGCCACGCCAAGCAAGCCGGACGCAGAGGGCTCGCTATGGTGCTCGGCGCCGGTGTGGCCTCGGTTCTGGTTATGCTTCCCATAACTCTCCTATGGTACAGGCTCGTGGCAGTAGCATTCTTCTTGATTGGCCTGCGTTATCTGCCGTCAGGCTGTTCTGTATCACCTGCTCTAATGTCGGCAGGTATTATTCTCGCGTCCTCCCCAACTACTGAGACCGCAGTGTTTCGTGCCGAAGCGGCCATCCTGGCCTGCGGCTTGGTACTGTTTGTCTTTTTTCTGGCACGTTTGGCCCGCAAACTCATTCTGGAACTGCGCGGATACTGAGACCGACTTACGGTTCTATCAAACACTATCGACCTGAGCCAGTCGCGGCGATTGCGTACCCGGACTTCCAGTGTTTCCTCATCGACCTTATGTGTATTTTGCACCGAATTCGGCTATCGGAACCTTCCGGCGTGCTATGAAACAGATCTGACCTAGGTCTCCTGAACAACTGACTTGCTGCATCTGCAAGGGTCGGTGCGGGGCAGTGTCCGCTTTGGGTGGCGACCTCAAAGAAGTCGTCGCAGGACTCGCGCGCTAACGCCCGCAACTCCGCGTACAGACATCCCAACACGCCGCATACATGTCCAAAAAAACACCAAGCGCATACTGTCTGCAGCTTTGTCGCGTTTCTCGTTGGTGGAATCCCAGGGAGGATCTATTGTTGCCCAACATAAAGCACGATCCGATTTTAAGCCTGCCTTTGATTTGAGGACGCAATGACCCAAATTTTTCAAGTTGCCGCAATCGCAATAGCCACGCTTGGAACCGGAGCGGCAACGATGACCGTTATGCAGAGCGACATACCGGACTTTGCCGTGCCACAGGGCGATTGGGCCGCTGGCAATGCATTGGATGGCAAATCCTTTCAGGTGGTAGGCCAAGACCTCAAATTAGGAGAGATCCTGGAAGATGAATTTACCTTCGTCGACGGCGCTTTCAAATCCATCAATTGCCAAGCCTATTGCGACTTTGGCTGGACCGCCTACCAGACCAGATCCGACGGGGACATGATCCACTTTGTGTCTCGCCCCGTGTGCCCCGACGCGCCGCATCAAATTGTGTTCTACGGCACGATCATCGGCGAAGATGTCCAGTTCGAAGGCAGCTGGACCACCCGGCGCTGGTACTGGACCCACCAGATCACCTTTGCCGGATCGGGTGCGCAGATGCCGGCCTCAGACACCAGTGTCTCGGGGTGAGGCAGCACGCTTGACCCTATCGCCACCAAGCCTGCGCGCCCTTATCTTTCGCGTGGCACTTTTGATCGCCATTCTGCTGCTTGCCACGTGGGGCGCGCATATGGTGCGCGATGCACTCAGCATCGAAATCAGACCCGAAAACGAACAGCAGGTGCATCGCGGCATCATGTTTGGGACGGTTGCCTACGTTGTATCGCTGGCGCTACCGTTTGTGCCGGGGGCAGAAATCGGGATGGCACTGCTCGCAGCATTCGGCTCAAGCATCGTGCCCCTGATCTATGTAGCGACGATTACCTCGATGATGCTCGCCTATGCAATCGGGCGCTTCCTGCCCATCGGCATGCTTGAAAACACTCTGGCGACGCTCAGGATGCAACGGGCCGCACATCTGGTCGCCCAGGCCGCACCGCTGTCGCAAGAGGAACGGCTATCGATGCTGCTCGAGGGACAGCCCCCACGCATTCTGCGCTTTGCCCTGCGCTATCGGTACATTGCCGTGGCGCTGGCGGTGAACACACCGGGAAATTCCATAATTGGCGGGGGGGGCGGCATCATGATGATGGCGGGGCTGAGCGGCCTGTTTTCACCTGTGGCGACCCTCCTGACGATCATGATCGCGGTGGCTCCAGTGCCATTGGCGGTCTTTTTCTTCGGTCTGTCGCTGTAATCCTAGCGGCAAAACAAATGAACACAGCTCCGTAGCGCATTCAAAATTATCATATTTACCGGGCCTCAACAGATGGCGTTTCTTATGCCTCTTCGTCCGCCTGCTGGCGCTGCCACAGCTGAGCATACCGCCCATCCCGGCCCAAAAGCTCTTCATGAGTGCCCGTTTCAACCTCCTTGCCGTCCTCCAGAACCACAATCCGATCTGCCTCCGCCACAGTGGAAAGCCGGTGGGCAATGGTCAGGACAGTCCGCCCCTCCCCAGCCGCATTGAGCGCGTCCTTGATGTCCTGCTCCGTCTCGGTATCGAGGGCACTGGTGGCCTCGTCCAGCAACAGGATCGGCGGGTTCTTGAGCAAGGTGCGCGCGATACCGACCCGCTGTTTCTCACCACCCGACAGCTTGAGCCCCCGCTCCCCCACGGTGGTGTCATACCCATCCGGCAGGCGCGTGATGAAGTCGTGGATTTGGGCCGCCCTCGCCGCATCCTCAATCTCAGACTGGCTGGCCCCGTCGCGCCCATAGGCGATGTTGTAGCGGATCGTGTCGTTGAACAGCACCGTATCCTGCGGCACCACCCCGATCGCCGCATGCAGGCTGTCTTGGGTCACCTCGCGCACATCCTGCCCATCGATGCGCAAAGCGCCCCCGCCCACATCGTAAAAGCGAAACAAGAGCCGCCCGATGGTCGACTTGCCCGATCCGGTCGAGCCAACGATGGCGACCTGTTGGCCCGGTTCAGCCACAAGGCTCACCCCCTTGAGGATCGCGCGATTGGGGTCATAGCCGAACTCGACATTGTCCAGTTCAACCCGGCCGCCGGTAACATCCAGAACCTTCGCGTCCGGTGCATCCTTCACCTCGGCGGGCTGCTCGAGAAGGTCAAACATTTCGCCCATATCGACCAACGCCTGCCGGATCTCACGGTAGACAGTGCCAAGGAAGTTCAGAGGCATCGTGATCTGGATCATGTAGGCGTTGACCATCACAAAGTCGCCCACGGTGAGCGATCCGTTCTGCACCCCCACAGCCGCCATGATCATCACCCCGACAAGGCCACCAGTGATAATCACTGACTGGCCAAAGTTCAGAAAGGCGAGCGAATAGCTCGTCTTGAGCGCGGCAGCCTCATATTTCTCCATAGCGCTGTCATAGCGGGTCGCCTCGCGTTTTTCGGCGCCGAAATACTTGACCGTTTCATAGTTCAGCAGGCTGTCGATGGCCTTTTGGTTGGCGTCGGTGTCCTGATCGTTCATGACCTTGCGCTGTTTCACGCGCCATTCGGTCACCGTGAAGGTAAACCAGACATAAAGGGCGATGGTGACCGCGACGACCAATAGATACCACGCATCAAACAGGATCGTCAGCACGACCCCTATCATCAGCAATTCCAGCACCAGTGGACCGATCGAAAACAGCAAAAAGCGCAAAAGGAATTCGACACCTTTGACGCCCCTTTCGATGATGCGGCTCAGGCCTCCGGTCTTGCGCGTGATGTGATAGCGCATAGAGAGCTGGTGGATGTGGTCAAACGTCTGCAACGCGAGCATACGCAGGGCGCGCTGCGCGACACGGGCAAAGATCGCGTCGCGTAACTGCTGAAAACCGACAGTCATCAGACGTGCCATGCCGTAGGCAATGGTCAACCCCACAGCGCCAAGCGCCAGCGTCGACACTCCGTCACCTGCCAGCGCATCAACTGCGTCGCGGTAGATGATGGGCGTGTATACAGACACGACCTTGGACAGAACCAACGCCAGCATTGCCCAAACAACCCGCTTTTTCACCCAAGGCATATCCGCAGGCCACAGGAAAGGCGCTACCTTGCGGATCGTACGCCAACCTGACGCGCGCTCGACCGCTTCGACCGGTTTGTCGGCTCCGGGTTGGTTCGCAGAGTCTGTAGTGGCAGTGGTGTCAGATGGCATAAGGCGTCCTTGTCAGTCAGACGCCCTTATCTAGTCCAGCCGTGGGGGATGTGCCAGTACCGCGCTTAATTTGGCAGGGCAAAGACCTGACCAGGAAAGATCATATCGGGGTCGCGAATGCGGTCGCGGTTGGCTTCGAACACCTCGACATAGAGCAGACCTTCGCCGTAACGATCCCGTGCGATAGCCCACAGAGTATTTCCGGTTTGTACCGTAATCTGTGTGGCTGCGGCTGACGTGTCGCTTTGGGCGAGCACTGCAGGGTCTTCACGCCGGAATGGAGTTTCAACGCGACTGGTCACGTCCCCGTCGGCATCCAATTCATCGACCCGTAGCGTGTAGACGCCAGTGTCAATCTGAGGCAACGCGCCACTCCAATCGCCATTTGCGTCCACGTCCAGATCGGCAATCGGACGGTTGTCCACGTATACGCGCACCGCGTCAGCCTCGGACTGCGCACGCCCTGCCAGTTGCACATCGCCCTCGCTCGAGTAACTGATGGTGTCGAGTTCGATGTTGTCGAGCGCCTCTGGTGATGACGTATTGAGCACTTCGACGCCGTCAGGAGTAGATTTGAGAACGGTGACTGCGGGCGTAGTTTCGGCCGAAACAGTTGGGGTCGGTTCCTCTGTTACTTTTTCAGCAACGCTTTTCTCATCAACCTCCGGCTCCTCCAAAACTTCCGGTTCGGCAGTAGTAACAACTGTATCCTGAAGCTCTTCGCCGCCATGCGAGGTTGGGGTTTTGGTGGTCTCTTCGGGTTTGGGGGGCGCCGGGGTCTCTTGCCCGGAGGCCACAACATCAGGCACAGGAGCCGGGGTATCGGCCTGAGGCTTTGCCGGGGATGGCACCGGCACTTCAGGCACCGTTGTGGCAGGTGCCTGAACAATCGCTGGGTCTGTCTGATCCGGTGTCTGTGGTTCCGCGCGAATGTCAGCAGAGGGGGTTTCGGGCACATCAGACGGGACGACCGAGACCACTTTGGTATCTTCGGCGTCCGTGATCTCGTCTGTTTTCTCCTCGGCCAACACAGGGGCGTCTTCCTCTGGTGACAGAGGATTATCTTCTTTTACGGCAGGATCGGGTTGCGCGAGCGGGGCCAGAATGACCTCATCCACCGATGCCGTTTCGTCCAGTCCGACGCGTTGAACGACTGTCAACACCTGCGCCTCTTGGCTTGATGGTAGGAGTGTGATCGCAGCGAAACTGCCGCCGGGGTCGGTGGTTACGGACGCCTTGCTGTTTCCATCCAGCAGGACAGACACTTCGCTTCCAGGTGTGGCGCGCCCGGCGATGATGGTCAGTCCATCCGGCTCCAGCCGAACTTCGTCGATAGAAGGTGGAGCTATCTGCGCTATTTCGGGGTCGCCGGCAGGCTCTTTTGGCGTTGGCGCGACTTCGGGAGCTACGGCCGCCTCGACCACGACTTCGGGCGTGTCATCTACCGAATTCGAGTTCACCCACAGGGCTGCGCCAATTGCACCAACGGCCACAAGGGCCGCCGCGCCGATCAGGGTGCCATTTCCCCCGGCAGAACCCGCTTCTTTCGACATATTTTCGCATTCTCCTGCGCCCAATACGGGCCGGTTTCGTTGCGTCTGCATATCAGGGCGGATTAGAACGGTCAAAACACAGGCGCTTTAAGCGCCCGTTTTCACCACTGATATCAGGAACTGTTGCCATGGCCCCACTGTCTGTATGCGTTTTTTGCGGCTCACGCCCCGGAACTGACCCGGAATACGCCACCGATGCCACACGGCTTGGATCTGGCATTGCGGCTCGCGGCTGGCGGTTGGTCTATGGCGCAGGTGATGTCGGCCTGATGGGGGCGGTGGCCCGCGCGGCCCAGGCGGGCGGTGGCGACACGTTCGGCGTGATCCCAAAGCATCTTGTGGACTGGGAAGTCGGCAAGACGGACCTGACCAGCTACGTGGTGACAGAGACCATGCACGAGCGCAAAAAAGTGATGTTCATGAACTGCGATGCGGTTGTGGTTCTGCCAGGTGGGGCTGGGTCACTGGACGAGATGTTCGAAGTGCTCACTTGGCGGCAATTAGGACTGCACGAGAAACCCGTGGTGCTGGTGAACACACATGGATACTGGGACCCATTGGTCGCACTGGTGGACCATGTGATCGAGGCCGGGTTTGCCGACGCCGATTTGCGCGATTACTTCGCGGTTGCGCCGGATGCAGATGCGGCCTTTGCCATCTTGTCCTGAATACAAAACGAAAACAGCGCCTCAAACGAGGCGCTGTTTTTTTTAAATGCGTGATGAACTGCAGCTTTACAGGCGGCTCGCCACGTTTTCCCAATTCACCAGATTGTCGAGGAAGTTGGTGAGGTAAACAGGCCGCTTGTTGCGGAAATCGATGTAGTAGGAGTGCTCCCACACATCACAGCCCAACAGTGCCGTCTGACCAAAGCAGAGCGGGTTTACGCCATTCTCGGTCTTCGTCACTTTAAGACCACCATCGGCGTCCTTGACCAGCCAGCACCAGCCAGATCCAAACTGACCCGCGCCTGCAGCGGAGAACTGCGACTTGAATTCGTCGACAGAGCCAAAGCTCTCGGTGATTGCTTTTTCAAGTTCACCGGGCATCGCGCCGCTGTCAGGACCCATCATTTCCCAGAATTGGTTGTGGTTCCACAACTGGCTGATGTTGTTGAAGATTCCGTTTTGCGCAACGGCCGAAGCATCATATGTGCCCACGATGATCTCTTCCATGGACTTGTCCGCCCATTCGGTGCCCTCAATCGCCTTGTTGCCGTTTGTGACATAGGCGTTGTGGTGCAGGTCGTGGTGGAATTCCAGCGTTTCGGCAGACATGCCTTTGGACGCCAGCGCATCGTGCGCATATGGAAGATCTGGAAGTTCAAAAGCCATCTGGGCCCCCTTTTTTGGTCATTCACGGACTGACTGACAGATTGGTCCGTTTACCGCAAGGTCAAGGGATCAAGGGTCAGACAGATGACAGTTTTCCGCGCGGTATGCGATTTTTTCGCGGTAAGAACAGCAGACCGTCGATTTCATGTCCTATGAGGTTGCGAAGTAACCAACCTCACTGCCCGGTTGCGCAGCCGTTTTCAGCAGATCGAACATGTATTGCGCGTTTGAGCGGAAGCACACGATGTGGAATGCGTCTTCATCCCGCATCCAGAATGCAGCAGGCACCTGCGCCATCCGGGTGCGTCGGAACATACCGGGTGTGAAGGCGGCGGGCTTCAAATCAACTGGCGCGAGTTTCGCGATCACCTCACGTGCGTTTGCCCCCTTAACAACGAACAGCGCACGCGCGTCGGACACGTCTACCGCTAGGCTGTGCGCGTCGCCCAAGTGAACCCGCATCTTGTCCAAGGTCTTGCCGACCTCCGCGTAAGAGCACAACACCAGTACTTCGTCAGGCGACATCCAGCAAATGCCTTTGTCACCCGCGCATTGCGCCGCGCCTTGCGCGGGCATCTTTTGGCCCGTCGCGCCAGTTGCAGCCTTGATCATCGCCGCGGAATTCAGATCACCCCGCAGCGTGATCATGCCTTGCAGGGGCGCTTCGCTGATATGTGCGATACCGCCCTCCCATGAAGCTCCGTTCAATGCGGTCACAGTCTTAGACATTCTGTTTCTCCCCTTCGGGGTCGTAGAACACTGGGTTTACGATGCGGGCGCTGTAAGTCTTGCCATCGGTGCCCGGGAACTCCAGCACCTCACCCATCCGGTCCGGTCCGTTCAGGATCAGGCCCATCGCGATCCCTTTGTCGAGATTGGGTGAATAGTAGGTCGACGTTACCCGCCCCTGCACATTGCGCTGGCCGTTGTCATTGGTTCCCTCCGCAACCGCATAGGCTCCGTCCGGCAGGACAGACCCGTTGGTCGTTTCCAGACCCACGAGCTTCCAGCGTGTTGGGTCAGCCATATGAGTGCGCAGATGGGCGCGCTTGCCCAGGTAGTCTTCTTTCTTCTTGGACAGGGCCCAGTGGAGTCCGAGATCCTGCGGAATCACGGTTCCGTCTGTCTCGTCGCCGATCATGATGAACCCTTTTTCAGCGCGCAGGATGTGCAGCGCCTCGGTCCCGTAGGGCATAACGTCATGCGCGGCGCCGACAGCCATCAGCGCATCCCAGAATGCCTGCCCTTCAGAAGCTTTGACGGCAATCTCATAGCTGAGTTCGCCAGAGAACGAGATCCGGTAGACCCGCACGTCAAAGCCGCCGATGGTGCCATCCGCCCATTCCATGAACCCTAACGCCTCTTGAGAGACGTCCATACCGCCGAGCGCTTCAAGCGCGGCGCGGGCTTTGGGCCCGACGACAGCGATCTGCGCGTATTGCTCGGTGACGTTGGCGACATAGACTTTCCAATCCCACCACTCGGTTTGCAGCCATTCTTCCATGTGCCCATGGATGTGCTCGGCCCCACCCGTGGTCGTGTGGCATAGGAACGTGTCTTCATCGATGCGCGCGACCACGCCGTCATCAATGAGGAACCCGTTTTCACCGCACATTAGGCCATACCGGCATTTGCCCGGTTTCAACGTGCTCATCATGTTGGTGTAGAGCATGTCGAGGAAGCGGCCAGCATCTGGCCCCTTCACGATGATCTTGCCAAGTGTCGAAGCGTCCAGCAGGCCCAGATTTTCGCGCGCGTTTCTGGTTTCGCGGTTCACCGCATCGCTCAGTTTTTCCCCCGGCCGAACATAGGCCAACGGACGACGCCACTGGCCGACTGGTTCCCAATCGGCACCGTTTTCTTCATGCCAGTCATACATGGGCGTGCGCCGAACCGGTTGAAAGACCTCGGCCCGCGCTTCCCCGCCAATCGCGCCCATAGAAATCGGCGTATAGGGCGGACGGAACGTTGTGGTGCCGGTCTGCGGGATCGGTTGATCCAGTGCATCAGATAGGATCGCAAGGCCGTTGATATTGCTTAACTTTCCTTGATCCGTCGCCATACCGAGCGTGGTGTAGCGTTTGGCGTGCTCGACGCTTTCAAATCCTTCTTGCGCGGCGAGCTGTACGTCGGACACTTTAACGTCGTTCTGGTAATCGAGCCACGCCTTGCCGCGCAGCGTCACGTCTGCACCCTGCGGCATCAGCCAAACGGGGGCCATCGGGGCTTCGTCTACGCTCTCGGCTTTAGGGGCCTTGCGTCTGGATTTGGCGTGACCTGTCGCCTTGGCCGCAGTGCCACCGCTGGCATGGGCATCGCTCAGGATCTCAGACAATCCGAAATAGCCGTTGGCGGCGCCCGCAGCGCTAACAAACCCACTGCCGTCTTTGCCTGTCGGTGCTTTATCCACATCGGGGCGGAACATTGCGAAATCGTTGTCCCAAAGAAGCTTGCCACCACAATGGGACCACAAGTGGACGACGGGTGACCAGCCGCCAGACATAGCAACCGTATCGCATTCTATTTCTTCAAGAACTGCACCCTCGCCGGCCTGCGCACAGACGGCCACGCCGGTCACGCGCTTGCCCCCGAGGACCTTGGCGACGCCATGCCCCATCAGAACGCGAATACCTGCTTCCTTGGCGGCGGTTATCAGTGGACTGTCCGTCTCTGGCACTCGCGCATCAAGGATAACGGGAACGTCCAGACCGGAGTGTTTTATGGCCAAAGCTGTCCGATAGGCATCGTCGTTGTTGGTTACAACCACAGCACGATCGCCCGGAGAGATTCCGTAGTTCACCACATAGTCGCGCACAGCGGAGGCCAGCATGACGCCCGGAATGTCATTGCCTGCAAAGCTGAGTGGGCGCTCAAGCGCACCTGTTGCCGTGATCACATGTCCGGCGCGAATACGCCAAAGCCGATGGCGCGGGCCTTGGACCTCAGGCGCATGATCGCGCAAACGCTCATATCCAAGCACATAGCCGTGGTCATAGACCCCTGCCCCCATAGTGCGTAAGCGCAATGTGACATTTGTCATGTCAGAGAGCTCTGACACCAGTTCGTCCACCACTTTATCCACAGGGGTGCCATCCACGCTGCCGCCATCGACCGGGGCACGACCGCCCCAATGGGCCGTTTGTTCGAACACCAGCACTTGTGCACCGGAGGCTGCTGCGGATTTCGCGGCCGTCAGGCCAGCGATACCGCCGCCCACGACCAGCACGTCGCAGAATGCATAGAAGTGTTCATAGGTGTCCTCGTCCCGCACCTTGGGGGCCTTCCCCAGCCCGGCCGCCTGCCGGATGAACGGTTCGTAGACGTATTTCCACAGGGGACGCGGGTGGATGAACATCTTGTAATAAAAGCCTGCAGGCATGAAACGCGCGAGTTTTGCGTTGATGGCGCCTACGTCAAACTCAAGACTGGGCCAGTGGTTTTGGCTTGTCGCGCCCAAACCATCAAACAGCTCGGTCGTGGTGGCGCGCTGGTTGGGTTCAAATGTGCCCCCGGCGCCAAGGTTGACCAAAGCGTTGGGTTCTTCCACACCGCTGGCAACGATACCGCGCGGGCGGTGGTATTTGAACGACCGCCCCACAAGCATCTGGTCATTTGCCAAAAGCGCAGAGGCAAGCGTATCCCCGGCATAGCCTTTGAGCGTTTTGCCGTTGAAGGTGAAACTCTGCGGTGCGCCCTTGTTTATCAGGCGGCCGCCTGTGGAAAGACGTGTGCTCATGAAAATGCTCCCCACGACCAGCCGTGACGTTTCTTACTGATTTTGTCGCGCAGTTCTTTTGGTGGTTCCATTGTTTGTGCGGGATACGTGCCGAACACTTCCAGTGTCATGGTGCAGCGCGCCGCGTGGAACCACTTGCCGCAGCCATAGGCATGCCGCCAGCGTTCGAAATGCACACCTTTGGGATTTTCACGCGTGAACATATAGCTTTCAAAATCTGCATCACTGGAGCCCGGACCAAAGCGTTTCAGGTGTGCTTCGCCGCCTCCGTGAAATTCGGATTCTTCGCCCGTTTGGCCGCAGCAGGGGCATGTTAGGATCAGCATGAGGGCGCTCCGTTCTGATGGGGCGACGCGAAAAAGGCGGACGTCGTGAGACGCCCGCCAGATGCGGTTCGATGTGATTGGGTAGGATTATTCGGTTGGCACTGGGGCCGGTTCGATTTCGGGCGCAATGATCCCCTCACCCGCAGGTGTGATCGCGCTGTCGGCCGCGCCGCCGTCACCGCCCGCAAAGGACCCGACAAATGCGATGAGGAGGATGAAGGCAACGATGAGTCCAAAGGCGATAAGCAGGCCGCGCCCGCTTGTACCGTCACTGCGGTGTAGGTTGGTGTGTGAATGGTCTGACATGATGGTGACTCCTGTCTGTGAGCCTCCATCACAGCGGATTTGACGACAGGCACAACGGATGGGTGCGCGGCCAAGCGAAACGGGCCAAGGACAGCCGGTTGCGTGCATCCGCGCTGGCTGCGTCCCGCCGGTTCGGCGAATTTACGTGACGCCGTGACCCGGTTTGTGTCAGTGTCAGACAAAGTTGACAGGAGAGTGCCATGAGCAAAGAGATGGGAGCCGTTCTGGTCTTTGGCGCCATTATCGTGGGCGCAATTGTGATGTTCGTTCTCGAACAGCGCGCCGCGGCCAAGCGCAAAGCAGCGCGCGGTGGACGGGAAATCGACGTGAGCAACCTGATTGCCTTTGGCTCGGCCGCCGGTGAGGGCAAGAAAACAATCGAGTAAAGCATGGACTGGCTTTGGCTCATCGTTCTTGGGTTTCTTATTGTGGGCGTTGTTCTGGCCCTGCGCGAACGGCGCACGGGACGCGGGCGCATCATCGACGAACGCGGCACGCCCGGTCCGCAAACCGATGCGCACCGCCAAGCCATGCGCGCCCAAGACGCCGCCCATCATCATAGCAGCATGCCCAATGACCATCAGTGAGCCACCCCTGCTGCGACACTTTCGTCGATGAACTTGCCCGCCCGGAACCGGTCCAGCGAAAACTCATCCGTCAAAGGCGAGCGTCCTTTGGCCATCAGTTCCGCCATGGCCCATCCCGAACCCGGTATCGCCTTGAACCCGCCCGTGCCCCAACCGCAGTTGATGAACACGCCCTCGACCGGTGTCTTGGACAGGATGGGTGAGCGGTCGCCTGTGACATCCACGATCCCACCCCATTGGCGCAGCATCTTGAGACGCGAGATCATCGGGAATGTCTCGATCAGCGCGCGCACGGTTTCCTCGATGTGGTGGAACGATCCGCGCTGGGTATAGTTATTGTATCCATCTGTACCCCCGCCGATCACCATTTCGCCTTTGTCGGACTGGCTCATGTACCCATGCACGGTGTTGGCCATCACCACCACATCCATGCACGGTTTAATGGGTTCAGAAACAAGGGCCTGCAGCGCCACAGACTCTATTGGCAGACGGAAGCCCGCCATGTTCGCAACATCGCCCGAGTGCCCCGCAACGACGATACCCAGTTTGGCGCAGTCGATCGGGCCTTTGGACGTATCGACACCGACCACCTTGTCGCCTTCACGGCGGATGGCAGTGACTTCGCATTTCTGGATCACGTCCATGCCCATATCAGAACACGCCCGTGCATAACCCCACGCCACAGCGTCATGGCGTGCCGTCCCTCCCCGCGCCTGCCACAGTGCGCCCAGAACGGGGTAGCGCGGACCATTGATATCGATGATCGGGCACAGTTCCTTGACGCGTTTGGGGCTGATGAACTCGGTTGTCACGCCTTGTAGCGCGTTGGCGTGAGCAGTGCGCTGATAGCCACGGATTTCGTGCTGGGTCTGCGCCAACATCATAACGCCGCGGGGACTGAACATGACGTTGTAGTTCAAGTCCTGGCTCATCGTCTCGTAAAGAGACCGGGACTTTTCATATATCGCCGCTGAAGGGTCCTGCAGATAGTTCGAGCGGATGATGGTCGTATTCCGCCCCGTATTGCCGCCGCCGAGCCACCCTTTTTCAATGATAGCGACATTAGTGATGCCGAAATTTTTTCCAAGGTGGTAAGCAGTAGCAAGGCCGTGCCCCCCTGCACCGATGATAATCACATCATATTTCGGTTTGGGTTCCGGCGCACGCCAAGCCCGTTCCCAGCCTGTGTGATAGCGCGCGGCTTCGCGCGCAATGGCAAAGGCAGAATATCGTTTCATGATCGCTCACTCCACCGCTGGAATCGAAGACTGGGTTTCTGGCGTTTGTAATGGCCGCTATAGCGAAGAAAAAGGCCAGCGCGGGCGGCACTTTTTATCATTTATGCGACACGAAGCCGCGCATTCTTGTCGCAGATCCGGGCGCAAGGCCGTATGCGCGACCTCTTTGCCTCTTTTGCTTGGCGGGGGCAGTGTTTACATGTGGCGGCATTGCTTGGGGAGAGGACCTTAATGCTGTTCTGGATTGTCACGGGATGTCTGACGCTCGTTGTGGTGGCGACACTGCTGCGCGCGCAGTTCCGTGGTGGCGAACAGGCACGCCCTGCAGCTGCTTATGATCTGGATGTTTACCGCGACCAGTTGCGCGAAGTTGAACGGGATCTGGAACGAGGCGTGCTGTCACCTGCAGACGGTGAACGTGCATTGACCGAAGTGTCACGCAGAATTCTTGCTGCCGACGCGGCCCTGAAGAACGCCACAAGTGCCGCGCGCGGCGCGCGGAGAGGTCCGCTTCTGGCCATTGTGACGGCTGTCGCACTGGTAGGCGGGTCCTTTGCCATTTACCTCGAGCTGGGTGCGCCTGGATACGGTGATCTGGCCTTGGCGGACCGGATCGAAGCCGCGCAGATCCTCCGCTCCGAACGCCCCAGCCAGGAGATAGCTCAAGCCAGTGTTCTAGAAAGCCCTCCTGTGGATGCGGCGCCCGACTATGTTGCTCTTGTTGAGCGGTTGCGCGAAGCCGTTGAAGCCCGCCCTGATGACCTGCAAGGCCTGACCCTGCTCAGCCAGTCAGAGGCCCGTCTTGGTAACTTTGCCGCGGCCCATGTCGCGAAGGCCCGCGCAATCAGCCTGAAAGGTGAGGACGCTACTGCACAGGACTTTTCAGAATATGCCGATTTGCTGGTGTTGGCGGCAGGCGGCTATGTGTCGCCCGAAGCCGAGCAGATGCTGGAACGCACGCTCGCGATGGATCCTCAAGATGGAGCTGCGCGCTATTACTACGGGCTGATGATGTCGCAGACCGGGCGCCCGGACACAGCGCTGCGGATCTGGGATCAGTTGCTGCGCGAAGGGCCGATGGATGCGCCATGGATCGCGCCTATTGATGCACAGATGCCGGACATCGCGATGCGCGCCGGTGTGGATTATGCCCGACCAACGTTTGGTACAGGTCGTGGCCCGACCCGAGATCAAATCGACGCCGCATCCGACATGAGCCCGGCTGAACGCATGGAGATGATCCAAGGCATGGTAGCGGGCCTCAGTGACCGGTTGGCCACGGATGGCGGTCCGGTCGAGGACTGGGCGCAGTTGATCTCGGCCCTAGGGGTGTTGGGCGATCTTGATCAGGCCCGCGCGGTCTTTGACAACGCCATGGAAGTCTTTGGTGGTGACCCGACGGCGATCGACATGCTGAATCGGGCTGCAGATCGCGTCGGCCTGCAATGATCTTTGATGACGTTCACGAATTTGCCTCTGCACTGCCTGACACGCGTGCGCTGATGGGCTTGGATTTGGGCGACAAAACCATTGGGGTGGCCGTGTCAGATACCTTCTTGTCCATCGCGACCCCGCTTGAAACCGTGCGGCGGCGCAAATTCGGACTGGACGCGGCGCGGCTGTTGGAACTGATCGCTGGGCGGGATGTGGGTGGCCTTGTGCTCGGACTACCACGCAACATGGACGGGTCCGAAGGGCCACGCTGCCAGTCGACCCGCGCGTTCGCCCGTAATCTCAGCCAGTTGTGGGATGGACCGATCACGTTCTGGGACGAACGCCTGAGCACCGTTGCGGCTGAAAAGGCACTGCTGGAGGCGGATACGACACGTAAACGTCGCGCAGAGGTTATCGATCACGTTGCGGCGGGCTATATTCTGCAGGGGCTGCTGGACCGGCTGGCAGCGATCAAGAGGCAAGCATGAGCAACGGCGATCAAACCGCGCGTTCGGCGCGCGACATCCCCATCTGGACACGTGACGAGATCGAAAGCCCTTGCGTGCAGATCTGCGTCATCCATCCCGAGACGCGATTATGCGCAGGATGTGCCCGGTCGATCGATGAAATTGGGGCGTGGAGCCGTATGAGCGCTGACGAGCGCAGCGCTATCATGGCGGAGTTGCCGAACAGGCAGGCCGCGCCAACAACCCGCCGGGGCGGGCGTAATGCCCGGCTCAAACGCTAGACGAAGACCAGCGTGGTCTCTGATTGTTTTTTAACACAGTAAACGGCGCAACCTTACAGGACATCGCGTCGACGTCCGGCAAGTCTTTGCGCCAGAAAACGTTTACGCGATGGACGCGGCGTGAATTGTCGAAATGTTGCTGCCCAACGCCGCTTCGAAGTCTGGATCCGCCATATCGCGCTGCAACCCCTCAGTCAGGGCGCGGCTAAAGCTGGCGATCATCTTGTGGTTCTTGGCCAATCGCGCGCTGGCATCTGCTGTCGAATACCCGCCTGACAGAGCCACGACCCTCAGGACCCGCGGGTGATCCGCCAATGCATCATATAGCCCCGGCACATCTGGCAAGGTCAGTTTCAACATCACATCTTGCCCGTCACCCAGCGTTTCTATCTGTGCCATCAAAGCTTCAGCCAGCATGGCCTCCGCCTCACCTTTTGTGGTCGAATGGATGTTCACTTCGGGCTCAATGATGGGCACCATGCCTGCATCAATCACTTCATGTGCGACGTCCATTTGGTTGGCCACAATGGCCTTGATCCCGTCTGCATTGGCCGCGTTGATGACCGATCGTTCCTTTGTGCCGTATACACCCATTTCCTTGGCGGCAGCCAGTGTCTCAGCGAGGCCCGGAATTGGTTTGAGAAGTTGCACATCGTCCGCTTCTTCTTGCAGGCCCTTGTCGATCTTCAGGAAAGGAACAACACCTCGGTTCTCCCAAAGATAGCTGGGCACGGGCTGACCCGAAACCGCCTCGTTCAGCGTCTTTTCAAAAAGGATCGCGCCAATCACTTTGGCACTGGTGAAATCAGGCGCCGTCATGATCCGAGCTCGCATTTTCTGGATTTCGGCGAACATCGCCTCTTCGCCGTCATAACCGCTGGCATCGACGCCATAGAGGGCGAGCGCCTTGGGGGTAGACCCGCCCGACTGATCAAGCGCCGCGATAAAACCCGCACCGTGTTCCATTTGGTCGCGCATCTTTGCAAAATCGGGCATCTGTCTCTCCGGGGTCTGGTCCAAGTTGTCACACTCCTAACTCATTAAAACGCTTGGGTTAATCCCACGCAGGCCATGTTAGCGCTGCCGTTTGCGCAAATTCAGCCATATCCCGTCGCGTGCACGTACTGTGAGGTGGGCAACGGGCACGGGATCGCGGTCTGGAACGATTTCAACCTCAAAGTCGCGCAACAGTTGGGCCAGAATCAAAACGCCTTCGACCATCGCAAAACCGGCCCCCGTGCAGACACGCGCCCCTGTGGAAAACGGGATGAAGGCATCCCTCTGACAGGATTTGCCATTTTCCGTATGCCACCGGGTCGGATCGAAATCATCCGGGTGCTCCCAAAGCCGTTCGTGGCGGTGCAGGTGCCATGGGCTTATGACAAGCTGACTACCACGTGGAGCAGTTCGATCGCGAAACTTTTCGGATTGCGTGGTCTCCCGCACCATCATCGGCACCGGCGGATAGAGGCGCAGAGTTTCGCGGAACACATCGCGGGTGGTTGTCAGTTTAGACATCGCAGAAAAATCGCAGCTTTCAAGCGCCTGAGCCTCAGCCGCCACCTTGTCCTGCCAGCCGGGATAAAGCGCCATCAAATAGAGCGCCCAAGCCAGAGCGGACGCGCTGGTTTCATGCCCCGCAAGGAAGAAGATTGCGACCTGATCCACCATCTCTTCAGGCGAAAACGCCTCACCCGTGACCGGATCAGTGGTGGTCATGATCTTGGTTGCCAGATCGTCCGGCGCGGTGCCTGCGGCAATTTCATCAGCGCGCTGTTCCACCAACTGAGTAATCAACCCGCGAATGCGCGCCGCACTGGCGCGGGTGTCGCGCCGAAACAGACGGGGCATCCAGCGGGGCAAGGGCACAAAAGCGGCGAGGTTCAGAATCGGCTGGCTGCGTTGATAAGCGCGGAATTCGTCGAACACTGCTGCCGCCAGTGCGTTTTCAATGGGAATGGAAAAGAGCGTGCGAAAGATCACATCCGCCGCCGCGTGACTGGTTTGCGCTTCAACTTCGCTTATGCCTTCCTGCAAACGGCTGGCAGCCGCTTCGGCTGCATCCCACATCGCTGGGAACGTCTCGCGCAGGCGTCCGCCCTCGAAAGCAGGGTCAATGATACGGCGCTGGCGTTTCCAGACGTCGCCGTTTGTCAGAAACACCGAGTTACCAAGCAAGGGCCGCAACCCCTCCCCGATGAGATCCGATTTCGGGAAGTTATCGGGCCGGTCCTTCAGCACCGTCTTGATCAGTTCGGGCTGGTTCATCAGAAAGCTACGGAAAAACGGGGTGCGAAACTCGGCCATCCACGCGCGATAAAGCCGGGCAGGCTGAGCGGATAGGATGTCGGCGCGAAACAGCTGCATATAGCGCCAAAGCGAAACGCGGTTCGGACGGCTGGGCGGTTTGGGTGGGCTCATGCGGCAATCCAAGTGTATTTGGACACTGGCACGTCAATCCGGGATTTGGACGGCGGGCGGTGCGCATAGCGCGCGCCCAATGTCATGGGGCCCGCAGTGATCTGGAAGTAGTCGTAATCCAGCGGGCGATCGAATGCGCACAGGTACTGGAAATGCAGTCGGAAAAACCGCCAGCGTAATTCGGCCCAGCGCTCAGGGCTGAGGCTGCGCGTGAACTGAGCGGAAAAGACCAGCGGCCAGCGTTTGGGCTCGGGGGCGACACCGGACACCGACACTGGGTCGCACAACGCAAAGGCGCATCCGTCACCGGGTGCTGTTACATCGACCCATGTGAGTTCGTCACGAATGGACAGATATTGCAGGTCAGCCCGCAACCGGTGCGCATCTGGCAAAAAGGAAACCATGGGCACGACCTGCCCCAGTGACAGGAACGACAGGGCCGGAGCGCCCTCGGGTACACGCCCCGAACGGATCAGATCGGCAAGGATGGACACCCCCAAATGCGCGCCCGAGGAATGGCCAACGACCAACACCTCATCCACCTCCCCTTTGAGGGCCTCAGCGATGGCGTCCCGAAACTGCGCCATTCGCGCCTCCAGCGGCGCAGGATTTGCGCCACGCGACTGGGCCGAATAGGCATAGTCATGCATGAGGTAGTAGGCAAAGAATTTGCCATCCTTTGTCTTGAACCAGCGCAGAATGAAATACGCGACGCATCCACCAGCAACCAGGCAAAGCAACGTACCTGTAGCGACTGCAGCCGCGAAAAACACCGACATCCCCGTTTCTCCCAAGGGCGGCAACATAGGGCTGATCAGCGAACGCATGACCCATTCAAATGCAGTGCGTGTTCCAGCCATCGCACCCCATGCGCCAAGGAGCGCAATAATCAGTTGCAGCAGCAACATCCCCACTGGGTAGAGAGCAGCAATAACCGGCCCTTTGCGCAAGCGCATCAAGCGGCGCAGTGCGCCCGAAGCGATGTAAGTCCACGCCGTGCGCAGCAGTTGCGCATATGTTCCGGCGATAGATGTATCCATGCTGTCTCGCACGATGTCGGACCAGACCAGCACGCTGACATCTGCGTGCACAGACTGATTGTCGATACTGGCATCAACCTTCCAGCCATAGTGTGGCTTGCTGTCGCCACGCGACAAGGAGATGTCATACCCGGAGATTACGGCCTGTGCCGCACTTTCAGTGCGGTAAAGTTCACGGTAACGGCGGGGATGAATGGGGTCGTAGCCCGGAATGTAGAACACCCGGCGGCTTTGGACGGTTTGTGGATGCGACCTGCTCATATCTGCACCTGTTGCTAGCGCGCAGTCTAGCCGGATTATCAGGCCAAAGTAAGGCGCACACTTCCTCAGGTGGGGTCCGCAGCTAACCAGTCTTTTGCATCGCTGAATTCAGGGCGGAAAAAGGCGATCATGCGCCCGTCTGTAACGGGACCGTCCCAAGGCGCCGTTCCATGCAAAGCAAAGCGGTGAATGAGAAAAGATTGCCCGGGTCCGGCGACAATCGGGATTGGATCGCTTGCTTCAAAAGCAGCGCGCCTAGCGGCGTGATAAGCATCTGTCAGATCAACCTGATCGATAGGCTGTGCGCCGATCAGTTCACTCAACGCGGCCTGCATGATCAGATGGCTGCCCGGCCAAACGACCGTGGGCGCCGCCGCTACAGGATTGAGCGGCAGACCAAGGATGTAAGCATGGAACTCGCGCGCAAAACGGCGTCGCGCAGGTCCTTCAGGCAGTAGCCCGTCCACATGCGCCGCCGCACGTGTAACACGATAGCGGTGGTTTGCCTCGCTTTGGTCCGGGTCGCGCTTCGGATAGCCTGGATAGATGATCGAAAGTTGCGCGCTGTGCATCGCCACTGAGGGAACGTGATCCTGCCAGGGACCGGCAAGCGGTACGTTGTCCACTTTCCCCATTGGTCCGTTGGGCAGTGCATCAACGCCCACAAACCACGTCTCGCCGTGGCGCAAGTTCGCAGCGCGCATCTCTGGATCGCTGGCGATGTCCCGCGCGACACGCACTGCCGCACTCGCCCACTTGGCAACACGCGGATCAGCGTCAAAGACAGCATATCCGTCGCGCCCAAGATTCATCCCAATACAGCCTTGCGCAACATGTTTAGCGCGACCATCACCAGAAACACGGCAAATACTCGTTTAAGCGGACCGGGATCCATCGCATGGGCCAGTCGCACGCCCCAGGGGGCTGTGATCAGGGTCATCGCGATGATGACGGCAAAGGCGATCAGATTAACTGCTCCAACTGTGAAAGGTGGCACCGGAGCGGACGTAGACACCAGCAAAAAACCGTTGACCGCAGGCACCGCGATAAGAACACCAAACCCAGCCGCCGTCGCCACAGCCCGATGGATGGGTACACCAAAGAGGCTCATAAGCGGCACACCAAAGCTGCCGCCGCCAATACCCATCAAGACCGACAAAAAACCCATCACAGGCGATAGAGCGGCGCGCGTCACCCCGGTCGGCATACGCGGCCCCAAGCGCCAGTCATTGCGCCCAAAGCTCATGTAAAGGCCGACACTCAACGCAAGCACCCCAAAGATGGCCTGCAACGTGGTCGAGCGCAGTTGTGCCACGACGAACATACCAAGCACCGCACCAACGACAATTCCGGGCGCCCAGGTGCGCAGGATGTCCCAGTCAACTGCGCCCTTCTTGTTGTGACTGTGCACTGTGCGCAATGACGTCACGATGATCGTGGCCAACGATGTTGCCAGGCACATCTGCATCAGACCTGGCCCATCATAGCCAAGTGTCTGAAACGCATAAAAGAACGACGGAACCAGAACGATCCCCCCGCCGACGCCCAGCAACCCGGCCAAGACGCCCGCAAAGGCACCGATACCGGCCAGCATCGCAAGCATGGACAGAACAAGGGATATATCAGGCATCAGGCGAACTCTTTTTGATGGGTTCGCGCCTGCTACACGGCTTTGGCGGGCTCTTCCAGAGGGGTCACCCGCGCCAGCGCAGCCAGCACCAATTCAGGTCCAGCATCGGTTTGTGTGGCGCCTTCGCTCAAGGTGCGCCGCCACCCCCTTGCTCCGGGACGACCCGAAAACAGACCGAGCATGTGGCGCGTGATTTGGTGCAGGCGTCCACCCGCACTCAGGTGGGCTTCGATATACGGCAGCATCGCGTACACAGCACCCTCGGCACTGCTGTCTTCGCCTGCGCCAAATACCCGACGATCGGCTTGGGCCAAAATGTCTGTCGGTTGGTGATAGGCCGCGCGTCCGATCATGACGCCGTCAAGGCCGGACTCGAGCAGATCAAGGGCCTGATCCAAGGTCTCGACCCCACCATTGATCGAGATATGCAGATTGGGGAACAGGCCCTTCATCCGCATGACCAGATCGTAATCCAGAGGAGGAATATCCCTGTTTTCCTTCGGACTCAGACCCTGCAACCACGCTTTGCGCGCATGAATCGTGACCCGTTCGCAGCCCGCAGCCACGATGCGGGCCAGAAACTCGGGCAGCACAGTTTCCGGATCCTGTTCATCCACGCCGATGCGACATTTGACGGTAACAGGTACGTGGACAGCTGCACGCATGGACGCCACACAGTCGGCCACCAGCCCTGCATCACGCATCAATACCGCCCCAAACGTGCCAGATTGCACACGGTCCGAAGGGCAACCGCAATTGAGGTTAATCTCATCATATCCCGCCTGCGCGCCCAACTGCGCGGCACGGGCCAGTTCAACCAGATCAGAGCCACCAAGCTGCAAGGCGACGGGATGCTCATCCTCGTGGTGATCCAGCAGATGCATCGCTCCACCCCGCACCAAAGCAGGCGCGGTCACCATTTCAGTGTAAAGGAGAGCATGGCGGCTGAGTTGCCGATGCAGAAAACGGCAATGCCGGTCGGTCCAATCCATCATGGGGGCAACGGACAATTTATCATTATATTCTAATGGTTTAGACATTAGTTTTGCACACGTTTTTGCTTACTATTGCACACGGATTGCACACGTCTTACATGCTCATTGCACAGAGTTTGATATGAATTTGCACAGGAGATGCACATGAACCGTTTCGCCGTAACTATCGCCGCCGCATTGATGGCGTCAACCGCTGCTGCTGAGAACTATCCTTTTAAGATGGTGGGCTTTGCCTGCGACGCTGAGAAGGATTTCGCCGTAGCGATTGTGCGAAACAAGGACGCCTCTGGTCTGCTTAATTCTTGGTCAGAAGATTTCGAGACCTTTGAGATTGAGAACGGCTTTCTGGTGCAATACCCGTTCGAGTATTCTGATGAAATCCCTATGACGGCCAACATTTTCATCACGGAAGAGAATGGCAATTGGAGCTTCAAGGCCATTTACGGCGACCAAGCCGAAGAAGGCACTTGCTTAGACATTTCGAGTATGACCAACAGAATGCTTCCCTTCTGGGAGCGGGTAATTGCCGATGGCGGACCGGATCAGAAACAGTTCCTGCGCGACCGCATTGCAGAACTGGAACAAGAGAACGCACGCCTGCGTGCCGTGACTGCTGCGCACAAAGAGCTACGCAAGCGCGACGCCCGATCGGCTGCTCTCTGCGAAGATGTCCGCCAGCGCGTTGCCGAAGGTGCCGAGTTTCCCGAAACTACTCTTGATATTTGCGGGGTGAAGTAATGGCCACCATTTCCCGCCTACCCTCTGGCAAACACCGCGCCCAAGTCCGCAAGTCCGGCGTCTACAAGGCCAAGACCTTTGCCCGCAAGTCAGACGCTACCGCATGGGGCGTAGACATCGAGCGCGCCATCGAAGGCGGCTCAAGTGCTGGCACGATCCAAGCCAGCCGCGACATGACGCTTGCCGATGTGGTCGACGCATATTTGAAACAGGTGCAGTTGGGACGCACCCCGCGTTTCAACCTCGAACGCATCAAGGACCGCCTCGGAGCGACACCGATCCGCGATCTATCCGCCATCCACATGACCGAGTTCGTCGATGGCAGGCTCGCCGAAGGTGCCGGTGGAGTAACGGTCGCCTCGGACCTGTCGAACCTGTCAGCGGTCCTCAAATGGGCCAGAGCCGCCAAGAACATCGACGTGAACACAGAACTGGCCAAAGAGGCCCGACGTGGCCTGACGGCCCGCCGGATCGACACCCGGAGCCATGAGCGCACCCGTGTGCCAACACAGGCCGAGCTGGACCGCATCCTAGCCCACATCGAAGGCAACGACCGACAGGTGATCCCTGCCGCGACGATCATGCGCTTTGCTGTGGCGTCGGCGATGCGTCTCGGCGAGATTTGTCGCATTCGGATCGAAGATATCAACTGGAACGAAAAGGCCGTGATCATCCGCCAACGCAAAGACCCACGCCGCAAGCTGCGCAATGATCAGTCGGTGCCGCTGGTTGGTGACTCCTTTGAGATCGCCCGTGAGGCCGCACAGGGCCGCTCTGAAGGCCGTCTGTTCCCATATGATGCGAGGTCGGTCGGAGCCGTCTTTACCCGTGCCACACGCAAGCTTGAGATCGAAGATTTGCACTTTCACGACCTCCGACATCTGGCGATCACCGAACTATTCCGCCGAGGCCTGCCGATGGAGTTGGTGGCCGTTGTGAGCGGCCATAAGGATTGGAAACATCTCAAGCGTTACACGCAATTAGACGCATCTGACGTGCATAACGCATTAGGACGCTTGCAAAATCTTTGACCCTCATGCGATGGATTAGGGGCGGTGATTCGTCCCCGCGACAATCAATCAAAGAAGCAACGAATTAACTCTGCGCCCGTCGGGCGTGGTTTTATTTCTGTTCTGATTGTCGCGAGAAAAACATGGCAAACGAAAACCCGAACCCGCTCCCTGAGAGCGTCCGTGCAACCTTCCTTGGCGCTGGTTACATCGTCGAAGAAGACCTTTCCGACCTCCGTAACGAGAAGCTTGAAACGACCCGCATCAAGCGTTCACGGGGCGAGATGCCACCCCATCACAAATTCGGCTCACGCATCTTCTACCGTGTCGAGGATGTTCTAACTCTTGTCGAACACGGCGCGCGCAAGGTCCGCGCAGGTACAGCAATGGATTTGCTGTCATGAGACTCACACCAAAGGCACTGCGCGAACTGGTCGGCTATTGCCCCCTCACGGGCCAGTTCTGGTCAAAGGTGAGCAGCACCCACCGCCCCCTGTTCACATCCGTAGACAGCCACGGCTATCGGGTGGCGACCATCAAGGGCCACAGGATCAACGCGCAGCGTGCCGCCTTCGCTCTTATGCATGATCGCTGGCCGCTGGCGGTGCAATTTCGAAACGGCGATAAAACGGATTGTCGGGAATCTAACCTCAAGGAGGGTTGGCGCGGTTTGCGCTTGATTAAGACCGAAACGGCCCGCCATGAGGATGACGGGCCGTCAAAGAACCAAGGAAAGAATAGCTGCGAAACCGAACCCCTTGGAGGTCTTACTTGTGAACCAGATTACTCAAATAACCGCTGAAGAGCAAACCGACGCCGCAGCGTTCGTCGCCAAGATCGAACGCCTCCGAACAAATCACACAATGGGCGCGATCCTGCTGGGTGAGCAGGTTCCAAAAGGAGCCTTCCTGCCCGTTGGTCACGATGGGACGAATTGTGATGCGCAGCTGACGCACATCAACACAGGCCTTTTTCAACCCGATGATGATGGCAGATGGTCCGAGCGCGATGGTTGCGCCCACGGCACAGCCTGCTTGGTGCTGGACGACATCGGCACGAAGGCAGGCACCCCGCCTATGGAGCCAACCCTGATCATGGAGACATCCCCCGGCAATTACCAATGGGTCTATTATTACTCTGACTTTGTGACGCCTGAATGGGGCGCAGGAATGGCCACGGCTGCTGCTGCTGCTGCGAACCTTGGAGACCCGTTCGTCCGTCTCAGGTCACATCACTGGTGGCGGTTGCCGGGAAGCCTGCCAGCAGACAAGCGGATCGAACGGGAAGACAAGGCACGCAAAGAGGGCGTAGCGCCCGATTATACCCCCGCCAGACTTGTCTGGGCGTCTTGGAAGACCTTCACATATGCGGAGGTGGCAGCAGGCCTAGGGATCGATCCCAAGCCCGAAGAGACCAAAGCGCACAAAGGCAGTATTGAGTACGACGCCGAGACAGGCGAACAGGACGTGGTCCTGCAGTGGTACAGGGCCAATCACAAGGTAGGGCGACCGGACCGCAGAGGCTGGCACAAGATCACTTGCCCGAACCACGAACAGCATACGAACCAGCGAGAGACCACAGCGGGATATGTACCGCCCAACGCGAAGAGCCGAGGCGCGTTCAAGTGCCAACATGCCCATTGCGACGGGGTGAAAATGGCTCATTTGCGGCGCTGGGTCGCCTCGCAGGGCGGTCCAACTGTGGCCGAGGCCGAGGCATATGCGCGCCGGGTCGAGCCGCCTGTGGTGGTCGATATGCCCCTGACAGACCTGCCGCCGGGTGCATTACCCATCGGATCGGAGCATCTATTGCCCATGCCGCCACGCGCCATTGAGCCGCGCACGCTCGACCTGTGGCCCGCCTCGACCCTGCACGGGCTGTCGGTGCCGCCGAGGCAATGGCACGTCCAAGACATGGTTCCTGACGCCACCGTGACGCTCCTTGGCGGTGATGGCGGGACAGGTAAATCCCTGCTTGCCCTACAACTCGCAGTCGCAACAGCCTTGGGGCGCAAATGGGTCGGGATCGATGCGCGACAGGGAGCCGCCCTGTACGTGTCCGCAGAGGACGACAAGGCCGAACTGCATCGCCGCCTGTCAGACATAGCCAGAGCCGAGGACGTGGCCCTGTCGGACCTCTCAGGCCTTCATGTGGCATCTTTGGCAGGCGAGGATGCCTTGCTTGCCACAGCAGAGCCAAACGGGGTCATGATCGCCACACAACTGCTCGACTTGGTCCGTGAACGGGTCGAGGCGCTGCGCCCGAAGCTGATCGTGCTGGACACGCTGGCTGACCTCTTTGGCGGCAATGAGAACGACCGATCTCAAGCCCGTCAATTCATCGGCATGCTGCGCGGCATCGCAATCAAGTTTCAATGCGCCGTGGTCGTGCTGTCGCATCCCTCTCTGACAGGGATGGCGTCGGGTACAGGCTCAAGCGGCTCGACCGGGTGGAACAACTCTGTGCGGTCGCGCCTGTACCTGTCACGTCCAGACGACGAAGACGGTGGCGACACAGACGGGCGCGTCCTTCAGGTCAAGAAGGCCAACTATGGTCCTGTCGGTGATGAGGTGGCGCTGAGATGGGTCAAGGGTGTTTTCATCAAGAGCGGGGGGGCAGGCTTTGTCTCCGCTGATGGAGCGTACCTTGGTGACGTGGTGGCCGAGGAAGCCTTCCTCAAATTGCTGGATGAGATGAACAAGCAGGACCGCCGGGTGTCATCCAGCGGTGGCAAGAACTACGCTCCATCACTCTTCGCCACAAACCCTGATAATGAGGGGGTTTCAAAGAAGCGTTTTCAGCGCGCAATGGAGCGGCTTTTGGCTTCGGGCCGCATCGAAATTACCAAGGAAGGACCACCGAGCAAACGGGTAGAGAAGATACAGAAGGTCACAAAAACCGATAAATCTTTTTATCCAGAGCCTTCCAACGGCTCTGCCAATGAGGTGCCCCTAGATTTGTAGACGCTTTGCTTGGTAATTTTGGAACCAAGGAGAGACGGATATGAACAAGGGCATACGGTTTACGGATGAGTTTAAGCAGGACGCCGTGGCGCAGGTTGTTGAGCGTGGATATGCG
>NZ_JBDUXB010000004.1:0-25523 GCF_039945315.1 Tateyamaria sp. | reverse complement strand
AGTACGAGAGGACCGGGGTGAACGATCCACTGGTGGACCAGTTGTCGTGCCAACGGCAGTGCTGGGTAGCTATGATCGGACAGGATAACCGCTGAAGGCATCTAAGCGGGAAGCCCCCCTCAAAACAAGGTATCCCTGAGGGCCGTGGTAGACCACCACGTCGATAGGCCAGAGATGTAAGTGCAGTAATGCATTCAGTTGACTGGTACTAATTGCCCGATAGGCTTGATTTGATCCAGTAAAAGCAAGACTGCATACGTTTTGCGATGAACGATAAATCAAAAGCATACACAGCTTAAACGAAAGTCGTACGCGACTTGGACAACATGTTGAGGAATACAGAGGTCTTTTTTGGTTTGGTGATCATAGCGCAAGCAAAACACCCGGTCCCATCCCGAACCCGGCCGTTAAGTGCTGTAGCGCCGATGGTACTGCGTCTTAAGGCGTGGGAGAGTAGGTCATTGCCAAACCTAAAAAGCCCTTTGTTTTCTCGTATCTCTCTGTCGATGACTTCCCAATTTGCAGTAACTGACCAAAGCATACAGCGTTAAGCGTTGTTGGGGCTGCACGATTGTCGTATCTGCTGGCGGCGGATGGTTGAAATCGACCCTATTCAGGTCAAACAACTCCGCTTGTCCCCCTTGTTGGTTACAATTTCAACTATTACCCATGTCGTGACCTGACCTTTGGTGCATCACATGACCTCACCGCCCCTAACACTTTATAGCTACTGGCGTTCCACGACGTCCTATCGCGTTCGTGCAGCGTTAAATATCAAGGGGATCGCGTACCGAACTGAACCTGTTGATCTATTGGCCGGGGATCAATGTGACAACCGGTACAGCGCGCTCAATCCCGGTAAAGGCGTTCCGACTCTGGTCTTGGCAGATGGTACTGTGCTGACCCAATCCATGGCCATTCTAGATTTTATTGAGGTAACTTGGCCTGACCCGCCACTCTTGCCGCACGAACCGGTAGACAGAGCCCGAGTTTTGGCAGCCGCACATACAGTCGCCATTGATGTGCATCCAGTGAACAATTTACGCGTTATTCGGCATTTGCAGGCCGTCGCCGGAATCGACGCAGATGCAGCAAAGGCATGGATGCAGCACTGGATCCTGGAAGGATTTGAAGCCTTTGAAACGTTGGTGAATGATACAACGCCATTCTCCTTTGGCGACACTCCTGACCTAGCGGACCTTTGCTTTGTGGCACAGACATATAACGCACACCGCTGGGGTGTAGACCTGTCCCCTTTCCCAAATATCGTCCGTATCGAAGAGGCCTGCCTTGCTGTGCCTGCCATCGCCGCCGCCCATCCTGATCAACAACCCGACGCCCACTAAGGACACACTGCACCATGGCCAAAGCTTTTGCCTCACAAGGCGACATGAGCGAAAAAAAGATCACCTTTGATGAGATTGGCGAGGGTCTGTGGGCCTTTACCGCGGAAGGGGACCCAAACTCGGGTGTCATCATCGGTGATGACAGCGTGATGATTGTTGAGGCCCAGGCAACGCCGCGTCTCGCAGCGAAAGTCATCGAAAAAGTGCGCGAGGTGACCGACAAACCGATCAGCCACGTGGTGCTGACCCATTATCACGCCGTCCGGGTTCTGGGCGCATCAGCCTATGGCGCCGATCAGATCATCATGTCGGATGCGGCCCGCGCCATGGTGGTCGAGCGGGGACAAGAAGATTGGGACAGCGAATTCCAACGCTTTCCCCGTCTTTTCGAAGGGCACGAAAGTATTCCCGGTCTGACCTATCCCACGACCACTTTCAGTGACGCAATGACCGTTTACCTCGGCAACCGTCGTGTCGAGATCAAACATGTGGGTCGCGCCCATACGGCTGGGGATGCTGTCATCCACGTGCCCGATCAGAACGTAATGTTCACGGGTGACATCGTGGAATATCACTCCGCGTGCTATTGCGGCGATGGCTACTTCGCAGACTGGGGCGACACGCTGGACGCGATCAAATCTTACGATGTGGACGCCATTGCTCCAGGGCGTGGAGATGCGCTTGTGGGCAAAGAGATGGTGGGCAAAGCCATTGAAAGTACGCGTGATTTTGTGGATAGCACTTATCGCCCGGCGGCTCGGGTTGCTGCGCGCGGCGGTTCATTGAAAGAAGCCTGGGATGCTGTGCGTGCTGAGTGTGATCCGAAATTCCACGATTATGCCATCTATGAACACTGCCTCCCGTTCAATGTCGCACGGGCCTATGACGAAGCACGCGGCATCGCACACCCGCGCATCTGGACGGACAAGCGGGACATTGAGATGTGGGAGCAGTTGCAGGGATGACAGACAGGGCAGACATTGAAGCATTGTTTGACACATACTTGTCGCGCTGGAATGCGCGGGATTTTTCGGGAATGGCACCCTTGTTCACGGAACCAACCATTTACATGACTGAATCTGGTCCGCTGCCGATAGCATCCCGGCAAGAAATGGAAGGAATGTTTCGAAACAAGTTTGCCGAAATGGATGATGCGGGGTTCGATCACACCGAGATTGGAGGAATCACCGTGACCCAATGCGACGAGAAAACGGCCTTTTTGGAAATGAACCAAGTGCGCCGTTTGCGCAGTGATGGCTCTGCGATGGACGAACTGGACGCAATCTATGTGTGCTCCAAAACCGCTGAAGGCTGGCGTTTAGTGGTGGTCATCGGGGCGTGGCTCGATTGGCGCCAAAGATCGGAGTGTCCGGAGGCAACGGCATGAATGCCCCGCACCGCGATCGGTATGCCCTCGCTTTTCACCTCTACCCATACGCGCGCGTTCCAGCGCAATCACAGCCACCGCAACGTCACCCAGTTGTGATTGTCGGAGGTGGTCCCATTGGCATGGCAACCGCACTTGATTTGGGGCGTAAAGGGACGCCGGTACTGGTCCTTGACGATCATGAGGGCGTTGGGAAGGGGAGCCGCGCGATCTGCTTTGCCAAACGAACGCTCGAGATTGCTGACCGTTTGGGGGCAGGCCGACGGATGCGTGACAAAGGGGTTGTCTGGAATATCGGCAAGGTATTCCACGGCCCTGAAAAAGTGTTTGAATTCAACTTACAACCAGAAGGCGGGCACAAGAATCCAGCGTTCATCAACCTTCAACAACCCTATTTTGAAAAGTTCCTCGTTGAAGAAATTCGCACTGCGCAAACCGAAGGTGCGCCCATCGAAATTCGTGGCCGAAATGCGTTAAACGGGATGGCGACAAAAGACGATCACGTTTTACTCGACATCGATACGCCCGACGGCCCCTACCAGATCGAGGCGGACTGGCTGATCGCTTGTGATGGCGCACGTTCGCCGATCCGCGACATGATGGGCCTCAGCTTTGATGGCCGTGTATTCGAGGATAATTTCCTGATCGCTGACGTACACATGACGGCCGATTTCCCGACCGAACGCTGGTTTTGGTTTGAACCTCCATTCAAGAACTCCGGTCAATCCGCTCTGCTGCACAAGCAGCCTGACGACATCTGGCGCATCGACTTTCAACTGGGCTGGGACATTGATCGCGCCGTCGAACTGGACCCGGACCGCATCCGCGCCCGCGTGGATGCCATGCTGGGTGAAGGGGCAGAGTACGAGTTGGAATGGACGTCAATCTACACATTCCAATGTCGTCGGATGGAGACGTTTCGTCATGGACACGTCCTGTTTGCCGGGGACAGCGCCCATCAGGTGTCTCCGTTTGGTGCGCGAGGTGCGAACTCTGGCATTCAGGACGCCGAGAACCTTGCTTGGAAACTGGATCTTGTATTGCGTGGCTTTGCACCGGATGCCCTGCTCGACAGCTATTCAACCGAACGATCCTTTGCGGCGGATGAAAATATCCTCAACTCCACCCGTGCGACTGACTTCCTGACACCCAAAAGCGAGATAAGCGGCATTTTCCGCAATGCCGTGCTGGAATTGGCCTCGGATCATGCCTTTGCCCGACCGCTCGCGAACTCTGGGCGGTTGTCGGTGCCCTGTATTTATGACGGGCAGGTGTTGAACGGGCCAGATAGCCTCGCCGGTCCCGATCGAACCCGGGTGGGTGCGCCATGCGTGGATGCAGAGCTGGCCGATGGCTTTTTACTGGATCGGCTGACAGGCGCCTTCACAGTCCTTAGCATTTGTACTGAAGCTCCTGAATTGGACGAAGTGGATGGTGTGCCAGTGCTCCATGTGACGCTGTCTGCGGCCGACGATCCCAAGGGAATGGTGAAAGACAGGTACCTGGGCAATTCGGAGCAGGCCATTTATTTGTTGCGCCCAGACCAACACGTGGTGGCGCGATGGCCGTCAGCCACTGCGAAAGACTTAGCAGAGGCAATGCGCATCGCTTTGGGAAAGGGAGTGGTATGACCAAGTTGAATCTCGACCCAAACATCCCTGATCCGGACGGTTTCTATGATGAGCTATTGGAAGTGCACCAAGGGCTAACGAAGGAGGCCAGCGACGCGCTGAACGCGCGCCTGATCCTTGTCCTTGCCAATCATATCGGAGACCGGGACGTGCTGCGCGCCGCTTTGGCCGCAGCTAAGCGGTCCTAGGACGTTTCCGTGCAGTGACGGCGAAATGCGCGTTTGAGCATATCCAGCTCTGCACGTAGCAACTCGACCTCAGCCCGCAAATCTTCTCCCAAGACCTCGCCTGCGATCAGTGTGAACTGGCCCAAGGTTGTATCGTCCGTGGCATCCGCGATGACAAAGACCTGTACGCCATCCGAAATCGCCGTGGCTGGCACGGGGACCTGCACCTGCCAATAGCCTTCGGTTTCGGCTTTCTTCACCTCTACATCTGGCACGGTAATATCAAGGTGCGTGACTCGTATCTGCGGCACGCCGCTGCCGGACTGTTTAACCATCCCTTCCCAAATGCCCTGCCGCATTCTGGTCGGTGTCAGTGTCAGAGTGCTCATACTGCTCCCTTCCTCACAATGCTGCGCGCGGGCGGCGCGAGAAGGTCAGATCGCGCAGCGTGATCTGGTTCATCTCCGGCCCTTCAAAGATGAGGTCAATCCATGCCTTTTCCACCCGCTTTTCGTTCAGTTTTGAATAGGCGAGGTCGAATTCGACAGTCACTTCTTGTTCGTTCAGTGGCAATTCTCTCACGATCTGTTCGGTGTTGGGACCGTGACGAATGTTGAGACGCCCAAATATTTCAAGGGGATACTCCATTTCAACAATTGTGTTCATGCCCAGAAGGTGTGTCTTTGTCAGACCCTGTACTGCGTCTTGAGGCAGGTCGATCACAAGCGAAAGGAATGAGCCGTCAAATTTAAAGACATCCATGCGCAGACCATAAGGAGCAAGATCGTGTTCGCGCTGGTTGCGGATTTGGCGCAGGGTTAATTCGCTCAAATTGCAGTCGTGAAACAGGGTAACTTCGCTGCCCATCATGGTCTTGGACTGAACCGAAGATTCGCCTGCATTATGCAGCGAGCCACGCCACAGTTCCGGACGCCATGTCCAGTCAGAGTTGTGTGGACGTGCAAAGTTCGTGGACCCGATGGCGGGCAAAGCCAGCCGTTCATC
Organism: Tateyamaria sp.; assembly: GCF_039945315.1. Lineage (GTDB taxonomy): Bacteria > Pseudomonadota > Alphaproteobacteria > Rhodobacterales > Rhodobacteraceae > Tateyamaria. Next base: position 19,987 of record NZ_JBDUXB010000004.1, on the reverse strand, counting down.
GGCAGCGTGGATCAGACGATCAAGGTGACTGCGCAGCAGCCGGGCGGAGGAACGCAGGCCGCGCAATTCACCCAGTTCCGCAGTCTTGGCATTGCGCGCTGCACGCGCCCAACGGCGCATCGCACCCTTGTGCGACAGCTTTTCGATGTACCGTATCGTTTTGCCTGCCATGTACCAAACGCCGTTCTGGCCGCCCATTGCGCGCCTTTTATCTATGCCAAAGGTTTCGTTGAAATGAACCGGGCAATTGTGCGCCTCACTCTGGTTTTACCAGTGTCGTTGCAGAATTGTCCTGCGCCGCGCTCAATACTGCTGCGGTCCGGGCACGAGTGCGCTGCATTGTCTCGGTGAGCAGGCTTGGCGCGTTTTCGCCCAGCGGCTGTCCATTTTCGCCCTCATAAATGGCGAGGCCAATAACTTGATCGCCCACCGGCCCCACTGCACGCCAGTAAACGTCGCGCATCTCAGGACTGGGAGGGTTGCCGCTGACTTGCAGTAAAGTCAGCGTGCCGGATGTACGGCGAGACAGAACAGTTTCGCCGCCTGAGCCTGCGCCCGAACCGACGCCCTGATCCACAGTGGCCGCAGTGATGACGGCAAGGGGAGCACCAAACGAGGCTTCGCCGCCCAGTGTATCGCAACGTGCCATTACCGCAAAGCGCGCGCGCACGCTACGTTTGTCGACGCAGTAGCCGATGGGCGGGACAAGGCTGACGGACCCGCCCGCCAGTGAGGTAAAAGGCAATCCGTTGTTTGGTGCTCCACCGAACCCGGCCAGTTCATCGCATCCTGCCAGAGCCACGCAGGTGGCTCCGGCCAGAAAGGCCTTAGAGTTCCATGTAATCATGGCGCTCGGCCTTGGCCCCGGGGTGCGTCACCGCCCCCAGATATGTGGCGCCGACCAGCTTGGCATATTTCCACAAGGCCCCGGAGCCGTACAGGGTCTCGCGCGGACCAGTCCAGGCGGCCCTACGCTCTGCAAGCTCTTCGTCCGTCAAGGCGACGTTGATTGACCCTTCGATGGCGTTGATGGTGATGACATCGCCGTCCTTCAACAGCGCGATTGGACCGCCGTGTGCCGCCTCCGGGCCAACATGACCCACACAAAAGCCACGCGTTGCGCCTGAAAAACGACCGTCTGTGATCAGCGCGACCTTCTTGCCCATGCCTTGCCCAGACAGGGCGGCCGTTGTCGCCAGCATCTCGCGCATGCCGGGACCACCGGATGGTCCTTCGTTGCGGATGACAAACACGTCGCCTTCCTCATAGGTGCGGTTCTGTACGGATTCAAACGCATCCTGTTCGCATTCAAAGATGCGCGCGGGGCCAGTGAAAATCTGGTGCTGTGGCTCGATCCCGGCGACTTTCACGATAGCGCCTTCGGGGGCGACATTGCCCTTCAGGCCAACGACGCCACCAGTTTTGGTGATCGGGGTTTCCACAGGATAGATCACTTTGCCATCGGCCTCGAGGCTGTTCTTGTCCAGCTCTTCGCCGATTGAATAACCCGTGGCGGTCATGCAATCTTCGTGGATCAGGCCAGCTTTGCGCAGTTCCTTCATCACGACAGGCACGCCGCCAACTTCGTAAAGGTCCTTGGCAACGTACTGACCACCTGGTTTCAGGTCGACGAAGTACGGCGTGTCGCGGAAAATCTCGCACACGTCTTCGAGGAAAAAGTCGATGCCCGCCTCGTGCGCCATGGCAGGCAAGTGCAGGCCCGCATTGGTGGATCCGCCCGTACAGGCGACGATGCGCGCCGCGTTTTCGAACGCTTCGCGGGTGCAGATGTCGCGCGCGCGGATGTTCTTTTCGATCAGGTTCATGACCGCTGCGCCGGATGCTTTGGCGTACTCATCACGAGACTCGTATGGCGCGGGTGCCCCAGAGGAATTCGGCAGAGCCAGTCCAATCGCCTCTGAAACGCAAGCCATTGTGTTGGCGGTGAATTGGCCACCGCACGCTCCGGCTGAGGGGCAGGCGACGCGCTCAAGCACGTCCAACTCGGCCTCGCTCATGGTGCCGTTCTGCTGGTGGCCCACGGCTTCGAACATGTCCTGAACGGTCAGGTCGCGGTCGAGATACTCGGCGGGCACTGGAGCGTTTTCAGCAACACGGCCTGGCAGGATCGACCCACCATAAAGGAACACGGATGGCACGTTGAGGCGGATCATGGCCATCATCATGCCCGGCAGGGATTTGTCACAACCCGCAAGCCCCACGATTGCGTCATAGCAATGCCCGCGCATGGTCAATTCGACTGTGTCGGCAATCGCCTCACGGGACGCCAGAGACGAACGCATCCCTTCGTGTCCCATCGCGATTCCGTCGGTAACGGTGATGGTGGTGAATTCGCGCGGTGTACCCGCCGCACCCTTGACCCCAACCTTGACCGACTGTGCCTGACGGTTCAGCGCGATGTTGCAGGGCGCTGCTTCGTTCCAGCAGGTGGCCACGCCAACGAGGGGTTGGTGGATTTCCTCCTCGGTCATGCCCATGGCGTAGTAGTAGGACCGGTGCGGTGCGCGCGCAGGTCCTTCGGTTACATGGCGGCTGGGCAATTTGGATTTGTCGAACTTGCCGTCTAGCATCGGGCCTCTCCCTCGAAGAACATTTGCACCGGAATAGCCATTGGTCGGGGTACCTGCAAGCGTCCGCCGCGGTTGAATTGCGGTCTGGGTGTCACTAGGTAAACCGCATGCTTCAGGCTGGAGGAGTTATCTGCCAGACCACCGGGCACAGCCGATCGGGACGATTGCATGGATTCCAGCCTTTTCGCTTTCATCTGGAAGCACTCTAAAAGAGACCAGTTGATGTTGCTGGCGCTGACCGTTGTCACGTTTCCATTCCTCTATGCGACGCTGGAACTTCCTAAACGCGTGATTAACGATGCCATCGGGGCGACGTCAGATGCAGTGCAAGTCTTTGGCTTTGAGCTCAGCCAGATCCAATTCCTGTTGACGCTGTGTTTCGGTTATCTGGCCGCTGTGATCGCACATGGCCTCCTCAAAATGCGGCTGAACACGATGAAGGGTGTGACGGCTGAGCGGCTTTTGCGCCGTTTCCGGTTCCAATTGATCAGCCGGATGTTACGCTTTCCGCGCACCTATTTCCGTTCGACCAGCCAGGGCGAGTTGGTCAGCATGGTCACGTCCGAGGCCGAACCGATGGGCGGCCTGATGGGCGACATGGTGGCCCAGCCGGTGTTTCAGGCCGGACAAATGCTGATCATCCTGATCTTTCTGTTCATTCAGTCTGTCTGGTTTGGCATTGCCGGGATCGCGCTGATCCCCCTGCAAGCGTGGCTGATCCCGATGTTGCAACGGCGGATCAACCTGCTGAACAAGGCGCGGATCAAAGAAATGCGCGCCTTTTCCTCTGAAATCGGGGAGAGTGCGGCTGGCATTACTGATCTCCGCACCAATGGTGGGCTGCGTTACCGGCTGGCGCAGTTCACGGATCGTTTGGGGCGGTTGTTTGGGATCCGCTTCAAAATCTACCAGCAAAAGTTCTTTATGAAGTTCCTCAATAACTTCATTACGCAACTGACCCCGTTCTTTTTCTATTTGGTCGGCGGGTATCTGGTTATCCAAGGTGAAATCACTGTCGGTGCGCTTGTCGCCGCTCTTGCTGCTTACAAAGATCTGTCGAGCCCATGGAAGGAACTGCTGACCTACTACAACCAGACGCAGGATATGGCTGTGCGTTGGGAGGTTGTGACTGAGCGGTTTGGCCCCAACGGTATGATTGATGAGGAGCTGTTTGAGGTCGAGCCGGATGAGGTGCCACATCTGCGCGGTGATATCGAACTGAAGGATGTGACCGTTCGCACGGTGGACAACAACCCGATCCTCGAAAACATCAACCTGACAATCCCCAAAGGCGCGCGGGTCGCCATTCAGGCCCGCAACCAGACGGAGCGGACCGCGTTGGCCGAACTGTTGACGCGTGAAGTTATGCCTTCGCGTGGAACAGTAGAGATGGCAGGGTATGACCTGTCAGAACTGCATCAGTCTGTGATCGCGGCGCGCATCGGTTATGCACATTCGCGCCCCTATCTCTTTGACGGTACACTTGGCTCAAACCTGTTGATGCCCTTGATGACCAGCCCGCGCACCGTCGATTGGGAGTCCAACAAGCGTGACAGGATCCAGAACGAGGCCATTCGATCTGGCAACAGCCAAGACCGGGTAGATGTCGATTGGGTAGACCCCGCCTTGGCGGGCCTGACGGATGGGGATGACATTCGCCAGTGGTGGTTTGAGCTGATCCAGGCGATGGGCGTCGACGATTTCATGTTCCGGCGGATGCTGACCGGTCGGATTGACCCGGACATGCATCCCGAGCTGGCCAAAGCCATGGTCGAAATACGTCCGGTGGTGGAGAAGTGCCTTCAGGAAAAGGGTCTGATTGACGAAGTCTACCGATTTGATCCGGATAGCTTTAACCCGGCTGTTCCGCTTGGTGGCAACCTGTTCTTTGCTTCGCCTCGGCGCGAAATCAGTCAGGAAGGGCTCGCGGCCAACGCGATGTTCATCAACCTGATCTTTGAACAAGGTCTGGCCGAACAGGGAATCGCAATTTCGCAAACCCTCATTGAGACTCTGCACCAGACCTTTGGCATGGACGGGACGAACCATCCGCTGTTCACGGCTCTCAATATCGATGAAAGCATGTACGAACGTCTCGTCGACATCGCACAACGTCGCCGCGAACGCGGGGATATTGCGCTGACAGATGACGAGTTTGCGCTTTTGTTGACCGTTCCTTTTGCCTTCACCGCCGAACAGATCGGTCCAGCCTTTCCCGACAGTTTCAAAAAAGAAATCGTTGAAATCCGCAAAACCAGTGGCGTGGCCCTGCGTATGCAAACGAGTGACTTCTTTGTTCCGATTGCACCGGAAAACTATCTACCGCGCCTGACTCTGCTGGAGAACGCCCTTTACGGTCGGATCTCCATGGTTGCAGGCCTGAAGGGCGAGCTGATTGAAGATGTGGTGGCCGATTTGATCAGGGATGCTGGTCTGCGCCGGTTGGTTGCGGAGACAGCGTTTGATATTCCGACCGGACTGGGCGGAACAAAACTGCCCACCATCTTCCACGAGCGCGTCGCATTCTCGCGTGCCGGTATCAAACGTCCTGATATCCTCGTCCTAGACCGGGCGCTCGCCTCTCACAGTGCCGAAGAGCGGCGCAAGACCCGCACCGCACTTCGCGGTTTGTTGCCAGATGCCACGTTGATCTTTCTGGAAGAAAAGTTCGAAAACCCGGACGCCTATGACCTGTTTGTCGAGATCAAGGATGGGCGTATTGATGGTGTACAAAACCTGGAAGAAGATGACAGCGACGACTTGAATCGCAAGTTGCGGGTTATTGCCCGCACCGAATTGTTTGAGGGGCTGAGCAACCGGAACCAGCGTCTGCTGGCATTCGCGGCTCAGTGGTACGAGGCAAAGAAAGGGCAGCGCATCTTTTCCATGAACGAAAAGCCTGACGCCGCCTATTTGTGTATCTCGGGGTCTGCGGTTCTGAGCTATGACATCAGCGAAGGCGAACGCCCTGTTACAACGATCGAACCCGGTCGGTTGATCGGGGACCTTGCGATCTTGTCGGATGAAGTCCGCAACCTGAACCTGACGGCGACGTCTGATTCATTGTTCCTGCGCATTGGCGCCGCCGAATTCCGGTCTGTGGTGGAAAGCGACACAACCGTTTTGTTCAGTCTGTTGCGCACAGTTTCCGGTTACCTGACCGGTGCTGCGGAATTGCTACGTCAGGCCAACATCGAGATCCCTCAGGAAGAAGGCCCACCTCCGCCTCCGTTGGAGAATACTGACACATGAGTGTCTGGACCTTTGACTATTACCCCCACGCTCGCTTTATCGCTCCGGCTCTAGGGGCGGCACAACTGTGGCGCTTGTGCTTTGGGCTGGTACTGGCCGCAGGTCTGTTCCTTGCCCTCACGCAACTGCTGTTTGGCACCCTGTTTCAAGTGATGGAACCTGGTGTCTTGGACGCTATCATGGAGGATGGCCAGACAGGGCAGTCTGCGACCGGCATGTTCGTCTTGCTGTTCCAATTGGGGTTGCTTGGGGTATCGGCGGGCCTTGTCGTCGTCATGGTGCACAAACGTCGGCCCCTGACACTGATCGGGGAGCCAGGGCTGGCCTTGCGCCAGTTCATTGTGGTTGCCACCGCAATGCTGATCCTGATGGCCGCCATTTGGGTTTTGCCGCCTTATGACATGGGCGGACCGCTTGAGCGCAATATGGCGGTGGGTCGCTGGCTATTGTTGCTGCCGGTTGCTGTTGTGGCCGTTTTAATCCAGTCGGGCGCCGAAGAAGTGTTCTTTCGCGGCTACATTCAGCAGCAACTGGCAGCGCGGTTTCGATCTCCGTTCATTTGGATGATCGTGCCGGCCACTCTGTTTGGGATGGCCCACTACCTACCCGACAGCGCTGGCAGCAATGCGTGGACTATTGTGGCATGGGCGACCCTCTTCGGCATCCTGATGGCCGACCTCACTGCTCGTTCCGGCACTTTGGGCCCAGCCATCGCTGTGCACTTTGTAAACAACCTCTCTGCCATGGTGATCACCAGTGTTCCGGATGAGATGTCCGGCCTTGCGCTGTTCGTCCTCCCCTTTGGTCTAGGGGACGAGGCGCAAATGGCCGCTTGGCTGCCAGTAGACTTCGGCATTATGTTTGTAAGCTGGCTTGTCGCACGTTTGGCAATCAGGGCCTGATTGCATTTGGGCCCGCCCCGGATTATCTGAAACCTAACGTCGCAGCAGGAAGACCTCATGAACTGGATCAGCAACTACGTCCGGCCCCGGATCAACTCGATCTTTTCGCGCCGCGAGACACCGGACAATCTGTGGACCAAGTGCGATGAGTGCGGCACGATGCTGTTTCACCGCGAACTCAGCGACAATCTGAACGTCTGCACCAACTGCAACCATCATATGGCGATCACGCCGCGGGATCGCTTTGGGGCCCTGTTCGATGGCGGTATCTTTTCCGAAGTCGCGGTCCCCACACCGATCGCGGACCCGCTGCAGTTCCGGGACCAGAAAAAATATCCTGACCGTATGCGCACGGCCCAAAAATCGACCGGAGAGTCAGAGGCGATGCTGGTCGCCGCAGGCGAAATTGGCCGCACCCCGATTATTGCTGCCGCGCAGGACTTTTCCTTTATGGGCGGTTCTATGGGCATGTATGTGGGCAACGCGATTATCGCCGCTGCCCAAGAGGCGGTAAAACTCCGCCGCCCGCTAATCCTGTTTTCTGCCGCTGGCGGAGCGCGGATGCAGGAGGGAATCCTGAGCCTCATGCAAATGCCGCGCAGCACTGTCGCGGTCCAGATGCTCAAAGAGGCGGGACTGCCCTATATCGTCGTGCTGACGCACCCGACAACGGGCGGTGTGACGGCCTCTTATGCGATGCTCGGTGACGTGCACATCGCGGAACCCAACGCGCTCATCTGCTTTGCCGGGCCACGCGTAATCGAACAGACCATCCGTGAAAAGCTGCCCGAAGGCTTCCAACGCGCCGAGTATCTGCTGGACCACGGGATGCTGGACAGGGTGACCAAGCGCACCGAGATGCGGGCCGAGTTGATCACCATCACCCGTATGTTGATGAACCAGCCACCTGCCGTGATGGGCGATTTGCCCGCACCAGTACCGCCAGCGTCACCGGCTGAGGCCGACGACACCGCACCGAAAAAATGAGCACGCCCACATCCGACGCGATCCTTGCCCGGATGATGGCGTTGCACCCCAAGATCATTGATCTGACTTTGGATCGCGTCTGGCGATTGCTGGCGGCCCTTGGCAATCCGCAGAACGACCTGCCTCCGGTGATCCACATCGCAGGCACCAACGGCAAGGGATCGACACAGGCTATGATCCGCGCTGGGCTTGAGGCCGCTGGCAAGCGTGTACACGCCTACACATCGCCCCATCTGGCCCGCTTTCATGAACGGATCAGGCTGGCAGGAACTCTAATCTCAGAGCCTGATCTGACGGCGCTGCTGGATGAATGCTACGCCGCAAATGGCGGCGACGATATCACCTATTTCGAGATCACGACCTGCGCTGCGATCCTCGCTTTTGCCCGGACCCCTGCGGATTATACATTGCTTGAGGTTGGCCTTGGTGGGCGGTTGGATGCGACCAACGTGCTCGACACTCCAGCGCTGACCATCATCACTCCGGTGTCTATGGATCACGAGGCGTTTCTTGGAAACACGATCGAGGCCATTGCCGGGGAAAAGGCAGGCATCATCAAGCGCCGTGTGCCCTGCATCGTTGGTCCGCAGGATGAGGCTGGGCTGGAGGTGATTGAGGCGCGCGCTGCGCGGCTGGGAGCACCGGTTCTCGCCTACGGCCAACACTGGCATGCCAGCCCTGAACGTGATGGGATGATTTATCAGGATGAAGTTGGTCTGCTCGATCTGCCCCGCCCTGTGCTGCCCGGCGATCATCAGATCCAGAACGCAGGCATGGCGCTTGCGGCACTCCGGCATTTGGGGTGTGACGAGGCGGCGTGCCTTGCTGCGGTCACCCAAGCGTCCTGGCCGGCTCGGATGCAACGTCTGCGCAGCGGTCCTCTCGCTGAGATGGCGGCGGTTTCGGGCGCTGAACTTTGGTTGGACGGGGGGCACAATCCGGCGGCAGGACACGCTCTGGCGTCTGTGCTGCGCAGTCTGCCCGCGCGACCGACGCATATGATCTGTGGGATGCTCAACACCAAAGACGCACGCGGGTATCTGGCCCCTTTGGCAGAGGTGGCTGACAGCTTGAACGCACTGTCTATACCGGGTGAGGCTGCGACTCTTCCGGCCTCTGAAACCGCAAAGGCGGCGCAGGATGTTGGGCTGAACGCGTCAGAGGCTGAAAATGTAGGCGCTGCCTTAGATGAGATCCTTGCCCACACCCCTCATGCGCGGGTTTTGATCTGCGGCTCGCTATACCTTGCCGGGGCGGTTTTGCGCAAAAACGGCTAGGCTGTGGCCCATCCTTCGCTCTGCATTTCGCGCAAACGCGAGGCGGTACGTTCGAATTCAAATGTGCCTTCGCCTTCCAGATACAGCATTTCAGGCACCGCGGCGGCGGAACAAATCAGGCGCACTTGGGCCTCGTAAAGGGCGTCAATCAACGTCACAAACCGCTTGGCTTCGTTGAAGTTGCTACGTGACAGGGTGGGGATGTCGTCGATCATCAGCACTTTGCAGGCCTCCGCGATGGCCAGAAAATCGCCCGGCCCCAACGGCTTGGCACACAGATCATAAAAGCTGGCACGCCCTACGCCGTTGCGGAACCGCGGGATCGTGACAATGCGGCCCGTCACCGTGATATCCAACACATGGTCATCGCCCCCGGCCAAATCGTTCCAGATGTCATCCATCTCGCGATGTGCAGCAGTTCCCAGTGGCGTGAAGTATGTCGGACTGCCGGTCAGCCGATCCTGCCGGTAGTCAGTGGGCGAGGCCAGTTCCCACACCAACATCTTTTCCTTGAGCAAGTCGATGAATGGCACAAAAAGTTGTCGGTTCAACCCGTCCTTGTAAAGGTCATCGGGAATGCGGTTTGACGTCGTGACAACCACGACCCCGGCTGCAAACAACGCCTCAAACAGTCGCCCCACGATCATTGCATCGGTGATGTCACTGATCTGCATTTCGTCAAAGGCAAGCAAACGTACCGAAGCCGTTACATCCGCAGCCACAGGTGCAATGGCATCGTCCACACCTGTCTTGCGGGCTTCGTGCATGGCGGCGTGAATTTCCTGCATGAACGCGTGGAAATGGACGCGGCGGGCCGGGACCTCCACATGGCTCACAAAGAAATCCATCAGCATGGACTTTCCGCGCCCAACGCCGCCCCAGAGGTAAAGCCCCTTTGGTGGCTCTGGTGCCTTGCGGAAGAACCCGCGCTTGACGGGTTCAGCCAAGGCCGCGCGGATGCGTTCAAACTCGGGCAACACCGCCTCTTGCGCGTCGTCCCGTTTCAGCGCGCCTGCCGCCACAAGGGCCTGATATTCTGTCATCAAATCGGTCATTGTCGCCTGTGGTAGCCTGCCATCGCCCGCCTGAAAAGCCAGCACAGTTCAGAGAATGTGATGCCGGGGCAATATTTCCTGATTTGACGGTGTGGATCGATACGTTAACTCTACTCTGACGCTTCGGAGACACGCCTATGCAAAGCCGCACACCTCTTTTCACTCCGGTCCTGATTGTCGGCTGTGTCATCATTGTCGTGAGTTTTGCGGTGCGCGCGTCATTTGGCGTGTTCCAGATCCCGATTGCGGACCAGTTCGGCTGGGCGCGGGCAGAGTTTTCGACGGCCATTGCGATCCAGAACCTCGCTTGGGGGGTCGGCCAGCCGATCTTTGGCGCGATTGCAGAAAAGATCGGGGACCGCAAAGCGATCATTATTGGGGCAGTGCTCTATGCGGTGGGGCTTGTCCTGTCGGCCTATTCGGTGACGCCGCTTGAACACCAGCTTTATGCTTGGCTCGTAGGGTTTGGGATAGCGGGAACAGGCTTTGGCGTCATTCTGGCGGTGGTCGGCCGTGCGTCAAGCGATGAAAACCGATCGATGAGCCTTGCCATCGCTGCTGCTGCCGGGTCGGGCGGTCAGATTTTTGGCCCGCCCGTGGCGGAATGGTTGTTGGGGATGATGGCGTGGCCCAGCGTCTTCATGATATTTGCGGCGGCCATCATGGCCACTCTTTTGACCTTGCCGATGATGCGGGTGCCTGTCCCGGCTTCGAAGGCAGCGGTAGAAGAAACCATGGGCGAAATTCTGATGAAAGCGTTTCGCGACCCGTCGTATTTTCTGATCTTCATCGGCTTTTTCTCTTGTGGATATCAGGTGGCGTTTATCACGGCGCACTTTCCAGCCTTTGTAACTGAGTTGTGCGGACCAATCATGCCTGGTGGTATGCTTGATAGCATGGGCGTTTCGACAACGTCCGCCCTCGGCGCAGTTGCTATTTCGCTGATCGGTCTTGCCAATATTTGCGGGACGCTGGCCGCGGGTTGGGCGGGCAAACGGTATTCAAAGAAGTACTTGCTTGCTGGGATTTACGCCGGGCGTACAATAGTGGCCTCGCTGTTCATCCTGTTCCCCATCACGCCGGAAACGGTGATCCTGTTTTCGGTGGCAATGGGTTCGCTGTGGCTGGCGACAATCCCGCTTACCTCTGGTCTTGTCGCGCAGATTTATGGGGTACGTTACATGGGCACGCTGTACGGCATCGTGTTCTTTTCCCACCAGTTGGGGTCATTCCTTGGGGTCTGGCTGGGTGGACGTCTTTACGACCTTTATGGCACCTACACGCAGGTCTGGTGGGTCGGCGTTGCGGTTGGGGCGTTCAGCGCGATTGTGCATCTGCCCATCCGCGAACGCCCGTTAGGACCAGCCGCGCCCGCTTAGCTCAGTGAGGCGCGGATGGCTTCAATCACCTGACCAGTATGTGTGTATGTGATCCCGTGACCCGCCCCCGGCACCACCACCTGTTTTGCTTTGGGGTTCCATTTGGCCAGCTTGTCCTTCCCGGCCAATACGATGACGTCGTCTTCTTTGGCCCAAACGCAAAGCACTGGGATTCCGGCCTTTGCAATCGCTTTGTGCTGGTCTTTGGCGACGCGACGCAAAACGCCGCGCAGAGAGGATAACATGGCAGGGAAGTACCCCCGCCTGTCCGTCTCGGCGCGTTGTAAATCGTTGATCCCTTCGACACTGCTGGGCAGATCAACCTCTGCGTCAAGGCCTTTGCGCAGAATCCGCGGGTAGCCCAGCAGAAACAGCCAGTCGCCGATGAACGGCACGTTGAGTACGACGCGCATTTTGAGGGAATTGATATTTTGCATGCCCGCCGGCGCCAGCAGGATCAGTTGTTTGATCCGGCTTGGGTAGGTGGCCGCAAAGTGCGTCGCGACCGCTCCGCCCATGGAGTAGCCCAACACTGTCAGTGGTTCGTCCACCTTCTCATGTTCCAAAAGATCGGTCAGCTGTCGGACGAAGAATGGACCGTCCTGTAAGCCCCGCACCGTGTCTGAAAATCCGCGGCCAAAATGGTCATAGATCAGCACTCGAAAACCCATCAACGCCAGCCCCTTTGCCACCCCGCGCCAGACATAGGACGAGGTGCTGAGCCCGTGAATGCACACGGCAACTGGGCCCCGTTCTGGTCCGAGCCAGTAGTAGTGTGTGGTGCCTTGGGACAAGAGTGCGAACTTGCCAGGTGCCTCCTGGCGCTGCGTTTTTGACAGAGGGCTGCGCGTCCACTCAACAGTAAATGGGATCGCCAAAATGCCCAGAAAGATGATCAATGCCCACATCAGCGCGCCCTCCACCGGTCCAGAATATAGCGGCTGGTCATCAGGTCCAGATGTGCGCCGCCGCCGTTCTTGAACAGGGTGATGTCGTCTGTTGCGGGTTTGAAAGACGGCAGATCGTAGTAGTCTGCAAGAAGATGTTCACGGGCAATCGTGCCTGCCTCCAGCGGAATCTTTACTTCGCCAATATGTCCGACGGTGGTGTCAAAGCTGTCCACATAGATGCGGGACCGAAGCAGGGTGGTGTCGTCCACCTCACGCATGTCAGGGCGGTAGGCACCGATCAAATTGACGTGCTGACCCTGGCGCAACCAGTCGCCGCACAGCCACGGAGTGGTTGCCATGGTGCACCCGATGATGATGTCTGCGTTGTGCGCTGCGGCTTCTAGGTCGGGTTCGACCGTAACATCGGGGTGCGCCTTTGCAAATTCGGACGCGCGTTCTGGTGTGCGGTTCCAAATGCTAAAGGCAGCGTTGGGAAAGCCCGCGCCAAATGCCGCGCGCACGGAAGCTGCCACAGTGCCTGCGCCCACGATCAGAATGCGCTGCGGGTTTTCCGGGGCGAGGTGCAGGGCCGCGAGCAGGCTGTCTCCGGCCGTTTTCCATTTGGTGACGAGGTGGAAGTCGATGATGGCGTCAAGCGTGCCGTCACTGTCGGAGTATAGGGAAACGCCGCCGTTTATAGTGGGTTTGTCTGCATTCTCAGGGAAAATAGTTGCTGTTTTGACGGCCATGCCTAGCCCGTCAATCCACGCGGCGCGGCTTAGCAGGGTATCAGGATCGCGGTATAGGAACGTGTCGCCAATCTCCGCCTTTGGCAGTGAGTGGCCTGCGGCCAGTGCATCCGTCAGGCCAAGCCAGTCGAGCAGAGCGTCGCCCTGATCAAAGGGGATGACGGGTGGGCTCATGCGGCCTCGTCCATGTGCAGGAGCCCTTCAGCAACCAGCCGGTCAGCCCAGCCTTGTGGCCCTTCAAACAGATGAGTGTTCCAGCCCCTTGCTTTGGCCGCTGCGATATTGTCCTCCCGGTCGTCGGTAAAGATCAGGTCGGCCCCGCTTAAACCGCTTGCGTCCTCAAGCATTTGGTAAATCTGTGCATCTGGCTTGATGACGGCCATATGGCCGGAAATAAAATCACGATCAAACTGGCGCATGAACGGGTAGTGTGTCGCCGCGAAATCGTAGCTTTGGATGCCGAAGTTTGTGAGGGAAAAGACTGGTGTACCCTTGGCCTGTAACGCGCCCATCAGGCGGACAGAGTGGTCGATCACCGGACTGGCCATCTCGATCCAACGGTCGTGCCACATACGGATTTCGGCACGCCAGTCGGGGTAGTCTTCGGCAGCGGCATAGATAGTTTCGGTAAAGTGGTGGCCGAGGTCGACCTTGTCATTCATGGCATGCAAATCCACGGACTCGAACATTTCGCGTCGCCGCGCCTCTCCGATCACGCTGTCGTAGAACCGCTCGGGTTGCCATTCGATCAGCACGTTGCCGATGTCAAAAACCACTGCCTTGATACTCATCGCTGTGCTGCCCTCAGTTCTCGTTCCAATGCGTCAAGAAAACGCGATCTGTCTGCTTTGGTAAACCCTTTGCCGCCGCCCTGCCGAAAGGGGTCAGCGGCGCGCAGATCTGCCATGAGATCGCGGGTGGCCAGAACGTTACCGATGTTGGCGGCTGTCAACGCCTCACCATTGTGCTTGAGAACCCGCGCACCCGCTTCGACGCATTTGGCAGCCAGCGGGATGTCTCCGGTGATCACCACGTCTCCGGGGCCCGCACGTTCGGCAATCCACATGTCGGCCACGTCCGGGCCTGCATCGACGATCACGTTTTCGACCAGCGGGTTTTGCGAGGGGCGCAGGCCGCCATTGCTCACCACCTTCATCGCCACTTTGTGCCGGGTTGCGACCCGCTCTGCTTCAGCCTTTACAGGGCAGGCATCCGCATCAATGTAGAGTGTGGTCACGCCCACAGGTTCTCTGCATGAAAGGCCACGTGATCTTCCATGAAGGTCGAGATGAAGAAGTACGAATGATCATAACCGGGCTGCATCCGGAACGTCATCTGCTGACGGCGCGCTGTGGCCGCTTCGGCGAGTGCTTCGGGTTTCAACAGGTCGAGGAATTGGTCATTCGTGCCTGTGTCGATCAGTATTGGGCCGTCAAAACCATTTGAGCGCATTAGAAGGGTGGCATCATGGGGGGACCATGCTGCCTCATCGCTTCCGAGGTAGGCGGTCAACTGCTTGCGCCCCCAGTCGCTGGCACAAGGGTTCGCGATGGGCGCGAAGGCTGAGGCGGACTTGAACCGCCCCGGTAAGGACATGGCCATCGTCAATGCACCATGCCCGCCCATGGAGTGGCCTGTGATGCTCTGGCGTTCCATATCGAGAGAAAAATTTCGTTCCAATAGAGTAGGCAATTCCTCAGTCACATAGTCCCACATGCGGTAATGCGCGGCCCATGGGTCCTGGGTGGCGTTGACGTAAAATCCCGCCCCCTTACCCAGATCATAGCCATCATCGTCCGCTACATCGCCACCGCGCGGGGAGGTGTCCGGAAAGACCAGTGCAATCCCATGTTCTGCAGCCCATGCCTGCGCGCCCGCTTTGGTCATCGCGTTTTCGTGGGTGCAGGTGAGCCCGGACAGAAACCACAAGAGCGGCACGGGCCCCTCTGCAGCCTCGGTGGGCAAGAAGAGGCCAAAGGTCATATCGCAGGCGCAAGACGAGGAGGCATGGGTGTACACCCCTTGGGTGCCACCAAAGCATGCATTTTCGGACTGGGTTTTCATGGCCGTGTTCCTTTCGTTTGTTCATCGCTACCGGGCAGGCGCGCGGGCGGCAAGTTTCGGATGCCTCCGGCGTTAGACTTTTTTGTCAGAGGATTTTCAGCTGATCCAGGCAATCACTGCGGTGAGGCTGCCGACGCTGAGGGCGGTTGAAACCAGAATGGCCGCAGAGACTCGCTGTGGCGCAACGCCGTAGTGCTGCGCCAGCATATAGATGTTGCCTGCCACCGGCATGGCGGCGCAGGCGATAATCATGGCGGCGCCAAAGGGTTCAACATCAAAAATGTAGAGGGCGTAGATGGTCACCGCGAGCGGGTGCAGCACCAGCTTGCAGAAACTAAGCCACGCTGCGATCTCTATCCGCTCGGTTGATTTGGAGGCCAGAGACGCGCCGATGGCAAAAAGGGCGCCGGGCGTCGCAGCTCCCCCCAGGATTCCAAGGAAATCGTTCATCGGTGCTGGGATCGGAATATCCAACCCTGCCCAAGTCAGACCCAGTGTCATCGCTACGATCATCGGGTTTTTGATCAAACCTATGGCAATGGTCCTAAGGATCGACAGTGACATCCGCCCGTCCCGCCCAATGGTAATCAGGATAACGATCAGGCTGGAGAACACGATAAGGTCGGTTGCCAGCACCAGCATGACCGGGCCGATGGCTTGCGGGCCGAACAGTAGCGCGAGCATTGGCAGGCCCAGAAAGCCGGCATTACCGATCACGGCGCACTGGGCCTCGATCGCCCCTGTTTGCAGATCAAGGCCACGGATGCGCGCGACCGCTGTGGCGATCAGGTAGACAGCAAGCGTGCCACACAGGTATGCCGCAACTAGCTTGCCGTCCCAAACCTCAGCCAGTTCCAGATTGGCCGAGAACCGGAATATCATGGCTGACAGCGCAAAGTAGAACACGAATTTGGTGAGGTAGGCTGTCGCCTCTTCAGTGAAAAACCGAGTGCGGCCTGCCCAGTAACCCAGAGCGATCAGGGCGAAAAAGGGCAGGGTTTTGAAAAGGATCGCCAGCATAGGTCACCCTTAGCGCGACCTGTGTCCGCTAACCACTGCCGATCAGCACTCCTGCTGCAAAAACCAGTGCGCCGCCTACAACGACCTGCAGAGTTGCCCGCCAAAAAGGCGTATCCATATATTTGTTCTGGATCCATGCGATGGCCCAAAGCTCGACAAACACCACGGCGATGGCAGTGACCGTTGCTGTCCAGAAATCATTGATAAGGTAGGGCAGGGCGTGCCCCAATCCCCCCACGGTTGTCATGATGCCGGACGCAAAGCCCCTTTTGACTGGCGACCCGCGCCCTGAGAGTTGACCGTCGTCCGAGGCCGCTTCGGTAAATCCCATGGAGATGCCTGCGCCCACAGACGCAGCCAACCCGACAAGGAAGGTGGTCCATGTGTCTTGCGTTGCGAATGCGACGGCAAAGATGGGTGCGAGGGTAGAGACGGAACCGTCCATGAGGCCTGCAAGCCCTGGCTGGACGTAAGTCAGGATGAACTGGCGGCGGTCCTTGTCGTCTTCCGTTTCACGGGTTTCGTCATCAAGATGCTTGTCCTCCAGAGCGTTTGCTGTGCGCTCGTGTCCGGCTTCAGCGGCGGCCAGATCACCAAGAAGCTTGCGCGTGGTCGCATCCGATGTGCGTCCAGCCGCCGCGGTATAGAACCGGGCTGCATCACGCTCCATCGCTTCGGCTTCGGAACGGATGCGATCCAGACTAAGGTTTTCAACCAACCAAGTAGGGCGACGGGCATAGTAACCAGACACATGTTCGCGACGGATCAGTGGGATCACCTCACCAAAACGGGCGCGGTGCAACTCGATCAGGCGCTTGCGATGCGTATCCTCTTCGGCGGCCATATCGTCAAAGATGGCAGCACTGGCGGGAAAATCGTCTCGCAGGTGTTCGCCATAGCCGCGATAGATGCGGGCATCGTCTTCTTCTGAGGAAATGGCGAGCGCCAGAATTTCTTGTTCACTAAGGTCGTTGAACCGTTTGCGGTATGTAGTAAATCGCATTTCTGTCTCGTTAGTTTAGAACCATTCCAAACTATGATGGCGTGTCTGTTCGAACTTGCAACAGGGTTTTATCGGTTTTTTCTGTCGGAACTGAACGGAACAGTTTATATTGCTGACAGTCTATGACACTGGAAGTTTTATGAACGACGCCTCGCCCATGGTCCGTAAGGGCCGCAAGTTTGATCAGGTCCTTGAGGGCGCACGTACTGTGTTCATGGCCGATGGGTTTGAGGGCGCGAGTGTTGATGACATTGCTCGTGAGGCCAACGTCAGCAAGGCGACTCTTTACAGCTACTTTCCGGACAAGCGGTTGTTATTTATGGAAGTTGCCAATCAGGAATGCGCCCGCCAAAGCCGCGCAGCCATTGATACCATCGATATGAGCGCTCCACCCCGTACGGTGCTGGCGCAGGTGGGGCGGCATTTTGTGCGCTTTATCACCTCGAAATTCGGGCAGCAGGTGTTTCGCATCTGCGTGGCTGAATCGGACCGTTTTCCAGAGATCGGGCGCGCATTTTACCAGTCGGGCCCTGCGCGGATGCGCGCCGTGATGACCGAGTATTTTGCCGAAGCCATGGCGCGGGGCGAGTTGCGCATGGACGATCTGACTCTCGCATCGGACCAATTTGGTGAGCTGTGCAAGGCCGATATCTGGCCGCGCCTGATGTTTGGGGTGATCGACCATGTGACGCCTGCCGACATTGACCGGGTGGTTGATGGCGCGGTGGAGACGTTTATGGCGCGCTACGGCACCTGACACTCTCGACTCGGACGCTCGACTCATCGTATTCAGGATGAGAACAAAATATGAACATTAGTTTATGTCCGACCGCCGCATCCTTTCCCTGTGGTTCCCGCGTCTGGGGGCAGAACGTCTGATCCGGCGCCAACCGGTACTGGGTGATCAGCCACTGGCTGTAGTGCAAGAGCAGCAGAATGCGCAAGTTATCACAGCTTTGAACGGTGTTGCGCAAAACAGCGGTTTGCAGGTCGGCCAACCCGTGCGGGACGCCCATGCGATGTGCCCCGGTCTGCTCACACATCCGCGCAGTGTGGTGGGTGAGACCCGGTTTTTGGAGGCCCTACAGCGCTGGGCGGGCAAGTTTTCCCCTTGGGTTGCGCCCGAGGAGGGCGACGCACTGGTTGTGGACCTGACGGGCTGTGCGCATCTGTTTGGGGGCGAGGCGCAGTTGCTGCAGGTGGTTGAGGATGATTGCACCGATCTCGGGTTGTCTGTGCTGATGGGGCTCGCGGACACGCGCGGTGCGGCATGGGCCCTGGCCCGGTATGCGGGCCGTGCGGCGGGGTCAGACCGCACAGGCGATGCTATTGACCAAGAGGCGCGGGCCACCCGGTCGCGCGCAGGCAAGCGGCGGCACTGGACCAAAGGGGGTGCGGCCCCGGCCATTCGCACCCGCACCGGCAACACCCAACGCATTGCCCCGCCGGGCCAGACCTATGGCGCACTCAGCCCCCTGCCCATTGCCGCCCTGCGCCTTGAGCCTGAGGTGACGGCACAGCTGGGCCGCCTTGGCCTGCGCCGGGTGGGGGATCTGCTGGGCCAGCCCCGCGCGGGTCTGGCGCGGCGATTTGGCCGGGGCCTTGTGATGCGTTTGGATCAGGCGATGGGCAGCGCGCCCGAGCCTGTGTCGCCCGCCAAGACCCCTGACCACTTCGCAGTCAGGATGACGCTGCCGGACCCGATCGGGCTGGCTGAGGACGTGATGGCGGGCATTGACCGGTTGCTGCCGCGTCTGTGCAAGGCGTTGGAAGACAAGGGGAAAGGCGCGCGGCGCGTGGCGTTACAGGCCTATCGCAGTGACCACGGGGTCGAGGTGATTGAGGTCGGTCTGGCCCGTCCCAGCTTTGATCCTGCGCGCATCCGTCCGCTGCTGGAGCTGAAGCTGGACGAGATCGACGCAGGTTTTGGCATCGATATGCTGCGCCTTGTGGCCGTGCAGGTCGAACCGCTGCATGACGCGGCCGTGGTGGGGCATCTTCAGGCGGGTGAGGCGGTGCAGGCGCGACTGAACAAGGCGGACGCGCTGGACGATCTGATCGGCCGGCTGGGCGCCCGTGTGGGGCTGGAGGCGATCCGCCGTGTGCACCCGGCGGACAGTCATATCCCTGAAAAGGCGCACAAGATACTGGCGGCTGCGTGGTCCAAACCGCACGAGGGCACATGGCCTGCGCCGAGCAATCCGCGCCCCCTGCTGCTCTGGCAGCCTGAGCCGGTACATGCGCCTGCCACCCCTCACATGCCGCAGACTTTTCGCTGGCGCGGTCAGGACCTGACCCGGCTGCGCGCGCTGGGGCCAGAACGGCTGGCCCCGGAATGGTGGCTGGATGACCCGAACTGGCGCAGTGGCACGCGGGACTACTGGGTGACGGACACGACGTGCGGCCAGCGGCTGTGGCTGTTTTACGGGCACGGCGGGGCGATGTCGCCGGGCTGGTTTTGTCAGGGGTCTTTTGCGTGATCTGAGCAGCGTACGCGCAACGGTGAAAGAGCGCGGAGCAGCAAGGGCCACGAATCGAGCGTTAACGTCAGCTTTTTATGGCCAAACGGAGGTGCACAGTCCGTACACACCACGTGCACAACCTGTACACCGGCTGTGCACCGTTTGCCTGGTTAACAGAGCGGGCGGTTGGACGTGTTAAAGAAAGGTGAAGGGCGGCCTTGCGGACAAACCAGCCGGATACGAAACGGACAGTAGCGCGTCTCGACACACAGCTTCCAATCAGTCTTATAAAGGAAAGCTACTTTTTTTTGAGGCCGACAGTATTGTTTTTATCCAGCTTCATTGGACCTAATCGC
>NZ_JBDUXB010000003.1:0-174881 GCF_039945315.1 Tateyamaria sp. | reverse complement strand
AAAGAACCTCCTAAAGTCCTTCGGAGAAGGCCCCTCGCTGGCAGATACCAAGCACACGGCCTCTGCACCCATTAAATTCCAAAGCATCAAATACCAACAAGCGGACCTTCGCTGCACGACGCCCCAATGGCTGAGATGCGGACAAAGCAGCCTGATGCGGGTGCAGCAAATTTCACGGCGACTCGTCCACTAAGTTGCGAAGCCAGTCACGGCTCTGCAACGCGATTTCCCGAAAGCGGACATTCAACGCGGTCAAATTGCCCTATATCCAAACCGGTCGTTCACGGCGTCAGCATCGGATGTCCTTGTCGCGGGACAAAGCAGCTTGATACACACGCAGCGAAAATCGCCAAGATCGCTCAACCAAAACGCCAACTCTGCAACTCACTTTGGAAATGCGGTCGGAACTGTCAAATTCTGATTCCGGCCATTAAAGAGACTTTTGAGCGACCGCTGATACCAGTTGGTCGAACAAAAAAGGGCACCTGAAAAAGCCAGCCGTTCACTTAAAGCGTGCCAATTTGCGAACTTTAGGTGAACACTTGACGTTTTATTCAATCCGGGCAGTATTTTAGCATCCTGCCCGGGTTGGTTCGTGTGCCGGAGATATTTTCGGCAGACGACAATGAACACCAAGCCAGCAAAATCAACATATAGTATCCCTCCAAAAAGCCTACGTTTTCCAGAGGCTTGTGGAGATTTGCAGGTCAACGCTTGCCGCAACGCAACTTGTGAAGGCTTCGGTGTTGAAGCTTTGACCTGGGTCAAGCGAGGCAGACCAACGGCCGGACACGCCGGGAAACGCGACAACTATCGGCTCATCAATAAGAGCAGCAAGATGCCTGACGGCCTTCTGATGTCTAAGCTCTGCGGCTCCTCGACAGCGATAAAGTCGAATAAGGCAATTCGGGCAGAGTTCGAACGGATTTCGTCGTATCTTCAAGCGCCCGATGAACCATCTTGTCCGTCGGGAGCCTGTTGCAACCGTGGAGTTGGCGTCTATTCAAACCCCAACGCATATACCTGCAAGGCCAAACTAAAGACGTCTCAGCGTATCAAATTCAAGGAATGTGGATGTGTCTTCTCAGTTGTTATTTCGCCGCTGCACAGGCAACGCAAACCGCATGAGAACAAAACCGTCTTCCAGGAAATCGTTACCAAGAAGCCGATCCGGGGAATTGCCAAGGTTGCGGATCTACGACCGAAAGCGGTCTACGGGAAGATAGATTTTATTGAAGGACGTGTTCGCGCGGCCTCAAAAACACTCTGTAAGATGTATCAGACCGCCGTTCGGCTTTATGAGCAAAAGGGGCGTCGGAACCAACCGACACCCCTTGAACAGTATCTCACACGCTGGAACGCATGGTTCCGGGGTGGTCTTCAGGGCATAAAGCTACACGGTGGATTTCATGCGGCGACGGAGCGCGGCCATGCCGCCCAATGCCGACAGCAGTAGCATTCCGCCTGCTGGGATGGGGACGGCGGCGACGGTCCAATCGGCGAAGACCTGAGTCGGTTCCTGGGTCGTGTCGGTGAGTAGCACTAACAACACCCCGAAGCCGATCCTATCCGCTGATGCATGTTCGTTATATGCGTGGGATGCTGCGTTGTAGGAGCCCGGCACCGGAAAGCAATTGGCGCAGTACGGCGTATACGCGAAGCCTTGTGTGGTGGACTCGATGCCGAAGGTGAATTCTGGGTCTGTATCGAAATTGCCAAGCCCAAGGACATTGACAAACACCTGATCCAATAAAGCCTGCGAAGCCGCATCCGCGTCGCTTCGCGTGGTGAATGTAAAATCCGATGCCTCGTCACACCCGTCAAATAATGCGATGCACGTTCCCTCGCGAAACGTCACGTCATACAAAGTGCCGCCGACATTCACACCGGCCGCGCCCCTTAGTTGCCCAGAACCGTCTACATCTAACGTCGCAGCAAAACTTGGGGCCGACCACAGGCCAATGGCCATCGCCGCAGCAGTAAAAAAGTTTTAAATTGCATAGTCATCTCCAGATTTCAAACGCTGCTTGGAAGACCGTTGTTATCTTTTATTGGCAAAAGTAGTCTTCCTGTCACGAAAGTTTTTGAAAGTGCCCTTTCGCTACCCTGTGAAGACGTCAGTCGCTCAGGACTTGCGGCGTCCAAAGCGGCGCATCGCGCCCAAACTGCCGAGGCCTGCAAGAAGCATTAGACCTGCCGCAGGAAGAGGTACAGGTTGAACACCAACTGCATCTACGTCAAAGGCTCCACCGCCTGAGCTCGTATCGACAAGTGCCAAATACGAGAACGGGCCACCGATATTGACTGTTGCGCCGCCTAACACATTTGCGGGGCCATTCGACAGAGAGGCTACGAGACTAAAACCCAAAACTTGAAGGTCGGCCAGAGTGAAGCCATCATCGTCAGCTGTGTATGCACCATTCAACGCATAGACATCAATCGACTCTGCGAATGAACAGGTAGGTCCACCACATCCGAAGGTCACTTCGAAGAAATTGGCATCACCGCCGAAAACCGTTCCGAATCCAAGAACAACCGCGGTTAATTGGGGGATGGAGAAGAAACCACCCTCTGTATCAGTAAAAACATCGGGTGCACCAAGTGCGTCGCCCGGATTGTCACGCTCGGTTGTATAAGTTTGCGCTTCCGCATCCCAGCCCGCAGCAGCAAGACCGGCATCGCCTACGTCAATCTGTGTTGCCCAGACTGTCGCGGCATGTGCTGCCGTGAATGAGGAGCCAAGCGCAAAGGCCGCCCCTATAAATAAATTCTTAAAGTCCATGTTGAGCTCCACTGTTTGGCTTAGCCAGATGCTAGTTACTTTTACGGCGCTGCTTTACATACAGTCACCTCTTTTGACTTTAACTTCAGTTGCAAGTTTCAGCCATACTTTGGCAAGAAATAGGCCTTATTTTCGCTGTAATTTGCTATTTTGATGCAAAAATGGCCTTTCGGATCGATGACTGATAGGGGGAAACCCGCCTAGGTGGAATTTTCTTCTTGTGACACCTGAGTTGTCAAAGCCGACTGCTCAGATTGATTCGTTTGTGATACCGGCGCTGAGTGTCTGACGTGCTTTTCCATTGCTCTGGATCGCATGAGGCCCCCATTTGATCATTTTTCAATTCACTTCCAGCATGAGGTGGTGGGTGGGAAAAGCCTACCCAAGAGAACCTCGCGATTGCACCGCCTAATCCCTTGGCCTTGGAAGCAGACCTTCAAGCAATCCTCTCGATTGGCAGCAAAGTACGGCAACTCAGTCATAACGCCATCGAACCTCGCTGCGGGCGGACCCAATGTCCGCTTTTTTGCCGGCGGCGCAACTGATGATTTGGACAACTAGATTGCTGCATCTGCAAACGTCGGCGCCGGACCATGACTGCTTAGGGCTCAGAGCAGTCGTTCGCTGCGGTTCGCCTCAATGTCCGCTTTTTGGCGTTCGACGCATTTCAATTTAATGGGTCCTGAACCTAGGCAGCTTGTCTGTGATTGGGCTGGCGTGTCTGAGGATGTCCTGCGCCTGTATGTCGCCCGGAGGCTCAGAGACGGCCTGAACATGACTGGTCTGGATCGTAAGGCCCTCAGAGACCTCGCATCACCTGACGACCCTGAGAGGGCTTCCTGTGCGTGCTGTGGGGCTGCTCTTGAGGGGCAGTCCACCAAGTTCTGCGGCAAGAAGTGTCGGCAGAAGCAATGGCTCAGGGATAAGGCGGCTGCGAAACGGGCTGCTTGAGCAATGAGAGGTTTGTGGGTGTGTGAAGGCCGAGGTACCACTCCTACTCTTTAAAAGGGTGCTAAAAAAGAGTAACAACCCTCACACACAAATAAAACATACGTAGCTTTTCTGATTGTCCCAAGCGATCTTAAGGCTAGGACGAGTATCTTTGGGATAGGTTAGGCGGCTGCGAAACGAGCTGCTTAGTGTCCGAGACTTTTGATGAAAATGACGGTGAGGTGTGTAAAATTTTGCACACGTCTGGGATAAATTCCCAAAAATCCTTGGACACCGCGCAAGCATATCTGGTGGCTGTCGCTGTACTGGTCGGAACCGACCAGTACAAATCTACCAAGTCCGAGGTGAAGGCCCGCGCCAAACTTCTCAAAGAAGGACCGGGCATCAGTGCTTAATTAAAGGCCCGCAAGTGGACATCGTAAAGAACTTTGTTGTTTAAATTCAGATAGTTAAAACTAACCGATCCTTAACCCAAACCACATTGACTTATCCACATTGTGCGTCTGCAGCGTGACATGAGGCCTATGTTGTGTTTTGCTGAAGATGCACTTTATCAGCAAGGAGAACTACATGAGCATCACTGCCCATCTCGAAGAGTTGAAAAGGAAGCATCGGACCTTGAGCGAACAGGTCGATATGGCGCAACGCGCGCCGGGTGCCGACCAGGTCGAGGTTGCGACACTGAAAAAGCAAAAGCTGAAACTGAAAGAAGAAATCGCCCGATTGTCGGGTTAGCCTGCTTTCAGACTGGCGCGGGCTGCGAGAAGCGCACCTGCAGTGATAAGGGCCGCAGCCACGGCCAATGACCATGTTGGGGCGGCGACGCCTGCCAATATCAGGACAAGCGTAGACAACAGCGGTGCGGCATAGGATGCCGTGCCCAAAAGTTGTATGTCTCCGCGCTTGACCCCAATGTCCCAGACATAAAAGGCAAGCCCAACGGGCCCCAGCCCCAATAGAATGGCGCTGGTCCATCCTGTCGTGCCGACGGGCCAAGCCGTTGTTTCAAAGGCCAAATGTAGGGGTGCGGACAGTGCGGCACTTGCGACGCAAAAGATTGCCACCGATGCAGTGGGCACTGTACCAAACCGGCGGGACATGACCGAGTAAGTGGACCAGGTCAGCGCACAGGACAGCGCAATCAGGTATCCCGTGATCGCCTCCGCTTGAAACCCGGCGCCGCCACCAGTGACGATAAGGCCAGCGCCGGCAAACCCCACCAACGCGCCTATGACGTGGCCAGGACGCAGGCGTTCGCCGGGCAGCAGGCTTGAAAATAGCACGATTAAGAGCGGCCAGAGGTATGCTATCAAGCTGGCTTCGGCCGCGGGTGCAAGGCGCAAAGCCGTGAAGTACAATGCGTGGTAGCCAAAAAGCCCCAATGTCCCGAGAACGTAGACATGTAAGGGCACAGAGCGCAGTTGCCCCAGTCCCCCCGATGCCGCAGTCCAGATCAGTCCAAGCGTCCCGCCGATGGCGAAACAAATTGCATTCAAAAGGAACGGGGGTGTCGGCGCAGAGCCAACAGTCAAAAGAGCAAGCACGCCCCACAACAGGACCGCGATAAACCCGACGAGCGTTGCGACCCCCTTAGTCATGGGTGTTGAAAGTCTGCGGAGGGCAGACGCGTCATGGAATCTGTGATGTGGGCTGTCTTGGCGATTTCGGCGATGATCCAGTCGCGGAATGCGGCGATCTGGGGCCGTGCTTGAGCGCCATCAGCACACAGAAAGCGAAATCGCACACCTGTATCAAGTGCGATTGGGACAGGTGCCACGAGCCGGCCATCGTCAAGATCCTTGACGACGAGCGCGCGACGGCCGAGCACAACGCCGACGCCGGCAAGAGCTGCATCAATGGCGTGATCGGCCTGAGAAAATCGCGGACCTTGTGTTGGTGCAAAGTCGATTCCCTGCGAACGAAACCACGTTTCCCAGTCCGCACGCGGTTTGAGAAAACTGATGCTGTCATCAAAAATGAGAGGTGCTTTGGTCAGGCTTTGTGCCGTTGGGTACTGTTTTGCCAAAGCCGGGGTCATCACGGGACAGATCCATTCCTCGGCCAGAGGTATCGAGTAAAGGCCGTTGTCCTGCCCATAGCCGAAGCGGATCGCCACATCAATTGCATCGCGCCCAAAGTCCATCATCTTTAGCGAGGCAGAAAAACGCAATTCGACTTCCGGATGCGCCTGAGCAAACTCATAGAGACGTGGGGCCAGCCATTTTGCGGTAAATGCGGGCCCGGCGGTAACGGTAAGTGTATGATCATCCGTCGTTCTTTCCGCCGCTCGCCACGCCGCAGCCAAGGATTGGAATCCAACAGCAGTCCCGGGGGCAAGAGCTTTGCCTGCGTCGGTCAGTTCGACCGCACGGTTCAGACGGCGAAAGACCTGAGTGCCCAAGTGCTCCTCGAGCGATTTGATCTGGAAGCTGAGCGCAGCTGGAGTAACGAATAACTCCTCTGCTGCCTTGGCAAAGGACATGTGTCGTGCGGCGGCGTCAAAGGCGCGCAAAGCGGTGAGAGGTGGCAATCTGTCTGACATGCCTCACACAAGTATAGCTTAACTGAAGCAAGGGAAAGTCTCGTTTGTCGGGCGGCGGTCAAAAAGACATATTGAGATCAAGAACAGACACACCGCTACACCGCGAAAAGGACAACATCATGTTTGAGACATCCGCACACCCCGCCATCCGTAACGGACTTGATCGGGCACGCGCAGAACGCGCGGAAGCCATGAAACAGGCCTGGCACTGGTTGTTTGGGGGCAAATCTTCCCGCTGATGCGCGCGCGCCATATTACGGGATGAAAAGGAAGGGCCGGTGCAGCGATGCACCGGCCCTTTTTTCTTGGTTCTGGCGGTGCACCGACTGTGCACCGAAGCGGTGTGTCAGACGAAAAACTGCGCGCCGTTTGCCGAGATGGTCGACCCGCTAATGAAACCTGAATCGTCCGAAGCAAGGAACACCACGCAACGCGCGATTTCTTCGGGTTCGCCCAGACGGCCCGCCGGGATTTGGGCAATGATCGATTCGCGAACTTTTTCCGGAACCGCCATCACCATGTCGGTGCCAATATAACCAGGGCAGATCGCATTGGCGGTGATGCCTGCGCGTGCGCCTTCCTGCGCCAGTGATTTGACGATTCCAAGGTCACCAGCCTTGGTTGCGGCGTAGTTCACCTGAGCGAACTGTCCTTTTTGACCGTTAATCGAAGAGATCACGATGACGCGGCCAAACTTGCGCTCGCGCATGCCGGGCCACACAGGGTGTACCGTGTTGAACACGCCGGTGAGGTTGGTGTCGATCACCTGATGCCATTGCTCGGGCGTCATGCGGTGGAAGGGCGCGTCACGGGTGATGCCCGCATTTGCAACGACAACATCGATCGGGCCAATGTCGGCCTCTACCTGTGCGATGCCAGCTGCGGATTCGTCGTAATCCGCGACGTTCCATTTGTAAGTCTTGATGCCGGTTTCATCCGTGAACTTGGCCGCAGCCTCGTCATTGCCTGCATAGGTCGCGGCGACGGAATAGCCTGCGTCCTTCAGAGCGGTAGAAATGGCGGCTCCGATTCCTCGGCTGCCTCCGGTCACAAGTGCGGTGCGGGACATGGATAGTTCTCCTCCGGTAAGGTTAGTGTCTTTGTTTCACGAAAATAACACCGCGCGTAACATTATTACGCGCACAATGCTATCTAAGGCGTATCGTCATATGAATTTGGGATTTAGGAGGCGCACTAGGGCGCCGCCTTGATCTGGATCAGTTGCTCTTTGCGTTGGCGCTTAGTCGCGCTCAAGGCACATGGCGACACCCATGCCGCCACCGATGCAAAGTGTGGCAAGGCCCTTTTTCGCATCGCGCCGCTTCATTTCAAACAGCAGCGTGTTGAGGATGCGCGCACCGGAGGCCCCGATTGGATGGCCAATGGCAATTGCGCCGCCGTTCACGTTCACGATAGCTGGATCCCAGCCCATGTCCTTGTTCACAGCGCAAGCTTGGGCAGCGAAGGCTTCATTCGCTTCAACCAGATCGAGGTCTTCGGGCTTCCAACCCGCTTTTTCCAGTGCTTTGCGCGAGGCATAGATTGGGCCGACGCCCATGATCGATGGGTCAAGGCCAACGGTGGCGTAGCTGGCGATGCGCGCCAGTGGCTCGATCCCGCGCTTTTCAGCGTTGTCGGCGGACATAAGCAGAGCACCCGCGGCACCGTCATTGAGGCCGGAGGCGTTGGCGGCGGTGACGGACCCGTCCTTGGTGAAGGCGGGGCGCATTTTCGCCATCGCTTCCAGGTTGGCGCCGTGGCGGATGTATTCGTCAGTGTCCACGACGATATCACCTTTGCGCGTTTTCACAGTGAACGCGGTGATCTCGTCAGCAAACTTGCCGGCCTTTTGGGCGGCTTCGGCCTTGTTCTGGCTGGCGACGGCAAATTCGTCCTGAGCATCGCGGGTGATCTGCCACTGGTCGGCGACGTTTTCGGCCGTCTGCCCCATGTGATAGCCGTTGAAGGCATCCCACAAACCGTCGCGGATCATGGTGTCGATGTATTTCATGTCGCCCATCTTGTGACCTGCGCGCAAGGACGCGGCATGGGGGCTGAGTGTCATGTTTTCCTGACCGCCAGCGGCGACAATGTCAGCATCGCCAAGTGCAATGTGCTGGGCGCCAACGGCCACGGCACGCAGACCCGAGCCGCAGACCTGGTTGATCGACCAAGCGGCAGAACCCTGAGCCAGACCGGCATTGATATGGGCCTGGCGTGCGGGGTTTTGGCCTTGGGCAGCTGTCAGGACCTGACCGAGAATGGTTTCGGAGACTTCGGATTTGTCGATGCCTGCGCGTTCCACAATGGCTTCGAGCATTGTCGCGCCGAGATCATGTGCAGGGGTGTTGGCGAAAGAGCCACCGAAGCTGCCGACGGCAGTTCGGGCGGCAGAAGCGATCACGATATTGGTCATGTGATTAAATCCTCAGTTTAAGTTACCGTGAGGACTGTCCGAGCGGCACCCCGAGATTGGCACGTTGTGCGGACCCCAGACTGCCCCGCGTTGAGCGTGCGTTATCGGATTCGCCCCCTTTGCGCAAACGAACTGAGTGGTAACGCGCGCATACCCGCTTTGATCAGGCGTGCTGGCTCGTCTTTTTTCCTTTTCCTTGCCCGTGAAGCCAATCGGGTCGGATCTCGGGGGCAGAAAAATAGTAACCTTGCAGGCAATCTATGCCCATTTCGGTCAGACATTCGACGTCTTCGACCCGTTCGACCCCTTCGGCGACGACGAGCATATCAAAGTGCTGGCCGATCTGGATCATTGCACGCGTCAGTACTTGGGTATCGTAGTC
This sequence comes from Tateyamaria sp., assembly GCF_039945315.1. GTDB lineage: Bacteria > Pseudomonadota > Alphaproteobacteria > Rhodobacterales > Rhodobacteraceae > Tateyamaria. The sequence continues at coordinate 165,808 of NZ_JBDUXB010000003.1, read as the reverse complement.
ATCAGCGATGCCGTTGCAGAACTGCATATCGATCTTGAGAACGTCGAAATAGAAATCCTTGAGGTATCTCAGCGCGGTAAACCCTGCGCCGAAATCATCGAGTGCAAAACACACGCCGCGCGCGCTGAGCCTGTTCATGAAATCGACCACCAGTTCAGGTTGATCCATTGCCGAGCTTTCGGTGATTTCGAGGATCAGCCGTTCACCTACGGATTCGTCTATCTTCAGCCAGCGGTTCAGCGTCTGCATCCAGCGTTGATAGCCGATCGAACGCGCAGACATGTTGATCGAAAGGCGGACGGACGGGTTTTGGTGAAGCGTGCGCAGCCCCATGTTCAAAGCGTTGACGTCGATCTCGCGCCCCATTTCCGCTTTTTCGACCGCTGGCATGAAATCCTTGGCCGGAATCACCCGCCCGGTGTCACCGATCACCCGGATCAATCCTTCATAGAACCCCACACGTCGGGAGTCACCTACCACCATGACCGGCTGAAAGGCCAATAGCGTTTGTTTTTGCTCCAGCGCCTCGGCCACCATCGCAAGCGTGTTGCGATCCCGGCTCGACACGGCCGCATCCAGCGGGTTTGCAACGCCAACTGGCACGTTGATGGGTTTGAATTTTGGCATGGTGCGGCAGGAACTCCTTCCCAGACATAGTCTGGCCACCATGCTCTGATGGGTGTAAAAACAGTCTTAATGTTTGCATTTTGTTCTAATTTTCTGCGTTATCCAAAGGACCCTCAAATGGACGGGCGATGTGGCTGGGCCGGGCTGGAAAAAGTTTATGTGGACTATCACGATACTGAGTGGGGGGTGCCCGAGTATGATGCCCGAACACTGTGGGAAAAGCTGATCCTGGACGGGTTTCAGGCTGGCCTGAGCTGGATTACAATTCTGAAGAAACGCGACAACTTTCGTGCGGCTTTTGAAGGGTTCGATCCGGAAGTGATTGCGGAATGGGGGGAGGTCGACGTGCAGCGGTTGCTGGGCAATCCCGGAATTATCCGCCATCGCGGCAAGATCGAAGCCACGATTGCCAATGCCCGCGCGTATCTCGAGGTTAATGCCACTGAAGGCTTTGATCAGTTTTTATGGAAATACGTGGATGGTGAGCCTCTTCAGAACTGTTTTGCCACGCAAGCGGATGTACCGCCTTCAACCCCAATGTCCGCGCAGGCTTCGAAGGACCTCAAGGCGCGTGGCTTCAAGTTCTGTGGCCCTACGATTGTGTATGCGTTCATGGAAGCGACGGGGTTGGTGAATGATCACATCCTGACTTGCCACCGCCACGCCGAGTGCGCCGCGATGGCGCAATCGCCAAAGGGGCGTTGACTCTGTCTGGCGCATCCCTATAAGCGCGCTTTCATTGGTGTTGGTGGCCCCCGCAAGGGGTTTCCTGTCGGTCCCGCAAAATCGGGTCAGAGGACAACGCCCTTCGAAACCTGAACGAAGGAGATCAGCCGTGACAAAACGCACAGCTGCCAAGTACAAACTCGATCGCCGCATGGGCGAAAACATTTGGGGCCGTCCCAAATCACCCGTCAACCGTCGTGAATATGGCCCCGGCCAGCACGGTCAGCGCCGCAAGGGCAAGCTGTCCGATTTCGGCATTCAGCTGCGCGCCAAGCAGAAGCTGAAAGGCTACTACGGCGACCTGACCGAAAAACAGTTCCGCCGCATCTACGCAGAAGCTGAGCGTGTGAAAGGCGATACCGGTGAAAACCTGATCGGCTTGCTGGAGCGTCGTCTGGACGCCGTTGTCTACCGCGCCAAATTCGTGCCAACTGTCTTTGCGGCTCGTCAGTTCGTGAACCACGGCCACGTCCGCGTGAACGGCAAAAAGGTCAACATCCCGTCCTATCGCGTCAAAGAAGGCGACGTGATCGAGGTCCGTGATCGTTCCAAGCAAATGGCGGCGATCCTCGAGGCGACACAACTGCCCGAGCGTGACGTTCCTGACTACATGGACGTTGATCACTCGAAACTGACCGCGACATTCGTGCGCACGCCTGCACTGGGCGATGTGCCGTATCCGGTGATGATGGAACCGAACCTCGTGGTCGAATTCTACGCCAAGAACTAAAGGTTCGCGGGCTTGTCCTGCTGCTAATGAACAAGAGGGCCGTCCCATCGGGGGCGGCCCTTTTTCGTTTGAGCCCCACTGATGTGCCGTGGCCTCGTGTCGCGCTGCACGCTCCCGATCTGGTGACTACATTGAGGTCACACAACGCGGGAGATTTTGTCATGCGCGTGAACGCTACCCCCCTTCCGGACCGGAGTGCATTGCACTGCTATGGCGGGCAGGGTGACTTTCTGGATTGTTATTCGGTGGCCAGCGACATGCCGGCCCGCGCTGCCGCAGAAGTGATCACCGCTTTCCCGGCATGGGCGCGGGGTTTGCTGATGGTGCGTCGCATCGCTACTGCCCCTTCGGTTTGTCTCAGGATGGACCGGAGGCCGATGACAAGCTGGGGCCGTTCCCAGTTGAGTTGGACACCGGCACAGAGGTGATCGCCGGCTTTGACGACAAGCACCTCAATTTTCGGGTGTCGGTCTATGGGGACGGGCGTCGTGTCTCACTGGCGACATGGGTACATCCCCACAGCATCGGCGGGCGTAGCTATCTGACCGCGATCCTGCCGTTCCACATCCTTGTTGCACGCAACGCGCTGGCGCGGGTTGCAAGGGCAGACCCCCTGACGACACCGGCCTAACCGGACAGGTCAGCCAGTTGGCGCAGCAATGATGCCGAGGCGTCGTCGGTGGGAAAATACAGCTCAATCTTCAGATCTTGGAGTGCGACATCCTCTGGTGTGCCCAACTGCGCTATGGTGGCAAAGATCGACAGGCGCATCGTCCCCGTGTTTAGGATCGTTGGGATCACCGGTCCTGTAGTCAGACCGCGCGGACGGGGCACGCGGCCCAGATGGTCTGCGGCACGATCCAGTGCCGGCACGCCGCCTTGTGCTGCACTTTCTGTGCGGAGCCGCTGACAGGCATGTTGGGCGACCTGCGTCCAGTTTTCGATCATTGGCGGCAGATTATCGGACATCATCAGATCAAGCAGGCTGTCTCCTTCGCCCACCCCCAGCATTCCGTACAACGCCGCGGCCGGGGCATTCAGCGCCATCACGGTCCACAGCTTGTCGACGGCGAGTGCGGGGTAGGGGGCATGGGCCTCAAGCATGTAGCTGACAGCTTTGCGGATCGGCTCCATCTCGGCGTCGTCCCATGCCCGACCCGGATAGCGTGCGGCAAACCCTGCGTGGGTCAGCATCTGGTTGCGCGCGTCCAGTGGCAGGGCCAGTGCATCACCCAACCGCCCGATCATCTCGGGGCTGGGCCGCGACCGCCCGCTTTCCAGAAAGGAGATGTGGCGTGCGGATACGCCTGCTTCGCCTGCGAGGTCCAACTGGCTAAGGCGACGTGCTTTGCGCCATGTGCGCAATGTGCCGGGAAACGTGGTCATAAAGGAACCGTAGCGTGGATTTTGGTGCGCGCCCATTACTTCTGAGGTAATTGAAACGATGATGTCCCAACCCTTAGGTCCTGTTTGAACAGACCATTAGGAGGGGCAGATGACCCACGACTTTCACAAATTCTGGCTGAAGATCACCGCCGTAATAATCGCATCCTTTGCCCCCGTCATGTTTCTGGGCAGCATGGAGGCGACGGCATGGCCCATGCAATTCACGCTGGATCTTTTGGGCCTGCCGCTGGACGGTTTGCCTGTGTGCGGCGATCCGGCAAGTCGGTTCATTTCGGCCATTCTGGGCGGCATTTTGCTGGGTTGGGGCGTGACGATCTGGCTGCTGCAGGCTTGGGTTTATGACGCAGCACCCGAGGGCGTGCGCCGAACAATCGTCACAGCGTTGGTGTGTTGGTTCGTGCTGGACAGTGCGGGGTCTGTCCTGTCGGGGCATCCGTCGAACGTATTGTTTAACATAGGAATTCTCGCGCTTGCCGTGGGGCCGATGTGGCGTCCAGCCCGTGATCCAGCGGTGACCTAAAAGTTTTCGTGCCCGCGCGTTGCAACCTGTGGTAGCTTATCTGCATTCTTTAATCAGATTTGGAGACTGCCATGGGTGCCCGCGATATTTCCTTTGCGAGTTTTAACCTTTTGAACCTGCAACTGCCCGGTGCCGCGATTTATGGTGATACGGATGGGTGGGATTTCGACATCTTTGCTCGCAAGATCAACTTTACCCGCGACGTGTTGCTGCGTCAGAACGCGGATGTAATCGGCCTTCAGGAACTCTGGGCCGCAGACGCGCTGGACCAGGCGCTGGTGGCCGGCGGGTTAGAGGCCGACTACACGGCGCTCATCCCACCTGGTCACAATGGCAAGAGCATTGTCTGTGCCGCCCTTGTGCGCAACGGCATGTTGGTGGACGAGCCCGAGTGGATTCGGGATTTCCCAGATGAATATGTCCTGAAATCGGGTGGGGATGATCCGCAACAGGACTTTATCGAGGTGAACCTGAGCACGTTTTCGCGCCCTGTTCTGCACTTCAAGGTACAGCCCGATCCGCGCACGCCGGTCATCCATGTCTTTGTCTGCCATTTCAAATCCCGCCGCCCAACGCAGTTCTGGCGCGAAAGCTGGTATGAAAAGGACGTGCATGGCCCCCACCTCAGCGCTCTGGGCTACGCCATCTCTACGGTGCGCCGCACGGCTGAGGCGGCTGCGTTGCGGGTGCTGGTCACCAACCTTGCCAAGAAGACGGATACGCCTGTTGTCGTCATTGGTGACATGAACGACGGCAAGGACAGCAACACCCTCAACATCCTAAGCGAACAGCCCACTTACCTGTCGCCGCTGTCTACGGGGGGCGGGGACAATTCTCTCTATACCGCGCAGACGATGCAGGAATACCGGTCGGTCCGTGACGTCTATTACACCCATGTTTTTGAGGGGAACCGCGAGAGCCTTGATCACATCATGTTCTCATAGGAATTCTACGACAACTCCAAACGCCGGATCTGGGCGTTTGACGAGATGGTGGTGGAGAATGATCACCTAAATTACCACGACCACAAAGAGAGTGGCACCAATGATCACGGCGTGATCCGGGTCGGGTTCAAGTGGAAGCCTGCGGACGGGGCGGCTGTGTAGGTGTGCGAGCCGTGCCAGCGGCTGCCCGTGGGTTGCCGTCCTGCCGTCTGTGCTGCGCGGCTTATGGTTCTCGTGTGCCTATAACGTCCAGATGACGCGCTTTCGGTGACGTAGCGGCCGACCAGGGGGCGGGAAGCGGCTGGCACGGAGGCTTTCGGCCTTGATTCCGTGCCGGTTCCCCCGTGGTCCTTCGCGCGCGCTTTTGCCACTGGCCACCGCCTGTCGCGCGTCCTAAAACGACGCTTACGCATTAAGAGGCCCGACATGACCCGCATTACCGCGCAACCCGGCATTATGGACATCGCTCTTTATCAGGGCGGGCAGTCGCATCTTGCGGGGGTGTCAGATGTGCTCAAGCTCAGTTCCAATGAAAATCCGCTGGGACCGCCGCCAAGTGCGATGCAGGCCGTGAGCGACGCCGCAGGCGGAATGCACCTCTACCCATCAACCGATCACGCGTCCTTGCGCGTGGCTATTGCTGAGGTCTGGAACGTAGATCCTGACCGTGTGATCTGTGGTGTGGGTTCGGACGAGGTTTTGCAGTTCGTAACGCAAGCCTTTGCCGGGCCGGGCGATGAGATCATCTATACCGAGCACGGGTTCTCGATGTACCCGATCCTGACCAGCATGGCCGGAGCAACGCGGGTTTGTGTGGATGAGCACGAGCGAGTCGTGGACGTAGATGCGATCCTGACTGCGGTCACGGAAAACACCCGCGTTGTGTTGCTGGCCAACCCTGCCAACCCGACCGGAACGATGCTGTCAGAGGGGGAATTGGAACGTCTGGCCGACGGGCTGCCTGACCACGTGATCCTTGTGATCGACGGGGCCTATGCGGAATTTTCTGACGGGTATGACGGGGGCATTTCGCTGGCGCGAGATCGCTCCAACGTGTTGGTCACGCGCACCTTTTCGAAACTCTATGGCCTTGGAGGGCTGCGGGTTGGTTGGGGCTTTGGGCCACGTGAGATGATGGATGTGATGAACCGCATTCGCCAGCCTTTCAACCTGTCGGTCGTTCAACTGGCGGCGGCTGAGGCCGCCGTGAGGGATCGCGATTGGCTGAACACCTGCATTGCCCTCAACACCGAACAACGCGCGCGTCTGACTGGGGCCCTGCGGCAGTTGGGACTGGCATGTGACGAAAGCCACGCCAACTTTGTTCTTGCCCGCGCGGCAGACAGTGCGGAGGCCGATGCGGCAGAGGCCGCATTGAATGCAGCAGGTATTCTGGTGCGGCGGGTTGCGGGCTATGGCTTTCCTGAAGGGTTGCGCATCACCGTCGGGAATGCAGAGCAGACTGGCCGCGTAATTGAAGCCCTGACACAGTGGCGTGAAGGAGCGGCAGCGTGATTTACAACCGTGTAGCACTGATTGGCCTTGGCCTGATTGCGTCCTCAATGTTCTGGGGGATGAAACGGGGTGGATTGGTCGGCGAAGTGCGCGGCTATGCCCGGTCTGCGGAAACCCGAGACACGGCCCGCCGGATCGGGTTGTGTGACGTCGTTTGCGACAGCGCGCCTGAGGCCGTGGACGGAGCGGACCTTGTCATTCTCTGCGTCCCCGTGGGTGTAATGGGCGCTGTGGCCGAAGAGATCGGACCACATCTCGCGCCCGGAGCGACGGTGACGGATGTGGGATCGGTCAAGCGGGAGGTGATCGACGCGGTCGCCCCGAACTTGCCTGAAGGTGTGCATTTTGTGCCTGGCCACCCGCTGGCTGGCACCGAGCATTCCGGTCCCGAAAGTGGCTTTGCCGAGTTGTTTGACAATCGCTGGACCCTTTTGGTGCCAGTTGAGGGGACCGATCCGGAGGCCGTCTCTCGTTTGCGCAAGCTGTGGGAAGGGCTGGGTGCTTTCGTCGAAGAGATGGAGCCGGATCACCATGACCTCGTTCTGGCCGTCACCAGCCATGCGCCGCATCTCATTGCCTACACGATGGTTGGGGTTGCGGATGATCTGCGCCGGGTGACCGACAGCGAAGTGATCAAGTATTCCGCCGCCGGGTTTAGAGATTTCACCCGCATTGCGGCGAGTGACCCGACGATGTGGCGCGATGTGTTTTTGAACAACAAGGATGCGACGCTGGAAATTCTGGGCCGCTTCACCGAAGAACTGTTCGCACTGCAACGGGCCATCCGGCAAGGCGACGGCGACCACCTGCATGCTTATTTTACACGCACCCGCGCGATCCGCCGTGGAATTATTGAAGCGGGCCAGGATACAGACGCACCGGATTTCGGGCGCGGAGGACAGCGGTGAAGGCGTTTGCGCTTGCACTCGTTCTTTTGACCAGTGCCGCGCTGGCGGCACCTGATACGTCCAAACGCCCGGTGGCACGCATCGGAACCGATACCCGCAATGTCGCGCCCGACGCACCTGTGCAACTGGCGGCATTTTCTGGTGAGGCAACTTCGTTGCGCCCTTTCATGCGCCCGCCTGCGATTGTGCAGCAGGCGATGGCGCGGCGGGCCCAACGGCGTAAGGGGCAGGTTTGTGGTGATCCCGATTTGCAGGGGGACGAGGTTGGTATGGTCCCCGGGCGCATCAAAGGATGCGGAGTTTCCGAGGCGGTTCGACTGCGCTCTGTGTCGGGCGTGACCTTGAGCCAAGCCGCGGTGATCGATTGTAATACAGCCAAGGCACTGAAACGCTGGACGGAAAACGGCGCCAAACCGGCACTGCGCAAAAAGGGCGGCGGGCTAGCGAGTTACCGTGTTGCGGCGCACTATGCCTGCCGTACACGAAACAACCAACCGGGCGGGCGGATTTCAGAACACGGTCGCGGCAAGGCGATTGATATTTCTGGTTTTGTCATGAAGGACGGGACAACCCTTACCGTGTTGAACGACTGGAGTTCACGGAATGGGAAGGCCCTTAAATCCATGCACCGCGCAGCATGTGGGCCTTTTGGAACCGTGTTGGGGCCAAATTCGGACCGGTTTCACCGTGATCATTTCCATTTTGACACGGCCAACCATCGCAGCGGGACATATTGCCGTTGATTTGAGGGTGGGGGTTTTGAGGCTATGCCCCGGAGAAGAGCGCTGACCTTAAGCTCTTTTAGTCAGAAGAAAACACGGAGCCCTATCTGATGATCAACCTTGGCGCGGGCGCGATGGGCAGGAAGCCCAGATAGATCGCACCGTCGCTCAAGGTGAGTTCCACATCCAGCGTATCCGGATTGCCACTTGCGCCCGCCAGAACCTGCAAAACCCTGTCCGCCTGTTCGCGAAATGCAGGGGGCAAGGTGCCGCTGGCTTGCGCAAAATCCAGCATGGTGCGCCAGTTTTCGGCCTGAACGGACATGGTGCCATTCGGGATGCCTTCGGTGCTGACTGTAAGGTCCGCGGCAAAGTTCAGGTTCAAATCACCCCAACTTGCCTCTGCCAGATGCAGGTTGATCCGGCGCGGTTGCGGTCGAACGGTATCGAGTGCCCGCCGATCCCACGCCCGATCAAAGGTAACACGGGCTTGCAGCGTTAGACTGTCAAAGGCGCGTGGGAACGTGTCCGGCAGCCGCAGCCGTGCACGGGTGGCATCGCCGGGGGTAAAGGTGTTGGCGCGGGCGACGAAGTCGTAGGTCGGTCCATTGTCTTGCGTCATGGTCAGGGTCAACGTGTCGGCGCCGACACGGACACCGGCGGCGTCACTTATGGTCCACTGGTTTGACGTCCACCCCAGTGCCTCCAGCTCGAGCGCTGTGCCGGGTTGCAGGTTAAGCTCCATTTGTCCGTCCTGCATCGTCAGCATCGAACGGCCAAAGGGGGAGGCCACAACGATGGGGCCTTCATCCAGCGTGACGGTGACGTCGCCGGGCCAATGCGCAGGCGCCGTGATGTCAAGACGCTCTGTTTGTATGGCAAGACCGGCGTCGGGATCTGCCAGCGCAATGCCTGACAGACCAGCCCGTAGTTGAAAGGGAAACCCACCGCCTTGGATTCCGCCCAGCTCAGCTTGCCAGCCTTCGCCTTCACGCGCATCGAACCATGCCTGCACACTGCTTTGCAGTGTCGAAGACGCTACCCACCACCACAGGCACCACGCGGCACATAACAGTGCCACTACGACGGACAATTTGCGCATACGGGCCCTTTCCCTTGGCTGCGAAATCGGGTCTATCCCATGCGATGTAGAGAGGACCAGTCAAATGACCATGTGGGTGTTTGGATATGGCAGTTTGTTGTGGAATCCCGGATTCGAGGTCGCTGAAGAAGTGCCTGCGAAGCTGTCAGGCTACGCGCGTTCGTTTTGCATGCGTTCGATCCATCACCGCGGGACAGAAGAGGCGCCCGGATTGGTTCTGGCGTTGGACGAACATGATGAGACGGTTTGCAACGGAGTGGCGTTGCGTGCCGCGCCAGGGACGGAAGAGGCGACACTGGCCTACTTGCGCGAAAGAGAGCTGATCTCGTCCGCATATCTGGAACGGATGCTGGACATCTCTTTGGAAGGTGGGCCGACCGTGCAGGCGGTTACCTATGTGATCGATCCGGACCATGTGCAGTATTGCGGCGGCCTGCCGCTCGAAGAACAGGCGCAGATCATCGCCCAGGCAGTCGGCGGGCGCGGGCCAAACTACGAATACCTGTTCAACACTGCCCAACATTTGACCGCGCTTGGGGTGGCAGATCCGGACCTTGACTGGTTGTCACGCCGCGTCGCAGCGATAACGGGATAAATCCTTGGCACTTTTGCCGAAAAGCCGATAGATTGCGCCAAGAGCAGAACAAATAAGGGGTCAGGAGCCAGCCTATGGCGCAGACCACACCTGAGGCACAGCCGTACTTTAGCCAGCCGCTACGGCAAATTGCATTGATGGTCATCGTTCTGGGCCTGTCCGGCGCAGGCGTTGTGCTGGCCTTGCCGCGTGTGTTGCCTGTTTTCGAGGCGAACCCGTACCTCAATGGCTTTATCGTCTTTGTGTTCCTGATCGGGGTGATCGCCTGTTTCTGGATGGTGCTCCAACTGATCCAGTCAGTACGCTGGATCGAAGGGTTTGCGAGCGGCGGCCCGACAGCAAATGACAAGGCGCCACGTCTGCTGGCATCTCTTGCGTCGTTGTTGCGCAGCCGGGGCTCGCGGATGCAGTTGAACGCGACTTCAACCCGCTCGATCTTGGATTCGGTGGCGACACGTATCGATGAGGCACGAGAGATTACGCGCTACATCGTCAACTTGCTGATTTTCCTTGGCCTTTTGGGGACTTTCTATGGTCTCGCAACAACGGTGCCAGCGCTTGTGGACACGATCCGCAGCCTTGCACCGCAGGATGGCGAAGCAGGTTTTGAGGTTTTTGCCCGGCTGATGACCGGGCTTGAGGATCAATTGGGGGGGATGGGCGTTGCCTTTGCCTCCTCCCTTCTGGGTCTTGCCGGATCACTCATCGTTGGCCTTCTCGAACTGTTCGCAGGGCACGGGCAGAACCGCTTTTACCGGGAATTGGAAGAGTGGCTGAGTTCTATCACCCGCGTCAGTTTCGCGGCTGAGGCCGAAGGCGAGGGCAATGCTGAGTCCCACATGATGGCGGGCGTTTTGGATCATCTGGCCGAACAGATGGAAAGTCTGCAAAACGTGTTTCTGCAATCAGACGTGAGCCGGGCGGTCGTCGACGAAAAGCTAAGCAAACTAACGGACGCGGTCGAGCGCATGACGGAACAGATGCAAGGCGGCGCAGGCTCGGGGACGCTTGATGGCGTGATCGCGGGACAGGGGCAAATGACGGATGCCCTGCGCCAATTGGCCGAAGGGCAAGCGCGTGGTGTCGCGGCACAAGAACGCCTGATCGAAGTGGTCGAAACGCAAGGTACCGGGGACGGTATTGATGCGGAAAGTCGGATGCGCCTGCGTTCAATCGATGTTCAGATGTTACGCATCCTCGAAGAAATTAGTGCCGGTCGGCAAGAAACCATGTCAGAAATCCGCACGGATCTGTCTGCGCTGGCGGCAGCCCTGAACGCGGGTGGTCAGACGCGCCGTACAACCGCTTCGCAAACGCGCAAAAAGACTGACGGCGGGACGGGTTAGCAATGGCGCTGTCGCGACGCACCGGGCAACGGTTTCAGGCCTCGATCTGGCCGGGCTTTGTCGATGCGATGACGGGCTTGTTGCTGGTGTTGATGTTCGTTTTGACCATCTTCATGGTCGTGCAGTTCGTCCTGCGCGAAACGATCACTGGGCAGGAAACCGAACTTGATCAACTGGCCGGCGAGGTCGCGGCCCTAGCGCAGGCATTGGGGTTGGAAGAGCAGCGCGCCGACCAACTGGATGCGCGGGTCACGTCACTGAATGCAACGTTGAATGATGCACAGGCGCAGGTATTACAACAGACGGCCCTGATTGCCTCACTGAGTGCTGAGCGGGATGCACAGGCCGAAGCGTTGGGCGCGGCGCAGACTAGGATCACGAGCTTTGAGGCGCAGGTTGCAGCACTGATTTCAGAGCGTGACGGCGCGTTGGAGCGCATTTCTGGTCTCGAGAGTGAACAGACGCGTCTGTTGTCCGAGCAAGAGGCGTTGAACCTGGCCCTTGCGCAATCACGGACCGAAATTGACGCGCAGGCTGAGGCCGCGCGGTTGGCTGCGGCGCGCACCGACGCCTTGCAGGCGTTGATCGCAGATTTGCGGAGCCGCAATGCGGACAGCGAAGCCGAGGCTGCAGCCTTGCAGGCTGATCTGGATAGCGCGCAAGACGCACTGAGTGCGGAAGAGGTCGCCCGGCTGGCTGAGGCTGCGGCTGCAGAGGCCCTGCGCGCGCGGCTTGCTGAAGCGGATGCAGAGTTGACGGCGATGACGCTTGCGCTTGAGGCGCAACGGCAGGAGGCTGAAGATACGTTGACCCTGCTTTCCGCTGCACGTGCCGCCGAAGCTGACCTTGATGCACAATTGGCGGCAGCGCTTTTGGCCGTTGAGACAACGTCCAGCAGTGCCGCGGCGGCGCAGTCGCAGTTGGAACAATTGGAAACTAGCCTTGCCGCAGCATTGGCTGCGTTGAGTGCGGCAGAGGCACAGACGCTAAGTGCCACGTCCGAACGGGCGAGTCTTGAGACACAACTGGCGGCCGCATTGCTTGATGCTGAAGACGGCGCAGCCGCAGCGGCTGACTTAGAGTCGCAACTGGCTCGCGCCTTAAGCGCTCTGGATGAACGCACTGCACAGGCCAGTTCGCTGGAACTGCGCTTGCAGGCAGCCGAGGCTGCATTGAATGATGGGACGTCGACCAGTGCCGCGTTGCAAACCGAATTGGGGGCTGCACAAACGGCGCTGGCCCAAAGTGAAGCGGATGTGGCGGAGTTGCAGGCGCAATTGGACAGTGCACAGGCCGCGCGTGAGGCGTCGGCGGAAGATGTTGCACAGCTTGAGGCCCGCCTGACCACACTTGAGGCGCGAATCGCCGCCTCTGATCTGGAAGTGACAGACATACGGGATCGTCTTGCAGCCGCCGTTGCGGCACGTACCGCTGCCGAAGGGGCGTTGGCCGGCCAAAACGCCGATTTGAACGATTTGCGTACACAAGTGGCGGCTGCCCTTGCGGCGCGGGATGCGGCTCTCGCGGATGCCGATGCGGCAGGGAGCAGTAATTCAGAGGTGCGCGCGCAACTGGCCGCCGCGTTGGCGGCCAAGTTGGCGGCGGAAACCGAAATGGAGAGCCTTGGTGCTGACACGGCGGAGGTTCGGGCCGCGTTGGTTGCTGCACTTGCAGAAAAAGCGGCCGCAGAAGCAGCACTGGTCGACAGCAACGAGACAGCAGATGAACGCGCGGCCCTTTTGGCTGCTGCGCGCGAAGCGTTGACTGCCGAGGAAGCCGCGACGCTGGAGGCGCAGCGGCAAACGGAACTGCTGAACCAGCAGGTTGCCGCATTGCGCAACCAGTTGGGTCAGTTGCAGGCCCTTCTGGATGATGCCGTGGCGCGGGATGCGGTGCGCGATGTGCAGTTGCAGTCATTGGGCTCTGAGTTGAACACAGCGCTGGCCCGTGTTGCTGCCGAAGAACGGCGTCGGCGCGAATTGGAAGAAGCGGAACGGGCGCGCCTCGAGGCGGAACGTGCAGCCCTTGAGGCAGAGGCGCAGGCGCTTGAGGCAGAGGCGCAGGATCTGGAGCGCTATCGCTCGGAATTCTTTGGCAGGGTACGCGATATTCTTGGCACTCAGGACGGGGTTCAGATTGTTGGCGACCGGTTCGTGTTCTCCTCAGAAGTGCTGTTCCCGCCTGGTGGCGCCGACCTGTCTGAGTTGGGCGAAGTCGAGATCACCAAAATTGCGAGCATTCTGCTTAACATTGCCGGAGACATCCCTTCGGGAATTGACTGGGTGCTTCAAGTAGACGGACATACCGACAACGTCCCGCTATCGGGTACAGGTGAATTTGCCGATAACTGGGAACTGAGCCAGGCACGGGCTCTGTCTGTGGTTCGCTATATGGTGGACTTTTTAGGGCTGCCGCCGGACCGGTTGTCGGCCAACGGCTTTGGTCAGTACCAGCCGATCAACTTCGCAGACACGCTCGAGGCGCGCGCACAAAACCGTCGAATTGAGCTGAAGTTCACTGAAAAGTAAGGGCAACACAGGCGCCTTACTGTATGAACACAACGCCCTTTCCGATGTTGATCACTTGTTCGTCGCGGATCAGGCGAACAGTGCCGTTATAGGTTCCACTGTCCCAATCGCCACGACGGCGTTTGCCAACAGCGCGAAACAACTGGGCCTGGTTTTTTTCTAGGACCACGGTTTCATCCAAGAATACACCTTTGGGTCCGTCGATGCGGAATGCGATGATGTCCTCTGACTGACCCCCAAAGATATGGGCAAAGACGACAAGGGCCGGTGCGGTGCGACTGAGGGTTTCGGCGGTGGCGGTACCTGCTTTTATGTCGCCAAAGTCGGGTACTGCGTCTGCAAAGCCCACGGTCAGGATGCCGCCGGGGCGGTAGATAGGCGGTGTTTTCCACAGAGTTTCCGTGCTGGGGGTGCCACAGGTGATTTGGCCATCCGGATCGAACGGGTCCACAACCTCGCCGTTCTTGCGCACGGTCATGTGAACGTGCGGGAACTGGGTGCGCCCGGACAGCCCTACTTGTCCCAGCACAGTTGTTAGTCGGACGCGGTCACCGGATCGCACTTTGACCGAGCCCTGTTTGAGGTGGCAGTATTGCGTGCTCCACCCGCCGCCGTGGTCGATCGCTACGCCGTTGCCGCAGTCCCGTCCGTCGAAATCAGCAGCAAGGTCAGGTGTATAAATTTGGTCAGGCATCCCGCCCCGCGTTCCGCGCACTGTTCCGGGGGCGGCGGGTTTCACGTCAACACCGCGTTCCATCTGTGCGATGGAGCGCAGCGCGAAGTCGGTGCCAGAGTGGGTGTTATAGGTCAGCGGACCGCAGCGGAAATCCATCGTTGCGTCCGATGAGCCGTGATCCACGTATTGCTGGATATAGCAGTCGGTTTGCAGATTGCAGGCGATGGGGGGATTGAGGAGGATGTCCCTTGCCGCAAGCGGACTTGCGGCAAGGATCAGGCATAGGGACGCAAGCGCGCCCATGCGCATCAGTCTGCGGTCAGAAGCGGAGGCTTGTTTCCGGACAGACGCGGTTTGTCCGGACCTTCCAGTTTCAGGTCCAGCTCGCCGCCTTTGACGCCAACCTTTACCACACCACCCTTCATCAGCTTGCCGAACAAGAGTTCTTCGGCGAGCGGTTTCTTGATGTACTCCTGAATCACGCGGCCCAAGGGGCGTGCGCCCATCTTGTCGTCATAGCCCTTATCAGCGAGCCATTCAGCAGCTGGCTTGGTCAACTCGATGGTCACGTTGCGATCCATCAGTTGTGCTTCAAGCTGAAGCACGAACTTTTCGACCACTTGCAGGATCACCGATTTTGGAAGTGGCGCAAAGCTGATCACTGCGTCCAGACGGTTACGGAACTCAGGTGTGAACGTCCGCTCAATTGCAGCTGTATCCTCGCCCTCACGCCGGTCACGGTTGAACCCGATGGCGGCCTTCGACATTTCCGAGGCACCCGCGTTCGACGTCATGATCAGGATCACGTTGCGGAAATCCACTGTCCGGCCATTGTGGTCGGTCAGCTTGCCGTGGTCCATCACCTGCAAAAGGATGTTGTAGACATCCGGATGTGCCTTTTCCATCTCGTCGAGCAGAAGCACACAGTGCGGATGCTGATCCACACCGTCCGTCAGCATGCCACCTTGGTCAAAGCCGACATAGCCGGGAGGGGCACCGATCAGGCGAGAGACGGCATGTTTCTCCATGTACTCGGACATATCGAACCGCAGCATTTCCACGCCGAGCGTGTCCGCCAATTGCTTGGCCACCTCGGTTTTACCCACGCCGGTGGGACCTGCGAACAGGTAGTTCCCAATGGGTTTTTCAGGTTCGCGCAAGCCAGCCCGCGCCAGTTTGATGGCCGAAGACAGGGCCACGATGGCGTCATCCTGCCCGAACACGACACGTTTGAGGGACGCTTCGAGGTCTTTAAGCGTTTCGGCATCATCTTTGGACACGTTCTTAGGCGGAATGCGTGCGATTTTGGCCACGACATTCTCGATCTCTTTGGTGCCGATCGTCTTGCGCCGTTTGGCGGCGACAACCAGATGCTGGGCCGCACCGGCCTCGTCGATCACATCAATGGCCGAGTCGGGCAGCTTGCGGTCGTTGATGTACCGGCTCGCCAGTTCAACGGATGTTTTGATCGCGTCCGAGGTGTATTTGACCCCGTGGTGATCCTCGAAATAGGGCTTGAGGCCCTTGAGGATCTTTGTGGCGTCTTCGACCGAAGGCTCGTTCACGTCGATCTTTTGGAAACGACGCGACAGTGCGCGATCTTTTTCGAAGTGCTGGCGGAACTCTTTGTATGTTGTTGAGCCCATGGTGCGCAGCTTGCCGCCCTGAAGGGCAGGTTTCAGCAGGTTTGAGGCATCCATAGCGCCGCCTGACGTCGCACCCGCACCGATCACAGTGTGGATTTCGTCGATGAACAGCACCGCGTCGTCATGTTCCTCAAGTTCGGTCACGACAGCCTTCAGCCGTTCTTCGAAATCACCGCGATAGCGTGTACCAGCGAGTAGCGCACCCATATCGAGGCTGTAAATGGTGGTGCCAGAGAGCACTTCGGGTGTTTCACCGGCAACGATTTTGCGTGCGAGGCCCTCGGCGATCGCTGTTTTGCCCACGCCGGGGTCTCCCACCAGAAGCGGGTTGTTCTTGCGGCGGCGGCACAGCACCTGAATGCAGCGCTCTACCTCGGAATCGCGTCCGATCAGCGGATCGATGTCGCCCTCGCGGGATTTTTCGTTGAGGTCCACGCAATATTTGGCCAGAGCGGATTCTTTTTTCTCGCCCTCGGTCACGCCTTGGGGTTCTTCCTCTGCCTCCGGCGCGCCGGACACGGGACGCGCTTCGCCAAAGGCGGGGTCCTTGGCCACACCATGCGCGATAAAGTTCACCGCGTCATAGCGCGTCATATCCTGCTCTTGCAGGAAATAGGCGGCGTTCGATTCACGTTCGGCAAAGATGGCTACCAGCACGTTGGCGCCGGTCACTTCGGTGCGACCAGACGATTGGACGTGAATGGCTGCGCGTTGGATCACCCGCTGAAACGCCGCCGTTGGCACCGCTTCAGAACCGTCGATATCAGTCACTAGATTAGACAGGTCGTCATCGACAAATTCGACCAGCGTTCCGCGCAGCTCATCAATGTCGACCGAGCATGCCTGCATCACGCGGCGTGCGTCCGGTTCATCGACGAGTGACAAAAGAAGATGTTCTAGCGTTGCAAATTCGTGCCGGCGTTCGTTGGCCAGCGCAAGAGCCTGATGAATGGCTTTTTCGAGTGATGTCGAGAATGAAGGCACAGCGGTGCTCCTATCGATCGGGGTTGGCCCGGGGTCTCAAGGGATATCGAGACCCCATACCAACCATGGCCTCATGTGCTTAAGTTTGGTTGAACAGCGCGCGTCTTCAAGGCTTTTCTTTGCCTTGACGCTCACAAATCGTGTGAACAGTGCGAGTTTGTTAACAAAGTGGGCGTGCTGTTAGCGCAATCGCAATCAGAAATTGTCTTTCCGGGTGCGGATTTCTGTGAACACGTCGGCGGCGTTAGCACCGGTCAGGCCCAAGTTGGCTTGAACGGCGGGGTCGTGGGCGCGCAGAAAAGGGTTGGTTGCCAGCTCCTCTGACAGAAGAGAGGGCACCGTGGCCGTGCCGTTTGCGCGTTTGTCGGTCACATCACGGACCCGCGATATAAGCGCTGGATTGTCCGGATCAATGGTCAGCGCAAATTTTGCGTTGGCCGCGGTATATTCGTGGCCCGAATAAACGACTGTGTCGCCGGGAAGTGCGGCCAGCTTTTGCAAAGATGCGTGCATTTGCGGTTTGGTGCCTTCAAACACCCGCCCGCACCCCAATGCCATCAGGCTGTCTGCGGTAAACACGGCGTGTGAGTCGGGGAAGTGAAAGGCGACATGGTTGATCGTGTGGCCTGACACATCAATGACAGTGCCAGTTTGGTTCCCGATACTGACCGTATCTCCCTCGTTGACCGCTACATCCAAGGCAGGCAGACGATGCGCATCCGCTGTGGCCCCAATCACGCGGGCCGGATGGGCGGCGAGCAGGTCGGGCAAACCATCCACATGATCGTAGTGGTGATGCGTGATCAGAACGTCCGAGAGCGTCCAGCCTGTTTCTGCCAGCGCCGCGATTATGGGTGCTGCCTCTGGGATATCAATGGCCGCCGTTGCGCCTGTGTCCGGATCATGGGCGAGATAGGCGTAGTTGTCCGACAGGCAGGGGATCGTGCGAATTTCGAGAGGCATGGCATTTGCGCTTTCTTGGAGTAGGTATAGTGCAAAGGTGGCCCGTGTGCCGCCCAAGGGCAAGAGACCGATGCATCTGGACGTACAAGATCTGCGCAACTTTTATTACCGCAGTGCCTTAGGGCGGGCGGCACAGTCGTCTATGCGGCGCCGCGTGTTTGAATTCTGGCCGGAGGCCAAGGGGCAAACCGTAGCGGGCTTCGGCTTTGCTGTGCCGCTACTGCGCCCCTTTCTGGCTGATGCCCGCCGGGTGATTGCGCTGATGCCCGGCCCTCAGGGTGTGATGCCATGGCCGCCGGATGGAACGAACGTCTCTGTCCTGACCGAAGAGACGCTGTGGCCGATCGAGACCGGGCATGTGGACAAGCTGATCATCCTGCATGGCCTTGAGACATCCGAACGCGCCTTTGATCTTTTGGAGGAGGCATGGAGGGTGTTGGGCCCGGGGGGCAAGGCGTTGTTTATTGTGCCCAACCGGGCCGGGATCTGGTCGCGGCGGGACCGCACACCGTTTGGATTTGGCCGCCCGTATTCGGCCAGCCAGCTTGAGACGCAACTGCGCAAACACCAATTCCTGCCCGAACGGCATTTGGGCGCGCTTTACCAATTCCCGTCTACCAGACGTGTTTGGATGAAGTCGGGTGCGATGTTTGAGAGGGTCGGGCGCGCGATGCCAGGCATGTTTGCGGGGGGCGCATTCATGGTCGAGGCGTCAAAACTTGTCTATCCACCCAAGGGCAAAGTGAAGCCGGCGTTGGCCAAGCGCCAGAAGATTCCCCAAGGGGTGCCTTCGCCAATTGCAGGACGGGTGTGACCGGGCTGGTAGCAAATGCCAACCGATGGCATCGTTTACACGCCAAGTGAGGGTCTCTTCCTGATAGCAGGCCAATTTCGGAACCTTTGCTACACAATCCGAATGCACGACCAAGCCGAGAGCCGCGAATTTCAGCACTTGCCCGGCTGTGTTCAACGGAATCGCATGCAAAAACGTGAGTTTTGCGACAGATTCCCAACATTCCCATCGGGCCAAACGGTCGCACTTTGATTAACCTGCTGAAAACACATGATAACCCAAGAAATGGGTGTTCACGAACATATGTTGCGGGGTCTCGCACCCTCTGCTACATCCCCCCTGATTTCATCGCTTGGAGGTTTCTTCGGGCGAACCAACACCCTCGGGTTTCCGCCAGGCATGGCGCAAATTCGAGGCCAAGACATCGAAAGGGTGGACGTGTCCGAACCAGCTTCGATCTCCACAGGCATCGCTGCACGCTATGCCACAGCTGTCTATGAACTTGCCAAAGAGGCAGGTGACGTCAAAAGCCTTGAAGGCGACATCGAAATCCTGACAGCGGCCATGGCCGAGAGTTCAGATTTCAATGCGCTGATCAATTCACCTCTCTACAGCCGCGATGAACAGCGCGCCGCCGTAACGGCCATTGCCGCTAAGGCGGGACTGACATCGGTGATGAGCAACACGCTGGCACTGATGGCGGACAAGCGCCGCCTGTTCGTGGTGCCACACCTCGTGCAAGCTCTGCGTCTGGCAATTGCCGAGGACAAAGGTGAAGTGACGGCTGACGTCACATCCGCCAAGGTGCTGACCAAGGCGCAAAGCGCAAGCCTTGCCAAGACTCTCAAGGCCCGTATGGGCAAAGACGTCACTATTAATGCTTCCGTCGATGAAAGCCTCATCGGCGGTTTGATCGTAAAAGTGGGCTCGAAGATGATCGACACGTCGATCCGCTCCAAGCTCTCTTCCCTCCAGAATGCAATGAAAGAGGTCGGATAAATGGGTATCCAAGCAGCAGAGATTTCTGCAATCCTTAAAGACCAGATCAAGAACTTTGGTCAGGAAGCAGAAGTGGCCGAAGTGGGCCGCGTTTTGTCCGTGGGCGACGGTATCGCCCGCGTCTACGGCCTCGACAATGTCCAAGCCGGTGAGATGGTTGAATTCCCCGGTGGCATTCAGGGCATGGCTCTGAACCTCGAAACCGACAACGTCGGTGTGGTGATCTTCGGTTCCGACCGTGACATCAAAGAAGGTGACACGGTCAAGCGCACCAACTCAATCGTGGACGTGCCTGTTGGTGACGAACTGCTGGGCCGCGTTGTTGACGGTCTGGGCAACCCGCTGGACGGCAAGGGCCCGATCAAATCCAAAGCGCGTTCGGTTGCGGACGTCAAAGCGCCGGGCATCATCCCACGTAAATCGGTGCACGAGCCGATGGCGACAGGCCTCAAGGCCGTTGACGCGATGATCCCGATTGGCCGTGGCCAGCGTGAGCTGATCATTGGTGACCGTCAGACCGGCAAAACTGCCGTGGCTCTCGACGCGATCCTTAACCAGAAATCCTACAACGACGCCGCGGGCGATGACGAAAGCAAGAAGCTGTACTGCGTCTATGTCGCGGTTGGCCAAAAGCGTTCGACCGTTGCACAGCTGGTGAAGAAGCTCGAAGAATCCGGTGCGATTGAATATTCGATCGTTGTGGCCGCGACCGCGTCCGACCCGGCGCCGATGCAGTTCCTTGCACCCTATGCCGCGACATCCATGGCGGAGCACTTCCGCGACAATGGCCGCCACGCGCTAATCATCTATGATGATCTGTCCAAGCAGGCCGTGTCTTATCGCCAGATGTCCCTGCTTCTGCGCCGCCCACCAGGCCGCGAAGCTTATCCAGGTGACGTTTTCTATCTCCACTCCCGTCTGCTGGAGCGTTCGGCCAAGCTGAACGAAGACAATGGCGCGGGCTCGCTGACGGCTCTGCCGATCATCGAAACCCAAGGCGGCGACGTGTCAGCCTTTATCCCGACAAACGTGATTTCGATCACGGATGGCCAGATCTTCCTTGAAACCGAACTGTTCTATCAAGGCATTCGCCCTGCTGTGAACACCGGTCTGTCAGTTTCGCGGGTTGGTTCGTCTGCCCAGACAGACGCGATGTCGTCTGTTGCGGGTCCGGTGAAACTGTCGCTGGCTCAGTATCGCGAAATGGCTGCCTTCGCTCAGTTTGGTTCTGACCTTGACGCCGCCACTCAGCAGCTGCTGAACCGTGGTGCACGTCTGACCGAGTTGATGAAGCAGGCGCAATATGCACCGCTGACCAACGCCGAGATTGTTTGCGTCATCTTCGCAGGCACGAACGGCTACCTCGACAAATTGCCCGTCGGTGACGTTGGCAAGTTCGAGACAGGTTTGCTGGCCTTCCTGCGCAGCCAGAAGGCTGAATTCCTCAAGTGGATTTCGGATGAAGATCCAAAATTCAAAGGCGGTGAGAACGTCGACAAGATGAAGGCGGTTCTTGACGAGTTCGCTTCGACCTTCGCTTAATTTGGAGGTCGGGCAATGCCAAATCTCAAGGACCTGAAAAATAGGATCGAGAGCGTTAAATCAACGCGCAAGATCACCAAGGCCATGCAGATGGTGGCCGCCGCGAAACTGCGGCGGGCACAGGAAGCAGCCGAGGCGTCACGCCCCTATGCTGAACGGTTTACGGCCGTGATGGCGGGGCTCGCGTCTGCAGCGGCAGGATCGGACAGCGCGCCGAAACTGCTGAGCGGCACGGGGTCAGATCAGACGCACCTGCTGGTGGTTATGACGTCCGAGCGCGGTCTGTGCGGTGGGTTCAACACGAACATCGCCAAGCTGGCGCGCACCAAGGCGCAGGAGCTGCAAGCTGCTGGAAAGACCGTCAAAATCTTGACTGTCGGCAAAAAAGGCCGGGACCAGTTGAAACGTGATTTTGGCGATGCGTTCGTCGGTCACGTGGATATGTCCGAGGTCAAGCGGATGTCCTACGGCGACGCACAAGGTGTGGCCAAGGATGTTCTGGGCCGCTTTGATGCGTGTGACTTCGACGTGGCAACGATCTTTTTCGCGCGCTTCCAGAACGTTGTGACGCAAATCCCGACGGCGCAGCAGATCATCCCCTTTGCGATCCCTGAGGATTACGAAGCGGGCGAGACGCTTTATGACTACGAACCGGATGAAGAGGCGATCCTCGCTGACCTTCTGCCCCGGGCCGTGGCCACCGCGATCTTTTCCGCTTTGCTGGAAAATGGCGCATCCGAACAAGGCGCGCGCATGTCCGCGATGGACAACGCAACGCGCAACGCGGGCGACATGATTGATCAGTTGACCATTCAGTACAACCGCTCGCGTCAGGCCGTCATCACGAACGAGCTGATCGAAATTATTTCCGGCGCGGAAGCGCTGTAAGAAAACCGGAGACGAAACATGGCAAACGCTAAAGGCAAAATCACACAGGTCATCGGGGCCGTCTGCGACGTGCAGTTCGATGATCACCTGCCGGAAATTCTGAACGCGCTGACCACGGACAACAACGGCAACAAGCTGGTGTTGGAAGTTGCGCAGCACTTGGGCGAAAACACCGTACGCTGTATCGCGATGGACTCCTCCGAAGGCCTCGTGCGCGGACAGGAAGTTGTGGACACAGACGGCCCGATCATGGTGCCCGTTGGCCCCAAAACACTGGGTCGCATCCTTAACGTGGTGGGTGAACCTGTGGACGAAGGTGGTCCAGTCGGCGCCGAAGAATTCCGCCCCATTCACGCCGACGCGCCAGCTTTTGCCGAACAGTCCACAGAATCCGAAATTCTGGTCACCGGCATCAAGGTCGTTGACTTGCTGGCACCCTATTCCAAAGGTGGTAAGATCGGCCTCTTCGGCGGTGCCGGTGTGGGCAAGACCGTTCTGATCATGGAACTCATCAACAACATCGCCAAAGTGCACTCGGGCTATTCCGTGTTCGCGGGCGTGGGTGAGCGGACGCGTGAAGGCAACGACCTTTATCACGAGATGATCGAATCCAACGTGATCAAGCCCGATAACCTCGAAGAATCGCAGGTTGCTCTGGTTTACGGCCAGATGAACGAACCTCCCGGAGCGCGTGCGCGTGTTGCTCTGACCGGTCTGACACTGGCCGAACAGTTCCGCGATGCCTCCGGCACAGACGTTCTGTTCTTCGTCGACAACATCTTCCGCTTTACGCAAGCGGGCTCCGAAGTTTCGGCTCTGCTCGGCCGTATTCCTTCGGCGGTGGGTTACCAGCCAACACTGGCGACTGACATGGGGCAAATGCAGGAACGGATTACATCGACCAAGTCCGGTTCGATCACATCGATCCAGGCTGTTTATGTTCCTGCGGATGACTTGACCGACCCAGCACCCGCCACAACATTCGCCCACTTGGACGCGACAACCGTTCTGTCCCGTGCGATTTCCGAACTGGGTATCTACCCGGCTGTGGACCCGCTCGACAGCTCCTCGCGCCTGATGGACCCGCAGATTGTGGGTGAAGAGCACTACAAGGTTGCGTCCGACGTTCAGCAGATCCTTCAGCGCTACAAATCGCTGCAAGACATCATCGCGATCCTCGGCATGGACGAACTGTCCGAAGAGGACAAACTGACTGTGGCACGTGCGCGGAAAATCCAGCGCTTCCTGTCCCAGCCGTTCGACGTGGCCAAAGTGTTCACCGGCTCTGACGGTGTGCAGGTTCCGCTGGAAGACACGATTGCCTCGTTCAAGGCGGTTGTTGCTGGCGAATACGATCACCTGCCCGAAGGCGCCTTCTACATGGTTGGCGGCATCGAGGATGTGATTGCTAAGGCTCAGAAAATGGCTGCCGACGCAGCCTAATGTGCGGGGCGGGGGATATCCCCGCCTTACATCTCCGATCAACCTCCGGGCGCACGGGTCTGACCCAAGCGTTCAAATGAGGAGAAGACTATGCAATTTGATCTTGTGTCGCCCGAACGCGAACTGGCGTCTATGGATGCGGCTTCGGTTCAAATCCCCGGCGCGGACGGTGATATGACGGTCATGGCGGATCACGCCCCGACCATCACGACCTTGCGCCCCGGTGTTCTACGGGTTGAGGCGGGTGGCAACACGCATGAGTATGTTGTCACCGGTGGCTTTGCCGAGATTGGGACGCAAGGCGTTTCGGTTCTTGCTGAACGTGCTGTTGCCAAGAGCGACATGACCCAGGACGACATGGACGCAATGTTTGACGAGGTGCAGGACGTTTACAACCGCGCCAAGCAGGCAGCGGACGGTAACACCGGTCCAGTAGACGATGCAGCCAAGCTGATGGCGGATATTGTTGCCGTGGGATCTGAAATCGGTTTGAGCACTAAATCGCCGAGCCTGTAGGCCGTTTTATCGCGACAGTTGAAAAAGGGGCTCCGACCTTTGTCGGGGCCCTTTTTTATGCGCAGTCCCAATATTGCCGTTTTGTTTTGTTAGGTGCATCAACGTAGCCGAGTTGATGACCTGACGATTTTGAGACGACGATCCCATGAAGCGACTAGAGAACCACCTGATCGGCATCGACCAAGGCGACGTCATTTTGTTTTCCGATTTTGAAAACGATGGTGAGATGTGGACGGGGCGTGGGCCACGTGAACGGCGTCGCAGTATTAAATTCTCTGAAACGTACCAGACTGCACCGTCTGTACACGTCTCTATTTCTATGTGGGATGTGGACACCAAAACGCCACTGCGCGCTGATGTGTCCGCTGACGCGGTTTCGCCAGAAGGTTTTGATCTGGTCTTTCGTACTTGGGGGGACACGCGCGTTGCCCGGGTGCGTGTGGCGTGGATGTCCGTCGGCGCGCTGGCAGAGACGGATGACTGGAATCTTTACTGATTGGTTTTGCCCCTGGCAGGCCAGCCCCTCGGGCGGGAGGGATAAAGTGGCAACCTCAGCGCAGGACTGACGCAAGGAACTGTTTGGTGCGTTCCTTTTGAGGGTTGGAAAAGATCACGTCAGGCGGACCCTCTTCTGCGATCACACCTTTGTCCATAAAGCAGATACGATCGGCAAGCTCGCGGGCAAATCCCATTTCATGCGTGGCCAGCACCATTGTCATTCCGTCATCCCGCAGGGATCGCAGTACATCCAGCACCTCGCCAACCAATTCAGGGTCGAGTGCCGAAGTGATTTCGTCAAAGAGCATCGTTTGTGGTCGCATCGCCAGCGCTCTGATCACAGCAACCCGTTGTTGTTGCCCGCCTGAAAGCTGATCCGGGTATTTGGTCATGTGCGCTGACAGACCAAAGTGTTCGAACAGTGCCTCAATCCGTGTCCTTGCGTCCTCGGCCAGAACGCGGCGCGGAGCGAGTGCGACGTTGTCGTAGGCGGTCATGTGAGGAAAGAGATTGAAAGACTGAAAGACGATCCCGATCTTTTGGCGGATCGGGGCGAGGTCAAAACCGGGTTCGGCGATGTCGACCCCGTCCAGGCGAACTTCGCCGTCATCCACCGGTTCCAGCCCGTTCATGCACCGCAACAATGTCGACTTGCCTGACCCGGACGCACCAATCAGGCAGACCATTTCGCCCGGGTTCACTACCAGATCGATCCCATGCAGCACCTCGACGTCGCCAAAGCTCTTTTTCACGCCACTGAGCGCGAGCCTAGGTTCTGGCATTGCGATCCCTGTTCATAAGATAGTCGGCGTAGCGCGTGGCAGGCACGGTAACGCACAGAAAAATCACTGCGGCGGCTACATAGGGTGTGAAATTGGCCAGTAGGCTTTTAAAGATACCGGCCTGCCGCAAAATCTCCACCGGTCCGATAAAAGACAACAGGGCTACGTCCTTTTGCAGGGCCACGAGCATGTTCATATTGGCCGGGACCACCCGTCGGATGGCTTGGGGCAACACTACATAACGCATCGTGTCCCGTTCGCTGAGCCCCAGACAGACAGCGGCGTTGCGCTGGCTTTCGTGGATGCTTTCGATGCCTGAACGCAGTACTTCTGCGACATAGGCCGAATACGTCAGGACCAGCGCCACTGTGCCCCATATGTAGGGTGAATTCCACGGGCGCGGCAGTCCAAGCCCCGGAATGCCAAAGCCCACCAGATAGACCAACAGGACAACCGGAATTCCGCGAAACAAATCAACATAGATGGCCCCGAAGATGCGCAGCGGGAACAGTACCGGCGCCCGCGCACCGCGCGCCAAAGCGATGGCAAGGCCGAGAGCTGCGATCAGAGGCACAGACCACGCAAAGATCGCGATGTTGATCAGGAACGCGCTCAGCAGATCAGGAAATGTGCGGGCAAAGATCTCAGCGTTGAAAAAGGACGCCTGTACGCCCTCCCACCCCGGTGCCAGTGGCACGAGGACAATCAAAAGGACAAGCACGACAGCCGTGCTACCCCCGGCAAGCAGGTTGGCCCGGCGGCGCTGCCGGGCCTCGTAAGCGGCGCGGCGTGTGGTCACTTGATCAGAGGTACTCCGACGGCGGCTTGCAGCCACTCGGCCTCGATGGCGGCCAGTTCGCCGCTTGCCGTCAGTGCGGCGAGGGCTTCGTCGACGCACTCTTTAAGAGCGGACCCTTCTGGCATCAATGCTCCGAACTGATCGGGGCTTTCGGCCGCCGACGGATCGAACTGGCCCAGCACCACTCCATTGTCCATCAGGACAGCTGCAGTGAAGAGGGCGGTGGGCAAATCAAACAGCGCAGCGTCAATCTGACCTGCCTGCATTGCGGCCGTAATGTTGGCGTTGTCATCATAGACCAGTGGGGATTGGGTGGGCTTGATTGTCTCTGTGACGACGGGCAGGGCGGTGGTCGATGCGACAACACCCCACTTCATGGCCTTAAGGCTTTCCATGGTCGGTTTGGCCCCGGCATCGACGGTCTCGACTGTCGTCATTACGGCCTGAGGGGCGGTGTAGTAGGGGGCAGAGAAGTCGACGACTCGATCACGGTCTGCGGTTATCGAAAACTGCTGCATGTTGAGGTCAAAGTTCTTGGCACCGGGTTGGATCGCCTCGTCAAACGAGGTGCGCACCCATGTGACCGCGTCGTCGGCAAAACCCATTTCACCTGCAATGGCATAAGCCACGGCGGCTTCGAACCCTTGCTTGGCTTCAGGGGCGTCGTCGATGACCCACGGATAGTAGGCAGGGTTGCCAGTGGCGATGGTCAGGGTCCCTTCGGTCAGGGTCTTGCCTGCAGCACAGTGACCAGCGGCAAAGGCGCCTGAGGCGGAGAGGGTCAGGAGGGTGGCGGTCAGAATGGTCTTCATGGCTACAGTCCCCGTTTTGGATTTTGACAGGATCATCGGAAATGAAGGCAGGGGAGTCTAGGGGTTTTTGTTGGACTTCGGTGTTCCAAGTCGAGGCAGTGTGAAGGGAAGCGATATCAACGGGATGCAGACGTCTTTGCCTATATGTGTTACGTGTCCGTGTTGCTGCCATCTTTGATAGAACACCAAAGGATCCAAAGCAGATGCATCCCACCGAAAAGACAGTGCGCCAGTTCCACGAGTCCTGGGACATGCGCGACCCGGATCGGGGTGCAGAGGTCATCGCGGATGATTGTGATTTCCAAGATATTGCGCGCGGCGAAAAACTCACCGGGAAAGAGGCCTACAAAGAAGACTACTATCGTTGGCGCGAGGCGTTTCCGGATGGGCTGTGCAAGGTTGAGAACGTCATCGTGAGCCAGTGTGGAGAGTGGGCGACGGTCGAGTTTCGCAACACCGGAACGCACAGGGGCACGCTGCGCTCAAGCCTTGGGGATTTCCCGGCGACGGGCAAACGGGCCGAAGTGCGGTACTGTTCGGTGATGCGGGTCAAGGATGGGATGGTGGTTGAAGGACGCGATTACTACGACAGCGTCACCATTGCCCGACAATTGGGCTTGGTGGATTAGGGCGCTCGCCCGAGGATACAAGCGCAATGGTAAGGATCAACGCACCTTGCCTGCGCCTCTTAAAGGGCGGTGACCAGACGTGTCTGGTTCTTTAGGTGCCTTTCGACCAGCTTTGTTTGTCGCCGGTTGGTCGGGATATAAAGTTTCGAAGACGCGTCTTCGAGCGGCAACTTGATGCCAGGAAATATCCGCCTGATTTCATCGA
Source organism: Tateyamaria sp. (assembly GCF_039945315.1). GTDB lineage: Bacteria > Pseudomonadota > Alphaproteobacteria > Rhodobacterales > Rhodobacteraceae > Tateyamaria. Next base: position 137,963 of record NZ_JBDUXB010000003.1, on the reverse strand, counting down.
GTATTTTTGCGGGCAGGGCGTTCATCGCTTCGGCTCCGAGAAACAGGCTTTCGGTTGGGGCGCCGTCTGCAAAGATGATCTCGTGCGCATCAAACAACAGATGGAAGTATTCGATAGAGGACACAGAGGCGTCGACAAAAATGCCCTTTTGCGAAGTCAGTTTGTTGGCCGCAACCAGCACGTCGGCACTGCCGAACATGCGTTTGGCGATGGGAGATGACACGACCATTCTGTGCTGGCGCGACACCAGCAGGTCCTCTGACGGGAGGCCCGGCCCCAAGGCGCCCGCGCATATGCGCACCGGATAGAGCCGTGGATTCTGGTCCAGTTCATCCTTGCTGATGGCACGTTTAAAGATCTTTCTCAGCGGTTTGTGGACTCCGTCAAACGTGTAGACGCGCGCCCCTGACTTGAGGTCTTCAACCTTGACTAGGCCATGACTGGTTTGAATTTGCGCACCTGTTGTCAGGCAGGGCACGCTGTCGGGGTTTGGGTTTGTCTGGGTGAAGTAGGACGTCCCGCCATCGTCTGTTTCGAGGGATGAGCCTGCTCCGGCGATGCCAATCTCATCAGAGGTTGTCCCGTTTGCGGGACCTTCTGTTGCGGTCACGCCGCCAACGGTATCATTGAAGGACACAAAGGAATAAACGGTGCCGTTTTCGCTCAACGCCACCGCGTTCGACAGGGCCACGCCGTTAAAGTTCGTGGCATCCCCGTTTTCGATCAGGTAAACGTCCTTGCCGTTCACGGTGGTTGGGGTCAGCACCGAAAGGTTGCTTGAACTTCTGATCGAGCCGTTTGAATTGTAGATGGTCAGAACCAAATCTGGCACGTCATAGCCCACATCAACCGCAACTTCGATGAAGTCGAGGTTGGCACCGCCCAGATATTTGATCTCTGACAGAAACGGATCGGCCATGGGTCTGAGACTTCCTTTTCGAGCCGGGTTTAGCCGTGAAACATGGCATCTTTGCGATTTGGTCAGAGGCGTGATTGCCGCTTTTATCCGCCTGTCGATATAGCAGTTTTGACCCAATGAACCAACGCGGGCGCAATGGATGGCCCGCTTGGGTGGTGCATTTATGCCAACCGCTTGCGCGCCTTAGAGGGGTACGAGGCGTGCCCGTGCTGGGTACATCAAAAAACGCGCCCCGGAACAGGGCGCGTTTTGATTGGTTTGATGGTGTGTGAAAAAGGGGAGATTATCCCGCAATCAGTCCCATGCTTTCCAGTTTCAGCAGGACCTGATGGGCGCAGTTGTCCACATCTACATTCTCAGTTTCGACGCTCAGTTCTGGGTTGGCAGGAACGTCGTAGGGGTCTGAAATTCCTGTAAATTCCTTGATCTTTCCTTCGCGTGCCAGTTTATAAAGCCCCTTGCGGTCACGGCGTTCGCATTCCTCGATAGAGGTGGCGACGTAGATTTCGACAAAGGCCCCAAATGCTTCAACATCTTCGCGCACAGCACGCCGGGTGGTCGCATAAGGCGCGATGGGTGCACAGATGGCGATGCCGCCGTTCTTGGTGATCTCGCTTGCCACGTATCCGATGCGGCGGATGTTGAGATCGCGGTGCTCTTTGGAGAACCCAAGTTCGGAGGACAGGTTTTTGCGCACGATATCGCCGTCAAGCAGCGTCACGGGGCGCCCGCCCATTTCCATCAGTTTGACCATCAGGGCGTTGGCGATTGTCGATTTACCCGACCCGGAAAACCCGGTGAAGAAGACGGTAAAGCCCTGCTGTGCCCGTGGTGGTTTGGTTTTGCGCAGTTCAGCCACGACTTCGGGGAACGAGAACCATTCGGGGATTTCCAGCCCTTCGGACAGGCGGCGGCGCAATTCGGTGCCCGAGATGTTGAGGATGGTGATGTCATCCTTGTCCTTGATCTCGTCAATGGCCTCGTATTGGGCGCGCTCCTGCACCCAGACCATGTGTTTGAAGTCGACCATTTCGATGCCCATTTCGGCCTGATGTTCGCGGAACAGGTCCTGTGCGTCGTAAGGCCCATAGAAATCTTCGCCTGCCGAGTTCTGGCCGGGGCCAGCGTGGTCACGACCGACGATGAAGTGGGTGCAGCCGTGGTTTTTCCGGATCAGGCCGTGCCAGACCGCTTCGCGTGGGCCAGCCATACGCATTGCCAGATTGAGCAGGGACATGGATGTGGTGGCTTGGGGGTATTTGTCCAGCACCGCCTCGTAGCAGCGTACGCGGGTGAAGTGATCGACGTCACCGGGTTTGGTCAGCCCGACGACCGGGTGGATCAGCAGGTTGGCTTGGGCCTCGCGTGCGGCGCGGAAGGTCAGTTCCTGGTGCGCGCGGTGCAGCGGATTGCGGGTTTGGAATGCGACAACCTTGCGCCAGCCCATTTTGCGGAAATAGGCGCGCAATTCATTGGGTGTGTTGCGCTTGGCCCGGAAGTCGTAGTGCACCGGTTGCTGGATGCCTGTGACGGGCCCGCCGAGGTAGATGTCGCCTGCGGTGTTGTGCAAGTAGTTGACGGACGGGTGCGCGCTGTCGTCAGCGCCGAACACCTGCTCGGCTTCGTGTGCTTTGTTGGGTGTCCAGCGGTCTGTCACGGTCATGGTGGCGAGGATCACGCCCTCTTGGTCGCGCAGGGCGATGTCCTGACCAATTTCGAGCTGGCCTGCGAATTTATCGTTTACGTCCAGTGTGATGGGCATTGGCCACAGCGCGCCGTCTGTGGTGCGCATCGTGTCCACGACAGAGTTGTAATCGGCCTCGGACAGGAACCCTTTGAGCGGATTGAACCCACCGTTCATCAGCAATTCCAGATCGCAGATCTGGCGCGGTGTGAGGTCCCAGCTGACCAGATCGCCTGCGTCGGCTTTCAGTTTCTGGGCGCTGTCGTAGGACACGAACAGCTCGGGGATCGGGGCGAGGTTATTTTCCATCAATTTGGTCCTGTAGTTCAAGGGATTAAAGCCGGAGGTGGTGCCCGTCAGTTCGGCGTAGAGCGCGTCGTATTCGGCGAACTTTCGGGTCAGGAATTGGTCGATCAGGCGGTTCTTTTCGCCTGCTCCGCGGGTTGTGAGCGCATAAGAGTAACGTTGGCGTTTGTCGGTGCTGTCTTTGTTGCCGATTTTGACCAGACCGGCGGCGGTGGCATCGCGCAGCAGGGCGTTGAGACGGCCCAGCGAAATACCTATGGTCTGCGCCATGGCCCGTTGGGACGCATCCGGGGCGATGTCGAGTTGACGCAGCAGACGGAACATCTGGTCGTCGCGTGCGTCGCTGGATTTGGATGCTGTACTGGGCACCGGGTCACTCGTGTTTGTTCACGAGTGAACGTATGTCACGAAAAGTATGTTCAGAAAAGAACAAACTTTGAATTTGGCGCGGATTTTTGGATCTGTGGTTAATCGGGCACGCTTGGGTCTGCCTTTGGGCGGGCCGTCCTGACATATCAATTTTGACTGGCTTGTGATCGGTGCTAGCGTTCTGCTCTGTTGATCGCCGAAACGGGGGAGCCGCATGTACGAAATCCAAAAGCCGGTCACGACTGCTGATCAGATCGAAGATATCCTCGACACGCCGACGATGCATCCCAGTCAGGTCAACAAAGTCATTGACCACATTGATCACAATTGCCGGGCGTGGATCGAAAGAACCACCTTTGTCGCCATTGCCAGCAGCGATGCAAACGGTCGGATGGATGTTTCGCCCAAAGGGGACCCGGCCGGGTTCATCAAGTTTCTGGACCCCAAGACTCTCGCCATCCCCGACCGCATCGGCAACAAGCGCGGGGATACATTTCACAACATTCTGCAAAACCCGGCTATCGGCCTGATGCTGGTGGTTCCGATGCGCAAGGAAGTCGTGCGCATTAACGGTGTGGGCGAAATTGCGCGGGATGACGACATTCTGGACATGACAACCGTCAATGGCCACCGCCCAAACCTTGCGCTGATCGTGCGTGTTCAAGAGGCATTCTTTCACTGCGGCAAGTCGATGATCCGGTCCCGGATGTGGCAACCAGAGCATTGGGGGTCGATCGAGGGCTTGCCGACCTATGCCGAGGCTCTCAAAGACATGGGCAAGATGGACAGCCCACTAGAGGACATCGAGGCGCGCATGGCCTATAACGAGACGGGGCGGCTGTACTGACAGAAACCGACGACGCTGTCAGGTATAGCGATTTTGCGGCAGCACTGGCCTGTCCAGCACAGGTGTCGCAGCACTATGCGAGGGCGTTTTCGCCGGCTTTCCCCAGCGTGTCTTGCAATTGGTTGGCTTGATCTATCGCCAGCGCGGGCAGGGGATGTTCAAGGCCGCGCAAGGAGAGCTGGACCATGTTGCTTGTCGCAACGGCGTGTCCGGCGGCTTGAAGGGTTTCTTCGGATATCAAGGCCTGAACAGCGAGCCCCTTGGTTTCGCTCTCGAGGCGTGAGGCGGTGTTCACCGTGTCCCCGATCAACGTCCGGGGGGCTTGGCCCGCTGCCCCAATCTCGCCCAGCACGACATTGCCCAGATGCACACCGATGCCAATCGCTACGGGCGCGCCGCCTTCGCTTTTGAGTGTTTCGTTGAAAGTCTCAAGCGCGTGTCCGATGCCTTCGACAGCTTGGATCGCGGCACGTGCAGAGGCACTGGGCGTGTCCGTCTCAAACACCGCCATCAGCCCATCGCCCATGTACTTGTCCACGGTCCCGCCAGCCTTGTTGATCGGCGGCACGATCTGGTCGAAAAAGCGGTTTAGCAGGAACACAACGTCATAGGGCAACTGCCCGTCTGTGCGGGCGGTGAACCCGCGCATATCAAGGAACAGGACGGCCAGTTGCGCCTCTTTCCCTTGGCTTGCGTGGGCGCGGCTGCGTTTGCCGTCAGGCGCAAAGACGCGAAAAACGCTGATCGGGGCGCTGGGCCGCATCTGGCAGGCAAGCCGCGCATTGGGGGGAGCGCCGACGGCGGCCAGTGTGCGGGCCTCTGCCTCGGATGGCGGGGGCAGGTCGTCCATCCCGTCTTCGACGATGACGCGGCAGGTGGTACAGCGTCCACGCCCGCCACACAGTGCCGTATGGGCTACGCCGTTGCTGCGCGAGGTTTCCAGCAGCGTTTGGCCGCGCGGTGCGCGCACTTGGGGGCCATCAATGTATTGAACCCGGATCGGTTTGCGCAATGCCGTCATCGTGCGACGTACGCCAAAGACAAACAGGGCAAGGGCCAGCACTGCCCAAACTGCCAGAGTGGATTGCTGATCGAATTGGGCCAGCAGCTGAAACCCTTCCCTGTCAGGGAAGTTCCATGCCTGCCGGGCAAGGTCTGCGGCCCGTGGATCTTGCATCAGCCCGCGCATCACCCGCGCGGAGATGACAAACCCAACAAGCGCGAGTGTCGGGATCAGGACGCTAACGCCGACAATCCAAGGAAATGATGCCCGCCACCAACGTGTCACCCTTAACCACACGTGCATCCCGATCATGCCGTGCACCCATGTGACAATGACCAAGAGTGCCTGCATCCAACCATCCCACGTGGTCCAGATCAGAGTGTTGATATAGCCAAGCGTGGTGTTCACGCCCAATACCTCGTGTGCCGCACGAGTGTATATCACGTGGCTGACAAGGATCAGGGGTATGATCAACCCGAGCGAGATTTGCAGCGCGTCGCGCAGCGGCATCCGAAGAGAACGCGCCAAGGCCACCTTGCCCAGTGACAGCGCCATATGGGCAAGCAGCGCCAGTCCGATCACGGTTGTGCCGATATCAGAACGGATGACCCAAAACCGCACCTTCTGCACCATGTCATATGCATCCGGTGAGATCAGGGCCGAGGCGAGATTTATCAGGTGGGCCGCGACATAGGCCATCAAGATCAACCCGGACACGATCCGAATGCGGGTCGCCCAACTGCCGCGCCACAGCTCTGAATTCATCTTGTTCTCTCGATCCTGTCTGGTCCGTGCACAGTGGCGCGCGTGCCTGCCCCGGTCAACGGGAGGCGCGCGGCATTGAGGTAACAGTCCAAGGGCAGGATTTATTCAGCGACGGCGGTGTAATCCATTGCTGCGTCCTCGACACCGTTTTCGGCGATAAACCGTTCCGCCTCGAGAGCGGCCATACAGCCCATGCCCGCAGACGTGACGGCCTGCCGGTATTTGTGGTCTGTGAGGTCGCCCGCAGCAAACACGCCCGGAATGGAAGTTTCTGTGCTGTCGGGTTTGGTGACCACGTAGCCGCCCATGTGGGTGTCCAGCACATCCTTGACCAGTTCGTTGGCAGGCGCGTGGCCGATGGCCACAAAGACGCCCTTGGCCGGGATGTCCGTGATTTCACCTGTTTGCGTGTGTTTGACCTTGATCCCTTCGACGCCAAGGGGCGTGTCCGTCCCATAGACCTCCTCGAGCTGATGGAACCAGAGCGGTTCGATCTTGGGGTTTTTCATCAGCCGGTCGATCAGGATCTTTTCTGCGCGCAGTTCGTCCCGGCGGTGGATCAGCGTGACTTTGGAGGCGAAATTGGTGAGGAACAGCGCCTCTTCGACGGCCGTATTGCCACCGCCGATCACGGCGATTTCCTGACCGCGATAGAAGAAGCCGTCGCAGGTGGCGCAGGCGGAAACGCCAAAGCCTTTGAATTTTTCCTCAGACGGCAGGCCAAGCCATTTGGCGCGCGCGCCCGTGGCAAGGATAATCGCGTCGGCCACATAAACCGTGCCGCTGTCGGATTGCGCAACGAAGGGCCGTTTGGAGAAGTCCACGGAACTGATGATGTCACCGATGATTTCGCAGCCCATGGCCGTGGCGTGACTTTCCATCCGCACCATCAGATCAGGGCCCTGCACCTCGGTGTCACCAGGCCAATTTTCGACTTCGGTCGTGGTGGTCAACTGCCCGCCTGGTTCGATCCCTTGCACGAGGATGGGGTCGAGCATCGCTCGACTGGCGTAGACGCCCGCTGTGTATCCGGCAGGGCCGGAGCCGATGATCAGAACCTTGGTGCGTTTTGTGTCGGACATTTGGCAGCTCTCCTGAGGCGGGGATTGTTGTGATGATATAGACTTGCGTGCCATGGGTTTGAACCCCGATTTTGGCAGGCAGATGTGTGCGCTGCGCATAGGTCTTACGCGAAATAAATTTTCAAATGTTGCGCAAGTGTGAAATATTATTGCGCGCTTGACCCGGCCTGCTATAACATCGCGTAAAATGAGGGGGCAATCATGGCAAGCACACGTCTGGACGAGATCGATCGAAAGATTCTGGCCGAATTGCAGGCGGATGGCCGCATGACCAATGTGGAACTGGCCAAACGGGTGGGTATTTCAGCTCCGCCTTGCTTGCGCCGTGTGCGCACGCTGGAAGAGTCAGGGTACATCCGTGGCTATCACGGTGACGTGGACGCCCATGTTCTGGGTTTCGAAGTGCAGGTGTTTGCCAATGTAGGTCTGGCCAGTCAGGCCGAGGCCGACCTGAGTGCGTTCGAAGATCGCTGCCGTGCGTGGCCGCTGGTACGCGAGTGTCACATGCTGAACGGCGAAGTTGACTTCATCCTAAAATGCGTGGCGCCAGACCTGTCCAGCTTTCAGAGCTTTCTGACAGGCGAGTTGCTAACCACTCCCAATGTGGAATCCGTCAAGACATCGCTGGTGATCCGGCAGGCCAAGGATGCCCCTGGCGTGCCGTTTGATGTGCTTGAGGAGCGATTGGCCAAGTCGGCCTAGGCTGCCTCTGGCGCGCGTGGGTGTGCCAATGGACCGAAATCCGTGATGTGCGAAACTCGCGGGAACATCGACAGAAACTGATCGCGCTGGGCGTATGACATGTCGCGGGTGCCACCCATACCGGGGTGAAAGGTTTCGACCATCATGCCGCCCACATCCACCGCCGCATGGCGCGTCAGGCACAGGTGAAACAAGTGTACCGGTGTGGGCGGAGAGACTTCAATCACGTTCACGCCGTCCACAAAATCGCTGATTGGGGTCAGGGTCTGCGCGCCGCCAGTTGATCCGCGCAAATGCGGTGGCGTTTGCAGAACGCGCGCGCCCTTGCCCAGTGAAACAAAAGAAGATGGGCGGCTTTGCCCAAAGCTGTCCGCCATGATCCGCACCAGCGGCATGCGCCGCCCTGAATGGGCAGGCACGAAGGTGGTTGATCCGATCCATGTCACCTCTGCCGGTTGACCGGCCGATGTGTTGAGCCAGTCGCCGGGCACAAGGTCTTCGATTGCAATAGCCCCATGAGGACCGGCCAGAGTAGTCCCGCGGGCAAAAGCAGAAAATGCGGTTTCAAACAGGGGGAGCATCGGCGCTTGAAAACTGTGCACAAAGCGCGTGCCATCGGGGTTGAGCGCGGCCACATCATAGGAACGGGTCGGCATTACAGGGGTGGAGGGAGCGCGATGTGTGCGCATAGCAGCGGGGATCGTCATGTGTAACCTCAGTCTTACTGGTCACATCCGTGTCGGCCCCCACCGACGACGACAGATGGGCTCTAGCCATGTGTCTCAACAATATAGATTAATTCTGAAATTAGCCGCAAATTATCAATAAAAGGGGAACATAAACTGAGTAAGGCGCATCAATGATGCGCCTTTGGTCGGGATTGTTGACGCCTTGCAGGACAAGCGCGCCACATTTGATTCGAGGGGCGCGGATCAGCGCTTATGCAGATTTGCGCAGAACTGCCGCTGAGTTCCGCTTGGCGATAAAGGCTGCCCGCCGTGTACCGCGTGCCCATGGCAGTTGGGTGGTATCTTCTTTGGCCGATTTGACCACGGATTTGATGAAACGTGTTTTTGCCATCTGTTCTATTGCCTTCGCGTTTTTTTTGTTCTGTCCGGGCTTTTGCCCGCCTCGCATACAGAATGGCGCTGCATTCGGGCGCGTTTTTGACGGCCCTGCGCGTTTTTCGAAAATTTGAGAAAAACTTTCTGGCCAATCATGGCGTGGCGCACATTTTGCAAAAACCCTTAATTATTTGGGCTTTGCCTCATGCATTGGTGCGCGAAGGGAAACAATGGGGCGCAGTTGCGGCGACTTGTGCCTTGTCCGTGCCCTGATCACAGCACGATGGCCGAGATCAATCGTCCGTAGTCGGGATCCTTGGCGTGTACTGAACGGCGGTAGGAATAGAACCTATCGGCATCAAAATATGTGCAGTGCCTTGTCCACTCAGCAGACCCCACCCCGGCAGCACGCAATCGTGCCAGCCCGTAACCGGGCAAGTCAAAATGCATCCTGTCACCGTCACCACCTGCGAAAAAGCGGGCGTTTTCGGGATCTTCATCCAGAAAGGTATCAAAAAACTCCGGCCCCACTTCGTAAGCGCGCTGGCTGATCGAGGGGCCGATGACGGCATGGATATTTTCGCGGTTGGCCCCGAGGGTGACCATTGCGTCTACAGTCGCTTCAAGCACCCCAGCTTGTGCACCTTTCCAACCGGCATGGGCAGCGCCGATTACGCCCGCGCCTGCATCGGCAAAGAGCACAGGCTGGCAGTCCGCCGTTAGTACTGTCAGAGCAAGGCCAGGCGTGGCAGTGACCAACCCGTCGGCGCGGGGTTTTTCGGTTTGGGCACCGCTGACATGGATCGCATCACTCGAATGCACTTGGTGTACGGCTGCAAGATGGTCGTCGGGCACTTCAAGCGCCTCCGCCACACGGCTCCGGTTGATTGCAACGATTTCGGTCTGATCCGTGCTGCCGGTGCCGCAATTCAGCCCCTCAAACACACCCGAAGATGCCCCACCTTTGCGCGTGAAGAAGCCGTGGCGCAGGGGCGCGAGAGTGTCGGCGGTCAGGATTTCAAGCGTCATGGCTCCAGTCCGGGCGGGGGCGGTGCATCTGGCGGGTAGAGACCCAGCACCTTAAACAGGTTTCCCATTTCATCGGGGTGCGTCAACCGTCGATGTGCTGCAATATGGGCATTCAGGTTCTCTTCCGTCATCGCACTGGCGAGTGTTTGCGCACGATTGGTGATTCCCAGCCGTTCGAGGAAGACACCCTGAGGCGTCAGGCGCGTGAATGTGGCCGGGGCGGCGGCGCTGCTGAGGGCCTCAAAATCCACATGTGTGGTCAGGTCTGCGTGCCCGGGGGCATCCAATGGGTCAGTAGGGACGTGCCCACGCAGGGCTTGAAGCGTATCCCCTAGGCTGCGCCAGTCGCCGTAGTCGATGATCAGCGCTGCACCGCCCTTGGCCACACGCGCGCCGATGTCCGCAGTGATTGCCTGTGCCGGGGCGTTCAGTTCCACCAGATCGCCGTCCTTTGTATCCTCCAGCCTGTGGTCAAGGGCGGGTTGCGGGCCAACGGGAGAGAGGCCGAAGGTCAGTGTTTCGTCCTTTAGTCCAACACTGCGTTCGCGCCACCCAGTGCCGTCACGCTGAAACTGTCGTACCGGCAGGGCGTCAAAGAATTCATTGGCGACAAGCCAAAGGGGGAGGTCGGGCAAGTCGGCAACTGTGTCGATCCATGTCGGAGTAAATGGGGCCAGTGTCTCTGCTTGCAGCGTCTTAAGTACTGGTGACGCCTCGACCAGTACGATCCGAGCACCGTCATGGAACCCGGGTACTTTTTTTGTTGCCCGCAAGGTATCGGCCATCAAGGTGCCGCGCCCGGGGCCGAGTTCTGCCAGTGTGAAGGGACTTGGTAATCCTTGATCCAGCCAGCTTTGCGCCAGGCACAGGCCGATCAGTTCACCAAACATCTGGCTGATTTCCGGGGCGGTCGTGAAATCCCCATCCGCGCCAAGCGGGTCACGGGTGCTGTAGTACCCGTGTGTGGGGTGCAGAAGCGCCGTGCTCATATACTCGGCAACGGTTATTGGTCCCGAGGCCGCAATCCGGGCCGCCAGTTCCCGTTCCAGCGTCATGCGGCACTTAGGCCAATCCGGCGCGCGCGCCAGATCAGAAAGAGACCCAGAAAGATCATCGGCAGCGATAACAGTTGCCCCATCGTCAGCCCGTAGCCGCCCACATGCCAGGCCAGTCCCAGTGGGTTGGCAGGACCGACAAATTGCGCATCTGGTTGGCGGACGAATTCAACTGCAAAGCGCGACAACCCGTAGCCTGCAAGGAAAGTGCCACAGACCAGACCGGGCCGCTTGAACGCTTCGCGCCGCCAGACCATCCACAAAAGGAGGGTGAGCAAGACAAATCCCTCAAGAAAGGCCTCGTAAAGCTGCGAAGGGTGGCGCGCACACGCGCCAACGATCTGCGGGCAGTATTGTGCGGCTTGCCCAGGAAAGATAACGCCCCACGGCAGCTCGGTAGGCCGCCCCCAAAGCTCAGCATTGATGAAGTTGGCGATCCGGCCGAGGAGCAGACCGGGCGGTACGCCCAGAGCGATTGCGTCTGCCGCACTAAGTTGCGAGATTTTGTGGCGTCTTGTGTAGAGGAACGCGGCAAGCACCACGCCCAAAAGCCCGCCGTGGAAAGCCATGCCGCCTTCCCAGATGGCGAGGATCGCGAACGGATTTTCGAGGTACACGCCGGGTTGATAGAACAGAACGTAGCCGAGGCGCCCACCCAAAAGAACGCCGAGAATGATCCATGTCAGCATGTCTTCGATCTGCGCGGGGGACATGACGGGTTGCTGCCCGGGCCAGAGCCGAGGCGTCTTGACCGTCATCACCACCAGCCGCCAGCCGATAATGATCCCAACGATATAGGCCAGCGCATACCAGCGCAGGGCCAAATCCATGCCAAACAGCGAAATGGAAAATATCTCGGGCGAGATGTTGGGGAAGGGGAGGAGCGCGTTCATCTGCGTCTGAATGCCTCTGGCTGCGGGTAAGGTCAAGCTTGCCCCGTGGGCTTGTGGCCCCCATATAGGGGTCAGCTTTGAACGGGAGACGACAGATGCAGGCACGTGGCAAGATTTTCGACGATATCTCGCAACTGATGACCAACGCGATGGGCGTCGCCCAAGGCGCGCGGGACGAGGCCGAGACGGCGATGAAGTCGATGATGGACCGCTGGCTGGCGGACCGTGATTTTGTCACCCGCGAGGAATTCGACGCGGTCCGCGCGATGGCGCAAAAAGCCCGCGAAGAAAACGAAGCGCTGAAAGCGCGTCTGGATGCGATGGAAGCAGCGTCCAAGTAAGCCGTTTGACTTATCAGGGCCCGATCACTGATCGGCGCCTGATCAAACGGAGGCGCTGCCGCACCATTCCAAAGATGTAAGTTGCACGTGATTGCCCGGTGTTCGACCAGGCTTTCTGCGTAAATTGGCGCTGTGCCCGGGATAAGCTGGCAATCGCGAGCCCGGCGATGCACTGTGTCGACCGATACCTTCGGAAATTTGCTGAGATACTTTGATGTCCGACCAGCCCGAACGCCGTCTCGCCGCCATCGTTATGGCAGATATTGTGGGGTATTCCGGTCTGATTCAGCGCGACGAGGTTGGCACGCGGGCTTTGTTTCAAAAGCTGGAAAAGAACTTTTTCGGTCCCGTATCTCGCATGTACAAGGGGCGCATCATCAAAACGATGGGGGATGCGTTCCTTATGGAATTCTCCTCTGTCCTTAATGCTGTGACCTGTGCCGTCGAGTTGCAAAAACAGATGCACTTGCACGTGGGCGAGGCCGAAAGCATGGATTTGCGCCAGCTTGCGTTTCGCATTGCGGTGAACCTTGGTGACATCATTGTCGAAGGCGACGACATCCACGGTGAGGGTGTGAACATGGTCGCCCGCCTGCAAAGTGAGGCAGCCCCCGGGGGGGTATGTATTTCGGACGCGGTTTACCAGCAGGTGCGCGGCAAGACGGATGTACCATTTGCTGACGGGGGCCTTGTCACTCTCAAAGGCATGAGTGACCCACAGCAGGTGCATCAGTGGTCACAATCCGGCGCGGCCAAAAGCACGACCGCCATAGCCCTGCGCGAACCCATCGCGTTGGAAGCGGCGCGTCAGGCCTCGGTTGCGGTACTGCCTTTTGAAAACCTCAGTGCCGATCCTGAACAGGAGTTTTTCTCGGACGGGATCACTGAGGACATCATCACCGCGCTCAGCCGGTTCCGAGATCTGCACGTGAAGGCGCGCAATTCGTCTTTTGCACTAAAAGGCCAGCGGCTCGATGCGGGCGAAGCCGGCGAAGCGCTGGGCGTCAAGTATCTGGTTGAGGGGTCAGTGCGCAAAGCGGGCGGACGCGTGCGTATATCCGTGCAACTGATCGATGTGGGTGATGGCGGGCACATCTGGGCCGAGCGCTATGACCGCGACCTTGAAGACGTCTTTGCCGTGCAGGATGAGGTGACCAACGCGATCGCGGCCGTCTTGCCTAACCGTTTGCGCAGCGCTTTGTCGACGCGCATTCAGAGCAAGCCGACGACTGCCTTTTCGGCCTATGAGCTGTTCCTGCAGGGTCGCTGGATTTTTCTGACATCGGCCGGCGCTGATCCGCGCGCTGTCAGTGCGCTCGAGCGGGCGCTGGCGATTGATCCCAACTATGTGCAGGCGCACGCGGTTCTGGCCAATTTGTATGCCTATTCTCTCTTCAGCCTTGGGGTTTGGTACGGCGACCCCGAAGAACGTGCACGCCAGTATCTGGCCGAAGCGCTAAAGACGGGTTCCAGTGACCCGACGCTGTTGGCCTTTGTGGCCGAGGCCTATTACTGGCTTGGCGAAAGTGATCGGGCGCGCATGCACATTGAAACCGCTCTAAAGATCAATCCATATGATATGCAGTGCCGCGTGGTCTACGGATCGATCCTGAATGGCGCAGGCCAGTGCGAGGATGGATTGCGTGTGATGGAAGAGGCAACGAGTATGGACCCTCAAATCCTCGATTTCACCAAGGAGCCCATGGCGGAGTGTCTGTACATGTTGCGTCGATACGATGACTGCCTGGACATCCTGAAATCCTGGGCCGACCCGCCACCGCACACTTTTGCCCAGATCGCTGCGTGCCATGCCCACATGGGGCGGATGGACCAAGCGGCAGAGGCGGCGGACACCTTCCGTGCCGTGTGCGCGGAAAGTTCTGACTTTGCGCGATATGCCAAGTATCATGCCCGTATCTGTCAGAGGCTTGAAGACAAGGACAACTGGCTGTCGGGCTATCGGATGGCTGGATTGCTTGACTGACCCGGCGTGGCGTCTGTTCTCAAAAAAACATCGACGGACATCCAGTTGCCTGCTTCGCCCGTATCTTTTGAATATCAGATGTGGAGGATCCTCGATGGCTTTTTTGCGCACTTGCCTTGCCGTTTTTGCCCTGAACATGGCCGCGTTGCCGTCGCAGGCTGAATTGAGCAAATCCGAAGCCGCTTCCATTGAAATCACCAAAGGCCTGCGCCTTTTGTCTGCAGACGGCGCTGTGATTGGTGTTGCGGACGGCATTTCCGTGAACAACGACCGGGTGTATTTGTTTCTTTTGGCGCAAGGCGGTTCGATCTTTGCTGTGCGTGCGGGTGGAAAGGACATCGTCGTCCAAACCAAAACCAAGTTGTTGACGCTAAGGGATTCTGACCTGATTCTGGATGTGAGCGCGCAACAGATCCGAAACGTTGCCAACATGTCCTTTACTGACGACAGTTCGCCCATCGAAATTCTCTTATTTTAGACCTTTTGGTCCGGTTCGGAGGAAAACCGCGAAAACCATTCGAGAATTCTGCGCCAACGCAACAAGTGTCGCGCCAGAGAAAAAGGCCGCATCTCAATGCGACCTTTGAATAATTGCAGTCTTGCGGTCAGCTGGTCAGCCTTGCGCTTTACCTTTGCGGCGACGCAGAGCTGCCAAGCCGCCAAGTCCACCGAGAAGCATGAAGCCTGCAGCAGGGATCGGAACGGCGGAAATTTTGAGGTCATATAGTGCAACCGCACTTTGGGTTGGCTGCAGCGAACCATCAACCGTCAACGTGTACTCGAAGCCGCCAAGACCGGAAAAGATGAACCCGTCGCTAGGATTGTCGTGCCAGACATCTGTTGTGAAACTCTTGGTGACGCTCGATCCGGTGCGTGCTAGCGTAAATGCGACAGCCTTTTTCGTGCTTCCCGTTTCAGGGTTTCCGCCTTTTTCCACTTGTCCGACAAGTCCGGAGATGGTTTCAAACGTGGAAACGCCGTCTGATGAGATCAGATCAGTGGCCAGCTCATAGCCGTCCAGATCGAACTCAACCTTAAACGCGCTGGCAAAGGCGAAAGTGTAAGTGAACACATCCTGGGACGACACAATCCGACCGTGCAGCTGGATAACATCGTCGTTGGCGAAACTACCCAGTGGAATTCCGTCGGGTACCGGAGAGTCGTTCAGGTCCGTCGAACCAGCAACCAACTTGCGGTTTTGACCGTTGCCTTCGGTAAACGTATAGGTCGCGGCTGAAGCACCGGTCGCCATCACGGCCAATACGGAGGCAGTTGTTGCAAATTTTGCAATGCTTTTCATTGTCTGTTCCTCAACTCTTTACGCGCCGCAGCTAAGCGTCATCGATCAATTGTCATAGTAATGTATGATCGGTTGCTGTATTTTGATCCGCCGCGCAAGGTGAATCTGGCAAAACTGAGGCAGTTTCACGCCACGGTAGCGGCAGCGCTCGTTTTTCGTGAACAATGGCTCTCAAAACACCAAACTATCTCGGAAAATATGGCAGCCCCTCCTTTATTTTTTAGGCTGAGCGCGATGTCACGTTGGAGCGGACGACTCATCCGCAACCTAGAGAAAGAACGGGTGCTTGCCAGTTTGCCTGCCTGCCCATCAAAGCGCATAAAACCACGTGACAGATGCCGTCCCTTCCCAAGATTTGGCGGGCAGCCCGACGTTCTGATCTTCCCGGCAGCTCTGCTTTAGACCAGATTTCACTCGACTTGACCGCGACTGGCCCATCCCCACTTCCATGCCCTCATTTTGCGCCCCACGGCGCTTTGTCCCCAACTTATTGCGGTTATCCCCAAATAAAGGGTTGCCAGACGCCATGGGCGCGGTCACCATATATCGTAGAGGCACGGGGAATAGCCCCGGTTTCTAGAGCAGGCACCTAGCGCTTGGGGCGCTGCCAGCCCCCATCGCTACTAGCGAATAAGAGGTGGCACCATGGCCCTTTCCGAGCAGTTCCTGGACGATGACATTCATCCCATCGATATCGTCGAGCATATCGCCGAACATCATGAGTGGGATTTCGACCGTATTGCAGATGATCAGATCGCAATGGCCGTTGAGGGCCAGTGGCGAACATATTCTCTCACGCTGGCATGGTCGGGCTATGACGAAACACTGCGTATGGTGTGCACCTTCGAGATGGAGCCAACCGAAGAAAAACGCGCCGAGCTTTATGAGTTGCTCAATCTGATCAACGATCAGTGCTGGGCCGGGTCCTTCACTTATTGGGAAGAGCAAAAGCTGATGGTTTACCGGTATGGTTTGGTCCTTAGCGGTGGTCAGGTGGCATCTGCCGAGCAGATCGACACCATGATCGGCGCTGCGGTGATGAGCGCCGAGCGTTACTATCCCGCCCTGCAATTGCTGATCTGGGGTGACCGTACGCCCAAGGATGCCATTCAGGTCGCCATTGCAGAGGCCTATGGCCGCGCGTAACCTTTCCCCCTGAGATCACTTGGGGAACTGAATCCATGAAGAAGACACGGATCGCAGCCCAGGGCCTTGTGCTTCTGGGCTGTGGCAAGATGGGGTCGGCGATGCTGGCCGGATGGCTGGAACGCGGGTTGCCCGCAGACAAGGTCTGGGTGATCGAGCCGGTACCCTCGCTGTGGCTGCGCGGGACAGGTGTACATATCAACGCCCCGTTGCCCGAGGCCCCTGCCGTGGTACTTGTGGCCGTCAAACCGCAAATGATGGGGGATGCGCTGCCTGCCATTTCGGCGCTGGGAGGGGGAGAAACGGTGTTTGTCTCGGTGGCGGCAGGTACGTCCCTGGCTTCTTTTGAGGCGGCATTTGGAGCCGACACCCCAATCGTGCGCGCGATGCCCAACACGCCAGCCGCCATTGGGCGCGGCATTACGGCGATCTGTGCCAATGCCGCCGGACAGGGCGCGTTGGATGAGGCGGCAGAACTGTTGTCTGCGGTTGGTGATGTCGTCCGATTGGAGGGGGAGGCGCAGATGGACGCGGTCACGGGCGTCAGCGGCTCTGGCCCGGCCTATGTTTTTCATCTGATCGAAACGCTGGCGGCGGGCGGTTTGGCGCAGGGGTTGTCACCGGACCTTGCGATGCAACTGGCCAAGGCCACCGTCGCGGGGGCAGGGGCCTTGGCGATGCAATCGGATGATGATCCCACCCAATTACGCGTCAACGTGACAAGCCCAAATGGCACCACACAGGCCGCTTTGGAAGTTTTGATGGATGAAGCTGCGGGCTTTCCGTCCTTGCTACCCCGGGCTGTTGCGGCGGCCACCAAAAGATCCGAGGAGTTGTCGCGTGGCTGAGATCGAGTTTGAGGATTTCCTGAAGGTAGATGTCCGTGTGGGCCGCGTGGTACGGGCCGAACCATTTCCCGAGGCGCGTAAGCCGGCAATCAAGATGTGGGTCGATTTCGGTCCAGAATTGGGCGAGCGAAAAACATCGGCGCAGGTCACGGTGCACTATGAGCCCGAAACCTTGGTTGGTCGGCAGGTCATGGCGGTGGTGAATTTCCCACCGCGCCAGATCGGACCGTTTATGTCTGAGGTACTGGTGCTCGGCTTTCCCGATGAGGACGGCGCGATTGTGTTGGCCACGCCTGACAAGGACGTGCCGACAGGGGGGCGGCTCCATTGACCAAACTATGGATCACACGACCTTTGCCGGAAGACGTCGTTGCGGCGGCGCGCGCCTGTTGTGACGATGTCGTGGTACGCAGTGAGACCTTGCCGCTGACTGATGCAGAGCTGCGCGCGGCCCTGACGGATTTTGACATCGTTCTGCCCACTCTTGGGGATCAGTTTTCTGCGGCAGTGTTTGCCGATGTGCCAAAGCCACGCTGCAGACTGCTGGCCAACTTTGGGGTCGGATACAATCATATTGACGTCGCGGCGGCACAAAGCGCTGGTGTCGCCGTAAGCAACACTCCGGGAGCGGTTACCGATGCCACGGCAGATATCGCGCTGATGCTGATGCTGATGTCGGCGCGCCGGGCGGGCGAGGGTGAGCGGATGGTGCGCAGCGATGACTGGCCCGGATGGCACCCGACGCAAATGCTGGGCCTGCACATGAGCGGCAAGAAGGTTGGCATCGTTGGTATGGGCCGGATTGGGCAGGCCATCGCGCGGCGCTGTCATTTCGGCTTCGGGATGGACGTGTACTACTTCAACCGCTCGGACAAGGACCTCGATTTTCCAGCCACCCATGCGCCTGATCTGCACACGTTGGCGCAGAGCGTGGACTTTATCGTCGCGGCTGTGCCCGGTGGTGCTGAAACCCGTCACTTGATCGGCGCGGATGTATTGGCCGCGATGCAGCCTCACGCCCACCTCGTTAACATATCGCGCGGGGATGTGGTGGATGAAGCCGCGCTGATCGCAGCGCTTCAGAGCGGTCAGATCGGTGGTGCGGGCCTTGATGTGTACGAGCGCGAACCCGAGGTGCCAAAGGCGTTGCGTGCGCTCGATAACGTGACACTGTTGCCGCATCTGGGCACTGCGGCCCTTGAGGTGCGATTAGATATGGGATTGATGGCCGTGCGCAATGTGGCGGCGTTTTGTGAAGGTCAGGCTCTGCCTAATCCGGTGTAGTGTCTTGCAAATGGCGACGGGCGCAGGTGTTTTGCCTGTTCTTCACCCATCCCCCATCGCTTCGCGCCAGTGGCGGCGGCATAACGAGACATAGGTGTCATTACCCCCGATCTGCACCTGCGCGCCGCCAGCTTGCGCGCGCCCATCCGCATCGCGGCGAATGACCATGGTCGCCTTTTTTCCGCAATGACAGATTGTGCGCACTTCGCGCATCTCGTCGGCAAGCGCCAGCAGTGTGGCCGAACCGGGAAAGAGCTTGCCCAAAAAGTCGACACGCAGGCCATAGCACATCACTGGCAGGTCCAGATCATCAACAACGCGCGCCAGCTGCCAGACCTGATCCTCGGTCAAAAACTGGGCCTCGTCCACGAACACACAAGCAATTGGTCCGTTGGCCTGCTGTGCGGCGAGACGTTCAAAAAGATCATCTGTGGGCGTGAAAATGTCCGCTTCTGCACCGATGCCGATACGCGATGCGATTCGACCGGCCCCGGCACGGTCATCAAGGCGCGCGGTCAGCAGATAGGGCACCATGCCGCGTTCACGGTAGTTGTGCGCGGCCTGTAGCAGCACAGTCGACTTGCCTGCGTTCATGGTGGAGTAATGGAAGTAGAGCTTGGCCACAATGCGAAGCCTTTTCATGTGGTTAGAGGCGGTTTCATCTAGTCCATTGCGACACGTAAGGACAATACCTGATGGAATGTTGATTCATCGAAGTGCTGCCTTTACCCCTGCGGGTGACAGAGGCCAGCAAGACAAGCAATTGTTCCTGCTGAGATAATTCGCTCACACTGGTGGCCTTGCAGACAACCTAAAGGGGCATTGTGGAATTTGCACATCGCGCGAAGACCTGACGGAGTTATGTCGGTACAGGGACTATACAGTGTGGGGAAATGGTTGCGCGGGGCAATTCGTGACTACTGGGCGGTCACAGACCTGCCCCACGCAACCAAGTGCATATCCGTGAGTGGTTTGGCCCTTGCACTGCATATGAGGCAAGGAAGCCGCCTGCGCTTTCGAATGACAGCCAAAAGTTTGTGAATGTTGGCCAGTTCTGACGAGGCCCAGGAAAAGACTAGTCTCTGTAAGCACCTCTAAAGAGCGGCTCAGTAACGATCTGAAAATGGGTGGGTCCGAGCAATTGCGGCGCTTGTGGCAGCGCATGTCAAATTCTCGGACCACATTCGGTACTGTGTTACTTTTAGGGCAGGCGAGTGGATGCAGAAATCACACCGTTCATTTTGGGGATGTGCCTGCCCCGATACTTGTTAACTCCGACGGATCTGCCTGTCTTGCTACCGGATCGTTCCGGCCTGTCAGTCCCACGTGACAGAAGATCATGGCAGACCCCACCACGTTCCGGCGCTGGGGCCACCAGTTACTCATTACGTCCCGCAACTCTTAGGACCATTTACAAATGACATTTGCTTTTGAGTTGATTAATGGGAAAAGACCGGATCGTTTCCCCGCACGTGCGGGTTGTGGCGATAGGTCTGAGTGAACGAGGGACATTGTATGGCCGGATTTGGCAGCTATCTGAAAAAGCATACCGAGGCATTGGTGAAGGATGTCGGTATCGAGCCGGCATGCGGCATGACGGGCAAGTCCAAGGCCACTCTTGGGCGCTATTACTCAGACAATCCCGAACATGCAGATCGCTTCATGCCGATTGATGCGGTCGTCGCGCTTGAGAAAGACGCAAGCTTTCCCCATGTGACCTGCGCGCTGGCCGAATTGCAGGGTATTACCCTCAGCCATGATGACCGCCGTCCCAATGACGAACGACCCGGCGGCGTGAACAGCGATGTGATTGCGCTCAGCCAGCGGTTTGCCATGTTGATGAGTGAATATCAGCAATCCATTGAGGATGGTATCATCACCGTAAACGAGGCCAAGCGGTTGTTGAGAGAGACAACGCTGCTGCAACAGGTGCTGATCGACATGAAATTGCATCTGGAAGACGAAAGTGGCTGATCAGGCGCAGGCCGACGATCTACCCGCCTTGGTGGCGGCTGCCCTGCCTCAGATTGACACCGAGGCATTGCGCGCCAAAGGCGATCCGGGCCATCCGCCACGTATTCTGCTGCTTTACGGATCATTGCGCCCTGAAAGCTATTCGCGCCGTGCCGCCGAAGAG
Source organism: Tateyamaria sp. (assembly GCF_039945315.1). Classification (GTDB taxonomy): domain Bacteria; phylum Pseudomonadota; class Alphaproteobacteria; order Rhodobacterales; family Rhodobacteraceae; genus Tateyamaria. Next base: position 117,205 of record NZ_JBDUXB010000003.1, on the reverse strand, counting down.
AGCGCGCGCATCTTGCGCCATCTGGACTGCGAGACCCGCATATTTGACCCCACCGGTCTGCCGCAGGTTGATGCCGATGATGGCACCCACCCAAAAGTCGTTGAACTGCGCGATCTGGCGGTCTGGGCCGAAGGCATGGTCTGGTCCAGTCCTGAACGCCATGGGGCCATGACTGGCCTGATCAAAAGCCAGATAGATTGGCTGCCCTTGTCGTTGAAGGGGGGCATTCGCCCGACCCAAGGAAAGACGCTGGCTGTGATGCAGGTTTCCGGCGGCTCGCAGAGTTTTAATGCGGTCAACCAGATGCGCATTCTGGGGCGTTGGATGCGGATGGTAACGATCCCAAACCAGTCGAGCCTTCCCAAGGCTTGGCTGGAATTCAAGAACGGCCGCCTTCCTGCGGGCCCGTTCTATGCGCGTGTGGTGGATGTGATGGAAGAGCTGGTCAAGTTCACGTGGATGGTGAGGGGCCGGTCGGACTATTTAGTAAATCGATATTCCGAACGGGTTGAAAGTGCTGAGGCAGTTCATCAACGGGTATCTAAAACTGACGGTTAGGTCCGGTGCGCGACTGTTTTTGCGTTTGCGCGCAAATAGGCGCCCGCCCAAGGGCCCAGGACACTGTGCTTTTTTGGGCGGTATTCTGATACCGCGTAGTACGCGGCATAGTAGCATCTTGCTTGTGGGGTAGGTCGCGGTGCAATCTGTGCGCGGTTAAGGGGGGTCGCAAACGTGGCCAGTGATACAAGCTATGCAGAGCTAGTCGCTTTGTTGCGCGACATTGATGGGTTTGGTGCTTTGGCGCCCGAAATCCTTGAGCAAATGGCCCGGACCGCAGACTATCGGGACATGAGCCGGGGCGAGGTTCTTATCAACGAAGGCGACGCCGCTGATACGTTGTTCATCGTGTTGCGCGGCCGCTTTACGGTTCTGCATAACGGGCAGGCCATTGCTGAGATATCAAAAGGTGAGCCGATTGGCGAACTGGCCTTTTTCGCCGGGGGCACCCGCACAGCCACAGTGGTCGCTGCACGCGACAGTGCGATTATGTGTCTGAGCCGCGCGGCCTACGACGATCTCGCCGCCGCCACACCTGCGCTGGCGAATGGCATTCTGGCGGCTGTGTCCCAGCGTCTGGCGCGCACCATTCCCGCTACACCGCATTTACGACCCGAGTCAGGCCATGTCTGCGCGATGTTTCCCGGTGGCGCGGATCCGGTCATCAACCCTACTTTTGTTGCCGGAATTCGCGCCGTTTTTGAAGCGGAGGCACACTGGCAAGTCATTGAGGCGCAGGATTGCGCTCCAGACCTGCTGGAAGACGCTCGCGCCTTGGCCGCATGGCTCGAAGAGCAAGAAGCGGCTTACGGTAATCTGCTGTTGATTTGCGCGGATCCGAAGACGAACCCAATTTGGCAACGGGTCACGGCCAACAATTCTGACACTATCATGATCATCGCGCCCAAAGAGGGTGCGTTTGGCCCAGAGGATGCGCCATCTGACTTGGAGCATGCGATCTATGGTGCGACGTTGCCGACGCACCTGCATTTTGTTTTGCACAGACCGAAAATAGGGGACAGTACGGCGCAAACGGCCAAATGGCTGGAGGGGCGACCCGTGCGTTTGCACCACCACTTAGCACTGGATTCTGAGCCGGATTTTGCCCGTATCGCGCGCTTTGTGCGCGGCGAAGCGATTGGGTTGGTGATGTGCGGAGGGGGGGCTTATGGCACCGCGCATCTGGGAGTGGTCAAGGCGCTGCATGACCACGGCTATACCTTTGATTTCGTTGGCGGTACCAGTGTTGGCGCGGCGATGGCCGGAGCGATTGCTTTGGGGTATGATCCAGACGAGACCATGGAGCAATGTGAGGAGATTTTCCTGCGCTCAAAAGCCATGGCGCGCCTGACCATACCGAGGTTTTCGCTGCTCGATCATTCTGTGCTTGATGACGCTTTTCGCAAACACTTTGGGATGGGTGATGTTGAGGATCTGCAGCTGAATTTCTTTGCTGTCTCCACCAGTCTCACCCACAACGATGTTTCGGTGATCCGAACGGGTCCTCTTTGGCAGGCCATCCGCGCCTCAAGCGCGATCCCTGGCATTTTCCCGCCTTTCCTGCGCAGCAACGGTGAGGTTCTGATTGATGGGGGATTGATCGACAATGTGCCGATTGGTGCCATGCGTTCGCTCAAGGCGGGATCGAACGTACTCCTCAACTTTGTACCTGGCAAACCGTGGATGGTGCGGGCGAAATACGAGGACTATCCCACAAGGATGAAAGCCCTGACCACCATGATGCGCAAGCCCGCAAGTGAAGCGGAACGCCACCCGACCGCTTTTGCGGTTCTGGCACGCGCAATGGTGGTCAATGCACGCAAACTTTTGCGTCTGACAGACGTGGGCGACGATGTCTTGCTGAACATCTCGGTGCTCAAGGGTATGAGGTTCATGGACTGGAAACGGGGGCGCGAGTTCTTTGATGTTTCCTACACTCAGGTGTCTGAGATGCTTTCGCAGATGCAGGTGCCAGATACCCACGAAGGTCGCCTTGAGCGATTGCGCGGGGTGGCTTCAGCCATGGATGCGATGGTCGAAGAGATGCCGAGTGATGAAGAGCCGCGTCAGCCGCGCCTCTCCACAATCACCGAACCAACGGAATAGCCCGCGCCAAACGAACAGATTATACCAAGATCACCGCTCTGCATGTCATCAGAATTCTGAGAGAACGCGATGATCGACCCGGCGGAAGACGTATTGGCATAGTCCTGAAGGATGTTGGGTTGTTCGCCCGGCATCGGATCGCGTCCCAGTACTTTTTTACCAATGAAATCGTTCATGGATTTGTTGGCTTGATGTAGCCAAAGGCGTTTGAGATCGCCCGCCGCCACCCCCTCATCGCCCATGTGTCCGGCGATGTGACTGCTGACCATGGGCAGCACTTCCTTGAACACTTTGCGCCCGTTTTGCATGAATTGCATGTCGCGCCGGTCCACCATTCCGGCCGGGCGCGAGCGGCGCAAATAGCCGTTGTTGTTGCGGATGTTGTTGGAAAATTCGGTCGCACAGCGCGTTGACCTGATTTCAAAGTAGGGGCCTGTTGCGTCTTCCGCCCGCTCGATCAGCGTGGCGGTGGCCACATCGCCAAAAATGAAATGGCAGTCCCGGTCGCGCCATTCGAGGTGTGCTGAGCAGATTTCCGGATTGACCACGAGTGCAGATTTGATGGAACCTGACCGCACCATGTCTGCTGCTGCCTGAATGCCAAACGTGGCGGAAGAGCATGCAACGTTCATGTCAAAGGCAAAGCCCTGCACGCCGAGTAGTTCCTGAATTTCAATGGCCACGGCGGGGTAGGCGCGTTCAACGTTGGACGCCGCACAGATCAGGGCTCCAACATCTGCTGCTGTCTTGCCAGCCGCTGCCAATGCCTTGTTTGCGGCATCGACCCCCATTTCTGCCATGATCGACGGTTCGTCGTCGCTGCGCTGGCGCAAGAGCGGATGCATGACGGCGGGATCCAGAATGCCGTCTTTGTCCATGACGTAACGGCGTTCGATGCCGGAGGCTTTGAGGATGAACTCTTCGGAAGAGTACGCTTTGGCTTCGATCTCTCCGGCTGCAATTGCATCCGCGTTTTCCGCGTTGAACCGGTCCGCGTAGGTGTTGAATGCGACCACCAGTTCTGCGTTGGAAATGGACAATTCAGGTGTAAAGACGCCGGTGCCGGTGATCGCGGGAGTGAAGGTCAAGGCGTGCCCCTTTGAGGGTGATCAGAAGTCGAGCAAACCTACAGGCGCGCTGTGGCACCTGCAAGGGTGGGCGCTGCGTCTAGATGCGGTAGCCGTTGCGTGCACAGGCCATCAACAGACGTTCAAGCAGAGGGGACACCCTTGGCGGGGTTTTGAAAAAGCCAGGAACCGATGTCCCGATATGGCGGGCTGCAAAGTGCAAGTCATCGACCTCGTCCTTGCTCATACCGGTCGCATAAACATGCCCGCTCACATTGCGTGCGCCCGCTGCGTCATGGTTTGGCGTCGCCATTTCACCGGGCACGCACAGAAACGTGCCGGGGCGGGCCTGTGCCAGTATACGGGCCTCTAGCGCGATCATATCCGGGTTCGATTGCATGGGGCGAAAGTAGTAGATCACATCATAATTGCCGTAGTCTTCAAACTCGAACGCATTGCCGTGAAACAGGGTGCAGCGGTCCGCACCCAGCCCCTCAAGCACTTGGGATCCGGTCGCAAACGTGTGGGCCTCGTATTCCAATCCATGACAAACATCGAAACAGGTGGTGGCCGCCAACACTTTGGTGCCCCCGCCGCTGCCCACATCCAGAAACCGCAAAGGGTGCGTTTTTCGTTGCGCCAGACACAACCGATAGGCAGCTCCTATCAGCGATGAAAACTGGCTCATTGGCAGCGGGATATCGCGGTACAGCCCATCTTTTTCAGCGCTGGCGCTTTGGGTGTGTTCGGACGGGTTTGCGATTTTGTGCAAGGCATGCATGAACAAAGCAGTCACATGATCCAGAACATCCTGCGGGCCATGGATCAACTCGGACACCTGCACGAGGTCGGTTTCAGGGCGCGCGTGTTGGTGTTCGATGATGAGGCTCACGCGGGCCCAGTCCAGCAATTGACGCCGGATGGCGCGGGCGTTGGATTTCAAGTCGCGTAATGCGCGTCGGCGGGCTACGGGCAGTTTGTCCTGATCCGAGGTGTCACGCAGAATGTCTTTGATCAGGGTCCGAAGTGTGCTGTGCGAGGCGCTGGTTTTGCGCCATGCGCGGCGCAAATCCTCGGGATCACGGATGTGTGGTGGCACATCAAGGCTGCGCGCAACTTGCCCAATGTCATCGGCCAGCCTGCGTTCCAACTCATACAACTGCGTGTCGCGTGTGTCCGGATGCTGCATGGGCACGCAGTGTGGCAAAGTTTTGTCGCCGGGCCAACTAAAATTGCACGACCCACTGGGGCACGGATTACAGCGACGCGGTAATCCCGCCGTCTACATAAAGTGTGTGCCCGTTCACAAAGGTTGAAGCTGCCGAAGACAGAAACACAGCTGCACCCACCAGTTCATCCACTTGACCCCAGCGCCCAGCGGGCGTGCGCTTTTCGAGCCATGCAGAGAACTCGGGATCGGCCACGAGGGCCGCGTTCAGCGGGGTATCAAAATACCCCGGCGCAATCGCGTTGCAGTTCAGGCCCAACCGGGCCCAGTCGGTGGCCATGCCCTTGGTAAGGTTAGCCACAGCCCCCTTGGTTGCGGTGTAGGGCGCGATGCCGGGGCGGGCCAGTGCAGTCTGAACCGACGCGATGTTGATGATCTTGCCCGCGCCGCGCTTGATCATGTGCCGCGCACAGGCCTGACCAACATGAAAGACTGATGCCACATTGGTCTGCAACAACCGCTCAAACGCATCTGCCGGGAAATCCTCCAGAGGGGTGCGGTGCTGCATGCCCGCATTGTTGATCAGGATGTCGATCGGGCCTGTGGTGTCCTCGAACCCATCCACGGCCGCCCGCACGCCTTCATGGTCAGTTGCATCAAACGCCACTGTATGGGTTGTGATGCCCTGTGCACTCAGGGCCGACGCGGCGGCGTCCAGCTTGGCTGTGTCCCGTCCGTTCAGCACAATTTCGGCCCCTGCCGCCCCCATGCCCGCAGCCAGCGCAAGGCCGATCCCCTGGGACGAACCTGTGATCAGAGCGCGCGTGCCAGCGAGCGAGAAAAGTGCAGTGGACATGGTGCGAAGGCCTTTGTTTTTTGAGCTGTTACCGGTAACATAGTTAGGGTAAGGAAAGGGGTCAACCAGTGCTTGTACCCTGCTTGCATACTGCGCATGCTGCGCGCAAGACAGATCAGGAGAACCCCGCCAATGAAAGCCATCGTTGTCCACGCCGCGAAAGACTTGCGGGTAGAAGAGCGCGAGGTGCCGCTGGTCGGCCCCGGGCAGGTACTGGTCAAAATGGCTGCGGGTGGGATTTGCGGTTCGGACCTGCACTATTACCAGCATGGCGGCTTCGGCGCCGTACGTCTGCGCGAACCGATGATCCTCGGACACGAGGTGTCCGGGCATGTCGAGACGTTGGGCGCGGGCGTTACTGGTCTCGTGCCTGGGCAACTGGTCGCAATCTCGCCGTCCCGTCCGTGTCATGCCTGCAGCTATTGCCACGAGGGCACGCCACAACACTGCCTTAACATGCGCTTTTATGGCTCTGCGATGCCGTTCCCCCACATTCAGGGCGCGTTCCGTCAGTACATCGTCGCTGACGCAGCACAATGCGTGCCCGCTGACGGGTTAAGCGCGGCAGAAGCGGCCGTGGGCGAACCTTTGGCAGTGTGCCTTCACGCTGCAAAACAGGCGGGCGATTTGATGGGCAAGCGGGTTTTGGTCACGGGCTGCGGACCTATCGGCCAACTCTGTGTTCTGGTGGCGCGCGCGGCGGGCGCAGTTGAGATTGTGGCGACCGATATTGCCCCTTTTACCCTGTCCATGGCCGAAAAAGTGGGGGCAACCCGCACGATCAACATGGCAGAAACGCCAGATGGGTTAGCAGAGTATCACGCGGACAAAGGCCATTTTGACGTTCACTTTGAATGCAGTGGGGCCGCGCCTGCGCTGGTTGCGGCCATTCCGGCTCTGCGCCCGCGCGCGGTACTCGTGCAACTGGGGTTGGGTGGTGATATGACCTTGCCAGTACAGGCCATGACGGCCAAAGAAATCAGTTTTCGCGGGTCTTTCCGTTTTCACGAGGAATTCGCAACAGCCATCGCCATGATGCAAGGAGGACAGATCGACGTGACCCCGCTTGTGACCCACAGCTTTGCCCTAGACGACGCGAACGCGGCCTTTGAGATGGCTGCCGATCGCAGTCAGGCGATCAAAGCGCAGATTGTGTTCTAAACGATGCGCAGTCTCTCAAACTCATATTGCGGCGCAGCGCTATCCGATCCAATCCTGACGGACGTGCCATACCCAAGCGTCGACGCTGAGGCCCCGCGCGCACTGCTGGCGCGCTGTCCACATGCCAATGTAACCCCACTGAGCACAGCCCCGGAACTGGCGGATGCCGCTGGGGTGGCCGAGGTGCTGATCAAAGACGAACGGTCCCGTATGGGTTTGGGCAGTTTCAAAGCACTTGGCGCGGCCTACGTCATCGCTTGCGATGCGGCGCAGGGCCAGGCGCGAGGCAACACTTATGTCACAGCCAGCGCCGGCAACCACGGATTGTCAGTCGCCGCGGGGGCCGCAGCCTTTGGGGCGCAGTCGATTATCTATCTGGCCGACACTGTACCCGAGAGCTTTGCGGACAGGTTGCGCAGCGTAGGCGCTGAGGTCGTGCGCGCCGGGGCTGACTACGAGGCCAGCATGGACGCCGCAATGCAAGCCGCGGCAGACAGAGGCGCTGTGCTCTTGTCGGACAGTTCTTGGCCCGGATACACCGTGCGCCCGCACCGTTTGATGGAGGGCTACCTTGCCTTGATGGCCGAAATTTTCGAGCAGATCGACGCCCCTCCGACCCATCTTTTTTTGCAAGCCGGTGTTGGCGGCCTTGCCGGGGCCTGCGCAGCTATCGCGCGGGTGCACTGGGGCGACGCGACCCGGATCATCGTGGTCGAGCCCGAGGCCGCACCTTGCCTTATTGAGTCCATCAAGGCTGGAAAGCTGGTCGAAACGACTGGCCATGTGTCCGCAATGGGGCGGCTTGATTGCAAGGTGGCTTCGCTGATCGCCCTCAAAGGGCTCGCGCGGGACGCCGATGATTTCATGGCCATCTCTGAGGCGGAAGGGGACGCGGGCGCAGCGTTCGCTGCTCGCTTTGGCTTTGAAAGCACGCCGTCGGGTGCCGCCGGGATCGCAGGAGTGCTGGCCGCAAACGGCACATTGGGGCTGGACGCAGATGCACGCGTTTTGGTGATCCTGTCCGAACAGAGTGATGCATGATCGGCTTTGAGACGCCCGAGTTTCAGGCTCGCGTCGCGCGTGCCCAAAATCATATGGAGGCCGCAAACCTCGACGCACTGTTGCTGACCACAGAACCGGAGGTGCGCTACTTTACCGGCTACCTCACACGGTTCTGGGAAAGCCCGACGCGACCTTGGTTTGTGATACTGCCAGCCACAGGCGCGCCCATTGCGGTGATCCCGTCGATCGGTGCGCCGTTGATGGGCCAGACCTGGGTGCAGGACATCCGCACGTGGCGCAGCCCGGATTACAGCGATGACGGGATTGGATTGCTGATCGACGCCTTGGGTGACGTTGTGCCCAAGGGCGGGCGCATTGGCATACCGTCAGGTCCAGAGACGCACCTGCGTTTGCCACAGGACAGCTGGGTGGACCTACGCCAGCGCATGGATGCATGCAGTTTCACAGATGACGCAGGAATCCTGCGCCGCCTCCGGCTCGTCAAATCCCAAGCAGAGGTGCAAAAAATCACCGCCGCATGTGGCATCGCAGACCGCGCCTTTGCCCGTGTTCCCGAGATTGCGCGCGCCGGTGTTCCGCTTGCCCAGGTTTTTCGCGCCTTTCAGATGCTATGCCTTGAGGAAGGGGCCGACTGGGTGTCCTACCTTGCCGGTGCGGCCGGGCCGGGCGGGTACGGCGACATCATTGCACCCGCAACCAACGCCCCATTGGACAAGGGTGATGTGCTGATGTTGGACACAGGCGTCGTGCGCGACGGCTATTTCAGTGATTTTGACCGCAACTGGTCCGTAGGGCAGCCCAGTGGCGCGACCCAAGACGCCTATGCCCGACTGCTAGAGGCCAGCGACGCGGGATTTGCCATCGCGCGCCCCGGGGCGACGGCTGCGGAGCTGTTTCACGCCATGGACAAGGTGCTCACCGGTGGGTCAGGTGGGTCTGACGCCGGGCGTTATGGGCACGGGCTGGGAATGCAATTGACGGAATGGCCTTCGCTGATCCCGGACGATCACACCGTGCTTGAACCGGGCATGGTGCTGACGCTAGAGCCGGGGCTGATGACCGCAACGGGCAAGACACTGGTGCACGAGGAAAACATCGTGATCACAGAAAACGGCGCCCGCTATCTGTCGACACCCGCCCCTCGCGACATCCCGGTGATCTGAGCATGACAGCACCTTACACAAAACGACCCGAAACGCGGAACAAACTGGGTCTGATCACACTCCAATCGGACCGGACGATCGAAGATGATTTCCGCCGCCTGATGCCCGCCGATATCAGCCTGCTGGTCTCTCGCGTCCCTTCGGCCACTGACGTCTCTCCTGAAACACTTGCACAGATGGAAAACGCACTCAGCGGAGCCGCCGCCCTTTTCCCACGCGGACACAGCTTTGACGTGGTGGGCTATGGCTGCACTTCGGGAACCGCACAGATTGGGGCTGAAGTTATAGCCGAGCGGGTCCGCGCGGGTACCCCGGCACACCACGTGACGGAACCAGTGTCCGCCCTGATCGCAGCCTGCGAACACCTTGGTCTCGACCGCATCGCCATCGTCTCACCCTATGTGGCCTCCGTGTCCGACCGATTGCGGGACGTGTTGCGCAGCGCCCAGATCGAAACACCCCATTTCATCAGCTTTGACGAGGCCAACGAAGAGGCGGTCACGCAGATCGACGATGCTTCAATCATCGCGGCCACCCAAAAGGTCATGGATGGCGCGGATGTGCAGGCGGTGTTCCTGTCCTGCACGAACCTGCGCACGCTGGATGTTATTGGGTCGTTGCAGCGCGATCTTGGCGTGCCGGTGCTGTCCAGCAATCTGGTCTTGGCATGGCATATGCTGCATCTGGCCGGTGCGGATGTGACCAATCCGCGTGATCTTTTGTGAAATCTCGAAATTCTCGTGGTGGCCTTGCGCCGCGGGCCGTCGCAGTGTTTCTTCGGGTGCGGGCTAAACAGACGGACAAAACAGTATGAAACTAGGGTGCATCGGTGACGATTTCACCGGATCAAGCGATCTGGCCAACACATTGGCCAAAGGCGGTATGCGCGCAACGCAATATACCGGCGTGCCGAACGGTCCTGCGGACCCAAGCGTTGAGGCGGGCGTGGTTGCTCTCAAATCCCGGTCGATCCCGGTGGCGGATGCGGTGGCGATGTCGCTTGAGGCCTTGGAATGGCTCAAGGCGCAAGGCTGCACGCAGTTCTTTTTCAAGTATTGCTCGACCTTTGATTCCACGCCCGAAGGCAATATCGGCCCGGTTGCGGATGCTCTGGCCGACGCGCTTGAAGCGCATCAAGTCATTGTTTGTCCGGCCTTTCCGGGCACCGGACGTTCCGTTTTTCAGGGCCATCTGTTCGTCAATGACACCCTGCTGAGTGAAAGTGGGATGCAAAACCATCCGCTTACACCGATGACGGATTCGGACCTGCGCCGCTGGCTGACACCTCAAACCCAGCACAGCGTGGGCCATGTTGGTCCGGGGCCGGTCTTTGGTGGGCAAGGCGCGATTGCAGCGGCGTTGGCTGATCAACACGCGGCAGGGCACCGCCTGATTGTTGTTGATGCGATCCGCGATGAAGATTTGCGCGCCATCGGTGCAGCGGCGCGTGACCTGCCGCTGATCACCGGGGGGTCTGGTGTGGCCCTTGGCCTGCCTGCGAACTTTGGCTGCACGCCCGGCGCTGTGCCATGGGACGGGCAGGCGGGGCGCGCGGTGGCGCTGTCGGGGTCCTGTTCCGCCGCGACACGGGCCCAAGTCGTCCATCACGCCGCCCGCCATCCTGCGCGCGAAATTGTGGCGCGCGACGTGATTGAGGGAGCGGTAACCCCGGACGCTCTGGCCGATTGGCTCATGGCCCAAGATGGCATTCCCTTGGCCTACAGTTCGGCCGATCCCGATCAGGTGCGCGCCGTCCAAAATACATACGGGCGTGAACGGTCCGCCACTGCACTCGAAGCGTTCTTTGCAGATGTCGCCCGCGCCGTGCGGGCCAAAGGGGCCACGCGGATCATCACGGCAGGCGGCGAAACCTCCGGCGCGATTGTCGAAGGGCTGAACCTCGATACCCTCGACATCGGCCCCGAAATCGACCCCGGCGTGCCCGCCTTGCGCGCGGCGCCAGATTTGGTCGTGGCGTTAAAATCGGGGAATTTCGGCGCGCCAGATTTCTTTGAAAAGGCCAACGCTGTGCTGGCCGGGTCATGAGTGTCGACAGCGCCCTGCGCGAACAGATTTGCACGCTGGCCAAGTCCCTCTTTGATCGCGGGCTGACCCACGGCAGCACGGGCAACATCTCGGCACGCACCTCTGACGGAGGCCTGCTCGTCTCTCCCACAGGCACCAGCTTTGGGCGGCTTGATCCGGCCGGGCTTAGCCTGTTCGATGCGAAGGGCACTCATATAAGTGGTGATCAACCGACCAAGGAAATGCCTTTACACACCGCGTTTTATGATACGCGGAGTGCGGCGGGCGCGGTGGTACATCTGCATGCGTGCCACTCGGTCGCGCTGTCGATGTTGCCGGGTGCGGATGCCGACAACTTTCTTCCGCCGCTCACCCCTTATGGGATCATGAAGCTGGGGAAAGTGACCTTGCTACCCTTCTTTCTGCCCGGTGATCCGGCGATGGGGGCCGCAGTGCGCGGGCTGGCGGGCAAACGCACTGCTGTGATGCTGGCCAACCACGGGCCTGTCGTTGCCGGAAAAGACGTTGAGGCTGCGTGCAATGCCATTGAAGAACTGGAAGACACCGCCCGCCTGGCGCTTATGACGCGTGGGCTGTCGCCCCACGGGCTGAGTGACGCGCAAGTGCGGGATGTTGTTACCAAGTTCGATGTCGAATGGGACGACTAGCTCAAGGCTCTGCCGAGCCCCCTTACAACCCATGAAACTGATGCTTCTCCAATAGATCCACCAACATTTTACAGGCTGCACGGCGGTGGGCGTGGTGAATGTCATGCGCGCGGGCCGCGTCCTGTGCCGCAATCGCCTGATAGACCGTATGGTGGTCAGTGTTGGACTTTGACGGTTTGGGGCGCATGAATAGCGTGGTGGCGCGGGCGCGGCGCACCTGATCGCGCATCACGGCGACGATCATCGCCAGTCGGGCATTGCCCCCAAGGCGGACTAATTCGCGGTGAAACCGGTCATCGGCCTGCGCCCATGCCCGCAAGTCATCGGCCTCAAGGGCGGCGTCCATGTCTGCAATGGATTTATCAAGGGTGGCTAGATCTGACGTTGAATAGCCCGCGTCTGCGGCCCGCGCCGCGGCGAGGCTCTCAAGCTCCGTCAGAATGTCGTAGATGTCGCGCATGTCCTGTGCAGATACCGGTCGCACACGGATGCCGCGCCGCGGGCGCACGTCCACTAACCCCTGTGCCTGCAACATCAGTGCCGCTTCACGCACCGGCGTGCGGGACATGCCCAAGTGAGCAGCCAGTTCGGTTTCCAGATGGTCTGACCCGGGGGCAAGCTGGCCGGAAAAGATCATCTCGCGCAGCGCACTCAGCGCCCGGTCCACATTCGACATAGCTCCCATCAGGTGGTCCCCTGAACGGCGCGCTTTTGACCCGCTTCGGCAGAGGCATAAATCGCGTCTTTGATGGCCAGCACAGTCAGGTAATCGCCTGCTTCATTTTCCAGTGGCGCGCCATTCATGGCGGCGATCACATGGGCTTGCAACGCGTGCACGCAATCGCCACCAAATCCAACTGGGGTCTTCGGCTCGATCAGCAAGATATCCGGGTCGGGTTTTCCAAACGGACGCCGGGTGACCATCCCGTCGCCATACAGGGTCAGCGTCCCCTCGGTCCCTTCGATCCACGCCTCACCCATGGTGCAGCGCAGGTTGTTGGCCACGTGGTCCAGATGCCGGTTCCCGTCAAACAACGCCCGCACACCTGAGGCATGATCGAAGATCACAAACCCTGCATCCTCGCCCGCAATCGCCGGATTCAGGGTGCGCAAATCGGCATAGACATGGGTGACGGGCCCAAACAGATAGCGGAACGTGTCCACCCAGTGCACGCCAGTCTCATGGATGAGAAAGCGGGGCATGGTCTGGAAATAGGGCTGGCGATCAAGGTAGGCGTCAGGCCCTTGTCCATCGCCGGGGCGCAGGCGAAAGGTGGCGTTTTGAACCTCGCCTATTGTGCCTGCCTCCAACGCGGCCTTCATCGTGCGATACCACGGCTGAAAGCGAAAATTCTCGTGCACAACCAGATGCGCACCGGCAGCGCGGGCCTCGCCCGTGATCACGCGGGCCTCGTCCAGATTAAGGCAGAAGGGTTTTTGACAGATGATCCACTTGATGCCAGCCGCAAGGGCGGCGCGGATCATTTCGGCATGTGCCGGGGGCGGCAAGATGATGTCGAGCAGGTCGGGAGCTGTCCCGGTCAACATCTGGTCCAGATCATCAAAGGCAGGCGCGCCGGTGGCTTTCGCGCGGGCAAGGTCCAGATCGCATGCGCCCACAACTGTGGCCCCATCAATCCGGGCCCACGCGTCATAGTGAAACTGACTGAAATAGCCCGCCCCGACACAAGCCACCCGAACAGTCATGCCAGCGCCTCCTTCACAGCGGCAGCGACGTCAGCCGTGCCCGCAGTTCCACCCAGATCGCGGGTCAAAACGCGCGCCTCGGCGACAACCTTGTCCACCGCATCCCGCAACCGCGCCCCATCGGCTGTCATCGCGGGGACGCCGTGGCGCCCGCCCAGCCATTCCAACATCATCGCCGCCGACAGGATCATCGCCATGGGGTTGGCCACCCCTTGGCCTGCAATGTCGGGGGCTGACCCATGGCAGGGCTGAAACACCGCATGATCCGCGCCTATATCTGCCGATGGCGCAAGGCCAAGGCCCCCCATCAATCCGGCCCCAAGGTCCGACAGAATGTCGCCAAACATGTTCTCGGTCACCATCACATCAAAGGACCACGGGCGTTCAACCATCCACAGGGCGGTGGCGTCCACATAGGCGTGATCGGCCTCCAAACCGGGGTGCTTGGCGGCCTCTGCATCAAACATCTCGCGGAAAAACGCAAAGGCGCGGAACACGTTGGCCTTGTCCACGCAAGTAACCTTGCCCGGCCCACGGCCCGCTGCCTTGCGCGACGCGGCCAGATCAAAGGCGAACTTAAAAAGTGGCTCGCAAATGGCACGAGTGATGCGCAACGTCTCGCGGGCTTCGTCGCGTTCCACCTCTCCGCGCCCTTGGGTGTAAAACAAACCTTCGGTGCTTTCGCGGATCAGGACGAAATCGACAGGCTTGTCGGTGGCCAGCGGGGTGGGCTGACCGGGGCGGATGGTGATGGGGCGCACACCTGCAAACAGGGTCAGGGCCTTGCGCAAATCAATCTGTGGGGAAATTTCAGTTCCATCCGGGTATCGCACATCCGGCAACCCCATCGCCGACAGCAAAATGGCATCCGCCGACCGCGCCGCCTCCATCGAGGCGACAGGAAAGCTTTCGCCTGTGTCCCGGTAGTGGGCCGCCCCCGCAGGAGCATCGGCGAAATTCAAACCATACCCACCCGCAGTGGCCAATCCAGACAGCAGCTCCACCGTCGGCGCCATGATCTCGGGCCCGATCCCATCGCCCTGAAATACTGCAATTTGAAACGTTGATTTCATGGGGGTCGGCCTTTCATTGTGCTTAGACTGACAACTGAGTCGTCAGAGGATTGCAATAACGTATACATTAAAGTATGCGTTTGTAAATCCATTGATGTACGTGCATCAAAACAATGCCAAAGGGAGGGCAGGCCATGCCATATGCAGTCACCGTCGTTTTCGACATCAAAGAAGGACAGATGGAGGCGTTTATGGACGCCATCCTGTTCAACGCACGCAGTTCCGTGGCTGACGAACCGGGCTGCCGCCAGTTTGACGTGTGCACCGATGCGGGAGAGCCGAATACCGTCTTTCTCTACGAACTCTACGACGACCTTGCCGCCTTCGAGGCGCATCAACAAATGCCGCACTATAAGGCGACAGGTCCCAAAGTTGCTGACCTTGTGGCCAACAAAACCCTGCGCACGTTCGAGCGTGTCGACAGATGAGCGCTTGGGAAATCTACGCCATTAAATACGGCGACCGAGGCGGGCGCACGCGGGCGGACAGCTTTATCTTTGATGACAATCACGACGCGCCGCACGCCATCGACTATTACATGTGGTTGATCCGGGGGCAGGGGCGCAACATCCTTGTGGATACCGGTTATGATATTGAGGAAGCCACCGCACGTGGTCGCCCCATCAGGCTGGACCCGGTCGAGGCTCTCAAACCCTTTGATCTGACACCGCAGGACATCACCGAAATCATCGTCACCCATCTGCATTACGATCACGCAGGCGGGCTACATCTGTTTCCCAACGCGCGCCTTCACATGCAAGCGGCCGAAATGGACTATGCGACGGGTCCGTGCATGTGCCATGACACGCTGCGCATGCCATTCACGGCGGGCCACGTGTGTGAGGCGGTCAAACGGCTTTATTCCGGGCAGGTGATCTTTCACGACGGAGAGGCCGAGGTGGCCGACGGTATCACGCTGCACTGCATTGGCGGGCACTCACGCGGGCTTCAGGCAGTGCGGGTGCGCACGCAGGCGGGATGGATGGTGCTGGCCTCGGATGCCTCTCATTTCTACGAAAATTTCATGGCGCGAAAACCGTTTCCCATCGTTGTAGACCTTCAGGACATGCTGGACGGCTTTGACACGTTGAACCGGCTTGCCAGCGCACCCAACCTGATCATTCCCGGCCACGACCCGCTGGTGCGCACGTACTTCCCGCAGGCGATGGCCGATCACATCCACCGGCTGGACACAGGCCCGGTGCGCGACATCACGCTCTGAGGCGCGCTGGTCCGCGCCAAAACGAAAGTTGAATTGTGCCTGTCGCGATTGGCCGCTAGGTGTAGGTAAGAGTTTCCGCACTGCAGCATGACCAAGAGAGGGCACCCCATGACACGCACCGCCATCATCACCGGATCGACCAGCGGCATCGGCCTTGGCATTGCCGAAGCCTTTGCGGCCCAAGGGTTCAACATCATGCTCAATGGGTTCGGCGACGCCGCACAGATCGAAGAAACACGCGCCCGCCTTGAAGAAATCAGCGACGGCGAAGTTGGCTATCACGGCGCGGACATGACCAAACCCGAAGAGATTGAACACCTCGTTTTGCAGACCCAAGAGCGGTTCGGGGCCGTCGACATTCTGGTGAACAACGCAGGCATCCAGTTCGTCAGCCCGGTCGAGGATTTTCCGCTGGAAAAATGGGACGCCATTATCGCGATCAACATGTCTTCGGCCTTTCATACCATCCGCGCGGCACTGCCGGGCATGAAAGAACGCGGGTTCGGGCGGATCATCAACATCGCTTCAGCCCACGGCCTTGTCGCCTCGCCTTTCAAATCGGCCTATGTGACGGCCAAGCACGGCGTGGTGGGCCTGACCAAGACGGTTGCGCTTGAGGCCGCAGAGCACGGCGTGACAGTGAACGCCGTCTGCCCCGGTTACGTGCTGACACCGCTGGTCGAAGGTCAGGTGGCCGACACTGCCAAAGCGCGCGGCATCACCGAGGAAGAGGTCAAGAACGACGTTATGCTCAAGGCCCAACCGACCAAGGAATTTGTGACCGTGGAACAGTTGGGCGCGCTCTGCGTGTTCCTGTCGGGCGAAGCTGCGGCCTCTATCACCGGTGCGTCCTTGCCCGTCGACGGCGGGTGGGTCGCGCAGTAAGCGCGCAATAAGTGGGGCGCAGTAAGCGCGCCCTACGTCGCGCACACCAATCCGGAGGGGCCCAAGCCCATGTCCAAGGAAAACGGCCGCGCCAAACGCCACGAAAAGTCGATCAACCTTGCCCTGCAAGGCGGCGGGTCGCACGGCGCGTTTACATGGGGTGTGCTGGACCGGATGTTCGAAGAAGACCGTCTTTGGATCGAAGGGATCAGCGGCACCTCTGCCGGGGCCATGAACGCCGTGGTCGCCACCCAAGGCATGTATGACGACGGGGCGGCAGGTGCGCGCAAGGCACTGGAAGAATTCTGGCACGCCGTCAGCATTGCCGGTCAGGCCAGCCCCATCAAACGCTCGCCCTTGGATGTTCTGTTCGGGTCATGGTCGCTGGACACATCCCCGGGCTACATCATGATGGATGCGCTCAGCCGCATGGCCTCGCCCTATGATCTCAACCCGCTGCGCGATCTGGTGGAAGAGTTCATCGACTTTAACAAGGTCGCCAATTGCACCGACATGGGGCTGTATATCTCGGCAACCAACGTGGAAACGGGCCGCGCGCGGGTTTTCAAACGGAACGAAGTGACGTTGGACGTGGTTATGGCCTCGGCCTGTCTCCCCACGATGTTCAAAGCGGTCGAAATCGACGGGGTGCCCTATTGGGACGGCGGCTATATGGGCAACCCGGTGTTGTTTCCGTTTATCGACGACTCGCCCTCGGACGACATCGTGATCGTGCAAATCAATCCGCTCTTGCGCTCCGGCACCCCGAAACAGGCGCGCGACATCCAGAACCGGCTGAATGAAATCACCTTCAACGCTTCGCTGTTGCGGGACTTGCGCACCATCGATCTGATCCACCGCCTGATCGACGACGGGGCCCTGTCGAACGACGAATACCGTACCATGAACATGCACATGATCGACGGGTGCGATGACATGCTGGAACTGGATGCGTCCTCCAAGGTGAACTCCGAATGGGCGTTCCTAGAGCACCTGCGCGATCTGGGACGTGAACACGCGGATCGGTGGCTAATTTCGCACTTCGACAAGATCGAAGTGGAGAGCACACTGGATCTGCGCGCGCTGTTTGGCAATGTGGAGGGGGCACACGGGGCCAACATTGTTGAACTGCGGTCGCGCAAGGACTGAGCAGAGACCGACTCGGCTCAGTCCACCATATGACAGGCCACCCGCGCCCCGCCGACATTGCGCAACACGGGGCGTTCTTCGCGACACAGCGCTTGGGCCAAAGGGCAACGGGGATTATACGCACAGCCGGGCGGCGGGTTGATCGGGTCAGGGATCTCGCCCGTGGGTGGGGCGACTTCGCGCCCGAACCCATCCAGCTTGGGGGCCGCGGCCAAAAGCATCTGCGTGTAGGGGTGCTTGGGGTCCTCAAACAATTCTGACGGGGCCGCTTCCTCAACCAAACGACCCAAATACAAAACCCCAATCCGATCCGCCATATGCTGCACAACCGTCAGATCGTGGCTGATAAACAAATAGGTCAGGCCAAACTCGTCCTTTAGGTCACTCATCAGGTTCAACACCTGCGCCTGAACGGACACATCAAGGGCCGAAGTCGGTTCGTCACACACAATCAGCTTGGGTTCAGAGGCCAAAGCACGGGCAATGCAAATACGCTGGCGCTGACCGCCGGAAAACTCATGGGGAAACTTGCCCGCATCACGCGCGCTCAGCCCCACCTGCTCAAGCAAGCGCTCCGCCAGCCCCGCTGTCTCGCCGCCACGCGCCGCCACCGGCTCCACAATGATATCACGTACACGCCAGCGCGGGTTTAGGGACGCAAACGGGTCCTGAAAGATCATCTGAATGTCCGCACGCACAGCGTCGACCTTTTCGGCGTCGGTCTCACGCGACAGATCAACACCGCGAATGTCCACCACCCCATCGGAGGGGCCTAACAAACCCACCAGCATCTTTCCGATGGTTGACTTGCCCGATCCGCTCTCTCCAACAAGGGCGTAAACGGTGCGTTCTTCGATCTCGAAACTTAAATCCGAAACTGCGGTCAGCAGGGCGCGGGGGCGACGCTCGATCACACGGTTCAGCCACGGCTTGGACACATCAAAAATACGGGTGAGGTTGCGCACACTGACCAAAGACATCAGGCGACGGCCTCCCGATTGATGGGAAAGAAACAGGCCGCCCGACCCGCGCCATCCTCAATGGCAGGGCCCGGATCAACTCGGCATTGATCGGATGCGCGCGGACAGCGCGGATGAAACGCACAGCCCGTCGGCAGACTGTCCAGACGCGGCATCGCACCGGGAATCTGATGCAAACGGTCCTTCCCGCGCGACGCCAGCGGAGTCGAACCCATCAAACCGTCCGTGTAAGGGTGCAGCGGCGCGCTTAACACCTCGCGCACAGGGCCAAGCTCGGCCAGCTTCCCCGCATACATCACTGCGACACGATCACAGGCCTCGGCAATCACGCCCATATCATGAGTGATCAACATTACTGCGGTGGCCCGCTCGCGACACAAGCGTTTGAGCAGCGCAATGATCTGCGCCTGAACAGAAACATCCAGCGCAGTCGTTGGCTCGTCCGCGATGATCAGGGATGGTTCGGCACACAAGGCCAGCGCAATCACCACCCGTTGTCGCATACCGCCGGAAAACTCGTGCGGATAGCTGTCGACACGTTGGGCCGCGCCCGGAATACCCACTTCGTCCAACGCGGCAATCGCGCGCGTGCGGGCCTCGGACTGCGAAATGTCCAGATGCGCCAGCATCGTCTCGCTCAATTGATCGCCGATTTTCAAAAGTGGGTTAAGAGACGTCAGAGGGTCTTGAAAGACCATCCCAATCTCTTTGCCACGCAATCGGCGCATCGCCTCGCCTTTCAGCGGATCAATCCGGGTGCCATTGAGGTGAATTTCACCAGCCGAAATATGCGCAGGGGGGCTAAGCAGCCCGATCACGGCATTCCCGGCCATAGACTTGCCAGCACCAGATTCACCGACAACCCCAAGGATCTCTCCGGGCGCGATGTCATAAGACACTCCGCTTACAGGGCGCAGGACACCGTGGCGGGTGGGAATATCGACCGTCAGATCGCGAATGGAAAGGGTGGGGGCAGACACAGTGATCCAGTGGTTAGGTCACATCATTTATGGGAACTTCGCCACCCGATGGCAAGCAACATGGCAAGCGAAACTGCAACCGGTCCGGGGCAAACCGATCCAGTGCCCATTTCATGCAGCTCTTGTGCCTTTTGCGCCGTCAGCTTTGGTTCGGCCCCCGCAGCCGACGAATTGACGCCCTGACCGCCTGCCAGTTTTCGGCCTCGTCCAACTTTTTGGCATCCAGCGCTTCATTTGCTCTGCGCGCGGCCTCGACCTCGGCCTTGTCGCCGTGGGCGGCATAAAGCGCCTGTGCATACTCTGCGACTTTGATTGCTTCCATACTTGCCTCCTGTCCGTTGATGGGACGGCGCGGGTGGCCCGCGCCTGCAATCCGGACTTGGGACGCTACAGCAAATCGGGTGTTCGCGCAAATTTCCGCATATGTCGCCCAAGTCCCGGTGTGAGGGCGCCGCAGTTGCCTAATTTGCGGGCCAAATGGGGGCGTGGGCCAAAAATACAGGCATATCTGCCTGGTATGCACCGGCCTTAACAAATGCCGCATCGAGATGCTGCAAGTGCACAATACGCTCAGACTCACGACCGGTGCGGGAGGACGCCAAAGGACTTGAACCCCTTTTGAAAGAATCCCTTCCCATGTGCCTGACTGCCGAAGCGTTCGGATTGTTCCTCTCCATCATCTCTTTGCACAACGTCTCTGTCGATCAGGGCCTTGTTACGGTACACACACCAGACCGCGACGTGACCTAGATGGCCACCGGTGCCTTGTGGTGCACAACAGCGCCTGACGGTGGAACACTGGCCATGCTCGATGATGCGGTCACCCGCATCTAAGCGACGACTGCCCCGCGTGCCTTGGATGATCGGCGGCCGGGTCAGTCACTCAATTCTTTGGTCATCCGCGATTTGATCCGCGCCTCGACGAGGGGTGTGAGCGAGATCAGAGTGTCCGTTGCCCGCGTCTCGGCGCTCGCTTGCATGGCAAGGGCGTTTTGCAATTCCTCATCTGCGTAAAAGGCGATCAGCTTCTTCAGCGCGTCCTCGGAATAGGTTTTTGCAAAGGCTTCAACATAAAGATCGACCACCTCGCCGCGCGCCTCGGACCATTCATTGACCGAGATGCTGCGGATGAGTTCAATCTGGTCGGGCCTCAGGTCTGATCCTGTAAATGGCAGCAGCGCCCGGTGCTTTGAGAGAAAGACAATTTGGTCGATCTTGGTTTGAAAAGGCGGGGCCGCAATCAATTCGCGGGCAAGATCGGATGTGTCACGCTCCTGTGCCAAGAGGCTGGTGGCAAACAGGCTCATCGCGACAGCGGCGCACAAGGCCCGTGTCATCTCAGCCTCGGGTTCAGCGCATCGCGCAGCCAGTCTCCCAGCAAATTGACGCTAAGCGCCAACACCAGCAGCGTGACGGAAGGGAACAGCAAAATCCACCACTCGCCCGAGAACAAAAAGCCTTGCCCGATGCGGATCAGGGTGCCCAGCGAGGGTTGTGTGGGCGGTGCCCCGACCCCAAGGAACGACAAAGTGGCCTCGGCAATGATCGCCAAGGCCAGCGAAATCGTGGCAATGACCAACACGGGCGACAGCACATTGGGCAGGATGTGGCGCACCATGATCGCAGGCCCTGAACGGCCAATCAGCTTGGCTGCTGCGACATATTCTTTGTTCTTTTCGACCAGCGTCGCGCCTCGCACCACGCGGGCAAACTGCACCCAATCAGACAGGCCAATGGCAATGATCAACACCCAGATCGCCATCTGATCGCGGTATTCCACCGGGGTCACGCCCTTGGCGACGCCAAAGATCAGCATCGCCACAAGGATCGCAGGAAAGGTCAACTGAACATCCGCCACGCGCATGATGATGGTTTCGGTCCACCCACCGACATAACCTGCCAACAGTCCCAGCGTGATACCCAGCACCATGGCGAAAGCAACTGCCGCCGCTCCTACAAACAGTGAGATCCGCATCCCATAAAGGATCGTGGAAAACACATCGCGGCCCTGATCATCGGTGCCCAGCCAAAATGTCTCGCCCGTGAACGCATTGGGGGTCATGGGCGCTGAAAACCCGTTCATGAGGTTTAGTGAGGCCGGATCAAACGGGTTGTAAGGCGCGATCAGAGGCGCAAATACCGCTGACAGAACCAGCAAAGCGACCAGTGCAAAGCTGACCACTGCCACAGGTGAACGTTTGAACGCATAGAAAAAGTCCGAGCGCAGTGCGAGGCTTAGGCGCGACGGGTCTTTCTCGGTGACCTCGGGAAGGGGGGCATCAACCATTTCAGTGCGCCCCCGTCCGATCCACGCGCAGGCGGGGATCAATAGCGAAATAGAGCAGGTCCACGATCAGGTTGATCCCCACAAACATTACCGAAATTAGCATGAGGTAGGCAGCCATCACCGGAATATCCACGAATTGGATTGCGTTGATAAACAACAGTCCAACGCCGGGCCACTGAAACACCGTCTCGGTGATGATGGCAAAGGCGATGATCGACCCCAACTGCAACCCTGTAACTGTGATCACGGGCACCAGAGTATTCTTCAAGGCGTGGCGAAAGTTCACCGCGCGTTCGCGCAAACCACGGGCGCGGGCAAAGCGGATGTAATCCTGTCTCAAGACCTCCAGCATCTCAGACCGTACAAGGCGCATGATCAAAGTCATCTGGTAAAGGCCCAACGTGATCGACGGCAAAATCAAGGCCTGCAAGCCGCTCTGGGTCAGGAACCCGGTGGACCAGCCACCGATCATCACGGTGTCTCCTCTGCCGAAACTGGGCAGCCAGCCCAGCTCCACTGAGAATAGGTAAATCAATAGAATTCCGATCAAAAACGTCGGTAAAGACACCCCAATAAGGGACACCGACATGATCAGGTTCGCACCCACCCCGTTGCGGCGAATGGCAGTAAACACACCCAACGCAATCCCGATGGAAATCGCCAGAAAACCGCTGACTGCGGCCAATTCCAACGTTGCGGGCGCGCGCTCCATCAATATCTCTGCGACAGGGCGCCCTTGCCGGTAGGACACGCCAAAATTGCCTTGCGCTGCATTGCTCAGAAACTTGTAATACTGCACCACAAAGGGCTGATCGAGGCCAAGGACCTCGCGCAGTCGCTCAATATCCGCTTGCGTGCGTTCCTGCCCCAGCATGTTGTCCACTGGATCGCCCACAAACCGGAACATCGAAAAGGCAACCAGCCCCACGACCAGCAGGACAAGGGCGGACTGAACAACGCGTTGGATGATATAGGCGAGCATTGCGCAAGGATGCTAATGCCGCGCCGTGATGGTCAAGCGAAAAGCGGCGCCAGCCTTGCGCCAATCTTCCAGACAGGCCTGTTTCGCGTGCAGGATCGCGCATGCCCAGAAGCGACACGGCTGCCGCTCACAGGCGATCCCGGCTTGCCTGGTTCACTACGGTCGAAGCAAGGGGCGCGCACAGGACTTTGGGGGAGCATATGGAAATCAACCGGATCGAGGTTTTTCAAACCGACCTGCCTTATGTGGACGGCGCGTATCAGTGGGGAGCGGGAAATGCGATCACGACGGCGCGGGCCAGTGTCGTGGTGATTGGCACCGCGTGTGGTCTGACAGGCTGCGGCGAATTCACACCATGCGGCGAAAACTACATGGTCGCCCATTCCGAAGGAGTCGCAGCCGCGGCAAAAATCCTCGCGCCTGTGCTCATCGGCAAAGATCCCCGGCAGGTCGAAGCCATCGACTGGGAGATGGATCAAACGATCCTGGGACATGGCTATGCCAAGGCCCCGATCATCGCGGCCTGCTATGACATCCTTGGCAAATCCTGCAATCTGCCGGTTTGGATGCTTCTGGGCGGCAAGCTGACGGATGGGGCACCCATGTACCGGGTCGCCCCCCAGCGGTCCAAAGAGGAAACGATTGCAAAACTCGACCGCCACCGCGCCGCAGGCTATCGACAGTTCCAGATCAAGGTTGGTGCCAACTGGGAACAGGATATCGACCGCATTCGAGCGACTGTCCCTTTGCTGGCGCCGGGCGAAAAGGCGATGGCGGATGCCAATCAGGGTTGGCGGGTGGACAACGCGATCCGAGTGGCCAACGCTACCCGCGATCTCGACTACATCTTTGAACAACCCTGCCGAACTTATGAAGAATGCCAGCGGGTGCGCCCGCACGTCGCACAACCGATGAAGCTGGATGAATGCGTAACGGGCATGGAAGTGGCACAGCGCATCGTACAGGACCGTGGGGCTGAAATCTGTTGTCTCAAAATCTCCAACCTCGGCGGGTTGGTCAAAGCGCGGCGAGTTCGCGATTTCCTGATCGAAAACCGCATTCCGGTGGTCAGTGAGGATACATGGGGCGGCGAAATTTCAGCCTCCGCGGTTGCACACTTTGCCGCCTCGACCCCAAAGGATTATCTGATCAACTCGACGGATCTGCACAACTACAACACGCGCTCCACAGGCATCGGCGGTCCAAATGTGCGGGAGGGTAAACTCTATGCCAGCGACACGCCCGGTCTCGGGGTCGAACCGGATCTTGATGCCCTTGGCGATCCATTGGCTGTATACGCAGTCTGAGTCCGCTTTACTTCGTCTACATTTGAACTGGGTTCGCCGCAGAGCGCCGCCGCAAGGCTCAGGCGGGTTTGCTCAAATGCCAGACCTGCTCAACCGGATACTCTTTGGCCCAGTCCGCGGGGATTGCAGCGCGTTCTCCCATTGCGTGGTCCGGAGCATAAACTTCCTGATACCGCGTGACGGCAAACTCGATCTGCGCAAACAGATCCATCCAACCGGCCATGGTCAGGTTGAAACAAACACCTGTCGGTTCGTATTCCACTTCGGTCCAGTCCGCCCCCCACATGTCCTTGTAGGGGCGGTGCAGCGCGCGTTGGGCTGGGGATCCGTCCAAAGGCGAGCAGATCAGTGACAAGGGATGATTGCCAAGGAACACCAACCGCCCGCCGGGACGCAGCAACCGCCACGCCTCGCGCAACCACGTCTCGGGCTTGCACCAGATCGAGGCACCGTATTCCGATATGACAAAGTCAAAGGACGCATCCGGCAGGCCCGTCTCTTCAGCGTTGCCTTCGATGAAAGTGATGTCTGCGTCATGCTGCGCGGCGAGGTCGCGCGCTGTGGCCAGTTGTTCGGCAGAGATATCAATGGCTGTCACCCGCGCCCCACGCCGAAGCATCCAGTATGCCACATATCCCGTCCCGGAGCCCAGCTCGATTGCGTCTACCTGCGCCATGTCGGCGGGGAGCATATTGATCCCGTCTTCGGAGTTGTTCCACGTGCCCCATTCGGGTGTTTCGAGTGTCCATTGACGATGTGCAAACTCCGCCCAATTGGGCGCGTCAGCATTCCAGATATCCTTGTTGGTCGAAACGTAGTCGCCCGTCATCGCACCGCCTCCAGCCCTTTCGCATGGGGCGGGCCATACCACACCCACGCGCGAATTTGTACGCCCCTGACACTCATCCTTGAGAAAGTGGTGCCGGAGGCTGCATGGCCGCTGGGCCGGACCGTATCGCGGGCGTAAATGGTTATGCGGATGAGGGGCAGTTAACGACCCTCCCCAGACGAAAAAAGGGGCGCCAATAGCCCCCCTGCTTCCTAACACTTCGTAAATTCGCCTCTGTAACCCATTGATTTTGCTTCAGGCGAGTGCTGTCCCACGCGGAGACGCGGGCCTCAGTTCACAGTGACCCACCGCAGGATGAAGAAGTTGTCGGGACGCTGCGTGAGGGCGATATCTGCCCCCGCGCCCCAGACCAGAGGCTGGACATACATCGGCACGTAAGCCACCTCGTCCTGCAGGATTTTGGCCGTCTCATCGAGCATGGCCTGACGCTTGGTATCGTCAATTTCTGACTGGATCATAGGCAGCAGTTCATCGACGCGCGCGTTTGAAAAGCCGCCGAAATTCCACGAACCCAGTTTCTTTTCCTCGTTGGGGGTGAAGGCGAGGAAGCGGACGGGGTGCTCGGCATCAAAGGTGCCGGGCGACCATCCGAGCAGGTACATGTCGTAGTTATCAGCGCGCAGTTCCGGCCAGTAATTTTGGACTGGCATCGCATCCAGAACTGCGGTGATCCCAACTTGCGCTAGCATCCCGGTAACCGCCTGACAGACAGCCTCGTCATTCAGATAGCGATCGTTGGGGCACTTGAGGCCGAAGGAGAAACCGCCTCCATATCCCGCTTCTTCCAGCAAGCTGCGGGCCATATCAGGATCAAAGGCGGGCCGCTCTGCGAGGGCTGCGGAATAGCCGCGCATCGCTGGGCTCACCAACTGGCTGGCCGGTTCCGCGCTGCCACGCATGATGGTCTGCAGGATCGCTGGCACGTTAACGGCATGGGCGACAGCCTTGCGTACGCGGGCATCCGCAAAAGGATTGGCATCTGTTGTCTCTGCCGAATACTTCAGCGCGTCGGCTTCATGTGGAAAGCCGAGCATGATCACGCGTGCTTCGATCCCCTGAATAACCTGCACGGAAGAATCCGCGCTCAGCCGAGCGGCATCCTGAATAGGCACGGGATTGATCAGATCGACGTCACCGGACAGCAGCGCTGCCACAGCTGTTGCAGGGTTCTGGATCGGCGTGAGTTCTGCGCGTGTGATGTTGTGCTCTGCCTCATCCCACCAGCCTGCGAAGGGTTCGAGAACGGTGCGCAGACCGGGCTCGCGCGCGGTGACAGAGAACGCCCCTGTGCCATTGGTGTTGAGTGTGGCGTAGTTGCCGTTTTCCTTGTCTGGAAGCATGGTGCCATTGGCCTCAGCCCAGCCGGAATCCATGATCATCCAGTTGGCAATGGAATCTGGAAAGATCGGGTTTGGGGCCGTGGTCATGATGTCGACTGTGTACTGGTCAACCTTCACAACGTCCGAGACAGGCGCGAACCAGCTGCGGGTATCGGAGGCCTCATCACTGGCGCGCTGGTAGGAAAAGACCACGTCGTCCGCATCGAAGGTTTCGCCACCATGGAACGTAACACCTTCACGCAGCATGAACCGCCAGCCCGCACCATCGCCGATGGGTTCCCAGGACGTGGCAAGGGCAGGTTCGATGGACATGTCCTTGCCGCGCCGTACGAGGCCTTCATAGACGTTGTTGAGGAACCCCAGCACGGGGGCCGAGTTGACAGCATGCGGGTCCATGGTTTGCGGGTCTGTGGTTTCGGCCCATTTGAACTCTTCTGCGAGAGTGGGCGCGGCGCTGAGGCCGAGCGCAACGGGTAGGATGTAGCGGAACATAGTTGTCCTTTCCTGTCGTGAGTAAAAATCCGATTGGGAGTACTAGACCGGAGTGCGCGCAAAAAGGGAAGGGGCCGGCGAAACGGTTGAAACTGGCGGCGGTGCGGATTGAAACGCTAGCTTTTGAAGGACGCCGAGCCGCGCATTTTTCGGTGGCCCGCAGCGAAGGGCCGCATTGAGCCAGCGCCGATTGGAAATTGATCAGAATCATTGCGGCCCAGTTTTGTTGGTGCGACGATTGGGCAGCAGTCAACCTGTCGCGTTGAAGTTGGCTTGAATGCTCATGTGGAGGGGCAAGAAAATGATACGGAAAATCAGTCTGGCAATGGCTTTGCCGTTGGTGATCACACTCGGGGCGTGCGCTCCGGCGTCACAGCATGAGGTCGCTTGCGTTGGCGGCACCTTCACCGGCGCGGTGATTGGTGGTGCTATTGGCAATCGCTTTGGTGGCGGCAGTGGGAACTCGATCATGACCGGGGCTGGGGCGTTTACAGGTGCTGTGGCAGCCTCAAATTCTTTGAACTGCGGGGGGTAACGTTATGAAAATTTGTCTGATTTCCATCGGCTTTATTGCTGCATTACCATTGACTGCACTTGCGCAAACCATGCCCACATCCGCTCTGGGGTTTCTGGATGCCGACGACGATGTGCAAGTTACCCGTGAAGAAATACTCCAGCAAATGGATCTTTTCTTTGAGCCAATGGACGCGAACGGAGATAGCCGCCTTGAGTTTGACGAAGTCGAAGGGTTCATGTCGCGAGACATTTTCGACAACGCAGATGAAAACGGCAATGGATCGATTTCGAAACCCGAGTATCGTGAGCAAGTGCTTAAGGACTTCGACGCGGCAGATGTAGACGGGGACGGTGTGCTCGACTAACGAGCGTAATGTCAGTCTTTGCGCGACGGTGTTTGGCAAGCGTTTGGCACTCATTCGACTACCTGCGTTTTTGCACCCCTCACTCGTCAAGTTGGCCTACAACTTTCGTATCGGCGCTGATGTCAAATCCTTGGTGTTCCCTTTATTTAGCGTATTCGGAAAACCGAGCGATTTGCGCTGAGGGTGCGGCGCAAATGCCGATCTAGTTGCTAAACGGTTGGGATGCAGTGACATCCCTTTTCGAGGACATAGCTGACATGAACCGGCAAATGAAATACCTTTGGGAAAATTGCCCCAAAAAGCGAATTGACGATGTTTAATCCCACTGCCGTAGTTGCCGCAGAGTTCGGAGATCATCTCGCTCAGACTTATCTACAGTATTTCTCAGGCCGAAAAGCTGAATACGCGGCCTTTATAAGCGGCAGTGCCCGGATGCTTCTTGAGCGGTTGGGAAATTCGGACGCACTTTATCACAATGCAGAGCACACGATGATGGTGACCCTTGTTGGCCAGCAAATCATTCGGGGTCAGTTGGTGACCCGCGCCGTTCAACCAGAAGACTGGCTTCATTTTATAGTGGCGCTTTTGGTGCATGACATCGGATACTCACGTGACATTTGCGACGGTGATACGGACACCGAAGTTGTCATCAACGAGGCCGGAGACAAGATTTGTCCACCCCGCGGATCGTCCGATGCATTTCTTGCGCCGTATCACGTCGACCGCGGAAAGCTGTATGCGCGCCAACGGTTCGCCGAATCTAAGATTGTCGACGAAGAGAGAATAGCGCAAGCCATTGAGTACACCCGGTTCCCTGTCCCCGATGATCCGGCGTACGCGGATACGCAAGGCGAACCGGCATTGGTGCGTGCCGCCGATCTAATTGGCCAGATCGCGGATCCGTTTTATCATCGCAAGATCGGCGGTCTCTACTACGAATTTTCTGAAACGGGTTTTGCCGAAAAACTTGGATATGAGACACCTATGGATTTGATGGAGCAGTTTCCCAAGTTCTTTTGGCATCAGGTGCAACCTTTGATCGGCCCGGCCCTGACGCATTTAGAGCAAACCATGGAAGGTAAGCAGTGGGTCGCCCAGCTATATAACCATGTCTTTCAGGTGTCTCATCGCGCAAGTTGTCTTGGGCCATTCCCCGGCCCATCCGATCCAGGAACTGCTGGGTAGATCGTTTCCGGGTAACACTGCGACATCAGACTTGGGTTTGCGATGAAAGTGGTTGGCGCAGATGTGAGAGGAGTCGCAAAAAAGTACCTCCTAAAAAGAAAGGCGGCACCCATGGCACCGCCTTTCTCAAGTGATTTCGTAAACTTAATTCAGCTCAAGATACTTCATCTTGGGAGCATCGCCGGGATCCACGATTGTGCCGACATTCGACTTCATGCCCCAGTTTAGCACCTGGTGGTGAAGTGGGATGTAGAGAACTTCGTCCTGCACGACTTCCCAGATGGCCGCGATATCGGCATTGCGTGCCTCAAGGTCTGTGTTTGAGGCAAGGCTCACGATCTTGGCGTTCAGGTCATCGTTGGTGTAACGCGTAGCGTTCCACGACCCGTATTTGTCGTCTCGCCCGTGGACGAGGAAGTTGAAGATGTACTCGGAGTCGTAGGTCGGAACGCCCCAGCCCAGCATGTAGAAATCTGTTTCCAGATTGCTGAGCAGTGGGAAGTGCTGCGCTTTGGGCTTGGCATCAAGATTTACCGTCACCCCGATTTGCGCAAGCATGCCGACAGACGCCTGACAGATCGCCTCATCATTGATGTAGCGGTCATTGGGGCAATCCAGTTGGATGCTGAACCCATCGCCATACCCAGCCTCGGCCATCAGCGCCTTGGCGGCCTCCAAGTCGGTTGTTGACGAAGAATCCATCGCCTCATCCCAACCGTTCACGAAAGGAGGTGCAATCATGCCTGCGGGATCAGACTGGCCGCGCATCACGACCTGCTTGATCGCATCGCGATTGATGGCCATCGACATGGCTTTGCGCACGCGCACGTCTGCCAGCGGGTTGGCGCCTTCGACGTTGTCGTTTGCGAGGTCCGCATCGCCGACGTTCATCCCAAAGAAGATGACGCGGTTCTGCGGTGCCGTGCGCACGTCCAGCCCGTCGGTACCCGCGACCCGCTCAAGGTCTTGGACGGGGACGTCCTGAATGAAATCGACCTCACCTGACAGCAACGCGGCAACGCGTGTGGCCGGGTTTTGGATCGGCGTATATTCGATGGCCGTTACATCCAGTGGAAATTCACCTGCACCCCAATACCCTTCAAAGGCCTCAAGCACGGTTTTGACGTCTGGTTCGCGACTGATCAGTTTGTAAGGACCGGTGCCGTTGGCGTTCTTGGCAGCGTATGTGTCCTCGCCACCTTCATAGTCCTGCACTTTGGTGGCGCCATTGGCTTCGGCCCAGTCCTTGTCCATGATGAACAGGTTGGTGAGGTTGTTTGGCATGATCGGGTTCGGGCCGTCTGTCACAATCTCAACCGTGTATGGGCCGGCTGCGCGAACTTCTTTGACTGATGCTAGCAGTTCTTTGTAGTCGCTGTCAGGCGTCATCGCGCGGTTCATCGAAAACACAACGTCTTCGGAATCAAAGGCTGCACCGTCGTGGAAGGTCACGCCTTCACGCAATTGAAACACCCAGATATTCGGATCGTCTGCTGAAGGCCCCCATTGGGTGGCAAGAGCCGCTTCGATGGCGCCCGTGTGATCCCGGATGATCAGTGGCTCCATGATCTGGTGGGCCAACGTGCTGGTGGGCCCTTCGTTCTGGGCGTGCGGATCAAGTGTCAGCGCATCCCCGGCGCGAGCCCATTTCAGCGTCTCCGCGCTGACCAGCGCGGTGCTGGACAACAGCGCCGCTGCAGACAGGATTGTTGTCAGTTTCATATTAGTCTCCCCATTTCATGTTATGGGGCAGAGTGTTCGCGACTTCGCCGCACTTGGCAAGTCAGTTTGGTGCGAAGGACGTCTAGGCTCTGTTGGTTGCCAACGAAACGGGCGACTTTTTTGCTATTCTGCGGCCTTTTGGTAAGGCGAATAAAGGACAAAGGGCGGCTCGCGTGGTGTATCTCCGATTTCGTCCAATTCTTTGGGTTTGGACCGTCGGTGGATCAGAGCAAAAAGGGGTGGAGTAAAGTAAAAACTCACCACAGTGGACAGAAGGACGCCGCCCGCCACCGACATAGCAAATGGGGGCCAGAAGCCGCCGCCGGCGAGGATCAGCGGCAAGAAACCCCCGAATGTGGTGATCGTCGTAGAGACGATATGGCGGCTTGATCCCATGACCACATTGACCATGGCGTCGCGATCCCCGGCCGCGGCATTTTCTTCCTGGGCAAGGCCGGACAGGATGATAATCGCTGCATTGATCGAAACACCGATTGAGCCAATCACGCCAATGATTGCGTTGATCCCAAATGGGTACTGGAACACGGCAAGCGCCAGAAGACTGAGACCCGCACTGAGGCCGGACACCACAAGCACCACGGCGGTGAGTCGGAAGGAGTTAAAGGTCAGCGCAATGGCCGCGATAGAGAGGGTCACGATCAGACCCAACGAGGCCAACAGGTCCGACAAGGTGTCTGCCCTCGCATCACTGTCCCCGCCCAACTCAAGGCGCACACCTTGGGGCACGGTGAACCCAGCCGCGTCCAATGCGGCTTGCACTTCGACGAGCGCTGCTTCGGGTAGAACATCACGCAGGATGAACGCCTGCACGGTATTGGCGCGCTCGCCGTTGCGCCGGGTGATGGTGCTTGCGGCAGGTTCGATCGTGACGTCTGAAATGGCAGAGAGGGGCAGGGCGGGCCAACGGCCTTGCGCGGCGAGGGCCTGCGCGTCCGGGCGCAGTATTGGCAAGTCACGGATCGCTTGTACTGAACCACGGGTCGCATCGCCAAGACGCACACGTATGGGAAGCTCCTCATCCCCTTCAACCATTGACCCGCCAGTGATCCCTTCGAGACCTGCCTGCAACTGCCTGGAAATCTGCGTCAGATCGAGGCCAAGCACTTGGGCTTGTGCTTCATCGACCGTGATCGTCGCCTTGGGCGCTCCGGCCCCAATGGTGGAGCGGCTGACCAGTACTGAATCGACTCCCGAAAGGACCCGCCGCGCTTCGTTTCCAAGGCTGCGCAGCTCGGTAAGGTCAGTGCCGACAAAGCGGAGTTCAACCGGTGCATTCACCGGTGGGCCTTGCACCAGGCCGCGCACCAGAATGTCGGCCTCAGGGGCGACCGGGGCAAGGGTGCGTTGCAAATCCCGCAAGATCACCTCTGTCGCCTCGGGTGAGGCAGTCGTGATCAGTGCGTGCGCATGGCCCGGCGCATTCTCGCGTGCGCCGACGACGTTGTAGTAAAATGCCGGGGCGGAACGACCCACAACCCACATCACCTGTTCGATGGTGTCCACGGCTGTCAGTTTCTGGTTGAGCCGATCAACAACTGCTTGCGTGTCGTCGATTCCAGTACCGGGTGCGAGATCGACTTCGATGGTGAACTGGTCGCGATCTACGCCGGGGAAGAATTGCGCCGTGAGTGTAGGCATAGCCGCAAAACCGGTGATTGGGAGCACCAGTGCCAGAGCGACGGAGCGCAGCGGATTGTTGACAGACCAGCGCAAGCTGGCCTCAAACGCGCGACCCAGCGTTCCGCCCTTGATCCCACCTCGTGTGCCGTTGGCGGGCAACAGGTGTCCTGCGATGGCGGGGGTTAGCGTGACAGCGATCACAAAAGACCAGCCCAGCATGATCACGACCGCGATCGCAATTGAGCCCACGAAATCACCTGCAGGCCCGGGCAGCAGGATCAGAGGCGTGAAGGACAACGCGGTGGTCACTGTGGACGCCAGCAACGGTGCAAACAGTCGCTTGACCGAACCTCCGGCCGCCTGCATCCGGCTCATGCCCTTCTGCAAGCGTTGGCCCACTTCGTCCGTCATCACGATGCCCGCATCGACGAGCAGTCCAAGAGCCACGATCAGGCCTGTGACAGACATCTGGTGAATAGCCAGACCGATGAAGTTCATGGTGAACAGCGTCGCAAGCGTCACAACTGGCAGGATCAGCGCTACGATCATTGCCGACCGCAACCCGAGGGTCAGCAGCAAGACGCCGACAACAAGGCTGACACCGATGGCCATGTTGATGCCGACTTCTGTCAGACGATCCGCAGTATAGCGGCTTTGGTCAAAGGTGAGGTCCAATTGGGTGCCAACGGGCATCTGCGCTTGGTATGCATCGATTTCGTCCCGGACAAAGCCGGACCAGACATCGACTTGCAGGCCGGACTCCAACTTGGCGGCCACCAATACAGCAGACTTGCCGTTGTAGATGGCCAATTCGAAGTGAGGCAGGCGCGGCCCGCGCGTGATCTCGGCCACCTGAGAAAGGTAGGTGACCGCTCCGGCATCAGAGCGGCGGATCACGATGTCGCCCAGGCGGTCGAGTGATTCCACTTCGCCTGCAACGGACACCAGCAGGTCAGAACCCGCCGGGCGTACGCGTCCTGCCGGCCCCTTGGCGTCCCCGCTGGCAATGGCGCGGCTGATGTCGCTTGCGGTCAGTCCAAGAGCGGCTGAGGCGGTGGGGTCCAGCGTGATCAGCACCTCGTCTTTTGGCGCACCGAACAGCTCTACCAGTTCGGTGCCGGGGATGTTGCGCAGGTGTTGGGCGAGATCGCGGGCGTAGCGCCCAAGGATCGTCGTGGGCACGCCTGACTCTGCTGACAAAGCCGCGATGGCGGCAAAGGCGCTGCCGCCTTCGGTGTCAAATTCTGGCTCGAATGCGTCCGTTGGAAGGGTGGCGGAAAGGGCGACAAGGTCATCGCGGATTTCTGCCCAGACCTCCTCGATCCGAGTGTCAGCAACGGTGACTCCCAGTTCGACAGAGATGATCGAGATGCCGGTGGCTGACGTGCTTTCGATCACGTCCACTTCGGCCACCTCACGCAGCACGTCTTCGATTGGTTGTGTGACCAGTGCCTCGACGCGGGCGGGGTCTGCGCCGGGGATCTGGGTTGTGACGGTGCCAAAGAGGTTGGTGATTGTCGGGTCTTCCTGACGTCCGATGGCCAGCAGTGATGCAAGGCCTGCCGCTATGATGACCAACAGTGCAAGTGTGACAATGCGGGGTTGGCGGAAGGTGAGGGTTTCCATTAGTCCGCCTCGGCCAGTTGCACCCGGTCGCCGGGAACAAGGCGATGTGTGCCATGGGGGACGATCAGGGCATCACCGGTCAGCGTCCCTCGCACATAAGCGGTATCGCCTTCGATTTGCAGCACTTCGACGGCTGCTGCGCGTGCTGTGGCAAAACCGTCTGTTTCTGGTTCGAGCAACAGAACGGTCCAAAGGCCCCGCACACCGTCCTGAAGGGCGGACAATGGCACGGCATAGCCCGACTGCGTCAGCTCGGTCTGCACACTGAGTGTGCCAGCGGCGAGGTAGACAGGCGCGTCAGTCTTCACTTCGAACAAGGCGGTCCGGGTTCGTGTCTGGGCGTCCAGGTCGGGCCGGAACCCAATGAAACGTGCGGCATATTCTGTGCCTTCGAGGGTTATGGTTGCGGGATGATCGGCGAGGGTGCTGGCAAGTTTGGGATCAATGCCCACTCGGAACATTGGTGCGGCCGCTTGCCTGATGTCCAGGACTCGGGCGCCCACAGACATGATGGCGCCTGGATCGACGTGGCGCGCGCCGATTGTGCCATCAAAAGGTGCGGTGAGTTCGGTCTGGCTAAGCCGCACTTCGACCTGGGTAATGGCCGCGTCAACTTCGGCCATTTGGGCCTCAATCGCTGTGAGGGCAAGGGCCACGTTGTCCACGGCCTGATCTGAAGCAAACCCGCGATTGCGCAATTCAGTCTGGCGCCGGGCCGTGCGGCGGGAGAGTTCGGCTTGTGCCTCGAGCCTGTCACGGGACGCCACCAACCGCGACCTTTCGGTCATCAGGATGCGCGTGTCGAGTTTCGCTATAACATCTCCGGCCTCGACGCGGTCGCCTTCTTCCACTGTCAGGACGTTGAGGCGACCGCCCTGCTCGAACCCGAGGGAGACTGTTTGGGTGGCTTCGATCTGACCATAGAACTGGCGGGTCACTTTCATTTGGTCTGTAGGTGAGATGCGCAATGCTTCGACAGAGGTGGTCGGTGCGGGCGGCGGCGCGTCAACAGCAGAGGCCCGGGTGGCAAGAGTCGCGCTGGCTAACCAGACCGAGCCAGCAGCGATGGCGATCACCGACGCCGTTCCTGTGAGCGTTGCAAATCCGCGCAACGCCCGCTTCCAAAGGGGCGTTTTGCGTGTATCCTCGGGGCGTCTTTGGGTCATGGTGTCATTCCTTGACTCGAAGTGAGTGGCACTTACTTGCTGTTCTTAGGCATATGTAATAGCTACTTACTTTGACAAGGGCATCAGGCAAAAAAAGTTGGAGCAGGACGTGGAGACTTTCCCCCGAACGCAGTATCACCACGGTGATTTACGTGCGCATCTTATTGAAACTGTTCGTATTCTTGTCGAAGAGAAGGGCGCGGATGGGTTTTCTATATCCGAGGCGGCGCGCCGTGCGGGCGTCAGTTCTGCGGCACCTTACAAGCATTTTTCGGACCGTGGAGAGATCGTGCGCGCCGTCGCATTGGCGGGAATCGACCGCATGCGGGACCAGATGGATGCCGCCGCAAAGGCTGCCACTGGTAATCCTCTGGCCCCGATCATGGCGCTGGGTCTGTGTTATGCCAACTTTGCCCGCACCGAACCGGGTGTGTTCCGCCTGATGTTCGGCCTGACAAAGGATCACGACGAAGATCCCGAATTGCAGACGCACGGGGATGCGTGTTTTGACGTGGTAAAGCGAGAGGTGCGTGCCTTCTTGGCCGAAGGGTACCCGGATCAGGAGATCGAACGTCGTTCCTACATGCTGCACATGTTTGTGCACGGTCACGCTTTCCTCGAGATTGATGGCAAGCACGATCTGGATATGAGCGAAGAGCAAGAGGCCATGCTGATGGCGGATATCGCGCGACGGATCATGCAGGATTGAATATGATCTCAAATTGGTATACCTTGGTATACAATTGAGCAAAGGACATCAGACATGCAAGACAGCTACACCGACTGTTTGACTGTTGCGCGGGCCGAATTGGCCACAGCGCAACGCCTGCTGGCTGCTGAGATCAGCGCCTACCCAACGCCCATCTCAGGCTGTGACGCGCAGTTCAATCACCTGCTGGCCGAAAGGGTACGTATTGCGGATGCCCTGTCTCAATTGGATGCATCCGTCTTTGTGCCTACGCCTCGCATGCCCACTCCTGCGGATCGGATGGAAAGCCGTTGAAAGTTCATATTCTGGATGACTGGTTCGACACGCTGCGCACTTTGCCTTGTTTCGCCAAACTGGCTGCCCACGATGTGACGGTTTGGACAGATCACGAACCGGATCCGGCAAAACTGGCCGAGCGTGTACGGGATGCAGAATGCCTCGTCCTGTTCCGGGAACGGAGCAAGATCGGTGCGGATCTGCTCTGCCGGCTCGACGCGCTCAAACTGATCAGTCAGCGTAGTTTTTATCCCCATGTTGATGTGCCAGCCTGTTCCGCGAACGGTGTTTTACTGTGTTCAAATATGCATGCAGGTGCGCCGTCTTACGCCGCTGCTGAAATGACCCTGACCTTGATGTTGGCCCATTATCGCCAAATCCCTCAGCAAGTGGCCTCGTTGAAGGCCGGGCAGTGGCAGGTGGAAGTGGGGCGGACGTTGCGCGGACGCACCTTAGGCCTGTACGGCTATGGTCGGATCGCTGGCGCCGTCGCGGTCTATGCCAAGGCTTTGGGAATGAATGTGCAATGGTGGGGATCCGAAGCGGGCCGCGCGCGCGCCATAGCAGATGGCGAGACTGTCCCGGAAAGCCGCGAGGCCTTTTTCGCAACGTCCGACATTGTTAGTCTTCATGTGCGTTTGAAGCCAGAGACGCGAGGGCTGGTCACTGCACAGGACTTGGCAGCAATGCGACCGCGCGCGCTGCTGATCAATACATCGCGCTCCGGGTTGATTGCGCCGGGTGTGCTTGAGGCTGAGATCGCGCGTGATCGCATCCACGCCGCGGTGGACGTCTATGACAACGAACCGATGACGGATACGACCAATATCCTGGCTACGCACCCTAACGTGCTCGCGACACCGCATATCGGCTTTGTCACCGAGGATGAGTTTGAACTGCAGTTTTCGGACATCTTTGATCAGGTCAATGCGTATGCGAATGGCGCACCCATAAATGTGATCAATCCCGAGGCCCTTTGAAAAGCCGTGCAAAGAGCGGTGCGCCGAGGATCACCACGAATATCCGCAACACGTGGTGTGCGATCACAAAGGCCACATCGGCCCCAACGATCAGCGCAAGGATCGTGAGCTCTGCCTGACCGCCTGGGGCAAAGGCCAGCAGGGCGTCCATCCCCCCGGCCAGATCCATCAGGTATATTCCTTCGACAAAGATGAGGGTCAGCACGATCAGGATGCCGCAAAAGCCCAGACCCGCCGTCAGGTCACGACGCACTTCTTGCATGGTGATACCTGTGTACTTCATCCCGACGCCCATCCCGATAAAGAACTGTGCGGCCCAGATCGCCTCGACCGGTGGGCGGTGGTGCAAAAGGCCTGTGATTGCGCAGATTGCAGCCACGATTAAAGGCCCGAGGATAGAGGCCCCGAACATGCCGATCCGCTTGGCGCCTTGCCAGCCAACCAGCGCACAGGCAATCATTAACAACAACTGATCCAGTGGCACGCTTTTGGCAGGCGCGCCAGGCGGGTTGCTGAGGTCTGCGTCCCACAGACCTTGCAGGATAAACGGCAACGCCACCACGATCACCAGCACTCGTGTGGCGTGGATCAGCGACAGCGCGCGTGGGTTGCCTCCGGCCTCCTCCCCAAACACCAGCATGTCCTGAAGACCGCCGGGCATGGTCGAGTAGTAACTGGTTGCAAAGTCATAGCCCCAGAGACGCTGGAAATAGGGCACCCCGATCAGGCCAATTAGTAATACCATGACCGGGATCAACATTAGCGTTGGCCACATCTGCACCATTGAGGCCAGCACGAGTGGTGTGAACGTGGCCCCGACCGCGAGGCCGAGAATAGTCCGCATGCCCTCGTTGAGCGGTTTGATCCCGTTCATCTTGACGCCCGATAGCGCAGCAATCAGGCAGGCCGCAATCGGCCCAAGCAACCATGGGAGGGGCAGGGCGGCGGCGTGAAATACCGCGACTCCGACCGCAGCAATAGCAAAGGTCAGCGCCGTGCTTCTCACCGGGCCAGAACCTTGAGGCGGTGGACCAGCGACGTTTGCAAATGGGTTGCCGCCGCCTCGCCCGCGCCGATGACGTCACCGGCGGCGATAGCATCGAGGATCGCAGAATGTTGCGTGCTGACCTCGGCAATCCGCGCGGGGTCGTCAAGCGTGGTTGGCCCGAGTAACATCAGTGCGTTGTTGAGTGCTCGGGCAGCGTCCAAAAGGAACCTGTTGCGTGTGGCAAGGTAAATGCCTCGATGGAAGTCCTGATTGAGCGCGGCGGCCTCTGCTGGGTCGCTGGAGGCAAGTGTCTTGTTGAGGTCCCGGAGCGCTGCAATCTCTGCAGGGCCCGCATGCTTGGCCGCCATCTCGGCGGCTGTGCGTTCCAGAACGCTGCGCATCTCATAGAGTTCTACCAGTTCACCATGGCTCAGCTGGCGAATGATGGCTCCAAGGCGCGGGCGATGCTCGACAATGCCCTCTGCCTCTAGTCTGCGCAGAGCTTCGCGAACTGGTGTTCGGGATAGATTTAGCCGGCTGGCAACATCTGTTTCTCGCAACCGATCACCGGGAGAGAACTCTCCGTTGCGAATGGCGGCAAGCAGTTTGGCGTAGGCAATTTCGCCCTGGCTCATATCGGGAGTGGTCATGGCAGGTTCTCACTTTTTGTATCCGCTTGGATACAAAAACTACATTAAGGAGATTGGGGCACACTGTCAAAGCGTGCGCTCAATAATCCTTTTGAATGAAGAGCCCAAGGCTTGTGTTACTGTCTGATCCCACGCTACCGCGCACTGTCAGGCTGTCGCTTAGATCAACGTTGATGGACAGTTCGGCTCCATCCTGTCCTCCAACTGTCACGTCCGTATAAACGTTGTCTGAAAGGTACTTGCCCGCCCGCAAGGCGGAACTGCCATCTTCATCCGTCGTGATGTCCAGATCATCCAGACCAATAGACCCGCGCAGTTGTGACACAAGTCCTTCGCCGCCCACTCCGGCCAGGGTAGCAACCGCACTGGCCAGTTGCAGCGCTTGAAAGGCAGAAAGTTGCGAGATGTCACGCCCGAAAATGACCTGCGCCAGAACCTGATCCTGTGGCGCTTCGGGGTTGGATTCAAATGATACTTCGATGTCTTCCAGCGGGCCTTCGACAATGATACTGGCGGTCCCGGTTTCGGTGGTAGTTTCTGCCACCAGACGCAAAAACGGTTCGAACCGCCCCTCCAGTTCCACACGTCCCTCAGTCAGATCAAACCGCCTGTTGAGAATATCGATCCGGCCTCTGATCAAATCGATCTGCCCGATTGAGATCACGTCTGCGGTGCTGCCGGAGATCTTTAAGTCGCCCCCGAGTTCCGCGTTGATCCCGCGCCCACGTACGAAGACCTTCGAAGGCAAATTGATCGTGATATCAAGCGGGTATGCAACGGGGCTGCCACCGCCACTAGCATTGTCGCTTTCCTGAGCCACCAGACCGGCTCGCTCCCGTGTACGCATTTGGGGCCGGGTCTCGCCGATATGTGTGATGTCCGGGATTGAGCCGAGAGTCGACACGGTGCTGTTTGGGACGCGCACCGTCGTTTCACCCACGTCGATTGTTCCCGCAATCTCTGCCCCGCCCAAAAGCGGACCGTTGACGGATATGCCACCATTAACGAGGCTGGTGTAGTTCACGTTGTCCGTAACAACGATATTGTTCAGCCCGACTTCCAGTTGCGCTGGGAATGCCCCACTCAAAGTGATCGGTCCGTTCACACCAATAGAACCGCCTTCTCTCACCTGCGCGGTTACCCCGAGGTTTGCTTGTTCGCCCGTCAGGTCCACAGCGGCGGTGATGTCCGAAAAGGAGAATGGCAGGCTGGGGTCGGCAAATTGTGTTCCGGCAGTGCTGATCCGCCCACGCACGGACGAGGGCGCTGGAGGGCCGTCAACAGTAAGGTCAAAGTCAACAGTCCCCGAAACAGAGCGGGGCGCAATGAAGGTATTCACCAACCCCAACTGCGCCTGTCCTTTGGCATCCAGTTCGAGTTCCCCAGAACTCCCAACCAGCCCTTGAACCTGCGCGGTGGTGCCTCCGGGTCCTTCAAGAGTGGCATCGACGTCAAAACCGCTCGCGACCTGCGTGGCCGTTCCGGAAAGAGCGGCGGCTCCGGAGAATCCCGACAACAGCGCGCCCACATCTGGCACCTGAACCTCATAGCGTGCCGCTGCCCCATCGGCACTGTAGGTGCCATCAATGTTCGCGATACTGGAGTATGGGCCGTCTATCTCAGTTTCAACGGTCCAGCCCTGATCGACCTGTGCCACGGTGCCTGCCACGTTCAGTGGTCCCGAAATACCGGGAGCAAGAGGGGCCACATTAGGCATTGCCAGTTCAAAGTCGGTCGCCAGTTGCTCTGATTTGTAGGTGCCGCTAACTTTGCCTGTGCTTTCAAATGGTCCCGTCAGGTCTGTGGCAAAAGCCCACCCGTCATCTTGCTGCTGCACGTTTCCATCCAGCGTCGCAGCGCCATTGATACCCGGGGCAAGCGCAGACACATCTGGCAGACGAGCTGCATAGTCTGCGCTGAGTATGCCGGACAGGAGTGCTCCCGTCGCATTGACCTGAGCGTCATAGGGGCCGGAAAGGTCCGTTACGAATTCCCACCCAGTAGGTACTTGCTGCACTTCCCCGGTCACGTCGAGCGCGCCGGTGACGCCGGGCGCGAGTGTAGATACGTCCGGCACGTTGGCAGAGTATTTGGCGTTCAGGATTCCGGCAAGCAGTGCGCCTGTTGCATTGACGGTAGCATCATACGGGCCAGACAGATCCGTGGCGAACTCGTAGCCGTCTGCTACCTGCTGTATCTCACCGTTCATTTTCAGTGCGCCAGGAATGCCGGGTGCAAAAGGATCAAGCGAAGGTAGGAAGCCCGAATAGTTCGCATTGAGAATGCCATCAGCAAAACGCCCGGAGGCGGTCACTGCGCTGTCAAATGGTCCGTCTATTTCGGTGTCAAAGTCCCACGCCCCGTTGCGCTGTTGCGCGCTGGCAGCGAACTGCGCCCCACCTTCCAGTTGCGGCACAAGTGGTTTCAGGTCGGGCACGCCCGCGTCGAGGTCGATATCGATCTGCGCGCCCTCAATCCGCGCATCCAACGTGGCTGATGCATCCAGTGGCCCGGCCAGCGTCGCCCCAACATCCCAGACTTCGCCTGTCTGGCGCGCGTTGCCTTCGACGCTGAGTGGACCTTCGAGAGTATCCACAACCCGCCCCGCATCGTCGAGGCGGAAAGCATAGCGGGCCTCAGAGGCACCGGACTGCAAATTAGCAGATACGTCGGCAGATAGTGCGGGGTTGTTTAGTGTCAGACGGTCTAGAAACGTCCCGGTTGAATCGCGGCGTGCGGCGAGGTCGACGGCAGTTTGACCTGCCAGCACGGCGTCGGCCTGTGGGATGCCAAGCGCGAGGTCTTGGGTGGTGCCAGTAATCACGACGTCAAAAAAACCGCCCAAAGCTGCGTTGCCCGTCACACCGATCTGCCCGGCGCCGGTCAGTTCGACACCTGCGAGCGTGGCAAAGGCCGACAAGTCAGGGGTGTCCAGTTTCAGATCAAAAGCGGTGGAAAAATCTTCGCTCAGCCTTTTCACGGTTGTAGACCCGCTCGCTTGCCAGGCCGCGCCGGTCAAGGACAGGTTGGTTAGTTGCAAAGGCGCGTCATCGGCATATTGCACATCCAACCCACCGCGCACGATTGTGCCAATAGCCTGCGCCAGCGCGGGGTCGATAAATCCGAGGCCGGATGCGGCCAGATCTATTCGGGTA
Source organism: Tateyamaria sp. (assembly GCF_039945315.1). Taxonomy (GTDB): domain Bacteria; phylum Pseudomonadota; class Alphaproteobacteria; order Rhodobacterales; family Rhodobacteraceae; genus Tateyamaria. The sequence continues at coordinate 75,177 of NZ_JBDUXB010000003.1, read as the reverse complement.
GCGAGCGACCCGATGGCATCAACGTCACCCGACAGGGTGCCGTCCAGATCAAGCGTGAGTTCTTCGGCGGTCAGTTCCGCCCGGTCCAGCCCGGCGATGGAGACTTGTGCAGTCAGCGCGTCGCTGTCGCTGGTATCAAAGGTAACGGCCAAGTCAGCGCTGTTGATGCGTGTTTCCGCTCCGCTTGCTCCGGGCAGCAGGACCGGTGTGCCGCTGGGATCTGAAATTTGCCCTTTGACATCCAGCAGAATGGGCCAGCGATCGCTGTTCAGCGCAACCTGACCGCTCAGTTCCAGCGCGCGGGCTTGCAGATCGAACTGGCTGAGCGTGAGCGCGCCGTCGCTGTCCTGATTGCCCTGTGCACTCAAAGAGACTTCGGGGCCAAAGAAGGCGGCGTATTCCGGCAGGAAAAGGGCCGTGACATCGCCGCCAAGGTCCACGTCAAAGTCCATTGGCCCGTCTTCTTCGCTTTGCAGGGCCAGTGTTCCGGCAAGCCGTGGAGTGTCATCGGTGCGCAAATCCAGTGTGCCGGTGAAGTCACTCAACGCACCGCTTCCGTCGATGTTCAAATCAACGCTGGGGCGACCGGGCAGGTTCATCAGCCCAGACAAAATCCCATTCGCGTCCTCTGTGACCTCAAGATCAAGCGCCAGTTCGCGGGTCTCGTTGGCATAGGAGGCATCAATGCTGATTGTGCTGCGCGGTCCGTCCGAGCGTTGCGCGCGCAAAGAGACATCCCCCGCACCATCCGCAAGTGTGGCACTACCGCTGAGAGACAGTGTGGCCGCTTCGCCCAACACAGGGGCACCAAGTTCCACGGCACCGATGTCCAGTTTCTCCAGCAGGATAGAGGCCGGTAAGTCGGGCAGAGCAAAGGGCGTGGCTTCTGCATCCGGAACTTCCACCCCCGGCTGTGCAACGGGTGTACGGGGCAACTGAATGCGTGCGGCGCGCAGCTCCTGCACGTCGATGATACCGCGCAGTAAAGCACTGCGGGTCCATGTGAGTGCGACATCGTCGATCGTCAGCCAGATCCCTTCATCATCAGCGATGGTGATCTGCTCGATGCTTGCGGTGCTGGACAACGCTCCGGCAAAGCCGACAATCCGTACCGTGCGTCCGTCACTGCCCAACGCGCTTTCAAGTAGCCCGGCGATGAAACCGCGGTCTTCGTCATCGTCAGCCTCTTGCGCGATTGCGGCAAAGGGCCAGAGCAGACAGGCAACGAGGATCAGAAGGTAACGCATCAAAAGGCCTGTCCAATCCCGATGTAGACTTCGACCCCTGAGTTGTCGCCGGGTCCTGTTCCCGGTACCGCTAGATCAAATCGGATGGGGCCAATCGGAGTGTTGTAACGGACGCCCGCCCCGTAGCCAGTGTGCCATTCGCCAGACCCGTCGTAAAATGATTCCTCGCCCACATATCCGGCGTCATAAAAGCCGACAACGGAGAGATTGGCACCTGTTTGGACACGGATCTCACCTGACAGACCCACATAGGATTTACCGCCGATAATGACCCCGGGGCTGAGTTCGACCCCGAGCGACTTGTACTCCTGTCCGCGAACCGAGTCTGATCCACCAGAGAAGAATAGGAAGTCGGCAGGCGCCAATGTGATGTCGGGCCCAGCGACGGAGCCTAAAACGCCCCGGACTGCAAGAGTGACCTTTTCGCCGACTTTCCGGTAGGTGCGCAAATCAAGAGTAGTGACAATGCCGTTCTCCGTTCCGCTGATATCGAAGAACGGGGTCAGTCCAACTTTGGCGTAGTATCCTGACGTAGCATTCAATGAGTCATCGCGATGATCAAAGGTGGCGCTCAGTGGAACGGTGAAGATGGTATAGTTGCGCTCTCCCAGATCATCCCGGGTCAGTGAACGGCGAAAGCCGATGCCATATGTGTATTGTCTTTGGTCGCTGGCGAAATAAACTCCGCCGACTTCGAGGCGAGCGGAGCGCGAGAATAGGTTCGGATCGTCAACTTGCTCGATCTCGGCCAAGGCATAAGCTTCAAGATCTGTACGGAACGTTGCAGGGCGCGAAAGAAGAGCCGTCAGGCGGTAGTCCTCGCCGCCTGTTTGTCCTCCAGCCCCCGAGATCTCGCCGTCGATTTGCAAGCGTTCAGCGCCGCCAAAAATGTTGCGATGAAGCCAAAGTGCACTGACGCTGACGCCATCCAGCGTGCTGAATTCGGCCCCGAAACTGTAGCGCCGCGGCAGTTGGTCCGAGATGGTCGCTGTGACATCCAAGGTGCCATCGGGATTGGGTTCTTCGGCCTCGGTCAGCGTGACCGCAGCAAAAGTTCCGGTGCGGCGCATCCGGTCTCGGACATCGTCGATGTGTTCCGGGTCAAAAACCTCACCGCTTTCCCAGCCCATTATTTCGCGAATGCGCTCTTCGCGCACCGCGCTTTCGCTTTCGATGATCAATTTCCCAAACCGCAGGCGCGGGCCTGGATCAAGCGTGACCGCCGCACTCAACGTCTTTTCTGGGTGGCGCGCCGTAATCTTCTGATCGGACACAGCGGCTTTCGCGTGGCCGGCATGCCGCCAGCCTTCAATCTGAGCAGCTGTTCCAGCGCGCAGTGTAGAGATCCGTGCTGTATCTCCCGGCATCAGTCCGGGCACAGGTTCAGACGTCGGGGCCTGGGGCGTAATCGAGACATTGCCAAAGGTGAACTGAGAGCCTGGGTCAACCGTAATCACAACGCGTGGGATGGTGGGTGGCGCGGCCACGGCAGACAGTGACGACACCTCGCGGCCATCCACCTGAATGCTGATCGTGGGGGCAAAATACCCTTTCTCATAGAGAACGCCGATCAACCGGCTATAGTCGGCCTGCGCCGCACTAAGCACTTCAATGCCGCTGGCAGGCTCGCCCGTGTCTGTACCGTCCACAAGGGATGCGGCAAGCGAGCCGATCCGCAAGTCATCGGCCACTTCTTCCGGAGCGTTGATTGTCACTTCAAGCGCGACCGCAGTGGATGCCGCACAAGTTGCGATAACAACGCAAACAAGAGCACGTCGGATGGTTCCGATCATAAAACAACACCTCACCGCATTATCTTGGGCGGCTTTGGTCAATGAATGCCAAATGTGCGCCTCGGGCACCAGCGTTTAACACGTTATTTTGGACAAGATCTGTGCTGTGTTGTGTTCTGGCGGTCACGTTTTGATATAACCCGCCACCACCTGCAGCAAGCGGAAGGCAGTGGCAGCATCGTTTTCGACAACGGCCATGAAATCTTCTTCGCTGATGCGCAGGCAGGACAGTGGGGTACGGGCGCGCATGTCTAGCGCACGGGGTTCGCGCCGGATCAGGCCCAGTTCTCCCACCAGCGCTCCGGCTCCGACCGTGGCGATCAGTTGATCCTCGCCACCTGGGCGCGGCAGAAGCAGGTCCGCTTCCCCTTCGATAATCATATAGGCGCCGTCGGTGGGATCGTCGTGTTTGCGGAACACGTATTCACCGGGGATGGCCTTGTACCAGCGCGCCCCGAACGCCAACAGTCGCAGCTGTTTGCGTTTCAGTCCTGCAAAAAGGGGTGTGCGGCTCAGAGCTTCCAACTTGCGCGCGAGGTCTGCGCCCACTTCGCTGTCGGCCTCGACCCTAGCCCCTTCGGCACCGACGAGACGCCCTTGCTGTACTTCAAATTGCAGATCAAAAACGCCTTCGTCCTCAAAGGCGTCATCTAGGAAGACGATGATCGACTCTGGAAGCAGTTTACGCAAATTGGCAATCAGCGCCTCGCGCGTTTCGGGGTCATAGCTGGACATCACCTTGTCGAGGATCAACAGATCAGGCCGTTTGATCGTGGCGCGGCTAATCGACAGCGGTTCGGCGAAAAGAGCCGGAAGGTTGGCCCCGCCGAGGGCGATCGGCACGTCAAATACCAGTTCAAGCACCAGCGGACTGATGCCTTCGTCCGCGAGGACCTGAACCACGATGCGCCGCAACTCTTCGCCCCTTGTCCCGGCCCCTTCGGCCACTTTGCCAAACAACACATTTTCCAGAACGGTCAGCCCAAAGACATATGACCCTTCGTCGATCGGGACAAAAAGGTCATCCATCTGCTCTCGCAGCGTGTCCCCGTGCTGGGCGCGCATGGCCAGAATGCGGCCTTTGATCTCTTCAGGAAAGGATTGGCCAACCTGTTCAGCGGTCACCGCCGAGGGCACGCTAAGCAGCAGCGCCAAGTCACCATCCGTGATCTCTGATCCGGGCGGTTTGCGGTTCACAAGATCAAGGGCGGCCTCATAGACCTCGACGTCCAGCCCGACCTTGCGAAACAGGGGGTGGTCGGTACCATTGGCGCCAAAGATCTGACGCAGCATTTCGATGATGTTACGGGCCAGTTGTTCGAGATTGCCGGCCAGTTCGAGTGCGTGGAGCAGGCGCAGGAATTCGAGCTTTGCTTCGATAATTTCGGGTGTGATCGTCTCGCATGGAGTGGCAAAAAGCAGGTTTTCCGCAATTGGGAGCGCGGGGTTATACGCCTCTCTGTCAAACCGGTGAACAAAGTTTGACAGACCCGCATCCTCAATCGCTGCCGCGACTTTGGGGCGCAAGTCGATCAGGGCGGTCGTCAGAGCCTGGTGTTTTTCGGCGTCACATGCCTGATCCAACGTGCGCCGTGTCAGTACCTCGCCACTGCCCGATCCATCGATCAAAGTATACCACCAAGCGCGCAACTGATCTCTGTCGTCGACCCCGGCAAGGGTCGGGTCGACCCAATGAGCCTTGAGCATGTCGGGGGAGTTGCCTGCGCGCACAGCCTCGCGGGCGAATTCTGTGTCATCTCCCGGCTCCAGTGGCGCCGCGCGCATTGGCATCATCACGTTCTGCCCATAGCTGCCCTGAAACAGGATGGGCCGTGAACTGGCGTGGCCGATCCGTTTTGAAATAGTAGCTTGATGCAAGGCCGTGATGTTTTGCCCGGACAGCGTGACCGTGCCACTGGTGGGCAAAGTTTCTCGCGTCAGCACCTCTGCAAGCGCGCGTCGGTCTTCGTCGTTCTCTGCGCTGACGCCAATCAGGCCCCTGGCGGGCAGCGTGATCGATATGTCCTCTAGCACCGGGTTGCCGTCGCCGTCCCGCACGGTCACCTGATCCAAAACGATGTCACCCGTTAGGCGCGGGGCCTCAGGAGCGGGGCCATAAAACAAGGCCTCATCCACCATGTCGTCGGGGGCAAAGCGTTCTGTGATCGTTTCCCAGCGCAGGGACATGTCGGCAGACTGGTTGTAGTAGGCCAGCAGCTCTTTCCAAGGAGAAGACAGGTCTTTGTAGGCGGCCAAAGCGGCGACCAACGCCCCAATGGTGACCTGCCCCTGAATGACGAGGTAACCGCCGATGGAAAAGAAAAAGAATGGGGTGAGTTGCGTGATGAAGTTATTGAGGAACTTCATGAAGAATTTCTTCTGGTAGATCTGGAACCGGATCTCAAACAGTCGCCCGAGCCGATCGCCGATCATTGCCATCCGATAGCGCCAGCCGCCGTTCACGCGTAGAGTCGAGGCGCCGACTGCCCCTTCACCAATCTCTGCCGCCAATGCGCGGACCTGTATCACCCGTTTCTTGTTCAGAAGGTTGATTTGGCGCTGTAGTTTCGGGATCAGCCAAGCCTGCAAAGGGATCAGCGCGCAGGCCGCAAGGCCAAAAGCTACTGATTGCAGGAACAGAAAGCCAAGAATGGTCAGCATCTGGCCCGCCTGCAAGACAGGCTGTGCCACGGCATCCCCCATCAGTCCGCCCATAGGTTCGCTCTCGGCGGTGACCATACTGACCAACTCACCTTGGCTCGTGCGCTCAAAGTAAGGTTGGGGAAAGCGCAGTATGCGGGCGATCAGCGTATAGCGAAAGCGACGTAGCAACCGTTCTGCCAACACGCCCTTCATGGTGTTAATCCGCATTTTCATCAGCCCATGGGCGGTAACTGCCAGCAAAAACCCGCCACAGAGTACCAACAGGTAGTTGATCTGAGAAAACTCCATGCCGAAGGCTGTGATCGTCGAAGAACCCGACCCGATCGCATCATTGATGATCTGCTTGGGCAGCTCCAACGTGAGATAGAGCAAAGGAAAAAGGGACAGCGTGACCATCAATAAGATCAGCTGATCGCGTTTGGAATACTTCCAGATAAAGGCAAAAATGGAGGATTCGATAGCTTTGACCTTGCGCAATATTGACGCCCTGCGCCTGCATCTAATCTAAGCGCGCGCGGGTCCTTAAATCAATGCTTTGTGGCACGATATTGAACACATGCGCGAGGTGGATTGCCCAGAGCGGATTGCCATCCTAGGATAGGGGGCAGTGAAATCCGTAAAGGTGCGTCCTTGAGTGATCCTGTTTATTTTGTATTAGGGCTGCTGTTCTTGCTGCAGGCCAAGCATCTGTTTGCGGATTTCTACCTGCAAACCGCTCTTATGTTGCGCGACCGAGGTCGATACATGCACGTTGGGCGCTTTTACCACGCGGGCATTCACGGTGCTGGGTCGCTGATCGCATTCGTCCTTATGGGAGTGCCTTTTGGGCTGGCTCTGACCGTTTCAGCGATCGAATGGGCTGTGCATTTTCATATCGATTGGGCCAAGGGCGTGTGGTCGGATCGCTCAGGCCATGGCCCGGATCAGGCCGGATACTGGCGTGCTTTTGGTGTGGATCAGGCTTTGCACCAATGGACCTATCTGGTGATGGCTTGGGCTGTTTTGCCATAAACAGAACGGAGTGACGACGGGTGGCAACAAAGTCATTGAGGTGTCTTACTTTTCTCTCCCCAAATTGTTCAAAGTGATGTCAAATACCGAGGCTGGCCGCTTGGGAGGGTGTGCCGCCGCATGAAGGAATATCCTTGGGAGGGTAACGCACCATGGCAGATATGACCACCGATGTGCTGATCATTGGCACCGGACCCGCGGGTTCGGCTTGCGCAGCACTACTGTCCTCATATGGGATCGAGAACATGGCTGTGAACCGCTATCGTTGGCTGGCCAACAGCCCCCGCGCGCACATTACGAACCAACGCACCATGGAAGTGTTGCGGGATCTTGGCCCCGAGGTCGAAGCTGAGGCCTACATGCATGCAACCGAACAGGATCTCATGGGCACCAATGTGTTCTGCGAAAGCCTGACAGGCGAGGAACTGGGGCGTATCCAGACATGGGGCACCCATCCTAACAGCCGTGCCGAGCATCAGTTGAGTTCGCCAAGCAAAATGAACGATCTGCCGCAAACGTTCATGGAACCACTCCTGTTCAAGACGGCCTGCGCGCGGGGCACACAGGCGCGAATGTCCTGCGAGTACCAAACCCATGAAGCTGACGCCGAAGGTGTGACGACAACGATCCTCGACCGGTTGACGGGCAAGACCTTTACCGTGCGTTCGAAATACCTCGTGGGGGCCGATGGCGGCAACTCACTGGTTGCCGAACACATTGGTGTCCCAATTGAAGGCAAAATGGGTGTCGCAGGCTCAATTAACCTTCTGTTCAAAGCGGACCTGACTGCACATGTCGCGCACCGCCCGTCGGTCCTTTATTGGGTTATGCAGCCGGGATCCAACGTGGGCGGCATCGGCATGGGCGTTGTGCGCATGATCCGCCCCTGGAATGAATGGATGGCGATCTGGGGCTATGACATCGATGGTGAGCGCCCCGAATTGACCGATGAAGAGGCCAAGAAGATCATCCGTGATCTGGTGGGTGACTCGGAGCTTGAGATCGAGATGCAGTCGATTAGCTATTGGACGGTCAATGACGCCTACGCCACCGAAATGTCCAAGGGGCGGGTGTTCATCATGGGGGATGCGGCGCACCGCCACCCGCCCAGCAACGGCCTGGGGTCGAACACGTCGATCCAGGATGCGTTCAATCTGGCTTGGAAAATCGCAGCCGTGCTGAAGGGGCAGGCGGGTGCGGGCCTGCTCGACACCTACAACGTCGAACGCGCGCCGATCGCCAAGCAAATCGTGACGCGCGCCAACCAGTCCATCGGCGAATTTGGCCCGATCTTCGAAGCGCTTGGCCTGATTGGACATACGGACCCGGATGTTATGCAGGCGAATATGGAAAAACGCTGCGACAGTACGCCAGATGCCGAGAAACAGCGCGCCGCATTGCGCGAGGCCATTGCCTTCAAGAAGTACGAGTTCGACGCGCACGGGGTCGAGATGAACCAGCGCTATCGCTCGGACGCTGTGGTCAGCGACGGGACAGTCGAACCCGCCTTCGCAGAGGACCAAGAATTGCACTACCAACCGACCACTTGGCCCGGCGCGCGCATCCCGCATGTCTGGCTTTATGATGTGCACGGAGCGAAACACTCGACACTAGATCTGACCAAGGGCGGGTTTGCCTTGCTGACCGGGCTAAGTGGTATGGAATGGGCAGATGCCGCTGTCGCCGTTGCCGACGCACTTGGGATCAAGATGGCGGCCCACGTGATCGGACCGCGCCAGTCGCTTGTGGATCACACCGGGGACTGGGCGCGGGCGCGGGAAGTGACGGATGCGGGTTGCGTGTTGATCCGCCCGGATCACCACGTGGCGTGGCGCAGCGACGGGGCCGCGGATGACCCGCAGGCAGAACTTATGCGCGTTCTGTCGGCCATCCTGCACAAAAAACCGACGTCCTGACGAGAACGCACCGGACAGGTCTCACTTCTCTGTTTCTAAAAAATCCTCCCCGAAGGGCCGATCTGCCTTTCCTGCCTACACTCGCGCCATTGACAGAACGGTGTTTGGCGGGCCTTGTGGGCGCAAATACGTGAGGAGATTTGGACCATGATGAAAACCCGCGCCGCAGTCGCCGTCGAAGCCGGCAAGCCTCTTGAGATCATGGAGGTCAACCTGGATGGCCCCCGCAAAGGCGAAGTGCTGATAGAGATCAAGGCCACCGGCCTGTGCCATACGGATGAATTCACCCGATCCGGTGATGACCCAGAAGGGATATTTCCGGCTATTCTGGGTCACGAAGGAGCAGGCGTCGTTCTGGAGGTGGGCGAGGGGGTTACCACTCTTGAGGTTGGTGATCATGTCATCCCGCTTTACACGCCGGAATGCCGCGAATGCGAATACTGTCTCTCTGGCAAAACCAACCTGTGCCAGAAAATCCGGATCACCCAAGGGCAGGGTCTGCTGCCGGACGGCACCACACGTTTTTCGATGCTTGATGGTACACCGATCCACCACTACATGGGCTGTTCCACCTTCGCCAACCACACCGTCGTGCCCGAAATCGCCCTGGCCAAGGTGCGCAAGGACGCGCCATTCGACAAGATTTGCTATATCGGCTGCGGCGTGACCACGGGCATCGGAGCGGTGATCAATACCGCCAAAGTCGAGATCGGCGCACGCTGCGTGGTTTTTGGTCTGGGCGGCATCGGGTTGAACGTGATCCAGGGCCTGCGCCTTGCCGGTGCGGACCAGATTGTCGGTGTGGACCTGAACGACGACAAGGCCGAGGTCGGCAAGTATTTTGGTATGACCGACTTCGTCAATCCCACAGCGGTGGACGGCGATTTGGTGGGATACCTTGTGGAACTGACCAAGGGCGGTGCGGATTATTCCTTTGACGCCACAGGCAACACCAAGGTGATGCGCGACGCACTTGAGTGCGCCCACAAGGGTTGGGGCGAAAGCATCATCATCGGGGTCGCCCCGGCGGGCGCGGAAATCTCGACCCGTCCATTCCAGCTGGTCACCGGACGCGTCTGGCGCGGCACGGCCTTTGGCGGCGCCAAGGGGCGCACTGATGTGCCCAAAATCGTGGACTGGTACATGGACGGCAAGATCGAGATCGATCCGATGATCACACACAAATTGTCACTGGATGAGATCAACCACGGCTTTGACCTGATGCACGAGGGCAAATCGATCCGGGCGGTCGTCGAGTTCTAAAAAACACGTTGCGGAGGACACTTCCGCCTTACAATTCGCGACAAAGCAAGGCGCACTTCGGTGCGCCTTTTTTTCACGCGCTGTATCGGCGCAAGAAGTGACCAGAACCAGCAGCTGAGAAAAAAGTTTAAATTGAAAATGAATAATCCGTGGGACCTCCGTGTTTTCTTTCCGTAACCCCAGCGCACGCCGCGCCCTGAAAATGGAGATGAAAAGATGCCCCAGAAAATTGACGGACTGACCTACCCTTCGACCGTGGCCGAGCTTTTGGCGATCGTGAGTTGAGCCGCATGATGCTGCAGACCTACTCATCAAATGAGGTCAAAAACCGGATCAAGTTTCTGATCAATCCACCCAAGCGGGCGGTCGTCTACACGGACTACATTGCCCCCAACGCATCCAACCGTATCGATCTGCCCAACCACATCAAAGCAATGGCGACAGATCTGATCCAAAGCAACGACCACGAACCGCGCCTTTGGCAAGGCATTGCGGACCTCGTTGAGGCGAACTGCCGCAACTTTATCGAACAGGAAATCATGTCCGATTTCTTTGATGTCAAAAGCTGTCCGGCCTTCAAAAGCCATCACACAACACGTTTGCTCGCGGCCGCAGAAAAGAAGTTCGGCAGTGCCGATGACATCTCTATCCGCCTGAACGTGAGCGACATGTCCGCCTTGCGCGGAGTCATGGTGTGTATGATCAAGGGCGACAAGAGCGGTGCCGTCGCCTGTGCCAAGGTGGCGATCCGTAGCAGCAAACTGACGGCCTCACCTGCCGAGTTCATTGACGCGGTTAAAACCAAGAAGGGTTTGACCGTAACGGGTGCCTTCAAAGTTGATATCACAAAGCTGAAATTGTGCGGGTTTGAAAAGCCGGATGCGAAAGTGCGCAATCGCATCGAAGACATGGTCAATTCGTGGATGTCCGGCGACAAAACAACTGCAAAGGCGATTTTCAAGCTTCTGCAGAAGAGCGCGGCCCCCGGCAGCTTTTTGAATACCGAAACCATCGAAAGCCTGTTCAAGACCTTCAAACGTTTCAAGGTCGTCGTCGGCTGATCGCCACAGCCGGAGGCAAGTAACGAGTGACCTTTGGTGCGAAGCGGTCGGAGTGTTTGTACCAACACACTCCGGCCGTTTCTGCGTCTTGTCAGACTGTGGTCATGCCCAGACCGGACAAGGCGCGGATTTGAGTGATGATCTCGTCCACCCCTTGTCCATGTCTGAGAGCGGCAAAGACAAAGGGGCGCCCGGCCCGCATCCGCGTGGCATCCCGCTCCATCACCTCAAGCGAGGCACCCACATGGGGCGCAAGGTCTGTTTTGTTGATGATCAGCAAATCGGATCGCGTGATCGCAGGTCCGCCCTTGCGCGGGATCTCTTCGCCTGCGGCGACATCGATCACATAAAGTGTGATGTCTGCCAGTTCTGGTGAGAATGTTGCACTCAGGTTGTCACCGCCGCTTTCGATCAGGATGGCTTCGACGTCTGGGTGACTCGCCTGCATCTGAGCCACAGCCGCCAGGTTGATCGAGGCATCTTCGCGGATCGCTGTATGCGGACAGCCCCCGGTTTCCACACCAATGATCCGGTCTTGTGGCAGAATTTGGCGTCGCATCAGTTCCTCGGCGTCTTCCTGTGTGTAGATGTCGTTGGTGATCACTCCAATGGAGTGCTGTCCCTTGAGCGCGGTTGCCAACGCAGCCGTGAGCGTCGTTTTACCTGCGCCCACGGGACCGCCGATTCCGATCCGCAGGGGGCCATTGAGTTGGGTCATGTGCGAAAGATCCTATGTGTCAGCGTTTCATGGCGCATCGCGGCGATGTCGGCAGCAAAGCTGGTGGCCGACAGATCGTCAACCGACGCCTTCTGTGCGTTGCTGGCTGTGGCCGCAATGATCGGGGCGAGATTTGCCAGCACCCTTTGCCCAGCCGTTTGGCCCAGTGGCATGAGCCGTTGCGCGGCGGCGACAAGGTTGGATGCAAAGGCGTGCAGATAGAGCGGGATGGTCTGGGCCAGCGGCACAGCCATCGCGCTGGCCGCCGCGCCAACCGCGACGGGATAGGTGAAACCACTGATAGTGATATTCCAGACCGCGCGTGCGGTGTCGCAAAAGGCGGCGCCCTGCAAATCGCTCTCCTTCAATCGTTCTGCGCTGGCGGCAAAGGCGCGGGCGGTGGCGTCGATTTGTTCTGGTGCGTCTGATTGGTAGGCCGCGGACAGCAGCACCGCATCTGCCTTGCCTGAGCCTTCCGAGATCAGAACCGCAATCCAGTTCTGCAAGCTGGCATCATCTGTAACCTGCCCGTCCGCAACGGCCTGTTCCAGCCCATGGCTATAGGCGAATGCCCCAACCGGAAACGCGGGGGACAGCCACTGCATCAGGGTGAGGGCCGGATCGCTCATGTGTGCGAATGACTGTGATCGTGCCCGTGCGTGCGGCCATGCCCATAAGCGCCGCCTTCCGGGGTGAAAGGTTCAACGACATCGCGCGTTGTGGCCCCGATCTTGCTCAGCATATCGGCCATCACGTGATCGCGCTGGATCAGCAGGCGGGTGGCTTCGATCTGGCAGGGGGTGTGGCGGTTGCCGATGTGCCACGCGATGCGGTGGAGGGCCTCTCCGGTCACTTCGAGCAGCGGTTCAGGTGCCGCATCGATACGGACTTCGCCCCCATCCGTGGTGATCAAGGTACCGCCATGATCCAGCGAAGTCGTGTGGGCCAAGTCCACAAGAAGTTGTGAACCGGAGGACAGTGTCAGCACCTTGCGCCGCAAAAAGCGGTCCTCGTAGGTGAGTTCTACGTGGTCAATGGGCGCATCGTGGGTGTGCGCGTGGTAGGTTTGGGCGGTCAACATTGTCATTCGGTTCAAAGGGCGGTCCCCGGCCGCGTGTATTTGTGTAGCCCCCGCCCTGGGGGCGGTCGGGAGCAGCTTGGTTTGGGCGTCATGCGGGGGCCTAGAACAAGAAATACCGCTGCGCCATTGGCAGCACTTCGGCGGGCTCGCAAGTCAGAAGCTCACCGTCCGCGCGCACTTCGTATGTCTCCGGATGCACCTCCACATGTGGCGTGGCATCGTTCAGCTTGAGGTCTTTCTTGCCGATCTGGCGGGTGTTCTGCACCGCGACGGTGTCCTTGTGCAAACCCAAGCTTGCCCCGATTCCTTCGGCTTGGGCCGCAGCCGAGACAAACGTTACCGCCGAGCGTTCTACGCTGCGCCCATAAGCGCCAAACATGGGCCGGGTGTAGACCGGTTGCGGCGTCGGGATAGACGCGTTGGGGTCGCCCATCTGCGCGCAGGCGATGGTGCCACCAAGTAGGACCATCTCAGGCTTCACACCAAAGAATGCGGTGTTCCAAAGGCACAGATCGGCCCGCTTTCCGACTTCGATGGACCCAATCTCGTGGCTGATCCCATGCGCAATCGCGGGGTTGATCGTGTACTTGGCGATGTAGCGGCGCACGCGGAAATTGTCGTTCTCGCCGGTTTCTTCGGGCAGGCGTCCGCGCTGTTTCTTCATCTTGTCTGCTGTTTGCCATGTGCGGATCAGCACCTCGCCGACGCGACCCATGGCCTGACTGTCGCTTGCGATGATCGAAAACGCGCCCATGTCGTGCAGGATGTCTTCGGCGGCAATGGTCTCGCGCCGGATCCGGCTTTCGGCAAAGGCCACGTCCTCCGGGATCGATTTGTCGAGGTGGTGACAGACCATCAGCATGTCGAGGTGTTCTTCGAGGGTGTTCACGGTGAAGGGGCGTGTGGGGTTGGTGGAAGAGGGGAGTACATGCTCTTCACCACAAATTTTGATAATGTCGGGCGCGTGTCCACCACCTGCACCTTCGGTGTGGAAAGCGTGAATGGTGCGGCCCTTCATTGCTGCGACTGTATTTTCAACAAAGCCGCTTTCGTTCAGCGTGTCAGTGTGGATCATAACTTGCACGTCCATGGCGTCAGCGACAGACAGGCAGCAGTCGATCGCCGCAGGGGTGGTGCCCCAGTCTTCGTGCAGTTTCAGCGAGCACGCGCCGCCTTTGATCTGTTCTTCCAAAGCAGCAGGGAGGGACGCATTGCCCTTGCCTGCAAAGGCGAGGTTCATCGGGAACGCATCAGCTGCCTGCAACATACGCCCTAAATGCCAGGGTCCGGGTGTCACGGTCGTTGCCAGCGTGCCGTGCGCGGGGCCTGTGCCGCCGCCGAGCATCGTGGTGAGGCCGGAATGCAGGGCGTCCTCGATCTGCTGAGGGCAAATGAAGTGGATGTGTGAATCAAACCCGCCAGCGGTCAAGATCTTGCCTTCGCCCGCGATGGCCTCGGTGCCTGGACCGATGATGATGTTCACGCCCGGCTGAGTGTCCGGGTTTCCTGCCTTGCCGATGCCTGCGATGCGCCCGTCCTTTAGGCCAACATCGGCCTTGAAGACGCCGGTATGGTCCACGATCAGCGCGTTGGTGATAACGGTGTCAACTGCGCCTTCAGCGCGGGTGACTTGGGATTGCCCCATGCCGTCCCGGATGACTTTGCCGCCACCAAACTTGACCTCTTCGCCATAGAGCATGGCGTTGTCACCGCTGCCCCCGGTCGAAGCTGCGCCTGCACCTTCGGCCGTTAGGTCGCGTTCGACCTCAATGATCAGGTCGGTGTCCGCAAGGCGCACTTTGTCGCCCACAGTGGGGCCGAACATGGCAGCATAGTCGCGGCGGGAGATGGATGTGGGCATTCTAAATCCTTGATGTTACGCGATTAAAAACGCTCGGTTTTTAGAGATTTTCGACTTCAAAGTGCGCGTGCACTTTCAGCCGTTTGGATTTGTTACGAAGCGGGGGACGAAGACCTGGGCAAAGGGAGGCCTCGACGCAGAAACTGATCCGCAGTGGATGGCCGCACGCCCACCTGTCTTGTGGGCGTGCTTTTGGGATTGGAGTTTCCGGGGTCAATTTTGGATCACCTCAATCATTTTTAAGTTCGCCAACGTCACACCATCGCAAAGATGCGCGCAGGGCCGCCGGTGCCACCCACATGGTTGGGCGCGCCCACAACCAGCGTGGCCCCTGCGGCTGGCACATTCTCCAAGCCAGCAAGGTTCTCAATCCCGTAGCGACCCGCTGGTAACCAAGCGTAGTGCGTCACGAAATCGGGAGAGGGACCATGATCCAGCGATAGTGTGTCGACGGCTATCGCCGCGGCGGTGGTCTCCTCTAGCAGCATCTGTGTCGCTTCGATGTGGAAGCCAGGGAAGTGTTTGACGTTATCTGCGTCGTTGCCGACATAGGCCGCCGCATCGCCCGATTTTGCCGCCCAGCCTGAGTGCATCGCAATGCAGGCTTTGTCCGGGATATCGCCATTGGCGGCGATCCACGCCTTCAGGTCATCCGGTGTCACTTGCGCATCTGGGTTCTCTGCCGCCTTGGCTGCGATGTCGATCACACACAAAGGAATGACGAGGTCCGACACAGGGACTTCATCAACCGATGTCCCGTCCGCCGAAAAGTGCAGGGGTGCATCAATATGGGTGGCCGTGTGCTCGTTGATCGTCAGGTTCATCAAGTTGAACCCATGTTCGGCAAAGTTGAACTGCTGTTCCATCGAGATGCCAGGCACTCCGAAGAACGTAGGAAAGTCAGGGCTGAGCTTGTGGGTCATGTCGACCACGCCGCCGTGTCCGGCGGCCATAGCAGCGGGGGCTGCGGCTATACCAACCGTGGCTGCGGCACCGACGGCGGCAGTGGTCTTGAAGAAGTCGCGTCGCGACAGCATCCGGTCTTTGACCGCGTTCATCACACATACGTCACACATCATCTGTTCCTTTCAAAAAGTTTGCCCTGCTCAAAGATCGCCCATCACCTGTTGATTAAACCCGTATACTATTCGTCCTCCGCCCAGCGGGATCAGCTGTACATCACGTTCCTGTCCCGGCTCGAACCGCACCGCCGTTCCGGCGGCAATGTCCAGACGCATACCACGTGCGGCATCACGATCGAAATCCAACGCGGCGTTGGCCTCTCCAAAGTGGTAGTGCGACCCGACTTGCACAGGCCGGTCGCCGGTGTTGGCCACATGCAACGTTATTGCCTCCGAGCTACTGTTGAGTTCGATGCTGCCATCGGCGGGAAAGACTTCTCCGGGGATCATGAGCGCATCCTCCTAGCGAATGGGGTTGTGGACGGTGACAAGCTTGGTCCCGTCGGGAAAGGTGGCTTCGACCTGCACGTCGTGGATCATCTCGGGCACGCCTGCCATGCATTGATCGCGGGTTATGACCTGCGCGCCCGCTTCCATCATATGCGCGACCGAATGGCCGTCGCGCGCGCCCTCAACCACGGCGTCGGTGATCAGTGCAATCGCCTCCGGGTGGTTAAGCTTCACGCCGCGCGCAAGGCGCTTGCGCGCCACTTCGGCGGCCATGGATATGAGCAGTTTGTCTTTTTCACGCGGGGTGAGTTGCATGTTTTATAGTCTCCAGCAGAGCGGCATTTCACCGCCCGTCAGTTGGTCAAGAATAGGCAGAAGTGAGGCGCGCAAGGCGTATCCCGAAGACGCGAGAAGACGGAGCACAAGCGCATCATCAGCCAGCAGGCTTGCCCCGCCGGTCGTTGGAAGATGGGCGCGAACCGGGTCCAGCCGTGCTTCGGCGTCGGGTGCAATGTATGTAAGAGAGACCATTGCCGCCGCCCCACCACCCGTGGGGCTTTGCGCCATTTGCGCTGTGATATCACCGCTCAGGCACCAGGCATCTTCGACAAGCGGCGCACCGTCGCGCGTGATGCTGATCCGGTCTGAGATGTGGCCGTGCACCTGCGCCTCGCCCATTGCAAGGCGGCCAAGACAAATCGGCTCGACGATCAAGGCTCGACCTGTCCCTACGATATCGCACGCAAGCCGTCGTTCCAGTGCGCAACCGTCAAAGACAAGCGTTTCCTGCGGAAGCCACCAAAGGCTCGCCCCATCCGCGACTCGCAATGTGGTGCTGACCCGCCCGGTTTCCCCATCCTGTGCGCGATAAGCCCGTTCGCAGGCTTGGGTGGTAAGGGTCAGGTGAGTGCCCGGGCCAGCCTCGGCTTCGTAGCAAAACCGATCACCGCCTGTGACGCCTCCGGATGTGTTCAAGAGTACCGCTGTAAGGCCGACATTCGCGCGCGGAAAGACGGCTTTGGCCGCCCCTTTTTGATAAAGTCCATCCAGCACCGAATGGCCCGCATGTGTTTTGGTCGACAGCCGCACTGACCCAATGGCCCGCGGTTGCGCGGGCACGTGAGTAGGCAGGGTCATATGTGCAGTCATTCGAGGGTCAGTCCGCCAGCAGATGCCCGGATAAGAGCATTCTGTGTGTCATAGGGCCAGCCCCACGTTCGCAGTGCGACCAGTGGCTTGGCGTCTTGCCTAATTTTTAGGCGCGTCGGCGGAGCAGGTAGGTGTCCATGATCCAGCCATGGGCGGAACGCGCTTCTGCACGTTTGGCGATGATATGCGCACTGACATCGCCAAGCCGTCCGTGGGCAAGGATTTGTTCTGGCATGCCAAGGTACGCGCCCCACCAGATGTCAAAGGATGTGCCGTCCAAGGTCTGAAACGTGCAATCGCCGTCCAACATTACGATCAGTGTTTCGCAGTCCGCTGGCCAGCCGTGATCTCGCAGGCGTCTGCCTGTCGAGATCGTGACAGGCGCGTTGAGCGTATTGAGAGGGATGGCGTGTGCCGCAGTGAGCGCCTGAACAGACGTGATCCCTGCCACCACGTGCAGCTTTGGTGCGGGATCGAGCCGGGCGGCGATGCGCAGCGTGCTGTCATATAAAGATGGATCACCCCACACCAGGAGGGCAACGCCCTTGGAGTCAGGATGGGTAGCCATTGCGTTGGCCCAGACCTGCGCGATCTCGTTGTGCCACGCGTCCACACGGGTCAGATAGGGCAGCGTGTCATCGCGGACCGGCATATCAAACAGGGCAACCACGGCGTCATCGCGCACGCTGTCGATGACGCTGGTGCGCAGATCGGCAAGATCGGATTTGCCCGGTTTGTGCGGCACCAGAAACAGATCAGCCTGTGCTATGGCGCGGCGGGCCTCACCCGTCAGGTGATCCGGATTGCCGGTGCCGATGCCAATCAGGTGTAGCTCGATCATGGTTCTCACTCACGAAAAAGGGCCGCGCGGATGGCGCAGCCCTTTGGTTCGTTTCAGGTGCGCGTTCAGGCTGCGTTGAACAGGCGTTGCGTGAACAGTGGGCCGGTCTTGCGGTCCCGGATGGTCTTTGCGGCGCCCAGAACGGCGAGGTCAGCCAGTGGTTCGATCAGGATAACCAGCATGTACGCTGCTCCGAATGTCAGCACGGATTGCATATTTTCGGCGCCAACACCCTGACCGTAGATCGCCCAGAACGCGACCCATGCCACAACACCACCTTGATAAATGGCTGACATTTTAAGGACTTGGGCATAGCTCAAATCGACGTAGGCTGTGGCATCCGGCACAATCCGTTTGGCCAGTGCGTGAATGGCAAAGAGCGGGAACAGAAGCGTGGTGACGTTCACAAAGAACATCGGCATGTCCGAAGGCGCGAAAACAGTCCCTTGGATCAAAAGGCCAGCCGCAAGCCCAAGGGCTGCAGCGGCGGGGCCGAGCAGCAGGAACAGCGTGGTGCCGAGGATAAAGTGCACTTCGGATATGCCCACGGCAAAATGGGGCAGGATTTCGAAGAAGATGAAACCGCCGACGGTGGCCAATACACTGCGCACCACAAGTGACGGAAGGGCATGGGACTTCAGGTCGTCTGCCGCAAGTTTCAATGTGTAGCCCGCTGTTGCAGCTGCAGTCCCGTAGGCCAGCACCATCTTTGCGCCGTCCACGACACCCGGTTCGATATGCATCTTTTTGTCTCCTCGCCACCACCCCGGCAGCATTCATGGCCGGTGTTCCGGCGCGTTTCGTTTTGGCGATGGCAGGTCTCCTGACTGCCGGGTCGCTGCGGGGCCGGACCTTCCCGACGCATGTTGCGCCAGTGGTTTTCGCCGGGCCGCTCACCGGTCACAGTTGCGGGGGCAGTCCGGGATTTACACCCGGTTCCCTTTTCAGACCCCTTTCGGGGCCACCATCGTCACCTCACGTTTACATTGATTCCCAAGGTGGGCAAGTCTGGATGCGGCATTTTGAAGTATGGATTTGCCACGCCGCGCTTGGGTCACTCTTTTACGGTGGCTTTGGCATGGCGCCGCGCGCCTCCCCCATGGATAATTGTGCGAGATGAAGCGGGACTTCGTCACCCATCTGCCAACGCTCCGTAAAGGATCAAAGCGGGCGCGTCGCTAACCCCTTGGCTCAGTTTGAGGGAAAGGTCCGCAATACTCATCCGGCGAAGGGCCTGTGCGGGTGTACTCACTCCTTCGGCCAGGAGAGCAGGGGTATCAGCAGGCAGGCCCGCATCCATCAACATTTGAGCAAAGGCAGGGAACGTACGTTGGCCCATGAAGACCACGGTTGTCGCCTGCGCATCGGCGAGAGCGGCGAGATTCAGATCGTCTGGCAAGGCCCCACGCACATCGTGGCCTGTGACGAACTGTACCCGCCGTGCGGTCAGCCGCCGGGTCAGCGGAATGCCCGCCGCTGCAGCTGCTGCGCAGGCCGAGGGGACACCGGGGATGATTTCATACGCGATTCCTGCGGCCTTCAGCGCGTCAATTTCCTCTTCCAGCCGTCCAAACGTTCCGCCATCTCCTGACTTCAGCCGTACAATCCGTTGCCCGGTTTCAGCGTAGTCCACCAAGAGTTGGCTCACGTGGTTCTGCTTGGGTGACGGGCGACCAGCCCGTTTACCGACGCCCACGAGGTCCGCTCCACCGCGGGCATGGGTCAGGATCGGCCCGGCACTAAGATCGTCAAACAGCACCGCATCGGCACGCTTTAACCGATCTACGGCCTTGAGCGTCAGCAGCTCGGGATCGCCGGGGCCTGAGCCCACAAAACTGACAAAGCCGCTCATGATGCCTCGCTCGTGATGAGGTGAAAGAAGGTGCCCGTCACATTGCCTTTGTGCGATCCGGTTTGTGTCACAGGATTGCCATCTGCATCAAAGACCGCCGCAAGTGCTGCGTCAGGCTGTTCGATGATCGAGGAATAGTGGAACTCGTGCCCGCGCAAGGCGGTTCCAGTGTCAAAGCCCGGCATCGAGCGCTCCAACACGGCGCGGCGGTAGCCAAGGTTGAACTTCCGCTTTTCGTACGACGTCACCAACCCCAGCAACCCAGCCATTTCGTGGCGTGCTCCCTCTTTGTCGATCAGGACCTCGCCGAGGGCCATGTACCCACCGCATTCTCCGTGCACGGGCTTGGTTTCGGCGTGTTTGCGCAGTCCGGCTTTGAACGTCGTCGCCCCTGCCAGCGTGCCCGCGTGCAGTTCCGGATATCCGCCGGGCAGCCAGACCAGATCGGCCGTTGGGTCCGGTGCCTGATTGGCCAGCGGAGAGAAGGGCAGGATTTCCGCCCCGGCGGCACGCCATCCCGTAAGTAAGTGGGGATAGGTGAAGGAGAATGCGGCATCTCGGGCCAGCGCGATCCGTTGTGCGGGCGGCAATGGCAAAGGGTGCACTGGCGCTGCTCGCCCAGCCTTGGCGGCGGCGCGTATCGCCTCAAGATCAACATTTTCCCGCAAGAATTCGGCGTATCCCGCAATCGCCGCCTCAAGATCAGGGTGTTCTACAGCCTGAATCAGACCCAGATGCCGTTCGGGCAGTTTCAGATCGCCCCGACGCGGCAACGCACCCAAAACGGTGATCCCTGCCTGTTCCATTCCAACACGCGTCAACCGCTCGTGCCGGGGGCTGGCAACCCGGTTCAGGATCACGCCCGCAAAGGGCAGATCGGGATTGTACATCCTGAACCCAAGCGCTGTGGCCGCAGCCGATTGCGCTTGCCCGCCGACGTCGATCACAAGGACAACAGGCCAGCCCATGGCCAGCGCCGTCTCTGCACTGGACCCGAACCCGGACTGGCCGCGCGTTGCGACCCCATCAAACAGACCCATGGATCCTTCGGCCACGCAGATGTCTGCGCCATCCTGCTGCCCGCTGATCCCACCCAATAGGTCCGCGTCCATCGCCCACGTGTCAAAGTTGAACGACGGCCGCCCGGCGGCAGCCAGATGAAAGGCCGGATCGATATAGTCGGGCCCCGATTTGTAGGGCTGCACCACGAGCCCGTCGTCGCGCAGCGCGCGCAACAATCCCAACATTACCGTGGTTTTGCCCGTGCCCGAGGCCGGGGCCGAGATCATCAGTCCGGGGGGGTTAGTCATCTCCGTGGCTCCAGCTTGCCCAAGGGCTGTCCGCGGTTTGAGGGCGATACCGGCGGTCGTAATCCGGGGCGTAAAGGCAACTTTCGTCGAACTGCTCGGCCCCGATGGCGCGGCCGACAAGGATAAGCGCAGTGCGCGAGATGCCTGCATCCATGGCGTCCTGCAGGGTCGCGAGCGTTGCGTGAATCACCTGCTGGTCTGGCCAGCTTGCGCGGTAGACCACAGCGACAGGGCAATCTGCGCCATAGGCGGGGGTAAGGTCGGTGATCACTTGGGTGAGATTGCCAATGGACAGGTGAATGGCAAGTGTCGCGCCTGTGGCGGCGAAGTTGGTGAGGCTTTCGCCCGCAGGCATGCTAGATGCGCGTCCCGGCGTGCGCGTCAGAACCACCGATTGGGCCACACCGGGCAAGGTCAGTTCGGCCCCAAGGGTGGCGGCGGCGGCGGCAAAGGACGGCACACCGGGGGTCACGGTAAAGGGGATGTCCGCAGCCTTCAGGCGGCGCAACTGTTCGCCCATTGCTGACCAGACTGACAGATCGCCAGAATGAAGCCGGGCGATGTCGTGGCCCTTGGAATGGGCGGCACTGATCTCTTCCATGATCTGATCAAGGTCCATGGCGGCGGTGTTCACCACCCGTGCGTGAGGTGGGCAATGGCCAAGGATTGCTTCGGGGACAAGCGACCCTGCATAGAGGCAGACAGGCGCTGCGGCGATCAGGTCGCGCCCCCGCAACGTCAAAAGATCAGGCGCACCGGGGCCTGCGCCTATGAAATGTACGGTCATGTGTCGGCTCCTTTGGCGATGGCGCAGGTGGCCATGCGATCAGCGGATATGTGGCGGGTGACCAACAGGTGCGCGCCCGGGCCTGCGGCGGCAAGCGCCGCGGCTTCGGCGACAGATCCTGTATCGCGCGCGCCCTTGCTCGTTGTGGATTGGGTGGTCGTCTGCGCACTCGCGATCTGTTCGGCAGAGATTGCTGCGACCGGAACGTCAAGGTTTGTCGCCAGATCGGTAAAGGCGGCAGTTTGCACCTTATCCGACGCGCTGGCGATTTTCGTCAGCGCACCGGTGAACCCCGTTGCATGCAGTGCGCTGTGTAAACTGTCCGACGTAGCACTCGTCGTGAACCCAAATCCCGCGACGATCATCGGGTCAGGCTCCATTGCACCACGGGATAAGAGGTCGCCCATCCTCGTTTGCGTCCTAGGGGTTTGGCATTTGCGATTTCGATGCGCATCAGATCGCCGCCATGTTCGGTCTGCGCGGCACTCAGCCACGCTTCGCCCTCCAGTGTGACGGCATTGATGACAAGCCGGGCGGGCAGGGCGATGACGTCATCCAGCAGCGCCGCTGTCAGACCGCCTCCGACAAAGACCGCATCGGGCATTTCCAGCCCGTGTAAGGCTTCGGGGGCCGCTCCGGTCACCAGAGTCAAACGGTGTGACACCCCAAGCGCATCCGCATTGACGGCGATGTTGACGGCGCGATCCTCGCGGGGTTCTACGCAGGTGGCACGGGTGCTTGGATGCGCGAGCAACCATTCGAGCGCGATAGATCCCGATCCGCCGCCGATGTCCCAAAGGTGTTCGTGTGGCTTGGGGGCGAGGCTCGAAAGGGTGATCGCACGGATGGGGCGTTTGGTCATCTGCCCGTCATTTTGGAAGATGTCGTCGCACTGTCCTGAGGCGTGGGTTAGAGAATTACCCAATCCCGCAACCGCAATGGCGGCGCAGACCGGATGGCTGAATGTGCCATTAAGGGTGGTTGCCGCATGGCTTGTGACCCGTTCTTGTGGCCCGCCCAAATGTTCGAACACAGTGACTGTGCTGTCGCCAAAGCCCTGATCGCAAAGATATTTTGCCAGAGTACCCACCGCATCGCCATCACGGAGCGTCACGATAGCATGCGTGCCTTGAGCCAGATGCCGACGCAAACGGGACATAGGCGCTGCGTGCAGGCCAAGGCATGTCGTCCGTTCCAATGCCCATCCCAGATTGCTTGCGGCAAGAGCAAAGCAGGAAGTGCCGGGATGTGCCGCCCACTCTTCCGCGCCAAATTGCTGCGCGATCACCGATCCGGCCCCGAACCAGAACGGATCGCCCGAGGCGAGCACGACGACCCGCTGGCCACGCAAGGTTTCAAGGTGGTCAATGCCGTCACTGAATGGCACGGGCCACGGGATGGTCTGAGCCGTGGTATTACCTAACAGTTCAAGATGTCGGGGCGGGGCCATCACGACTTCGGCCTGTGCCAGCGCGGCTTGACTTCGCACGCTCAGCCCGGCAACTCCGTCCTCGCCCATTCCGATGATTGTGAGCCAGGGGGTATCAGACATGACGCGCAACCTCCTGATCCTTGGGGGCACGACCGAAGCGACGTCCCTTGGGGGCGCAGTGGCCAAGGCCGGAATGCGCGGCATCGTCAGTTTCGCCGGTCGTGTTGAACGGCCAAAGCGCCAACCGCTGCCCCAGAGGATCGGTGGCTTTGGTGGTGTTGAGGGCTTGCGAGATTACCTCGTCTCTCACCAAATCACCCATGTAGTGGACGCCACGCACCCTTTTGCCGCACAGATGAGCCGCAATGCCAAAACGGCCTGTGCCGAGGCAGGCGTTCCTCTGATTGCCTTGACCCGTACGCCGTGGGGTGCACAAACCGGCGATAGCTGGACACATGTTCCTGATATTGCAGGCGCTGTGGCCGCGCTGGATCGCCCCGCTGCGCGTATCATGCTGGCCGTGGGGCGCATGCATCTGAACGACTTTGCCCCCAATCCCCAGCACTTCTACCTGTTGCGGCTGGTTGACCCGCCGCAAAACCCGCCACCCTTTCCGGACCACCATGTCCTTGTATCGCGCGGGCCGTTTTCGGCTGCCGACGACCGCGCCTTGATGGAAGCGTACGGCATTGACCTGATCGTCTCCAAGAACGCAGGTGGTACCGGAGCCTATGCCAAGATCAAGGCGGCGCGCGAACTTGGTCTGCCGGTGATCATGATCGACCGCCCTGCGATCCCGGATCGGAGCGAGGCCTACAGCGTGGGCGAAGTTATGGAGTGGCTGGGTCACGGTGCTGACCTTGGTGTGTAAACGATGGGTGCCTGACCCGTTTCGATGATGCGGGTCTGGCTGGAGCCGACGATGACCATGGTGCGCATGTCTGCCATGTCAGGCGTTGTGTCCTGCAAAGGAACCACCCTGATCTGTTCATCGCCCTGAGAGACGTTGCGCGCAAAGATCACTGGACGATTGTCGCCGCACGCTTCTTTGAGCACCTCGAGCGTACGCACGAAACCTTCGGGCCGCGACTTGGAACGCGGGTTGTAGAAGGCCATGGCGAAATCGGCTTGAGCTGCCAGCCGCAGACGATTTTCAATGACACTCCAAGGTTTGAGGTTGTCGCTGAGGTTGATGGCGCAAAAATCATGACCCAACGGGGCGCCCGCACGGGCGGACGCTGCCAGCATCGCAGTGATGCCGGGCAGGACTGAGATGTCGAGCGTGCGCCACTCTGCGGGCCCTGCCTCCAACGCCTCAAACACGGCGGCGGCCATAGCAAACACACCGGGATCACCAGAGGACACGACCACTACATCGTGCCCACTCGCTGCCATCTCCAGCGCGTGGCGGGATCTGTCGAGTTCGACCCGGTTGTCCGATGGGTGCAGGGTAAGGCCGGGCCGCTCGGCGATGCGGGCCACGTATGGGATATAGCCAACAATGTCTGTGGCGCGAGCAAGGGCGGCGCTTACCTCGGGCGTGACAAGGGCGTCGTTCCCCGGCCCAAGCCCTGCGATCACCAGCGTCCCGGTCATGGTCTGCGCCCTTGTCCGTGCACCACGATGATCGAGAAATATGGGGTCACTTTGCCCTCGGCCTCTGCCAGTTTTTGCACCGTCTGGTTCGGCATCGTGGCGTATTCGATCAACCATGCATCGTCATATCGGCCCGCGTTGCGCAACGCGCGGCGCACCTTGTCGATGTTGCGCCCGATCTTCATCACCACTAGCGCATCGGCATTGCCCATGTTATGGGTCAGCGTCTCTTCATCCAGTGTACCCATCAGCACGGTCAGGATGTCATCACCCCACGTGATTGGCGCGCCAGTCGCTGTCCATGCGCCCGACATGCCAGTGATGGCGGGCACGACATGGGTAGGCACATCGTCTTTCAGCCGGGTGTAAAGATGCATGAACGAGCCGTAGAAAAACGGATCACCTTCACACAGCACGACCACATCTTCGCCCACATCGGTGAGCATACGTAGGCGTCTGGTGCACTCGGAATAGAACTCACTGAGAACTTCGTTGTAGGCTGGGTCACTGAGCGGAATTTCAGTTGTGACCGGGTATTCCATCGGGTGTTCAGTGGCATCGTCTGGCAGCAAGTCATTGGCCAGCGTGCGTGCCTGTCCGGGTCGACCTGCCTTGCGGAAAAAGGCGATGTGGCGCGCGCCTCGGACCAGCCGGTCTGCACGCACACTCAGCAAATCCGGATCGCCGGGGCCAAGGCCTACGCCGTAGACGGTGCCGACAGTCATTCCTTGCGGCTCGCGATGGCGTTGACGGCCGCGACAGTTATGGCACTGCCACCCAAGCGTCCTTGCACGATGCAGCAAGGTACAGGCTGGTCGGCCCAAAGCGCGTCTTTTGATTCAACTGCGCCGACAAAGCCGACTGGACAACCGATAATGGCCGCGGGGCGAGGGCAGTCGGGGTCTTCAAGCATGTTGAGCAGGTGAAACAGAGCCGTGGGCGCGTTGCCAATGGCCACTACGGCCCCGGCAAGGTGGGGCCGCCACAACTCCAACGCAGCTGCAGACCGGGTGTTGCCCATTTCCGCGGCCAAGGGGCGGACCGCCTCGTCATGCAGCGTACAGATCACCGCATTTTCGGCAGGAAGACGTGGCCGCGTGATCCCTTCGGACACCATGCGTGCATCGCACAAGATCGGTGCGCCGTTTTCGAGGGCAGCCCGCGCAGCAGGCACAAAACCCGACGAGAAATGGCAATACTGTTCCAGCCCCACCATGCCAGCGGCGTGGATCATCCGCACGGCGACTTGTTCTTCGTCCGCATCAAAGCGCGAAAGGTCAGCCTCGGACCGGATAGTGGCAAAGGATTGGAGGTAAATGGCCGCGCCATCGGTCTGGTATTCGTAGGGCATATGGTCAGGCCTTGAGCATCATCAGTTGGTCGGGTGTTGGAGCGCGCAGTATCTCGGTGGCACTTAGTCCACGCTGGCGGGGCTGATCCCATGGATGGCCGTGCTCCACAAGGTCGAAGGCGCCGTTTTGGCCGACAAGCGTGGTGGCGCAGGATTTGGGATGTGCACACCCCTTGGCGCAGCCAGACACGTGCAGACCGTTTGGGTGCAATGGTGCGAGAGCACGCGCCAACATGCGTGTGTCCACAGTTGCCGCCTCGCACGCCGGCGCACCGGGGCAGGCATGGGCCGACAAAATCGGGTCGCGCGCCTCGGTCACAAAACCTTGGGCCACAGCGGGCTGCGCGTCTTCCAGCACAAACACGCGCCAGGGAGTGACACGCATCGCAGTTGCTTGACTGTCCGCCACGAGGTCGGAGAGGGCAAAAGCGTCCAAGCTTCCAAACGCGGCGCCATAGGCAATCCCTTGGGCCATGGGGCCGGGTAACAGGGCAATATCAGGCGCTGCAGGGGCATGAACACACCACTGATCAGGCGGTGGGCAGTGTTTGACGTGTTGCGCCATTCGCTTTGATGCGAAGCCATCTGAACTGACAAACCACTGCGCAGCCTCGATGAGTGCTGAAACTGCGGTTTCCGGCGCAATGGCCCGCCCAAGCGTCAGGCCATCCAGACGCAGAATAAGATCGGTACCGACGCCTGCCTCAAACCTGAAATCGGCGGGTGTGCCCTGAAGGACGGGGCGGGGTCCTGCATCGATTGCCACACCCATCTTCGCAGGCAGATCAGGCATGTCGCCGATTTGTTCACAAAGGCTGTCATGGAGGTGCTGGTTGATATCCCCGACCTGCCAATGCGGCGTGATCGTGAGATTGCGCCGGCTCTCCTGTGCGGGCGTTTCGTCAAGCAGGCCAAGGGGCAGCAACGCCTCCAATACCTGCTGATGGGCGTCTTCAGACACACCGCGCAGTTGCAGATTGGCTCGGCTCGTCAGGTCGATGGTGCCGTTCCCGAACTCCTGCGCAACGGCGCACAGACCAAGCACCTGATCCGCTGTCATCCGTCCAAGCCGTGGGCGCACCCGGATGATAAGCCCGTCGCCGGACATCATCGGGCGGTGAGCCCCCGGGCACCAGCCTTTGACCGTCATTGCGCGGCCTCAAGGGCTGCGCGGATCGAGTTGCGCCGCGTTTGCCACAACCCAGCTGCGTCGAGGGCCGCGAACTGATCAACCATGGCCTGATACGCGCCGGGATTGGCGTCGCGCAGGAATGTTGCGACCTGCGCATCGCCCAGTGTTGCCTCATGATAGAGATCAAAAAGGTGCGGTTGAACCACGCCTGCGAGGTGCGCAAAGGCGGCCAAATGATCCAACGTTGCCGCAATCTCGGCAGCACCACGAAAGCCGTGGCGCATCATGCCTGCCAGCCATGCAGGCTGCACCGCGCGGGCCTGTACAACGCGGGCGATTTCTTCGGGCAGAGCGCGGGCACGGGGGTGGTCCGGGTTGGTGCTGTCGAGGTGGTACAGGGCTGCACTGCCACCCGTGACAGCTTGTGCGGCGGCAAACCCGGCCTCATGTGCGGCGTAGTCAGAGGCCAGCAGAACATCGGTTTCAGGCAGGTCTTGCAGGTGCACAAAGCTGTCGGCCAGCGCCACACGTTGACGTATGCCGTGCGCGTCCTTGATAGCGTCACTGCCATCCAACGCGTATGCACTTGCGGCAAGCCACGCGCGCCCTGCCGCCACGCGGCTCTCTTCGGTGAATGTTTCAAGGTCGGCACCCATACCTAGGCCAAAGCTGCCCGGTGCAGGGCCATAGACGCGCGCGGACGCCTGCCGCCCTGCATAAGGGTTCCAGTCGGGGGCTTCGTCGCGCGCGGCAAGTGTGCGGACCGCTTGGTTGAACAGAGCAGACAGCGTCGGGAACACGTCACGGAATAGCCCCGAGACGCGCAAGGTCACGTCCAGACGGGGACGATCGAGGTCCGTAATGGGAAGGACTTCAATGCCGGAGACGCGTTCTGATCCGGCATCCCAGATCGGCTTGACCCCCAAAAGGTGTAGCGCCATCGCGAATTCTTCGCCTGCCGTGCGCATGGTGGCCGATCCCCAAAGATCGACGATCAGCCCACGCGGCCAATCACCGTTGTCCTGCAAGTGGCGGCGTACCAGTTCCTCGGCCAGTTTGACGCCTTGGGCATAGGCCGCCCGGGTCGGCACAGACCGTGGATCTGTGGTGAACAGGTTGCGCCCGGTAGGCAAAACATCTGTGCGCCCGCGATAAGGAGAGCCGGACGGGCCTCCGGGAATGCGTCGCCCGTTCAGAGCGGCAATGAGGTTGGTGGTTTCGGCATTCACCGACGCGGCCTGCCCGTCAGGCGCACCGGTCGGTGTGCCCCGGCCCCAGATGTGCAACCCGTCGCCAAACTGGCTTTCCTTGATGTCGCAGACAAAGCGGTCGATGCGGGTGATCGCTTCGGCTGTAGACGTTGCGCGGGCAAGGCCAAGGTCATCTTCGACCCCCAGCGCCTGCGCCTCAGCGCGGATGTCCTCTTGGAGGCGGTCGCGGCGTTTGGGGTCAAGACCGTCGGCATTGGAGAATTCATCGAGCAGCGATTCAAGACGCAGCAACCGATCTGGTGTTGCGCTGTCCTTCATGGGTGGCGGCAGATGACCAAGGGTCATTGCCCCGATACGCCTTTTGGCCTGCGCCGCTTCGCCTGGATCATTGACGATAAAGGGGTAGAGGACCGGTGTGTCCCCAACGAGCACCTCTGGCCAGCAGGCGTCGGACAGTGCGACGGATTTGCCCGGTAGCCATTCCAGTGTGCCATGTGCGCCAATGTGGATGAAGGCCTGAGCCTGCGTGCGCAACCAAAGGTAAAAGGCGACATAAGCATGGCGCGGTGTGCGGGCGAGGTCGTGGTAGTCGTCGTCTCGCGCTTCCGGCGTGCCGCGCTCGGGTTGCAAGGCGATGGTGACGTTGCCCCGCCGCAGAGCCGGAAATTGGAATTTTCCGTCCAGCGCTTCGTCTGCGGGGTCTCCCCACGCAGCCGTTAGATCGTCCTGAAGCGATTGAGGCAGGTCGGCGAACGCGGATTTGTAAGCTTCAAGCGGCCATGTGAGTGTCTCATGACCCAAGGCGTGATCGAGAGGCGTGCCCTCACGCCTTGTGCTGTGGCCAGCATCTCCCAGGTCTTCGAGGATCGCCTCTGCTGACGCCAATGCGTCGAGCCCCACGGCATGGGCCATGTTCCAGTCTTTGCCAGGATAAGTACTGAGAACCAGCGCCAAATGGCGGTCTTTCGGCGCTGTTTGGGCAAGCTCAGTCCATGCCTTGACCTTATCGGCCACGGCTTGCGTCTGCGCTATGTCCGCTTTGTGTGCGTAGCGTGAAAATTGCAGGTCTGAATCGCGGGCCTGTGGCTCTTTGAACGAGGAAACGCCTGCGAACAAACGTCCGTCGACCTCTGGCAAGACAACATGCATCGCAAGGTCGGCCGGCGAAAGGCCGCGTTCCGCCTCTGCCCACATGTCGCGGGTCGACGTGGCAAGAGCCACCTGAAACACCGGCACGTCGCCTGCGTCCAGAGGGGATGTGCCGTCCTTGCCTTTGCCGGAAAACGCGGTGGCGTTGACGATAGCGCAAGGGGCGAGGCTTGCAATCTGGCGGGACATCCAGCGCGCGGCATCAGGGGCCTTGAGCGAAGGTGAAAACAGCCCCAACACCCGGAACCCGCGCTGCCGCAGAGCCTCAAACAGCGCTTCAATGGGCGAAAGATCGGCCGCCGCGAGATAAGCCCGGTAGAAGGTTACGATCACAAGGGGCCTATCGTCTTCGGCGTGGATCAACGGGCAGGACAGCCCGTGTTCTGGCGTCCAAGCACCGACCATTGGCAAAGACTTGGCACCTCGCACCGGTCCTGCATAAAGGCCCGAGGCCAGCGCCATTTGCGCCAACGCGGCTTGCGCGGCCACAGCACCACCCGTGTCGCAAAGATGTGCAAGTCGGCGCAGGGTCGACACAGGCAAGGTCGACATCTCGTCCAACCGCGTATCCACACGCCCGTCGGCCGGCAGCACGGCGAGTGCAATGCCTTTGGCTTCAGCCAGTGCGCGCACCTGTTGCAGCCCATAGGACCAGTAAGGCACGCCACCGATCAGGCGGATCAGGATGCCCTTGGCGCCCGCAAGCGTTTGCTCAACATAGGTGTCGACCGAAAGCGGGTGTTTTAGCCCGACAAGATTGGCGAGCCGCAGAGTCGGCATGCCATCCGCACCGCCACCACGATGCCAGCCTGCGCCAAACGCGCCAAGATCACTGTCCGAGAACGACAACACCACCAGATCCGCAGGCGTTTGCCCCAGATCGGTGGGTGTCTCGGTCTCTTCTAGCCCATGGCTTTCGCGAAAGACGACGTGCATGTGGCACCTTTGCTATTCAGCGGCTGCCGGAGTCTTAACCAATGCGGCGCTGATGGCTGCAGCGCTCACGTCGTCATGTTCGGCAATCACGACCAAACGGCCCTGCCGCGGCTCATTCTGGCCCCACGGGCGGTCAAACTGGTGGCGCACCCGCGCGCCAACCGCCTGCACGAGCAACCGCATTGGTTTGCCGGTCACGGCAGCATAGCCTTTGACGCGCAGAATGTTCTGTGATTTCGCCATTTCTTCGATCCGAGCAGCCAGCTCGGCTGGGTCGCTCACTTCGGGGATGTCGATGATCACGGACTCAAAATCGTCATGCTCATGATCGTCGTGCCCGTCGTGATGGGAGGGACGAGCATCGATGTCGTCTTCGGCGGCGGCCTCAAGACCAAGGATCACGCGAGGGTCCACGGCACCTTCAGCCACTTCGACCACGGGCAGGGGGCGCGGTGTTTCGGCGGCAATCACTTCTTTGGCGCGCGCAATGCCCTCTGGCCCTGCGAGGTCGGGCTTGGTCAGCAGGATGATATCTGCGCAGGCGATCTGGTCCTCGAACACCTCGGACAAAGGCGTTTCGTGATCCAGTGAGTCATCGGCCAGACGTTGTGCATCAACCGCGGCGACATCAGGGGCAAAGCGACCCGCAGACACGGCTTCGGCATCGGCCAATGCGATGACGCCATCCACAGTGATCTTGCTCCGGATATCGGGCCAGTCGAACGCTTTGAGCAGCGGTTTAGGCAGCGCAAGACCGCTGGTTTCAATCAGGATGTGCTCAGGCTGCGGGTCGATGGCCATCAGGGCCTCGATTGTGGGGATGAAATCATCTGCAACCGTGCAGCAGATGCAGCCATTGGCCAGTTCCATGATGTTTTCCGCCGGGCACTCGGGAATGGCGCACAATTTCAGGATTTCGCCGTCCACACCCACATCACCGAACTCGTTGACGATAACGGCCAGCCGCTTGCCTTGCGGGTTCTGCATCAGGTGGCGGACAAGGGTTGTCTTGCCCGATCCAAGAAAGCCGGTGATGACAGTGACGGGGATTTTGTTGAGGTTTGCCATATTCAAAACTCCTGCGGAGGGATGCGGGCGATGCAATTTTTGCGAAAATGTTCGGGGCGGGTGCGCCACGGGACAAGACCGTCCTCGGTGGCGGCGTATTTGGCAATGCCGTCGACGACCATGTCGGCGTCGCGGTCTTCCATGAGGTTGCCGTAGACATAGGTCCAGCGCTGGGCCCCGCCGCGCACTGCCACCGAACAGCCGGAGGAGCAGTTGGACAGGCATTCCACCGCTTTAAGGGTCACCCCTTCGGGCATCGTGCGGGCCGCCAGTTCAGCGTGCAATACTTCACCGGGTCGGGTGCCGCCTTCGGGCACCTCAGTCTCGCGACGGCATTTGACGCAGACCAACAATTCGACGGGGGGCAGGTCGCTCATCTCTTATCCCATGTTTTGGGCGTGGGCAGGGATGGCGGGTGGCGCGAAGGCCAAAAACTCCCGACACCCGGAACACCCCGTCCGGTTTCGTCAACGTCATGCTGGCAGGTCTCCCGGCTTGCGGATGTCAGGTTTCCCTAGTGGCCACCCTGCCTTCCCGACCTTGGGCCAGTGGCAATGGGCGACCTTCTCCGGTCACGGTCGCGGGGGCGGCTGCGTTTCAGTGCTCGGCACCGTCTGCATTCCCTTTTCACCCGAGGTACCTCGAGCACCAGCGTATCCGTAGTGCGCGCGGTTCGGGCGCGAGTCAAGCGGGGTTGTGCAAAGCCTGCACGCCGCGCGGCGCTTTG
Source organism: Tateyamaria sp. (assembly GCF_039945315.1). Taxonomy (GTDB): domain Bacteria; phylum Pseudomonadota; class Alphaproteobacteria; order Rhodobacterales; family Rhodobacteraceae; genus Tateyamaria. Next base: position 42,609 of record NZ_JBDUXB010000003.1, on the reverse strand, counting down.
TACTCTGGCGATTGCCCCGCAGCCGTGCCAAACAAAGTGCAGACCTTCAAATCGCCGGAGCCCTGCCCATGGACGACATCACCGAACGCCACAATGCCAAGATGAAAAAGATCAAGGCGGCCCGCGATAAGATGATGGAAACCAAGACCGAAGAAAAAGGTCTGATCATTGTCCACACCGGACCGGGCAAAGGAAAGTCGTCATCCGGGTTCGGGATGATCATGCGCTGCATTTCGCACGGCATCCCTTGTGCAGTGGTCCAATTCATCAAGGGCAACTGGGACACCGGGGAAAAGACCTTCTTGCGTGACCGTTTCCCTGACGAGTGCCGGTTCTTTGTGTCTGGCGAAGGCTTTACCTGGGAAACGCAGGATCGAGAGCGCGACATCCTTGCGGCCAAGAAGGGCTGGGAAATCGCCAAGGAGCAGATACTGGACGACGAGGTCGACTTTGTTCTGCTGGACGAGATCAACATCGCCCTGCGCTATGATTATCTGGACATTGACGAAGTGGTTGATTTTCTGTTGGAGAAAAAACCACCCATGACCCACGTGGTTCTGACGGGCCGCAATGCCAAGCCAGAGCTGATCGAGGCTGCGGATCTGGTGACCGAGATGACGCTGATCAAACACCCATTCAAAGATCTGGGGGTGAAGGCGCAGAAGGGCGTTGAATTTTAGGTCTGCCAATCTGGCGTTGTTCTGGTTGAGGCCAACTGCAGTCGCATCCGACATCATAACTACAAATGAAATGAGCGCGATAAGGCGCTCGAATTCAATTTCAAGATCGAAATGTTCTAGGTTGCTTTCTTGCGCCGACGCATTGCAAACAAACCACCAACTCCAGCGATCAGCATAAAGCCCGCGGCAGGCAAGGGTACCGGCTCCAGAACAATGTTGATGTCGCCGTGGTAGGGAGTGCAATTAGAACTGCAACCTGCTTCTGCCAGCGTAAACCAAGTCGACAAACCAAACAAAGCTATGTCCTTGTCATTCGCGCCCACGCCCACCTGAACCTTGAATGGTCCATCCGAGTTGCTTCCACGTAGAGACGAGAGAACAAAATTCGACAACGGAGCATCACCCGTGAGGGGAATATAACTGAGAGTGCTTGTGCGACTTGAATCAAGTTCATAGAGGGTCCAAGCACTCCCATCCGGACCACCATCTATCGTTTTGTAACCAACGTTGGTGCCGGTGAATTCCGTGAAGTACATGTCCAGTCGAAAAGCCTGACCGTTGCCGTTCGCAACTTCCCCGGTCAAGGCGGCCGACGACCCGTCCACTGTGAACTTGCCGAAGCCCGGCGATCTATTCTCAAACTTGAAGTGGTTCTTTTGATTGCCAGCCGTGTTACCGCCAATCGCCCCAGGAGGGTTATCTCCGGAAAACCAAAGCGAGTGATTTCCCGCACCTTCTTTGACATTGCTGGTCGCGTGGTAAACTGTTGCAGCAAATGCCGATGACGTGCTGACCACCGCAATTGCAGCCGCTGCAAGTACAGTTTTTAGCCTAAATGAATGCATTTTTTCCCTCGAACTGGATACAAGTGCGCACCTATTGCGGCACCGAACATGCGCGATGCGTTCCAGTTGCGTACGGACGGGTCAAGGATTTGCGGCCGCATTCTAGCCACATTCTACCGGCGAGGGAGATTTCTAGTGCCTGTCACCACAATAAGTAGAAGTTCGACTCATCGTGGTGCGTTGGGGGCGCTCTCGTAAGTTGAGAATCGCAAAACCGCAAAGCCGACTTCGGCTTCACGGTTAGCAAAAAAGGTTACGAATTAAAGGTCGCGGTCTTAGCTACCGGTCAGCAGGCCAAGGCTTTGCAGGTCAATGGCGCTTGCAGCCGCCGGTATCAGGATCGCGAGACCCAGGAGCAACATCGTTTTCCGTTCGCGCGCTTTTTTGGCTTTGCGGCGACGCTCGGGAGTGTTCGTGAAATCCAGCATGGGCTTTCCGTTCTTTCCTTATGATGCGATGAAGCAGAACGTAGCGTTCAATCAGGGCAAAGCTGAGCAGTGAAAGAGACCTTATTGTGACCGCCCTGATGATCCAAGGCACCGGTTCCAACGTTGGCAAATCCATGCTTGTCGCGGGGCTTTGTCGGGCGGCTTTGCGCCGAGGCTTGTCGGTTGCGCCCTTCAAGCCGCAGAACATGTCCAACAATGCGGCTGTGACCCAAGATGGTGGCGAGATTGGGCGCGCACAGGCTTTGCAGGCGATGGCTTGTGGTGTGTCGCCGCACACCGATATGAACCCCGTCTTGCTGAAACCTGAAACCGATGTTGGCTCTCAGGTTGTTGTACAGGGCAAGCGCTTGGCCACCGTGAAAGCGCGGGAATATTCGGATCTCAAGCCGAAGCTGATGGCACCTGTTCTCGACAGCTTTGAGCGCCTGAAATCGCAGCATGAAATTGTGCTCGTCGAAGGGGCGGGCAGCCCGGCTGAGATCAATCTGCGCTCCGGCGACATCGCAAACATGGGTTTTGCGCGGGCCGCCGACTGCCCGGTAATTTTGGCGGGCGACATTGACCGGGGCGGCGTGATCGCTCAGATCGTTGGAACCAAGGCTGTGATCGATCCCGAAGATGCGGCGATGATCGCAGGTTTTCTGATCAACCGGTTTCGTGGTGACCCCAGTCTGTTTGATGACGGCTACGCGATGATCACAGATCACACGGGCTGGTGCGGCTTTGGGGTTGTGCCGTGGTTTCAGGATGCATGGAAACTGCCCGCCGAGGATGCGCTGGACATCTCTACACCGGAACGGGACACGGGACTGCATATCGTCTGCCTCAAACTGTCCCGCATCGCGAATTTCGACGATCTGGACCCGCTGGCGCAGGAACCGGGTGTGAAGCTCACCATGCTGCATGCAGGCCAGCCTTTGCCCGGCGATACGGATGTCGTGATCATTCCGGGATCAAAGTCGACCATGGGCGATCTTGGTTTTCTCAAGGCGCAAGGCTGGGACGAAGATATCCGCGCTCACTGTCGTCGTGGGGGGCACGTACTTGGCATCTGCGGCGGGTTCCAAATGCTCGGGTGCATTGTCGCTGACCCGGAGGGTATCGAAGGCCCGCCCGGGCAGGCCGAAGGTATCGGCTTGCTGGATGTCGAAACGACCATGACTGGGGACAAGCGATTGACCACCATCGAGGCCGTGCATGCGGCGACGCAGCAGCGCTTTGACGGTTATGAAATTCACATTGGCCGGAGCGAAGGCCCGGACCGCGCGCGTCCCTTTGCGCGCGTGGACGGGCAAGACGAGGGCGCAATCAGCCCCGATGGACGCATTGCCGGCAGCTACTTGCATGGAATGTTTCGCGATGACGGGTTTCGCGAGGCTTGGCTGGCAGGATTTGGGGGGTCCGCAACGGCCATGGCCTATGACCAGACAGTTGAGGCGACGCTGGATCTGTTGGCCGATCATCTGGAAACACATCTGGACGTGTCCGCACTTTTGGCTTGCGCGCGCTAGGCGTCGGGTCAAAGGTTGCAGCGATGCCCCATATTGTTCTCGAATACTCCGAAAATCTGGAAAACAGGCTCGACATGGGCGCTCTGTGCCATGCTCTCAAGGATGCCGCCGCCTCAACCGGTGTTTTCCCGCCCGCTGGTATTCGGGTGCGCGCCCATATGGCCAATCACGTGGTGATCGCAGATGGGGATCCAAGGCACGGCTTTATCGACATCACAGTACGCCTCGGGGCAGGGCGGGATGCAGCGGCCAAGACCCGCGCCACTGATGCGGTCTTTGATGCAGCGAGCGATTTTACGTCCGAGGTGATGGCTTCCACCCCGTTTATGCTTTCGCTCGAGTTGCGTGAAATCGATCCGGAATACAGTCGCAAAGCCAGCTCAATCCGGGACTATCTCCCACCGGAAATGCACTGAGGCGCGCAGGCGTCCTGCACGGTTGCTAGTCCTCAAACTGGAAAGGCGGCAATTGCTGAAAGGCCAGCTTCAACGCCTCGCCCCAGCCGTTTGAAACCGTTTGATAGTAGGGATCATCGGGTTCCACGCGCGCTGCATGCTCGATTTGCAGGCTGTCCGAGTTGTAGGTCACGTAGTCCAGTGGCAGCCCGACAGACAGGTTCGACTTGATCGTGGAATCAAAGCTGACCATGAGCAGCTTTACCGCATCCTCAAACGACATCTTGGGATCGTGCGCGCGCACAAGTATCGGCTTGCCATACTTGGCTTCGCCGATCTGGAAAAATGGTGTGTCGTCAGAGGCTTCGATAAAGTTGCCCTCAGGATAGATCAGGAACAGGCGGGGCGGGGCGCCCGCTATCTGTCCGCCCACGATCAGGGTTGCCCCGAACGCGCCATCGGCCTCTTGTCCCGTCGTGGCATTGTCTCCGATCACCTCTCGCAAGGTGCGGCCCACTTCGCGGGCAATCTGGAACATCGATGGAGCCTGCAACAGCGACGGGTTGCGGTCTTCGGGGGCCTTGGCGCGTTCGTCGAGCAGGCTGATCACAGATTGTGTGGTCGCCAGATTGCCGGCTGTCATGATCACGATCATACGCTCACCGGGAACTTCCCATGTGTGCATCTTCTTGACAGTGGAAATGTTGTCGACGCCCGCATTGGTCCGGGTATCGGACATGAAGATCAAACCGGCGTTCAGCCGCATCCCCACGCAATATGTCATAGTACCATGTGCCTTCTGCGCAAACGAGTCGCCGGGTGTTGTACCCGTAACTGACTTAGCTTTGCGTTACTGTTGTTGGACTTGCAATGCCACAGACATCGCCTCGCCCGCTTTCCCAAATCGTAGCCCGGAAATAGGCGCCGCCCCACGGTAATCCAGCCCCGTCGCCACGCGGATATAGCGCGCATCTGGCGAGATACCATTCGAGATATCAAAGCCGACCCACCCAAGTTCCGGCACATGCGCCTCAGCCCAAGCGTGGGTGGCATCCTGATCGATCCGGTCATCCATCATCAGGTAACCCGATACATAGCGTGCCGGAAACCCAAGTGCGCGCGCACAAGTGATAAAGACATGGGCGTGATCCTGACAGACTCCGTGACCAGCACTCAGAACATCTTCGGCCGTCAGATCAGCAGCAGATTGATCAGTGGAGTAGGGCACTGCCGTGAGGATATGCGCCGACAGACCATGCAGTATTTCCAGCGGAGAACCGTCCTGTTTGGCCGAAGCGATCAGTGCCTCAAGTTGAGGGCCCAATTTGGTCAGATCGGTGCTGCGCTGAAACAGCCAAAGGGGCACATAGCCACCTTGTGGACCAACAACACCATTGTGGTCATCTACATCCACAGTGCCACGACAGATGATCTCGATTTCCGTCTCGCCGGGGGTGAAGCTCACCAGATCTACAGAGTTCGCATGTTCGTCCTCGAACGCCACCTCGACTTGGCCGCCTCGAACTTCGATGTCCCAGTCCACGATGGTCTGGCCGGGGCGCGATTTGGGACGCAGGCGGACTTGCTGCAAGGCGTAAGGCACCGGCTCGTTGTAGGTGTAGTGGGTTTTGTGTTCGACTCTCAGGCGCATATCATCACTCGCTGAACCTATAGTCGATCTCGATCTGCCGACCCAGACTGGCGCTGTCGCGCAAGAAGTCAGAGATGAACTCATGCAGGCCGTAATCGAAAATCGCGCTCATATCCTTCGTCTTGAACCGCCGGCACAGGTTGTCTGCCAAAGCATGGCACTCATGCCGCGCATTGTATTCTTCGGCCAGGAAACCCAGGTTTTCGCCGATCTTGCGGTAACAAAAGGCCAAACTGCGCGGCAATCGCCCGTCAAGGATCAGGAACCGGGCAATGGCCATCGGGTCCGTCTCGCCCTCGTGCAGGGTTTGATAGGCGCGCGTGGTCGAGGTGGCGCGCAGGATCGTGTCCCACTGAACATTGTCCGAGGCGGAGCCAACAAGGCGCACGGACGGCAGCAGGATGTAGTATTTTTGGTCCAGAATGCGGGCCGTGTTGTCGGCCCGTTCAAAGAACGTGCCGATGCGGCCAAAGTTATACATGTCATTGCGCACCATGGACCCATGCTTGGCTCCGCGCACAAAGGCACTGCGCTGGCGGATGATCTGCAGTACGCGCGGCAGGTCTCGGTCCTCAACAGGCTGTGACAGCAGACGTTTCAGCACCATGTAGCACTCGTTCACGGCTTCCCACACTTCGCGGGTGAGGGCAGTGCGCACGACGCGGGCGTTCATCCGCGCGCCCTCGATCTGGGCCATGATGCTTGCCGGGTTGTTCGGATCACGCAGCAGGAAATCGATGATCTTCGCCCCATAGGGCTCACCGTGCAGCGAGGCATATGTCTCGCTCAAACCGGTCGACGACAGAATTGCCGTCCACTCGCTTTCCGCAGCACTCGACCGGGTGAGCGAAATGCGCAATCCAGCATCGATCATCCGGGCGGTATTCTCTGCCCGCTCAAGATAGCGGAACATCCAGAATAGGCCGCCTGCGGTTTTGCCTAACATCGCCTAGTCCTCCAGCACCCAAGTGTCCTTGGTGCCTCCACCCTGAGACGAATTGACGATCAGGGACCCTTCGGTCAACGCAACGCGGGTCAGACCACCTGGCGTGATATCGACGCGTTCCGGTGACATCAGTGCAAAGGGGCGCAAATCGACGTGGCGCGGGGCGAGCCCTGCTTCGGTCAGGATTGGCACGGTAGAAAGCGCCAGCGTCGGCTGGGCAATGTAGTTGTCAGGCTTGGCCGTCAGTTTTGCCCGGAAGGCCTCGATCTCCTTTTTCGAAGCCGCAGGGCCGACCAACATCCCATAACCACCAGATCCGTGCACTTCCTTGACCACCAATTCGGACAGGTTGTCGAGCACGTATTTCAACGCTTGCGGATCAGAGCAGCGGTGCGTGGGTACGTTTTTCAGGATCGCCTTTTCGCCCGTGTAGAACTCAACGATATCAGGCATGTAACTGTAGATTGCCTTGTCGTCGGCGATGCCTGTGCCGGGCGCATTGGCGATCGTGATACCGCCCGCGCGGTAGACATCCATGATGCCCGGAACGCCCAACATGCTGTCGGGATTAAAGTTCATCGGATCGAGGTATTCATCATCCACGCGCCGATATAGCACGTCGATGGCTTTGTATCCTTGGGTCGTGCGCATGGCCACGCGCCCATCCACGACACGTAGATCGTGGCCTTCAACCAGTTCGGCGCTCATCTGATCGGCGAGGAAGGCGTGTTCGTAATAGGCCGAGTTGTGGATGCCAGGGGTCAGTACAGCTAGTCTTGGCCGCCCTTCACAGGCATCTGGGGCGCAAGCCAACAGCGAACGGCGCAAAGAACGAGGGTACTGACCGACCGAGCGAACCTTTACGTTGGAAAACAACTCGGGAAACATGTGCAGCATGGTTTCGCGATTTTCGAGCATGTAGCTGACGCCGGACGGGGTGCGCGCATTGTCTTCGAGCACAAAGAACTCGTCATCGCCTGTGCGCACAAGATCGGTTCCGACAATGTGGGTGTAGACGTCACCGGGGGGCGATACGCCAATCATCTGCGGCAGGAAGGCCTCGTTGCGGGCAATCATTTCAGCCGGCATGCGGCCTGCGCGGACAATTTCCTGACGATGGTAGATATCGTGGAGAAACGCGTTGAGGGCGCGCACCCGCTGTTCGATACCCTTGGACAAGAGCGCCCACTCCCGTGCGGCGATGATCCGTGGGACCAGATCAAAGGGGATCAGCCGTTCGGTGGCGTCCGGATTGCCGTAGACATTGAAGGTAACACCAATCAGGCGAAACAGGGCTTCTGCCTCTTCGGACTTTTTCAGCAGTCGTGCATTGTTTTCGCCAGCAAACCACTTGCAATACGCTTCATAGGGCAGGCGCGGACCGCTGCCGGTCCCATTCATCTCGTCAAAGTACTTTGGCGTATTCGGCATATGTTCAGCCTGCACAAATCGTGAGGACCTGCAACCGGCTTGTCTTTCCGGCATCAGATGTCTTCGATGGTGCGCCTAATTCGCAGGCACTCTCTGCACCTGCTCTGGAAACGCGGCCGCGCACGATTTCTTGTGAAAGGAACTTGGCCAATTTTTCACGTCGCAAAATTGCCCTGCTCATCGGTACGCAGATGCTGGACACTGCCCCGCCAATCCGCCACGCTGATGCGGCCACAGGGAGGATCAAAACCATGGACATGTCATTCACGCTGCGACCCGAAAACCGCGATTTGCTGGAGCGTGTTTCGACCATGATCCGGGACGAGATCATGCCGATGGAAGAGGAATACGCCGCCGAAGTCGGCAAGGGCGACCGCTGGCAGTACACGGACCGCCAGACCGAGATCCTCGAAGGGTTGAAAGCCAAGGCCAAGGCGGCCGGTTTGTGGAACTTCTGGCTGACAGACAGCGACAAGGGGTTCGGCCTGTCGACGGTTGAATACGCGCATTTTGCAGAAGAGATGGGCAAAACGCCGCTCGGGGCCGAAGTCTTTAACTGCTCCGCGCCAGATACCGGAAATATGGAAGTGTTCGAGCGCTACGGCACCGAAGCGATGAAGCGCGACTGGCTAGCCCCGCTGTTGGAGGGCAAGATCCGCTCAGCCTACCTTATGACCGAACCCGACGTGGCTTCTAGTGACGCCACCAATATCTCGATGTCCTGCGTGCGCGACGGGGATCACTACGTCCTGAACGGCGAAAAATACTGGGCCAGCGGGGCAGGGGACCCGCGCTGCAAGGTGTATATCGTCATGGTCAAAACCCAAGGCGAAGAGGCCGCAAAACACAAGCGGCAGTCAATGATCGTGGTGCCAGCTGGAAGCCCGGGCATCGAAGTGCTGCGCCCCATGCTGGTCTATGGTCACGACGATGCGCCGCATGGGCATATGCACATCCGTTTCACGAACGTGCGCGTCCCTGCCGAAAACCTGCTGCTGGGTGAAGGGCGGGGGTTCGAAATCTCACAAGGGCGGCTTGGTCCCGGGCGCATTCACCACTGCATGCGCGCCATCGGACAGGCCGAGGCGGCTTTGGAGCTGATGTGCAAACGTTCTCTGTCCAAAGAGGCATTTGGCAAGCCGCTCGCCCAACTTGGCGCAAACTACGACATCATCGCCGAGGCGCGGATGGAGATCGAAATGGCGCGTCTGCTGTGCCTCAAGGCCGCATGGATGATGGATCAGGGCGATGCGCGCGCGGCAGCTCCTTGGATCAGCCAGATCAAAGTCGTCGCGCCGCGTGTGTCGCTCAAGGTGATTGACGAAGCAGTGCAGATGCATGGCGGGCAGGGGATCAGTCAGGACACCCCGCTTGCCCATGCATGGACACATCAGCGCACCCTGCGCCTTGCGGATGGACCGGACGCCGTGCACCGTCGGCAAGTGGCACGGGCCGAGTTGAAGAAATACACCCAACAAAAATTGTAGGGTGGTGCGCAAACAGGCACGGTTCATGGTTGGATTTTAGCGCAGAAGTTCTTGCGCAGAATTGGAGGGGGCGTCGCTTTCCGAACGTTTTCGGTGCCGAAAAACGCTTGCATAAATCCCGTCACGCGCTCCTAATCGTCACTATGACAGACTTGGTACTTACGGCATGAAGGACCACGCGCCTCAAACCCTGCCTCTGCGCCCCCCGGGCGAGGTGATGCGGCTTGAGCGTATGGGGGCCATGATGCCCACGCGTCTGAGCTTTCTCAGAGCGCTGATCCGCCGTCTTTGCACCGAACGGGCTGCGATAAAGCGCACCCATTGGGACATGTCGCCTGACGGGCATGGGCGCGCTGTCTACAGCGTGGAACTGGGCGGGCACACCTATTCGCTTGTGGCCATTTCGAACGACCTGCCCGCCGATCAACGCAGTGACCGGGTAATCGCAACGGCTTGGGATGCGGCCTTTGTGCTTTATGATGGCACCCCGGGTATCGCTGACATTGACCGCATCGCGGCTCAGGCGCCGCTTCAAGAGGCGGGGCGTTTCAGCCCGAAAGATCTGGTGCTGAGCCGCGCAAACAAGTCCGTGCGGATGTGGGACGCAACCGTCGCGGCACTGCGTTCAGGCGGGCAACCAGATGCGGCCATGATCCGCGACATCGGCTACCTGATGCGCACGACCGCTGTTTATGGCAACGGCAAGTTCGGCATAGCCGACCGTCATCTTATCGAAACACGCGATGGGCTAGGCGGCCCGTTTGCTGCAGAGATGCTGGCCGTGTACCTGATCCGCCATTTCACGCTCGACCTTGTGGCGCATGTCGGGCGCGCGCCGCTTGACCCGGTGCTTGCGCGCCATTTCGGGGTCGGTAATGCCACGGGCCTTGGTATGGCACCGTTCCTCGTGACCCACCCCGTCCTGCTCAACAACTGGATGCTGGCAAGGGAAACCGCCATTGCTCGGGTGCGCGCACTTGATGGACTGAGTGCAAAGCAGCGCGCCTTGATTGCTGCATTGGGTGCACGTGCCACACGGCATCTGACAGAATGGCACGTTCCCGCGGCAGATCACGATACCATTTTGCGCGACCTCGAAACCGAATGGGCGGGCTTTCTCCCGCACCTCGAAACATTGAACGGCCAGTCCCCGATCGAGACGCTGTGGCAAGCCGCCCAAAGCCAAAGCATACCATTGCAGGAACTGTTGGTCGCGCTGCTGATCGAGGCTTTCCCAGACGAAGTGGACGGCCTGACCGAGTGCATGGGGGATCCATTTGGGCCATTGACGACGCCGTTTGCGGGTACGGACGCGCTGCGCGCTGCGATCGAGGCAGATTGGTCATGGGCGCTGGCCCAGGATTACGAAGACCCCGCAATGTGCCGTCGGTTTTGGTACGTGAGCGAGGCAAAGCTTGAACCGCGTCTTGGTGATCGCTTTGCCGATGACGGAGCCGAGCTGGAAACCCCTCTGGACATCGCCCGCCGAGTGGCCGCCCTGCACGCAAACCTGCCCGCACAGGATCAGAGCGTTTCAAGCTTCCTGACGGACCATCCCGAACACGCCCATGCCTGCGCCCGTATCGCTGTTTTGGCGCGCTACCCTTACGCCGAAATTCGCGATAATCTGATCGCTGCGACCTGTCGTCCTATTGATATGCTGCGCTGCAAGCTCAGTTTCTTTGGTGCGACAAAGTTCGACCCCAAGTCTGACCTGTGGACCCGGATCACTCTGGCCCAAGGCGCGCCTTTGGGGGATGAACTGTCGCCAGAAGCGGATGATTGGTGGCTGCCGGTGCTGGGATGACAGAAAAATCGTGGACTGAAATTCAGGCCCTTGCGGTCAAAGCGGCGACGGGGGCGGCGGTTCCGCCCGCGCAGGCACTGGCCTTTGGCGCTATGGCAACCCGCCATCTGGCCGATGGCGGGCCCGAGGCGCCGCTGTCCGACGCTTTGAGCCATTCAGGCACGATTGTGGACCTCGCCCATCAGATTGAAGTAGTGATCGAAACGGCATCGATTTCGGAACAACCTGTGCGCGTTGCAGAACAGGATTCCGGGCGCCGCGCGCTCCTCATAAGCTGGCTCGCAAGCCTGCCCTGTCAGGCAGAGACCAACGCCACGTCTGCAGAAATACGGGTCCGCCTGTCTCTGACCGACCCCAGCGCACGCACCCGCCCGGCGCGGGTGCACATTGGGGCAGCTCTGCTTGATCAGATGCAAGACCTTGCCGCGCGCACCTATGTGCCTGACAGCGAGGCGTCCCGCTCCAGCGGGGCCGGGGCCGGGCTGATGGATCTCGACTAGGACGCTTCAGGCGCGAACGGATCGTCCGGATAGCCGACGCCTGCCAGATACAACCCCGTGGGCGGACAGACCGGCCCACACGCTCCCCGATCCCGCGCGTTAAGCGCCTCCAATACTTGATCCGGGTGCCATGACCCTGCGCCGACACGCTCCAACGTGCCGACGAAGCTGCGCACCTGATTGTGCAGGAACGACCGGGCGCACACGTCGAAATGGATTTCAGTACCATGGTCCCCCTCGACAGACCGCACATCCAGACGATCCAACGTTTTAACGGGACTGTCCGCCTGACAGATAGTCGAGCGGAAAGTGGTAAAGTCGTGCTTGCCGATCAGATGTGCCGCCCCGGCCTGCATGGCGTCCACGTCGAGTTGCTGTTTGATGTGCCAGACCAAACCCTTGAGATGGGTGGCAGGCGCCCGACGGGTGAGGATGCGGTAATGATACCGCCGCTCGCGCGCCGAAAATCGGGCGTGCCAGTCCGGGGCGACTGCGGCGCAGTCGACAATCGCAACGGGCACTCGGCGCAAATGATAGTTCAGCGCCTCCGAAAGACGGAAGGGCGACCAATCCTGAGTCAGATCGCAATGGGCAACTTGTGCAAGGGCGTGCACGCCTGCGTCGGTACGCCCGGCGGCCGCGATGTTGTGCACGCCGGGCTCCAACTCACTCAGCGCCGCCTCGACCGCGCCCTGCACCGAAGACAGGTCCGTCTGGCGCTGCCAGCCCACAAACGGGCCCCCGTGGTACTCAATTTTCATGGCATAGCGTGGCATGGCCCGAGCACCTAACGCCAAAGCCCGGAGCTGGCAACGCAGAACCAGCACGAAGCCTCCAAAGCCCAAAAACCCTCTTTGTCTCGCCAGATAGGCGCGTTCCGGAGACTGCCGCCGCATCAGGGCACGCCACACGTCTCTGGCGATGCGACGTCCTGCACCTTATGTACATCCCCAAGGCCAAAGGAGAAGTGCCACGTGGTTCTAACGACAATCGCCGACGGGGTGCTCGATGTGGCCCAGGGCATCTACGACACCGGGGCCGACCTTGTGGGGACGCCAACGATCCGGCTGGGGGTCACCGGGCTTGCGCGTTCGGGCAAGACGGTTTTCATCACGTCGCTCGTTGCCAACCTGCTGGACCGGGGGCGGATGCCGCACCTGCTGGCGGCAAGTGAGGGGCGCATTGCTGCTGCCTATCTCCAACCTCAACCGGACGACACCGTGCCCCGCTTTGACTATGAGGCGCATATGGGCGCGCTCACCGGGCAACCGCCACGCTGGCCCGACAGCACGCGCGCTGTCAGCGAGCTGCGGGTGTCATTGCGTGTCAAACCGAACGGGTTATTGGCGGGGTTGCAGGGCCCGCGCACCGTGCACCTCGACATCATCGACTACCCCGGCGAATGGCTGCTGGACCTAGCACTCATGGATCAAAGCTATGACGACTGGTCGGCGGCAACACTCGCACGGCTTGCAACCCGCGACGCCGGGGCAGAGTACTGCAAGGCGGAGGCTACAACCGATGGTGCCGCCAAACTGGACGAAGTGCAGGCCAAATCACTGGCTGCCACTTTCACAGAATACCTACACGCCGCTCGCGCAGCAGGGTTCTACGATTGCACGCCGGGGCGGTTCTTGTTGCCGGGTGACTTAGACGGCTCGCCCGTACTGACATTTGTACCCCTGTCGCCGGGCGATGCTCCGCGCCGTTCGCTGCGGCGAGAAATGGCACGGCGCTACGAGGCCTATAAATCTCAGGTCGTGCGCCCATTCTTTCGCGATCACTTCTCCCGGATCGACCGGCAGGTGGTGCTGGTTGATGCACTCGGCGCAATCCACTCGGGGCCTGCAGCAGTCGAGGACATGCGCGCGGCGATGGCTGACATCCTTGGGGCCTTCAAACCGGGGCGCAACGCGTTCCTGACGCGACTGTTCCGGGGCAAGCGCGTCGAAAGGATCCTTTTTGCCGCGACCAAGGCCGACCACTTGCACCACTCTCAGCACGCACGTCTGACAGCAATTATGGAGGCGCTGACACGTGACGCGAGCGACCGCGCCCGTTTTGCCGGTGCAGAGACGCAAGCGTTGTCACTGGCCGCTTTGCGCGCCACGACAGAGGAAACGATGACCCACGATGGGGCGCCATTGGATGTGGTGCGGGGCACTTTACTCGAAACTGGCAAACAGGCGGCCTTTTACCCCGGCGCGTTGCCGGAGGATCCCTCCCATATTCTTTCGCCCGCCAAGGACGGGGCGGCTGCGTGGCTGGATGAGGACTACCAGATTATGCGCTTTGCCCCGGCACCACTCAACCTGCGCCCCGGCGACGGGCCACCGCATATGCGCATGGACCGCGCGGCCCAGTTTCTGATCGGAGACAAGTTGTGAGCGCGATGCATTTGCGCCCGGCGCGCAGCACAGATGCCGGCAAGGTGGGTGGAATCCTGTCTGAGTTCATCGATACCACAGTATGGATGCCCCGCATCCATACGCGCGCAGAAGATATTGGATTTGCAGGGCATATGATCGAAAGAGGCTGGGTAACCGTCGCCGAAAACGAAGGTCATATCAGCGGTTTCGCAGCACTGGAAAACGAAGACATCCAATCGCTCTACGTTGCTGCAAACGCCCGCCGAACTGGCGTCGGGTCTGCTCTGATCACGTCGCTGAAAGAGAAGGCGACCCGACTAAGCCTGTGGACCTTTCAGGCCAACACTGATGCTCAGGCGTTCTACCTAAACCACAGCTTTGAAGTGGTCGAAGAAACTGATGGCGCGGGCAATGATGAAGGGTTGCCGGACATGCGTATGGAATGGAAGCGAGGGGCACAGTAATGGCGCAAAAAGGACCAGTCCTGATCGACCTTGAGGGCGATGTGGCACCGGCTGTCAGTGACGCGCCACCCGTGCCTGACACGGATTTACCAGTACCTTCGGGGGCGGCCATGCAGATGGCTGCGCGCACAATGGCGCGCAAGCCCTCGCGTCTGGCGCGGGCGTTCTGGGCCGTGGCGGGGGCGTTGCTGACCGCCGTGGTCAGCGCGGCAGCATGGGATTTTGTCACTGGCTGGATCGAACGCTCACCTGTTGTGGGCTGGACCTTTGCCAGCCTTACAGGGGCCTTTTTGCTGATCCTGCTGGGCATCGCAGTGCGCGAGCTTGCAGCACTCAACCGGCTGACGCGCATAGATGGTCTGCGTCATGCCGCATCTGAGGCCCTTGAAAACCAGGATCTTTCGGCGGCACGTGTTGTAACGGACCGGCTTGTGTATCTCTACAAAGCGCGCCCGGACACCGAATGGGGGCGGTCCCGGCTGGCCGAATTGCGTGGCGATCAGATGGACGCGCTGGGCCTGATTGCACTGGCAGAAGACACACTGCTGTCCCCGCTGGACGCGGCGGCAGAGCGGGAAGTTGCCTCAGCCACACGACAGGTCGCCACAGTAACCGCTCTGGTGCCGATCGCGCTCGCTGATGTTGTGGCAGCGCTCACGGCCAACCTGCGCATGATCCGTCGGATCGCAGAAGTCTACGGCGGACGCGGCGGGTTCTTGGGCAGTTGGCGGCTGACACGCGCGGTGATGACCCATCTGGTCGCCACAGGAGCCGTGGCAGTGGGCGACGACATGCTCGAGCCACTACTTGGAGGCTCGATCCTTGGCAAACTGTCGCGCCGTTTTGGCGAGGGTTTGGTGAACGGCGCGCTCACGGCGCGTGTCGGGGTCGCGGCCATAGAAGTGTGCCGCCCACTCGCCTTTCAGGCTGGAAAACGTCCCAAAGCGCGCCAATTGGTCAAACAGGCCCTCAGCGGGCTTTTCCCGTCAAAGGCCTCTGACACAAAGGACTGACATCACATGGAAACCTTTGCCGCTGATCTCAATACCATGGTGCGCACGCCTCTTAGTGAGGATCACGTGGCTGCCATGCGCAAGGTCGGGACAATCATCAATGTTCAACCGGGTGAATGGTTCCAGAAGGCAGGCGAGCGGATCGAGACGTTTCACTATCTCGTCGAGGGCGAAACCGAAGCGATCAACGCCGCCACCGGCGAACGCTATGGCAATGCCACCTTGGGGCCGGGGCAGTTCTTCGGGGAATTGGCATTTTTGAACGGAGGGCGCACGCTGATGGGCGGGCGGGCTGTGGTTGATACAAAATTGCTCTGCGTGCCACGGGATGAGATGCTGCGGCTGATGTCCGACATTCCGGAAATGTCCGACATCATCATCACAGTCTTCGCCGCGCGCCGGCGCCGCATGCTGGAGAGATCCGAAGGCGGGCTGACACTCATTGGTGGGGAGGTCGACCGAGACGTCTGTCGGATCGCAAGCTTTGCCGCGCGCAACCGTATTCCTTTCGTCGAAGTCGAGATTGACAGCGACGAAGGCTCAGACCTCGCCAATCAATGCCGGATCGACCGCGCGCACCCCGCAGTAGTCTTTGCCAAACATCAGGTGATTGATCCGCCGACCCCACGCGGCGTGGCGATAGCCCTTGGGCTCGATCTGTCCCTGCGCAAGGAGGACGTGTTTGACGTGGCCATCGTGGGCGGGGGTCCGGCAGGTGTGGCAGCGGGCGTCTATACTGGGGCCGAAGGGTTGTGCGCTGTTGTGCTCGAAGACCTCGCGATTGGCGGTCAGGCGGGCACATCATCGCGGATTGAAAATTACATGGGCTTTCCAACCGGCATTTCAGGCGGCGACCTTGTCGGGCGCGGCGAAGTGCAGGCGATGAAATTTGGCACCCGTTTTGCGATGCCCGTGCGGGCGCGCCATCTTGAGCAGTGCGAAAAGCGGCTGTTTCACATCCGTCTCGACCGTGACGAATGGGTGTCCGCCCGCGCGCTGATCGTGGCAACTGGCGTGCAATACAGGCGCATGGATCTGGAAAACCTTGAAACACTTGAGGGGAGTGGGGTCTATTACGCCGCTACGGACGTCGAGGCCCGCTATTGCAAGAACACCGAAGTGGCGATCATTGGTGGGGGCAATTCGGCCGGGCAGGCGGCCATGTTTTTGGCGCGCACGGCGCGGCATGTACATGTGCTTGTGCGCTGAGAAAGCCTGTCATCCTCGATGTCGGACTACCTGCTGCAACGCCTTGAAAGCCATCCCCGCATCACCATCCATCTTTGCACCAGCGTGACCGCCTTACACGGGGACGACACGCTCGAAGCGGTCACCGTGCGCAATCGCAATGAGGGTGCAGACTGGCGCATTCCAACCAAGGCGCTGTTTGTCATGGTGGGAGCGGCGCCCAATACCGGGTGGCTCTCGGGACTCGTGGATCTGGACGAACGTGGCTTTGTGCGCACTGGCTCAGAGGTTGGCGCGCAATCCCCGTTCGAAACATCGCGCCCCGGTGTATTTGCTGTCGGCGATGTGCGCGCAGGGTCAGTGAAACGCGTGGCCAGCGCCGTTGGGGAAGGGTCGGTCGTTATGTCTGCCGTTTGGGGGCATATCAACGACTAATCGAGGCCGTGCACAACGTGCCAGTTTCCGCCTGCGCACAGAGGTCGGGAGTTCCGTGCCTTTTGATCACGCCTGTCCGCCCCTATTTTGAGAGTGATCTCAAGAGGGTAAATGATGGAAGCGTTGGTGGTTTTGTTGGGTCTGGTGGTTTTGGCCATACCCGTTGGCGTGATTTACCTGCTCGTGGCGCAGTCGGGTTTGCGAGGCCGGATCGCAACGCTGGAGGCAGATATCGCACGTCTGATGGCAGCGTCTCCTGCAACAAAGCCCGGCGAACTATCGCTAGAACGCGATAAATCCAAAACGCCCGCAACATCTCAAAAACCTGCCGAAAACAAAGATAAAGCGACTGCGCAACCACCAGAACCTGCGGCAGCCCGTGTGATCGCGGCCAGAAAAGCTGTTGAACAGCCCGCCACTCCAAGCGGCACAAGCCGTGGGCAGATCGCCCTGTCGTGGGCCGTGAACAACTGGTTTTACATGGTCTCGGCCCTTTCTCTTGCACTGGCCGGCTTATTTCTCGTGCAATACGGGGTGGAGAACGACCTGTTCCCTCCCACAGCCCGCGTGCTTGCTGCACTGACTTTTGGGGCTGTTTTGATCGGAGGGGGCGAGGTAATCCGCCGCCGCTATGGCGACGGCCCGGACAGCACGACGGCATACATTCCGTCCGTCTTTTCGGGAGCAGGCCTGGTGTCGCTGTTTGGCGCAGTCGCCGCCGCGCGGCTTCTTTACGATCTGATCGGGGTTGAGGTTGCGTTTGCCGGCATGGCAAGCGTAGGCCTGTTGGGTGTGGCCCTTGGTTGGTTGCACGGCCCTTTGCTGACAACTGTTGGCGTGGTTGGTGCGTTTTTAGCGCCACTGCTGGTCGGCAGCACGGTGCCAGCGAACAACTGGCTTTACCTGTACTTCGGGATCATCACGGCGGTGGGTCTTGGGGTAGATACGCTACGCCGTTGGGCTTGGGTGTCCGCACTGAGTGTCGCTTTGGGCTTTGGTATGGGCTGGCTGACTCTGCAGGGTGGTGGGACAAGTTTGACTGTTGGTTTTCAGGTGTTTGTGCTTGCGTTGGCTGGCCTGTCCATTCTCATCCCGGCGCGGAGCATTTGGCCGGATCATGACGGCCAGCTTGTCACTGGATGGGTGATGCACCCCTCGGGTCCGCGCCCGGGATTTCCGACAGCCTTGGCCCTTGCAGCGGTCGCAGCGGCCAGTTTTGGTTTGATCTGGACCAGCGGCATCGGCGCGGATGGGTGTTGGCCCGGGATCACCGGGTTGGTCGTTCTTGCCATCGCGCTGGCCCTGTGGTCGCTGTCAGCACCTGCCTTGCAGGATATGGCCCTGGTGCCCGCCCTTGGGCTGATCTGCGTCGTGGCCTTGGAAGGGCAGATGGGCGGACCCGTGGTGCGCGCATTCGAGGCAGCCTATGCCGAGAGTGCCGAGGCGGACTATCCCATTGCCGTGACGCTGCTCTGGGGCCTTGGTCTTGGTCTGAGCGCTCTAGCGGCAGGGCGCGCTCTGCGACCCGGTTTTGGGGTCGCGTGGGCCATGGGGGCGGCCGTGCTCGCGCCCGCGATGGCGATCGCGCTTGAGGTTACATGGCAGCCCGCACAGGTCGTAGGAGCCTATCCTTGGGCGCTCCATGCAATGGTGATGGCCGCGGTCATGGTTGCCCTCGCGCTGCGGTTCGCTCGGGTGGACGGAGAGGACAAAACGCGGGCATCTTTGTTTGTTCTATCGGCGATGGCAGCAATCAGTTTCGGCCTCGTTCTGATCCTGTCATCTGCTGCACTCACGGTGGCGTTGGCGATCACTGTGCTGGTGGCAGCACTTCTGGACCGCCGGTTTGACCTGCCACTGATGCAGTTGGCCGTGAGCGTCGGTGTGATTGCCGTGGGTGCTCGTTTGATTGCTAATCCGGGATTGCCATGGGCGCTTGACGCGCCCGTTTGGGAGATCCTGCTGGCCTATGGCGGCGCGCTTGCGGCCTTCGTGGCCGCTTTGTGGGCGATCCGCGGAAAGGCGCGGGTCAGTGCGACTGTTATGCTTGATACCGCCGCATGGTCCACGGGCGGGACACTGATGTCGCTGTTGTTGTTCCGCTTGCTCGAGAGGATGGCGGGCGTCGACAACAGTAACTCCCACTGGGCCATGGGCCTTTATGCCACGATATGGCTGGGGTTGATGACGGCGCAATTGCTGCGCCTGCAGGATCTTGGCGGCCTTCTGGGTATCGTGCGGGTGGGACTTGCGGCTGTGTTCGGATGTATCGGGTTTGGCGCCCTGGCCCTCGGCCTTACGATCTTTTCTCCGCTTTTGACAAATTGGGGGAGTGACGTTGCGGGTCCTGCAGTCTTTAACACGCTTCTTGTAGCCTATCTGTTTCCGGCCATTGTGCTGGGGCTGGCCGCTTGGCAGCTGCGCTACCGGATCCTGCGGCTTGGTTTGTTCAGCTTTGCTATCGGGCTGTCAGCGGTCTGGGCCTTTGCGGCGCTGCGCCATGTCTGGAAGGGCGCGCAAGGGATGGAATTGAGCAATGGGTTTTTGCAGTCCGAGCTTTACAGCTACACAGTCGCGCTGCTCGTTGTGGGCGCAGCGCTGTTCTATCAATCTCTCGCACGCGGCTCGACCATGCTGCGCAGGGCCGGGCTTGTAGTGATCGGACTGGCGGTGGCCAAAGTGTTCCTGATCGACATTTCCGGACTTGAGGGGCTGACCCGCGTGCTGTCGCTCGTGGTGTTGGGCCTGTCCCTGGCGGCACTTGCCTGGTCCAACCGTTGGGCACAGGCGCGTGTGTCTTCGGACTGAGCGCCATGGGATTTTCGATCCAGAGAAAGCAGGGACTTGTGAAGCGGTGCACCCCCGTCTAAAAGCTCGCCCATGATGCACGCGACCATCATTCTGCGAATTATATCCCCGGCGCTCTGATCTAACCTTCGAGCCGCCGGACAAAGGTGCTTGAGCTTATCGCACCGCCCATGCCATTCCTCGCCCAAGATGATCTATGAAGGACGCCCCCGATGTGCGCCGATACACCTGAATACAAACAGACCCTGAACCTGCCACGCACCGACTTTCCCATGCGTGCGGGCCTGCCCAAACGCGAGCCGGAATGGCTGGAGCGCTGGGCGCGGATTGGGGTCTATGACCGGCTGCGTGAGAAAGAAGGCCGAAAGCCCTTTACTCTGCACGACGGCCCTCCTTACGCCAACGGCAACCTGCATATCGGGCACGCACTGAACAAGACGATCAAGGACATGATTGTCCGATCTCACCAGATGATGGGCTTCGATGCGCGCTACATCCCCGGGTGGGACTGCCACGGTCTGCCCATCGAGTGGAAGATCGAGGAGCAGTACCGCAAAAAAGGTCGCAACAAGGACGACGTTCCGATCAATGAGTTTCGGGGTGAATGTCGCAGCTTTGCCGAAGGCTGGGTCGACATCCAGCGCGAGGAATTCAAGCGGCTTGGGATCACGGGCAACTGGGCAAACCCTTACCTGACCATGGATTTCCATGCCGAACGGGTGATCGCCGAAGAGTTCATGAAGTTCCTGATGAACGGAACTCTCTATCAGGGATCAAAGCCTGTGATGTGGTCGCCCGTTGAGCAAACTGCACTGGCCGAAGCCGAGGTCGAATATCACGACAAGGACAGCTTTACGATCTGGGTGAAGTTCAAGGTCGTCGGTGCAGGGGATGCAACGCTCGACAGTGCGCAAGTGGTGATCTGGACCACGACACCGTGGACCATGCCGTCGAACAAAGCGGTCGTCTACGGCGCCGACATTTCCTACGGCCTGTACGAAGTGACCGGACGGCCCGAGGAATGTTGGGCCAATATCGGTGACCGCTACATCCTCGCCGACAATCTGGCGTCGGACGTGTTGGGACGCGCGCGGCTTGATGACACGATGTACCGTCGTCTTTGCGACGTTACGCAAGATGATCTGGCCAAGATCACCCTCACGCACCCCTTGAACGGAGCTGAGGGGGCCGAAGGCCAATGGGACGACATCCGCGACTTCCGCGCCGCCGACTTTGTGACTGACACCGAAGGGACGGGCTTCGTGCACTGCGCACCATCGCACGGGCTGGAAGAGTACGAACTCTACCGTGACCTCGGCATGCTCGAGCAGGTGATCACGTACAATGTGAACCCGGACGGGCGATTCCGCGATGACCTGCCGTTCTTTGGCGGCAAGGCGATCCTGAAGCCCAACGGGAAAGAAGGGAACGCCAACGCCGCCGTGATCGACAAGCTGGCCGAAGTCGGCGGGCTGCTGGCGCGTGGCAAGATCAAGCACAGCTATCCCCATTCGTGGCGCTCCAAGGCACCGGTGATCTACCGCAACACACCGCAATGGTTTGCCGCCATCGACAAACCGGTGGGCGACGGGCAAGACACCTACGGCACCACCATCCGCGAACGCGCCCTGACCGAGATCGACAACGTCAACTGGACACCTAAATCGGGGCGCAACCGCCTGCACTCGATGATGGAGGCGCGCCCTGACTGGGTGCTCTCGCGCCAACGCGCATGGGGCGTTCCGCTCACCTGCTTCACCAAAAAGGGCGCGCTGCCCACGGATGACGATTTCCTGCTGCGCAACCCGCAGGTCAACCGGCGTATCACATCGACTTTTGAGGCCGAAGGGGCGGATGCGTGGTACGACGAAGGGGCCAAACAACGCTTCCTTGAAGGGATCGTGAACCCAGATGATTACGATCAGGTCACGGACATTCTTGACGTTTGGTTCGACTCCGGCTCGACCCACGCGTTCACCTTGCGCGACCGCGAAGATGGGACCGAAGACGGCATCGCGGATGTATATATGGAAGGCACCGACCAACACCGCGGTTGGTTCCATTCCTCGCTCTTGCAGGCCGTTGGCACTATGGGCCGCGCGCCTTACCGCAATGTTGTGACGCACGGGTTCACGCTGGATGAAAAGGGCATGAAAATGTCCAAATCCATCGGCAACACGATTGTGCCGCAAAAGGTGGTGGACCAGTACGGCGCCGATATCCTACGGCTTTGGGTGGCTCAAACGGACTACACCGCTGACCAGCGGATCGGGCCAGAGATCCTCAAAGGCGTGGCCGACAGCTACCGCCGTTTGCGCAACACGATGCGCTACATGTTGGGTTCGCTGGCGGACTTCACCGAAGCCGACCGGACCGACCCGGCCGATATGCCGGAACTGGAGCAGTGGGTGCTGCACCGGCTGGCTGAACTGGATGTGTCGGTGCGCGAAGGCTACGCCGCCTTTGACTTCCAAAAGGTCCTCTCGGCAGTCTTTAACTTTGCAACAGTGGATTTGTCCGCGTTCTACTTCGATGTGCGCAAAGACGCGCTTTATTGCGATGGCGACACAGCGCGGCGCCGCGCGGCACGCACTGTGCTTGATATTCTGTTCCACAGGCTGACCACATGGCTCGCCCCGATCCTCGTGTTCACGATGGAAGAGGTCTGGCTTGAACGGTTCCCCGGCGACGACAGTTCGGTCCATCTAGTGGACATGCCAGAAACGCCGAACAGCTGGCGCAATGACGAGATCGTTCAAAAATGGAGCGGACTGCGCGGCGCACGGCGTGTCGTGACAGCCGCGCTCGAGGTGCAGCGCACGGAAAAGGTGATCGGTGCATCACTTGAGGCCGCCCCGATTGTGTTCGTGGAAGACGCTGACCTCGCAGCCAAGCTACAATCGGTTCCTTTTGAGGATCTGTGCATCACCTCTCAGATCACCATCACGTCCGATCCGGCCCCGGCAGAGGCGTTTCGCCTGACAGATGTGCCTGGCGTTGCTGTGCTGTTTGAAAAGGCCGAAGGATCAAAATGCGCGCGCTGTTGGAAAGTGTTGCCGGATGTCGGACGGCATGCGCATCTCGGTGTCTGTGGGCGCTGCAACACGGCTCTGGGCTAGGCGGAGGGCACCTCCGCCTTACATACCATCGCTATGGATGACGACACGCGGAGCGGGCAAGGCGATTTGCCTCTCCTAAGTGTCCTGCGTTTTGGCCGCCAAATGGCGCGCGCCGATGGCAGATGTGCGGTGGTTTGAACAAGGCCTCGCAGATGCGGGACATATCGATGCCAATGAAAAACACCAGTGAACGCGCTTGAGGCCAAAGGCCCAATCCGCTTCGGTCTTCCAGTCTCTTCTGATTGAAAGTACCACGGGGAGCCGCGCAAGCGACGGGGCGGAGCCCCTAAAACATGTCGTGGCGAAAGCGGCCTTTGGATCACCGTACGCTGCGTTTATCTGGGCATGTATGCACTGTTTCGGTGTACACGCGGTGCACAGGTTGTGCACACATGGTGCATCGATTGTTTTCGCGTCAATCTCCATGAATATATGGTCAACGGTGCGTGCGAGCCGACCAAACCGACAAATGCGGAACCTCTCAGTAAAAACTCTGCGGATCGATATCTACGGCAAGCCGAATGTCGCCCTTCAGTCGCAGTTGGGACACCCACTGCGCAATGGCGCCCTGCAAGGTCACGCCCTTGCCCGCCTTGACCAGCAGACGCACCCGATGCCGTCCCCTGATCCGGGCGATTGGGGCAGGGGCGGGGCCAAAGACTTGAGCCCCAACTCGGGCCAGCGGTGCAACATTGCGTGCCAGTGCATTGGCCGCATCAAACACTTGCGCGGCGTCCGGCCCGCTTAGGATAATGCCCGCCATACGTCCATAGGGCGGCACACCTGCCGCCTCGCGTTCGGCGGCCTCTGCACGCCAAAACCCTTCCTCATCTCCGGCCAGAATGGCGCGAATGACCGGGTGCTCGGGTTGAAAGGTTTGCAACATCGCCGTGCCGGGCTTTTCAGCCCTCCCGGCCCGACCCGCGACCTGACGCATCAATTGAAATGTGCGCTCTGCGGCGCGTAGGTCAGAGCCTTGCAAGCCAAGGTCCGCATCAATCACCCCAACTAGTGTAAGGTTGGGAAAGTTATGCCCTTTTGCCACCAACTGCGTGCCAATCACGACGTCCGCACCGCCCGCTGCGATCTCTTCGATCTCTGCTTTCAGGGCGCGGGCAGAGCCATACATATCCGAACTCAGGACAGCGACGCGAGCGTCGGGAAACAGTTTGACCGCCTCTTCCCCCAGACGTTCCACGCCAGGGCCTACAGGAGCCATGCGGTCTTCTGCGCCACAGGACGGACACACCGTCGGCATCGGTTTGGTCTCGCCGCACTGGTGGCACATCAACCGCTTCAGGAACCGGTGTTCGACCATGCGCGCATC
Organism: Tateyamaria sp.; assembly: GCF_039945315.1. Classification (GTDB taxonomy): domain Bacteria; phylum Pseudomonadota; class Alphaproteobacteria; order Rhodobacterales; family Rhodobacteraceae; genus Tateyamaria. The sequence continues at coordinate 18,184 of NZ_JBDUXB010000003.1, read as the reverse complement.
GCACTGATCACACCCCACCTGATGCCCGCAGGCGCGGCACAAGGTGAGCGGGGCATAGCCACGCCGGTTAAGGAACAGCATCGCCTGCTCGCCAGATTCAAGCCGTTGATCTACCGCCCTTTTCAGCGTGTCCGACACCCACCGGTCTGATGGCAATGTCTCTGCGCGCATGTCGATGGTCTTCATAGTGGGCAAGACTGCTGGGCCAAACCGGGCTTCCAGATCAAGGCGCGTGTATTTGCCGCTTTCGGCATTGGCCCAGCTTTCCAAACTGGGCGTTGCCGACGACAAGACCACCTGCGCGCCCAACAAAGAAGCACGCAGAACCGCCATATCCCGGGCATTATACAACACCCCGTCCTCTTGCTTGTAAGAGGTGTCGTGTTCTTCATCGACGACGATCAGGCCGAGGTTCTGATAGGGTAGAAACAGGGCCGAACGTGCCCCAATCACCAGCTGTGCCTGCCCTTGTCCTATCATGCGCCAGATGCGGCGACGCTCTGTCATGGTCGCGCCCGAATGCCACTCGGCAGGGCGCGCGCCAAACCGAACCTCGACCCGCTTTAAAAACTCAGCCGTCAATGCGATTTCTGGCAGCAGAACAAGGGCTTGTCGCCCAGCGGACAAACAGGCAGCGACAGCTTCCAGGTAGACTTCGGTCTTCCCAGACCCCGTTACCCCACGCAACAGTGTCGTGCCGTATCTGCCCGCACGCACCGCTTCGGCCACATGCGTCGCGGCACGGTCCTGATCCTTGGTGAGCTCCTTGCTGGGCAGGTTTGGGTCAAGCGGCGCAAAGGGCAGGTCTCGTGGGCTGTCCTCTTCGGCTACAGCACCTTGTTTCACCAACCCCTTGATAACCGACGACGTCACACCCGATAGCTCGGCCAACTCTTTCAGAGTAAAAGACAGATCACCGTATTCGGCCAAAAATTCCAAAACACGCCTGCGCGCATCCGTCATCCGGTCTGGTTCATCCGGGCCGCGGCGATACACCTTGCGCATTGACGGGGGATCACCCAATCCCGGCGCTCGTGTGGCAAGGCGCAGCATGGCGGGCATCGGGGTCAGGGTGTAGGCGGCAGCCTTTTCGAGAAAGCTCCGCATTTCTGTGCGCATCGGGGCTACGTCGAGCACCCGCAACACAGATCGCACCTTGGCGTAGTCGTAGTCGCCCTTGCCTGCGCCCCAGACCACCCCCAGGACTTTACGTGGTCCTAGCGGCACCTCGACGAAAGCGCCCAGATGGCACCCGCCTTCAGGCGCTTTGTAATCCAAAGCACGATCCAGCGGCTGTGTCGTCAGCACGGCCACCAACGCCCCTTCGTCAAAAAACGACGGGTTAATCATGTTAGCGCCAACATATGAGGGGTTTCAGCATCACCCGCCATGAGGTAAAGGCATCCTGAGCAAACGCCAAGCCATCAAGAGGGGCCTGAGATGAAATTCTTTGTAGATACCGCCGAGATTGACGCCATCGCCGAGTTGAACGACCTGGGCATGGTCGACGGTGTGACCACCAATCCATCCCTGATCCTGAAATCTGGTCGTGACATTATGGAAGTCACGAAAGAGATTTGTGATCTGGTCGATGGTCCAGTCAGCGCAGAAGTGGTTGCGCTGGAGTCAGACGCGATGATCGCCGAAGGGCGTGAGTTGGCCAAGATTGCTGACAACATCACCGTGAAATTGCCGCTGACATGGGACGGGCTCAAGGCGTGCAAGGTGCTGTCGGGTGAAGGCAAGATGGTCAACGTGACATTGTGCTTTTCCGCCAATCAGGCGCTGCTGGCGGCCAAAGCAGGCGCGACTTTCATCTCTCCCTTTATTGGCCGGTTGGACGACATTCACATTGATGGGATGGAGCTGATCGAAGATATTCGCACCATCTACGACAACTACGGGTATGAAACAGAAATCCTCGCTGCCTCTATCCGGTCTGTAAATCACGTGCAGGATTGCGCGCGGATCGGCGCGGACGTGATCACGGCTCCCCCGGACGTTATCAAGAAGCTGGCAAGCCACCCGCTGACCAATGCTGGTCTTGAGCAGTTTATGAAAGACTGGGCAAAAACGGGCCAGAAAATCCTGTAAAACAGGGTTTTCCGACCCATCCAGACAGCGCATTGCGGGCACGGGGAATTGTCAAGCCCCGGCGACCCGTGTCCGTGAGTGGTCTGGAGCACTGTTGCGGTAGTAAACGTCATATCTACCTTCGGTTGTCTTAAAGCACGGGGAGAAGTTGGACTGCCTTGCCCGTCTTTGACACCGATGAGCAACAGCACGTTCAAAGCACAAAGTTTTTCTTATCAAAGGGCAGATTTTGTCCTGCGTTCGTGTTAGACACGCGCAAAATAAAAATGAGCATGGTATGAGCAGCCAACCCGATATTGATGACGCCTTGCGAGAGGCGATTATTTCCCGTCCCGATGTGATTCTGGACGATAATGATTTGATGCACGCGCTGATTGCAGCCAACGAGAAGTCGATGGGCGGCAACATTGTCGATCTGCGCGGCCTTGCGATGGAACGTTTGGAAGCACGCCTTGATCGGCTTGAGGATACACACCGTTCGGTGATCGCGGCGGCCTACGAAAACCTTGCAGGTACCAACCAAGTGCACCGCGCTATCCTGCGCATGCTCGATCCATTGGAATTTGAACCCTTCCTGCGCGATTTGGGTGGTGAAGTGGCCGAAATTCTTCGCGTGGATGAGATTAGATTGGTTCTCGAGTCGGTTCAAAATGACAATGACCCGGCAATCAAACGAATGGGCGACGTACTGAGCGTGGCCGAACCCGGTTTCATCGATAGCTACCTGTCTCAAGGGCGTGGCGGGGCTGTCCGGCAGGTCACGTTGCGGCAGGTGCAAATTGCCGATCCCGCGATTTACGGCGAGACTGGCGACTGGATCCGCTCGGAGGCGTGTTTGAAACTTGATTTTGGTGACGCGCGCCTGCCCGGATTGTTGGTTCTCGGAGCAGAGGACCCGCATATGTTCGGGCCACAGCAAGGCACCGATCTGCTGGCCTTCTTTACGGGTGTATTTGAACGCGCGATGCGACGCTGGCTGGGATGAGCATGATCTCCCCTGCGGCACGCGATGCACTGGAACAGTTTCTTGCGCATCAGCAGGCGATCAAGGGGGCGGCGCAGAATACGACGGTCGCCTACGGACGCGATGTCACCGAATTTCTTGCCTTCATGACCGAACACTCGGGGCAGACCCAAGGTCTGGGTGCATTGGCGCGGATCAACACGCAAGACATGCGCGCCTGGATGGCGCGGACCCGCAGCGGTGGCGTTGGCCCTCGCTCGCTGGCGCGCAAACTGTCGGCGGTCAAGGCGTTCTATAAATGGCTTAGTATCCGCGAAGGGTTTGAACCGACGGCGGTCCTGTCCACACGCGCTCCGAAATTTACAAAGAAACTGCCCCGTCCAGTCTCCGAAGAGGCCGCGCGCGACCTGCTCGACATCGCGTCTCTGCAGTCGGACAAACCTTGGGTGGGCCTGCGCGACACCGCAGTGCTGACACTTCTGTGGGGCTGTGGTTTGCGGATTTCCGAGGCGCTGGGGCTGAGTGGGCGAGACGCTCCGCTGCCTGACGTGATGCGCATCACCGGCAAGGGCGGCAAGGAGCGGATTGTTCCGGTGATCGATGCTGCACGGCGTGCGGTCGATGCGTATGTCGCCGCCTGTCCATATGATCTGGATACCGAAGGACCACTGTTTCGTGCCATCCGTGGGGGTGCGTTGGCCCCGCGGGCAATCCAAAAGGTGATGGCGCAGGGACGTATGCAACTGGGCCTGCCTGCATCAGCCACGCCTCACGCGATGCGACATAGCTTTGCAACTCACCTTCTGAATGCGGGCGGTGATCTGCGCGCGATACAGGAATTGCTTGGGCATGCCTCTCTGTCCACAACCCAAGCCTATACAGCAGTTGATACCGTCCGGTTGATGGACGTTTACGCCCGCGCCCACCCAAAGGCATGATGTGTTCTATCGCCCTAACTCAAACAGCCGGAGATATTAGCCGATAATGCCGGGTTTGCATTTGCAACCCGCGCGGCGATGGATCATGACAGTTCGATGACCAGACGATTTCGCGCCCTTTGCGTCCACCTTTTCACCGCCACTGGCGCCGTGTTTGCTATGCTCGCCATGCTTGCCGCGGTCGATGCCAAATGGGACCTGATGTTCTTGTGGCTTGTCGTCGCTTTCGTGGTGGACGGGATCGACGGCCCGCTTGCACGCAAATATCACGTCAAAACCCAAGCACCTGAATTCGACGGCGTTTTGCTCGATCTGATCATTGACTACCTGACCTATGTCTTCATCCCCGCGTTTGCCCTGTTCAAGTCCGGACTGATGGATGGTTGGACCGGCTGGGTAGCGATCATATTGATCACCTTTGCGTCCGCCCTCTATTTCGCGGATACGCGCATGAAAACAAAAGATAATTCCTTTTCTGGATTTCCGGGATGTTGGAATATGGTTGTGCTGGTGATCTTTGCTCTTGAGCCGAATTTCTGGGTGTCGCTTGCGCTTGTAAGCGTGTTGGCTGTGGGTATGTTCCTGCCTTTGAAATTTGTGCACCCCGTGCGCACAGAACGTTGGAGGTGGCTGACATTACCGACCGCGCTGGCCTGGACCTTCTTTGCGGGCTGGGCGGCTTGGGTCGGATTTCACCCTGAAAGTTGGGCACACTGGGGCTTGGTGGTCACGTCACTTTACTTGGTGTGTGCCGGTATCGCTCAGCAACTGATCCCGCAGAGCTAAAGCGGACCTCAGATCAGGAACCCGCCCGCGCCTTCATGGCGCAGCAACGCCACCTTTGTCTCGACACCTCCAGCGCCGGAAAACCCTGTCAGACCCTTGGCACCCATCACCCGGTGGCAGGGGATTATGATCGGGATCGGATTGCCTCCGCAAGCCTGCCCCACGACTTGTGCGGGTATGCCCAGCTGTTTTGCGATATCGCCATAGGTGCAGGTATCTCCGAAGGAAATCTGCGACATTGCGGTGCAAACATCCTGCTGCACCTGAGAGCCATTCACATGCAAAGGCAGATCAAACACCTCGCGCGTCCCGGCATCATATTCGGCCAACTGAGCAACTGCTGCGTCTAAAACAGCCGAGCTGTCGGCTCGTCCCGAAACACCCCAGGTCAGTCGTACTATCGCGCCGCCATCTTCGCTGACTGTCAGCGCACCAAATTGGGTTGTGATATCTTTCATTCTCATGGGAATTGTCATGGCGCAGACCGAACCGGTCGCGCAACCCGAAAGCTGCGCCATCGACCTGAGCAGGAGGGGCGCGCTTAATGTGCGTTTTGGTCACTCGCCAGAACGCAACAAAGGGCGTAAAGCAAACCTATGACCCGCTACGTTCCCCTTGCTGAGGCCGGTGATTTGCCAAAATGGCGTCGCCCCAAGGCGCTGTTGTTCTTAATGGCCTTTGCCATGCCGATCGCGTTTTCGGTGTGGGTGGCTTTGTTGAACAACTTCGTGGTTGAAGCGGCAAATTTTGACGGGCGCGACATCGGACTGTTGCATGCGATCCGCGAGATCCCCGGGTTTCTGGCCGTCGGTGTAATCGTCGTGATCATGTTTATGCGCGAACAGGTGCTGGGGTTGATTTCCCTTGTAATGCTAGGCCTTGCCACTGCTGTAACAGCCCAGTTCCCGGAACTGACCGGTATCCTGATCCTGACCTTCATCAGTTCTGTGGGTTTTCACTACTACGAGACTGTGAACCAGTCGTTGCAACTGCAATGGCTGACCAAGGCCGAAGCCCCGCAGATGCTCGGGTGGCTGCTGGCCGCAGGGTCGGTCGCTACGTTCCTCGTTTACTTCGTTATTATGATCCTGTGGGAGCCTTTGGGTCTGACCTACAACACTGTCTACATGGTGGGCGGTGGCGTTACGGCGGCCATCGCCATCTTTGCAATGATCGCTTATCCCCAGTTCGAAGCACCGCATCCGCAACTCAAGACATTTGTGCTGCGCCGTCGCTACTGGCTCTATTATGCGTTGCAGTTCATGTCAGGTGCGCGGCGGCAGATTTTCATGGTCTTTGCAGGTTTCATGATGGTCGAGAAATTTGGGTTTGAGGTGCACGAACTCACTGCACTCTATCTAATCAACCTTGTGGTCAATATTCTGGTCGCTCCCCTCTTGGGCCGCATTGTGGCCCGGTACGGAGAGCACAAAGCCCTCATCTTTGAATACACCGGGCTCGTCCTCGTTTTTCTCGCCTATGGCGGAGTGTATTTTCTGGGTTGGGGGCTGTTTGTGGCTGCCTCGCTCTATGTGGTGGACCACATCTTCTTTGGGCTGGCGTTGGCGCTGAAAACCTATTTTCAAAAGATCGCAGACCCTCAGGATATCGCTCCTACCGCGGCGGTGGCCTTCACGATCAACCACATCGCTGCAGTGAGCCTGCCGCTGCCTCTGGGTTTACTTTGGCTCGTTTCTCCTGGAGCGGTGTTTTTTCTGGCCGCAGGCATGGCGGCCACGTCACTCTGCCTTGCCCTTCTGATCCCACGTCACCCTGAGCCGGGATACGAAACCCGTTTGGCCACACCTCTGCCATCTCCGGCCGAATAGAATGTCCGAGGGGCGTTTTCTGACTGGTTCTACAATGGGGCATGTGGTGCGGATGACGGCCACGGGTGCGTTCGGAATTACCTTTGTCTTTCTAGTGGATGCGGCGAACCTGCTTTGGATTTCGCAATTGGGCCAACCGCAACTGGTGGCCGCCATCGGCTTTGCCTACGCGATCCAGTTCTTTTCCGTTTCTTCTGGCGTTGGGCTGTTGATTGCAGCGACGGCGCTTGTGTCGCGCCGGATCGGGGAGGGGGATCGCGCCGCCGCCCGCCGCCAAGCTGGTGCGGCCATTGCTATTTCATGCACAATTCAAGGTTTCGTGGCCCTGATCGTTGTCCTATTGCGCCACGACCTTGTGGCGTTGGCCGGGGCGAGCGGCGAAACGGCCGCCTTGTCGGCGCGTTATCTGCTGATGACAGTTCCGTCGCTCGTTCCCATGGCCGTCGCAATGGTCGCCTCTGGCGCCTTGCGGGCCGAAGGGCTTGGGGCCAAGGCGATGTATGTGACCCTGTTCTCGGGCACTGTGTTGATGGTGCTCGACCCGATCTTTATCCTTTATTGGGGGATGGGGCTGGACGGAGCAGCATTGGGTCTGGTGCTGTTCCGGTTCTCGCTGATGGGGCTGGCGCTGTTCTTTGCGGCCTATCAGCACGACCTGATCGCGCGGCCCGACTGGGCCGGGGTGGCCGAGACATTCCGCCCCTATATGGCCGTGGCGTTGCCCGCAATCGCCACGCAGATGGCGACCCCCGCGGGCAACTATTTCCTGACCATCGTGATGGCCCCGTTCGGCGATGACGCAGTGGCGGCGTGGGCGGTGGTGGGGCGGCTGACCGTTCTGGCCTTTGGCGGCATATTCGCGCTGTCCGGCGCGATCGGAGGCATCTTTGGACAAAATCTGGGGGCCGGAAATTACGGACGCTTGCGCAGCACCTACCGGGACGCGCTGATCTTTTGTGCCCTCTACACGCTGGTCACATGGGGTGTGTTGCTGCGTGTCACGCCCCTTGTGATTGACGCCTTCGGGCTCAGCGGGCAGGGGGCAGAGGTCTTGCAGGCATTCACCTTTGTGGGGGCGGGCGGGTTCATTCTCCTTGGCGGTCTGTTCGTGTCGAACGCGGCCTTCAACAATCTGGGCAAGCCCGGACGCTCGACCCTGCTGGGGTGGGTCAAGGACGGCGTGCTCAGCTGGCCGCTTGCAGCCCTGTTGGCCGCGAGTTTCGGGGCCACCGGCGTTATTTACGGGCAGGCGGCGGCCGGGGCAATCATGGGTGCACTTGCGGCGTTGTGGGGCTGGCGGTATGTGGCGAGCCTCGGGCCAGAGACGGACGTCTCTCCTCCACTGCCACGCCCGTGGCCCAACGCTGACAGATATCGGAGACGCTGATGCCCACTTGGACCGCCCTCACAACACTCATGGGCAAGACCGACGCCGAACGGTTGGGAGCAGCGCTCGAAGAACTGGAAGAAGAACCCACAGGCGTTGGCGTGTTTGAGGTCGAGGATGGATCAGGTCTTTGGGAGGTAGGCGCATATTTCATGGAGGCTCCGGACGACACTGCGTTGATGCTGTTGGCCAACGCCTTCGGCGCCAAACCTTTTCAGGTGTCTCAGCTGCCCGAAACTGACTGGGTCGCCCATGTGCGCCGCGAATTGGCCCCTGTCGAGGCAGGACGATTTTTCGTCTACGGCAGTCATGATGCCGACAAAGTGCCCGACGACAAATACCCCCTGCTGATCGAGGCGGCGATGGCCTTTGGCACCGGGCATCACGGCACGACGCTCGGCTGTTTGCGCGCCTTGGATCGTCTGGCTGATGGCGGCTTTGTCGCGCAGCGCGCTGTCGACATCGGCTGCGGCACTGCAGTTTTGGCAATGGGGGCCGCCGCGATATGGCCGGCATCCGTTCTGGCCAGCGACATTGATGCACAGGCGGTGGAAGTGGCCGAGGCAAATTTGGCAGCGAACACTATGTCCGACCGTGTAAGCGTTCTTGAGGCGGCTGGGTTCGATCACACGGGCCTTGCCGGGCCTTTTGATCTGATTTTCGCCAATATCCTGAAAGGACCGCTGATCGCGTTGGCGCCAGACTTATCTGCACGTCTCGAATCAGGTGGTTACGCTATTCTGTCGGGGATCCTAAATGAGCAGGCAAACGCTGTGGTTGAAGTTTACACGCAGTGCGGAAACAGTGTTGTTCATCGTGACGTTATTGGTGATTGGACAACTTTGACGTTGCAAAAAAAGCCGTAATTCGCCCTGTGTTTTCAGGGTATTTGCGACGTTTGCCCAGATTTTGCCACAATTCAGATGCATTTTAGACACCTCAACGGTGGGGGCCGTTGTGTGTGTTAACGAGGTTGTCATGCGAGATTCGCAAGCTGATTTTAACAAGCGCCTCTCGGTGCTAGGCCGCAAACATCAGGCCATGTCCCGAGGGTTCACCACTGTTATGCGCCCGGACGGGCTGATTGTTGTCAGACCAAACCGTGCGTTGCGCCGTGGATTTCCGATCAAAGGGCTGCTCGCTCTTGTGCTCGGGTTTTTTGTGTTCAAGGCAATTATGGTCTCATCTTTGAGTGAGATTACCTACAACGAGCGCGTGGCCAAACTTAATCAGGGCGGTGCGTTCGAACAGGGCGGGGCGTGGTTGATGCAGATCGATCCTGTCACGTCGTACCTTGCGGGATTTATCGAACCTTTTATTGAATAGTACTTTTTACTAAGTGAAGCGACGACACCTCAAATAAGAAAGCCGCGAGCCCTGTTCGGGTCTCGCGGCTTTTGCCCTTTTCAGAGCATGCATCGCATTTTGCGCTAGGTTTAGTGGCCGTTTGCCACATCGTCGATATCGCCACGAACGAGGCCGATATCTTCCAGTTCACGGTCCGTCAAAGTGTTCAGCGCTTTGCGTGTTACGCGTGCGTCATTCCATGCGATCACTTGTGCGACCAGATTGAAAACAAACCCTTTGACGTGGCCTGCAACTGGGGCAGTGCCATAAACGGGGCGGGTGGTGTCGAAAGATGCCATTTTGCAGTCCTTTATGTTTGTCAGAGCCGAACCATTCGGCGTTGTGCTGCGCATTTAGGCAGAGTGAGAACGTTCGACAAGGACGATAAAGTCATATGTGCCATGCAAAAAATGCATAGCCGGAAATCAGCGTTAACACACCGTATTATAAGGAGAAATTAAGATAGACTGAGTGTCGATTTCCGACTGTTTGATGGCGTATTTGACCCACTTTTTTGAGATCTGTCGCGACCAGAACAGTGGGATGTCGCAATCAGATGTCGGCTGTTAACCCTTGGCGCATGTTCGCCTTTCGTGCTAACTCTGAAAAAAGCCGTAAGGCGTGCAGAAACGGGCGGTACATCATGCGAATTTTGGGGATTGATCCGGGCTTGCGACATATGGGCTGGGGAATCATTGACGCTGAAGGCCCCAGATTGCGGCATGTGGCGAACGGTATTTGTAACTCGAGCGGGGATGATCTGTCGCTGCGCCTGCTTTCCCTGTTTGACCAGCTCACCGCCGTAATCGCCATGCATGTCCCAGAAGCTGCTGCAGTCGAGCAGACGTTCGTGAACAAAGACGGCGCGGGGACCCTGAAACTGGGTCAGGCGCGTGGGATCGCGATGCTTGCTCCAGCCCGTGCTGGACTCAGCGTTGGAGAATATGCCCCCAACTCGGTTAAAAAGACTGTCGTCGGGGTGGGTCACGCAGACAAACGGCAGGTGGCCCATATGGTCTGCGTACAGCTGCCGGGCGTTCAGATTGCAGGGCCTGATGCAGCCGACGCTTTGGCGATAGCGATCTGCCATGCGCATCACGGCACGGCCAACGCAACCAGCGGGCTGGCTGCGGCTGTCGCAAGGGCACGCGCATGATTGGTAAACTTACAGGGCGGATTGACTATCGGGCGGGTGATCACATCCTGCTGGACGTCGGCGGGGTAGGCTACCTCGTGTACTGTTCGGACCGCACATTGGCGACGCTGCCCGGTGCCGGGCAGTCCTGCGCGCTCTTCACCGACCTGGTGGTGCGCGAAGACCTCATGCAGCTGTTCGGCTTTCCCACTTTGGTGGAAAAGGAATGGCATCGCCTTTTGATGTCGGTGCAGGGCGTCGGGGCCAAGGCATCGCTTGCGATCCTCGGAACGCTTGGCCCGGATGGGGTCAGCCGGGCAATTGCGCTTGGTGATTGGAACGCGGTCAAGGCTGCCAAGGGCATTGGCCCAAAAATCGCGCAGCGCATCGTGCTGGACCTCAAGGACAAGGCTCCCGGTGTCATGGCGATGGGGGGCACTGTGGCCCAAGCGAGCGGAGAGGCACCTGCAAGAGCGTCAGAAGCGGACGTGATTGAACCCATGGCTGTCTCTGCGCCACCGTCTTCTGCCCAAGCCGACGCGTTGTCCGCTCTTGGCAATCTCGGTTACAGCCCCTCGGACGCCGCCGCCGCAGTCGCACAAGCCGCAGGCGAAGCACCGGAGGCGGATATGCCGTCGCTAATCCGCGCAGCGCTCAAGCTGCTGGCACCGAAGGGGTAGCGGATGACCGAAGGATCTGATCCTACCTTGCGCGCTTCTCCTTTGCCCGAAGACGACGCTACAGCATTTGATCGAGCGCTGCGCCCGCAAATGCTCGACGATTTTGTCGGACAGGCAGAAGCACGGGCCAACTTGCGCGTCTTTATCCAGTCCGCTCGCCAGCGCGGCGAGGCGATGGATCATACGCTGTTTCACGGACCTCCCGGTTTGGGTAAAACTACGCTTGCCCAGATCATGGCGCGTGAGTTGGGAGTGAACTTTCGCATGACGTCTGGCCCTGTGTTGGCCCGCGCAGGCGACCTGGCCGCGATCCTCACGAACCTAGAGGCGCGCGATGTCCTGTTTATCGACGAAATCCACCGTCTCAACCCCGTGGTCGAAGAGGTGCTGTATCCTGCACTTGAAGACTTTGAGCTGGACCTTGTGATAGGTGAGGGGCCGGCGGCGCGCACTGTGCGCATTGAATTGCAACCCTTTACGCTTGTGGGTGCGACGACGCGGATGGGGCTGCTGACCACACCGCTGCGCGACCGGTTTGGCATCCCGACACGGCTGCAGTTCTACACCGAAGATGAGCTGTTCACGATTGTTGAGCGCAACGCGCGCAAGTTGGGGGCACCTGCAGACGAGGGCGGTGCACGCGAAATCGCGCGGCGCGCCCGCGGGACGCCCCGTGTAGCGGGGCGATTGTTGCGGCGGGTTGTGGACTTTGCCGTCGTGGACGGGGACGGGCGCGTGACCCAAGAGCTTGCCGATGCCGCATTGACTCGCCTTGGCGTCGATCATCTAGGCCTTGACGGTGCTGACCGTCGGTATCTGACGCTGATGGCCGAACACTATGGCGGCGGTCCCGTCGGTGTTGAAACCCTTAGTGCCGCCCTGAGCGAGAGCCGCGATGCCCTTGAAGAGGTGATCGAGCCCTACCTTTTGCAACAGGGCTTGATCCAACGCACACCGCGGGGCCGGATGCTTGCGGCGCGGGCATGGCGGCATTTGGGTCTGGACGCGCCCAAAACGAACCGAGAATTGTTTGACTGAGGCCTGCATCACATGACCGCTGAAGAGATCGAAGCGCTGTTTGTGCGCGAGAGTGAGGACTATGCCTTTGCCCGTTGGGGCAGGCCGCTGGCACCCGTTGTGTTCGGGGTCGAGGACGAGACGTTGGGAATCATCAAAGGCGCGATCGAGGCGGTGAACCAGCTCGCCGGTACATCCATCAGCGAAACTGATCCTGAGTTGGGGTCAAACTTTATCTGGTTCTTTTTCAAAGAGTGGGATGAACTGCCGGAAGTTCCCGGCATGGATCGGCTGTTGCCTGATCTTGGCCCGCTTGTTTCCCGGCTCAAGGAGGCCGATGCAAACCAATACCGCACATTCCGTTTTGACGAGTTGGGCGCGATCAAGGCCTGTTTTGTCTTTCTTCGGATGGATGCGCATCTGAGCGCTGTGCCTGCTGAAACGCTCGCGCTCAGCCAGGTCGTCCAATCCATGCTTTTGTGGTCTGACCTTGCCTTTCGCGACCGCTCTCCTCTGGCTGTCGCGGGCGAAACGACAGTGTTGCGCCCGGATATCGCGGCGCTGATCCGGGCGGCTTATGATCCGGTGTTGCCGGGTGCTGCAGATGATCCAAGTCATGCATTGCGATTGGCCGCGCGGATTGGGACGCTGTCGTGACAAATCGTTCAACCCGTTACGACACAGACGATATTCGTCTTGACCTTCCAGTTGGCGGAACCCGTATCACGGCCTGAAATCAGGAGGCTGTGATGAAGGTTTGGGCAATCGGGGTTTCGGTGATTGCGGTTTTGATAGCCGGATATCTCATGTGGCCCGCAGAGGTGGACATGTCTTCGCCTTCGGAAAATACAGCCCTTGCAACCGTTGTTTTGCCGGATGAGCTGTCGGATCGAGCAAAGATGGGCAAATCCGCATTCGAGGCCAAATGTACTGTTTGTCATGGCAACAATGCAGTCGGTCAGGCCGGAGTTGCGCCACCTCTTATCCACAAAATCTATGAGCCCTCGCATCATGGAGATGAGGCGTTTCAGCGTGCCGTATCCATGGGCGTGCGTGCGCACCATTGGCCCTTTGGCGATATGCCCCCGGTCACAGGATTGACACGGGCCGATGTAGACATGCTTGTTGCCTATATCCGCGAGGTTCAGCGCGCCAACGGGATCAACTGATTGCAGGACGGACTTCGCGAAAAGGAGAGAAAATTGGAATTCAGATATTTGATAGCAGCCACCTTGGCTCTCGGTGCCACGGCGGCACTGGCCCACACTGGCGTAAAGAACCCTGCCGTAATGGCCCGCATGAACGGGATGAGCGCTATTTCCGACAATGTAGAAGTGCTGGGCACGATGGCTAAAGGGCAGGTTGCCTTTGATGCGGCATCGGCAAAGACGGCAGCACGTGCGATCGCCCGGCACTCAGCTGAGTCGGTCGATCTGTTTGCGGCGCAAGAGACCGATCCGAAGTCAGAGGCTTTGCCCGCCATCTGGGAAAACTTCGACGATTTCACGGCTAAGGCACAGGATATAGAGGCGTTCGCGAACGAATGGTCGGAAAAGATCACGACTTTGGAGGATGTGCGTGCCGGTATGCGCCCTCTTGGCCAGTCATGCAAAGCGTGCCACAGTTTGTATCGAGAGTGATGCCAATCGCCCCGTCAGGTCCATTCGCCTTGACCGTCGACACAATGGCAAAGCTGTAAATCCCAGGGGCGCGGCGAAAAAGAAGGCCGCGGACAATGGCTTTCGAACCAGACTGATGCAATTTATTGATAGCCTTGGCGGTGCAACACTATCGTAGGGCACAATGCCAACCACCAAGAAGGACCGAAATGACCCCGCACCGCTTTACGCTGACTGTCTATTACGAAGACATCTAATTTGTTCACGGTTGTTCATGGTTGTGCAGTAACCGCCTGACATTGTTGCGTTTCTTTCTGGGGCGTGTTCATGGCTGTTCACCCCCAGCCGCCCTTGACCTGCCTTGGTAGCACGCCCTTTCTGCTACCAAGACCGTCAGAAAGGAAACACCGCAATGCTCACAGACCTGCAAATCAAACGCCTGAAACCGACCGACGCGCGCCGCGTGGTGGCCGTGGGCGATGGCCTCTCCATCCGCATCGAACCCTCGGGCCGCAAAAACTGGATCGCGCGTAAGGCGGGCCGCACCCGTGGGCTCGGCATCTACCCTGAAATCAGCCTTGCTGAAGCCCGCAGCCTTGCGGACGCGGCGACCTCCGCCCCACACCAGTTCGGCGCACTCTGGGACCAGTGGTTTGCCGATCAGATCGCCCCGGTTCACAAGCGGCCCGAAAACGCGACCAACCTGCGGCCCCTCTGGGCCTCTCTGGAACGGCGGCGGGTGGACAGCCTCAAGCGGGCGGAACTGGTGGCCCTCCTGCGCGCCCTGCGCGCCCTGCGCGCCCGTGCCCCGTCCCGCGCCATCCGCGCCACGTCCCAGCTTCGGTCAGTCCTGAACTACGCCGTGGGTCTCGGCCTGATTGACGTGTCTCCGCTCTACGGCGTGCCCATGTCCGTGACCGCTGGGAAGCCCAAGAAGCGAACCCGCGTTTTGACCGACGGTGAAATTGACGCCTTGAAGGAAATGGCCGAGCAGGGCGGGGCAGCGGGGGCACACGGGCGCTTTGCTCTGTCCTGTCTGCACCCTCTGCCGTCGTGGTGAGGTGGCACAGGCGCGGCGCTCTTGGGTTGATGGGGATGGCTGCATTTCCCGCCCGAAGCGATGAAGGCGGGACTGGGCTGGGAGGTCTGGCTGTCGGACTTCGCCAAGGCGCAAATCACGCCGTCAAATGACGACCTGCAGTTCAACGTGCGGCCAAAGACCGTTGAAAGCTATCTGAGCCAGCGGGTGCGGGCGGGGTGGACGCTGCACGACCTGCGACGCACCGCTGCGTCACGCATGGCGCAAATGGGCACGCCGCCGCATGTCGTGTCGGCCTGCCTCGCGCATGCCATCGGGTCGATGGCTGACCAGCACTACATGCACGGGGCGTTGTATCAGGACGAACGCCGCGCGGCGCTCAAAGCGTGGGGGGAGTGGTTGTCGGGTCAGGTTGAAAATCAGGAAGACGAGAACGTCAGTACAAAAGACGAACGCGTCACTTTTCCCCGAGCCTTTCGGGCTGCAGAGCAATGCTGCCGACTTGAACCTCACCCCTGACCGATGGCATAGGGGTGTCCCTGTTCAGAAAGGTATCCCTGTGTCCGACGCTCCAATCTCTCCCAACCTGAAACTTATTCACAATGCCCAAACGCATCAGGACGTGCCCCTGCCGGGGTGTGAGCGCGTGCCCGTCTGGTGGGTGGCGAAGGGCGGTGTGCAGCACAATGGCACGACTGTGGGCGTGAAGTTCCGCTGCGCCGGCTGCGGATTTGAGGGCAAAGGCGTCTTTGGTCCAGCACGCGACTTCGCCGTGACCACGTCGTTGGCACTGCAGGAATTTGTCAGTACGGATGAAGCGCGCGATAATTGCTTGGCCTTCGTGTTGCCGGAGGCGGCTGGCGGCTGACGGGACTATCGCGGCTATGGTCTGCACTGCGGTCGTTCAGGCAGAGCGCAGCGAATGACTGCTCTGAGCCCAAAGCGGCCGTTATTATAAACGCGGCGAAAGGCTGCTCCAAGTGCAAATCAGTTATTTCAAATCGCTTCGCAATTCCCGGTTTTCCAACGGCAATGCTTCATTTTAACTTTGCTCGAGCCGGTCGCGCAGTTGTCCAGCCAGCAGGGGCATGATCAATGCAACTCTTGGCGTTCGAGAAAACTCCTTGAGGCAGGCAACCCATACAGGGACCGCCATGTCGGGGACACGACATTCTAAACGACAGAGACGGTCGTCGGCATCGCCAACAATTCTCGGAAGGAGTGCCTTTCCATTGCCCAAGGCCACGAGATGCTGCAGCACCAGAAAGCTGTCAGCGCCACCAGCTGTCTGACTAGGAGGGATGTTGTCTGACATCCATCTTGCAGCCACGGACCCGCTCAAAGCCCCTTCCAGCTTCAACCATTTTCGATTTGGGCTTCCATCGCTGTAAACACCAAATGCCAGGTCGCCTGCGCACGTGCCCATGAGATCTTCTGCCAACGTTTTGGTCGGTCGAACTACGATATCGGCAGATAGGCGGCTGAGATCGTGGTGCACGTTCGCACTTAATAATGTCAATTCAATACTCGGGTAACTGCGAGAAATACGTTCGACGATTGACGGCAAGACCCTTTGGCAAAGGCTGTCGGTGGACGCGATGCTGACGGAGCCGGAGGGCGACTGATCTGCTCCGGCAATCGTCCGTTCTGTGGCGAGGACGGCGTCTCTGACATCGGACAACGCGCGCACAATCGGAATAGCCTCTGGCAATACGCTATAGCCCGATTGAGATCTTTCAAAGACGGGCCTTTGGTAGCGTTCTTCAAAAGCTGCGACCCGGCGCATGACGGTTGCATGTGTGACGCCCAGTTGCGCGGCCGCTGCATTCAATGACCCGTGTTCTGCAACTGCCAGAATATAACGAATGTTATCCCAGTTCGTATTGTTCATAAATTCACAATAAGGAGAAATAAACAGACAATTACAACGATAAACTCTCAAGTTAGGCTAGTAGTGAATCAACAGGGAGATGAAAGATGAAGTCTAAGATCACGCTGGCCATCGCCGGGTTGGTCATTGTCGGTGCGATTGGCACTGCCATTGCTCAAGAAGCGAGTAACCCTGCTGTGAAAGCGCGCAAATCGATTATGCAGCTTTATGCTTTCAACTTGGGCAGTCTTGGCGCAATGGCCAAAGGTGACGTCGAATACGATGCAAAGGCTGCAACAAGTGCTGCAAACAACCTTGTTACACTTACTCAAATCGATCAATCGAGGATGTGGCCTGCAGGGTCTGATAGTTCCGCAGACGCATCAAGCCGTGCCTTGCCGGCAATCTGGCAAAACTTCCCGGATGTGATGGCCAAGGGAGCAGAATTGTCGGAGGCCGTGGTCGTAATGCAAGGCGCAGCTGGTCAGGACCTAGAGTCGCTGAGAGCTGCGATGGGCGGGATTGGCGGTGCTTGCTCCGAATGCCACAAAGCCTACCGCGCACCGAACAATTAATGCCTTCAAGGTCGAACGCCTGCTGAGAGCTGCGTTTGACCGCTGTGCTTGTGAACGCCAATTGGTAAATTTCTGAACCAAGTACTTTGGTCGATGTCCCACTGGCCGGCATCGAACAGGATCTCTCTAGAGGAGAGAGGCTGTTTCGATGCGGACGGGTACACCTAGTCGTGTAAGTCTGCAGTGGAAGGTTGACGTAAAGCTAGCAAAAGGACCAAAGGATGCCCCGTTCTCCCATCCTTACTTCAGCATTGATCGTCGCAAGCATCGGCATGGCAGCCATGGCACAAGACATAACTTTGCCCGAACGCCAAGGGCCACGCCCTGAGACAACCAACGGCGTGCCGCATACTCAAATAGGTGTCGTGCCACGCCAGAATTGTCCGAAGAACTGCTTCGCCGCGTAGATGCGTTCCCCGGTGTCATTCTTGGCGCCACGCGTGTTTCGCTGCCGGGCGCTGTGGGTTTCCGACTGGGCGATAATGTCACTTTGGAACACCCCGAAGTCATCGTCGGAGGTCGCGAATTTGCGCATCTTCATCCAGACGGCAGCCTGCATGCTTCCCTTGCCCCAGAGACCGCAGAGGCGGCGATAACGGCCGGCTGGGCAGTCTCTCACCCTTGGGCAACCCAGCGCGTAGGTTGGGAGGGATTTGTGATGATCTACACGCCGCACTCCGAACAGGAACTCGAAGTCGTCTATGACCTCGTCAAAGCCTCATACACGTTTGTGACCGGCAATCAGATCCCATGAGCGCGGCATCGATGTGAGCCATGAAGCTGTGAGATTTTGGTGGCATCGGTTCGGTCCGATGTTCGCGTCCGAGATCAGAAAACGGCGGATTGCGGGCATGAAATCCAGCAAGTGGCGCTGGCATCTGGACGAGGTATTCGTGAAGATCAA
>NZ_JBDUXB010000002.1:0-43981 GCF_039945315.1 Tateyamaria sp. | reverse complement strand
GCCGCTGTCGCCAACAGTATTTGCTCTCGCGGCTTGATCCAGCCAGACGGTCCCCAAGCGCTTTCATCAGACAGAAGCTGCGTCATGCGATTAACCGCAAGCTCACCATTTGAACGGATGGCTTCGCGGACTTCTACTGGCATTTTTGGCCGCCCACTTGGATTGCCACTTTGGCCTTTTTTAAACACGGCACGGCTCCTGTTTTCAGTTTGTTTCCAATTCACGACATCACGGGCGCGAGGTGCGCGTCTGCACGCTTAAATATGCCCCCCCCCTGAGCCAGGGGATGAGGGGTGCCCCCTGCTTTGGCTTGCGGCTTGGGCATGGGGGCTTTTCAACCCTTGGCTGATCGGAAGGCATACCCACATCATTATCATAATTCATAATAAACTCAAACTTTATGATCTTCATTCATATGTCTTGGTTGCGGCCACGGGCTTCTGAGCGCCGAAGATAAGCTACACAGTTGTCACTAGGCTCAGGCCCCACAAATCGAACAAAGCGCAACTGGCGTTTCCATCCTGAGGTGCATAACCTGTTGCTGTTGATCAAAGAGATAGCACTGCATACTGATATTCATCATGGTTGAACCTGAAAGGAATTTTATGAGAACGCTAGTTCAAACCGCAGGCATTGCGCTGTTGATGATGCCAACAGGCGCTTGGGCGCAGCACACCGAAGATCAAGTGGGTACTCTCCTGCTAGAAATTGGGGATTTTGACAAAAGTACTTTCGTCGGCAGCGGCCTCTTGAAACGTGAGTTCTTGCAATTTGATGAAGATGAAACCTCATACTTACTGCACATAGGCGAAAGGCGTTATCCAGTGAAACTGGACGATGGAAGAGGAACCAGCCTGCGGGCTAAAAGCTGTGACAAGGCGGAGTTTATTGGGCTAAACTCTTCCTTGGGTTGCCCGATCAGTTTTGAAGCAGAATACAATGTGGAGATGTCAGATGACGGTGTCTCTGTGGCATTGACTATCTGGAACGTAGAGTTTCAGTAATTTACTAGCTTTCTTGGCTTTGAACTTCCCCAAAGCAGCTTTGGTTTTGCAGAACTGTACTGAGAAACCGTGCTGTCTTATCCTTCCCAAGTCTGCGCATCCTTGAGTTTAGCGCGTTTGCGCAGTCGGCGCTTCTGGAATGCCTTTGGTGGTGACCCACGGTTAATCTCGGGCCGCGCAACGCACCCCGTGGCTACTAGGCTAAGGACCCATAAAACTGACAAAGCGCAACTGGCGTTTCCAATCTGTGGCGCATAGCCTGAGCATAGATATTGGAGGTCGATGTTTTGAAGCAGGTTTTTGGTGCTATCGCTCTGGCGGTGCTTTTGGCTTTCGGCGGGCAGACCGTCACGGCGCAGGATTTAGGTAAAGGAAGGGTGGCTTATAAAGTCGGTAAATATGAAACCGCGCTCGCGGAGTTTCGCCCGTTGGCAGAACAAGGCGATGCAAAAGCGCAACATTGGCTGGGTTTGATGTACTTCGAAGGCAAAGGCGTCCCGCAGAACTTTGACAAAGCCTTGAAGTGGTATCGCTTGGCTGCGGAACAGGGTGACAGAGCCGCACAGAACAGTCTGGGTGTACTTTACGTTGGTTACACCGATGGCGACGTCACCGTTTACTCTGATGGCCGAAAAGGCACAAGCGACCACTTTCGCGCTCATATGTGGTTCAATATTGCTGCTTCTTTTGGCAGTGGTCACAGTATGAGAAACATAAAATCCGTCGAAGATCAGATGACGGCAGAGGACATTTCAACGGCACGGCAGATGGCGCTGGAATGCGTTGCCAAAGACTACAAGGGCTGCTGAGAGAGGTTTTCATGAGAAAGACATTACACGCGGCCCTAGTCGCAACGATGCTGCTGGCTTCTTGGGCTTCAGCAGGCGGCGGACCAACAGAGCCAGCATTTCTGTATCGTGCCACTGTCGTTAAGGTCGTTGATGGGGATACCATCGATGTTGATATTGATCTGGGTTTCTACATTTGGGCTAAAAACCAACGCATCAGACTTGTGGGCATTGATGCTCCAGAGCCGAGAGGTGAAAGCCGGGTCGAGGGCAAAGCAGCAACGGCATTTCTTAAAGAACTAATCGAAGGAAAATCCATAATCCTTCGAACCTTCAAGGGGCGTGATGGGGCAGATGAAAGAGGCTCATTCCGGCGTTGGCTTGGTGTAATTTACCTAGAAGGCAAGGATATCAACCAAGCGATGATAAATGCTGGCCACGCTGTGAGAATTGATGAGTGACATCGACTGCCCATGACCAACTTAATGGTCAATACATCTCGAGGGCCAAGCGATTGGCGCGGGGATGCGTTGCTAAGGATTACAAGGGCTGCTGACCCACAGGCCTGAGAGGCGCTCAGAGACTCACACAGAGCCTCTGGCGATAGTCGGGCTACCAACACCCCAGAACGGACCCACCGTCACTGTGTGAGTCCATCCTGTGAGGGTTAGGGGTGACTTCGGTTTCAGTGCTGCTCTTTTTCATTGCAAAGAAGCTGAGAGCAGACGTTTTAAAAAAAATGACCGTCTCGTTTTAGTCTCGTCTCGTTTTCGTCTCGTTTTAGTCTCGTCTCGTCTAGTCTCGTGTTACCGAACCCTTTCGGAACCCTTTCGGAACCCTTCCCCGCAAGGCTATCTGTGGACATCAGCAACGGAGGGAAAATGGCCTTAATTTCGGTGCCAACGGTTGCTGAAGCCTTGTCCAGTTCAGCATTGAGAAGGGCTAGAAACGGGTCGCCGTAGTCTTGATACACCTCGGCCAAGAACTGATTCAGGCTGGCATACAATTGGGTTCGTCCGGAGCCTTCTGTCGGCCATCTCAAGGAGCGCCTGACCGACGCCACTGCAAGCTCAGAAACAGTGCGGCAGTAAATGGCAGGTTCAATGTCATCAAAGCTGCTAAGGTCGCTTATTACGCCGTCTACGCGGTTGGGATTTTCTGGCCCACTGCGCTTATTGAAAAACCCGACAATGCGCACAAAGCTTTCCTGTTTGTCGTATTCGATCAGGCCAGCATCGACCAGATCGGCGACACAATCTTCAAGCTGTGAAGCGTCTAGCTGCGCGTCGTGCGCCCAGACATGCAACGGATACTGGAAAAGGCCCGCATAAGTGCAGTAGTCGCTCAGATGGGCGCAGACATACGCCCACCTTGCTGCATGGCTCGAAAGGCCGCGTATCTTCTTGGAGCCTTTAAGAGAACAATCAATTTGAGCATAAGTACGAGATATCATTGTGTGTCCCCCTCATGAAGCTCAAAGGGGCGCGGGGTCACTTTGAACAGGCCCCAGTTGCGTTCAGTTTCTGTCTCATATGCGGGCATAAAACGCCCTCCTCAACTTGAGAACCCGACAAACTTGGTGTATGATTTCGCTGCATCTACAGCGCCCACGTCTTATCTTGGGTTCTGAAAAAAACTCACCGCTCCGACGCAATTCGGAGCGGCTTTTTTTTGGGATTTGGCTGTTAGGCGGCTTCTAGATCGCGCGCGGCTCGGACGGCGGCTGATCGGCCGTGGAGTTCATCAAAACCATGCTCGATTTCAGCGGCTTTGCGGGCGGCTGCTGCTTCGTCCTTAGTGTCGAAGCTGCCGAGGTAGAGGTCTTTTCCATTGACCCTGATCCGCGCACGCCATTTGCGCGTGGGCTTGTCTAGCCAAACTCCAGTTATGCCAGACGTGTTGTCGGATCGCCTGCGCTTGTTTCGCATGTTCAAGACTTGGTCACTGGGCCTAAGGTTCATAAGCCGATTATCCGCACGATTCCCGTTCGCGTGATCGACCTGCTTAGGAAAATAACCATAGACAATTGCGAACGCGGCGCGATGTGCGTAGAGCGGCCTCCCTTTGAACGTGCCGATCTTATAGCCGAGGCAGTCAGCCGTCAGCGCAGGTTGGTGCGCATATCGGGTGTTCCACCACGCAGACACGTCGTCTCTGTATCGCCACCACATTAACCCCGTGGTTGGGCAAAATCTGATCGCAGCCCGAAGCTCGTCTATGTCGATAGCGCTCATGCCGCCACCTCAGCCGCAGGGTCACGGTATTTGGCGTTGATCCATTTGATCACGTCAGCCTCGCTGTAGCGGACGCGTTTGCCGATTTTCGTGTAGGGTGGGCCTGAGCCTTGGCAGCGCCAGTTTGCGATAGTGCCTTCGGGCACCTTTATCAGGTCGGAAAGATCAACGGGCGTGAGATACCTAATAGTGCCAGTTAGCGACTGAATCAGCTCTTCCAGCTCAACGCGCGTCATACGCTGTAAGCCAGCCAGATTGTTCTGCTGGCCAGCCAGATTATCCGCCTTTGCAATGTCCTCTGGCGTCGGATACCGTAAGTTAGTCATAGGGGGACTCCCTCTGTGATTAGAGAGCGTCGCCGTTGAAGTTTGTCGACCTAGGCGGCGGCGCTCGGTTACATGTGCCACCAATAAGTACCGTAACCCAACGTGTATCAAGCCCTATATGCACCCCCAACCCATTGTATTGACGTGTAAAATTTAGCACCCTGCTAAACTTTAGTTTACTAGATGCGAACGTATAATTTACTGGCTGTGAACGTATAGCTTACTGGCTGTGAATATCTTTTTTCGAACCCTCATAAAAAACAAAGGCTTCTGAGACGCAGTTGAACAACGACAACAAAAAATGCCGTTTCCAAAAAAATTCACTCGTTGTGAATGAATTATGCAGGGTGCTAACCCCAAAAAAATGCCTTTTTCCCCAAAAAAAATCACCCGAAGAGCAAATCTTCCGCCGATATGTGGGTGTACCTTTTCAAATGCTCCCACGAACGGTGGCCAGACACTACAGCGACTTGCGGGATATTCCAGCCAGCATCGAATAGCCTGCTGATGCCTTCGTGGCGCAGATCGTGCATGACCATGTCCTTGATGTCCGCAGCGTCGGTGGCCTTTTTAAAGGCGCGGTACAGCAGCCCCTGATCGGCTCCGAGGACGAAGCCCGTGTTTCCCCGGCTGGCCCACCAACCTTCCATAATCGGGCCTGAGCGCCCAAGCAGAGGTACACGGTCATCCGCCTTGGTGCCTTTTCGCTCTCTGATCGTGACGATGAACTTGTTGGCATCCTTACGCTCGACGTCGTCCCAGCGCAGCGCGGCTAACTCACCCGACCGCATGGGCGTGTCGATCAGGAAGGGCACGACGCTATGAGGGACGACATTCGACAGCCAGTGCGAGGCGATGGCCTGCTCCTCATCGGGGCTACAGCGCCGTGTCCGTCTGTTGATTGGCTTGATAGCGCCCCTGCGCTTCATAGCGTTGCTGGTGTCATGCCAAGGCTGCTCAGACACTTCCCACAGCCAAACGGTGCGCGCGTATTTAACGACGCCCCCAATAGTGGCCAGAGCCAGTTCTAGGGATGTGCCCGCATATTTTGAGGCTGCGAATATCTTCTGGATGTCGACCTGCTGCGCCGACTCAAGCCTGACATCGCCCCAGACCTTCACTGCCCGCTTCAGGTGTTCCATTTTGCTGCGGCTGAAGCTGTGGCCCTGCTCTGTGTTGTACCGCTTCGCGGCCTCTGCCAGCGTGTGTCCTCCGGTAGATTTCGGGGATAAGCCTATCTCGCCAAGTTCGATGTCGCGCTCGGTCTTGATCGCCCATTTTTGAGCCATTCCCTTCGTGCTGAACGACTTGGAACGACGCACACCGCTCTTTTTGACTTGTGCAAACCAGCTGTCTCCGCGCCTCCGAATCGTCGCCATTTGATGCCCTCCTGATGTCCTGATGCCCATAACTACTGTGATCCGCTGTGAAGTAGCGTGGTACGTTTGTAAACGCTTTCAGAGCCTTAGGACGTCATTGCTGGGGAATTGGGTTAAGGATCGGTTAAATCCCAAGCGCAGCGCCCTCGCGCAATACCGCCCTTATGACAGGCGTATAACTGTCTGCATCGCGCAGATGCTGCGCCCCTTCGTGCAGAATAATCGGGGCGTGAAGGCGGAAATCGGCGCGGCCATCTTTGCGGGCGCGGAAAATGACCAGTTCGGCAGCGCGGCCAACACGCGGAGAAATCGGCCAAATTTCGGGGCTGCCCAGTCGTCCCTGAGCTGCCGCGAGCAAATCGGGCACGCGCTCGGCCCGATGGATCACGTGCAGATATCCCTTGTGGCGCAATCGTTTTGCCCCGGCCTTGACCCAATCGGACAAGGGCGTGTTCAACCCTCGTGCCACCTCGCGCCCGGCATCGCGTGCTTCTCGACCAGACTTCCGATCGAAAAATGGGGGGTTGGCCAGAACATGATCAAAGCTACGGCAGCGGACTTCGTCTGGCAGGTCCGTTACGGTACCAACGGCCACCGACAACCCGTTTCGCCTTGCCAATGCGGCATATTCTGCCTGCTGCTCGACTCCCATCAAATCAAGCTCCGGCACCCGCGCCCCTAAACAGAGAGCCGCCGCCCCGACGCCACAACCTAGATCCAGCACCGACTCGCCCGATTGCGCAGGCACGGACGCGGCCAGCAAGACTGGATCGACTCCAGCCCGATAGCCCGCACGCGGCTGCCACAAGTGCAACTGGCCGCCCAGGAAAGCGTCATGCGTCAGGTCATTTGCCAAGGTCGATGTCATTGTCCTTCATCGCACGCAATGCAGCGTCATAATCCGCCTCGCGCACCATCAGTCGGCGCGGGAAAATTCCTATGCCGCCTTCGAGAATGCTCATGTTTACGTCCATCTGAAAGCAGTCTATATCCTCGCCTTCAAGTAGGGCCGAAGCAAACGCGATAATGGTTGGGTCGGTGCTGCGTAAAAGTTCCTTCATATCATCGATGTAGGAGCATCCCACGCTAAATGTCGAGGGGGAATGGGGTAAGGGCATGGACGCTTCCACAATTGCAAAACCGCATGATCGCTTGGCTGATTGGCTGGCCGACGACATGGGCGCCGTCAACACGCTGATCCAGACGCGGATGGCGTCGCAACACGCCCCGCGCATTCCCGAAGTGACCCGTCATTTGGTTGATGCAGGAGGCAAGCGGTTGCGCCCCATGCTGACCTTGGCGGCTGCGCACATGTGTGGCTACGAAGGCCCCTATCACGTGCACCTGGCCGCTACGGTAGAATTCATTCACACCGCCACCCTGCTGCATGATGATGTTGTTGATGAAAGCGGCCAACGCCGCGGGCGCCCTACGGCAAACCTCCTGTGGGACAACAAATCGTCTGTGTTGGTTGGCGACTACCTGTTCTCACGCAGCTTTCAGTTGATGACAGAGACGGGCAACATGGACGTGCTGCGTATCCTTTCTGACGCGTCAGCGACCATTGCCGAGGGCGAAGTTTTGCAGATGACCGCGGCGCAGGATCTCGCGACGGACGAGTCAGTTTATCTGCAAGTGGTGCGCGGCAAGACAGCGGCTTTGTTTTCGGCCGCAACCGAAGTTGGCGGGGTAATCGCTGGCGCGGACAAGGCGACGGTGCAGGCGCTGTTTGACTATGGCGACGCACTTGGGGTCGCCTTTCAGATCGTGGACGACTTGCTGGATTATCAGGGTCAGTCAAGTGCTACAGGCAAGAATGTCGGCGACGATTTCCGCGAGCGGAAGCTGACCCTTCCCGTGATCAAGGCCGTGGCCAAGGCCGACTCAGAAGAACGCGCTTTTTGGTCCCGCACCATTGAAAAGGGTCAACAAGAAGATGGCGATTTAGACCATGCGTTGGATTTGCTGCACCGCCATGGCACGTTGGCGGCAACACAGCAGGACGCTATCGCGTGGGCAGACAAAGCCAAAGTGGCTATGGCCAATGTGCCCTCGCATCCTTTGCGCGACATGTTGATCGATCTGGCGGACTACGTCGTGGAACGAATTAACTGAGGGGCGGAACGCCGCCCGCCGTTCAAACGTCCGCTTTGCACCCACCAGTTTGGATGTGCGGCCCGGATTTCTTCGGCTGCGGCTTCAGCCTTATGCACGCGGTCGAACAGACCAAAACACGTCGCTCCTGATCCGGACATACGCGCAAGGCGGCACGTTTCGTGCGCTGACAGCGCGCCCAGCACATCCCGAATGGACGGACAATCCCGGACCGCTGCATCCTGCAAATCGTTACGTTGTGCGCTCAGCCAATCCAGCACCGCGTCACGATCCTCAAAGCTCCCGGGCCACGGTTCTATGGCTGCATTCTGCTTTGTCGCCAATTGTGAAAAGACGGACGGGGTGGACACCTGAACGCGCGGGTTCACTAGGACAATCGGATAAGGATGAAAGTCCGCGATGGGCTCTATCTGCTCACCAATCCCGCACACGCGGGCTGGTTCGCTCAGAACACACATCGGCACATCCGCGCCAATTTCCAACAAATCGTGGGCATCCTGACGGGTTGGATCACGCGGGATGTCCTGTCCCTCCAAAGCCGCGCGTAGCAGTAGCAGACCGCGATAGGTGGCGGCCGCATCTGCCGACCCCCCACCAATGCCTGACGCCATTGGCAGATGCTTTTCCAGAGCGAGAGAGACATGGCGGTCCGGAACCCAAAACTTCTGCGCTGCATGCCATATGATGTTGTTATCGCTAGACAGCTCAGGCGTTGCTTCTGGGCCCGTCACACTGAGAGCACCTGGCCCATCACTCGAAAGCTTGATCACATCACCGATGTCGGCAAAAGCGACCAGCGTGTCCAGAAGGTGGTAACCGTTCTCAAGTTGGCCGGTTACGTGCAGGCAAAGATTGATCTTGGCCGGGGCAAAGACCTCGACAGAGACCTTATCCTTCGTCATCCGCCACTCTCAAAGGCGGCGCACCTTCTTCTTCCAACACGACGTCCAGACCTACTTCCAGCTTACGCCGCATGCGGTCCGGGTCTGCCTCGCCATCTACTTCTTCGGGGTCGACAAAGCTGAGTGCCCGCATCCATTGAAATTGCGCCTCGCGTTCGCGCCCAACAGCCCAATAGACGTCACCAAGGTGGTCATTCACCACCGGATCGACAGGCATCAGTTCAACCGCCCGCTCCATGTGGTCAACGGCTTCATCAAAACGGCCAAGACGGTAGAGCACCCAGCCGAGGCTATCCACGATATAGCCGCTTTCGCCATTTGTCGCATCAACCGCCTGCTCGATCATAGCCAGTGCTTCGTCCAGCTTGATCTGCTTTTCCACCAGCGAGTAACCCAGATAATTCAAGACCTGCGGCTGGCCGGGGTTTAACTCCAGCGCGCGACGGAAGTCAGCCTCGGCACGGGGCCACTCATCTTGGCGCTCCAGCGTGATTGCCCGGGCATAGTGCAAAAACCATGTCCCGTTCGCCCCTTCAGGCGTCAGATCAATAGCGCGGTCATAGGCTCCGCTGGCTTCTTCAAAGCGGTCTTGCTGGCGCAGCACATCGCCCAACGTGGAATGGACCACGGACAGATCACCAAAGCGTTTGGCCAGTTGTTCTAGCACCTCGATGGCCGCATCAACTTTGCCAGCCTCGCGCAATGTGCCCACGCGACCCAGTTCGGCGGCATGAAAGGCAGGGTGGTCTGCAGGCACTTCTTTGTAAACGGCACCGGAGAGTTCGTACTGCTCCAGCTCGTCGAGCAGCTCTGCGACCAGCAACAACGTATCGATCTGATCGGGGCGCAAGTGACGCGCCAGACGGGCATAGATCAACGTATAATCGGCATCTGCATCCGCACGCAAAGCACCTGCGACAGAGTAAAACACCTCTGCTGTACCGTCGCGGGCCGAGGTCACATGAGTAAATGGCAGAACTGCTCCCGAGGCAAGCTCCTCCCGCATCGTGGCCAATTCGGGGTCAGAAGAGGTGCCAAACGCGACCCCAAGCGAGGCGATGGCGTCTTCGTTACGGCCCAGCTGCGAAAGGACTTCAGCGCGCGCCATGGCACCGCGGCGGGTACGCTGCAAAGGTCCGGCTTCGGACGCAAAGATTGCCTCGGATGCCTCAAAATCTCCCAAAAATGCCAGTGCCATCGCCTTGTGATATAGCGCAAAGCCGCGTAGCCCACGTTCCTCGCTGATCCGATCAAACTCAGCCAGGCCATCATCAACCCGATCTGCACCGATCATCGCCCACGCGCCCAAAAGACCATCAACCAGCGGGCCAATGCCAGCCGTTTCAATATTGCGATTGAGGTATTCGTCATAGGCCTCCCGCGACAATATATCTGCGATGACTGCCATATGCGCGGCCTGGCTGCGAATGCCCTGCCCCTCGAGCAGCTTTGCGATCGGCAAGGCGCGGTCGATCCGTCCCATGGCCAGTTGTGTGGCAATCGTGTCCTCCATAAGTCCGACATTGGACGGATCACGCGCCAGAGCGGCCGTGTAGTAGCGGGCCGATGCTTCGAAATCTTTGCGGATCGCCGCTTGTCGACCGGCCAGATAGGCGCCCGACAGCGAATTCGCCGAGACGATTTGAGGGGAGACCAGAAGACCTGTTGCCAATACGGTGCAAATGAGAAGCGTGCGGATCACGGGGGACACCTATTATGTGAGAGCTCGAGTTGACGTTACGCTAACACGTCTGAGACTGGGTGCAACGTGACCTCGCGAAATGGTTAGCGTGTCGCAGGGCGCGACACGCTAGTAGCTTACATATTGGGATAGTTTGGCCCGTCACCGCCCTGCGGTGTGGTCCAGGTAATGTTCTGCGCCGGATCCTTGATGTCACAGGTTTTGCAGTGCACGCAGTTCTGGAAATTGATGACAAAGCGGGTGTCTTTTCCCTCTTCCTCGACAAACTCGTAAACACCTGCCGGGCAATACCGCGCTGAAGGGCCGGCGTATTTGGCAAGGTTCGATTTCACGGGCACGTCCGCATCTGTCAGACGCAAATGCGCGGGTTGGCTTTCTTCATGGTTGGTAAAGCTGAAAGCCACGTTTGTCAGGCGGTCAAATGACAGCTTTCCATCCGGTTTGGGGTAATCAATGGCAGTATGCTTGGACGCCTCTTCGGTCGCGTCCGCGTCGTTCTTGCCATGCGCCTGCGTTCCGAACAGTGAGAAGCCCAGCGTGTTCGTCCACATGTCAAACCCGCCCAGCGTTAGCGATGCCATCAGGCCATATTTTGACCACAACGGCTTGACGTTGCGCACTTTTTTCAGGTCTGCGCCAATGTCACCATCGCGGACTTCGCTCTCGTAGGTCGTCAGTTCATCGCCGGAACGGTCCGCCTTGATCGCATCGAACGCCGCCTCCGCAGCCGCTTTGCCCGACAGCATCGCGTTGTGGTTGCCTTTGATCCGGGGGACGTTGACCATGCCCACGGAACAGCCAAGCAACGCCACGCCAGGCGCGACCATCTTGGGCATGGATTGGTATCCACCTTCGGAAATCGCACGCGCGCCGTAGGCCACCCGTTTGCCGCCCTTGAGCAGTTCGGCCACCATCGGGTGGTGTTTGAAGCGCTGGAACTCCATGTAAGGAAATAGATGTGGGTTCTTGTAGTTCAGGTGCACGACAAATCCCACGTAAACCTGATTGTTCTCAAGGTGATAGATGAACGATCCACCACCCGCGTTCTTGCCCAGAGGCCAGCCCATGGTGTGGGTGACGGACCCTTCCTTGTGCTTGTCGGGGTCGATTTCCCAGATTTCCTTCATGCCAAGGCCGTATTTCTGCGGTTCTGATTCCTTGGCCAGATGGTATTTCGCGATCACCTCTTTGGAGAGTGACCCACGCACCCCTTCGGACAAGAACAAATACTTGCCATGCAGCTCCATGCCTGGCTCTGCGCCTTCACCAATGGACCCGTCCGCTTCCAGACCAAAGACACCAGCAACCACGCCTTTGACTTCTCCGTTGTCGCCATAAACCAGTTCAGAACATGCCATGCCCGGGAAAATCTCGACGCCCAGTTCCTCGGCCTGCTCGGCCATCCAGCGACACACATTGCCCATCGATACGATGTAATTGCCGTGGTTGTTCATCAGGGGCGGCATGGGAAAGTTGGGGATACGGATCTGACCCGCCTCGCCCAGCATATAAAATTTATCTTCTTTGACGGGCACGTTCAGCGGCGCGCCTTTTTCTTTCCAATCAGGGATTAGCGCATCAAGGCCGCAAGGGTCCAGCACCGCACCCGACAGGATGTGTGCGCCCACTTCTGACCCTTTTTCCAAAACAACGACGTTCAGATCAGCATCAAGCTGTTTGAGACGAATGGCTGCTGACAGGCCCGCGGGGCCAGCACCCACGATTACCACGTCATATTCCATTGCTTCGCGTTCTATCTCGGCCATGTCCGTCCACTCTCTGATATCGCAGGCGCAAGGCAGCCTTGCGCGAAAAACATTTGGAATTGGCTAGCGCACGTGCGCAGACGATGCAATCGCGACACCGCGTAAAATGATCCGGTGCTGCGATGGGTCACAGCACTGCGGCTCAGGCGTGCGCCCACATGGCGCTGTCGGCGAACTTGTCGGACTTCCACCAGTCTGTCCGCCCAGCGTCATAATTGAAGTTGCGTGATCCCGCCTGGCTTTGCAGCGGCGCCGACACCTGGCCGCCCGGCAGTCGGCGGGCGCGGTGATTTTCGGTTTCCGGAACTACCATCGATACGTGCCCAGATGCCCCGTCATTCTTGCGCCGCGCAATGATCATGCACACCGCCCCCAGATTCGCGTGGTTTTGCAATTCAGTGGTGGACGCGATGCGTTGCCAGCCAAAACCAGAGCCATAGTCCGCCAGCCAGCGGAACAGATCATTGGCCCGCATTTCCTTGACCGTGTTGCCTTAGAGAGGCTTGACCTCAGAACCACCCACAATCGCACCCAATGCCCCTTCCATCCACCACACACGTGGAAAGTACACCCCGCAAAGCGCGCAAAAGTCGTGGGCGTAAATGTTGCAAAAGGTGAGCCGCCCTCGCGGGGCATAACGCGCATGTTGCGCCGTGTTCTCTGGATTTAGGAACGCGATCACATCGTGAATACTGGCGCGCAGCATTTCAGGGGTCGTCCCTCCGCGCCCCGGCATTCCCTGTTCATTCAAAGAATGGGCCCCTGCTTGTTCTGTGCGTTTGGTGATCATTGCAGATTTGCGGGGCATCCAGACCGGCTCAACCGCGTGCTTGGCAGGTGGTTCCAAAGGCTCCAGCGGTGCAATTGGTTCCATCGGGGCGGCGGGGGTCGCATCCGCCAGAAAATCGGCAAAGGCAAAGCCACGAAATACCGTCCCCGACAGATCAGCCTCAACTTCCCTAAACCGATTCTGCGACTTTGTTCCGAATGCGCGCACTGGCCAGCCATCCGGCAGATCGGCAATCACGTTCTTAGTCGCGGGACTGCTCACCTCCGGCTCACTGCGCAACCGCAGGGTCGTGGTCGATGTATCAACAACCAGCAATGGCCCAGTCGCTTGCGGGGCGTGCGGCGGTGGAAGAACAGTCTGTCCGTCGTCAGGCACCACAACCGCCGGACCATCGGGCACTGCAATCTGGCGCAGGCGCGCCACATAGTCGTTGATATGCTCGCCATAATGCTTGGCTCCGTCGAAATGCCCTTGCTTAAGCCCCTTGTTGGGGCGAAACCGCCCAGTGTTATAAGTAATGGCGATGGTCACAAACTCGAAATCCGTGATCGAGGTTCGATCCTGCAACCGGCGTTTTTTCTGGCAGGACTTTAACTCGCGCATTGCCCGCCCGAGCGTTTCTGAAAACTGCTCGTACCGACGTTCAAGGAAATACTCTGGTTCGACCTTAAAGAACTGCAAATCCAGCTGAAACACGCCATAGCCATGGCAAAACTTGTTTTTGCGGTTCTTGGCAAACCCATAGCCGGACACATGTTCTGACATATCCAAAAGCGCCTTGCGCGCAATCTTGAACATCTTCTTGCCATGCGGCTCCGCCTCAAGATGGGCGCGGGTCTTGGGAAAGGCGCTGCGGTTGGGCGCATCCAAGGTATCACCGCAGCAAAGGCGCACGATCTCGTCCTTTGACAGCCCCTTGTCGCGCATGGGCGCCCATAGACTGCCGGTTTCCTGACAGGCGATGGCACTGACCATATCGGGGTCAAAAACGGTGCCGTCAGTTGCGGCCGTCAATTCAGCCCAGAACGTCTCCTTGAACCACCGCATGTCCGAGGTCTTGACCATGCAAAAATCTCCGAAATGAAAACCGCAATAAATATCTCCAAACGCTAAACCGGGCAGACGTTCCGATCAAGAATTTCCACTTATGCGCGTTACTTGTCTGGACTGTCGCCCAACAGATACCGCGGCCCTGTCCCACGCTCTGCCGCGCGGTCTTTAGGGTTGTAGAGGGCACATGCCTCAAGGCTCAGGCAGCCACAGCCGATACAGCCATCAAGCGTGTCGCGCAGCTTTTCCAACCTAGCAATTCGAGCATCGAGGCCACTGCGAAACGCTTTGCTGATGCGCGTCCAATCCGCTTTTGTCGGGGCGCGGTGGCGGGGCAGACGATCCAGCTCTACCCGGATCTGCGGCAGAGTGAATCCAAACTGCTGCGCGATCATGACAAAGCTCAAGCGTCTGATGTCGGCGCGCTGAAACCGCCGGCGTCCTCCCGAATTGCGCCATGGGGCGATCAACCCTTCTTCTTCGTAGTATCGGATTGCGGACACCGCGAGACCAGTGCGTGCTGCAATCTCTCCGATGCTCAAACCCTCGCCTGCATTCATGTGAAAAAACCTCTTGACCTCAAGTTAACTTGAGGTGGGACACTGCCCTTATTAACTTCGAAAGGAAAGTCAAAATGGCCAGTACCGCACAGCTTGAACACACCAACTTCACCGTGACCGACCCCGATGCGACCGCCAAATGGATGTGCGACCTGTTTGGGTGGAACGTCCGCTGGACCGGAGGCTCTCGCGAGGTGGGCTACTCGGTCCATGTGGGTACCGAAAACCACTACCTTGCTCTTTATGTGCCCAAGGAAGGCGGGTTGAACGCGCGCGAAGACAACTACACCACAACCGGCGGCCTGAACCACATTGCAGTTGTCGTGGATGACATCGACGCCATGCGTGCCCGGGTGGCCGAAACCGGTTTTGAGCCTGGCGAACACTACGACTACGAACCGGGACAGCGGTTCTACTTTCACGATCATGACGGCATCGAATACCAGGTCGTGCAATACGACTGACCGGCTGCGCCCATGTTTTGGGGCGTTCAAGATAGGTACTTGGCACGCGGGTACGGCAACGATCAAATCCGCTTGCATTCCCCTGCTCCATTGGGTCAGGTATTGCGTATGAACTTATATCGGCGGCTCCACACCGGGGCCGCCGCACCTTATCTGGACGACGCCCATGGAAAAGATCCCAATGACCCGCGCAGGGGCACAGGCTCTGGAAACCGAGCTGAAGCATCTCAAGACCGTCGAACGGCCCGCCATCATCAAGGCGATAGCCGAGGCGCGTGAACATGGGGATCTGTCCGAAAACGCTGAGTATCATTCCGCAAAGGAAAAGCAGTCCTTTATCGAAGGGCGGGTCAAGGAACTCGAAGGGGTGATCTCTCTGGCTGACGTCATCGATCCTGCCAAAATGTCTGGTGCGATCAAGTTTGGCGCGACAGTGACACTGGTGGATGAGGACACGGACGAGGAAAAAACCTATCAGATCGTTGGCGAATATGAGGCCAACATCGAAAAGGGTCTTTTGAACATCAAATCGCCGATAGCCCGTGCCCTTATCGGCAAAGAAGAGGGCGACAGTGTCGAAGTACGCACACCGGGCGGTGAAAAGTCCTATGAAGTGCTGAAAATCAGCTATAGCTGAGGCCATGGCCGACGAAACAACACCCCCTGCATCCCGACCAACTCCGCTCGGGATTTATGACAAGCCGCAACAGGCCACCGTGACCTCGATTGAGGTTGTGGCACTTGTTCTGTCCGCACTTTGGTTGCTCGGCGCGGCGGCGTTCTTTCTGCTGACCGATACGGGCGCTGATACGACGGGGTTCGAGGGTTTCCGTTTTCTGATCACGATGTTGGCCGTTTTCATGCCCATCGCAATGATTTGGGTTGCGGCCACGGCGGCAAGATCAAGCCGTGTGATGCGCGAGGAAAGCCAGCGCCTGCAGGCCGCCATCGATGCCATCCGCCAAACCTACATCGCGCAAGCGCAGGGAGCCGGAGTCAAGTCCGAGGCGTCCGTTGCGCGCAAACTGGACGAGATCGCTGCGGCAACCCGCAAGACCGAAACGGCGTTAGCCACCTTCCAGTCGCGGAGGGAGGCTGATCCCACGCCGCACTCTGCTGCCACCCCTGTCGACAGCGGCGATCAACCGGCCCTCGCCCTTGGCACCAGCGCCGAAGACATGGCACCGCCTCTGGAGATCGATGATTTCATCCGCGCCCTCAATTTCCCCGAAACAACCGAGGACGAAGAAGGCTTTGCAGCCCTTCGCAAAGCCATGCGCGACCGTACCACGGCCCAACTTGTGCAGGCTGCGCAGGATATTCTGACCCTCCTCAGCCAAGATGGCATCTACATGGACGATCTACGCCCCGACCGGGCCCGCCCCGAAGTATGGCGCCAGTTTGCCGGTGGCGAACGCGGGCGACCAGTGGCAGCTTTGGGTGGCGTGCGGGACCGTTCTTCGCTGGCGCTGACAGCCGGGCGGATGAAGCAGGACCCTATCTTTCGCGATGCCGCACACCACTTTTTGCGCCGTTTCGATAAAACGATCTCTGCCTTTGTGGAGAATGCGACCGATGAAGACATCGCTGCCCTCAGCGACACGCGTACCGCGCGGGCTTTCATGCTCTTGGGGCGCGTAGCGGGTACCTTTGATTGACGCCTCCGCCCATTACCCGCATCCCGGCTCCGGGGGTCGGACGCAGCGATGCGGTGGCTGCTGATGGGTATGTCTATGCCGTTGCGACCGACCCGGTATGTGCAGATGGAATCGCGGCCCAGACTCGCAATACGCTGCACGACCTTGACCGTTTACTCGAAGAACTGGGCAGCAACCGGACCCGGCTGTAGCAAGCCACCGTTTACCTCAGCGACATAGCGCTGAAACCTCAGATGGACGCGGTTTGGCGGGATTGGGTCGGGGAAGAGGCAAACTGGCCGCAATGCGCCTGTGTCGGTGTCGGGCTGGAAGCTGGGTATCTGACCGAAGTTGTGGTGATCGCGCAAGGTCTGTGACGGCTACACCCCAAACCCACTCCACGGAATGAACCGCACCGGATCACCGGGCCGCACATGAAGTGCTTCGTCCGGCAACTCCACAAGGCCCTCGGCCCAGGACAATCCGCTGATCCGTCCTGATCCTTCCGACTGGAACACTTCGACCCTTCCGTTGCGCATCCGGGCGCGCAGAAACTCCCGTCGCCCCGCCTTTTTGCGTTTTTCAAAGCCGGCCGGAACGTCGAACCCCTGCGGTGCTGACCACCCGGCACCTGCCATCTGCGCCAGCGCAGGAGCGGCGAAGACCAGCGTGCATACCATCGCCGCGACCGGATTGCCCGGCAGACCAAAGACCGGCACGCCCTGCCACATCCCCAACGCCAACGGGCGTCCGGGTTTGATAGCGATGCGCCACAACGCCATGTGACCCGATGCATTAAGAAGGGCCGAGACGTGATCTTCGTCCCCTGCTGACGCCCCACCACTGGTCACAATCACATCGACACGGGCCGCTGCATCGTCAAATCGGCCCAATAACGCAGCGCGGTCATCGTTGACGTGGCCGAGATCGACGCCCACGTGCCCAAGCCGGTCGATCAGGCCCAACAGCATTGGCCGGTTCGCATCATAGATTTGGCCCGGACCAGCGTCTGAACCGGGGGCAACCAACTCATCCCCCGTGGACAAAACCCCGACGCGCAGAGGCGCGCGCACCGATATCGTTCCCACACCCACAGCGCTCAGCAGCGCCAGATCTGCAGGGGTCAACCGTCGCCCAGCGCTCACCACGCAGGCCCCGGCCTCCACATCCTCACCTGCCGCGCGGGTGTTCGCGCCCGCCTTAATCGGCCCATGGAAAGAAAGGCGATCCCCGGTGCGCTGCACATCCTCTTGCAGGATCACCGTATCGACGCCCCCCGGAAGCGCCGCACCAGTCAGGATGCGTACGGCAGAGCCTGATGGCACTTCAAAATCTGGCGTACGTCCAGCCGCCATTTGCGCGGCAATAACGGGCATGTCATGCACGCCTTCCGCCTTACCGCCCGCAAAACCATACCCATCCACGGCCGTATTCGGCAGTGGAGGATGGGCGCGCGGGGCTATGACGTCAGCCGCCAAAACCCGGTTCAATGCCATATTCACTGGCACAGTCTCGGACCCTACGACCGGCCCCAGACGCTGCCTCAGTTCGGCCAACGCCTTATCAACGGGGGTCCAATGCACGCCCGGCGGCAAGGCAAAACAGTCGTTCTTTAGGGGTGGCACGGGGGCACGCTCAAGGCTTACGCGCAAGGTATCCTCGTGGTCCACCCCGAGGATCCATCCCTCTTCTGTATCCCCTTCACGCAGCATCACATCCAACTGTTTACCCGGGACACTGGCCAACGCCTGCGCCGTCAGCCGCACCTGCGCGCGATCCTTGATCTCGTCCACGCCCTGACGCGCAGCGATCTCCGCTGCCAAAAGCGAAGGATACACCTCGGCCAGTACAATCGGCGTATCTGGCGCCTGAAACGGGGCAACCGAAAGAGTAGCGCCGTAGCGTTCGCGCAAGCCCTGCAAACGGGCGATCCCGAGCAGTGCCTGAGACCCAACAGAACCCGTCGTGTAAAGCTTCCAACAGGGCTGCGCAGATGCGATCAGCGTCTCAATCTTTCGACGCTCGATCATGCCGTGCCCATGCCGGGTGCTACCTTTGGCAGGCAGAACATCATCTGCAATAGCCGCAGGGCAGCCCCAGAACGGTCCCACACCCGGAAACAACCGGTTCAAGTCGCCCGCCACCTCAAAGCGATTGTTCGCGTTGTCATCCGCATCCTTGATCCGCGTTGCCAGATCCGCCCAAAGGGCCAAGGGATCGCTGATCCCTGTCACCGCGCTGGCAAAACCTGCCGGATAGCCAAAGGGAAAATCAAAACCCGCCAACACCCGCTGCCCGGCAAGGATGGCTGCATCAAACTCCGCACAAAGCGTGCCGATCGCATCCGCCCGCGTGCGGTGATAGGTGCATGTGGTCTGTCCCCCTGCCTGAACCGCGATCCAAATCGCATCGGCCGAAGGCACTTTGGGCGAAGGCGCCTTGGAGGCGGACCAATCCACAACGATGACCCGGTCAAAGCCGCTCACAGCCCGACCTCGGTCAGTATGAAATCAGCGACAGAACGTGTGTCATTAAGGTCGAACACCGGGCGGTCCAACTCCAGATGCGTATCGCTTGCAACAGCGCGGATGGTGGGATCGCCCGGCGCTATCAGCGGGTTGCCGGTCTCTGCGCGGTGCGCCTCCACTTTAGGGTGGGCGTCGCGTTTATATCCCTCCACAAGCACCAGATCGACCGGACTGAGACGGGCCAGCAACGCCTCGAGGGGCGGTTCATCTGCTCCGCGCAGTTCCTGCATCAGCGCAATGCGGTTGCGTGAGGCCAGCAGCACTTCACTGGCACCTGCAACGCGGTGGCGATGACTGTCTTTGCCCGGA
Organism: Tateyamaria sp.; assembly: GCF_039945315.1. Lineage (GTDB taxonomy): Bacteria > Pseudomonadota > Alphaproteobacteria > Rhodobacterales > Rhodobacteraceae > Tateyamaria. The sequence goes on along the minus strand of NZ_JBDUXB010000002.1, from coordinate 24,427 downwards.
TGATCGACGTCAAAGGTATGATGGGCATGCTTGACCGTGGAAACGGTGATGCCACGAGACGTTATTTCAGTGACCAATCGTTCCATCAGGCCAGTCTTGCCTGCGTTTTTCCAACCAACAACGCCATAAATTCTCATAACATTGCCTCGGCGCGCACCAGATCATCCGGCGTGTTAACGTTGAAAAAAGCGGCCTCATCCGGAAACACGGCAAGGCGACCATCGTGCCGGTCAGTCCATTGGACGACTTTGCGCACGCCGGCGTTTAGGGCCGCGCGCAAATCATCGCGCAAGGCTACGGGCCACAATCCAAAGGTCGGGTGGCGTGCCTGTCCGCGCTTTGGATCAGGGGTCGCGGCAAGAACCATCGGATGTGTCATGCCCTCTGCCGCCAACTGGAGGCTGGGGACAAGATCGCAGGGAAAGAACGGCGTGTCCGCCGCGGCTGTCACTATGGTTTCGCCACCCTGTGCGGCAGCCCAATCCAACCCCGCAAGCACGCCAGCAAGCGGACCTGCAAATCCATCCACGCTGTCTGCAATCACCGGGATGTCCAAATCTGCAAACCGGCCTGCATCCCCATTCGCATTCAGCGCAACCCCATCAACTCGCGGAGACAACCGTTCAATAACATGCGACAACAGGGTCGCATCTCCAAGCGGCAAAAGGCCCTTGTCCCCGCCCCCCATGCGCGTGGCCTGCCCTCCGGCTAAAATCACCCCCAGCGGCGCATTCATTGCGCGGCACCTGCGCTGGGGGCAGAAGAATACGTGTACTCTCGGCCGTTTTTCCTAATGAAAGCGCCGCCTCTCTGTACAGTCACGCCTTCGCCCCCTTGCGCCGTTGCCTTGACGCCTCTTGGGGCACAGCATCCGGGTCCGCATCCCGCACAAGCCGTTCTTCTCCACTCAGACAGACAAAGCGTTGTCCGCGCATCCGCCCAATCAGCGTCAGCCCCACCTCTCGCGCGATCTCAACCCCCCAAGCGGTAAAGCCCGAGCGGGACGCCAACGCCGGGATCCCCATCATCGCCGTCTTGATCACCATCTCGGACGTCAGGCGACCGGTGGTATACAGCACCTTGTCATCAGCTGCCGTTCCCGTCGCCATCATCCAACCCGCGATCTTATCGACCGCATTGTGACGGCCCACATCCTCCATGTAGACCAAGGGCTGGTCCCCATGACACAGCACCGTGCCGTGGATCGCCCCCGCCTCCAGATACAAAGAAGGCGTGCGATTGATCCGGGCCGCCAGTGCATAAAGGTCGGAGGTGCGCAATGGCGTGGCAGGCAAGGTCAACCCGTCCAGCCCCTCCATCATGTCGCCAAACACCGTGCCGACGGCACAGCCGCTCGTGCGGGTTTTCTTTTTCAGCTTTTCTTCATGATTGGTGGGCGTCGCAGTGCGCACCACAACCGTCTCTAACTCGTCATCGTAATCAACGCCTGTGACCTTTTCGTCGGCAGCCAGCATCCCCTGATTGCGCAAGAACCCAAGAGCCAGATAGTCGGGGTAGTCGCCAATAGTCATGGCAGTGACAATCTCTTGGCCATTAAGGAAAATTGTAAGCGGACGTTCCTCGATCACCGCAATTTCGGTGGCAGCCCCTGTGTGATCGTGGCCGACCACGCGACGGGTCAATCGCGCTGCCTGCGGATTAGGCGCAATCAGATAGTCGGTGGTGTCATATTCGCGCGCCAATTGCATCCCCCCTGCCGGACAGCTAAGCCTTGTTTCAGACCAACCTAAGGCCCCTTCATGCTCTTCACCACCACCAAATCCGCCTTTTGGGCGGGCGTGCGCGACGGCGCTCCGTTCATCTTTGTGGCTGGACCCTTTGCGCTGCTGTTCGGGGTGATCGCAACCGAGGCGGGGTTGAGCATATTCGAGGTAATCAGTTTCTCGGTCGTGGTGATCGCTGGGGCGGCCCAGTTCACTGCGTTGCAACTGATGCAGGACGAAGCGCCGACAGTGATCGTGCTGCTCTCGGCGCTTGCGGTAAACCTGCGGGTGGCGATGTATTCGGCGGCTCTGACCCCGTATCTGGGACGCGCCCCGCTCTGGCAAAGGGCGTTCGCTGCGTACCTGCTGGTGGATCAAAGTTATGCGCTCAGCCATGCCAAGTTCGAGGCAGACGCATCGATGAGTATACCTCAACGGATGGCTTATTATTTCGGGACTTGCCTCTTGGTGCTGATCGTGTGGTTCGGGTGCAGCTATGCGGGTGCAGCCATTGGCACAGCGCTGCCCGTCGGCCTGCCGATCGATTTTGCCCTGCCGATTGCATTCCTATCGATGGTGGCTCCGATGATGCGCACCTTGCCTCATCTGATCGCGGCAGGAGTGGCGGTGGTGGTGGCGCTGCTGGCCGTGTCCATACCTTACTCGCTTGGTCTGATCGTAGCGGGCATGGCGGGCATGATGGCGGGCGCGCAGGCTGAGGTTTGGCTGCGCGCCGATCCGATGCTGCCCGTAGATGAGGATCCCCAATGATGGACAAGGATACCCTCTGGATCGTGATCTTTGGCCTTGGTATCGGCAGCTTTCTGCTCCGCTTTGCCTTCCTTGGGTTTGTCGGGGACAGGCCACTGCCGGCGTGGCTGGTGCGGCACCTGCGCTATACGGCTGTGGCGATCCTTCCGGCCCTTGTGGCCCCGCTGGTGGTCTATTCCGGCGAGGGTGGTACCACTGATCCGACCCGTTTGGGCGCGGCGGTGGTCACGCTAGGCGTGGGCATCTGGACCCGCAATGTTTTTGCCGCCATTGGGGCGGGTGCAGCTACATTGTTTTTGCTGGTATACGTGCTGGGGTGATCAACGCTGTTCCGTGCCAAGACGCCGCTCGGTCACAAAAACAAACAGGTTACGAAGACAGAATTGCCTATTTTCAGACTTGGTTAGAGGACCGCGTAGCATTTCTAAACGCTCATGGGCCTCTTTGACGCACACCGGTCTAATCGAGATACCGCACAAGCTGTTCTCGGACCGGAACAGACGCTCCAAGGCGATCCGCCAGCAAAAACATACCGCCAAACTTGCGCTGCAGATACAGACTGTCCATTGGCAAGGGCGGCGGGACATATCCCGCTTGGGCCAGGGCTTTGCCTTCTCGCGCCAGTTGGTTGGACAGGGATCGGTCAGAAAAGTCAAATGGCCCGTCGCTGCGAAGAGCTGCGAACACGGCTTCGATCATGGACAGGATACGCACATCAAACGGGCCGTCGCCGTCAATGAACTGCATCCGGATGGCCGCCGTGCGCAGCCCCGCGGTGTCCGCCGCGAGACCAGCCCGCATCAGGTCGCGGTAGGTCTTGGTCAGGGCCGGATCCAGATACCGGGTGGCCCCAAAATCGAGAAGGATGATTTTGCCTGTGTCCGGGTTGTAACGGTAGTTGGCAAAGTTGGGATCGCTTTGCGTGACGCCGAATTCAAAGAGTTCACGCAGTGTCAGGTCGATCAGCACGCTGGCAATGCGGTTGCGCTCAACTTGGGGCTTTTGGATGGCCGCCTCAATCGGACTGCCCTGCACATATGACATGGTCAGGATGTCACCTGTGCTCCAATCCGGTTGGAGGGCTGGCACTTGGAAATCATCATCGCCTGCCAGAAGTCTGGCAAAGTGCGTTAAGTGTGCACCCTCGCGGACATAATCCGTCTCTTCATGCAACTGGGTGCGTGCCTCTTCGATATAGGGCGCGAAGTCGAACCCTTTTGGCAGCAAGCCGGACATTCGGATCAGGCCTGCGACGTTGGCGACATCACTGTCGATGCTGCGCGCAATTCCGGGGTACTGCACCTTGATTGCCACATCCCGCCCATCGCGCAAAAGGGCCCGGTGCACCTGTCCGATGCTGGCCGCCGCAATCGGGTGAACATCAAAACGCTTGAACGCGCGCAGCCAGTCGCCCCCCCAGTTCATATTTAGCACCTGTTTGAGTTGGCGCGGCGGCATAAAGTGCGCCTGATCGCGCAGGCGCGCCATGATATCGGCGAGCTCAGGCGGCAGCACGTCGCCCGCATCCATCGAAATAAGCTGGCCCACTTTCATCGCCGCCCCGCGCATTCGGGCCAGTTGATCGGCCATCCGGCGCATATTGGCCGGGGTCATCAACAGGCTGCGCATCTCAGGACGGGTGCCGCGACCGACTTCGCTCAGAGCTTGGATCGCCATATTTCCAGCGATCCCTGCTGTCATGGTCCCCAGCCGTGTAAAGCGGTTCAGGCGTCCGGATGGCACCGGCAGGGGGCGAGAGGGTTGCGCACGCTCGTTCATCACCGCCAACCTGTGCCGAGAGCGCAAAAAGGCAAGCGGTCGTGGCCCACCTGAGCAAAGACAGGCGTCGCCGGGATATGTGGCGAACGCCCCACTAGGTGCGTGGACAGGACGGGTAGGACTGTGCGTCGGTCATCCCCCCCTCGCGACGGATTGACGCGATGCAAATCCAGCGACGCCCGCCTGTCGTACCTTTTGCAAAGGAGTAATGATGATGATGGCAACAGACGAAAAAACAATGCTGATCGTTGAAGATGACGATGCCCTGCGTGCCCGCTTGGCAGTGGCCATGGAAAAGCGCGGTTTCGAGGTGCACACAGCGTCGAGCGTCGCAGGTGGGCTTGGCGCCATATCCGAGGACGCCCCCAGTTTCGCGATCGTCGATCTGCGTTTGCAGGATGGCAGTGGCCTTGATGTTGTCAAAGCGTTGGAGAGCGCCAACCCGACGGCGCGCGCCATGATACTGACGGGATATGGCGATATCCCAACAGCCGTGGCCGCAGCCCGCATTGGTGCCGTTGATTACCTGTCAAAGCCAGCAACGGCGGATGAAATTGTCGATGTCCTGCTGACCCCGTCCGATCAAACGCCCCCGGCGCCAGAAAACCCTGTGACGCCTGAAAACGCCCGGCTGCAACACATCGAAGCGGTGTTTCAGGAAGCCGGTCACAACGTTTCTTTGGCCGCGCGCCTGCTCAACATGCATCGCCGCACCTTGCAACGCATTCTCAAACGTAACGGGGTGATGGCAGATGCGGCGCGCTAAAACGGATATGATTGTCTTGCAGGCCATGCGCCCAGGCGGGCGGCGCGTCTCGCTGATGTGCGCATTGTTTTCTAGGATTGGATGGGGGTCTGCCGCGTTTGGGCGCGCCAGCTGAATGCCAGTGTCGAACGCCAGCCACATTACCAAGCGGCCTCCACATGCAAGGAACGCAGGTTCACCAATCGCGACAGCGACCAATTCCATGTCTATCGACGCAAGGTGCCTTACGTTCTTCCATCGCTATGCTAGATGCGCGCAAAGAGGTGGCCCTAAGAGTGGCGCACAAACTTTCGGCGCACGCCCATCAGGGTTGTCCGGTTGAGGTACCACAGAAAGGTCCCGATCGCGTTATTCCGCGCGTCTGTTTGGGGCATATCACCGCGAGACATTCGGGTCATCTGCCATGCGAAATACTCGACTCTGGAGACCGCGTTGACGAGTTTTACGAACCAGTTTTTTGCGTTCACACCAAACCGTCCGCGCCCAATGACCAGACCGTCTTCTTCGATGCCGATCGAGGCGAGCGATCCGTCAAGCAACCCGTTCACGGCGTCCGGCTGAACACATAAGGGCCGCGCAAGACCGATCATATCGATCCCGTCCTCAGTGATTGCACGTTCCATCGCATCGCTGGTACGAAATCCACCGGTGACCATCAGCGGGATATCGACCGCATCCCGAACCTTGCGGGCATATTCCAGAAAATAGGCCTCGCGCTGGGCTGTGCTATCGCGCAGTTCAGCTTCAGTTCCGTTGACAAAGCTCATCTGTTCATAAGTTCCGCCGGACAGTTCAATCAGATCGATGCCATCTTCTTCGAGCCATTGGGCAACCTGACAGCTGTCTTGAATCGTAAATCCACCCTTCTGGAAGTCCGCAGAGTTCAACTTGACCGCAACGGGAAAATCTCCGCCTACAGCGGCACGGGTCGCGCCATACACGGCTCGCAGGAATCTCGCGCGATTTTCAAGCGGCCCGCCCCATTCGTCGGTGCGTTGGTTGGTGATCGGAGACAGGAATTGGCTGATGAGGTAACCATGCGCCCCGTGGATTTGCACACCGTCAAACCCGGCCCTCTTGGCTAAGGAAGCCGTCGTCGCATAACGCTGAATGGCATCCTTGATATCCTCTGGTGTCATCGCCTTTGGTTTTCCAAAAAGGCCAAGAATGCGCAATTTTCTGTTGAAGGTGACAAGGGCCGCATATTCACAACGATCGGGCATTGCCGCCCCGGATGGCTGATTTGCATCCAGATTTGACTGCCGCCTGATTTTGCTGCGTTGGCCCAGTCCTGAAGCGCGGGCAGCACGCTTTCGTCCTGGACCACCACATTGCCCGGCCGTTCCAGGTAACGACGGTCGACCATGACGTTGCCAGTCACATTCAGTGCCATTCCACCACGTGACCAGCGTTCATAAAGCATCTGATACGCTTTGTTTGGCGCATCATCCGCTTTTGCAAACGCTTCGGTCATGGCACTTTTGCCAAAACGGTTTTTTAAGCGCACGCCGCAAGGCAGATCGAGCGGGTCAGCGTAGCTTGGATTCGTCATCGCTCTAAACACCACTCAAACTGAGGAAAGGGGTTTCCGGAAATCTGTTTTGCGTCAGCGTGCCCGATAGGGTCGCTGGTCGCAAACACAATTGCCAGTCTCGCTAGGTAGGCAAAATGGCTTTTGCCGAACTGAACTCAGATGGCCCGCGGACCAGATACTAAGTTCGATGCATTGAAGAGGTGTCTTATGAATGAAGCAAATTCACAAGTGCCGAAAACCCTCAGTCCGGCAGAACGATACCTTCGATACCGTCGACGATACCGCCCTCGTCGTCTTCGAAGTACTTTTCTTCGACCACACCGGGACGCGCAGCGATTTGTTCCATCAACCGGGCTGGGAACATGACCTGCTCGATATCACCAAATCCGGGGACCTGCCGCAACAGACCCGTGGTCGCGCTGGTACAGAATGCGCGTGGCACTGCTCCGTTGGACATCGCCAGCCGCAGTGCAACTGCTGACTGTTCAGGTGTCACTTCCAATGTCTGGCTCACCACGTGGAAAGTGCTGCGGGCGTGGGCGCTTTTGTAGCCCTGAAGCACTGCGGGCGTGACGCCATAGAGCACGTCGTCCTGCTCGGGCACCCGGTCGTTTACAAAGGATCCTGCGGGGTCGAATATCACCCGCTGCGACCCGTTGATCAACAATGCCGTATGCGCGCCCTTTCCGGTGCGATTGCTGACAACCGTTATGACGGTGATCGAGTCAGGCCCGGACGCGCGGTAGGCTGACCGCTTCACCCGGTCGTCGGATGCGTATGGAATTTCGGGCGGTTGCGCACAGGCCGCGCATAACAGAACCATCGCAAGGGCGGCAAACATACGCATCACAATCACTCCCACCCTGTCTGGATCACTCAGGTGATGAATATGGCCATGCCTACGATGATCACAAGGATCACGATCACGCTCCATGTGACCCACTGCATGAACCCATCAAAGGTCTTTTCGTTTTCTTTGATGTCCATCTCGCCGTGCTTATGCTCTGCCATGTTTGATCCCTTTCACTTGCCTTGTTTCGCGCTTTAGCGCATCGCGCGCGCGCTGTCACTTGCGAGTTTGCCGCATCACGTCTCTTCAAGGTCCTGCGCGAGGCGAAAACCGATTCGATTGGGTTCGGCCTGTTCTACCGCCTTGGGCAGTGCGCGCAGCATCACATTCAATTGTGTGACATGCTGAATCAGCTGGGTTTTGGCCCCCGTGGGGTCACTGCCATAGAATGTCACGATATCAGGGTCAAAATACCCCATTCCCTCGATCCGCAGCACGCCCGCGTCCCCACCGGTGAACCCCATGGCCACCTCGTGTTCGTTGTCGAGCGATTCTTCGAAGTTCTTGAGGTACATCACGATGCGTTCGTAAGCCCATTGGGCCGGACTTTTCTTGTCGGTTGGTGTCTTTGACACCGCGTCCGGAACGCGTTTGGTGGCGATATTGGGTGCCTTGGGGTCGCTGTGCACTTCGTGGCAGCGCGGCAAGGCCGCTGATTCTGCCGCCTCGGCGCTGGTTTTGATCTTGTCGTCCATAGCCTTACCCCTTGCGCTGATAGACCCAGGCCCCGTCTTCGCGACGCGATCGCGTGGCCTTCCCTTCCTGGTAAAGGTGGCTCAGATGGGCGACGGCTTCAACCAGTGCCAGACCATATTCGCCCTCACCGATGCTGCGCTTGAACAGCGCGGCAAAGCACTCCGCCGCCGATTTCGGCGTGTCGATGAAGTCGAGAAGCCGCGCCAGCGCCCCATGATGGTTGTCGATCAACTGGCGCATCCGCGTGGGCAGCCCTGTAAAGGGCAGTTTGTGCCCCCCCAGCACCAGATGGTCGTCCCGCGCCAGTAGTTTCAGCCGTTCACATGCTTCCAGCCATTCGCCGATGGGGTCGGCCATGGGTTCGGTTGCATAGACCCCGATATTGGGGCTGATCGAGGGCAGTATCTGATCCCCGGAGATTACCAGATTGTCGTCTCGGCTCCAGAAGGTAGCATGTTCCGGGGAATGCCCGTTGCCGATGTGGATATCCCATGTGCGCCCGCCCATCTCAATGGTGTCGCCTTGTTGGATACGGGTGAACCCAAGAGGCATCACCTCGACCACGTCTCCGAAGTTGAACGGCCTTTCAGCAGTACGTTTTTCAAGGATGTCGGCGTCCATACCCGCGCTGCGCCAGAAGGCGAGCGTTTCAGGGGTTGGAATGGCTTGCACGTCCAGACTGAGCATGCGGGAAAACAGCCATGCAGTGCGAGTGGTTATCAGTTCGGCGTCAAATTCGGCCTGAAACCAGCCGGCAAGGCCGACGTGGTCGGGATGGTGATGCGTGACAATTACGCGGGCCACCGGCTTGCCTGCAATTGGCCCGTTCATCAGCACGGACCAGATGCGCTTAGTCATGTTGGACGAAAAGCCGGTGTCGATCACGGTCCAGCTGTCACCATCATCCAGCGCGTAAACGTTCACGTGGTCAAGCTTCATGGGCAGCGGCAGCCGCATCCACAGCACACCGGGCGCGACCTCAATGGCGCTGTCTCCTTTCGGGGGCGTCTCCCAAGGGTATCTCAGGCCCGCAGGCGCTCCGTCTGCCACCGCGTCAGGCCGCGAACTCTTCGGGCGTCAGGGCGTAGAGATCCTGATCCCCCGCCTGTGTCTGCGCCAGCAGGGAGGAATGTTCAGGCAATAACCGATGAATATAGAAGGCTGCCACCTTGCGGCGCGCACCGGCTGTGTCTGCCACAGCAGACATCAGGTGGACATGGCCACCCAAAACACGGGCAAAGGCGCGCAAATAAGGAACAGCTCCGGAAAAACGCGCGCGGTAGTCCTGTTTGATGAGCCATTCGGTCGTTTCACGCAGGGTTTCGCAGGCTTGCCAGACAGGCTCGGCGAGCTCGGGCAAGCTATCGCGTGCAGCTTCGGCCGCTGCTTCGATCTCGTCCATGATCAGGTTGGCGGCCTCGCCTCCATCCATCATCTTGCGCGCCACAAGGTCCATCGCCTGAATGCCATTGGTACCTTCGTAAATGGTGGTCACACGTACATCGCGGGCATATTGCGCAGCCCCCGTTTCCTCGACAAAGCCCATGCCGCCATGGACCTGAATGCCCATATTGGCGACCTCGTTGCCGATATCGGTGCCGAAGGCTTTGGCAATCGGAGTCAGAAGGGCTGCGCGGGATTTCCAGCGATGCTCACCCGTGGCCGTCGTCATATCGATGGCAACAGCACACATGAGACCGATGCCGCGCGCCGCATAAGTCTCGGCGCGCATGGTCATTAGCATCCGGCGAACGTCGGCATGGTCGATGATTGTGCCAGTGTCGCCATCGGTTTTGCCCTGCTTGCGGTCCATCGCATAGCCCAGCGCATGCTGGTAGGCGCCTTCGGCCACACCCACGCCCTGCCCACCAACACCAAGGCGCGCGTTGTTCATCATGGTGAACATGGCGGCCATGCCGCCCCCTTCAGCACCGACCATCCACCCGGTGGCCCCGTCATATTGCATCACACAGGTGGGCGAGCCGTGAAGGCCCATCTTATGCTCTAAGCTGACAACCTTGAGTGCGTTGGCCACGCCCGCATTGCCCTGATCATCCGGCAGGTTGCGGGGCACAAGGAACAGGCTGATCCCCTTGGTCCCAGCAGGCGCACCAGGTGTGCGGGCGAGAACCAGATGGCAGACATTGTCGGTAAAGTCGTTGTCTCCCCAGGAGATGTAAATCTTTTGGCCAGTCACGCTGAAAGTGCCGTCGCCATTATCTTCGGCCTTGCTGGTCAACGCGCCCACGTCTGACCCTGCTTGCGGTTCTGTCAGGTTCATGGTGCCGGACCACTCGCCCGAGATCAGTTTGGGCAGGTACAATTCCTTGATCGCATCGCTGGCGTGATGCTCCAACGCCTCGATCTGTCCCTGTGACATCAGAGGTGCAAGTTGCAGCGACAGGCACGCCGCACTCATCATCTCGTTCACCGCAGAGGTCACTGTCATCGGCAGCCCCATGCCGCCATATTCGGGGTCTGCCGCCATCCCGACCCAGCCACCTTCTGCAATGGCTTTGTATCCGTCGGCATAGCCGGGAGACGTCCGCACAACCCCGTTTTCCAGATGGGCGGGGTGCAGATCGCCGGGGCGTTGTAAGGGGGCCATAACCTCTTCGCACAACTTTCCCGCCTCGGTCAGAATTGCGGATGTGACGTCAGGCGTGGCCTCGGCGAAGCGATCCGTCGCAGTGACCTGATCCAGCCCGACGATGTGATCGAACAGAAAAGAATAGTCATCAACAGGGGCACGATAGGGCATTTGGGAGGGCTCCAATGGTCGTAATGGCTTGGCAAGCGCGGGGCGCGTGCGTAAATGGGCGTCTTTGGCTTTATAGTTGCGGCAGGCGCGGGCGGGCGCAACTTAAACGCGGCGTCACGGGTGACATGGAAACACAACTGCTTGCATCAGACCCAGCCGGCATAGCCCGGGCTGCCGAAATTTTGAGCGCTGGCGGGCTGGTCGCCTTTGCCACGGAGACCGTCTACGGTCTCGGAGCGGATGCGCGCAATGGAGAGGCTGTGGCCCGGGTCTATGCAGCCAAGGGGCGACCCAGCTTCAATCCATTGATCGTTCACGTGGCAGACCTCGAGATGGCGCAGCGCTACGGCGCATTTGATAAACAGTCTCTCGCTCTCGCTCAGGAATTCTGGCCTGGCCCGCTCAGCATAGTGGTGCCACTCGCGCCAAATCACGGGCTTTCGTCGCTGGTAACAGCCGGGCTGCAGACGGTCGCACTACGCGTGCCCGCCCACTCCGGAGCAAGCGCACTGCTGGCACAGTTCGACGGGCCCGTGGCCGCTCCATCCGCTAACCCGTCCGGCCGGATCAGTCCGACAACTCCCGAACATGTCATGACGGGTCTGCAAGGCAAAATCGATGCTGTCCTCGACGGCGGCACCTGCATCGTTGGGCTTGAATCAACGATCATCGGAGGCGCGCCGCTGGCACTGCTGCGCCAGGGCGGCGTTCCTCAAGAAAAGATCATACAGATCACCGGCTCATTGGCGCAAGCGGGCCCGGACATCACTTCGCCAGGGCAACTCGCCTCGCACTATGCCCCGCGTGCAGCGCTTCGGCTCAATGCAGAAAGCAAGCAAAAAGGCGAACTCCTGCTCGGCTTCGGCCCCGGCCTCTGTGATCTCAACCTCTCCCCCACAGGCGACCTTGCGGAGGCTGCCGCCAATCTTTTTGCGCATCTCCATACTCTGGACGCAATGAACAAGCCCATCGCAGTCACGCCCATTCCCGACACAGGACTGGGCGCCGCCATAAACGACCGCCTCAAACGGGCCGCTGCACCACGCTGAGGTCTCTATCCGTTTCTTCTAACCGAAACCTAATGTTAGAGGCGCCGCGTCAAAGGCACAGCCTTCTCACAAAAAACGTGGCGCAGTTTCCGTCAGATCAGATTACCTCAGGCGCGCCCGGCAATCCCTGAAAGGCCTAAAGGATCAATACCAAGCGTGCCCAGCGCAGCCGCCCATTTGGCATCATCATTGGGGTCAAATACCAAGTTGGCATCTGCCTCGACGGTCAGCCAACCGTTGCGCGCAATCTCGCCCTCAAGCTGACCAGCCCCCCACCCAGCATAACCCAACATGACCAGCGACGTCTGAGGCCCCTCGCCGGCTGCAATGTCTTCAAGCACATCCAGTGTTGCGGTCATGCCAAAGTCATCCCCAATCTCCAGCGTCTGCAGACGCGAACGATATTCCGTACTGTGCAGCACAAAGCCACGCGAAGTCTCAACTGGCCCGCCGATATGTACTGCAAGGCCACCCAAGGCCGGACCAGCGTCAATATCCAACTGCGTCATGAGCGCGCCCAGATCGACATCCCGCGCAGGTTTGTTGATCATCAGTCCCATTGGCCCCTCCTGCGAGTGGGCACAGATCAACACGACTGAACGATCAAAACGCGGGTCGCCCATGCCGGGCATCGCCACTAGCAGTTTGCCTGTCAGATCCAGGGTGAAAGGGTCGCTCATCATGGCCTCCTGCCGATGCCAGCGGGTCTTGTCGGCCCAACATGCCGCTCTGGCGGCCGCATCACAAGAGGCGCCCGTGGCACCGGCAAAGGCGCGCGCACTGGATCGTTACTTGGATTTCATCGCACCCGTAGGCATGTATGGGCCATGAAAACACTCACCGCCCTGTCCGCCGCCTTTACCGCCGCTCTCACCGCCCTGCCCGCACAGGCACAAAACGCCTATCCCAACCCTGTCACGTCCGAAGTGCTGCAAGGCTGGGACCTGCCGGATGGTCGGCGCGTGGCTGCTCTGCGCCTCACACTTGCACCGGGATGGAAAACCTATTGGCGCAGTCCCGGCGATGCAGGCATCCCGCCCAGCTTTGACTGGAGTCTAGCGCGCAATCTCGCAGGCGTCGCCATTACATGGCCCACACCGTCGGTTTATGTGGACAACGGAATGCGCTCGATCGGGTATTCGGGACAGGTGGTAATTCCAATGCACATCACGCCGGCGCGCGCAGGCAAGCCTGTGCGCCTGCGAGGGACAATGGCGTTGGGGGTTTGTGCGGATGTGTGCATCCCGCACGAGATCGACTTTAACACAGTGCTTGATGCGCCAGACGCTTCACCAACTCCGGCCATCGTCGCCGCTTTGGCGGACGTGCCCTACAGCGCGTCAGAGGCCAGCGTGGCGAGCGCCACCTGCCGCCTGCGTCCGCTCGAAGACGGTATGGAGATTGAAGCCCACGTGACCCTGCCCAACACCGGCGGCACAGAAGTAGCCGTGATTGAAACCGGCACGCCGGATCTGTGGATCAGCGAGGCACGCACCTCACGCAAAGGCAACACACTGATCGCTGTCAGCGAAATGATGCACACATCTGGTGGCGCCTTCGGTATCGACCGCTCGGCTGTCCGGATCACGATACTGGGCGGCAACTATGCCGTGGACGTCAAAGGCTGCACCGCCGGTTAATCCAAAAAGAAATTAAGTGACTCAGGCTGCGCGCCTGCGCGCAATCTGAAATCCGAGAGCGCCCAGCACATAGGCCAACGCGCCAAGGCCCAGAATACCCGCACTGAACAACATCAGCGCGGCAGGCATGGCAGCACGATCGGCCAGCGCGGGGATTACGTCGAGCACGATCTGCGGGAGTTGCCCAAACGCCATTGCATGACCCAGTGTGCTCGCAAACCACGCCAGCGCCAATGCCCACAGAACCATAAAACTCCAGCGCACCGAGGCCGCTGGTGATGCCAGCCCACGCCGCATGGCTTTGATCTGGCGCGCCACGTCATGCTGGATCGCCACAAGGGCCGGAACGACGAGAAGCACCAGAATCATCCCGAAGCCCAGACCATAGACCAGCGTGATGATGGTCGGTTTGAGAAACTGCGCCTGCTGCGAGGTTTCATAGAGCAGTGGCGTCATCCCAAGCACTGTTGTGAGCGTTGTCAGCATCACAGGGCGCAGCCGGTCCAAAGCCCCGTCAATGATGGACGGGAACAGCCCACGTTCTTCGGCATATTCGTCAATTGTGGTCACCAGTACGATGGAATCGTTGATGATAATCCCCGTCATACCCAGCAAACCAACCACTGTGAACATACTCAGCGGTATATCCCACAGCACATGCCCATAGATGGTCCCCACAAGGCCAAACGGGATGATCGCCATCACCACAACGGGCCGGGTCCAACTGGAAAAGACCCAAGCCAGTACAAGGTAGATGCCCAGCAACACCAGCATAAGACCAGTCATCGAATCGCGCAGGAATTCATCCTCTTGCTCGCTGAGGCCCGCCTGTCGGTACTCGACCTGCCGCTCTGCAGCGATGGTGGGCAGGATATCATCCGCCATCGCCTGATTGATCTCTGTTGCGCGGGCCGGGTTGTCTTCGGAAATGTCACCGGTGACAGAGATCAGACGAATGCCGTTTTCACGCCTTACCGTGGAGAACCCTGTGCGGCTCGTAACGCTGACGATGTCAGCCAAAGGCACATAAAGTCCGTCAGGCGTGCGCATTTGCGTGCGGTCCAGAAAATCTGCAGTCAACTCGCCTTCGGGCAATTCCACGCGGATTTCGGCACTGCGTGGTCCGTCCGGATACGTCGCCGCCTCGATCCCGTTCAGACGATCCCGCAGGGCGCGCCCCAACGTGTCGATGGTAAAGCCGAGCGCCTGCCCTTGCGGGGTCAGATCTAGGATCAACTCCTCTTTGTCGTAGGCCAGGTTGTCCTCGACCGCACTGACTTCAGGATATTGCAGCAGAGCACGTTTCAAGTCTTCAGAAGCCGCCTTGAGCGTGTCTGTATCCGCTCCAAAAAACTCCACATCCAGCGCATCACCCCCGGGTCCCGAGCGCCAGCCGCGAAAACTGACCGTCTCGGCAAGGGGGTGGTGGATCACCGCGTCCTGCAACTGCGCAACAAAGGCGAAAGAGGAATAAGGGCGCAAGTCGGCATCAATCAGTTCAATCGAAATACCGCCCAAAAGGTCCTTGTCCTTGGTACCGGTGCCCGACAGGCCCCGGCCCGCATTGCCGCCAATCTCTGCGATCACATAGTCGATCGGATTGCTCCCATGAATTTCTTCCAATTCGGCGCCCAAGGCTTCGGTGGCGCGCTGCATCTCACGCATCATGGTGAGCGTATCTTCGCGGCTGGCCCCTTCGACCATGGCAAAGTTGCCGGTGACCGACCCACGCTCAGGCGCATTGAAGAATCGCCATTGCACATCTCCTTGGATGAACAGCGCAATCTGGCTAGCAAGGATCACGCAGACACCCGCCACCACCGCATAGCGGCACGCAATCACACCGGCCATGAAAGGTCGGAACAGGCGTTCGCGCATCCATTCGAAACCTGCGTTCACTATGACGGAAGGGGTATCAAGGCCACGTCGGCCCATGGCCGCGACCCATTTCGCTTTGCGCGTGCGGGGCGTGACAAGGAAAACGGCTGCTGCGATGCTAGGACCTGCGGCGAGGTAGGGCAGTGCCGTGCCCCAGTCTGTCATCACACCTGGCCAAAAAACAAAGCTGACAGCTCCCGATATCACGGCCGCCAGCGACGAAATGGCCGCCAGCGCGATGCTCAGCCGGGTACGCGAGAATGTGGTTTTGTTCGACCCTTCGAGCGCATGGGCCATGTGATGGGGCAGAATGAGAAAACATTCGATCAGGGATGCGATCAGGACAGCGATCACCGTGAACGGGATGTCGCGGATCAGATCTCCAAACCGCCCGCCCACGGCAATCAGGCCGAAAAACGCGATCACAGTGGTCAAAGTGGCGGCAAAGACAGGCATAGCCATACGCCGCGCCGCATTCTCGGAGGCAACTTTGGGCGCCTCGCCGTATGTGCGGTGACGGTGATCAGCATGTTCGCCCACAACGATAGCGTCGTCCACGACAATCCCAAGCGTGATGATCAGCCCAAAAAGCGACACCATATTGATCGTGAGCCCGCCGGCATACATTAAGGCAATTGCTGCCATCAGAGCCACCGGAATGCCCAGCGCCACCCAGAACGCGGTGCGCGCGTTGAGGAACAAAAAGAGCAGCGCAATCACCAGCCCTAACCCCACATAGGCGTTGTCGAGCAGGATATTGAGGCGGGCCGAAATGGCCTCGGCCCGGGTACGGATCAACTCGACAGTGACAGACGGAGGTAAGGTCGCCTGCAACTCTGCTGCCACCTCCTGCACTTGTCCCTGCATCTCGATCGCGTCGCCCCGGTTCGAGCGGTCCACGCGGATCGAAACGGCCGGGTTGTCGCCCACGAAATAGCTGCGTTCGCGGTTTGCACCCAACTGTTCCACCTGAGCCACGTCGCGAATGCGCAGTTTGGACCCGTCAGGATTTGAGCGCAGTACTATGCCGCCAATCGCATCCGGCGTACGCTTTTGCGTGCCGGTGCGCACACGGGCATTGGCGCCGGTCACATCACCTGCGGGATCGGTGTCGACCTCGGCGGCGATGGCTGCGGCAATCTCGGCCATAGTCACATCATTGGCGATCAGCTGAAGTGAGGGCACTTCAATCAGAATCTGGGGGGCCGCAAAACCCCGAATGGTGGTACGTGTGACTCCGACCGCGAACAAACGCACGACCAACTCATCGGCAAAAAGCCCAAGTTGCTGCGTTTCTACCGGCCCCGTGATCACCACATCCGTCACCCGGTCACGCCATGCCCCCCGGCGCACGTTGGGATCATCGGCATCATCGGGCAAAGTGTTGACCTGATCGACCGCCGTCTGCACATCGTCGGCAGCGCGACCCATGTCCCAGCCGGGCTCGAACTCCAGCTTGATGGAGCCCGATCCTTCGCGGGATGTGGAGGATGAGGACTCAACCCCCTCAACTGCAAGCAAACCGGGTTCAAGCACCTGAACAATGGCCGCATCCACATCCTCGGCCCCGGCCCCATCCCAAGACACAGAAACTGTGACATCGTCGATGATCACGTCCGGAAAGAACTGTGCACGCATGTTCGGCATTGCCGCAAAGCCCGCCGCCAGCATCATCAACAAGAGCAAGTTCGCAATGGTGCGGTGCCGCACAAAATAGCTGAGGATGCCGCCCGCCGCCTTTGGGATCGCGCGCGCCATAGCTCTAGCCCCCCATCCGGCTTTCGAGACGTTCGACGGTGCGTGCGGGTACGCGGGCTTCCGCCAATTGGGACAGCACGCGGGCCTTGGCCTCGGCCGGCATACGCTGGTTTGCTTCGACGAAAGCAATCAGACGGGCGCGGCGTTCCTCGGACAATTCCAGCATCTCCGGCTCAGCCGGCATTACCGAAGCTTCGGGCCGTAGGGGGCGCACTGAAATACCTGGGCCCAGCAAAGGCGACCGGGTCTTCACCACATCGCGACCCGCCAGATCAGGACTGCGCACCAGCACATCATCGCCCTCTCGGTGCAGCACGCGCACCTCAAGCGACTCCAACCTGTCTTCTTCACCCAGCACAAGCACGGTGTCATTCGCATCCACCGCAGAAGCGGGCAAACGTACGACGCGTTCAAGGGGCGGTTCCTGCACTGTCACCGTCACAAAGTCGCCGGGCTTGAACCCAAGTGCTGTGTCCAGCCGGGCAAAGATAAGACGCCCAGTCTGCATCTCACCCGATACCGCACTGGATCGGGTGATTACGCCGCTGGCCTGCAAGTCGACGCCAGACACTTCGAGTGTTGCTGTCACCGGGGCCGGCATCACCTGACCACTCTCAGCCAAAAGGCGAGCATATTGTGCCGTGGAAACTCGAAACGCGACCTCAAGTGCCGCTGGATCGATCAACAAGGCCAGCTTTTCGTTGGCCGTTGCCAGACGTCCTGCCACCACATCTGTTTCGCTGAGTGTGCCGTCAAAAGGGGCGGTCAGGGTTGTGTCATCAAGGACACGTTCCGCTTCACCCAGCGCAATCATCGCCCGGGCCAGCCGGGTTTGAGCCTGATCAATTCGGGCCTCGGCGATGGTGACCGCTTGACGACGGCCCAGAACCGACTGGCGCGCTGAGGCCGCCGCCAGTTCGGCGGTTTCCACGGCCGCAGCCGTCCCGACGCCGCGATCCGCCAGATCAACTTGCCGCAGGTAGGCACGGCGCTGCAAATCAGCCTGGTCCTGTGCTGCCGCCTCTTCGTCCAAAGAAAGGGCAAGCCCGCGTTCGGCGTCGCGCACTTCGGCTTCGGCATCCAGCAGATCGGCCTTGCCGCGGTCTAGCGCCGCTCTTGCGTCAGCCGGATCAATCCGAACCAACACCTGACCAGCCTTGACCACACCGCCGTCGTCAAACCCTTTGGCCAGTTCAATAATGCGGCCCGAGGCAGCAGCGCGCAATTCCAGACGGCGTCGACTTTCCACTTCTCCAAAGGTCTCAAGCAGTGGTGTTTCGGTACCGGGAACGGCGCGCTGTACTCCGACTGCAAAAACACGTTCCCGCGCAGGCGGCGCTTTGGTCTCTTGCGCCATGCGTTCCTGCACAGCGGATCCAATCAGTTGCGCAGCATAAGCCAGCAACCCGAGTGTAACCCCGGCCAGCACAAAACCAATCAAACTTTGTCTAATAAAACGCATGAATTTTCGCTGCTTTTTCGACCACACCAAGTAGATAGCACATTAGATGGGCTTTCCAGTCACCCAAACCAACAATGCTGTTACGAACGCGCGCACTATTTCCGTCGCTGATGTTCGTCCAGACGCGGCAAAATTTCCACAAAGTTGCAGGGACGGTGACGATAATCGAGCTGTTTGCACAGGATTTCATCCCAAGCGTCTTTGCACCCCCCGGGGCTGCCCGGCAACGCAAAGAGGTAGGTGCCATTGCACACCCCACCCGTCGCGCGGCTTTGTACGGCGCTTGTTCCGATCTTTTGCATCGACACTATGGTAAACACGGTGCCAAAGGCGTCGATTTCCTTTTCATAGATATCGCGGTGCGCCTCGACGGTGACGTCCCGCCCGGTGAGGCCCGTGCCCCCGGTTGAGATTATCACGTCGATCTCAGGGTCGTCGCACCATGCACGCAGTTGATCAGCGATCTCGGCCCGCTCGTCTGTAAGGATCTTGCGATCGGCGAGGGTATGACCTGCCTCAGTGAGGCGCCCTACCAGAACATCCCCCGATCGGTCCTCGTCCAACGAGCGCGTGTCGCTGACAGTCAACACAGCTATGCGGATGGCAATGAAATCTTTGCTTTCGTCAATACGGCTCATGCGAGCTCCAATATGGCCAACCGCAGCGCCAGCGCGCCAAACACACTGGCGCAAATCCAGTCTAGCACCCGGCTGCCGCGGGCAAAGCGGCGGCCCATACCGCCCGCGAACATCCCGACGACGCTGTTGATAATGAATCCCCCAAAGCTCAGCATAGCACCAAAAATCAGGAACTGGCCCAGCACCGATCCTGCCTGAGGATCAACAAATTGTGGCACAAATGCCAGCACGAAGAGGATCACTTTGGGATTGGACAGGTTCACAATCAGGCCGCCACGAAAGGCCGAAGCGGCACTTAATGCGGGAACATCTCCGGCCTGTCCGGAATGGCGCAGCGTCTGGACGGCCAGCCACAGCAGATATGCAACGCCGACCCAGCGAATGATTTCGAACGCCGCCGGAACCGTTGCAACCAACGCGCCAAGACCCAGCCCTGCCAGAGCCGCATGGACAAAGGCACCCAGTGATATTCCAGCACTCGCCGCCACGGCTGCGCGGGGACCCGAGCGCAGGCCTTGACCAAGACTAAACATCATATCCGATCCCGGCGTCAGGTTCAGCGCCAGACCGGCCGGGATAAAGGCCAGTAACATCAGCTGATCAACCATCTCTGAGCTTCGCTTTCAGACTGAGCAAATCTGCCCACGCATCGCGCTTAGCGGCTGGGTTGCGCAACAAGTAAGCAGGGTGGAACATCGGCAGCGCGGGTTTACCACTCGCCTGGGTCCACTCGCCCCGTAACCGCGTGATCCCTCTCTTGCCCAGCAATGCTTGACAGGCGTGATTGCCCACGACAACCAGCACATCGGGTTTGGCCAGTGCGATATGCCGCTCCAAAAATGGCTGCATCATCGCAATCTCTTCGGGTTTTGGGTCTCGGTTCTGCGGTGGGCGCCATGGCAGGACGTTGGTGATGTAGACCGAGCTGTCCCGACTGAGGTCAATCGCCGCGAGCATTTTGTCGAGCAACTGCCCGGCCCGGCCCACAAACGGACGCCCCTCGCGATCCTCATCCCGGCCCGGAGCCTCGCCCACGATCATCACGCGCGCACCCGGCGCACCGTCAGAAAACACCAGATTGCGCGCGCCCAGCTTTAACTCGCAATGCGGAAAGGCCTCCAAGGCGGCTCGCAATCCCTCAAGGTCCTGCGCACCCGCGGCCGCAACGCTGGCTGCGGCGACGACGTCAACCTCGCCGACTGGGGCCGCGACAACCGCAGCCGCAGCAACCGGAGCCGCCGGTTTCTCAACCTTTGCAGGCACCTCATACCGATTGATCGGTTCATCCGCGATGCACGTATCCACACCCAGCTCAATCTGCCAGGTCAGGGCGCTCAATGCGCTGTGATACTCCGCCGAATCCATAAGACCAGACTAGCGACTGCTTGGGCAAAGCTGAATGGCCCATCGCGCTTGCCGCGCCCACCGCTCAGTGCATATAAGCTCACAAGCACAGCGACAGGGGCCGCCATGACCTTTACTCACCGCCACCTTCTGGGCATCGAACACCTGCGGCCCGAAGAAATCGTGACCCTTCTGGACCTTGCCGAGGACTACGTGACGCTTAACCGATCGGCGGAAAAGCACAGCGACGCACTGGCTGGCCTCACCCAGATCAACATGTTCTTTGAAAATTCGACGCGCACGCAGGCCAGTTTCGAACTGGCGGGCAAACGGTTGGGCGCGGATGTGATGAATATGGCGATGCAGGCCAGTTCCATCGCCAAGGGCGAGACACTGATCGACACAGCGATGACACTGAACGCCATGCACCCCGACCTGCTGGTGGTGCGCCACCCACACTCGGGCGCTGTGGACCTGCTGGCGCAAAAGGTGAACTGTGCCGTTCTCAATGCCGGCGACGGGCGGCACGAGCACCCTACCCAAGCCCTGCTTGACGCGCTTACCATTCGGCGAGCCAAGGGGCGGTTGCACCGGTTGAGCATCGCGATCTGCGGCGACATCGCGCATTCGCGCGTTGCGCGGAGCAACATCATGCTGTTGGGCAAGATGGAAAACCGCATCCGACTGATCGGACCGCCGACACTGATGCCTTCGGGAATCGGAGAGTTTGGGGTCGAAGTCTATGGCGACATGGCCGAAGGACTGGCGGACGTCGACGTGGTCATGATGCTGCGCCTGCAACGCGAACGCATGGATGGCGGGTTCATTCCGTCGGAACGCGAATACTTCCACCGCTATGGGCTGGATGCTGAAAAACTGTCTCACGCCAAACCGGATGCCATCGTGATGCACCCGGGGCCGATGAACCGCGGCGTGGAAATTGACGGAGAGCTTGCCGACGATATCAACCGCTCGGTCATTCAGGATCAGGTCGAAATGGGAGTCGCCGTGCGCATGGCCGCGATGGATTTGCTGGCGCGCAATCAACGCAAGCTCAAGGGCGCTGCATGAGCGCGCAAATCCACGTCCCGGCCAGTGAACAAGGCCTTGTGCGGGTATTTGCCCTATCCGTGCCGTCAGAAGAGGTCCGCGAGCGCGTCAAGACGGTCGAAGAAACCTTTGCCCTTCTTGGCCCCGATGGTCCGCTCGACAATGCGCATGTCGCCTTATTTGAAGTGGCCGATATTCAGGAAATCGGGCTAACCGAATACCTCGTTGAGGGCGACGACGTCACAGAGGAAACGATTGGGAAGGACCAAGCCAAGCTGAACAGTTTGGACGGCTGGGTGATGGTCGTCTATTCCCGGGCCTTTGGCCAAAAGGCGATGACACTGACGCCGATCCCGGAAGTGACACTGATCGGGACTTACGGGCAGCACCAGACCGACTGGCGTGCAAAAGAGAGCATCGATTCCGACAGCGCCAAACCCTATTCCGCGCCGCCCGAAACGGTGAAGAAGAAGCCGTCGGACGCCGCCATGTCAGGGCGGGTTGCGACACTTGTCCTGATTGTTCTGGCGGTATTCACGGTGATGTTTATCTGGATGGCTGGGTAGCGGGCGCGCCAGAAACACCTTTTTATTGCATGGGCCGTTAGCAGACCGCTGATCTTTAGGCTGGGTCAATAGAAAGTCGGGTCTGCACCTGTCTCAGACAATTCATGCTTTCAGGGAAACACGGAAGCTATGACTACTTTAGCAAATCTCCGACGATCCCCACTGCATCGACGACTGTTGAAAGGTCTTCGGAAACTTCCAGAATTTCATCATCCACGCGAATGTAACGATTTCCGTTTCCCGGCGCCTTTAGTTTCCACTTCGACAGATCCCCAATGTCCGTGTACTTCAGATCACTAGGGAGTTTCGCCCCACGCGTGTATTTTTTGACCTGTCCAGGTGGGATTTTCTTTGGCCCTTTGCCCGGTTTTCCGTCTACCTGAACTTTGTTACCTTTGGGCTTTCCGCCCTTGTCTTTGGCAAGTGCCAGATCGGCGTATCCAAGCGTGAGAACAAGGCAAAACGCGGAAATGAAAGCGGTCAAGTATCTCATGACTAGTGTCCTTTTTTCGGGTTACGCCTCAGGGCATTCTGGCAGTCCAGTTCAAGCAGTATCTACAAGAACCGTGACACTGTCCATTTACTTGCGTGGCGACCGCGCAACTCAGCAAGTGCAGCGGCACGAATTCTGGCCGCACCCTGCACCAATGTACTTCCACGCTGGCTTCCAGTTGCGAGTCGTCTTGGCATCGCTGTCACAGACTTCGCCCTTGTGATCGACGGTTGAATGCAGGCCATGCCACTCGCCGTTGATTTTGAGGAACATCTCGTCGAGGTGCCAACGACGTAGGTTGTTTTTCATTCCTTCAATACGTCGTTTTCGGATCTGAGGCGCGAACATCGGACCGAACCGGCACCATCAGTATCGCGATGTTTCATGTCTGACATCGCCGTCCCCTTCATGCAGCAAGGAGCAGACATTCCAAGGCGACGCCAAGAAACAAATGTACATCATTACCGTCTGGTGAACGGCTCCTGGGCTGGTCTTGAAATTGCGAATTAGGGGCGTTTTGTCATCAGGCGAAGCAACGAAACCGCCTTGTCCGTCTCAAGCTGGTTTCTTCTGACAAAATCAATCCTGTGCCAACAATCCGCTTGGACAAATCGAGCCAGTCCGCTCGGTGGCGGCAGATATGTTTAACGGTTGCCCATACACCTAATTGTTGCCGCAGTTTGGTCAGTATTTTGGATAAAAAGCGATCTAAATCGTTAGTAAGCGATAATGTTTTGGAGACCACCATGCCATTTGATTGCCGGGACAGCGGAGTTAAATTGGGTGTTCCACCCGCGGCGTCCGCTGATGTCGATAGCAATATAATTCATCGCTACAAGTTCCTCCCTTTGGGCCCGGACTACAACAAATCAAGTTCAAAGAGATGGATGGACGTAGCCGCAGTAGTGCTCAGCAGTTTCATTGTCGTCCCGTTGATCGCCATCATGGCAATGATTGTTGCCCTTGACGGGCACAATCCGTTCTACACGCAGTTGCGCGTCGGACAACATGGTCGCACATTCCGCATCTTCAAAATACGAACCATGGTGCACGACGCAGATGCCTTGTTGCAAAAGCATCTGGAAGAAAACCTTGCGTCCAAGACTGAGTGGGAATCCAAACAGAAGCTTAGAAATGATGTTCGCATCACGCGGGTCGGTTGGCTTCTGCGCAAGACCTCAATGGATGAGTTGCCGCAATTGCTGAATGTTCTTCTGGGCGACATGTCTCTTGTTGGGCCACGCCCGATGATGCCCTCTCAAAAAGAGATGTATACCGGCACGTCCTATTATCGCCTTCGCCCGGGGATCACCGGATTCTGGCAAATCTCCGACCGCAACCTCTGTGGCTTTCAGGATCGCGCGGAACATGACACCTTCTATGAACTGGAAATGTCATTTGTCACTGATCTGAACGTCCTGTGGCGCACCGTGGCAGTTGTATTGCGAGGAACCGGATACTAACGTCAGATACCGACGAGCCCGCCCAGCCTTGGTGAGACTGCCAAATGAATTGGTTTTCCAATGCGTGTCTGACGTCAGCGCTTATGGGTCCAAATAGGGTTATTTGCTAAGAGAGTGTTTGTTGCTCATCGTAGCCACCGAGGAGTGGACGATGAGAAAGACAACGAAGAGCCCAGGCGAGAAGATCGTCAAAGATATCAAGCGC
>NZ_JBDUXB010000001.1:0-61256 GCF_039945315.1 Tateyamaria sp. | reverse complement strand
TTGGAAAGTAAGGCTCCAGACGCGTCATCTGCGCGTCGTTCAGCCAGTAAAGATCGCTCACATCACCACTCGATTTTCGACCGCTGAATCACGCAGGAAGGAAGAAATCAATGGGTCCTGACCCTAGCGGCCGCGTGGGATAAGCAAGGTCCGCCAAGGGTTCGGACCAGATCTTGGCTAGCCTTAGTGCGCCTCGGCCCAATTCTGTCCCTGCCCTGCATCCACCGTCAGCTTTACATTCAGATGCACGACGGGGTTGTTTGCCCCTTCCATCACGCCCCGCGCCGCGCCGATCAGATCGTCGACGGCGCTGTCTTCGACTTCGAACAGTAACTCGTCATGCACCTGCAGCAGCATCGTGGCGGGCAGGTTCGCGATGGCGTCCGGCATGCGGATCATCGCGCGCCGGATCACATCTGCCGCTGTCCCTTGGATCGGGGCGTTGATGGCGGCGCGGGCGGCAAAGCCTGCATGCGGCCCCTTGGCCCCGATGTTGGGCGTGTGGATTCTGCGGCCAAACAGGGTCTGGACGTAACCGTGTTCTTTGGCGAAGGCCTTGGTGTCGTCCATATAGGTGCGGATGCCGGGGAAGCGTTCGAAGTACCGGTCGATGAACCCCTGCGCTTCGGCCCGTGGGATGCGCAGGTTTCGCGCCAGACCAAAACCTGAGATGCCATAGATCACCCCAAAGTTGATCGCCTTGGCTTGTCGGCGAACGTCCGGCGTCATTTCGTCGAGCGGGACGTCAAACATTTCAGACGCGGTCAGCGCGTGGATGTCGATGCCGTCGTCAAAGGCCTGTTTCAGCTCGGGAATTTTTGCGATGTGGGCGAGAATGCGCAGTTCGATCTGGGAATAGTCCAGCGCTACGAGGGTCTTGCCCGGTTCGGACACAAAGGCTTCGCGGATGCGCCGTCCTTCTTCGGTTCGGATCGGGATGTTTTGCAGGTTTGGATCGGTTGAGGCGAGCCGCCCTGTTGACGCCCCTGCGATCGAATAGGACGTGTGCACGCGGCCTGTGTCCGGGTTGATATGGTCCTGCAGCGCGTCGGTATAGGTCGATTTCAGCTTGGAAAGTTGCCGCCAGTCCAGCACGAGACCGGGCAGTTCGTGTTCTGTGGCAAGGTCTTCGAGCACGTCCGCGCCGGTGGCGTATTTGCCAGTTTTGCCCTTTTTGCCGCCCTCAAGGCTCATCTCGTCAAACAGGATTTCACCGATTTGCGCGGGCGATCCGACGTTAAATGTGCGCCCTACCATCTCGTAAATTTCGTCTTCGAGCCCGGCCATCTTTTGGGCAAAGGCGTTGGACATGCGTGACAGCGTATCGCGGTCGACCTTGATACCGGAGCGTTCCATGCCAGCCAGCACGGGCACCATCGGCCGTTCGAGCGTTTCGTAGACTTTGGTGACCTGCGCGCGGTGCAGCCCAGGTTTGAACTGTTGCCAGAGGCGCAAGGTGATGTCGGCGTCCTCGGCGGCGTATTTGACCGCATCCTCAACCGGCACCTGATCGAAGGTCTTGGCGGACTTGCCGGACCCCAGCAGCGGTTTGATCGGGATGGGTGTATGGCCCAGATAGCGTTCAGACAATGTGTCCATGCCGTGATTGTGCAAGCCGCCATGCATCGCATAGCTCATCAACATGGTGTCATCGATGGGGGCGACGTGCACGCCGATCTGGGCAAAGATCTTGGCATCATATTTCATGTTTTGCCCGATCTTGAGGATACTGTCGTCTTCCAGAACGGGTTTGAGCATGTCGAGCGCCGTTTCCAGCGGCATCTGCCCCTCGGACAGATCATCAGACCCAAAGAGGTCATCGCCTCCCTGTTTGTGGGTCAGAGGAATGTAGCAAGCGTGGCCCGGATTAACGGCCAGCGAGATACCGACAAGGTTGGCCGTCATCTCGTTCAGGCTGGTGGTTTCAGTGTCCACGGCGACATAGCCACGCTCGTAAATGAGGTCGATCCATGTCTGGAGGGCGGTTGCGTCGCTGACCTGTTCGTAGGTGGCATCGTCAAAGCTCGGCGCGTCGGGGGCATCTGCCGCCTCGGGCGCGGTGGGTTCCTTTATTTCGGGTTCTTCAACGCCAAGCTGGGTTGCGATCCGCTTGGTCAGGGTGCGGAATTCCATCTCGGCCAAAAACGGGAGCAGTTGGTCAGGATGTGGGTCGCGGACCTCAAGATCGTCGATGGTAAAATCGAGCGGCGTGTTTTCGTCCAGCAGCACCAGCTTGCGCGAGAGCCGGATCTGGTCGGCATTGTCGATCAGGGTTTCGCGGCGCTTGGGTTGTTTGATTTCGCCTGCGCGTTCCAGCAGAGCATCAAGATCGCCATATTCGTTGATCAACAGTGCTGCGGTTTTGATCCCGATGCCGGGGGCGCCGGGCACGTTGTCGACACTGTCGCCTGCCAGCGCCTGCACATCCACGACCCGTTCAGGGAAGACGCCGAATTTTTCGAACACACCGTCGCGGTCGATGCGCTTGTTCTTCATCGCGTCCAGCATTTCGACGCCGTCGCCGACCAGTTGCATCAGGTCCTTGTCCGACGAAATGATGGTGCAGCGCCCGCCGGCGGCACGCGCCTGCACGGCCAACGTGGCGATAATGTCGTCGGCCTCGAACCCTTCCTTTTCCTTGCAGGCGATGTTGAACGCCTCGGTCGCGGTCCGGGTCAGGGGGATTTGGGGCCGCAGGTCTTCGGGCATGGCCTCGCGGTTGGCTTTGTAAAGGTCATACATGTCGTTGCGGAACGTGTGGCTGCCCTTGTCAAAGATGACGGCCACGTGGGTCGGCGCGTCGGGGCCTGTGTTCCCTTCGACGTATTTGAAGAGCATGTTGCAAAAGCCGCTGACTGCCCCGATCGGCAGACCGTCGGATTTTCGGGTCAGAGGGGGCAGCGCGTGATAGGCCCGGAATATGAAGGCCGACCCGTCAATCAGGTGCAGGTGATGCCCTTTGCCGAACTGAAGTGCCATGCGCGTTGCTCCGAACCTGTTATGCGCCGCCCTTTTGCCACGGCGCGGCGCGAGGGGCCAGACGTGATCCAATGGCGCGCCTGACGGCGCATTACATTTTTGATTTAGCGCTACGCAGTAACGTTCAGTCGGCGTCTTCGGCCAGCACGTATTTGCAGTCGCAATAGGGGCATTCGACCCAGCCAGTGTCTTCTGGGATTTGCAGCCAGACGCGAGGGTGGCCCAGCGCGCCTTCGCCGCCGTCACATGCGATACGACGCGTGGTCACCGTCTTTGTCTCGGGGGCGTCGATGGTCATGGGCGGGGTCCTTGCATATGGCGCGACTTTGGGGGTGTTTATGGGCCAAGGCCTGCGGGCAGACAAGTCCCTTAGCCGTCCCTTTCGACCCGTGCCTGATAGCAGTTGTTTCGTGCTGAGCGGACGTGGATATAGGCGACCTCCGGGTGGGCGAATATGGCCGTGATCCGATCCTCAAGGTTGGGGGTGGGGCTGATCTCTCCGGTGCCGTAAACGATGCGGTCCGCGGTGTTGTACCCTTTGATCAGGTAGTCGGGCGAGGTTGTCAGGATTTCGGGCAGCGCAGGCCCGCCGCCGCGCGTGCAGTCGCTCGCACACAGAAAGATCGGCCCAACCTCCGCATAAGGGTGGGTGCCTTCAAAGGGTTTGTGGGCCAGTACCAGCATCTCGGCCCCTTTCGGAATATCGCACAGGCAATGGCGACACGGATTGCCCTCTCCGTCGCTGACTGTGCGTTTGGGCGGGTTGCCAAAGGCGTCCAGACCTCTGGCGCGATAGGCCGTGACGATGTCGGTGGGCAAGGCGGTGAACATGGGCATGAGGTATCTCCTTTTGGCCTGTGCATAAACGGCTCCCCTGCGCCGTGACGACCCGAATGATGCGCAACCCCCTGCTTCTCTGATTAAGAAAAATCCCGGGTGGGGCCCGCAGGGGCGGGGGCAGAGCCCCCTTACTTTTTTGTGCCAGCGCTCCGCGCTGAGGGCAGAGCCCCCAAAACACAACGCCAGTTCAAATGAGAACAAAACAAGAATATACTGCACTCCTGCCATGCCCGAATCTGCGACACATATGTTCACTGAACTTTCTGCCACGTCCAATTTTACCTTCCTCACCGGGGCATCCCACCCCGAGGAATATATGGCGCGTGCGGCTCTGTTGGGGATGGAGGCACTGGCCATTGCAGATGACAATTCAGTGGCCGGGATCGTGCGGGCACATACCGAAAGCAAAGCGATTGCGCGTAGTGTTAAAGAGCGGCAGGAGTTTGACGCGATCACCGGGCTGATCGGCCCGCCAAGGCCGGATCACATCTCGGCAGCACCAAGCGCACCGATCAGCACGATACCCCGGCTGATCCCGGCGGCACGGCTGGTGTTCCGCGATGCCTCGCCCATCACGGTGCTGCCGCAAAGCCGGGCCGGATGGCGCTCTTTATGCCGGATCATTTCCGCCGGGCGGTTGCGCGCAGAAAAGGGACAATGTGACATCGCGCTTGCTGATCTTGAGGCGTTCCCGGAGGGCCTTCACCTGCTGCTCTGGCCACCGGCACAGAAGGTGCAGGGCGGCGCGGGTGATTGGGTGCAAACGGCGCGCCGGCTGACGCGCCGCTTTGCCGGAAACATCCATGTGCTGATGCATCCGCACTATGACGGGCGGGACACGGTGCGCTTTGACGCGCTTGCGGACCGCGCGCGGGACCTTGGCCTGCCCACACTCGCCTCTGCCGCGCCGCGCATGCACCACGGGGCGCGGCGCAAGCTGGCGGATGTGGTCACTGCGGTGCGTCTGAAAACCCGCGTCGATCATCTGGGTCGCAACGCCCTGGCCAATGGTGAGGGGCGGTTGCGCAGTGCCGCTGACATGGCCCGCCTGTTTCCCGGGCACGAGGACGCGGTGGCGCGCGCAGGTGCACTGGCCCAAAGCCTCACGTTCTCATTAGATGAGTTGCGCTATGAATACCCGTCCGAGGTCACCGACAATGAAACGCCGGGCCAACGGCTGGAGCGGCTCGCTTATGAGGGGCTCAAATGGCGCTACCCGGCAGGCCCCCCCGAAAAGGCGCAGACGTTGCTGCGCCATGAACTGACCCTGATCGCCAAGCTGAAATACGAACCCTATTTCCTGACCGTGCGCGACATTGTCCACTTTGCGCGTTCCCGTAACATCCTGTGTCAGGGGCGCGGGTCTGCGGCCAATTCGGTGGTCTGTTACTGCCTTGGGGTCACGTCGGTTTCCCCCGAGATGGGCACGATGGTGTTCGAGCGTTTTGTCAGCGAGGCGCGGGATGAACCCCCGGACATCGATGTCGATTTCGAACATGAGCGGCGCGAGGAGGTGATCCAGCATATCTATGAGACCTATGGCCGTCACCGCGCGGGCCTGTGCGCCACGGTTGTCCATTACAGGGGCAAGCGCGCCATCCGCGAGGTGGGCCGCGCCATGGGCCTGAGCGAGGACACGATTTCGGCGCTGAGTTCCCAGCTTTGGGGCTTTTTCTCAACCAAGGGGATCGAGGCGGAACGGATGGCCGAAATTGGCCTCGACTTCCGCGACAAGCGCCTGCGGCAGACGATTGAGCTGGTGCATGAGATCAACGGCTTTCCCCGCCATCTCAGCCAACACGTGGGCGGGTTCATCATCACCGAAGGGCGGCTGGATGAACTGGTGCCGATCGAGAACGCCACGATGGAGGACCGCACTGTCATCTGCTGGGACAAGGACGATATCGACAGTCTGGGTATCCTCAAGATCGACGTGCTGTCCCTTGGCATGCTGACGTGCATCCGCAAGGCGTTTGATCTGCTCAAGATGCACCACCAGCAGACTTATACCCTTGCCACGCTGCCTCCCGAGGATCCGCGCGTTTATGACATGCTTTGTGCGGCGGACAGCATTGGCGTGTTTCAGGTGGAAAGCCGCGCGCAGATGAATTTTCTGCCCCGCATGCGCCCGCGCAATTTCTATGATCTTGTGATCGAGGTTGCGATCATCCGCCCCGGCCCCATTCAGGGGGATATGGTGCATCCCTACATCCGGCGGCGGAATGGGGAAGAGGCGGTCTCGTTTCCGTCCGATGCGCTGGGCGCGGTGCTGAGCAAGACGCTGGGCGTGCCCCTGTTTCAGGAACAGGCGATGCAGATCGCGATTGTTGGCGCGAACTTTACACCCGATCAGGCGGACCGGTTGCGCCGGTCTTTGGCCACCTTCAAGAAACATGGCAGCGTCAGTACATTCCGCGCTCTGTTCCTGCGTGGCATGCGCAAGAACGGGTACGAGGACGATTTTGCCGAGCGCTGTTTTTCACAGATCGAGGGATTTGGTTCTTATGGGTTTCCCGAGAGTCATGCGGCGAGCTTTGCCCTCTTGGTTTATGCCTCAAGCTGGCTCAAGTGCCACCATCCGGGCATCTTTGCCTGCGCGCTGCTCAATTCCCAGCCGATGGGGTTTTACGCCCCTGCCCAGATTGTGCGTGACGCGCGCGAGCATGGCGTTGTTGTGCGCCCGATCTGTGTGAACACCAGCTACTGGGACAATGTAATGGAACCGGACGGGCAGGGCGGGCTGGCCCTGCGCCTTGGGTTCCGTCAGATCAAGGGCCTGAGCGAAGAGGATGCCAGTTGGCTGACGGCGGCGCGCGGGAATGGGTATCATGCGGTGCGCGATGTGTGGCGCAAGGCGGGTCTTAACCCGCCGGTTCTGGTGCGACTTGCAGAGGCGGATGCCTTTGCAAGTATCGGGCTGTCGCGTCGTGAGGCGTTGTGGGAGGCCAAGGCGCTGGCCCCGGGGCCGGTCTTGCCCTTGTTTGCACAGGACATTGACGGCGAGGTGGTGGATGAGCCCACCGCCTTATTGCCAGAGATGACGATGGGCGAACAGGTGGTCGAGGATTATGTTTCCACCCGGCTGACCCTGCGCGCGCATCCTGTGGCGCTACTGCGCCATATCCTGACACCGGGGGCAAAGCCCGTGGACGTGGTGGCGACACAGGCGCGCGCGCCGGATTTGTCCAAGATCAGTTTCACTCGTGGCAACCCGGATTGATTTCGAGGTTGTTGGCCCCGGCAAACACTGTTGCCCGGCATGATCGTTCCTGCTTGCAGACGCTTCTTAAAGCGTTGAACGAATTACCCGCCGTCAGGAAGCGGAGGCAGTTGACGTAAATACAAAACAACAGCGTCCAGATCATTTTTCGTCATTGCCGCATAGTGATGATACCCCATAGGCGGAAGCATTTTGGAGCCATCTGGCCGTATGCCGGTTGTAATCATGGCCTTCAATTCTGCATCGCTGTAACCAGCGAGGCCGTCTTCATGGGTGGTCAGATTGGTTGAGACAGACGTTCCCCATGGCCCATGAAACTCGAACCCGCCAGCACCGAGGTGGGTTTCAAACATCGGCCCTTTCTCGCCCATCGGCGTATGGCACTCGATGCAATGCGCAACTGGGCCGGCGAGGTATTCACCATATTCGACACTGACCGATTGCGCAGGAGCGGACACGCTGTCCACGGGCGGTCCATACGCGGGTGGCAACGGAATATTGTACGTAGAGAATGGTGTTTCATTTGCGCTCGCCGGAACCGTGCGGAGGAAGGCAACGATAGAGTAGAGATCATCGTCGGACAAACCGCGGTAAAGGCCCATCGGCATTGGCGGTCCGATCACAGATCCATCAGGGCGGATACCCTCCCGGATCGCTTTTGCGAGCTCATCATCTGTCCAATCGGCGACACGCCCACCGGGTGTAATATTCACCGCCCAAGCTTCGAAGGCAGGATTTTTTTCGACCATGAATCCGCCCAACTCGTTGGACATATCGGGGCCTTGAGGTGTCTGGGGCGTATGGCAGTTGCCGCAGCCCGCCGGCCCACGAACCAAATACTCACCTCGTTCAATGGATGGCTCGGCATTCGCCAGAAATGCGAATGAGGTTAGTGTGAATGTCGTCAAAATTAGTCGCATATTTTCATTTCCAAAATCGTAGTAAAAATCGAACCCGCAATAGGTTCGTGCTCAATAATAGGGGAAATTGGGCTAAATCTCCTACGAAAAATTCTGGGGATGTCTGTCACGGCCTCAAAGCTGTCGTTCAGCCAGACGCGAAATCGATCGCTTTGCCTGTCACCACAGAACGTCCGCAAATTTACTAATCTGGTGCCGCAATTGCCGTGCGTGGGGTAAAAATCGCATTCGATGGTCCGTCACGCCGCAATCGTGCCAGTTGATCCCATGCCTCTTCCAGACTTACCCGCGTGCCACGGGGCGCCCACCACAATGCCAGAGTCGGTCCCTCAGATCGGTCGACCCATCCTTTGAGTTTTCGAATACCATCCGCATGCAGTTGTTCGCGATAGGCAAACCGCTGCAACGCAGACAGATCCCGCCACCCGGCCATCGTCATGATGTGCAGGTTTTCCTCTGTGCCGCTCGTGTTTTGCGCTAGCAGGTCCGTCATTTCCAGATAGCGGCCGTCCGGTGCTCGGGCCCCATGGTTGTGCCAGAACATGTCGCCATCCGCTTTGGCCAGTGCGAACACTTTGGGCAGCTGTTCAAAGAAGTAGACGGCGTTGGGGTGTGCGGCGCTGAAGGCTCCGACCGGACGCACCACGTTGAGGTGCACCAGCATGTGTTCGCTCATCTTTGGCCTCCTTGCTTTGTTTAAACAGTAAACCGCTCGTCTGTGTGGGCAAGCGTTCTTCCCAAGCGTGACCCGGCGCGTTAGAAGGCTGGAAAACCTGCGAATAAAGGTCCTTGAGCATATGCCAGTCCCCAAACCCGTCGTTTTGTGCATCCTTGATGGCTGGGGTCTGCGTGAAGAGACCACAGGCAACGCGCCTGCGCTGGCTGACACGCCCACCTATGACCACATTATGGCGACCTGTCCGAACGCGACCCTTATTACCCATGGCCCCGATGTGGGTCTGCCGCGTGGCCAGATGGGCAATTCCGAAGTGGGCCATACCAACATTGGAGCGGGTCGCGTGGTGGCGATGGACTTGGGTCAGATTGATCTTGCGATTGAAGACGGCAGCTTTTTCGACAATGCCCGCCTGATCGCCTGGATCGAGGCGATCAAGGCCGCTGGCGGGTGCGCCCATCTGATGGGCGTGATGTCTGATGGCGGGGTGCATGGCCATATCAGTCACATGATTGCCGCAGCCAAGGCGTGCACGGATGCTGGCCTGGAGGTGTGTATTCACGCCATTACGGATGGGCGTGACGTGCCCCCGAAATCTGCGCTTGGGTATCTTGAGACGTTGCAGGCTGCTCTGCCCACAGGTGCGCGTATCGTAACTGTCACGGGCCGTTACTTTGCTTTGGATCGGGACAATCGGTGGCATCGGGTTGAAACCGCCTTTGCAACGATGGTGCGGGCAGAAGCGGCGGTCGAGCCAAGCGCGAAGGCGGCGATTGAGGCGGCCTATGGCGCGGGTAAGACGGATGAATTTATCCCGGCCACCGTTATTGATGGATACAAGGGGGCCAAGGACGGAGACGGGCTGTTTTGCCTGAACTTCCGTGCCGACCGTGCGCGCGAGATCATGGCGGCGATGGGCGATCCGGGGTTTGACGCCTTTGATGCGTCGGGCCGACCTGACTGGGCGGGTCTGATGGGCATGGCGGATTATTCAGACGCGCATGGCGCCTATATGACGACGGTGTACCCCAAGCCTGAGATTGTGAACACACTGGGTGCCTGGGTTGCGCGCGCCGGCTTGCGCCAGTTTCGACTAGCCGAAACGGAAAAGTACCCGCATGTCACCTTTTTCCTCAATGGAGGCGAAGAAAAGCCTGAGGATGGAGAAGAGCGGGCGATGCCGAAATCCCCGAACGTAGCCACCTATGATTTGCAGCCAGAGATGTCGTCTGTCGAAGTGACAGACCGGTTTATCGGAGCGATTGAGGCAGGTTATGACCTGATCGTCGTGAATTATGCCAACCCGGATATGGTTGGTCATACTGGTGATTTGGAGGCTGCAATGGCTGCTTGCGCCGCAGTGGATCAGGGCCTTGCGCGGGTGCTGCCCGTGTTGGAGGCGGCCGGGGGCGCGATGATCCTGACGGCGGACCATGGCAATTGCGAGGTCATGATTGACCCGGACACCGGCGCGCCGCACACGGCGCACACCACCAATCTGGTGCCGGTTGCGTTGATTGGGGCCGAAGGTACGTTGAACGATGGGCGCCTTGCAGATCTGGCGCCGACATTGTTGCACCTGATGGGGTTGGAAAAACCGCTGGAAATGACAGGACAGAGCCTGATTGCATGAGACGTCTCGCTGTCCTTGCCTTGTGCCTTATGGCACCTCCTGCGGCTGCGCAGGACAGTTCAGGTGATCTGGCGCGCGCCGCCGGTGATCTGTTGGAAGCAGCGTCGATCCAACTGGAGGCGGCGGACAGCGCACGGGATCGCGTGCGTGCTTTGACACAAACGGTCCAGGCCTATGAAGCGGGTTTGTCGGCCATGCGGTCTGGTTTGCGCCGTGCCGCGATCCGTGAAGCACAGCTGCGTGCCCAACTTGAGTCTCGTGATGAAGAGATTTCCCAATTGCTGGCAGTGTTGCAGACCATAAAGCCCGAGGAAACGCCCACCGCGTTTCTGCACCCAGATGGGCCTGCGGGCACAGCGCGGGCCGGTATGCTGCTGGCGGAACTGACCCCCACGCTGAACCAGCGGGCCGAGAGTTTGCGCACCGACCTAAGCGATGTTGAAGACCTGCGCCGTTTGCAAGAACAAGCCGCCGCGCAGTTACAACTGGGGCTGAGTGAGGTGCAATCCGCACGGGCCGCGCTGAACCAGGCCATGGCCAACCGTACTGATCTGCCGCAACGGTTTACTCAAGACCCGGTGCGCACCGCGATTCTTATCGAGTCCTCTGAAACGCTGGAGGCGTTTTCAAGTGGGCTGACTGAGACCGCCACTGACGATGCAGGCTGGGCGCCGCCGGACATTGAGGACCAGATTGGCGCATTACCGGTGCCTGTGCGCGGCCTGATCCTGCGCCATGCGGGCGAGGCAGATGCCGCAGGCGTCGTGCGCCCCGGAATTCTGCTCGCCACGCGCCCTGGTGCACTTGTCACTTCTCCTACGGCGGCCACGTTGCGCTATGTTGGCCCTTTGCTGGATTTTGGATCGGTAACGATTCTTGAACCCCGGCCCGGCACACTATTTGTACTTGCTGGCATGGGCGTCAGTTATGGAGAGGCGGGACAAATCATCGCAAGTGGCACTCCTTTGGGCCTCATGAGTGGGCTTCCTGCCGAAAGCGACGGGGATGCGTTGTCAACTCGTGGTGAAGGGGGTGGCGCTGAGCGCTCGGAAACGCTCTATATAGAGGTCAGACAAGATAATACGCCTTTGGACCCACAAACGTGGTTCAGCTTTGAACAGGATGGATAACAGGGAATGAAAAAATTCGTTATGGCCGCGCTGGGCGGTACCTTGGCGGGGGCAATTGCCACAACGCAGGTTGCAGGGCCGCTGCTGGCGCAAGAGAACAGCGCAAATGCTGGCGTCTATCAGCAGCTTGATCTGTTTGGCGACATCTTTGAGCGCATTCGCAGCCAGTATGTCGAAGAGGTCGAACCCAGCGAACTGATCGAAGCGGCGATTGACGGGATGCTGACATCGCTTGATCCGCATTCCAGCTATCTGTCCCCCGATGATGCGGCGGCCATGCAGGTGCAGACTCGCGGTGAATTTGGTGGCCTTGGCATTGAGGTTACGCAGGAAGAGGGCTTTATCAAGGTCGTCTCCCCCATCGATGGCACACCGGCAGCCGAAGCCGGGATAGAGGCGGGCGACTTCATCACCCATGTTGATGGCGATTCGATGCTTGGCTTTACTTTGGATGAGGCAGTTGACCGGATGCGCGGCCCTGTTGGCTCCGAAATCATCATCACAGTTGTGCGCGAAGGTGAGGCAGAGCCCTTCGACGTTCCAATTGTCCGCGATACAATCGAATTGCAGGCCGTGCGTGCGAGGACGCAGGGCGAAACCGTAGTGCTGCGGATCACCACGTTCAATGACAAGACGACTCCGAACCTGATCTCCAAGCTGAACGAAGAGGTCGAGACTCTTGGCGGCATGGACAATGTGAATGGTTTTGTTTTGGACCTTCGCAACAATCCAGGCGGTTTGCTGACCCAAGCGATCCGAGTGTCAGATGCGTTTCTCGAAAAGGGTGAGATTGTATCAACCCGTGGCCGTGAGCTTGTGGATGGGGATCGGTTCAACGCAACACCGGGTGATCTGGCCGAGGGTAAACCAATTGTCGTGCTGATAAACGGTGGCTCTGCTTCAGCATCCGAGATCGTGGCGGGTGCCTTGCAAGACCACCGTCGTGCCATTGTTGTCGGCACTAAGAGCTTTGGCAAAGGATCGGTGCAGACCGTCATGCCGCTCCGGGGAGAGGGTGCGATGCGTCTGACCACGGCGCGCTACTACACGCCGTCGGGTCGTTCGATCCAGTCGCTGGGTGTCAGCCCAAATATTGTGGTGGAACAACCCCGTCGCAGCCCGACCACTGAGGAAGAAGATGAACCGGCCAGTGCCGTCGGACAGCGGTCCGAAGCCGACCTGCGCGGGAGCCTCAACAACGACTCGCTGAGCGAAGATGAGATCCGCCAGATCGAAGAGGACCGTGAGAAAGCCGAAGCAGCTGCTGCGCTGCGCGAAGAGGATTATCAGCTGGCCTATGCCATCGATATCCTTAAAGGTCTCAACGCTCTTGGTCCTGAAAACTAAAGCATAGCGCCCCGTAACAGGGGCGCTTTCGCCTTACGGCCGTACCTCGTGTGGGGTCAGTTGAGCCCAGTCGAAGTCTACCCCAATGCCCGGTATGTCCGGGGCGACTGCCATGTGATCCGCTATCACAAGAGGTCGTTTGGTGTAGCGATCGATTGGGAAGCTGTGCACTTCGAGCCAGCCACCATGGGGTTGCGCCGAGACCAGCGAAACGTGCAATTCCTGCATACCGTGGCTGCACACAGGCACGCTCGCGTCCTTTGCCATGTCTGCCACTTGCAGCCAGCCGGTAATTCCGAGGCAGTTAGACGCGTCAGGTTGAATGAAGTCCACGTGCGGCAGGGCGCGGGCGAATTCATGCATCGTGTGCAGGTTTTCACCTTGGGACACTGGCACCCCGGTAGCGGTGCGGATTGTTGCAAAATCCTCAAAAGCGTCGGGCACGATTGGTTCTTCGAACCATGTTATGTCATAGGGTTTGAAAGCTTTGCCCATCGCGATGGCTTGATCCACGTTCATTGAATAATTCGCGTCGACCATGAATGTCATGTCGGGGCCAATCAATTCGCGCACCGCTGCGATTCTGGCGAGGTCTTCTTCTTGCGTGGGCTGGCCGATCTTGATCTTTACTGCGTTGTGACCGCGATCCAGATAGGTCTGAATGCTCTCAAGAAGCCTTGGCATATCAAATCCCAGGTCGATCCCGCCAGCATAGGCCTTGCAACGGTCGGACGCGCCACCTGCGGCCTTCACCAAAGACTGCCCCGCGCCTTTCAGGCGGGTATCCCATAGCGCGATGTCGACCGCTGAAAGGGCAAACGACAGGATGCCACCCCGGCCCACGTAGTGCATGTGCCAGTCCATTGCGTCGGTCAGTTTTTCGACTTCTGTTGCGTCCTGTCCGATCAGAAAAGGGGCAAGATCATGTGTGATCATTGCCACTGTGGCGTGCCCGCCCCGCCCACCGTTGTAGGTGTACCCAGTGCCCGTTCGCCCGTCGCTGAGCGTGACGGTGGCTGTGACCAGATGGAAGTGGCTGTGGTCGCCATGTTTGGCGTCCACAAGAACCTCATCCAATGGGATTTCAAAGAGGCGGGCGGTGACGGAAAAGATCTTAGCCATTCAGATGCGCGGTCTCTGGAACGGGCGTGTGAACCTTGCCCGTGGTCAAATGCGCGATCAGATTGTCGACGACCAACCCGCCCATGGCTGCCCGCGTCTCGTGTGTGGCGGACCCAACATGGGGCAACAAAACGACGTTTGGCATGGTCTTGAGAGCGTCTGGTATCTTGGGCTCTGCTTCGAACACATCGAGGGCCGCATAGCCCAAGCGCCCGTCTTGCAGCGCCTGCACCATGGCCGGTTCGTCCACGACCGACCCACGCGAGACGTTTATCAGGGTACCTTCGGGGCCCAGCGCGTCCATCACTTCGCTGTTCACGATCCGGTGGGTCGAAGGGCCGCCGGGGGTAATGCAGATGAGCACTTCGACGGCTTTGGCCATGTCGGTCAGGGACGCGTGGTAGGTGTAAGGCACGTCCTTTTTGCTGCGCGAATGGTAGTGAATGTCGGCGTCAAAGGCCTTGAGCTTATCTGCTATTGCCTGCCCGATGCGGCCAAGACCGAGGATCCCGACCCGACGGTTGTCGGCACTGCGGGACAGTGGCGCGCCGCCGTTTTCCCAGTCGCCGGAGCGTGCATGCGCTTCGTCATGCAGGAAGTTGCGGAAGCTTGCGAGCATCAGAAGGATCGTTGTGCTTGCGACTTCGGCGTTCAACACGTCGGGTGTGTGCGTGACGAGGATGCCGCGATCTGCCGCCGTCTTGGTGTCGATGGCGTCATATCCGACGCCATAGCAACTGACCATTTTAAGGTTGGGGCAGGCGGCCATGACGTCTGCTGGTACGCCATCATGGCCGTTGGTGGCAATGTGGGTGATGGCGTTCGCCGGATAGGCGTTTTCACTTAGTTTGTGGATGGTGAAGTGTTCGGCCAGACGATCCCGCATGGTGTAAGTGATGCCGCCGATTTGAAGAAGATCAGGCATCCATCTTCACTTCCTGACGCTGGCGCCCCAAACCTTCGATTTCCAACTCCATAACGTCACCGACCTTCAGGTAAACTTGGGGACGCATTCCGTCTCCGACGCCCGGAGGAGTGCCTGTGGTGATGATGTCACCCGGATG
The DNA here is from genome assembly GCF_039945315.1 of Tateyamaria sp. GTDB lineage: Bacteria > Pseudomonadota > Alphaproteobacteria > Rhodobacterales > Rhodobacteraceae > Tateyamaria. The sequence continues at coordinate 46,325 of NZ_JBDUXB010000001.1, read as the reverse complement.
CAGCGTCATCAGACCGCTGAGATGTTCGATAATCTCGGCGACCGAGAAAATCATAGTTGAGGTATTGCCGGTTTGCATCTGTTTGCCATTGAGATGCAGCGACATAGCGAGGTTTTGCGGATCGGCGACTTCGTCCCGCGTCACGAGATACGGGCCTGTAGGTCCAAACGTGTCGCAGGATTTGCCCTTGGTCCATTGCCCTGTCAGGTTCTGCTGAAATTCGCGTTCGGACACGTCGTTCACCACGCAATAACCGGCGACATAATCCAGCGCATCTGCCTTGGACACATATTTCGCAGCCTTGCCGATCACCACGCCCAGTTCAACTTCCCAGTCGCTGCGCTTGGAGTTGCGTGGCATGACCACATCATCATTTGGCCCGACGATCGCCGAATTCGCCTTGAAGAACAGGATGGGGTGTTCGGGGATCGGCAGCCCCTGTTCCTCTGCGTGATCGGAGTAGTTAAGGCCGATGCACAAAAACTTGCCAAAGTGGCCAACGCATGCGCCAAGGCGCGGATTGCCTTTGACTTCGGGCAAGGTGGTTGGATCAATACTGCGCAGCCGATCCAGCGTTTCGTCATCCAGCGTGTCGCCAGTGATGTCATCAATGACGCCATACAGATCGCGCAAGGTGTCGCCATCCATTAGGCCCGGTTGTTCGCTCCCTACGTCTCCGTATCTTACAAGTTTCATGTCTCTTAATCCTCGCTTGTTTGTTGTCGCACGAGCCGCGCGTTAGTGGTTGTCGCGCGGCATGTGCTTGCGCGAGATGTCTTGGTATTCGGCGGCGCCTTTCAGCGTCATGCCCTCATCAAAGCGTCCGACGCGGTCGCGGAAGATTTCCTGCCACGGGCTTTGGTTTTCAGGGCTGGCATATCCGCCTGCATCCGACAGAGCGGCGGCGCGTGTTGCGAGTTCGGATGCGTTGATCAGCATATCTGCGGTGCATTTTTTCAGATCGATCCGCACCATATCGCCAGTTTGCAGCAGAGCCAATCCGCCCCCATCCGCAGCCTCAGGCGAGGCGTTGAGTATGGATGGAGAGCCTGACGTGCCCGATTGCCGCCCGTCACCGATGCAGGGGAGCGCGTTGATCCCCTGTTTTAGCAGGTAGGCCGGTGGGCGCATGTTCACGACCTCGGCACCGCCGGGGTAGCCTTTGGGTCCGGCGCCGCGCATGAACAGAATGCAGGTATCATCGATGTTTTCGGCCGGGTCGTCGATGCGGTGGTGAAAGTCCTCGGGTCCGTCAAAGACGATGGCGCGTCCTTCGAACGCTTCGGGATCATCAGGGTTGGACAGGTAACGCGCGCGGAATGCGTCCGAGATCACGGAAGTCTTCATGATCGCGCTGTCAAAGAGGTTGCCTTTGAGGTTGATGAACCCGGCATGGTCCACCATCGGCTCGGACACGGGGCGGATCACGCGGGTGTCTTCGCTGCGCACATCGCCGCAATTTTCGCGCATCGTTTTGCCGTTGGCTGTTATCGCGTCGGGGTGTGGCAGCAAGTCGGCGGCAATCAGTTCGCCGATTACCGCAGGCACGCCGCCCGCATGTTGATAATCCTCGCCCAGATACTCACCTGCGGGCTGCATGTTGACGATCAGAGGAACTTTGTGGCCCACGTTTTGCCAGTCGTCGTTGTCCAGCGGCACGCCGAGGTGGCGCGCGATGCCGTTGAGGTGGATTGGCGCGTTGGTGGACCCACCGATCGCGGAGTTGATGACAATGGTGTTTTCGAACGCCTCGCGCGTCATGATGTCGGAGGGCCGCATGTCTTCCCACACCATGTTGACGATTCGCCGTCCGGTTTCGTATGCCATCTGACCGCGTTCGCGATAGGGGGCCGGGATAGCAGCGGCGCCGGGCAGTTGCATGCCTAACGCTTCGGCAAGACTATTCATCGTGGTCGCAGTGCCCATAGTGTTGCAGTAGCCGACGGACGGGGCCGAAGATGCGACGAGCTCCATAAAGCCGTCATCGTCAATCTCGCCTGCTGCCAGCATCTCGCGCGCTTTCCAGACGATGGTGCCTGAACCGGTGCGTTCGCCTCGGAACCAGCCGTTCAGCATTGGACCGACAGACAGGGCGACGGCCGGGATATTCACGGTGGCGGCGGCCATGAGCAGGGCGGGTGTGGTTTTGTCACAACCGATGTTCAGTACAACGCCATCCAGTGGGTAGCCAAAGAGCGTTTCGACGAGAGACAGATAGGCCAGGTTGCGGTCCAACATGGCTGTAGGCCGCTTGCCGGTTTCCTGAATAGGGTGCACGGGCACATCGATGCAGGTACCGCCGGCGGCGATAATGCCATCGCGCACGCGCTTGGACAGTTCCAAGTGGTGGCGGTTGCAGGGGGAGAGGTCACTGCCGGTCTGCGCGATCCCGATGATCGGTTTTCCCGACTGAAGTTCGGCCCGCGTCAGCCCGTAGTTGAGATAGCGTTCGAGGTAGAGCGCTGTCATTTCCGGGTTGTCGGGGTTCATGAACCATTTGCGCGAACGCAGGTCTTCGATTCCGATTTTTTTGCTCATTGGCCCGACCAGCCTCCGTCGATGATGTGGGGATGTCCGGTGGTGAAACCGCTGTCGTCGCTGCCCAAGTACACCACCAGTGCGGCGATTTCGTCAGCGGTTGCCACCCGGCCCATGGGCTGCCGGGACACGAACTGTTTCAGGGCCTCTTCATAGCTGCCGACCTCTTCGCCAAGTGCTTTGACGCGGTCATGCCAGCTTGGGCTTTCCACGGTGCCGGGACAGATGCAGTTGCAACGGATGCCCTTGGTCACGAAGTCAACGGCGACTGATTTTGTCATGCCGATGACGGCAGCTTTGGTTGTGCCGTAGATAAAACGGTTGGGTGCGCCAATCACGGATGAGCAGGCCGAGGACATATTGATGATCGACCCTGTGCCGCGTTCCACCATGCCTGGCAATGCGGCGCGCATGGTGCGCAGCATCGAGCGGACGTTGAGGTCAAAGGCGAAATCCCATTCGTCATCTGTGGCGTCCAAAACGGTGCCGTGGTGGACGAAGCCAGCGCAGTTGAACAGCAGGTCGGGTTTCGCGCGTGCGACCCCCTCGGCCACGCTGGTATCGTCCAAGGCATTCAAAACAAAGGATTCGACGCCGTCGGGCATATCTCCCAGTAGATCCGCGTTCACATCCGTGGCAAAGACCTGCGCGCCTTCGGCCGCCATTGCTACAACGCTCGCTCGGCCAATGCCTTGGCCTGCGGCTGTCACAAGTGCGCGCTTTCCGTCTAAACGGCCCATAAACTCCCCCCATTCTCATCAGGTGTTGCGCATCGGAAGATGCTGCGTTTTGATGTTAGCGTAGGACAAGCTGTTGGCGTTGACCAGACGTCTCGGCAAAATGGGAGGACGAAGAATGGGATCGCAAAAGGTGGCCTTGTTGGGCACAGGGCTGATGGGCTTTCCCATGGCGCGCAATCTGGCGCAGGCGGGCATAGACCTCACGGTGTGGAACCGTACGCGGGCCAAAGCCGATCCTCTGGCTGAGTTTGGGGCGCGGGTCGTGGATACCACCACCGAAGCGGTCACAGGGGCGGATGTCGTCATCACGATGATGAGTGACGGGCCCACGGTGTTGTCCGTTATTGACGATGTGAAAGGTGCCTTGAGCAATGGTGCCCTGTGGATCGACATGTCCTCGACCAAGCCAGGTGAGGCGCGCGCCCAAGCCGAGAAGTTGGTCTCTGCCGGGGTTGCACATCTCGACGCTCCGGTATCGGGGGGGACCAAAGGGGCGGAAGCTGCGAGCCTTGCTATCATGGTTGGCGGCCGGGCCGAAGATGTGGCGCGTGCGGAGCCAGTTTTAGGCGCAATGGGCCGGCCCGTTCATGTGGGCCCTTCAGGGACCGGGCAGTTATCCAAATTGTGCAATCAGACCATTGTGGCTGTGACGATTGGAGCTGTCGCCGAAGCGATGTTGCTTGCAGAAGAAGGTGGTGCGGACCCTGCGGCCTTGCGCGAAGCCCTCAAGGGTGGGTTTGCCGACAGCACCATTCTGCAGCAACATGGCGAGCGGATGACAACGGGGAATTTTGAACCCGGTGGGCTATCCAAATTCCAACTGAAGGATCTCAACAATGTGCTGGTCGAGGCCGAGGCCGCAAACCTGATTTTGCCCATGACCCAAGGCGTTCGGGACCGGTTCGCCCACTTCGTAGACAACATGAACGGGGCCGATCGGGATCACTCTGGCCTTTACCTTGAACTGCGTGCGCAAAACGGGATGGACACATGATGCGGGTACTTATTCTCGGTGGCGGTGGCATGGTGGGTCAGAAGCTGGTCCACAAGCTGGAGGCCGAAGGGCTGGACGGTGCGCCAGTCACTCTGACGCTGCATGACATGGCGTTTCCTGAGGGTGGCGCGGGCAAGGATCGCCGGGTTGGCAACCTGTCTGTGGCCGCCGAAGGAGCCGCGCTGGCGGCTGAACGCTTCGATGTAATCTATTTCCTCGCCTCCATCGTTTCGGGTGAGGCAGAGACGAATTTCGACCTCGGCTGGCAGGTGAACATGCTGCCGATGTGGCATTTCCTTGAGGCCTTGCGCGCGCAGCATCGCGCGACGGGTGGGGAATATGTTCCTCGGGTCGTTTTCACCTCGTCCATTGCGGTGTTTGGGGGTCCCTATCCGGACAAGATCGGGGATGAATTCCTGACCTCGCCCCAGACCAGCTATGGCGCGCAAAAGGCGTCTTGCGAGTTGATGGTACAGGATTTCAGCCGCAAGGGGTTCATTGATGGGATGTCCCTGCGCCTGCCGACGATTTGTGTGCGTCCGGGCAAGGCCAACCTTGCCGCGTCCTCCTTTTTCTCGGGAATCATTCGTGAGCCTTTGAATGGGATGGAGGCCATCTTGCCGGTCGAGGATACGGTGCGCCACTGGCATGCATCGCCCCGCTCTGCCGCCGGGTTTCTGGCCCATGCCGGGACGCTGGACACGGACCGGTTAGAGGGACGTCGGGCGCTGAACCTTCCGGGTCTATCCTGTACAGTGGCCGAACAGATCGAGGCGTTGCGCGATGTGGCGGGCAACAATGTCGTTGCCTTGATTAAGCCGCAGCCAGATGCGGCCATTGCCAAGATCGTAGATGGGTGGCCACGCAATTTTGCACCGGAACGGGCAAAGGCGTTGGGATTTGAGGCAGAAACGACGTTCCGCGAGATCATTGACGTTTATGTGGCTGAGGATTTGCCGGAACGTTAATCGCGTGGCGACGCCAGCTTGGCAAAATTTGTGGATGGTTAGGAGGCCGCTATCATCAGGTGCCGCGCCAGATGATCGTGGATTTTTTGTCGCGTTAGCGCTTCGTCCCCAGACAGGGCTGCATCCAATATCTGCTGATGGTGCTCGATGTTGTTGGATATGAAGTCGAACGCCCGATCTTCGACCATGAGCTGCTGACGAAAGCGGCAGTAAATCTGGTGGTGCGTGGAGCGCAGCGAATCCGAGCCGCAGGCTGAGATCAGTGTTTCGTGGAATTGCCGTTCCGCTGCGAACCACAGATCGACAAAAGGAGCTCGGTCATCGGCCGTCTGCAAGCGCATCTCTAAGTGACTGAGTTGGTGATGAGCGGCGGTCAGTCGAGCTTCCCATGCGATGCCGCCCAGCCGAATCGACATGGCGGTCCCCTCGGCTTCGAGAAGAACGCGCAGGTGGGTCAGTTCGTTAACAACCTCCGCTGACTTCTGAGGGACGCGAAACCCGCGCTGATCGCGAAATTCGACCAGACCTAGTGTGGAGAGTCTGAACAAAACCTCACGTATCGTACTGGCGGAACAACCGAATTCCAGCCGCAAATGCTCGGCCCGGACTTTCTGACCATGCTCAAACCCGTTGGTCATCAGCCGGTATTTGAGGGTTTCGTAAATGTCTGTGTTGTGCAGCAAGCGACACCGTCGTCAATTGATTTGGCTCAGGACAGTAAATCACAAAATCTCGAAATTTCAACAAAATCTCAAAAATAGCCAATATTTCTAGTTTTTTGTTGTCGTGCGTGAAATCTCCGCTTAGCCTCGGGAACACAGTGCGTGAAAGTGGGCCCAAGACCCGAGTGCGCGCGATGCAAAATGTATCTGGGAGGATAATATGACATTCATGAAGAAGGCGGCATCCGTCGCCGCCGTGGCTGCGCTTGCGGCAAGTACGGCAATGACAGCTGGCGCGCAGGAAACCAAACTGCGCATCCAAACACACTACGCACCAGAAACCGTGTCGGGTAAGCTGGCCGCACAATACGTCGAAGACATTCAGACAATGTCTGGCGGCGGCATCCAGGTTGAAATGTTCTACAGCTCGTCTGTTGTAAAGTCGGTTGAGACTTTTGACGCGGCGGCCACGGGCATTCTTGACTGTGACATGACCGGTGGTGGCTACCAAACTGGTAAAAACTCGGCGTTCCAATTCGTGGGCGACATCATGGGCGGCTACGACACGCCTTACCAACAGCTGAGCTGGCTGTATTTCGGTGGTGGTCGTGAAGCAGCGGCACCCCTGTACAACAAGTACGGCATGGAGCTGATCGGCTGGTGGGTTTACGGCCAAGAGTCGTTTGCGTCTTCCAAGCCAATCGAGAAGGTCGCTGACTTTAAAGACTGGAAATTCCGTTCGCCCCCCGGCATGGAAACCAAAATCTTTGAGAAACTCGGCGCCTCGCCTATCGTGATGGACTTCACCGAGATCTTTACCGCTCTGGAAACAGGCATCATCGACGGTGCGGACGCATCCGGTCTGGCCAACAACGTCGGCCTTGGTCTGTACGACATCGTTAAGTATGCAAACTTCCCCGGCTTCCACTCGATGCCTTCGGATCACTTGGCGTGCAACAAAGCCGTGTTCGACGCGATGCCCGCAGCGCACCAGACGATCATGAAGGTCGCTATGGAAGCACTGGCTCTGCGCACAGCGCTGACGTTTGAAAAAGCGAATGCTGAAGCGGCGGCTCAACTGCGTGCAGACGGTGTGACTTTGTCTCAGTGGGCGCCTGAGGAGCTGCAAAAGTTCCGCAATGCGGCCCAAGCCACATGGCCTGAGTTTGCTGATACGCCAGAAGCCAAAGCGTTGGTGGAATCGCACCTCGGCTACCTGACGCAACTCGGCCTCGTGTCCCAGTAAGCGGCTATGCTATCAGGGGTCCCGCTATGGCGGGACCCCATCCACTTGAAGGCGCACGATAAGACGCGCTCAAGAATTTTCGGGACAGGGGGATTATGTGATGCAGGTGCGCTCCGGCACTCTGATTGAATGGCTCGTGCCAATGGCCTTCATTTTCGCAGCGGGCTGGGTTGTTTGGCACATGCCGGCTTTCACTCTGACGTTTTTCCCACCAACCGACCCGTCCGAATTCGACAAGCTGTCGGCGCTGTTTGGCCGCGTGGATGTCACGCCCGGTTTGAGCGGCTTGTTCGGTGGAACTGCTGACATCGTTGATTGGTTGGCAATGATTTGCATTCCGATTTTGATCTATATTGGCGTACGCACTGTGCGCCGCGCCGGCATGGAGTTCGAAAGCTGGAAACCGGCAGACCGACTGGCTGTCTTTATTGGCCGCGTCACCATGATGCTGATCGTTTGTCTGACGTCCGTGATGCTTTACGAGGTGATGCTGCGCTATGTGTTCGAAGCGCCCACACTCTGGGCCAACGAAATGTCACTTTGGTTGGCCGGGTTCGTATTCTTGTGTGCGGGCCTATATGCGATGCAGCAGCGCAGCCATATCCGAATTGTCCTGCTTTATGATGCAGTGCCGCGCTGGCTCCAGCGTGTGTTCGACACGATTTCCACTGTGCTAATCGTCACTTTTGCATTCTTTCTAATCTATGGCGGCTATGGCGAGGCATTCGACAAATTCTATCGCTGGGAAACCTTTGGCACCGCCTTTGATCCTCCGATTCCTGCCACGCTGAAACCCATGGTTCTGCTTATCGTCGGGTTGGTGGCCATTCAGGCTGTCGTCAATCTGATCTCTGACTGGAACAAGGAAGAGGTCTATTACGGTGGCGACGATCTGGACGAGGACGAGATCGCTCGCATCAAAGCCCAAGTCGGAACGGACGGTGTCGGCGACATCGACGTGACCGGTCAGCACGTTTCCGCAAAGGACTGATCCATGGATATTGGTACAATTTCTCTGGTCCTGATGTTGGGCCTGATCCTGCTTCTGGCCATCGGCATGCCGCTAGGGCTTGCCTCGGCTGTATTGGCCGTTCTGGTGCTGGTGATGAAGTTCGAGCCCGAACTTCTTCTGGCCCCCTGGACCTTTGGAGATGGCATTTTGACCGGCAGGCCCGGATCGGGGCCGCTCAATATCTTAGCCCAGAAAATATATGGGCTCTTAACGGACTATGTCCTCATATCCATTCCGCTGTTCATCTTCATGGCCGCACTGCTCGAACGCTCGGGTATCGCAAAGGAGATGTATTCATCCCTCAACGTCTGGCTGAACCGTACTCGCGGTGGCATCGCCATCGTTACATCGATCATGGCCGTAATCATGGCCGCGATGTCAGGTATCATTGGCGGTGAAGTTGTTCTGCTAGGCTTGATCGCGTTGCCGCAAATGTTGAGGCTTGGCTATAACCAGAACCTCGCGATCGGTGTGATTTGTGCATCCGGCTCCTTGGGCACCATGATTCCCCCGTCTATCGTTCTGATCATCTATGGCCTCATCACTGAAACCTCGATCAAGGCGCTGTTCACTGCGTCCTTTATCCCCGGTTTCATGCTGGCCTCGTTCATCATCATCTACATCATCATTCGCACACAGCTGAAACCAGAGGACGCGCCGCTGCCCGAACCGGTCGAGGGTGAACCGCAAGGCAGCGAAAAGGCAGGCCTGTTCTTTGCCTTCCTCAACGTGCTGGTCGCCGGCTTTGGTACCGCGCTGTTCCTGCGGGCATGTTTCTTTGAATTTTCCGGGTCGAACGCGGCGAACACGGGTGATGCGGCCTTCTGGGGCACATCCGAATACATCTACATCTTTGGTATCATGGTGGCTGTCAGCCTCGGGCTGGCCTTTTTCGTATTTGGCAAAGACCGCACTGTGACCGGCTGGTCGATGGGCAAAGGTCTTGTGCCGCCCATTGTTGTGATCGGCGTTGTCATGGGATCGATCTATGGTGGGATCACCGGGATCACCGAGGCGGCTGGCATGGGCGCGGCAGCGGTCTTTATCATTGCGCTTTTGCGGGGTGAAGCCTCGACCGAACTGGTCTGGGACTCGCTGATGCGTACATTAAAATCCACCGGCACGATCATCTGGGTGACCATCGGTGCCGCCACTCTGGCGGGGGCCTACACCATTGCAGGCGGGCCGACTTATGTGGCCGATTTCATCGTTGGCTCTGAACTGCCCACGATGTTGGTGATTCTGCTGATGATGCTGATCCTGCTGTTCATGGGCGCATTCATGGACTGGGTCGGGATCGTTCTGCTGATCATCCCAGTCTTCCTGCCCATCGTTCTGCGCTTGCCCTTGGACGAGATTGGTCTGTTCGGAGAGTTGAACCCGCGCCACGTGGCGATCTGGTTCGGGGTGGTGTTCTGTATGAACATGCAGGTGAGCTTCCTTTCGCCTCCGTTTGGCCCTGCGGCGTTCTACCTCAAATCGGTGGCTCCTCCGCACATCACGCTGACCGACATCTTCAAGGGTTTCCTGCCATTCATTGGCATCCAGCTGATCGCACTTTCGGTGCTGTTGATCTATCCGCCGATCATATCCATCCTGCTTTAGAGGAGTGGGAGAATGCTGACAGACGCCCAAGTCACGCAGTTCTATTCGGCGGGATATCTGGTTGTTGATGATGTGCTGCCCTGTGATGTGCTGGGCAGCGTGCGGGCGGAATACAGCGATCTTCTGGACTCGCTTTATGACGGATGGTCAGGGGAAGGGCGCGTGCCGGATGGGCGTGATATGGATTTCTGGGCCAAGCTCAGCGCGTCATATGCCGCAGGCTGCGACTGGTTTCAGCCCATGGACATCAGCCTGCCGGGAGGAGAGATCGCGCCCGATACGCCAATGCATTTTGGACCTGCCATTTTTGATTTGGTGATGCACGAACGCATCCTTGATCTGGCAGAGGCATTGATTGGGCCTGAACTGACGCTCAATCCAATCCAGCATGTACGCATCAAACCCCCGAGCCCTCAGTTGGGCGCAGATGAAACGCGCGCACACATCACCCGTACTGACTGGCATCAGGACCGCGCTGTCGGGCTCGAAGAAGCCGACCAGACGGACATGGTCACCGTTTGGGTTGCGATTACGGATGCTACTTTGGACAACGGTTGTCTTCAGGTTATGCCCAGCATTGATGCCGGTATGTTGCCCCATTGCCCGCAGGTGCAGACGGCGATTGCACCCAAGTTTCTGGATATTGACCGTGCCCTTCCATTGCCCGTGAAGGCCGGGGGTGTTGTACTGTTTCATCCCTTGGTGCCACATGCGTCGCTGCCAAACATGTCAGATGGTTTTCGCTGGTCTTTTGATCTTCGCTTTTCCAAGACAGGTCAGAATACGGGGCGTGAACACTTTCCAAGTTTCATTGCGCGCAGCCATGTGACACCAAAGGCAGAACTGAAGGATTGGCGGGTCTGGCGTGATGCATGGTTTGCGACGCGCGACCGTCTTGCCGTGAGCCCGCATATTCCGATCCACCGCTGGGCGTCCGACGCTCCGTATTGCGCTTGAGAGAACAAATGGATTTCATTCGTCTTGATGAAACAGACACTGTCGTAACCGCCACCCGCGCTCTCGAAGTTGGGGTTACCATTGAAGACGTCAAAACGCGTGCCCTGATTCCGTCGGGACACAAGATAGCCGCTTGCGATATGGCAAAGGGCACTCCGATCCGCAAATACGCGCAAGTGATCGGGTACGCGGCCCAGGACATCCAAGCAGGCGATCACGTCCACACACACAACGTCGAATTCCGGGCCACAGATGTGGAATACGAATTCGGCACAAACCTACGACCCGCCACGCCCTCGGGCGGAGACACCTTTATGGGTTATCAGCGGGAAAACGGGTCGGTGGGCACGCGCAACTACGTGGCCATTGTCACATCTGTGAACTGCTCGGCCACTGCGGCCCGCATGATTGCCGCGCATTTCACACCGGACATTCTGGCGGCCTACCCCAACGTGGATGGCGTCGTTGCCTTTGTTCATGGCACTGGCTGTGGCATGGCCGATTCTGGGGATGGGTTCGAGGCCTTGCAACGTGTCATGTGGGGCTATGCCCGTCATCCTAACCATGCCGCTGTTCTGATGGTGGGCCTTGGGTGCGAGATGAACCAGATCGACTGGTTGCTCGAGGCGTGGGGGCTGAAGCAAGGGCCAACGTTCCAGACGATGAACATCCAGTCAGTGGCCGGACTACGCCGTACGATTGAAAAGGGTATCGAGAAAGTCGAGGCGATGCTGCCCATCGCGAATGAGGCGACACGCACGCCATGTCCTGTCTCTGCACTGAAAGTTGCGTTGCAGTGCGGTGGATCGGACGCGTGGTCTGGGATCACTGCCAATCCGGCATTGGGTTATGCGACGGACCTGCTGGTGGCCCAAGGGGGCACAGGCGTTTTGGCCGAAACGCCTGAGATTTATGGGGCTGAGCACCTGTTGACCGCCCGCGCTGCTGATCGTGCGACGGGCGATCGCCTGATCGGTTTGATCAAATGGTGGGAAGATTACACAGAGCGCAACAAGGGCAGCATGGACAACAACCCCAGCCCGGGAAACAAGGCAGGTGGGTTGACCACTATCCTTGAAAAGTCACTGGGTGCAGCGGCCAAAGGGGGCACCACCCCCCTGACGGGCGTTTACAAATACGCGGAAATCGTGCGCGCAAACGGGTTCACCTTCATGGACAGTCCCGGCTATGACCCGGCCAGCGTGACGGGGCAGATCGCCGGAGGGTGCAACCTCGTGTGCTTTACCACCGGGCGCGGGTCTGCCTTTGGATCGAAACCGGCACCCACCATCAAGGTGGCCACCAATTCTGCGATGTACAACCGCATGACCGAAGACATGGATGTGAACGCAGGCACCATGTTGACGGACGGCGTTTCCCTTGAGGAAAAAGGGCGCGAAATCTACGACCTGTTCCTGCGCGTCGCGAGCGGGGAAATGAGCAAATCTGAAGCACAGGGCCTTGGGGATTATGAGTTCGTCCCATGGCAGATTGGCGCGGTGATGTGATGGAATGCCTGAGCGCCGCCCAAAAAGAACAATTTGAAGAACTTGGTTATCTGCTGGTCGAAAACCAGATTCCGGCGGATTGGCTGAAAAAGATTCGCGACGAGATTACGCGGTTCGAAGCCGAAGCCGCCACGATGACGGCCAGCAATGATCGCCTTGATCTTGAAGACAGTCACACGGCGGACGATCCGCGTCTGCGGCGGATCAAACTGCCTCACACGATATCGGATGTGATGCGCGAGCTGATGTATTCCGATCATGTCTTGGCTCCCGCGCGTGACCTCATCGGGCCGAACCTTCGGCTGCACACGACTAAGCTGAACATGAAATCAGCGGGCTATGGGGCTGCGGTTGAGTGGCACCAGGACTATGCGTTTTATCCGCACACCAATGACGACATCCTCGCTATTGGAATCTGCATTGACGACATGGCGCCGGAAAATGGGCCACTTATGGTCTATCCGGGCAGCCACAAGGGGCCAGTGTTTGACCACCATGTAGACGGTGTGTTTGCAGGTGCGATGCTTCCCCAAGAAAACGGCCTGAACCCCGACGATGTGGTCCAATTGACCGGCCCTGCCGGGTCTATCAGCATTCATCACGGGCGCATCGTTCATGGTTCTGCCCTGAACACGTCGGACCGCGCGCGGCGCATCCTGTTCTACGAAATGATGGCGGCGGATGCTTTTCCCATTATGGGAAGCATGACCAAATGGGCAGGCATCGAAGACTATAACACGCGTATGCTTTGTGGTGAGACCACTCTTACGCCGCGCCTCAAAGACATCCCGATCCGCATTCCGCAACCACAACCGGATGTGCCGATCTCGATTTATGAAATCCAGAAGGGGCTGAAAACACGCGCCTTTGACACCATTCCGCACAAGGAGAAGACCAAATGAGCAAACCTACAATTGGATTTATGGGCCTTGGCCTGATGGGCGGCGCTATGGTCGGACGCTTGCAGGATCAAGGGTACGCGATGAATGTCATTGCGAACCGCACCCGCACGTATGTGGATCAGGCAATCGCGCGCGGCGCGACTGAGGTGAGCACAAGCAAAGAATTGGCAGAAGCCTCTGACATCGTGATGCTGTGCATGGACACCTCGGCCAATGTCGAGGCGCGGATGCGCGGTGCGGATGGGGTGATCGCAGGCCTGAAACCGGGTGCAGTAGTGATCGACTTTGGCACGTCTTTGCCCGCCTCGACCAAGGCACTTGGCGACGAGGTGGCGGCCGCTGGTGGTCAATACCTTGATGCTCCATTGGGCCGCACGCCGTCGCATGCCAAGGATGGGCTGCTGAACATCATGGGGTCGGGGGACAAGGGTGCTTTTGACAAGCTCAAACCTGTGCTCGACGATCTGGGCGAGAACGTGTTTCACCTTGGCGCACTTGGGTCCGGACACACGATCAAGCTCATCAACAATTTCTTCGGGATGACCGTTGCCAACGCGATGGCCGAAGCCTTTGCGATGGCGGACGTTGCCGGTGTGCCGCGGCAGGATCTCTATAACGTGGTATCTGCCGGCCCGCTAAAGTCCGGCATGATGGATTTCGTCAAAGGATATGCCGTGGACGGTGATCCGAACCAGCTCGCTTTTGCGATCAAGAATGCGGCCAAGGATGTCGGGTACTACGCGCAGATGGCTTCGGATGCCGGGGTTGAATCCATCATGTCTAAATGTGCGCTGACCGCACTCAGCACTGCTCGGGATGCCGGGCAAGCCGATGATATGGTCAGCCAGATGGTCGATTTCTACGCCGACCGGTTCAAGGGGTAACACCGTGGCCATCGCGGCACGCGCACAGCAAGACCGCGCGGCCCTCGGCATCGCAATGACGCTGGGCGCTTATGCTTTTTTCTCCCTGATTGATACATCGGTCAAATGGTTGATCGTGGCCGGCTTGCCCGCAATGCAACTGGCGTTCATGCGGTACTTGCCACACTTCATCATCTCGACGGTGCTTGTGTTACGGCAAGGGGTCAGCTGGTCGAACTTTCAGACTGATCACCTTGGGCTGGTGCTGTTTCGGGGGTTCTTGCTGGCCTCGGCCACGATGTTCAACTTTATTACACTTAAATATCTATCGCTGACGGTGACCGGGTCGATCATGTTTTCCGCTCCGATCATCGTTTGTGCGCTCAGCTGGCCGTTGCTGGGGGAACGCGTTGGGCCGTGGCGTTGGGGCGCGATTTTGCTGGGATTTGTTGGTGTTCTGATCGTGATCCGACCCTTTGACGCGGATTTTCACTGGATCGCGCTGCTGAATGTATACAACGCAGTTTCGCTTGCGCTGTATTCCATCATTACCCGCAAATTGTCCGGGGTGGTCGCAGCCGAAACCATGCAGTTCTACATGGGCGCTATGGGTGCCGTGATGTTGTTGCCATTCGCGTTGAACGTCTGGGTTACGCCAGAGACCCCTCTGCAATGGGGGCTTATGATCGGGCTTGGATTGTGGGGATGGGCCGGTCACGAAGTGTTCTCGCGCGCGCATGCCTACGCGCCTGCGAACACTTTGATGCCTTACACATACAGCTTCCTTCTCTATCTGGCCGTCGCCAGCTATGTCGTGTTCAATGACATTCCGGATGGTTGGACCATTCTGGGCGCAAGCATCATCGTTAGTTCTGGGTTCATCGTATGGTGGCGCACGGGTCGAAAGGAAACTACATGAAAATCGCAGCGATCGGCGAAGCAATGATCGAGCTTTCCATGGCGGGCGAGACAGCCGGGGTGGGCGTGGCCGGGGACTCGCTGAACACGGCCATATACCTCAAGCGCAGCGCACCGGACTTGCAAGTTGACTACATCACACGGCTGGGCACGGATGCATTTTCAGACCGGATTGCCGACTTTATCGCATCCGAAGACATCGGCACGGGCGGTATCCAACGTGATCCCGATGGCACGCCGGGGCTTTATGCCATAACCACCGATGATACTGGCGAACGATCCTTTACCTACTGGCGCGACAGTTCAGCGGCACGGCTAACATTTTTGACGGATCAGGGCCCCGATTTTGCAGCTCTCGCACAATATGACGTGATTTATCTGTCCGGTATAACCATGGCGATCCTGTCCCCGACGACCCGGTCTGCATTGATGCGGTTTTTGCAGGCGTTCCGCAAATCCGGTGGGCGTGTTTGCTATGACAGCAACTACCGGGCCCGTCTTTGGATGGATCCAGAAACCGCGCGGACTCAGAACGAGGCGATGTGGGCGTTGTCTGATATCGCGTTGCCGTCTGTTGATGACGAACAGGAGATCACTGGTGAAACGCCCGAGGTCATCGCACGTCGTTTCCTTGATCGTGGTCGAACCGGAGCACTGAAGCGCGGCGATTTGGGACCGTTGTGTTTGCAGACGGGGGAGACCTACGACTTTCCCAAGGCAGAGGCCGTCGTTGATACCACTTCTGCTGGCGACAGTTTCAACGGTGGGTATCTAGGTGCTTCATTGATGGGCGAATCTCAGACCAACGCGTTGCGCGCCGGGCATGATCTGGCGATGCAGGTGGTGGGGCACAAAGGTGCCATTCTACCAAAGTAGGTGGGGATGCTTTGCGAAAGGGGGCAAAGGTCACAATGGATGTGTTGCTGATTGGTGCAGGCATGGTGGCGCAGACGCATGTTCTCGCGTTGCGGGACAATACGGTTGGGTTGCGACTCTCCGGGGTGCTCGGCCGTGACCCAAAACGCACTGAGAAGTTTTGTGCGCAAGTGGCCGATACCTTAGGTTACACGGTATCAGGGTTCAGTGATATTTCGGATGCTTTGGCCAATCCGCCTGATATGGCCATTCTGATCACGCCGCCAAATGCGCGCGCTGGTTTTGCGAATGCACTGGCGAAGGCGGGCGTTCCGACGCTTATGGAAAAGCCGATTGAGCGAACGCTTGACGCGGCTCGGTCGATTTCGACTGCTTATACCCAGTCTGAGACGCTGGCTGGAGTGTGCTTTCAGCATCGTACGCGCGCTGCGTCTCAAGCCTTGAAGGCACGCTTGTCGGCAGGTGACCTCGGCGACATTGTCCATGTCGAAATCCGCGTTCCGTGGTGGCGAGATCAAGCTTATTACGATGAGCCGGGGCGTGGCAGCTATGACCGTGACGGGGGTGGTGTGATGATCAATCAAGCGATCCACAGCCTTGATCTGGCGTTGTGGTTGGCAGGACCTGTTGCGCGGGTACAAGCTCAAATGAGCACGAGCCCGATACACCAGATGGAAGGCGAAGACATCGCTTCGGCGCTTTTGACCTTCGCCTCAGGTGCTTCAGGCGTTCTGAGTGCCAGCACGGTTGCATACCCGGGTGGCGCAGAAAGTATCGCGATCACGACTGCCAAGGCACATGTGCTGTTGCAGGGCGATACTCTCCGTATCGACTGGTATAACGGCCGTCAGGACTTGATGACACCCGACACAGGTACCGGCACAGGCGGTGGCGCTGATCCGATGGCGTTTTCCCATGGCTGGCACCAGTCTGTAATCGAGGATTTTGCGCAGGCGGTACGTGACGAGGCGGCCCCTTTGGTTCCCATGGACGAGGCGTTGCACGTGCATGCTGTCATTCATGCGATGGAGCAAGCCGCGCGCAACCAAACACTTACGGATGTTCCTGCATGACACTCAGTTTTGTCGCCCTTGGGCTGGATCACCGCCACATATACGGCATGACGGAAAACATGATGCGCATCGGTGGTCGTTGCCTTGGCTATTGGACCGACGGCACACCACAACCGCTGGCGGGCTATGTCGAACGCTTCCCTGAGCTTCATCGTTTTACAACGCTTGAGGAGGCGCTTGGTGCTGGTGCTGACCTTGCGCTTGTCTCTGCAATCCCGGCGGATCGCGCTGGCCTGTCAATCCGTGCGATGCAATCCGGCCATGATGTTATGACGGACAAGCCGGGATGCACGACGATGGAGCAACTCGAACAGATCAAGGCAGCCGTAGCGGAAACCGGGCGCATCTGGTCGATCAATTTCTCTGAACGTTTTGAGGTCCCTTGCGTTACGCTCGCGGATCAACTGGTGCAGGAGGGTGCTATTGGGCGCGTTGTGCACACGACGGGTCTTGGTCCTCACCGCCTAAACCGGGCAACGCGTCCAGATTGGTTTTTTGAGCGGGAAAGATACGGAGGCGTACTGACGGATATAGCGTCACATCAGATCGACCAGTTCCTTCATTTCACTGGCTCCGAAAGTGCTGACGTAACGATGGCACATGTCGCCAATCACGCCAATCCAGACGATTCAGGTCTGCAGGACTTTGGAGAGGTTGCGCTGCGCGCGCCCAATGCCTCGGGCTATATTCGTGTGGATTGGTACACGCCAGATGCTCTGCCAAATTGGGGGGATGGTCGCCTGACGCTGCTGGGCACTGACGGCTACATCGAGTTGCGCAAGTACGTGGATGTTGCTGGCCGTGCAGGTACCGACGGTTTGATTCTGGTCAACGGAGCGCGCTGCGAAACCATGGACGGGCGCGAGGCTGGGTTGCCCTATTTCGATCGCCTTGCTCACGATATCGCGCACAGAACGGAGACGGCCATGAGCCAAACGCACTGCTTCAAAGTCATGGAGCTGGCCCTTGAGGCGCAGCGCCTTGCAGAGGCAGTTGTGTCATGATCCGGGTTGCTATTCTTGGTGGTGGAATTGGGGCGAAACACCTCGCGGCATATCGGGAGTTGGACGCGTTCGCGGTTACGCATCTTGCTGATCAGGATGCAGAACTGCGCGAAGCATTGTGTGGTGCTGACATTGTGGGTCTGGCGGATATAGACGCAGCTTTGCAGGCGGACGTTGACGTGATCGACATATGCCTGCCCCCGCATATGCACGCACCGGTCGCTATTGCTGCTTTGGAGGCTGGGAAACATGTGATCTGCGAAAAGCCCCTGGCCACATCAATGTCACAGGTCGACGCGATTAGCGCAGCTGCGCGCGATGCTGGCAAACAGGTGTTTCCGGTGTTTCAGTACCGCTTTGGCCCCGCTTTTGATCGGTTGGATGCATTGCGTGTCGCCGGGATGACGGGCCGGCCGCGCGCAGCGTCAATTGAGACGCATTGGAATCGTGCGGCGGATTACTATGCCATTCCTTGGCGCGGGACTTGGGCGGGTGAACAGGGTGGTGCCGTGCTGGGTCACGCAATCCATGCGCATGATTTGTTGTCCCATTTCATGGCGCCCATCCGCCAAGTAACCGCACGGCTTGGAACACTCGTCAATCTGATTGAAACGGAAGATACCGCCGCGCTCATCTTTGATCTTGAGAGTGGGGCCATCGCGACGAGTTCGATCACCCTTGGGGGCGCGACAGATGAAACGCGCTTGCGCTTTGTTTACGAACACCTGACAGCGACTTCCCACACGCTTCCGTACACTCCCGGTGAGGGAGAGTGGACTTTTAAAGCCCGCGATCCGGACCGGCAGAGAGAGGTGGATGCTATCGTTGCGAACGTCCCCTCGCGTCCATCCGGATTTGCAGGCTTCCTTTCGGAAATTGCCAAGTCCCTCGGTGGAGAGCCAAACTCTGCTGTCTCTCTTGAGGATGGAGCGGGTTCGATTGAGCTGGTGACGGCGATCTATGCCTCGCATCGCAGTAGCATGCCTGTGGCGTTGCCCTTGGGCGCCGACCATCCGATGTATGATGGGTGGCAACCATGACGCGGATTGGGGTGGCCGGGGCGGGTTTGATTGGGCGGCAGCATATCGCAGCCATTGATCGAACACCGAATGTGACACTGTCCGCGGTGCTTGATCCTTCGGTGTCGGAAATGGAGTGGCCGCGTGCGCGTGACTTGGCGGAACTAGCGAGAGTGTCTGACGGGATCATTCTGGCGGTACCAAATGCGTTGCACGCGCCTATGGCCAAGGAGCTGATCGGTGCAGGTTGCCCAATGCTGATCGAAAAACCGCTGACCGGTACTGCTGCTGAAGGTGCTGATTTGGTGGCTTGTGCTGGTGATGTGCCCATTCTTGTAGGCCATCATCGCCGCCATAACCCGCTCGTGGCCAAGGCCAAAGAGATCATCGACTCTGGTGTTTTGGGCGCTCTCACGGCGGTGCATGGGCAATGCTGGTTGCCCAAACCCGACCATTATTACGAGGCCGACTGGCGGCAGGGTGCGGGTGCAGGACCGTTGTTTATTAACTTGATCCACGATGTGGATGTGCTGATGCACCTGTGTGGACCGGTTGCGAGTGTACAAGCCTTCGAAAGCAACGCAGTCCGAGGGGCAGAAGCCGAGGAAGTCAGCGTTGCCATTCTACGATTTGCCAACGGCGCGCTCGGTACAGTGAACTTGTCTGACGTTAGCCTTGGCCCATGGAGTTGGGAGCTGACGGCTGGCGAAAACCCGGCCTACCCCAAAACGGATCAATCCTCTTACTTGATTGGAGGAACGCATGGGTCACTTTCTCTTCCAAACCTTACCGTGTGGAGCCAAAAAGCTGGCCCGGACTGGTGGGCGCCGATGGATCAAACGCGCCATCCCTTGCCCTTGAGTGATCCACTGTCTGCACAGATTTCACATTTTGCTGACGTGATCGCAGGCCGCGCGGCACCACTGGTTAGCGCGGCGGACGGTTTGCGCGCGGTGCAAGTGATCGAAGCCATCAAGCACGCGGCGCAAACCGGTGCATCCATCGATATCCACTGAAATTCTGAATCGCCTTTTGCCAATCCTGTGCTAGCCTGATGGCGCGCGCCAAAGCGCGTCGCGATAGGGCAGGGGGTGTCTTTTGGACCTGCCCGGCGTCCGCGTATGACGTGAAACCCCACCGGAAAAATGGATGAGAAAAGGAGCATCTGATGCCGTCAGTGGGTGTTATTGGATTGGGAGATATGGGCAGTGGACTGGCCAAGAACCTGATCGCCAACGGATTTGAAACTTGGGGCCGAGACGTGATCGCGGAACGCCACAGTGCCTTTGCGCAGATGGGCGGCCGCGCCGCGACCTCAACTGCCGAAGTGGGGGCAAATGCCCAATATGTCTTTGTCATGGTGATGAAGGGGGTCGAGGCGCAGGACGTTATCCTCGGCGAAGGCGGCTTGGCCAGTTCCATGGTGCCCGGCGGAACCATTTTGCTGACCTCGACCATCAAACCGGCTGAGGCACGCGCCATTGGTGAAGGGTTGAAAGATACAGGCCTCAAGTTGATCGACAGCCCAGTATCGGGTGGCTATCCCGGAGCGCAGGGCGGCACTCTGACTATGATGGCCGCTGCGCCGGACAACGTTCTGGGCGATGCGCGGCCGGTGATGGAGGCTGTGTCCGCCTCTATCCATCATGTCGGAACGGCGCCGGGCGAGGGTCAGGTTGTCAAAGCGTGCCTGCAATCCCTGATCGGATCCATCTTTTCCGCGACATTCGAAGCGGCCGCACTGGCCGCTAAGGCAGGTGTGCCGGGGCAAGTGATATTGGACGTGTTTTCAACCTCATCCGCGGGGTCTGGCATCACCAACAACGCACTGGAAAAGATCATCGACCGTCAGTTCGAAGGGACGGGAAGCCACATCAACACCATGCACAAGGACCTGACAATCTCGATGGCCTTGGGCGAGGAGCTTGGCGTCCCACTCCATACGGCGGCGGCTGCAATGCAGATTTTCCACGCCGGACGCACCCGCCACCCTGACGGAGACAACTGGGTTGCAACCCGTGTGATCGAAGAGATCGTGGGCGCCGAGTTGCACCGTGACGGCGCCAAGGTGACCCGATGAAACTGGGTGTTATTACCGACGGGATCAGCCGGGATTTGGCACATGCCGTCGACGTTATGGACGAATTTGAGCTGACCTACGCCGAGTTGCAATTCGTAGGCGATACTGAAGTCGGCGATCATTCCGCAGAGGAAATCAGCGCTATGAACAGCCTTCTGCGCGATCGAGGAAAACCAGTCAGTTGCCTGTCCCGCCACATATTTGCTGGTACCACATCTGCGAACCGGCCTGGCGATCCTTTGCACACCCAGCATATGGACGCGCTCAAGCGAGTGATCGACATGGCCCATGTGGTCGGTAGCCCGCTGGTGCGCATCATGACTCCGAAGAAGGAACAAATCCTGTGGGGGCGAAATGGAGCAGAACGCTGGAATGTCGCCAAGGGGGCCTGGGATCAGGTGGCCCCGTTGATTGCACCCGCGGTGGAATTGGCGCGGAGTGAGGAAATCATGCTGGTCGTCGAAACCGGCAACGGGACCATGGTCAACTCGAACTACACTGCGCGCAAGCTGATCGAAGAATTGGATGCTGCCGACGTCTTGAAGGTGCTGTGGGATCCTGCGAACAACTGCTGGTGCCACGAGCTGGCCTATCCGGACGGGTATGATGAGGTGAAAGCCGGCCTGCTTGGCCATATTCACATAAAGGACGTGCTGGTCGATACGCCTCGTGCAACGTTGGAAGTGCGTGAGATGGGTCACGGGCAATTAGGTCCGTTTTTTCAGCCCATGGCGGATGCCTTGCGCAGTGATGGCTACGCAGGTGTTGTGTCCTTCGAAAGCGTTTATCATCCCGGAAACGGGGATTTTGAGGCTGGGTTCTGCGCCTGTATCGACCGCTTCCGAGAGATCTTTGAGCCTGACTGACGCCTGGCTCAAACGACCCTGCCGTCGCCATTCGTCGCGCGATCTGTGCGCCAAAAGAATTGTGATGTGCTTTGTTTGATGACCTGTGCCAACCTGACTTCATAAGAACAGGTGGGACCCTTTGATGAAAAAAGAAATTGTGGCGCAGCTATCTGCGCTGGACGACCGTAGCCCGGCCTACGCGCTCGTCGGCGAAGTCGATTTGGTGGTGGTGCGGTTTGATGATGAAGTCTCGGTCTTTTATGGGCGGTGTCTGCATCGGGGTGCGTTGATGTCGGATGGTTTTGTGCGCGGGAACAACCTGATCTGCGGTTTGCATGACTGGGATTATCGTCTGGATAGCGGTGTCAGTGAATACGCCAATGACGAGGCCCTTCCAAAGTTCAAAAGCTGGATCGAAGCCGACGACGTTTGTGTCGATGCGGATGAGATTTCGGCATGGGCGCATGCCAACCCGCAGCCCTTTAATCGCGACAGCTATCTTGGACTTTATGCCGACACATCGCATGGAACTGAGGAAGAACCGTATACCGGTCTGATCCAACAATACGCGCGGGATGGGTTGTCCAAGACGGGCCATCACGGTGTGGTCGATGCAATGGGTGTGCCGCGCCATACGCTTCCGGACTGGGACGATATCCAAATCATCACGGCTCAATTGCACAAAGCTCCACTGCTGGACAACGACGCCGTCGGTACTGAAGTCGTCATCGGCCCAAACGCGCAAAAACCGCTGCGCCTAGACATCCCTTTGTTCGTGTCTGACATGTCTTATGGGGCGCTTTCTGAACCTGCCAAAGTTGCCCTTGCGCGCGGTGCCGAACTTGCTGGGACGGGCATCTGTTCGGGCGAAGGCGGGATGCTGCCCGAAGAGCAGGAGGCGAACTCAAAGTACTTCTACGAGCTGGCGTCGGGCCGCTTTGGCTTTACTTGGGACAAGTTGGCCAAAGCGCAGGCGTTCCATTTCAAAGGTGGGCAGGGGGCCAAGACGGGCACGGGCGGCCATTTGCCCGGCCACAAGGTCACCGGCAAGATCGCCGAAGTGCGCGGGCTGGACGAAGGCCAAGACGCCATTTCTCCAGCGCGGTTTCCTGACTGGAGCGACCCGCTACAGATCAAAGATTTTGCCGACCAGGTGCGGGATCGCACTGGGGGTATTCCGATTGGATACAAGCTGAGCGCCCAGCACATCGAAAAGGATATTGATGCCGCTCTGACCGTGGGCGTCGATTACATTATCCTTGATGGGCGCGGGGGTGGTACGGGTGCGGCCCCCATTATTTTCCGTGACAACATCTCGGTCCCCACAATTCCGGCATTGGCGCGGGCACGTGCGCATCTCGACCGGCTTGAGCGCAACGATGTCTCTCTGGTCATCACCGGCGGGCTGCGCAAGCCTGCGGATTTTGTCAAAGCGTTGGCTATGGGTGCGGACGCGATTGCAGTGTCCAATTCCGCGATGCAGGCGATCGGATGCATCGCGATGCGCGCGTGCCACACGAACAACTGCCCGGTGGGTATCGCAAGTCAAAAACCGCATCTGGTGAGCCGCCTGGTCGTGGAAAAATCCGCGCGCCAATTGGCCAATTTCTTCGAGGCCAGCACCGAGTTGATGCAAGTGATGGCGCGGGCCTGTGGCCACGATCATCTTGGGAAATTCAACGCGAGCGATCTGACCACATGGAAACGGGACATGTCCGATATCTCGGGCGTTGCGTTTGGAGGACTGTCATGAGCGAGACTTTGGATTGGATCAGCGTCGGACACACCGGCGATCTTCCCGAAGGACGGGTCAAGACCGTCACTGCGCGCACAACCTCGATCTGCCTGTCTCACTTCGACGGGCAATGGGCGGCGATGAACAACCATTGTCCGCTCCAGCGCGGTCCCTTGGGTGAGGGCTCAATTGAGCGCGGCGAAGGCGGCAAGTGCTGGATCCGATGTCCGTGGCACGGTTGGGATTTTGATCCGCTGACGGGTAAGCCACCCGGGGGCCACGAGGATACCGGGCAGACGATTTACCCGGTGAAGATCGAAGGCGAAGAGATCTTTGTCGGGCTTGAACCCGAGCCTCAGCATCAGCGCACGGTGAGCGATCAGATGGCCGAAAGCATGGTCAACTGGGGCATCAAGCACGTGTTTGGAATGGTGGGGCATTCCAACCTTGGTCTTGCTGATGCCATACGGATGCGCGTTGAAGCCGGTGAGATGAAGTATATCGGCATCCGTCACGAAGGGGCGGCGGCCTTTGCCGCATCGGCCTATGGTAAGTTGACCGGCCATCCTGCGGCCTGCCTGACCATTGCAGGACCGGGTGCCACCAACCTTTTGACCGGCCTGTGGGATGCAAAAGTGGACCGCGCGCCTGTACTGGCGTTGACCGGTCAGGTTCAAACGCAGGTATTTGGACCCGGCGCGTTTCAGGACATTGATCTAGCGTCGGCCTTCGACGCCGTCAGCAAATTCAGCCAAACGGTTCTGTCGACATCGAATCACTCTGAACTTGTGTCGCTGGCGATGAAAAACGCGCTCGTGGAACAGGACGTGGCGCATCTGATCTTTCCGGATGATATGCAGACCAATCCATCTGACAAACCAGCCAGCGCGCCCGATGGGCGCATGGGCCGCGCGGTTGTGAAGCCAAGCGATGAAGATGTCTCGGATGCGCTCGCATTGCTTAACAAGGCGGAGCGCCCGATCCTCGTGGTGGGGCACGGCGCGTGGGATCATATGGAGGCGATCACGAAGCTGGCCGTTGATCTGGGTGCGCCGGTTCTGACGACGTTCAAGGGCAAGGGATTGATTGCGGATGATCACCCTAACGCCGCGGGCGTCCTTGGTCGCTCAGGTACGCCCATCGCCAGTTGGTTCATGAACGAAGCGGACCTGATCCTGACCCTTGGCACGTCATTTTCCAACCACACCGGAATCGAACGGGGCAAGACCATCATTCAGGTCGATTACGAACGGATGCAGTTGGGCAAGTTCCATCCCGTTACCTTGCCGATCTGGGCAGAGATTGGTGCATTTTGCGAAGGCATTGCGCCGCAAATCAACCGACCGGCCGATGCCCCCGATCAGGTTGGCGAACTGGCTGAACGTTGGCAGATGTGGCGAGACGAAAAACAGACCCGCTTGAGCGAGGAAGGCGGCAAAGGCATCCACTCTGCGGCGATCTTTGCCGCTTTGTCCCGCGTGGCGCCAAGCGATGCGATTATTGCTGTGGACGTGGGCAACAATACCTACTCCTTTGGCCGCTATTTTGAGACAAAAGGACAGCGCGTGCTGATGTCTGGCTATCTCGGGTCCATTGGTTTTGGCTTCCCCGCCGGTATGGGTGCTTGGGCTGCGACGCAGGATTTCGAGTGGTTGAAGGGGCGCAAAGTGATCTCGATTTCGGGCGATGGTGGGTTCGGCCAATACCCAATGGAACTGACCACTGCCGTTAAGTACGGGATGGATATGACCCATGTCCTCTTGCACAACGGAGAGCTTGGTAAGATATCCAAAGAGCAACGCTCTGGTGAATGGCCGGTTTGGGAGACCAACCTGCACAACCCATCCTTTGCCGCCTTTGCCAAGATTTGCGGTGCGCACGGGGAAAAGGTCGTCGCAGCAGATGCCATCGAGGCGGCGTTGCAAAAGGCGCTCGATGTGGACGGCCCGGCCCTGGTGGAGATCATGACCGACGCTGATCTGGTGTGATCACTGCCGCAGTCATCGGTTAGAACGCGGGCCAGTCGCACAGGCTGGATCCCGTATCAGGACAGTATCAGAGGCCGATATCCATCAGCGCCTTGATCTGGCTCGTGGAGGTGCCTGCAATAACGCGGCCCAGCTCGTCGTCTCCGCGCAAAAGCAACAGAGTCGAACGGCGAGGGATGTTGCGAGACGTCGTGACGTCGGCGTTTTTGTACGTATCCCAATCAACTTTGATGAAAGTCAGCTTGGAGTCATAGTCCGGGTTCTCGGCGCGCAGGGCGTTGATCACACGTTCCTGACGCTTGCAGGTGCTGCACCACGTGGCGGAAAAATCGACAAACACTGTTTTGCCTTCGGCCAGCGCCGCGTCAATTGCACCGGGCGTGTAGTCAACAAAGCCTGCGGCTTGAACGGCGAAAGGCACGGCGCTTGCCGCTGCCGCTGAGATCAGAAAAGTACGACGGTCCATGTGAAGTCTCCGAGGTTTAAAGAGCGACAGAGAGGTCTTGCAGCCAGATCGGCATAACCTCAAGCGCCCATGCTTCGATGATGTGGTGAATTTGGAAAAACAGCATCAATCCAACAGCAATGAAGGTGATGCCAAGGATGGGTTTGGAGCGTTCCGCGATCCCGCGCAAGGATTGGGCCCGCGTGCGGATTGCTTCGCGCGCGCCAAGGCCAAGACCGATGATCAGGGTGGAAACGCCCATGGCGAAGAACACCATGATCAAACCGGCATAGCCGAAGTTCTTTCCCTGAGACGCCAGAGCGATGGCCCCACCAAGTGTCGGTCCGATACATGGCGACCATACGGCGCCAAGAAGGAGACCACCAAGGAACTGTCCCTTTTTCCCAGAGGCGTCCACATCGTTCATCCTGCTGTCGGCCTGAGACGCAAACCCGGCGGTCGCCATTTCGAATTGCCGCGCAAACATTGGCACGACCAGTACGATCCCGAACAGGATCATCAAGACTGCCCCAGCCTGTGCAATCGTGTCTTGGGTCAGCCCGATTACAGGTCCAAAAGCTGTGATCAGTAACCCGAAGGTCACAAAAGAAACGCTCATCCCCGCCGCCAATGCCACGGGGCCATACCGATCCGCGTTCAGGGCACTGACCAATACAATAGGCAGAACCGGCAGGACGCATGGGTTGATCAGGGTCAAGAGCCCGGCGAGATATGCAAAGACGAATTCCATTGGCTTCGTATGTACGACCCGGCCTTTGGCGGGCAAGGAAAACCGCTCTTACGTGCACTCACGATGTTGTCAGTGCGCTGGCTGGGCGCGATATGCCGGGCGACCGGCCACCCATGTGCCTTGCACAGCCGGAGTCTGGCCGTCAGGCCAGTCGACCAGTACCAGATCAGCGCGTTGACCCACGGCAATCTCGCCACGATCGTCCAACTGCATCGCGCGCGCTGGGCCTGTCGACACCAAAGACCAAAGCGTCGATCGATCAGCGCGCTTTTCGCGGTCCAACCGATCCACTGCCGCAAGCATAGCGGGGTAGTAGTAATCTGACGCCAGCACGTCACACAGCCCTTCTTCGACCATGTCGCCCGCGGCAATTGATCCGATGTGACTGCCGCCGCGCACCGCATTCGGCGCGCCGAAGATGATCGTATCCCCGTTTGCCCGTGCGTCTTCAATCGGCGCCATGGTCATTGGGAATTCGGCCACTGTGACGCCCATAGCGCGATAATGCTGGCGCGTTTCGACCTGAGTGTCGTCATGGCTGAGCATTGGCACGCCTTTGGCGCGCGCTTTGCCCGCAAGCTTTTGCGTTGCGCCCGGTACGTCTGAACGGCGCGCCCACACTCGCTCAATCAGCGACATGTAGTCGTCAATTGCCAGACCCGCGCGCGCCGCGTGTTTTTCGTGCCGCAGTGTTGCAAGGCGTGGGTCATACGGGTCGGCGAGAGCATAGTTGGGGCTGTGTTCGAACTGCCGATCCTGGATTTTCGTATCAAAGCTGCGCATCGACATCGACAAGTGATCATTGAACGCAAGCGAAGGGCTCAGCGGCGCATCCAGAGCCCAATCGATTGTTTCGAGCGCCTCAAAGGCGAAGGTTTCCCAGCGCAATTGAATACGGTTCTCGACCAAAAGGCGGGGGGCCAGATCACGGATGGTTTGCATCATCTCGCGCCCTCTATCGACGCTGCGCAGGCCGGGTTCAAAGCTGAGTGTGATGGAGTGATAGGTCGTTGCGATCCCGTTGGCTGCCAGTTGCCTATCGGTTTCCAAAACAGCGGTTTCCATGGGGAAATAAACGCCGGGGCGTGGCATGACTTGTCTTTCAAACGCATCGCCATGCACGTCGGTCAGGGCAGGGGCAAGGATCAGCCCGCGCGCGTCGATCACTTCGCCTTCCGGCGCCCCCCCCCCGATTTCAGCGATCAGACCATCCGCGATGGTCACGTTCGTTTCCGCAATCTCGCCCGGCAGATAGACCGTTGCACCTTGGAATGTTTGCATCGTTCAAGTCTTTCCAATGTCAGAAGGGAGCGCCGCACCCGTTGCTTTGCCGTCGGGGTCGTCAACGTTCATGTATCTCAATCGCCTGCAACAGGGTTTGTTTGGACAGGCGAAGGGGGCGGTCAGGCTCGGCGTCCATCAAATGCTTTGACGGTTATCCCCTCGGCCTCAAGCGTCCGTCGCACAGACGCTGCGATGTCTACGGCTTCGGGGGTGTCACCGTGACAGCAGATGCTGTCGATTGGTGTTTCGATCCGGGTGCCGTCCTCTGTGATGATGGCTTGGGCTTTCACCATTTCGACCATCCGTTTGCCTGCAAGCTCAGCTTCATGGATCACCGCGCCGGGCTTGCGTCGATCCACAAGCGTCGCATCCGCATTATAGGCACGGTCGGCAAAGATCTCGCAGGCAAAAGCTGCCCCTAGACTGCGCGCTGCGCGCTCTTGGGCTGTGGCCGCCAGCACCATGATGATTGCGTCTGGATGGGTGGACAGGGCTGCCTCATAGCACCCACGGGCCATGTCTTCATCCTCGGACGTCATATTGCCGAGTGCTCCGTGCAGTTTGATATGGCGCACGGTTGCCCCCAAACTGCGCGCCATGCCAAGGCTGGCCCCGACCTGACAGCGGATAGAATTTTGCAATGAGGCGAGTGGCATGTCGATACGCCGACGTCCAAAGCCCTGAATGTCGGCAAAACCGGGATGCGACCCGATCCCCACCCCGTTTTCCAGTGCGATCCGCATAGTCGACGCCATAACATCAGGATCGCCCGCGTGGGCGCCGCACGCAATACTGGCCGATGTCACAGTGCCAAGCAGGGCGGCATCGTCGCCCATTTTCCAAGGGCCAAAGCTCTCGCCCATATCTGCGTTCAGATCGACTTGCATGGGGTTAGTCTCCTTCATCCAAATGGGGGTACGTGGCCGAAATCGCGCCATCAATAAGCTGGTAGCTGAGCAGGTCCTGCATTGTGGACAGGTCACGCACCAAAGGTGTCACTGCGGCGGTGAGTTTGGCCAGATCAGAGTTGGCGCGCGCTTGAAAGGCCGCACCTTCTTTCAAGGTTACAAATTCAAAGCGCAGGCTCGTCCCGGCAGGGGCCTGCGCAACACGTGGCAAGTCGCAGGGCAAAACGGTGCCAATGCGGGGGTATCCGCCTGTGGTCTGGCATTCAGCCATGAGCACAAAAGGCGTGCCGTCACCGGTAATCTGAATGTCGCCAGGCACAATGACTTCGCTGACGATGCTGAGGGCTTTGGGGTTGGAAAAGCCTTCGCCGTCGCTGTCCATACGGATGCCCTGCCGATTGGCGCGTGGGTCTCGACGAAATTCTGTTTGTGCGAACCGGTTTCGGATTGCGATGTCGAAGTCTTCGGTTTGCATGCTGGGCACGACACGAACCGTGCCACCAGTGAAGCGCGAATCCGGGGCAAGTGTCATGCCCACTTCGTGGCTGGTGTCGGGGCCGACCGGCAGTGTGTCACCCGCTGCCACCAGCGCACCCAGACCGCAAGACAGGTGAGTGGCCCGTGCGCCAAGGCTAACCTCAGTCGCAAACCCACCGCCGACGTGGAGATACCCATAGGTTCCGGTGCGTGTCGGTCCAATTGTCAGCCGCGCCCCCTTGGGTATCGCATGACTGGCGTTCCATACGATGGCGCGCCCGTCTACGTCCGCCGTCATCACGCCGCCTGTCAGGGCGATGCGCAAGTCTTCGGTCGCCTCAAACGCGCCTCCGGTCCCGACCATTTCAAGTACGGCAAGGCTTGGGCGTTGTTGCAAAAGTGCGGCCCCTTCGTGCACGGCTCTCAGGTCAGCAGCGCCACCGTTCGTCAGGCCCATCGCGAGGAACCCGGGCCGCCCCAGGTCTTGGACCGCGACACCCGGTCCGGCGTTGTGAACGATTAGCCCCCTCATTCGAGCACCTCGCGCAATGCACCGCCCGCTCCGTCCGCATTATGCGCCTCGATGCGTGCCAACTCTTGGTCGGTGATTGCGGTAAACTGAATCTCATCTCCGGGTGCGAGGGGGAAGGGTGTCGTGCTGGACGGGCGAAAACAGGCAAAAGCTGATTGGCCGACATGACGCCAGCCGGTGGGCGTATCCTTGGTAAAGAGGCAAATCTGGCGCACGGCGGCAACCAGCGCACCGGCGGGGATGTTGGGGGACAGACCGACCTGACGGGGGATGTCCCATTCCTCACCCAATGTGCCGAGATATGGTTGTCCGGGCGCAAAACCCAAAGTGAGCACGCGCAGCTTTGTCGTGGTCAGCGCAGCCTCGGCTTGGGCAACGCTCAGGCCGGCCACCTCTGCTGCTTCAGCCAATTGCGGTGCACGCGGCCCCCCAAACACGGCGGGAATGGTCCATAGCGTTCGGTGCGACGGTAGCGCGGTTGTCGTCCAATCCTTCGCCGACAAAACCTCGGTCAGTCGAAGTTTTAGGCCATCGAAATCATGCTCTGCCAAATCCACTCGGAAGAATGCCGAGACCAATGTGCTGCTGCTTTCGACAATCTCGGGCCAGGCCAAAGCGTCCACCTCCGCCCGGAACGCTATGGCCGCGCGGTTTGCTGCGTCGGTCGCGCGTGCGCCAAATGTCACCAGTAGGCCATTCAGACCCACGGATCGGATTGTTGGAACAAATGGAGCGGTTTGCATGTGGCGAACCTAACGCCTTTAGTTCTGTGCGCAATTGGTTAAAGCGGGCTGCGCAGCCAGTCGTCCTCAAAGCAAAGTTGGGTCACACCAGCGAGACGCAGAATACGATTTAATTCAACGTCAAGAGCACGCTGACGACCCTTGCCCCAGCGCGCCCCACGCTCTGGCCAGAGCGCGCGCACGCGCAAAGTGTCTTCAGCCCTGAATGCCTTCATGTCAATGCGCCCGACGACCTTGTCGCCTTCCAGCAGTGGGAAAACATAGTAGCCGTATTTGCGTTTTTGTTCGGGCACGAAAATCTCGATCCGATAGTCAAAGCCAAACAAGCGCTCAGCCCTTTTGCGGTCACGCAGGGCAGGGTCGAAAGGGCTGAGAACCCGCAAGCGCTGAGTCGGGTCGGCCGTCTGGGTGGGGCAATCAGGTAACTCGGGCCATGCATACGCAGGTCGGACGGAGCCATCGACACAAGTGGTGCATATCAGGATAATCCGCCCTGTTTCCAACGCGCGGGTGCACCACTCTTTCGCTTCAGCAGGCGAGATATGATCCCAGAACGCTGCCAACTCGCCGTGGGTGGCAAAACCCAGACGGGTCAAAGCCTCGCGGCAACACCAGTCGATGGTCTCTTCGGTATCAGGCGCATTCCCGACGGTCGTGCGGTTGATCACGCGTTCTGTCAAATCATAGTACTTCTGAAAGCCCTGCCGCTTGACGACGGTCAACGCCCCACTGCGCCACAGGTATTCCAACGCCGTTTTGGATGGATGCCAATCCCACCATCCACCTGATCCGCGTTTTTCTCCCTCTCCGACCTGAGCCGAACAAACTGGTCCGCGTTCACGGATCATGTCGAGGACAGATTGAAACTGCGCCTTGAAACCATCACGACGCCCGTCTTTCCAGCGCCGCCGCAACAGGGCCGCATCCCGTTCGCGGCGCATATGCCAATAGGGGTAAAAGGAAATCGGAACGACGGCCGCATCATGGGTCCAATGTTCGAACAGCGCCCTATCGCGTTCATAAAGCAGTTTCAGTGCCTTGGGCCGGTACCGTGCCTTGCGCGAAAACAGGATAAGATCGTGGGCACGCGCCACCGTGTTGATACTGTCGAGCTGAACAAACCCCAGTCGCTCAATCAGGTTGAGCAAATCCTGACCATGGGCCGCTCCCTGTGGAGCATCGGACAAGGCGTGACGGTCCAGAAACACACGGCGGGCCGCGCTGTTCGTCAGTGTGAAGGGGGTCAAGGTCGCCGTTGACGACGCAGGGTGTCACCATAAGCAATCGTCGGTGTCAGGGTGATATGCTTTGGTTCCGTTGCCCCGGCTAAACGTTCAATAATGATGTTGGCCGCAGCGCGCCCGATGTCGAGGCGGCAGGCATCCATTGTTGCAAGGCGCCGTGGCAAACCATCAAGAAGGTCAACACCGTTGAACCCTGCCAATCCGATCTGACCGGGTATGTCGACACCCTGTTCGATCAGATAAAGTAACCCGCCCGCGCCGATCATGTCATTGGAGTAATAAAGGAAATCCAGATCAGGATTTTCGTCCAGCATGGCCTTGGTCATTTCGCGGCCCTTGGCCAGCGCCGACCCGCCAGAATAGAAATCGCGCGCTTCGATTTCGATACCAGCCTTGCCCAGCACTTCAGTCAGCCCTTCGAACCGCTTGCGCGCCCGGTGATCCCGAGGCATCGACGTGCCCATGAACCCAATCCGGCTATAACCCTGTTTCAGGATGGCACGGGCCATGTCCTGCCCGGCTGCACGGTGCGAAATACCGACCATGCTGTCGACGGGATTGCCATCAGTGTCCATGATCTCAACCACCGGGATGGCGGCGTTTTCCAGCATGGCGCGGGTCGCATCTGAATGCTCAAGACCCGCGATGATGATGCCGGATGGGCGCCACGACAACATTTCGTACAGAACCCGCTCTTCTTTGTCGCGCATATAGTCCGTGACGCCGAAGACAGGTTGCAAAGGGGTATCTTCGAGTACCTGATTGATGCCTGTCAGCACCTCGGGAAAGACCATGTTGCCCAGCGATGGAATGATCACAGCGACAAGGTTGACCTGCTGAGAGGCGAGCGACCCCGCGATCTGGTTTGGCACATAGCCAAGCGTTTTGGCCGCCTCGAGCACTTTGGCGCGAGTGGCTTCGCTTACATCGCCGCGGTTACGCAACACACGGCTGACTGTCATTTCAGAAACGCCGGATGCGGCAGAAACATCGCGCAAAGTCAGCGGGCGTGGGGCGCGATCGGTCAAGGGCAGTCCTTCGAATTTACTGTCCTTCGAGTTATCGTCAATTGAGGCGATATTTCAAGAGTCTCAACATCTTTTGCATATCTGAGTCTGGTGACAACATCGTCACAAGGCGATAATTGATGACCAGACGGCCCCGTGGCTCAACTGGATAGAGCAGCCCCCTCCTAAGGGGCAGGTTGCAGGTTCGAATCCTGCCGGGGTCGCCAGAAACATTCTAAAATTGCTTGGTCTTGAAAGCACAGTACGCAACCAGATCATCATGTTTCTTTTGGATTTACCGAAATCTGAGATGCGCTCAGCCAAGTCTGAAGGCGAAAGCTGAAACGCGTTTCGTTGGCCCCCAAATATCAGTTCCGCTTTGCCAGTTCGATCTATTCAGTGGCTCTGGGTTCATTCATGTATTATGGGTCATCTCGGTTCATGTTTCAGATGCGATGGACCAAGAGAAAGTGCGGCTGCGAGCGGACGTCTATAAATGACAGAGCGATTGATACCAACTGCGATGAGGCCCAGCGTGGAAGGTCCCTTTGAACGCGCGATGGCGCTTGGGGTCAGGGTTCCTGGAAAGATCGGCTATATCGCCCGTCGCAAGCTGAAGCGCCGCCAGTGCGCGCGGATGCAAGATACCTTTTCTGAGGTTCTGGCAGATACTCGGGCTGGGGACCTTTGTATCGACCTTGGAGCCAACATTGGCGAGATTACGTGCCGTATGGCTGCGACGGGCGCGGATGTGATCAGTTTTGAACCCGATCCGGGAGCTTTTGAAGCACTACAAGCTGCCACAGTTGACCTGCCCAACGTCACCCTCGTGCACAAAGCCGCCGGTCATAAGGAGGACAGTCTGTTGCTTCACCGTTCTGCAAGGTGGTCTCCGGATGACCCTTCCGGTCACACGCAGGGATCGTCTTTGGTGCATAGCGAAGAGGGGGCTGATGCAAGCAATGCGATACGCGTCGAAGTCGTTGACATAATCGCCTATCTCGAATCGCTCGATCGGGACATTCGTATCCTGAAAATGGACATCGAAGGTGCCGAGTGGGACATCATGACTCGGCTGATTGATCATCCGCTGTTGTCCCGAATTGACTGCATTTTTGTGGAAACGCATGAGCGGCAGGACCCGGCGCGCTATGTCCCGGTGTTTGAAGCGCTTCAGGACCGTGCCGAACAGATCACCAAGCCTTACATCAACCTGTACTGGGTCTGAGCCCGTCTGCGGTTTTTACCGAAGGCTAAGACGGGTTCCGACCGCCGTCCTTGAAAGCGCTTAACGCACCTTTCAGGTAGCCGATGTTTTTGGCGCGACGACGTTTGATGAATAAAGTGTCCGGCCCGATCGCCCGGAACACTGCCGCAACCAACGTCGCCAGCTTGGGTCTTGGATGCCCATATTTGCCAAGTGCATAGGCCCGCGATCGGGCGGAGTAGTAGGCCTTGAACGCGGCGACTGCCGGTAATCGCGGTGATCCATGTCCACTGAGGTGAACAACTTTTGCGTCATGGCAATACATCAGGGGTCCATGTTCCCGTAGCCGCAAGGACAAGTCGTCATCTTCGTGATACATAAAGATTGCGGGGTCAAAACCGCCGATTTCTTCGAACACCGCACGGCGGCAAAAGATGGCGGATCCTGCCAGCACAGACACCACGGCGTCCGCTGTTGGCAAAGCCCCTTTCCACCGTTCTTTTGGTTTGATCTTGGAGCCGCGTTTGAAACTCTGATTTCCGTTTTGGTCCAAAATCCTTGGGTTGAAGCCGCTGACGTCTGGATAGGTTTTGGCCGCCTGAATCAGGGCTTCAAGAGCGCCGGCTTGCAGTTCGGCATCTGGATTGAGAAACAACAAGAACTCGGTTTGGGCCTTAGCGGCACCCTGATTGCACGCCGGGCCAAATCCGACGTTGTTCGTGTTCAGATGTAGTATTGCACCATACTCATCAGTAAGTGCTTTTAGCGCACCCGCATCAGATGACGCGTTGTCTACAACAACAACTGGCGTGCCCTTTGGAACGCTTTTCAGCATCGCAGGCAACACCGCCATGCTGTTGTAACTTACAGTTATGATTGTGACTGAACTGTTGGGCAAACCAGTCTCCTTCCTGCGGTGTTAGCAGGATGCATACGCAAGGTCAGGCATTTCTCACCGGAGTACCAGAGGATTTCAACATAATGCCTCTTAGCCTTCGGCGATGAGGCGCTGGTAGATGGCGATCAAGGCGTCTGCTTCGTGCTCGATCCGGTGTTGTTCTACGACCTTGTTGCGCGCGGCCTTTGCCATGGATTGGCGCATCGTCGCGCTACTCATCAGCTTGTCAGTTGCTTCAATCAACGCGGTGAGATCTTCGGGCGGCACGAGAAAGCCTGTTTCTTCTGGGACAACCAAATCTTCGAACGCGCCGACGCGGGTTGCAACGACGGGTACGCCACAGGACATCGCCTCCAGTGGGGTCAGGCCGAAACCCTCCCACCGCTGCGGTGCGACGTAGATGTCTGACGCCTGAAACCATGGCGCAATGGTAAAGCCCTTGTCTTCGGGCAGAATGCGCAGCCGATCGGAAAGACCCGCGGCTTCGATCCTGGCTTTCAGGTCATCGACGAAGTCTTGTTGGTCGCGTGTGACACCGCCCATTATGATGCCTTGCGCCTCGGGGTGGCGCGGTAACAATTTGATCATGGCGTCAACAAAAAGGTCAGTTCCCTTTTGCGATCTGATTCGGCCAAAGCAGCCAACAATCAATGCATCCTGATCGAGACCCAGTTCGGCACGCAGTTTGCGGCGATCTTTTGTTGGCGCAAACGCTTCTGCATCAATCCCATGCAGGACGACAGTGGCCGGGACGCCGAGGTAGGAATTTGCTTTGCCCGAGGCTGCAACCACTGCATCCATCTGCCGGATGAGCCAGCGCGAATATTCACCACGACGCCGTTGCGCTGCTGAGGTGAACACCAGTTTGAAACGCTTGCGGAGCAAGTATTTAAGGATCAGTCCCACCAGCATCTCGATATTCCGACGGGAATGCCAAACGCGATATCCCGAGGGCCCCGACCGAGACATCGAGAGCAGTTTTGAATAGGGAAACTGTGGCGCATCTTCCGGAAGGACAGGACCGGTGGTGGCGATGGCAATCTTTTTGGCCTGCACCGGCACCAGCCGGAAGACGGTGGAGGACACGCCCGAGTAACGGCGTTTCAGGTTCGGCGCGATGACATCAATCGTATTGGGGTCAACTTGCATGTTTAGATCCTGATCGCCTGCTCAACTTACTTTGCCGTTTTCATAGTTAATGGCCTTGGGGGATACCATAAGAACTTGAGCGCCACAAAAGGCTTGGGTTGGCGTAATCGCGCTGCGTGGCCGGGATCAATTGACGTACTCGAATGTGCAGTCAGTCTTTGGCGTGAGCAACGCTTATTGCTTGCTCAAGGGTCAGGTCGCCGATGGATCTGCGTAGCCTTTCAAAAGGGTCTCCCAATCCCCGTCATTCCAATTCAGGCCTTTGGATGCTGCCGCAGTCTTCTTCAGCGACCGGTGGAGTCGATCGATGTTGGCTTGCATCCAGTCGCCCGGTTCACGTTTTTCGCATTTATCAAAATCTATGAACCAGACCTTATCATGAGCATCGATCATGATGTTCCGACAGTTCAGGTCTGAGTGATAAACCTTGTGCGCGTGCAGGTTCTTGATCGCTGCCCCCATGTCGATCCAAAGTTGCGTGGAGAGACTTTTGGTATTGAGTACGTCCTGAAGCGGTTCCGCGTTGGGAATGCGTTCGGTTATAATGTCGGCGCGGTAAAAGGCACCAGTCGGAACAAATCGCGCAGCCACTGGACGAGGAACGGGAAGCCCTTCGTGACGCATCTCGCTTAACAGGTCGAATTCGAGCATCGCCCGGCTTTTTTCGGCGCTGGTACGCAAATAAAGGTCCCGGTTTACCCGGCCAAACAGGCCGCCCCGGTGAAAGTGGCGCAGAACCATGTCGCGATCTGCATAATTGAGAAAATGGGCACTGCTTCTACCCTGCGTGCTGCCACGCCAAAACTGGTTTTCTTTGAGCCACTCTGCGTCGAACAGGTTCGGCTCCATAGGTGTGAGGATGCTGGTATCGAAGCGGATGACCGTGCCGTTCAGGCCGAGGTCCGAGGGCGTCGCCATTCCAAATGCTCCGACTTTGATCTGCTCATTTACTCAATCACTCTTAGGGGCGTCCCGGAGATTTCACAAGTTCGCCGGGGTCAGGAACCACTGGCCACCGGGCTGCAAAGGTGTATCCATATCATCATGAGTTGGCGGCTCTTACAGGGGGCTGTGTCAAGACAACAAAGGCTTGCTGACAACGATATGGTGCCAAAGCGAACTCCGTTGATGTTGCAAATCTGGATGCTTGCGTCTTGGTGCCTTTCCTACCCGATTGTCTTTCTCTCCAGGGTTATGCACCGTCGGATGGGCGCAGACCCAAAACGGTTTGCCGAGCGTTTGGGTCATCAGAGCGAGCCGTCCAGCGACGAAGTCATCTGGTTTCATGCGGCAAGTCTGGGCGAGGTTATGCAGATCGGCCCTTTGGCACAGCATCTGTCACAGGCGGAAAAGACGAAAGTACTGGTAACGACCACCACTGCAGCAGGGGCAGATTGGGTTGCGCGTAATATGCCTGATGCGCTTCACCGGTTCGTGCCGATTGAGACGCCCTCGGCCGTCAGACGTTTTCTAGGTACCTGGGCCATATCAGCCGCGATTTTTGTTGAGGGCGATTTGGGGCCGCGATTGGTTATGGGACTGCGCAAAAGAGGCGTGCCGCAAATTCTACTTAATGCGCGGCACTCGCGGACGCGCGCGCGTTTTCCGGCAGTTTTTGGATTCCTTCTTGCACAGTTTTCGCTGATCACCTGCCGTTCGCGGTCTGTTGCGCAAGATCTGAGCGCGCTTGGTCTGCCAGACGAATTGATACACGTGGTGCCGGACCTCCGGCTGACCTTGCCAAAGCTGTCAGCACCTGCGGCTGTGACGGACGCCCTGTCTGATGCAATTGGCGCGCGCCCGTTGTGGCTGGCCGGGTCCACTCACCCTGCGGATGAGGGCGCAGTGCTTGCAGCCCATTTAGAAGTGGTGAATGCGCATCCCAATGCATTGCTTATCATCGCGCCGCGCCACCCATATCGGGGCGAACCGCTGCATCAACTGGCGAACGATCAGGGGTTTGAGGTTGCCCGGCGGAGCCTTGGTGACGAGATTTCAACAAACACACAGATTTACATTGCCGATACCCTTGGTGAAATCGGCGCATTCTTTGCACTATCGTCCATCACGTTTCTGGGCGGTTCCTTTGGGAATGAAGGTGGGCACAATCCATATGAACCCGCCAGCTTTGGATCGGCTATATTATATGGCCCCCACGTCAAGAATTTTGCGGGTGCCTACGCAGCGCTTGGTGAAGTGGGTGCTGCTTTTAAGATCGGGGAGCCGGCGGAGTTAGGGACGGCAGTTGTGGACCATTTGGGCGAAGATAAAGCGAGCAAGATGGCGCGTGCAGGATTGGACTACATGGCGCAGACACAAGACTGCATTTCCACCTATTTGGGTCTGGTGGAGGGGGCTCTGGCAACAAAGCGCCCTTGATATAGTGCGAGCGCGTCGAGGGGCCCCGATTTCGGAGCCCCTGATGGTTTGTTTAGCTGTCTGCGCCGGGCAGGATTACGGTGTCGATCACATGGATCACGCCGTTGGTGGTTTCGATGTCGGCGCTGACGACCGTGGCTTTTTCAACCATGACACCGTTGTCTAGATCGATTGTGACAGACTCACCTTGTACGGTGGCTGCTTCCATATCGTCGGACAGGTCTGTCGACATCACTTTGCCCGGGACGACGTGGTACGTCAAAATGGCAACCAACTGGTCTTTGTTCTCGGGCAGCAGCAGTGTTTCTACCGTGCCTTCTGGCAGGGCGGCAAATGCAGCGTCAGTTGGGGCGAAAACTGTGAATGGGCCATCGCCCTTCAATGTGTCCACGAGGCCGGCGGCTTGTACGGCCGCGACGAGTGTTTCGAACGAACCTGCGCTGACCGCTGTGTCAACGATGTCCATTTTTGCAGAGCCGGCAAAAGAAGTTGCAGCGAAGCCCAGTGAAATTGCAGAAGCAAGAAGAGTGGAACGGATCATTTGGTGTCTCCCAGTACATTTAGGTTACGAATACCGTCGAGCGGCATCGTGAAAGAAACGGCCGAGTAGTGCGAATGGATCACGTGGAAATTTTTCCCACATAGTCTTGATTTGCGCGGGGAGACCTCTAAGCCTCGCCAAAACCACGTTTCCACTCACAACAATGTCAAAACGCGAGAATCTGCCGATCAATGACAACGCGTGAGGTTACAGGTCTCTGACATCCATGTGAGCAGTTATTATTTTCCTCTGCCCCAGCACCGATCTATGTGACAACCCAAAGCGCAACCCAAGGAGAGACGTGCATGGCCTATCGCTGGAAGAACACCCTGACCCGTGCGGACGCGACGCCCTACGAGGCATACGTGAACCGTCGCCAGCTGATGGGCGGAGCCATTGGGCTTGGATTAGTTGGTGCGGCAGGTATGGCGCGTGCCGAAGATGAGGCCCTGGTCCCGAATTCTTGGGATGACATCACGCAGTACAATAACTTTTACGAGTTCGGCACCGGGAAAGGTGATTCGGCCAAAAATGCTCATATGCTGACCACAGAGCCATGGACGGTCGTTATTGACGGCATGGTTGATGCGCCTGGCGATTACTCGATGGCACAGATCATGGAGACCATGACGATTGAAGAGCGAATTTACCGGCTCCGCTGTGTAGAAGCCTGGTCGATGGTGGTTCCATGGAACGGGTTTGAGCTGGCCGATCTGCTGAATTTGGCCGGCGTCCAGGACGGAGCGAAATACGTGGCCTTTGAAACTGCGCTGCGGAAGGACGAAATGCCCGGCACGCGCTATCCGGTAATTGACTGGCCTTATGTCGAAGGGTTGCGGCTGGATGAGGCGATGCATCCGCTGACCATTATGGCGACCGGCATATATGGCAAACCGATCCCGAACCAGAATGGCGCGCCTATGCGCCTCGTGGTGCCGTGGAAGTATGGATTCAAGTCGATCAAGTCAATTGTACGCATCACCCTCACGGAT
The DNA here is from genome assembly GCF_039945315.1 of Tateyamaria sp. Taxonomy (GTDB): domain Bacteria; phylum Pseudomonadota; class Alphaproteobacteria; order Rhodobacterales; family Rhodobacteraceae; genus Tateyamaria. The sequence continues at coordinate 6,232 of NZ_JBDUXB010000001.1, read as the reverse complement.
CAAGAGCCGCCCACAGCATGGAACAAAGCGCTTGGTCATGAATACGGGTTCTATAGTAATGTGAACCCGAACGTGGATCACCCACGCTGGAGCCAGGCAACTGAGCGCGTGGTCGGTGGCGGTCTTTTTGCTGGCCGGCAGGACACTCTGATGTTCAACGGCTATGAAGACGAAGTAGCGAGCCTCTATGAAGGTATGGATCTGCGCGAGAATTTCTGATGCTGATTGATGGGATCAATTCTGTCGCCCGCAAGGTCCCCACGTGGGCAGTATATATAGTGTACCTGATCCCGGTGCCTGTGCTGCTGTATCAGGGGATGACCGGGGGGCTTGGGCGCGAGCCGATCAACGCGTTGGAGCGTGAGCTTGGCGAGATCGCTCTGCAGCTTTTGATCATAGGGTTGTGCATCTCGCCCTTGCGGAAATTTGCCGGGGTGAATCTGATCAAGTTCCGCCGGGCCATCGGGCTCTTGGCCTTTACTTATGTCGTGTTGCACCTGCTGGTCTGGGCGGTGCTGGATATACAATCGCTCGAACGTGTCTGGGCCGACATTATCAAACGTCCTTACATTACAATCGGGATGGTCGCTTTTGTGTTGATGATCCCGCTGGCGGTGACGTCGAACAACCGGTCGGTGCGTGCGCTTGGCGCCGTGTGGCGCAAACTGCATCTTCTAACCTATCCTGTTGCGATCCTGGCAGCAGTTCACTTCATTTGGCTGTCCAAAGGGTTTCAGCTGGAGCCTTTGGTCTACTTGACGGTGATTTTGGGTCTTTTGGCGCTCCGCGTTCCAGCACTGCTCAGGAAAGTGGCAGTTTAAAGGGTGCTATGCCCGGAATTGGGCGCAGTGTGATTTGACGAAATGCCGGTTTGGCCTCTGAGTCGCACAAAAAGCCGAGTAAATCGGTGTCCTCGACAATGAATTTTGAGAAATCCTTGGTCCGAGTCGGTGAATCGGGCGAGTCGTCGTGAGACTCGTGCACTGATTCACTTGCGATTCACCGGTGAGTCTATGGACTCTTGGGGATAGATCTGGGGATAACCCCATATGTAGCGTTTCGAACATGCCCAACTCTTGTTAGCGCGCGTAATATTATGACGAATTGACGTTCGGTCCACGAAATATGATTGCCTAAAACCCTGTTATTTAACGAAAAACAGCCTTTTTTGAAAAAATATGACGTTTCTGCAAAAAAGCACTTGCGGGTATCGGGCACTAACCGTAGAACCCCCCTCACCGGCAGCGCAGAGATGCACCAACGGGGCGCCAGACGGGCGGGACACAGCGGAAACGCAACGGACCGAGACGAGACGCAAGAATAAAATCAGAGGTAAACGAGGCGGGGCGCGCCAAAGAAGTTAGGGCGCATCCAGTCACTTTTGTCTCTACGCTCTTTGAAATTGATAGTAACTGAAGAGATATGTGGGCGGTTTGGTTCATTTCGATGGATCAACGTCTGTATATCGCGCTAGTAGGGGCAACCCGATAATCTAGTGTCAGCTTCACTGTTTGGACGGTTTCTTGTTTTCTTATGAAAACCGGAAGCACAACAAACAGAGACTGTCCCATTTGAACAATGGGACGATGTGCAGAGGTTCGAACGTCAAGGATAAGCTAGCAATAGCTTTTCAACTTGAGAGTTTGATCCTGGCTCAGAACGAACGCTGGCGGCACGCCTAACACATGCAAGTCGAGCGCACCTTCGGGTGAGCGGCGGACGGGTTAGTAACGCGTGGGAACATACCCTTCTCTAAGGAATAGCCACTGGAAACGGTGAGTAATACCTTATACGCCCTTCGGGGGAAAGATTTATCGGAGATGGATTGGCCCGCGTTAGATTAGATAGTTGGTGGGGTAACGGCCTACCAAGTCTACGATCTATAGCTGGTTTTAGAGGATGATCAGCAACACTGGGACTGAGACACGGCCCAGACTCCTACGGGAGGCAGCAGTGGGGAATCTTAGACAATGGGCGAAAGCCTGATCTAGCGATGCCGCGTGAGTGATGAAGGCCTTAGGGTCGTAAAGCTCTTTCGCCAGGGATGATAATGACAGTACCTGGTAAAGAAACCCCGGCTAACTCCGTGCCAGCAGCCGCGGTAATACGGAGGGGGTTAGCGTTGTTCGGAATTACTGGGCGTAAAGCGCACGTAGGCGGACTATTAAGTGAGGGGTGAAATCCCAGGGCTCAACCCTGGAACTGCCTCTCATACTGGTAGTCTTGAGTTCGAGAGAGGTGAGTGGAATTCCGAGTGTAGAGGTGAAATTCGTAGATATTCGGAGGAACACCAGTGGCGAAGGCGGCTCACTGGCTCGATACTGACGCTGAGGTGCGAAAGTGTGGGGAGCAAACAGGATTAGATACCCTGGTAGTCCACACCGTAAACGATGAATGCCAGTCGTCAGCAAGTATACTTGTTGGTGACACACCTAACGGATTAAGCATTCCGCCTGGGGAGTACGGTCGCAAGATTAAAACTCAAAGGAATTGACGGGGGCCCGCACAAGCGGTGGAGCATGTGGTTTAATTCGAAGCAACGCGCAGAACCTTACCAACCCTTGACATCCTGTGACAACTCGAGAGATCGAGCGTTCCTTAGGGACACAGTGACAGGTGCTGCATGGCTGTCGTCAGCTCGTGTCGTGAGATGTTCGGTTAAGTCCGGCAACGAGCGCAACCCACATCTTTAGTTGCCAGCAGTTCGGCTGGGCACTCTAAAGAAACTGCCCGTGATAAGCGGGAGGAAGGTGTGGATGACGTCAAGTCCTCATGGCCCTTACGGGTTGGGCTACACACGTGCTACAATGGCAGGTACAGCGGGTTAATCCCCAAAACCTGTCTCAGTTCGGATTGGGGTCTGCAACTCGACCCCATGAAGTCGGAATCGCTAGTAATCGCAGAACAGCATGCTGCGGTGAATACGTTCCCGGGCCTTGTACACACCGCCCGTCACACCATGGGAGTTGGTTCTACCCGACGGCCGTGCGCTAACCTTTTGGAGGCAGCGGACCACGGTAGGATCAGCGACTGGGGTGAAGTCGTAACAAGGTAGCCGTAGGGGAACCTGCGGCTGGATCACCTCCTTTCTAAGGATGTTCCTAGCCATTGATGTTCGCATCAATCATGGAACACTTAGCAAGAGACGCAAACAAAGCGTCTCAAACATCAGGACCGAGCCGTCCTCATATCTCTTCAGTATAAAGAACACGGGCTACCGCCCGTATGGGTCGGTAGCTCAGGTGGTTAGAGCGCACGCCTGATAAGCGTGAGGTCGGAGGTTCAAGTCCTCCTCGACCCACCATTCCTTTCGGGGCCTTAGCTCAGCTGGGAGAGCGCCTGATTTGCATTCAGGAGGTCAGGAGTTCGATCCTCCTAGGCTCCACCATTTACATATTGTTCTTGTCCAACGTTCGGGTCTAAATCCGGGCATGAAGATATGCGCAATAACAATGGTGTACCGGGACTATTGGGCACTTGCTCAATGGATCAGGCACTACTCGAAACATCTCGGCATCGGAAATCTGTACGTTATGGTCCATGGACCCGATGAAAAGGTCAACGAAATCGCTGCTGGTGCGAACATCTGGACGATCCCTCGGGACAGTCTGGAAGGCTTCGACAAGCGTCGGTACAAGATGTTGAATCAGTTCCAATCTGGATTACTTCAGTTCTATGACTGGGTAATACGGACGGACACAGACGAATTAATCTGCGTAGATCCTGATCTGCACGGTTCACTTGATCGGTTCCTTTCTCAAACATCAGACGAAGCGGTCTTCGCGACTGGATTGAACGTGTTTGAACAAGCGGATGAACAAGAAATGCCCGAAGGTGTTTCGGTGTTTGACTGTCGCGCCGCGGCGGTGATTACTGGAAACTACAGCAAGGCATGGGCAGTAAAAGCGGATGCGCCTCTTATGAGGCACGGCGTTAAGCTGACAACTCCAGGCGGCAAGCCTTACAGTTATTCCTTTCCTCACGGTGTTTACCTTGCTCACCTCAAGTTCGCGAACATTGATGCTCTGGCAGATGTGAACGTGACGAGAAAAGAGGTGGCACGAGCTGGTGTCTCTGGACTGCCAGGTTGGGGTTGGAAGCGTGCTGACGATCACACTAAGAAGTTCTTTATAGAAGCTGAAACACTGAATTTCACACCTTGGACTGATGCAGTTGCCAATGCCTTTGAGCGCATAACAACTGACATGAAGTATGATGAGAAAGACGGCGTGATCAGGGCCCCCGGTATTCCTTACTTGGCCAAGGTCAGATTGCCAAAGTGGTTCAAAGACACCTGACGGATTAGATCAGTAAGAGCGCTCCGGCGCTTTTACTCGTCCAATCTGGACGAATTGACATCGTATAGAGAGATACAAGTTATTTTGGGAGAAATCTCAGAATAACAAACAACACTGTTTGATCGCGCCGAGTGTGGCGATGATCTCAGTTTGGTTCTAAACTCAGTTTAGTAGTCGCAAGGCGAAAGACGGGTGAGGAAGGCGACTTATCGAATGTTTCCTCGTTCGATCTGACGTATCCCTGCTGAAACAAACAGAGTTGTCCAAGTCAAGTACACTAACCAGAACAGTCGGTTGCGATCCCGCACGGAGCGTGACCATCAAAGGCTGTTCATTTGTCAGCATGCTTACAAAACATGCTGGCGGGTAAAGTATGCTTTTGATCTCAGAAGAAGACTGCATTTAGTTACCAGCTGTGCAGTCGTGTTAGACGCAAGTCTTTCTTTTTCTGGATCAAATCAAGCGCGAGAAGGGCGTTTGGTGAATGCCTTGGCAGTAAGAGGCGATGAAAGACGTGATACTCTGCGATAAGCCATGGGGAGCTGAGAATAAGCTTTGATCCATGGATTTCTGAATGGGGCAACCCACCTGACAGTTTCATATTGTTGCGCAAGCACTCAATATGTCGCTGAAACAGGTACTTATAGACTGAATACATAGGTTTATAAGAGCAAACCCGGGGAACTGAAACATCTAAGTACCCGGAGGAAAGGAAATCAATTGATACTCCCCTAGTAGCGGCGAGCGAACGGGGACCAGCCGAGCCATGATTGTGACTAGAACGACCTGGAAAGGTCGGCCATAGCGGGTGACAGCCCCGTATAGGAAGCATGATTGGACGTATTAAGTAAGACGGGACACGTGAAATCCTGTTTGAAGATCGGAGGACCACCTTCGAAGGCTAAGTACTCCTTACTGACCGATAGTGAACCAGTACCGTGAGGGAAAGGTGAAAAGCACCCCGACGAGGGGAGTGAAACAGCTCCTGAAACCGAACGCCTACAAACAGTTGGAGGGCCCTCGAGGCCTGACAGCGTACCTTTTGTATAATGGGTCATCGACTTGGTCTATCTAGCAAGCTTAAGCCGTTAGGTGTAGGCGCAGCGAAAGCGAGTCTTAATAGGGCGAATGAGTTAGGTGGATCAGACCCGAAACCGAGTGATCTAGGCATGACCAGGATGAAGGTAAGGTAACACTTACTGGAGGTCCGAACCCACACCTGTTGAAAAAGGTCGGGATGAGTTGTGCCTAGGGGTGAAAGGCCAATCAAACTCGGAGATAGCTGGTTCTCCGCGAAATCTATTTAGGTAGAGCGTCAGACGAATACCTCGGGGGGTAGAGCACTGGATGGGTAATGGGGCCTCACCGGCTTACTGATCCTAACCAAACTCCGAATACCCGAGAGTACTATCTGGCAGACAGACGGCGGGTGCTAACGTCCGTCGTGAAGAGGGAAACAACCCTAACCTCCAGCTAAGGCCCCTAATTCATGGCTAAGTGGGAAAGCAGGTGAGACGACCAAAACAACCAGGAGGTTGGCTTAGAAGCAGCCATCCTTTAAAGATAGCGTAACAGCTCACTGGTCTAAATAAGTTGTCTTGCGGCGAAGATGTAACGGGGCTCAAGCCATGAGCCGAAGCTTAGGATGCATTTATTGCATGGTAGCAGAGCGTAGTGTGACATAAGACTACGTCTTCCTGACTTCTTGTATTTATCGTCGACAGTTATCTGGGTGTTCGCACTCAAGTAGCCGAAGGTGGTAGTGCAAATAAGAAGTCAGAAAAGACAAAGTCTTTTCTGTGAAGCCGGCGCGTGAGCGATCCGGTGGAGAGATCACTAGTGAGAATGATGACATGAGTAGCGACAAAGAGTGTGAGAGACACTCTCGCCGAAAGTCCAAGGGTTCCTGCTTAAAGCTAATCTGAGCAGGGTAA